>NZ_JACJKQ010000001.1 GCF_016901575.1 Enorma phocaeensis
AGAGCGAATGGGGGTCCCGCCGCTATCTGGACGTGACGCTGCTGGAGGGGTAGCCGCACCGGAGGGCGGGCCTATGGGGCTGTCGGAAAGTGCGCAAGAATCTTGACGGTACCCTGCCGTGGCTCCTCGGGTTGCGGCGGCATAGGGGCGCGGCGTTTTGCCCGTCTGCAATCGGACGCCTATTCGAAAGGATCCAGCGATGAAATACTTCGGCACCGACGGCTTCCGCGGAGAGGCCAACGTGGGGCTCACCGTCGAGCATGCCTTCAAGATCGGCCGCTATGTTGGCTGGTACTACGGCGAGCGCCAGGGCCGCAAGGCCCGTGTCGTGCTGGGCAAGGACACGCGCCGCTCGAGCTATATGTTCGAGTCGGCGCTCACCGCGGGCCTCGTCGCCTCGGGGGCAGACGTGTACATGCTGCACGTCATCCCTACGCCGGGCGTTGCCTACGAGACGGTCGACGGCCGCTTCGACTGCGGCATCATGATCTCCGCCTCGCACAATCCCTATACCGACAACGGCATCAAACTTGTCAACAGCGAGGGCTACAAGATGGACGAGGACGTCCTTGAGCTCATCGAGGACTACATCGACGGCAAGAGCGAGGTGCCGCTTGCCACCGGCGACCATATCGGCTCGACCATCGACTACATGCAGGGCCGCAACCGCTACATCGCGCACCTCATTGCCAGCGCCAACTTCTCGCTGCAGGGCGTGAAGGTCGGCCTCGACTGCGCCAACGGCTCGGCGTCTTCGGTGGCCAAGCCCGTGTTCGACGCCCTCGGCGCCGACGTCCGCGTGATCAACAACGCGCCGAACGGCCTCAACATCAACGTCGACTGCGGCTCCACCCATATCGACCGGCTGCGCCGCCATGTGGTCGAGCAGGGTCTTGACGTGGGCTTCGCCTATGACGGCGACGCCGACCGCTGCATCGCGGTCGACGAGCGCGGCAACGTGGTCGACGGCGACCTCATCATGTATGTCTGCGGCGTCTACCTGAACAAGCACGGCCGCCTCACCGCCGGCACCGTCGTGCCCACGGTCATGAGCAACTACGGCCTCTTCAAGGCGTTCGACCAGGCGCGCCTCTCCTACGAGACCACCGCGGTGGGCGACAAGAACGTCTATGCCTGCATGCGCAAGAACGGCTACAGCCTGGGTGGCGAGCAGTCTGGCCACATCATCTTTGGCGACATCGAGTGCACCGGCGACGGCATCATGACGAGCCTGCGCGTCATGGAGGTCATCCGTGCCGAGCGCGAGACCCTCTCTCAGCTGTGCGCGCCCGTCAAGCTGTATCCGCAGGAGCTCGTGAACGTGCGCGTGAAGGACAAGGACGCCGCCATGGGCGATCCTGCGGTTGCCGATGCGGCGAAGCAGGCGGACGAGTTTCTGGGTGACCGCGGCCGCGTGCTCGTGCGTGCAAGCGGTACCGAGCCTCTGGTGCGCACGCTCGCGGAGGCGCCGACCGACGAGCTGTGCCGTCAGGCAAACGGGATCGTGCTGAAGGCGCTGGAGCCGCACCGCGCCGAGTAGGGAAGTGTCGGCAAATAAGAAGCTGTCGTAAGGGCCGCATGGGCAGGGGCGTTCATACGGTCCTTACTTATATATTGACAGCTATGGAGAACTGGTTGGTGCGCGGTGCGTGGCCGCGGGCAGGTGGGACGAGTTTGGGCAGGTGGGCGGTAGGCCTGCCGCCGTCGGCGTAACGTTTATGCAAAGACGGAGGCTTCCTCATTGACGAATAATGTCACCCCTCCTACTATGTAACAAACATGGGAGGGGTAGGACACTATTTCTTCCCGGCTTTGGCAACATGAGAAGGAGCCACCTGTATGAAGAAGTTTGTCACCATGCTTGCTGCTGCGACGCTGGCGTTTTCTGTCCCCTGCGTTGCGCTTGCTGCTCAGTTCAACAGCCCGAGCGGCACCACCGTCACCTCCCCGTCCGCCCCGAACGGCATCGACGTGTCGATGACCGTCTCCGGCGACGTCACGAGCGCCTCCGGCTCCGGCTACATCGAGGTCCTGCCTGCCGACACCGGCGTCCAGGCAGATAACGTGCCCGCCGGCGTGGCCCCCGATGCCACCTTCACCGTCGAGGCCGTGGGCGACGCCACCTTCACTGAGCTCACGCTCACCTTCAGCGTCGGCTCCGAGTACGCGGGTGCCAACGCGACCGTCTACATCACCCACGGTGACGGCTCGAGCGAGGTTCGCGAGGTGACCGTTGCCGCCAACGGCACCATCGAGATCACCGTCGACCGCCTCTCGGTCTTCTCCGTCGTCGTCGACAAGGACTCCGTCCCCGCTGACGGCGCCGGAACCACCACGGGCACCGGCTCGACCGCCAACCCCGACACCTCTGCGACTTCGCCCCAGACCGGCGTCTTCGTTGCCCCGATCGCCGCAGTGACCGCAGTCGCCACCATGGGCGCCGCTGCCTCCGCCGTCGCTCTGCGTAAGAAGGGCTCCAAGTAGGCTTGCATGTTGCAGGCGTCGCTTGCGTTCGTACGCCGAGGCGCCGCTACGTTATAGGCATGTGATGGGAACCTGCTTTGCGCGGGTTCCCATTTTGTATATCTGCCACACGTTTCACGACTCTCGAGGCCAGACGTTGGTGGCAGTAGGAATGGATGAGAGATGACAGACGGCAACAGGCTTGGCAAGCATGCTCGCGTGTCCCCGGCATCGGATCTGGTCCCAGCGGGGGAGGAGCGCCCAAGCGACGCTTCGTCCAAGATGGAATCGAGCGTCTCACCTGAGGTGGCGACCGATTCTCAGGAGTCGCCTGGGTCCGCCTCGGCGAAGGACGCCGAGTCAGCGCCCGACTCCGGGATGGCTCATGGCCCCAAGCAGGGCTCCCGGCCCCATCAGGCTCCTGGCTCGACGTCGGCGCTGCGCAGGCCCGTGCTGGTTGCCGTGCTCGTCGTGTGCCTGGCGGTCGCCGTGGGCGGTTTCGTTACGCTTTCGGGCGTGCTCTCCGCTGGCGAGCGTGCGCGCGAGCGACAGGAGCAGACGCCGGTTCCCGAGACTCCCACCGAGGAGGAGCTGCCCGACAACCCCATCGACTTCGCGGCGGAACAGGAAAAGAGCGCCGACATCTATGCGTGGATCTATATTCCCGACACCGGCGTCAACCTCCCCATCGTGCAGAGCTCGGTCGACGACAACTTCTATCTGAGGCGCGACGTTACGGGTGCCGACGACGTCTTTGGCTCCATCTTCACCCAGAGCATGAATGCGCGCGACTTCTCCGACCCGGTGACCCTCGTATACGGGCACGACACCGACAACGGGACCATGTTCGGCGACCTCCACAAATTTGAGGACAAGACGTTCTTCGACGAGCACGAAGACATGTATATCTACACGCCCGGCCACATCCTTACCTACCGGATCGTGGCGGCATATGTGTACGACGACCGCCACATCATGAACAGCTTCGACTTCTCGGATCTTGCTGTGCGCCAGCGGTACTTTGATTCGGTGTTGAACCCCACCTCGATGGTGGTGAACGTCCGCGACGGCGTCACGCTCACCACTGATGACAAGATCGTGCAGCTGAGCACCTGCAACGGCGTGAGCACGAGCGACAATACCCGCTATCTGGTGACAGGAGTGTTGGTCGATGACCAAGAGACCAAGTGAGGATGCCGCCGGCATGGAAGACACCGTAATGGGCGGGGCTGCGCGCGAGAGGAGGGAGGCGGGCCTCCAGCCTTCGGGCGCCAAGCTCTCCGCGTCTCCCGATGCGGACGGCGCCGAGGCGGAGGAGGACGATTTGCCTGCGCGCCCCCGTGGCAACCATTTCAAGCCGTCGAAGCCGGACCCCGCCCAACATGACGAGGCCGGCGAAGACGCCGCCGATGTGCGAGAAGCTGATGCAAAACCTTCTTTTGGAGCTTCTAGCGCGGTGGATGACGGGAAGTCTCTGGATGCCGCGCATCCAGAAGATGCCGGAGAGCCTGTCGACCCTGAGCGGGAAGAGGTGCAAGACGGCGACCTGCCGCCGCTGCCCGAGCTGCCGACCGACCCTCACGAGGGGCTTCGTCGCGTACGCAAAAAGACCCATAACAAGGCAAAGCGCCGCCTTAAAATCGCCGCCGCGGCGGTGCTCGTGGTGGCCGTGCTCGCCGGGACGGCCGTCTTTGCGCTCAACCGCCTCGTGGCGCAGGGCGGCGAGGCGCTCCGCAGCGCCTCGACGCCCGAGGACCTGCAGGCGGCGGAAGACGCCGAGACCAAAGACGAGGGCCTGACGGTCGAATACCAGGGCAAGACCTATCGATACAACGAGAACATGGTGTCGATCGTGGTCATCGGCTACGACAGGCGTGACAGCGTGGAGACCACGGGCAAGGCGGGGCAGGGCGACGCGATCATGGTCGTCGCCATGGATACCGAGACGGGCGCGATGCGCGTCATCGGCATTCCGCGCGACACCATGGTCGACGTGGACGAGCATCTGGGCGACGCGTTCATCGGCCAGGACCAGATGCAGATCGCGCTTGCCTTCAGCTATGGCGACGGGTATGACGAGAGCAGCCGCAACGTGGTCCGCGCCGTGTCGCGCGTGCTCTACAACGTGCCCATGGAGTACTACTTCGCCATGGACATGAACGGCGTCGGTCCTCTGAACGATGCCGTGGGCGGCGTGACGCTCACCCCGATTGCCTCCATCCCAAACACCTCGATCGTCGAGGGCCAGCAGATCACGCTTCGCGGCAGGCTTGCGCTGAACTACCTGCAGTATCGCGACACCTCGCAGCTCACCTCGTCGCTCGATCGGCAGGCTCGCCAGGTGCAGTACCTTCAGGCGTTCTTCCCGCAGGCAATCGCCAGCGCGCAGGGCAATCCCGGCGTGTTGATCGACCTGTATAACACCGCGCTCGAATACTCCACCACCAACCTGGGGCTGAGCGAGTTCAGCTTCTTGGCCGCGCAGCTCATCCAAAACGGCATGAGCCAGCTCGACGTGACGACGCTTCAGGGCGAGGCGGTGAAGGGCACGCAATACGTCGAGTTCTATCCCGACATGACGAGCGTATACGAGACCGTGCTCGACACCTATTACACCGTGGTGGATGAGAAGGCGGCTGAGGACACCGAGGAATAGGCGGGAGAATCCCTGTTGCGCGACAGTGGTATCGCAAATTGAGGTCCAGTGGCCCTCCGGGGCGGGGGTGCGGGGCGGTCTACGCATAAAGAAATGCAAAATGCCTGAAAGAACCGGCAGTTCTATGCAGGTAGAGCACCCTTGCGCACTGAAGTGTGCTAAAGTATGCGCGTTTACATCGACGCTGCCAATCCCAGCGCGCGAGCAACCAATGTGGAGGAGGATTTTCATGCCCGAGAAGATTGAAGAGCTGGTTCGCGCCGCACTCGCCGCGGCCCAGGACGCAGGCGACCTGCCCGCGTTCGACCTGGAAGATTGCGGTGTCGAGCGACCGGCGGACACTTCTCATGGTGAGTGGACCTCCACCATGGCGCTGAAGTCCGCCAAGTTCGCGCACTGCGCCCCGAAGAAGATCGCCGACGCCGTGTGCGCGCACATGCCCGCAGACCCGGTTGTCGAGAAGGTCGAGGTCGCTGGCCCCGGCTTCATCAACTTCTACCTGTCTGCCGCTGCCAAGAACGCCGTGTTTGCCGAGGCGCGCGAGCAGGGCATGGACTTCGCCCGCTCCAACGTGGGCGGCGGCCTCAAGACCCAGGTCGAGTTCGTTTCCGCAAACCCCGTCGGCCCCATGCACGTGGGCCATGGTCGCTGGGCCGCGCTTGGCGACTCCATGTGCCGCGTCATGTCGCACGCCGGCTACGACATTCAGCGCGAGTTCTGGATCAACGACTACGGCAACCAGATGAACACCTTCGGCAACTCCATCTCGAAGCGCTATATGCAGCTCGCCGACATCATGGAGAAGCAGGGCTGCGACATCGACGCCGCCCGCGACTTCCTGGCAAAGGACCGCGACAACTTCGTGCAGGACGAGGCCGACGAGCATCCCGACAGCCATCCCTACATGGATGACTTCACGGCCGACCTCGGCAAGGACTCCTACGGCGGCACCTACATCATCGACGAGGCGGCTGCCTTCTGGAAGAGCGATGGCGACAAGTGGGTCGACGCCGACCCGCAGGAGCGCATGCTCTCCTTCCGCGAGCGCGGCTATCAGAAGATGCTCAAGGACATGCGCGAGACCTGCCACGACGTGCGCTGCGACTTCGACGTGTGGATGAGCGAGCGCACCATGTACCAGAAGGACTGGACGGGCACCTCTCCGGTCGAGCGCGCCTACGCCAAGCTCGATGAGATGGGCTACCTCTATCGCACCGACGACGGCGCGCTGTGGTTCAAGTCCACCGCCTTCGGTGACGACAAGGACCGCGTGATTCAGAAGTCCAACGGCGACTACACCTACTTCTCCTCCGATATCGCCTACCACTGGAACAAGTTCCAGCGCGTGGACCATGTCATCGACATCTGGGGCGCCGACCACCATGGCTATATCGCCCGCGTGCGCGCCGTCTGCGACGCCCTCGGCTACCCCGGGCAGTTCGAGGTGCCGCTGGGCCAGTTCGTGAACCTGCTTCGCTCCGGCAAGCCCGTGCGCATGTCCAAGCGCAAGGGCACGATGATCACCTTCCGCGAACTCATCGACGAGGTGGGTGCCGACGCCACCCGCTACACGCTCGTCTCCCGCTCCTCCAACCAGACCATCGACTTCGACATCGATGCCGTGAAGGAGAAGAGCCAGTCGAACCCCGTGTATTACGTGCAGTATGCCCACGCCCGCATCTGCTCCATCCTGCGCAAGGCTGCAGGCGTTACCAAGGAGCAGGCCGACCTCATGGGCATGGAGGCCGTCGCGGTGAAGGCCGTCGGCAGCGACGTCAACTACTCGCTGCTCACCGACCCCACCGAGCTCGCGCTCTCCCGCAAGCTCTCCGAGCTGCAGGACCTCATCGCTGGCTGCGCCCGTGACCGCGCGCCGTTCCGCCTCACCCATTATCTGGAGGAGCTGGCCGCCGACTTCCACAGCTTCTACGCCGCGTGCCAGGTGCTGCCGAGCGAGGGCCGTCCGGTCGATCCGGAGCTCACCCGCGCCCGTCTCGCCGCCTGCGACGCCGTCCGCTCGGTGCTCGCGCTCGTCCTGTCGCTCATCGGCGTGTCCGCGCCTACGCAGATGTAGGCTCTCCGGCGCCGGTTTGCCCCGGTAGCCGTGCGTATATGACGCGTTTATGACGCCCGTCCGGCCGTTCGCCGGGCGGGCGTTCGTTTTGTCGGCGCGTTTGGTGGGTTGTGTTACACTACAGGTGCGCAAAGGCGCATCTCCCCTTAAGAACATATTTCGGCACCGCAGCAGCATATGTGACGTTTGGCGCGAGTAATTACTTCTTGGCGGTGCATCCGAGATGCCAAGGCGCTTGCATTCTTACCTATTTGTCTCGGCGACGGGCGATATTTGCATGCAGGACCAGGTCCTGAGCGCGGCATGTCGCGAAGGGCGTCGAGTGGACGCATCGCAGGCGAGAGCGTCCATCGGAAGAAAGTTGGCAGATACGTGACAGAAGACATGAATGGTGCCGTAGAGTCACCTGCGCCCCAGCAGGAACGCGCGAACGTCGCGCCGGCACCCGAGGCGGAGGCTCCAAAACAAGCCCCAGCCGCTCGTGAGGAGAAGCGCTCCTCTGGGACGCCTGCAGGCGATGGCGGCGCTCCAACGGCGGTCGAGCCAGCATCCGCCCAGAAAAACGCTGCGGATGCACCTGCGGAGGAGCGTCCTCGCCGTCGCGGGCGCAAGCCCAAGGCGGCTTCCGCCGCTTCTGAGGGCGCCGATGCGGCTCCCGCTGCAAAGCGCCGGACGCGTCGCGCCAAGACGGCGGACGCCGGTGCAGAGAAGGCGCCGTCGGCACCCATCTCCGACGAGGTCGCCCAGGCGCGCGCGTTGGCCCAGGTTTCCCAGGCGTCGGTGGTGCGCAGGCAGCGTCGTGCCGCCGAGCGCGCCGCAGAGGCCATCGCCGGTGTCGGAGATGCTCCTTCAGGCTCTGAGCCTCTGCAGGTAGAGATTCCCCTCGTTGATCCTGCCCTGCGCCCGCATCGCCGTGGCCGCAAGCCCAAGGCCTACGTCGAGGCGGAGCGTCGTGCCGCCGAGGCGCTCGCCGCCGCCCAGGCTGCCGCCGAGGCGGCTCAGGCGCCCGAGCATGCCGATACGCCTGCCGCCGGCGCCGCCGCTTCCGAGGACGTCGCCCCGCGCGATGCTCATGCGCTCGATGGCGCGGAGGCCCGCGACGCCTCGCAGTCCCCGGAGGACGCATCCTCCCAGGCTGCTCCGGCGCCCGAGGACGCTGCCGACGTGCATCCCGGACGCGGTCGTCGCGCTGCGGCGGCGGAGGGCAAGAAGGCTGCCGGCCGCAAGCGCAAGAAGGCCGCCGACGAGGCGGCTGCCGAAGAGGCACCTGCAGCCGCGACGGCTGAAGAGGCGCCTGCCGACCAGGCGGGGGAGGCGGCGTCCCAGGAGCATGCGCGCCGCTCCCATGCGCAGCGCCGCGACCGCGGCGAGCGCGGAGGCGACCGCGGGGAGCGCGAGGGCCGCGAGGGTCGTTTTGACCGCAACGACCGCAACCAGGGCGACCGCAACGACCGCCGTGGCCGCCAGAAGGACCGCAAGCAGCGCAACAACCGCTTCAACGTTCCTACGGAGCCGTCGCTCTCCCGCGACGACCTCTCAGCCATGAAGGTCGCCGAGCTGCGCGAGAAGGCCCGCGAGCTCGATATCGACGTCACGGGCAAGAAAAAGGCCCAGCTCGTCGAGGAGGTCTATCAGGCCGCAGCACGCGCCGAGGGCTTCCGCGACATCGAGGGCATCCTCGAGATCTCAAACGAAGGCTTCGGCCATATCCGTGCTCACGGGTACATGCAGAGCCGCGACGACGCCTTCGTTCCCGCCAATCTCATCCGCGCGGCACGCCTGCGTCCCGGCGACTTCATCGTGGGCACCCTTCGCCCCTCGCGCCAGGGGGACAAGTATCCCGGCCTGGCGAAGATCACGAGCGTGAACGGCCTCGATCCCGAGCAGATTCGCACCCGTCCCAAGTTCAGCGACCTCACGCCGATCTATCCCAACGAGCGCCTCAAGATGGAGCACGGCAAGGACTCCATCACCGGTCGCGCCATCGACATCGTCGCGCCCGTCGGCAAGGGCCAGCGCGGCCTGATCGTATCGCCGCCCAAGGCGGGCAAGACCACCATCTTGAAGAAGATCTGCCAATCCATTGCCACGAACAACCCCGAGGTGCACCTCATCTGCCTGCTCGTCGACGAGCGCCCCGAAGAGGTCACCGACATGCAGCGCTCCATCAAGGGCGAGGTCGTCGCTTCCACGTTCGACATGCCGGCCGATAACCACACCCGGGTGTCCGAGCTCGTCATCGAGCGCGCCAAGCGCTTGGTGGAGCTCGGCGGCGACGTCGTGGTGGTGCTCGACTCCATCACCCGTCTCGCACGCGCCTACAACCTGGCTGCGCCGGCGTCCGGCCGCATCCTCTCGGGCGGCGTCGACTCGGCGGCCCTCTATCCTCCGAAGCGCTTCCTGGGCGCCGCGCGCAACATTGAAAACGGCGGCTCGCTCACCATCTTGGCATCCGCGCTCATCGATACCGGGTCCAAGATGGACGAGGTGATCTTCGAGGAGTTCAAGGGTACCGGCAATATGGAGCTCAAGCTCGACCGCGACCTCGCCGACCGCCGCATCTTCCCGGCGATCGACCCGGTGGCATCAGGCACGCGCAACGAGGACCTGCTCATCGACGAGCAGATGCGCCCGTTCGTGTGGGGCATCCGCCGCGTGCTTGCCAACATGAACAACACCGAGCGCTGCGCGTCCTCCTTCATCAAGGGGCTCAAGAGCACCAACTCCAACGAGGAGTTCCTCATCCGCTCCGCAAAGCGCGCCGCCGACCTCGGCGAGCTCCGGTAGCGGCAGCGCCTCGCTTGAGCTGCCGCCGCAAGACGTCCCGTCTCGTCTGGTGTCGGTAAGCTCGATGTAAGGTCTTTTCGAGCGCCCGCGCGTCATCGCAGCGGGCGCTTTTTCTTGCGGTATCGTATATGGGCTTGACGCGAGGCGTCGGCGGGGACGGCAGGTCCGCCCCGAAACACCAGGGTTTCCAACGAAAGGCGGGGATGCACGATGATCGAGTATTACAAGACAGGGGCCGATGGCAAGACTGCGCTGGTGGAGGCGCCTGAACCGGGATGCTGGATCAACGTGGTCGATCCCACCGCCGAGGAGCGGGCGCTGCTGGAAAACGAGTTGGGCGTGCTGCCCGAGTTCTTGCGCTCGGCATTGGACGAGGAGGAGACCTCGCGCATCGACTACGATGACGACGTCAACCAGATCTTCGTGATCGTGGACTACCCGACGGCGAAGTTCACGCCGGGCACGCGCGACACGCTGCCGCTGCAGTATGACACCATGCCGCTGTCTATGGTGTTCATGCCGGACAAGAACCAGTTCGTCACCGTGAGCCTGCACGAGAATCTGGTGACCGAAGACATGGCAAAGGGCCGTATCCGCGGGGTCGACACGCGCTACCGCACGAGGTTCTTGCTGCAGCTGCTGCTGCGCATCAGCCAGCTGTACCTCATCTACCTGCGCCGCATCGACCGGCTCTCCTCCAATACCGAGGCGCGCCTGCATGCGTCGGTGCGCAACGAGGAGCTCATCCAGATGCTCAATCTCGAGAAGTCGCTCGTCTACTTCTCGACGTCGCTCAAGGCCGATGAGGTGACTCTCAACAAGATCATGCACGGCAGGCTCATTCCGCTCTACGAAGAGGACCAGGATCTGCTCGAGGACGTGCTCGTCGAGATTCACCAGGCCATCGAGATGTGCAACATCTACTCCAACACGCTCTCCGGCACCATGGATGCGTTTGCGAGCGTCATCTCGAACAACCTGAACATCGTCATGAAGGTGCTCTCGGTCATCACCATCGTCATGGCGATCCCCAACATCATCTTTGGTTTCTACGGCATGAATGTGGCCTTGCCGTTTGAGGGCGTCCCGTTTGTGGGCACCTGGGTCTTCCCGGTTCTGGTCACCGCGGTCTGCTGTATCGTGGCCGCCTACATCTTCAAGCGTCTGGGCATGTGGCACTAGGCTCGACGATGTCAAACAGGGCCCTCTCCAGCCGCGCGGCGACGCGATAGGGGAGCACCTTGCTTGCAATGTAGAAGGCCTTCATGTCTGCAGAGGGTATGCAGAGCTGCCGTCCCGCGCGGGCGGCAGCAAGCGCCTTCGCAGCCACCCTGTCGGGACCCTCGAAGCCGATAAGCGCAGACATGGTCTCCATGGTCTCTGCGTCGCCGGGCCTGTCGAGAAACTCGGTATGCATGAATTTCGGGCAGACGGCGGTGGAGTGGATGCCCACCTCGCCGAGTTCGGTGTCAAGCGAGCGCGAGAGGTCGAGCACGAAGCGCTTTGCGGCCGCGTACACGGCAAGGCCGGGTTGCGGCATAAAGGCGGCGACGCTCGCGACGTTGAGGATACGGGATCCTGCATGCATGTAGGGGAGTGCGCGGTAGATCATCTCGACCGGAGCACGGACCAAAAGCGACAGCATGCATGAGACGTCGCGCTCCTCCTGCAGGGCAAGCGGGCCAAAGGTTCCGCAGCCGGCGTTGTTGACCAGCAGGGCGACGTCGGCGTCTTCTTCGGCAAGCGCGGCATCGATGATATCGAAGGAGACGGGATCGGTGAGATCGAGGCAGAACGGGCGGACCGGCGTCTTGCAGGTGCGTACGAGGGCCTCGAGGCGATCGGAGCGCCGCGCCACGACCCAGATCTCGTCCACATGGCCCGCGTCGCCGGCGTCGATGCGCCGGACGAACTCCCTGCCCAGTCCCGAAGACGCGCCGGTGACCAATGCGATGCTCGCCATGGGTGCTCCATTCCTCAACAAGCGAAACGTTGTGCGCGAAGCCTGCCGAGGCGGACGTAGGTGACCCTGGGCAGGCGCATTGTAATAGTTGTTCCCCAAATGCGCCCGCGCAAACGCGAGACGCCCGCTTGCCCGCCGCGACCATATTCGATTGAGCCCGTGGGTCGACGCGACGGGTGGGGCCCATTTGGTTGATGCCGAGGCGGCACCTATGATCGAGTTTTTGCAGATGCGCTCGCTCCCCATCGTTTTCGGCCTCTTTGCGGTTTCCCCTTGGCAAGCTGTGTGGCTCGCCTATAATGGCCATAACGATCGCGACGGAAAAACAGAGATGAAACGCACTACCATCCGTTGCCTGGGGCATATCCCTTCGCACAATCGTCATCTTGTTTCGAGCGAGCCGTTGGTTGGTTTGGGTGGTTCCGTCTATGGTGGCGGGAACTGGTGAAGGAGACGGCGATGGCTGATTCTCGCAGAGGTTCGCGTGCGGCACGTGTCGGCATTTCCTGTGCTGCGGGCATTGCGGTGCCTGCTGCGGCATTTGTCGCCACCATGCCTTTTGAGGGCGTCCACGAGGTCGTGGCGGCCAATGTCGTGCCGTTCGCCGTGGGCTCGGTCGCCGGCGCTGGCATCCTGACGGCGGTCTCGGGCATTGCCGACCGCCGGCAGCGTCGTCGTGAAGAAGATGAGGCGCGGCCGTCGGGCAGTCGTTATTCCGATGCTGTGCGCATGAGGCCGCTGCCCAAGGACGTTCCCGTCATCGCGCGCGCCCACGACGCGCTTTCCGAGGAGGAGGCGTGGGCAGAGATCGACGCCACCTTCACCGACGGGTCTCCGATCAGCTGTGACGCGACGCGCTCCAAGGACATCTATCAAATCGCGCTCGAGGAGCTTCAGCGAAGCTCGTCCGCCCACGCCGCGGCGCCTGCAGGCGATGCCGCCGAGGCTTCCTCCTCTGCGCAGCCAGCCGCCGGAGAGCCCGGCGTCGTGACGGCGTCGATGCTCCGGCAGAGCTTGGCCGACACCACGGGCGCCTATATGGCGCTGCGCAACGAGGGTGCGGCGACCACTGCCAGCCTGAGCGCTTCAGATGATGCTACGAGTGCCACGACGGTCTCGCTTGATGAGGACGATACCGAGGCCGCCCGTCAGGCGCTCGCGTCGCTCGACCGCTTCGAAGATTCCGGCGCCCTCGGTGCGCCGAGCGTTTCTGCTGCCGGCATCACGACCAAGGCGACGACGGGCGTCGTGCCGGTCGCTCCTGTCCAGGCGTCCCTCTCGCGCGGGGTCGCTGCCCCGCGCCCGTCCTCAACGGGCTCCATGGGAGTCGCTCCGACTCGGGCCGGCATGCGTGCCGACGAGCCTGATGACGACATCGAGGTTCCCATGGTCGATTACTCTGGCCATGAGGACATGTGGGCCCAGGCGCTTGCTATTCTCGAAGGGCCGGTACAAGAGGAGGCCCCTGCGTATGTGCCGAAGCATTTCCGCGCCGCCTCGGCCTCCACGTCAACCAGGGCAGCCGCCATCGCGGAAGGCGATCGTGAGACGCGCATCCACAGCCATGTCAACGAGTTGCTCGAGCAGGAGCTCGACCGCGCCTCCTCGCAGAGCGTCCGTCGAACGAGCCGCGAGTACCTTCGCGTCATTCAAGGCGGCACGGCATCTTTTCCTAGGCAGCAGGCTGAGGGCTGATGAAGCGCGTATCGATTCCCTGGCTGGTCGCAGGCGTCGCAATCATATGCGTCATCTGGGGCAACTCGCTCATGCCGGGCGCGTCGAGCAACGGGTTTAGCTTGCATGTCCTCGACGATGTGCGCTCGCTGCTGGATTCGCTCGGCATCGCAAGCGGCTGGCTCACCAACTTTGTGGTTCGCAAGGCGGCGCACTTCAGCGAATACGCCGTGCTGGGCGCCGTGATGGCGAAGGCGATCGATCCCATGCGAACCTTTGACCGCGCGCGGCTGTTTGCGCTCTGTCTCACGCTTGTGCTCGTGCCTTCGATTGACGAGACCATCCAGCTGTTCGTGCCCGGCAGGTCGGGCATGGTGACCGATGTGCTGCTCGATTGCTCTGGCGCCGCCTTCGGCGTCCTTTCGAGCGCATCCATAGGCCGCGCTTTACGTCATCGGCGCAAATACCTGCAGAAATGATATCCAGAGTACGAATGTGGCGAATCGGCCAAAAAAGTTGAAAAAAGTACTTGCATCCGGATGGGGCTCCTGCAATAATAATCAAGCGCTGAAGGCGCAGGAACACGGTGGGTGTAGCCCAGTTGGCTAGAGCGACGGGTTGTGGTCCCGTAGGTCCAGGGTTCGAGTCCCTGTACCCACCCCAGTGTGTTTCTTACATAGACGGACCGGTAGCTCAGCTGGTAGAGCAGGGGACTCTTAATCCCAAGGTCCAGGGTTCGAACCCCTGCCGGTCCACCATCGCTTCTAAAAGCCAGGTATTGCCTGGCTTTCGTTGTATTACAGGTATTATGTATCAAGGGAAGATCTCGCTCCCATCTGATGTGGATGTCGTCTGCAGCGAGATTGCATGATGCCTTGTCTGTAGCCGGACATTCGCACCCTTGCGTGAATCGCGCGGTCTGCTCCGTGCTCCGTGCCCCCGCTGCAGAGGTTGGTGAGAGGCGCCAGGGCGTTCTATCGGTGTTCTAGCCGTTCAAGGCTCTGCACGATGGGGCGCGCCTGCGTGGGATCCTCGGTGGGGAAGTCGGCTCGGTAGTGCGCTCCACGGCTCTCGGTGCGCTCGAGCATCGACGCCACCATCGCTTGTGCGAGGAGGAGCTGCGCCCTCATGCGGGCGTAGGAGGCATGCCACGACGCGTCGGCTGCATCATTCAGAGAGTTCGCGTCGTCGTGTACCGCGCGAGACGCTACGCGCTCCTGGAGCTCTTGGATGGTTGTAGCGGCCCTAGATAGCCCCTCGTGGGTGCGGACGACCATGCACGCGTCGCTCATGGCTTCCCGCAGCCTCGCGAGCGTGCTCGATGCCTCTGATGGGTCGAGCGCCGCCATCTCCCCGCGTTCCGCCCGGCTTGCCTTCCAGGCTGCCAATGCCTCGACGCCGCTTAAGACGTGGGCCGGCAGCCACCTTGGTGCGTCGCCGCCATACGCTGCGGCGGCGTGCCCGGCGCGCCGTCCAAAGACGAGGCCGTTGGCGCTCGAGAGGCCTCCGATTCGGTCGGCGCCATGCATTCCGCCCGTGACCTCCCCGCATGCAAACAGGCCGGGGATTCCTGTCGAGCCCGCCTCGTCGATGGCGATGCCGCCGTTGGAGGCATGTGCATACATGCCGATGCGCAGCTCGTCGGTAGGATGTATGCCTTGCTGCTCCTCAAGCCAGCTGGTAAAGGTCTGGACAAACTCCGGGACGTCTTCGCGGGGGAATTCGTATCTGAGCGGCAATCCCTCCGTCCCGGCCGCATCGACGGCGAGGTCGACGGCGCGAGATGCCAGGCGCGACGTGAAGGGTCCGTAGGGAGAGCGCGCCTCAAGCAGCTCACGTGGAATCTGTGGGGTGGTGCGGGCATAGCGGAACGACTTCTCGTTAAAGACGATGCCTCGCTTGGGAGATAGAAGGCCGGGCATCATCTGCATGAACTCGATGTTTATGAGCCGCGCGCCATGAAGGAGGGCGATCCCGTGCGCCGATGCCAACACGTCGCCTGAGGTGAGGCGACGAGAGAACAGGCCGCTCGTGCCGCCGGCTGCCAGGATCGTTGCCTCGGCATAGACCGTATGGAGGCCGTTGTGGGCGCGGTCATAGACGACGCCTCCGCCAATGGCGCCAGACGGCGTGTCGACGAGGTCGATCAGCTCGCAATGCTCGAGAACGCGAATGTCGAGCCGCTCGATCTCGCAACCAAAAGCCTCTTCCATGCTTTCACGCACCAAGCCGCGCCAGACGCGGTTTTTATGGTCGAAGCAGGGGATGAAGGCGGCCTCGTGTGCGCTCGCTTCGCTAGCAGGACGTCTGAGCGTGACGCCGAGCCTTTCGAGCCACGTGATGCCAAGAGGAATGTCATGGACGAAGGTCGTGACAAGCGACGGGCTGGCCATGCCGCAGCCCACCGTGCAGATGGTGCGGGCGAGGTCCTCCTCGTCTGATCCGTCGACGGGTGCGATAAGGCCCAGCCCCCAGGTCCCGGGGTAGAAACTAGAGCCCGAGAAGAGCTTGCCCGCGCTTACCAGGGTCACCGAAGCGCCCGAGCGCGCCGCCTCGATGGCCGCGCAGGCGCCGGCGATGCCGGCTCCGATTACAAGCACGCGAGGCGGATGGCTGCACTTCACAATGGGCTCCTCTCCGATACAGGGGGGCAATGCCCGCGCATCGGCCCTCTCGGGCGGTCGGCGTTTGCGAACGTAACTATACCGCGAACAGGGCGGGTAGATGAAAAGACCGCCGCCCAGACAAAACTGGACGGCGGTCTTAGGGGCGAATCTGCACGCCCCGGACGTCGCGTCATCGCGAACGGTTCGGGGTGCAGGCCTCCGCGTGTCGGATCTTAGCCGTTGAGGGCGGCGTTGACGGCGACGGCGCAAGCGACGGTCGCACCGACCATGGGGTTGTTGCCCATGCCGATGAGGCCCATCATGTCGACGTGCGCAGGCACGGAGGAGGAACCGGCGAACTGGGCGTCGGAGTGCATGCGGCCCATGGTGTCGGTCATGCCGTAGGAAGCGGGGCCGGCAGCCATGTTGTCCGGATGCAGGGTACGGCCGGTGCCGCCACCGGAGGCCACGGAGAAGTACTTCTTGCCGGCCTCGATGCGCTCCTTCTTGTAGGTGCCCGCAACGGGGTGCTGGAAGCGCGTGGGGTTGGTGGAGTTGCCGGTGATCGAGATGTCGACGTTCTCGTGCCACATGATGGCAACGCCCTCGCGGACGTCGTCGGCGCCGTAGCAGTTGACCTCGGCGCGAGGACCATCGGAGTAGGGGATGGTCTCGACGACCTTGAGCTCGCCCGTGTAGTAATCGAACTGGGTCTTCACATAGGTGAAGCCGTTGATGCGGGCAATGATCTGGGCGGCGTCCTTGCCAAGGCCGTTCAGGATGACGCGCAGCGGCTTCTTGCGGGCCTTGTTGGCGTTCATGGCGATGCCGATGGCGCCCTCAGCGGCGGCGAAGGACTCGTGGCCGGCCAGGAACGCGAAGCACTCGGTGTCATCGCCGAGCAGCATGGCGCCCAGGTTGCCGTGGCCAAGACCCACCTTGCGGTCCTCGGCGACGGAGCCGGGGACGGTGAAGGCCTGGATGCCCTCGCCGATCAGGGACGCGGCCTCAGAGGCGGTCTTGGCACCCTTCTTGATGGCGACGGCGCAGCCAAGGGTGTAGGCCCACTTGGCGTTCTCGAACGCGATGGACTGGACGTCCTCCACGATGGCGCGGGGGTTGACGCCCTTGTCCAGGCAGATCTGCTCGGCCTCCTCGAGGGAGGAGATGCCGTTCTCAGCGAGGCAGGCGTTGATCTTCTCAACGCGGCGCTCGTAACCTTCGAAGCTTACAGCCATTGTTCTTTCCCTCCCTTTCTGTTACTCGTGAACCGGGAACACGTTCTCGACGGTGTGGGTCTCTTCGTCGGTGCGCGGGTCGATGTACTTCGCCGCGGCCTCCCACTGGCCGTAGTGGCCCATGGCGCCGGCGACGGCCTCCTCGGGCGACTTGCCCTTCTTGAGGGCGTCGGTGAACTTGCCGAGGTTCAGGAACTCGAACGCGATGATCTCGTTCTTGTCGTTGAGCGCCATGCGGGTGACGTAGCCCTGGGCGAGCTCGAGGTAACGAGCGCCCTTGGCCTTGGTGCCGAACATGGTGCCGACCTGGGAGCGCAGGCCCTTGCCCAGGTCGTCGAGGGAGGCGCCGACGGGCAGGCCGCCCTCGGAGAACGCGGTCTGGCTGCGGCCGTAGACGATCTGCAGGAAGATCTCACGCATGGCCACGTTGATGGCGTCGCAGACGAGGTCGGTGTTCAGAGCCTCGAGAATGGTCTTGCCGGGAAGGATCTCGGAAGCCATGGCTGCGGAGTGGGTCATGCCCGAGCAGCCGAGGGTCTCCACGAGGCACTCCTCGATGATGCCATCCTTGACGTTAAGGGTGAGCTTGCAAGCGCCCTGCTGGGGAGCGCACCAACCCACGCCGTGCGTGAGGCCGGAGATGTCGGAAATCTCCTTGGCCTGGACCCACTTGCCCTCCTCGGGAATGGGTGCGGGGCCGTGGTATGCGCCCTTGGCAACGGGGCACATGTTCTCCACTTCTGCTGTGTACTGCATGCCTCTCCTCTCTTTCGACTTATATCGGCGAGCCATGGCGAGATGGCCCCCCGAGCCTGACATGCCCCTCTATTCTAGCGCGATAAAGCGCGCATCGATTCGGTGACTGGCGGCCAATTTTACGTCGACGGAAAATTGCTTTGCCGCCAAGGGGAGGGAAAGCGGGCAACGGGCGCCTCCGTGGCGGCGCGACGCATCTTTTCCTATGGTGTTGTCGCTTAGGCGCTAGCGCTTCTTGCTGCGTTTCTTGTCCGAAGGGGCTTTCGGGCGGTACTTGATGCCGGCGGGCCGCTCGAGCGAGCCCTGTCCGCCGCGCGCGATGCGCCAGACGTTGCGGTAGCGCCTTGTCCACCGGTGGTAGATGCTTTCGGTGGAGGTGGAGCGCATGCCCATGCACGGCGCCGCGATGAGGACCGGCAGGAGATACTCCACGCTGCGCCAGATTACCAGGCCTGCGGCAAGGTGCCAGCCGAACATGTTGCCGAACAGATAGGAGAAGCCCACCTCCGCGCCGCCCGCGCCGCCCGGAAGGGGTATCGCGTTCACCAGGAGCTCGACCATCGAGCCGGATGCGAGGCAGATGAGAAGGTCGGCCTCGAGGCCAAACGCGCGCAGCACGAAATAGGGCAGCGCATACATGCATGCCAGCTGCATCAGGGTGATGATCTCGACGACGATGAGGACGCGCCGGTGCTTTGCCGCCGAGCGGAACGCGCTTGAGAACGTGGTGACCTGGGTGTCCAAGACGTCTTGGAACCGCTCGTAGCGCTTGTCGTTCAGGATATGGAGCTTATGGCCGATGCACAGCACGATGCCGCCGACCTTCTGGATGGGCCGCGGCAGCGCGCAGAGCAGGAGCACGCCGCCTACCTGGACGAACTTGTAGGCAAACATGAAGATGCCGATAAAGATCACGTCGAGGCCCAAGATCCTGACGTCGGCGAAGGTTTCAAGGAAGTAGCCGCTGCAGAGCAGGAGCATGAGCGCGGCGAAGATGCCCTCGCCGGCCTCGTAAAGCGTGAAGCGGATGAACTGCAGGGCCGATGCGTCGGTGAGGGAGAGGCCTGCTCGCGTGAGACGATAGATCTGGGAGGGGATGACCCCTGCGCCTCCCGGCGTCATGCGCATGAAGAAGACGCCCGACGCCTCGACGCTCATGAGGTCGCGGAAGCCCACCGGCGAGTCATGGTCGGTCGAGGCGAGGACCGAATAGGCGAGCACGCCAAAGACGTAGTAGAACAAAAAGCAGCAGACGCCGGACACGATCCAGCCGACATCGACGCCCATGAGGGCGCGGAAGAAGTCGTCCACCTGGCCGCTGACGAAGAGATAGGCGACATAGGCGATCGCGATGAAGCCGAGGAGGAAGATCGTCGTGCGGACCTGCTTCATGGAGGAGCGGTCGGCGTTGCGGTCTCGCACGGTGGTTGCCGAGCCCACGTGAAGCTTCGGGGGAGCAGACTTGCGTGGTTTTGCGCTTGAGGTACGGGTGTCACGCTCGCTTTCTCGCGCCATGCTACTTCCTTTTCAAATCGGGTATCCTCGGGCAGTGTACCCCAATCTCGTGCGGGTTCCATAGACCGCAGGTGATATTCAACCCTTCAGCACGCCGCGCAGACTCCGGTCCTCCACGGATGGAGACGCGTGCTGGGTGGCACATGGACGCGGCGGATGGTCGATCTTACCCACCCCTGGGTAAGGATGTCGCAGAAGCGGCGGGAGATGGTCAATCATGGTGTACTCTGGGCAAATTGATTGCGGGTTGGAGGGGGACACTGGTCATTCTTGGTGTTGCCTGGGCACCACTTTAGTGAATTGGCTCAGCTTCGGTGGAAGCCATCTCAAGAAAGCTCGCGTAGAGAGATTCCCCGAGACGTGAGCGCCTCGAGTCGCTTGAGCAGCGCGTCGACGACCAGGGCGAGGGCCATGCAGCAGAGCGTTCCCGCCAAGATCTTGTCGACGTCGAGCGTACGGAGGCCCGAGAAGAGGATGAGTCCCAGCCCTCCCGCATTGATGGAGGCGGCGATGGTCGCGATGCCGATGGTCGAGATGGCAGCGAGGCGCACGCCGGCGATGATTGTGGGCAGCGCCAGCGGAAGCCTGACGCGTATCATGACCTGACGGGGACTCATCCCCAGGCCTTCAGCCGCCTCCAGGATGTCGGGGTCGACGCCGCGGATCCCCTCGAGCGCGTTGCGGACGAGCATGAACTGGCAGTAGACGACCATCACGATGACCGCCGAGGTAAAACCGAGGCCCGTGAGCGGTATGAGCAGGGCGAACAGCGCGAGGCTCGGAATGGAGTAGATCGCTCCCAGCACCTCGACCACCGCGTCGCCAAGTCGACGGGAGCGGAGGCAGACCATGGTGACGATCGCGGCGAGCGCGATTGCCAGCACGAGCGTCGCGCCCGTGAGCCAGAGATGCTCGAGCGTTGCCTCCAACAGGTCGTCGGCGTGGCGCGTGACGTAATCGATAAAGCCCGACATGCCGTCACATCCCGGATCGCTCGACGGCCCGGCCGCGTCCATCGACGGCGGCCTCCCCGGCGCGAACGGTTCCCTCTACCGCCTTGAGCAGCTCGCGAACGAACGGGGTCGCCGGATGCCTGAGCATCTCGGATGGGGTGGCGTATTGCTGCACCACGCCGCGGTCGAGAACGAGGATCTTTGTAGCGAGGCGCAGCGCCTCGGAGATGTCGTGGGTAACAAACACAAAGGTCTTGCCGCTGTCGCGGTGCAGGGCGAGAAGCTCGTCTTGAAGATTGGTGCGCGTGATGGCGTCCAGGGCGCCGAAGGGCTCGTCGAGCAGCATGAGCTTGGGCTCGGCGGCAAGGCCTCGTGCGAGGCCCACACGCTGCTGCTGGCCTCCGGAGAGCTGTTTGGGGTAGCGGTCGCGGAATTCGCCGGGCTCAAGGTGGACCAGATTCAGCAACTCGTCGACGCGCGCGTCGATGCGTGCGCGGTCCCAGCCCAGGATGCTCGGCACGCATGCGATGTTCTGCGCGACGGTCATGTGGGGGAACAGGCCGGTCTGCTGAATCACGTAGCCGATGCCGCGACGGAGCTCGACGGGGTCGACCTGCGAGATGTCGCGCCCATCGACGCGCACGACGCCCTCGTCGGGGTCGTGGAGACGGTTGATGAGCTTGATGAGGGTGGTCTTTCCGCCGCCCGAGGTGCCCAGCACGCACACGAGCTCCCCTGCGGCTATCGAGAGCGAGACATGGGAAATCGCCGCCTCGGCTGCGCCGGGAAAGCGTTTGCTGACATCGAGGAACTCGACGGCGGGCGTGGCATCGGTCTGAGTTGGCATGGCTGGCTCCTTGGCTATGCGATGCTCTCGAAGAACTCGCGAGCTACGTCCTCATAGTCCTCTTTATCGATGTCGACGCGAGCGTTGAGCCCGGTCAGGATCTCGGTGGTGAGCGCCTCGCTCACGCGATTGAGCGGCTCCTCGATGCCGGGAAGCTCCTGGAGCACCTCGCCGCGCACCACAGGGGCGACGTTGTAGGGAGGCCAGACGTGCTTGTCGTCCTCAAGGAGGGTGAACATGTCGTCGGAGAGCTGGGCCTCGGTGGTGTAGGCGGGCGTCACGTCCGCCTCGTCGTTGCGGAGGACCTCGTATTTCAGCCCCTCGTCGTACACTTCGTGCTCTGCCCAATCGAAGGGTCCGTAGGCGGCCTCGAGTGCCGGCAGGCTGTCTTCGCGCTCGTCGAACTGGCCCTGGCTGGCGAAGCGGAGCTCGCTGGCGTGCTCCTGCAGGTCCGAGATGGTCTTGATGCCGAGCTTCTCGGCGACGTCGGTGCGGATGGCGAGGCTCTGTCCGTCTGCCGCCTCTGACTTCTCGAGCCAGACGAGGTCGAATTGGTCAGCGTATTCGCTCTTGACCGTCTCATACACCTCGTCAGGGTCGGTTAGGGGGTCCATCTGCAAGATGTTGATGAGGCCCGTTCCGGTGTACTCGGGATACAGGTCGATGTCGCCGTTGACGAGCGCGGTGTGAATGAGCGATCCGGAAATCTCAAACGACCGGTCTACGGAGAAGCCGGCGTCCTCAAGGGCGAGGGCATAGATCTCGGAGAGGATGACGCCTTCGGTGAAGGCCTTGGACCCCACGGTGACGGCCCCCTTCGAGCTGCCGGAGGTTCCGTTGCAGCCGGTGAGGGCGGCCACGCCGGCGATGCCGAGGGCGGCTCCGGCGGAGGCGAGGGCCGCCCTGCGAGAGATGGCCGGCGTCTTGAGTCGATGGTTCATGGTGTGCCTCGATTCTCTACGAGGGGACAGTGCGTTTGGTCTTTCGGCGGAGCGCCTGCTAGGCGAGGTGAAGGCGTCGCCTGACAAGGTTGTCCGCGGCGGCGAGCAGGCGGCTGGTGAGAAGCGAGAGCGCCGCGACCGACAGGCCTCCTATCCAGAGGAGGTCGTTGCGCATGGCGCCGATGCCGGTGTAGATGAGCACGCCGAGCCCGCCGGCTCCGATGTAGGCGGCAAGCGATGCCGACGCGATGACTTCGATGGAGGCGGTCCGTATGCCGGAGAACGCGACCGGAAAGGCGAGCGGCACCTGAATGCGCCAGAACATCTGAGTGGGGCTCATCCCTAAGCCGCGCGCCGCCTCGATCATCTCCGAGGGAACGTTGCGGAAGGCAACGGCGGTGTTGATGAGGATGGGCGGGATCGCAAGCACGGTGAGCGCCACGACTGCGGGGAGCGTGCCCACCCCGAGATACGGCACGCATATGATGAGCACCGCAAGGCTGGGAACGATGCGGAGCACCCCTGCGATGCCGGTGGCAAGCCGGTCGGCAAGGGCGCTGCGGGAGCAGAGAATGCCTGCCGGAACAGCCACGAGCACAGCGATCGCGAGGGCGAGCGCGCTTACCTGGAGATGCTCGGCTACCATCTGAAGCCATTCGGCTCCGTCGGACGCGAAGTAGTCAAGAATGGATTGCATGGGCGTCAATGTGCGCGCTCTTAGGCGTCGAGCATTCCGTCGAGCGTGCGCCAGGCGAGCTCGGCGCACTTCACGCGCGCGGGCATGTGGGAGATGTCCTTGAGCTGCGCGGCCTCGTCGAGGTCCTCGTAGTCTTCCTCGGAGAGCTCCTCGCCGCGAATCATCGACAGGAAGAGGCCTGAGAGGCGTCGAGCCTCCTCGACGGTCTCACCGGTGATGAGGTCGGCCATGATGTCGGCGGACGCCTGGCTGATGGCGCATCCGTGGCCGGTGAAGCTCGCTTCCTCGATCACTCCGTTCTCCACGCGCAGCTGCAGGGTGAGCTCATCGCCGCAGCTGGGGTTGATGCCGTCGTGCGTATGGGTGGGGGAGTCCATCTCGTATTTGTAGTCGGGATGCGAGTTGTGCTCCATGAACGTGGTCGAGGTGTAGATGTTGCCCATGCATGGCTCCTATCTGAGAAATGGGATGAAACGAACCCGTCCCCAACGATCCACGTTAGGCGTGGAACGTGGACCAGACGGACTGCAGGCCATCGATAAAGGCGTCGACGTCGGCGCGGTCGTTGTAGAAGGCGAGGCTCGCGCGGCAGCATGCGAGGTTTTCGCATTCGAGCCATGCGAGCAGGGGCTGCGCGCAATGGTGCCCGGCGCGGATGCATACGTTGTGCATATCGAGGATGCTCGCGACGTCGTGCGGATGGATGCCGCGCACGTTGAAGCTGATCACCCCGTGGTGGCGGTCCCAATAGATGGAGCCGAGGATGTCGATCCAGGGGAGCTCGACAAGGCGCGACATCGCGTAATGCACGAGGGCGGCCTCGCGGGACCGGATCGCCTCGTAGCCAACCTGGTTGGCGAGGTAGTCGAGGGCGACGCCGGTGGCGTAGATGCCGGCGGCGTCTTGGGTGCCCGCTTCGAACTTTTCGGGGACCGGCGCCCATACGGCGCCCGACTCGGTCACAGAGTCGATCATCTCGCCGCCCGTGAGGAACGGGTCGGCCGCCTCAAGAAGTTCGAGCTTGCCCCAGAGCACGCCGACGCCCATGGGTCCCAGCGCCTTGTGGGCGGAGAACGCCAAGAAGTCGGCGCCGAGCTCGCGCACGTCGACTGGCATGTGCGGCACGGACTGCGCCGCGTCGACGACCATGTAGCCCCCTTGGGCGTGGACGGCGCGGGCGAGCTTCTCGACCGGAACGCGGACGCCTAGCACATTGGAGACCTGCGTGGCCGCGACGATCTTGGTTTTCGGACCGATCTTCGCGGCAATCTCCTCGTCCGTGAGCTCGCCGGTCTTGGTGGGACGCAGGTAGACGAGCGTGGCGCCGGCGGCACGGCATGCCTGCTGCCACGGAATGAGGTTGGAGTGGTGCTCCATGATCGTGATGGCGACCTCGTCACCAGGCTCGAGGACGGTCGGCGCGAAGGAGCGCGCAACCAGGTTGAGCGATTCGCTCGTGTTGCGCGTAAAGACGACCTCGTCGGCGCGCGGGGCGCCCTTCTCGTCGACCGCGCCTATGAGGGCGGCGATCTGACGGCGGACCGAAGAGATCGCTTCGGTCGCCTCGATGGAGAGCGAATAAAGGCCGCGCAGGGGATTTGCGTTCATGGTCTCGTAGAAGCGCTTCTGCGCATCGAGCACGCATGCCGGGCGCTGCGCGGTGGCGGCGCTGTCGAGAAACGCGATGCCGGGATGCTCGCTGAACAGCGGGAAGCTCGCCTTGTAGGGGTTGGCGTCTATGTCTACGCGGGGCCAGGCACGGGACGCGGCGTCGGAGGCGTCGAAGAAGCCGGGGGCGGGCGCCGTGCAGGTGTCGCAGGAGACGTGTTCTGTGTCGATCATGCGAGGTCCTCCTCAAAATCCGCGAAGAGCTTGCTGCCAAGGCGGCAAACGTTGTCACGGATGATGTCGTCGGGTGCTGAGATGAAGGCGTCTTCGAGCTTGGCGCGCATGAAGAGGCCCTCGGCAGCCTCGGGCGAGACGCCGCGGCTCTCAAGGTAGAAAAGCTGGTCGGGGCGGACGTGCCCGATCGTGGCCCCGTGGTTGCCCGCCACGTCGTCTTCGTCGCACAGGATGGTGGGGACGGTCTTGTTGTCCACGCCCTGGCTCGCCAGGAGCACGGTTTCGCGCTCGGTTCCCTCGGAGCCCTTGCATCCGTGAACGAGGTCGATGGTTCCGCGCAGCACCTTCTTGGAGGTGCCTGCGAGCACGCCGTTCGCCATGATCTCGGAGATGGTCTTGCGGCCGCGATGGCGAACCACGTAGTTAAAGTCGCGCACGTCTGCGCCTGCAGCGAGATAGCGGGTGTCGATGTCGATGCGGGCGGTGTCTCCGCGCAGGTCTGCGGCGAGGCCCGTCGCGGTCATCCCCCCGCCCAGAACCACGTGGCGCACGGTCACGCGCGCGCCCTCGTCAAGGACGAAGCCGGAGTCGTCGATGACGGTGAAGCCGTCGTCCGCCGTGACGTACACGGTGATGTTCACATGTGAGCGGGGGCCGGCAAACACGCGAAGCTCCGAGCCGATGAGGCCCGACGACCCGTCGCGCGCGTCCTCGCCGTCTGAGACGCCATCGAGCGAGATGGCGAGGTCAAGCGTGGCGTTCTCTTGAGCGATCGCGTCGACGCTCGCCGAGGCGGCCTCTCCCGACACGCCCTTCAGGTGGATCGACGCGCGCTCCGAGGCGCCCTGCTTGGCTGCAAGCACCACCGTGGAGCCGGCGAGGAAGTTGAGATAGGAGCGCGTGTCGGTCCCGACGCCGGTCTCGAAGGCGGCGGCAACGTCTGCGGCCACCTCTTCGATCGTCGCCTTCCGCTGATAGCTCGAAAGAGCCGGAATGTCGAGGTCGCCAAGGCCCGCATCGCCGCCGTCCTGAGCGCCGCTCCGAGCGCCTGCCACGCAGGCGCGAGAATCCGGGGCGCCGTCATGCGAGGCGTCGAGGCGCTCCTGAAGCGCGACGACCGCGTCCTCGAAGCTGGCGGAGGTGGAGGTGAGCTCTTCGCCGGCGTCGATATCCAGCATGCCTCCCGGGACGAGACCCGCGGGAATGGAGATGGTCGTGTCGTTCATCCTGAGCCAGCTCCAGGTGGGGGCGGGCATGGCGCTGGCATGTCGTATCTTGAGAGCGTCCATCTAACCGATCGCCCCTTCCATCTCAAGCTTGATAAGGTTGTTCATCTCAACGGCATACTCCAGCGGCAGCTCCTTGGAGACGGGGTTCGCGAACCCGTTCACGATCATGGTGCGCGCCTCCTCTTCGGAGATGCCGCGGCTCATGAGATAGAACACCTTGTCGTCGCCGATGCGTCCGATGGTCGCCTCATGGCCGATGTCGACGTTTTTGGCTCGGATGTCCATGGCGGGGATGGTGTCCGAGCGGGACTGGTCGTCGAGCATGAGCGACTGGCACGAGACGGTCGCCTGCGAGCCCTCGGCATCGGGGGTGGCGACGATGGAGCTGCGGAACGTCTGGATGCCGCCGCCTTTAGAAATGCCCTTGGTCTCGACCGTGGCCGAGGTCTCGGGAGCCGCGAGCACCACCTTGGTGCCGGTGTCGAGGTTCTGCCCGGCGCCGGCGAAGGTGATGCCGGTAAACGAGCTCTTTGCGCGCCTGCCTGACAGCACGCTCATGGGGTAGAGGTAGCCCACGTGGCTGCCGAAGGAGCCCGAGACCCACTCGATCTCGCCCTCCTCGTCCACGCGCGCACGCTTGGTGTTGAGGTTGTACATGTTCTTCGACCAGTTCTCGATGGTCGAATAGCGCAGGTGCGCGCGCTTTCCCACGAAGAGCTCGACCGCTCCCGCATGAAGGTTTGCCACGTTGTATTTGGGTGCCGAGCAGCCTTCGATGAAATGCAGGTCTGCATCGTCTTCCACGATGATGAGGGTGTGCTCGAATTGGCCGGCACCCTTTGCGTTGAGGCGGAAGTAGCTCTGGAGCGGGAACTCAAGCTTGGTCCCTGCCGGCACGTACACAAACGAGCCGCCCGACCACACGGCTCCGTGCAGGGCGGCGAACTTGTGGTCCGTGGGCGGAATCAGGGTCATGAACTTGCTCTTGATGAGGGCCTCCCAGCGAGGCTCGTGGAGCGCCTCCTCGATGCCGGAGTAGACGATGCCCATCTTGGCCGCCGTGTCCTGCATGTTGTGGTACACGAGTTCCGAGTCGTACTGGGCGCCGACGCCGGCGAGATAGCTGCGCTCCGCCTCGGGGATGCCCAGGCGCTCGAAGGTGTTCTTGATGTCGTCGGGCACCTCGTCCCAAGTCGCCTGCTGGTCGGTGTTGGGCTTCACGTACGTGACGATGTTGTCCATGTCGAGCCCCTCGATGCCGGGGCCCCACGTGGGATTGCTCATGCTGTGATAGATCTCGAGAGACTTCAGGCGGAAGTCGAGCATCCATTGGGGCTCGTCTTTGCGGCGGGAGATCTCGGTGACGATCTCGGGGGTGAGGCCGGCGTCGAGCCGCTCGAAGCCCTCTTCGGAATCTTTGAAGTCATAGAGGCTGCGGTCGATATCCGCGACCTCGGTGCGCTGCTTTGCCATGTCGCCCCCTTAGCAGGACTCGGACACGGTGCCGGAGGTCTCGCCGGCCGCCGCCTGCTCGAAGCTCTCGAAGCCGTTCTCGTCGATCCAAGGGATAAGCTCGGCGTTGTCGTGGCGCACCATGTGCCCCCCGACCATGACGTGCACGCGGTCCACATCGAGATGCTCGAGGATGCGGGTGTTGTGCGTGATGATGATGAGGGTCCCGTCGCAGCTCTTGCGATACAGGTCGATGCCGCGCGAGACGACGCCGAGCGCGTCGACGTCGAGACCGGAGTCGGTCTCGTCGAGAATGGCGAGCTTGGGCTTGAGGAGCAGCAGCTGGAGCATCTCGACCTTTTTCTTCTCGCCGCCGGAGAAGCCGACGCCCAGCTCGCGGTTGAGGTAGGCGGGGTCCATGTCGAGCGCGGCGCAAAGCTCTTTCATGCGGCGGCGAAACTCCTTGCCGCGCATCTCGAGGCCGGGGCGCCCGGCGATGGTGGCGCGCAGGAAGCTCGAGAGCGGCACGCCCGGAATTTCGACGGGAGCCTGGAACGAGAGGAAGAGGCCGGCGCGGGAGCGCTTGTCGGGGGAGAGGTCGGTGATGTCCTCGCCGTCAAAGGTGATGGTGCCTTCGGTCTGGGTGTAGACGGGGTCGCCCATGATGAGGTGGCCCAACGTCGACTTGCCGGCGCCGTTGGGGCCCATCAGCACATGCGTCTCGCCGGCGGCAACGTCGAGGTCGATGTCGTGAAGGATGGACTTCTCGTCCACCGAGGCGCAAAGGCCGCGAATGGAGAGAAGGGGAGAGGTGCTGGTCATGTCGTGCCTTCCTGAACGGTTGGGTCCTCATCATGCGCGGCGGCGCTCGCTGTCGTGTGACGAGGTTCTTAAACCCTATGATTTCTCTCGGATTAAGGATAAGATGATGTGGATTTCAGTCAAGGGCTAACCTGCTCAATCTACGAGAAATGCTACTTGATACGCGTTGTTTTCGGCCGCTCTTGCGGGACACGGCGAAGCGGCGAGACGGAGGGCTCGTATGCTCATATCTTCAAAAGGGCGCTATGCATTGCGCCTGATGATTTACATCGCCGCCTTCGGCGGACCCCATGGCAGGGTCTCCCTTCGCGAGGTCGCCGACGGCGAGGACATCTCGCTGAAGTACCTTGAGCAGCTCGTGCGTCCGCTCATGCAGGCGGGGCTGCTGCGCAGCGTGCGTGGCAAGGGCGGAGGCTATGCCCTCGCACGTCCCGCTGAGGAGATTCGCGCTGGAGACATCTTGAGGGTGGCCGAGGGGACGACGGCGCCGGTCGCCTGCGAGGGCCTCGACGGCGCCTGCGCGCGCGCCGGCCTATGTTCGACGGTGAAGTTCTGGACGGGCCTCGAGTCCGTGATCGAGAGCTATGTCGACGGGGTCACGCTCGCAGAACTCGCACGCGTGCCCGAGATCGACCTCGACGTCGACCTGTCTCACATGGAAGGCGTCTAGATATGCCGGGTCTCTCCGTTGCTTGCCCCCGTTTTTGCCACGCTTCCCGAATAATGCGAATGCCCGTGCCGCAATGATGATATAACGGCATCGACCTGCTCGGATGAGGCGTTGGTTTATGTGGGGGAGGGTCATCATGAAACGAAATGCGAGTCGGCGCCATGCGGGGGGCACGGGCGCGTCGGCGGTGCGGAAGCTCTGCGCCGCAATCGTCGCGGGCGCGCTTGCGGGCTGTCTGTCCGTTCCTGTCGCGGCATTTGCTGACGAGGCGACCGTCGGCAGGGCCGATGGTCCTATTCAGCTGATCACCGAGAACCCCTCTTTTGGGATGGCCGCCCCGACGGTCCCCGAAGGGGCGGCGTTCGAGGCGGGATCGAACGCCTCGGGCGTTCAGGCGCTTGGAATCGAAGACGACACGGTCGCCATTGGGGTGGGCGGCGTCTACCACCAGACTTCGGCGCGACAGATGCTCGGCTTGGTCAACAGCGCGCGGGCATCACGCGGTGCGTCCCCTCTCGTCTGGGATGAGAATCTCGAATACCTTGCCATGGTCCGCGCCGCGGAGATTTCGGTGAGCTTTAGCCACACGCGTCCAAACGGGCTTACCTGCTTCAGCATCGCCGATGAATACGATGTCTCTGTGGGGTGGAGCATGGGTGAGAACATCCTGATGGGCGCGTCCACGCCCGAGCTCGCCAATCAGCTGTGGACAAACTCTCCGGGCCACTATTCAAATATGGTGAACACGTCGTTCTCGAGCGTCGGCGTCGCGGCGTTTGAATGTGGCGGGAGCTGGTACTGGGTCGAATTCTTTGGAGCTACCAGGGGAACCTCTGTGGGGGATGCCCTGGACGGGCCAGCGACGACGGTGTTCGACGTGCTCCCCCAGTATTTGGGTGCCGTGTTTAGCGACTTTAATGCCGGCGATTGGTATATGACCAACTCGAACAATCGCCGTGATTTGGTGTACACGCTGAACAACGGCATCATGTCGGGCTATGCAGACCGCCCTCTGTTTGGCTTTTATGACAACATCACGCGCGCCGATGTGGCGGTGATTCTGTATCGCATGGCGGGGGAACCCCAGGCAGATGCCCCAGACTTTGAAGACGTCGACTACGGTTGGTATTATGGGCGAGCCATCGAGTGGGCGCGGTCGACAGGGGTGATAACCGGCTATCGGGATGCCGACGGCGCATATCGTCGCTTTGGCCCAAACGATCCCGTGACGCGCGAACAGCTCGTGGTCATGCTCGCCAATTTCGCCGAGAAGATCGCCGGGCAAGACGTCGGTCGAAGCGAGGCGGCCGCCTCAGGCATCAGCGGATGGGCTCAGGTGTCGTCGTGGGCTCGAGAGGGCATGGCGTGGGCGGTGGACGAGGGAATCCTCGGCGGCGTTTCAACCAGCCACGGTCCCGAGCTGCAGCCGCAAGGCAACGCCACCCGCGCCCAAGTCGCCATCATGGCGGCACGGCTTCATCGCGACGTCTTGGGGTGGTAGCGGGCGGTCATCAGACGCGGCTCGCAATGGCGTTGTTTTTATGTCGGGCGCAGGTTTGTGGACGACCTGCGCCCGACAGGGGTTTCGCAACGTCGCGCACTCAGTCATACTGGGTTCTGTTCTAACCGGGTAATGCCACGACAACGTGCCTTAATCGAACTATTCCCGCTTGCCGGGCGGCACGCCAAGGAGGACTTCATGCGTCATGCTCATCGCGCCGTACTTGCCGGTTTCGCACTGGTGCTTTCGCTAGGGGCGGCTCCCCAAGCGGTTTTTGCCGCAGAGGCGGCGGGCGCCGCCTCGATCGTTGAACAGGCAGACAGGCTCCCCGCTCCGGCCGATTACGACAAGGCGGATTTCTACGAGGGCGCATCGGAGGACGGCATCTCCCTGCTTTCTTCATCGCTTCAGCCGGTGTACCTTTCGGACGAGATGAAGTACTTCACCAAATACGAGAGCAACAAGAACTACGACCAGGGATTTTCTCGCGGTGACGGCTACAACGCGCTCGGCTACTATCAGTTCGACCGCCGCTATTCGCTCGTCGGCTTCATAACCGATGTCTACAATTACAACCCGACGAAGTATGGCATGTTCGCGGCTGTCATCGCACGCGCCTCGGAGCTCTCAGACGGCTCCGTCTCGCTCTATGATTCCGAGACGGGAAGGCTCACCGAAGTCGGCCAGCTTGCCGAAGATGCCTGGCATGCGGCCTACGCCGCCGATTCGAGCGAGTTTGCGGCCCTGCAGGATGCCTGGGCATACAACAACTACTATGCAGTGACCGAGCGGTGGCTTGCAAGCGAGTCTGGCGGGGGCATTGTGATGACGGGCCGAGCCGATTGCGTCAAGGGCCTCGTGTGGAGCATGACCAACCTGTTTGGAACCGGCGGCGTCCGCTATTTCTTGGGATTGGCCGAGCTTTCAAACAGCATGACGGATCGCCAGATGGTCAACGCGCTGGTGGACGCCTTGGTGGAAAACATCGCCGAGCGCTATCCCAACCAGACGCAATATCACAAGGGCTGGATCTCGCGGTATCAACGCGAGCGGGAAGACTGCCTTGCATACATCGCTGAGGACGAGGCGGGCCAGGGAGGCTCCGAGGCGCCTGCGCCTCCTTCCGAGCCCGACACCCCATCCGAGCCTGAGGCGCCGGGGAACTCCGGGGGAATCGAGACCCTGAGCGCTTTTGCTGATTACGATGCGACCGCCTGGTACGCGGTCAATCCGGATGACCTTGTCTACACCGTATCGCATGGGTTCATGTCCGGCTACGCCGATGGTTCAGGCGAATTCGGGTTTGAGCGGTCCATCACCCGCGGGCAGGTGGCCGTCATCCTCTGGCGCATGGCAGGCGAGCCTTCGGCCAACGCTCGTGACTTTGCCGACGTCGACTACGGCGAATTCTATGGCGATGCAATCGAGTGGGCGCGATACACCGGCGTGATCAGCGGGTTCTCGAGTGCCAACGGGCCGCTGAACATCTTTGGTCCCGAGCTCACCATTACCCGCCAGGAGCTTGCCATCATGCTTGCGAACTATGCGTCGAAGATCGGCAGGGTGGACACTTCGACCGATCTGTCGGCAGCTATGTCGATGAGCGGCTGGAACGAGGTCGGCTCATGGGCCCAGGCGGCCATGGGCTGGGCTGTTGATAAGGGCGTCATTACGGGTTCCGTCGTGAACGGAGTCGCCCGTCTCAACCCCACGGGCACGGCGACGCGGGCGCAGGCCGGCGTTATGATTGCCCGACTGTATCGCGACATATTGAGCTGACCGCAGCCGCGCACCCGCGGCTGCTCGGCGCGAGGCGCCACACCAAAAGGCAGAGCGCGATGGCTGCCAAGATCGCTGCCGCCAGCAGCGGAGAGCTGAGCGTCATATATCCGAGCGGAGCCAGCAGGGCAAAGAGCTGGGGCGAGAGGCTATAGAGACTTTTGAGCCACGAGGCCCAGTCCGGTTGCGGGAGCTCCCCGTGCTCGCTCGTCCAAATATTCATTTCGCCAATGACGTTGCCGACAACATATTCAGGGCCAATGACTATTGCGGCGAGCACCCATTTGAACATCCACGTTGCGAGAAAGCCTGTGCCAAACGCGATGGTGATGCATGCAATGGTAGACAGGTGCCATCGGATGGTGCTGTCCTGTCTCCGGCAAGCGATGGTTCCGCAGAACACCACCATTGCGAGAACGGCTGCCGGAATGGTAAGGAAGTCAAGGAAACAATAGACGGCACCGCCGCCGAGAGCAATCAGGCTGAGAAGTCGCCGGGTTGAATAGGGCTCATCCTGTCGTTTGAGGTGTCCAACTGTAACAAGCAGCGCGCTGGTAAAGATGCCCGCAGAAAGCGATATGCCCAAGGTGAGGTCGGTCATGAACGTGATGCCGAGTCCGGTGGGGATGAAGGCCGCGGCAGAGAACGTGATTGCCGCCGGCAGGCCCACCGATGCGCTCAATGCGACGGTGAGCCAGATGATGGAGACTGCAAGCAGCGTCAGCACAATCGCCTGGATCGCTCCTATGCCTCCGGCGAGAAGTCCAAGGTCGCATAGCATCTGCCATCCATGCCAGTACCGAAAATAATCGAAGGGGACGTCGACGCCCTCGGGGCTGCGGTCGGCAATCGAGGCGCGTACCGAGGTCGTGAGGGGATCGTCCCAAGATCGTTGCTGGGCCACCTCGATGATGAAGCGGTTGTTGTCGTAGCACACCGGGATTGTTGCGATGGATGTGTCATAGCGGTAGATGTTGGTGAGCATCGGGGAAGCCCAAGACGTCTCCGCTCGCTCTTGAAGGGCAGTCTTGGGGAGCATGTTCGCACCGACATTGCTGGCGACGAAGCAGAGCTGGAGCAGCACGAGGCAGGCGATAGATGCAAGCAGAAACGTCCCTCGGCCCATGCCTTGCTTGCCTTGCACCGTCATACGATCATCCCCCCAGCTCGGTCGGCATCACACCCTATGGTATATCATGACCCCCTCAAGGGGAGGTTGCTCTTTTGCATGCGGCGGCTGCTGCTGGGTGCGTTCGACCAGCGTGAGCCGAAAGTATTCTTTTGTGATGCGAAAAGATAGTTATTTCTCTTTGAATTTGTGGGGAATAGTTGATATGGAGGGCGATTTTGGTGGGAGGATCAATTCCCCAGTCTGTCCTCTCTGTCAGATGCGTTCGTATTGCGATGTTCGGCGTTTTGAATAGCAACCTCCTGGACCAGAGCGATCAGCTTTGTTCTCAGCGTGGATAGCTCGGATTGGATGGCGAATTCGCGGATGAGCAGGAGCGCGATGATGACGAGAAAGACGAAGTTCGACGGCGACTGCACGCCAAGAAAGTCTGCGAAGAAGAAGGCAATCTGGGGAAAGACGGCAAGAACCACGAATCCGAGGCTCATGAAAAGCCAGAAGATCGAATCACCCGCAGTGATCTGAGCTTTCTTGATCTTGCGAACGACGAACGCCAATACCACCAGGGCGCATATGATGAGGAAGATACGAAGTGTGGCAGACATGATATGCTCCTAGTTTTTGAACCACATGGCAAACAGAATGGATACGCAGGCGTTTGCCATGTAGGAGACCGATTTGGATAGGGTGAGGTAGCTTTCTCCTGCCATGCGCTCACGCATCTCTACCTGGCATTCTCCAACTGTGGCGTTCTTCTTCTTGATGAGGAACGCGAGCGTATCGGGTTCTGGCGCGAGGTCTGTTCTCGTGGCGAACTGTTCTATCATGCGCCGATTGTACAGGCGCATGCCCGAGGTGGGGTCCTTGATGGTTACCCCACAAGTGAGTCGGATGATAAATGAGATGAGGTTCGAACCGGCCATGCGCAAAGAATGAGGCTTGGATTTGGTGACGAATCTCGATCCAATGACAATGTCGGAACCTGTCGACCGTTGAAACTCAACAAGATCAGCGAGGTGTTCGGGGCGATGCTGTCCGTCCGCATCGAATTGGATGACGTTGTCATAGCCATGGCGCCAGGCGTACTTCATCCCTGTCTGAAACCCTCCCGTGAGGCCCAAGTTCACCGGCTGGTCGATGAGGGCGTATCCATGCTCGCGGCAAAGCGCGGCGGTGCGATCGCGCGATCCGTCATTCACGATGACATAGTCAAATTCGGGTGCCCGTGCTCGAAGCTCTTCGATCGTGGAGACGATGGACTCCTCTTCGTTGTAGGCGGGCACAATGACCAATGTTGACACGACTGCGGTCTCCTCATCGCGGAATATGACACATCGTATGCCATCATACGCGCTCGTGTGCGCCGTGGTCTAGGCTGCGCGGAAAACCAATGATTCCATGGGGATTGAAGCCGCCCCTCGCGCCGGGGGATGCGAACCTCTAGCATTACGTGGCTGGTGCAGGTGGTCTGGCCGCGCGGCAGACAGATGGCGGACGGAGGCTGTTGTGTCGAACGACACCCTTTCGATTCAGAAAAACATGTTGTGGAATACCGTGGGATCGCTGGTGTTCCTGGGGTGTCAGTGGCTTACGACCATCTTGGTGGTGCGGCTTTCCAGCGGGTATGACGCGGCGGGGTCGCTGGCGGTCGCCATGGCGGTCTCGAACATCTTTGCGCCCATCGCCCTGTATAAAGTGCGTTCTTTTCAAGTTTCGGATATCGAGGGTGAGTTTTCCAGCGGCGAATATATCGCCTTTCGCGTGGTGAGCATCGCGGCCGCCCTGGTGATATCCATTCCCTATATGCTTCTCACCTGTGCTCCCGCCGACTACGCGGTGGTCATCGCCTATCTGTTGTTCCGCGTGGGCGAGGTGTTCATCGATGTGCTGCACGGTGTCGACCAGCGTTCGCTGCGCATGGATTACTGCGGCAAATCGATGGCGCTCAGGGGCGTGCTGTTCTTAGTGGCGTTTGCGGTCGCGCTCGCGGCGACGAACAGTTTGCTCGTCGCCGTGATCGCCATGGCGCTGTGCACCTATCCCGTCGTGCTGCTCGACTGGCGTTGGGCGGCGCAGTTCGAATCGCTGACGCCGCAGGTGAACGTGGCGCATATGGCGTCGCTCGCCAAACAGTGTTTTCCTGCCGTGGTGGGCATGGTGTGCAGCTATGCCGTCACCACGCTGGCGCGTCAGTACCTTGGCATGGTGCAGGGCAACGAGATGTTGGGCATCTACGCGTCGGTGTGCACGCCGGTGCTCATTATTCAGGCTGGCGCGAGCTACATGTACGCTCCGCTGCTGGGGCCTTTTGCGCGCGCGTTCACCGAGGGCAACTTCTCGCGATTCACCTCGCTGTTGGGCCGGGTCTGCCTGGGTATTGTGGGCATCAGCGTGGTGGGCACGGTCGGCTTCTTCTTTTTGGGCGAACCGTTCCTCTCGCTGGTGTTTGGCCCCGAGATCGTGCCGTACACCTATCTGCTCTATGCCGCGCTCGTGTGCACATCGTTCACGGCATTCATTTCATTTTTGAATGACCTCATGATTGTCATGCGCGAGATGCGGGGCAACATGGTGGGCAACGTGTGCGCCCTCGCCGCGACGGTGCCGTTTACCATGGTTGCCGTGGCATGGTGGGGGATGAACGGCGTGAGCATTGCTATCTCTGCTGCGTACGCCGTGGGCATCGCCATCATGCTGGTCGTCGTGGCGCGCCGGCTGCGAACCCAGCGGCGTGTCTCAGAGGCGTCCCCTCGCTGAGTGCGTGACGTGCCGCATGGCGCAGCGACACGATGTCGCCTGTGGCTTGTCTGCCTGCTCCGGTGTTGGGGAAGGGCGTCAGAATGTCTATAATGGCGGCAGGCATCTGACAAGGGGGATCGTATGAGACGGCTTTCTGCTGCGCTGCTGCTTGTGCTCACGTTGGGGCTTGGCGTGTCGCCCGCGTCGCTGTGGGCGGACGATATGGCACACGCCAACGGGGCGGCAACGGGGGAGTCCTTGTCGGCCTCGACGCAGCTTGGTGCTGCGGGCGATGCGTTGGCAGTGGAGGACTCGACCGCAGACGTTGCTGCGCCGAGTGATGACACAGCGGCAGACGGTGAGCATCTGACGCCTGTCGAGCAGCCTGACGCGACCCCTGCGCCCGACGCAGGTGCGGCCGCGCAAACGGTCGAGGTGCTGGACTACACCGGCATCGAGCTGTCTGAAGAGCGCATTGTGCTGGGCCAGACCGTCGTCGTCACCCCGCAGGTGAGCGGGATGGACGAAGCAGGCCTTCGCTTCAACTATGTTTGGAACTACGAAGGGGCTTGGAAGGAGTGGTCGTCGACCGTCAAGGAGACCGGTTCGCAAACGGCCGATGCCACCTGGAAGTTCACACCTTCGCGGGTTGGCCGCTACGAGATCTATATCGATGTTGTGCAGCCCGACGGCACGACACTCACCAAGACCACGACGTTGACCGTAATGCAAAACTGGGCGGTCGACGATCTTGTGGTGACCGTGGGCGATGACGCCTACGAGGCGGCAATTCCGCTTGGCGAGTCGGTGAACCTGACGTGTGCCATGGCGGACGGCAGCGTCCTGCAGGGCCTCACCTATAACTTTGGCTGGCGTTTTGGTGACGGTTGGAACGAATGGGACTCGATCATGAAGTCCGGCGCCGCCTCATCAACAAACGTATGGACGTTCACGCCGGCCAAGGCGGGGACCTATCACCTGTTTGCCGACGTCATGGGACCGGACGGATCGAAGGAGACGGTCGAGAAGACCGTGGTGGTCGGCCTCGCTTACGCAGCGACCGGCGTGGAGCTCTCTGCGGAAAGCATCGAGTTCGGCTCATCGGTCGTGGTGTCTCCCGTGCTGCCCGCCTCGCTCGATGGGCTCACATTCAACTACGTGTGGTGCTTGAACGGCGGCTGGGACGTGTGGTCCTCGACGGTGAAGGAGGAGGGCGAAGAGACCTCCGAGAGCACGTGGACGTTCACCCCGTCGCAGCGCGGCACGTATGTGCTGTACGTCGACGTGGTGGGATCCGATGGCACGCGTCAGACGCTCAGCACAAATCTCAACGTGAACAACGGTTGGGATTTCTCGGGCGTCTCGCTCGACAAGCCGTCGCCACAAACGGTGCGCACACCCATTACCGTGCGTCCGAATGTCACTGGCGAGCGTTGCGACGTGCTTGAGTTCAACTACGTCTGGGTGCGTGACAACTGGGCGGAATGGTCGTCGACGGTGAAGGAGACGGGCGCCCGTACCACGGAGACGTCGTTCACCTTCACACCGACGAAGAGCGGCGCGTATACGTTCTATATCGACGTGGTGGACACGCGGACGGGCGAGACGATCACCAAGCAGGCCACCCTTCAGGTGAATGCGCGCTGGACGCTCAAGGGTCTCGACCTGTCCTATGCGAGCCCCATGCGCCCGTACGCCCAGGTCACCATGAGGCCGATTCTCGAGGGCGACACCTCCGGCTTGACGTTCAACTATGTGTGGCAGGGCGACAACTGGTACGTGTGGGATTCCGACCTCAAGAACGGCGGCTACACCACGGCCGCCTCAAAGACGGTGACTATCGGCAACGGTGGCATCTACAGCTTCTATGTCGACGTGGTCGACCAGTACGGCGAGAAGCAGACCGCACAGGTGCTGAACATCCGCGCCCGCTATGCCGCCGATATCATCAACCGTATTGAGGGGAGCCTGGCGTCGCAGTCGCCCTATAACGGCTCGAAGTTCGAAAACGCCCTCATGGCTGCGGGCGGCACCTTGTGCAACAATCGCCGCGGCTGGTGGTGCGCCACGTACCTGTGGTGGGGCTTCCAGCAGAACAACGCGCTCGATCTGTGGGGCACGAGCGGCATGCAGGCCGATCCCGAATGGCTGGCGAATGAGTTTCGCGCTTTGGGCCGGTTCCACAATGGAACGTCGGGCGTGCAGCGTGGCGACGTCTTGTTCTCCTATTGGGCACCGTGGCGAGCAGGACAGTGGATCACCCATGCCTCCTATGTGACAAACGTCACCGCCTCCACCGTGACGGTGCTTGAGGGCAACATGGGCTACAGCAGCGTGTGGCACACCTACTTGCTGTGGGATTCCCATTTCCGCGGCTATGCGCGTCCGGCTTACTAAGGGCGGGTGACGTGATGAGCGGCGCGAGGGCGCGCTGACCATGGCGGCTGAACGAAACAACACGTTGGACCTGCTTCGCATTGTCGCGTTTTGCGGCGTCGTGGCGCTTCATACGGTCAGCCCCGATGGGCCGCTTTCGGCGGGTCTGAACATCGCGTCCCGCTTCGGCGTGCCGTTCTTCTTTGCGGTGGCAGGGTTTTTTTCGCTCCGCGCGGGCCGGGCGAAGCTGCGCAGGCGGTTGGCGCATGTGGCTCGCATCGCGCTGGCCGCTGTCGCGCTGTATGCGGTGACGACGATGGTGGGCCTTACGCCCAGCTTCGAGGCGTGCTGCGGTGGCGCCGATTACCCGATGCTGGGCTCTGTGCTGTGGAACTTCTTTGTTTGGAACGCGTATCCGCCCGCCTATCCACTTTGGTTCCTGTTTGCGCTGCTCTACGTCTACTTCGTTTGGATGCTGCTGTGCGAGCGCCCCGGTGGGATGCGACTCTTCTGCGTCTGCGGCGCGTGCCTGCTGGCGGCGCGCGTGGCAGTGGGGGAGATTGGCGGTTTCATAGCCCCGTTGAGCGATCCCATGCGTTCCTGGCTGTTGACAGGCATCCCCTCGTTTGCGTTGGGGTTGCTGCTGCGGCAGCACCAGGACAAGCTGGCATCTTGGAGCACGGGATTTGACGCGCTTATGGTGACTGCCGGGGCGGTATGCGCCGTCATGGAGGCGGCGACGTTTGGCTTGCAGGAGTTGTATGTCGGAACGGTCATCGTCGTGACTGGCGTGTTCGCCGCCGCGTTGCGCCATCCATGTGCAGCCGACGCTCGTGGCTGGTTTGCCGCCTTGCGCTGTGGGGAAACCAGCATGATCGCCTATGTGGTCCACTATGCCGTGATCATGCTGCTCATGCGGTGGCAGGCGTCCACCGAGATGATCCGCTTCTTGGCTACCTGTTCCGCTTCGTTACTTGTGGGATTTGTTATCGCTGCGAACGCGGGGGCACTGAGGCGACGGCGCGCCTAAGCGCCTGCTCCGCGCTGTGCGCGGCGGCCTGCCAGGAATATTCGGTGCGCACCTTGTCGCATACCTTGGTGCCCTGCACGTGCGTGGCAGCTCGATGGCGTGCGGCATGACTCAAGGCTTCTGCGATTGCCGCGGCGTCATCTGTGGGGAGCAGCATGCCCAGCGTGTCATCGGTGATCAGCTCGGGTGCCACGCCCACCGCCGTCACGGCGGCGGGCGTTTCACATGCCGCCGCCTCAAGCAGCACGGCGCCAAATCCTTCCGAGCGCGATGGCAGGCAGAGCAGATCTGCTTGCAGGAGCAGGGCGGCGACGTCAGCCTTGTCGAGCGGGCCCAGCAGTCTTACGTTGGGCGGCGCGATGCGTTCCAGCTCGCCGCGCAAGGGTCCGTCGCCCGCCAACGCGATCATGCAATCAACCTGTTGCTCGTGGAGCATCCGGGCGGCTTCAACAAGCTGCGACACGCCTTTTTCAGGCACCAGACGTCCCACAAAGGCCACCAGGAGCTGTTCGGGCCGTGCGGCGCAATCGTGCCGGAAATCACGCGTCGAGGTTGTGTCGCGAAAGGCGTCGGCATCGATGGCGTTAGGGATTACGCCGCGGGCTTCAATGCCAAAGGTGCGCAGCCATGCGCAACTTTTTTGCGACACGCCGTAGCATGCGGGGCGCGTCGCCTTGATAACGGCGGTGATGGCATGCTCATAGAGTTTAATGGCGGTGTCGAGCATCGGGTTGCCCAAGGTGAGATACGCCGATCCGTGATCGAGCACCACGGGCGTCAACCCTTTGCTGCGCGCATAGCGCGCCCCCTGCACCGAGTGCGGGTAGAACCGGGTGTTGACCAGCACGCCGTCGCAGGGCAGCTGTTCAAGCTGTTGCCAGAGCTGGCGAAACCGCGCATTGCGACGGGGCAGCGGCAGCCTGCCGCCCAACAGGTCGTGGCAGGGCAGGCGAACCACCGTGACGCCGCCGTCGCGCTCGACATCGTCCACGCCTGCGACATTGCTGGTCACCACGGTCACGCGATGCCCGGCTGCGGCCAATTCACGCGCAATGTGCTCCGTGAAGTTTTCGACGCCGCCAATGCTTGGCCGATACAGTGCGGAAAAAATGACGTAATGCATGACTGCCTTTCACCTCGCTATCCGTATTGTAGCGAGCCGGCGACGGCCTCTGGCGGTCATGGCGGCGGCGTCATGGGATCGACCGTTTATCGGGAGCGCGACGGCCGGTGTTTGCTATCGTAGGGGTGGGAGGTGGCAGTTATGAAAACGCTGCGTGTGCTTACGGTGTCGTTGCTGAGTCTCCTATGGGCAGCCTTGGTGGTCGCCTGTCCGCGTGCCGCGCTCGCCGAGGCGTTTGATCGTGCGGCGGCGACCGATTTCGCACAGCTCGAGGCATCTCCGTCCAGCGTGCAGCTGGGGGCATCGGTCGATATCATCCCGCAGCTTGTGGGGGACGCTGCGGGGTGCCGCTTCAATTACGTATGGAACTACGAGGACGCGTGGTCCGACTGGTCTTCAACGGTGCTGGAGACGGGCGATGAGACCAACGAGGCGACATGGGTCTTTACGCCCTCACGGGCGGGTTGGTATCGCATCTATGTCGATGTGATCACGCCCGACGGCGTCAAAACGACGAAGTCTGTGGATGTGGGCGTTTCATATCCCTATGACGTCAACGGCATGCAGGTGAGCGCCTCTTCGATTGCGCTCGGCGAATCGGTGACCGTGACGCCCGATGTTGTGGGCGATGCGGGCGGCGTGCGATACAACTATGTGTGGCAGCGCGGCGACACATGGGATGAATGGGGGTCGACGGTCAAGGACACCGGTGACACCACGGCGTCTACCTCTTGGACGTTCACACCGTCGAAAAGCGGGCTCTATCATCTTGCGCTCGATTTCTACCACCTCGACGGCGTCAAGCAGACGCTGACGACGGATGTGCGCGTTGCGTCGGGCTGGAGCTGCGAGGGCATACGCCTTGCGGCGCCTGAGCGCATCGTGACGGGCTCGTCGGTGACCTATGCATGCCCCGCTGTGGGCGAGGCGGCCTCGTATGTGCGGTTCAACTATGTATGGCAACGCGACAACTGGGCGGAGTGGTCTTCGACACTGCTTGAGACCGGAGACTATACGGCCGACGTCGACCAGGTGTTTGCTGTGCCGCGAAGCGGCTATTATGTGCTGTATGTCGATGTCTACGACACGCGATCCGGCGAGGTGGCGACGTATGAGCGGGCATTCACGGCACATCCGACCAACTATATGATTGCCGGCGCCACGCGCGGCGCCGTGGTGTCGTGGCTGGCGGGACACCAGGGCGGCTACTATATGGGCACACCCTACTGTTGGACCGTGCGCCCCAGCGATTGCACTTATCCGGTTGGCAGTCCCCGTTGGGATGGTTTTACCGGCATGAACTGCGCCGGGTTTGTTGCGCATGCGTATCAAAGCTGTGGCGCCAACCTTGCGGCAATCACGGCGGCAACCCCCTTCATTCCCGCGGGAATGGGGACCAACGGCGAATACGTCAACGCATGGCGCTGGTACGGCTACGCCATCTCATCCGGCGCGACAACCTATACGTATGACTCGGTCGCCGCGTTGTTGGCCGACGGCAAGGCGGAAAAGGGCAACCTGCTGTTCTTCTATCCGCTGAATCTAGCTACGACCGACTGTCACCTTGGGTTCTTCTGGGGCGACAATCCCCATCAGAACCTGATGTGGCATTCCGATCCTTATGGCAACCGCTTGTCAGACATCGTGAATGTCGCCGGTCCGTCACGCATCATGCTGATCAAGGGCGTGCCGACCGACTGATAGCGTTCGCACCCATGGTCGCGACTACGCAACAACGACGATGACCGGCCGGCACGGCGACGGCGCCGTTCACGGGGTCGGGTGGCGGCGCCATGGCGGCGCAGTATGATGGATCCACAGCATGTCGGTCGACCCGTTTTGACGGTTTGACGGGAGGGAATGCCCATGCGGTGGAAGCGTTTGACGCGTTGGTGCCTCGGCTTGTTGGTCGCATTGGCGGGGATGGGGGCGCTGCCCACAACGCCTGCGTATGCGGAAGACCAAGTCCGCCTTGAAACTGTTGGCGATTGGAGCGTGTCGGCACTCCAGCTGTCTTCGGAGGGGGACGCGCTTACGACTTCGGTGCCCTGGGGCCAGGAGATTGACGTGCGTTTGGTGTTGGAGCCGGGAAGCGACAATGCCGGTTTGCGGTACAACTTTGGCTGGCGTTTCGGCGACACGTGGGACGAGTGGGATTCCTTGGCGCTCCACGGAGCAGAACAAGCGGATGCCACATGGTCGTTTAGGCCCACCAAAGTGGGGCGCTACTATGTGTTTGCCGACGCCATAGCCCCCGACGGTCGCAAAGAGACGCTCGATGCCACTATCGAAGTCGATAAGGGGTGGAGCTTCGATGGCCTGGCGCTCGACAAGACGTCGCCGCAATACGTGGACACGGACCTCACGCTTTCTGTTCAAGTGTCGGGCGTGCGCTCAAAGGCCGTCGTGTTCAACTATGTGTGGCAGCGCGACAATTGGGCTGACTGGTCGTCTACGGTGAAAGAGACCGGCGAGCATGTGACAGAGCGTTCTCACACGTACACCTTCACCCACAGTGGCGACTACACCCTCTACGTTGACTGCCACGATCAAGAGACGGGGCAGACGTGGACATACGAGCAGGATTTCCGCGTCAACAAGACATGGAATCTCGAGCGCTTGGATCTGTCGTACGAGACGCCGCTCTACATCGGCGGGGGCGTGTATGGCACGGCGGTCGTCTCGGGAGATACCGCGGGGCTGAAATACAACTTCGTGTGGGAGCGTGACGGTTGGGCCGATTGGAATTCAAACCTTCGCGCAGGCTCCTATACAAGCTCGTCGACGATGTCGTGGGTGCCGATTGCGGTTTCGGGCACCTATTCGTTCGCCGTCGATGTCGTCGATGCGCACGGGGAGCAGCAGACCGTCAGTGTGGGTGGCGTCGTAGTCGGTTCTCCCGTTCGTGATCGCATGACGAGCATGGCGCAGGGCTATGCGAGCAACACCTCGTGGCTCATCATGATCGACACCACCAATAACTACCTGGGTATTTATCGAGGTGGTCGAGGGGCGTGGAACCTCGATCGGTTCTGGATCTGCTCAACGGGCGCCCCGGCGACGCCGACGGTGCTGGGAGAGTATACCGTCAAGGCGAAGGGCTATTCGTTCGGCCATGGCTACACCTGCTACTACTACACGCAGTTCTACGGTGACTACCTCATTCATTCTGTGAAGTACTATCAAGGGACGTTCAATGTGCTCGACGGGCGTATGGGCATGAATATATCCGAGGGATGTATTCGCCTTCCCATCGACCAGGCAAAGTGGATTTGGGACAATGTGCCCACGGGCACCAAGGTGGTGACCTATCGGTGACGCGATTCCGGTGATAGGTGGGCGGCATGCAAGACAACGCGACGGCGACTGCTGATCGGCCATCGGCCGCCCCTCGTCACTTGTTGGTCACGGGCGGGTGCGGTTTTATCGGTTCCAACTTCGTGCGGCTGGTCGTTCTCGAACATCCCGACACGAGGGTCACGGTGCTCGACAAGTTGACCTATGCGGGCAACCCGTACAATCTTGCAGGATTGCCGACGGATCGCGTCGAGCTGGTGGTGGGGGACATCTGTGATCAGCAGGTGGTCGATCGGCTTGTCGAGCGATCCGACGCGGTGGTGAACTTTGCCGCCGAGAGTCACAACGACAACGCGATCGCCGACCCGCAACCATGCATGAGGACGAACGTGCAGGGAACATTTTGCCTGCTTGAGGCATGTCGTCGCCACGATGTCCGCTTCCACCATATCTCGACCGATGAGGTGTTTGGCGATCTGGCGCTCGACGATCCCGCCCGGTTCACCGAGGCGTCTCCCTATTGTCCCTTGAGCCCCTATGCCAGCAGCAAGGCGTCTGCCGACATGTTGGTGCGGGCATGGGTTCGAACGTATGGGGTTCGGGCGACGATCTCCAATTGCTCCAATAACTATGGGCCGTATCAACACGTTGAGAAGTTCATTCCCCGCGCGGTGACGAGTGTGCTCGCCGGCGTGCGGCCAAAGCTGTACGGAGATGGCCGCAATGTGCGCGACTGGATCCATGTCGATGACCATTGCCGTGCCATCTGGGTCATTCTGACGCATGGCCGTTTGGGTGAGACGTATCTCGTCGGAGCCGATGGGGAGCGAAGCAATATCGAGGTGTTGCATACCATCCTGCGTCTCATGGGGCGTGACGAGGATGCGTTCGATTGGGTGCGCGACCGGCCGGGGCACGACCGCCGCTATGCGCTCGATGCCGGGAAGCTGCGGCGCGAGCTGGGGTGGAAGCCAAAGCACACCGATTTCGCAGAAGGGCTCTCCCAAACCATTGCATGGTATCGCGAGCACGAAGCGTGGTGGCGTCTCGCGAAGGTTGCGACTGAAGCGACCTATGCCAAACGGGGCCAATAGAAACTGCGCGCGTCGCTGATTACCTCGGCAGGCGTTTGTGCGAAGCCGACTTCATAGGCGCCAACCAGCTTCCGGCAAGGCAGATGAGCAACGGGGCGGTGTAGATGAGCGGCGTCGCATATCGCGAGTCATACATGGGCGAGAGCATGATGCTGGCAATGCAGAGCAGCACCGGGATGAACACGGGAAGCCAGCGGGGCGCGTGGCGCACGCAGATCCAAAACGCCAGCGCGGGGATCCACAGACAATAGGTGACGCCCCACAGCACGATGTTGAGGACGGGCGTGGCGGCGATGGCGTTGAACAGGTTCGTTGCCGCATCGCGCCAACCTGCGAGCGCATCGGGCTGGTAGAGCAGGGGGTTGCCGCCGTTTTCCATATCCCAGGTGATCTGCTCCAGAAAGACCGTCCCGCCAGGGGCGACAAAGCCCGTGGTCATGGCGATCATGGCCTGCAGGTACGTGGTGGGGTGGCGAAGACCTTCGACGAGCCAGGTTTTTGCATACGCCACCCACGCGTCACGAGAGGCATCTTGCACGTAGGCGTATTTCACGGGGTCTGCCCATTTGGGGGAATACCGATCCGCCAGCGTGTCGTAGACCAGCACGTCGTCGATAGCCTGACGCTCTTCATCGCTCAGCTCGTTTTCGTGAAGCGAGACATAGCGCGCCGTCATTTGGAAAGGCGTCCCCATGATTTCTTGCTTTCCTCCGGGAACAACGTTCAGGAGGGGGAATACGACGGCAGGCAGGAGCACCCAAATGAGTGCGCCGGGAATGGCGGCCTGCAGCAGGCAACGGAGGCGCGAACCGCGATAAATGAGCGCAAAGAGCACCATGCTGCCCACCACGATGTAGACGCCCGTCTTTTTGGTGAGAGCGAGCAGGGAGCCCAGCACGATGCTCATGATGAGGAAGCGCCGTTTACCAAGGACCTTGCCGCGTGTTCTCACTATCTCGATGATGAATACAAACCAGACAATGTAGATGCCCGAGAACAGCATGTCTTTGAGCACCGTTGAGGCGTAGTTTCCAAAAATGGGAATGAGGCAGACGAATACATAGGCACCGATGCAGAGCGGACGCGGCGTACCGATGGATCGAAGGTAGGCGAAGGCATAGGAGAACGCGATGGCCGTACCGATCGACTGCAAGACGGCGACGGCAAAGACGCCAACGTTCCATGTCCCGAACAGCTGGTGGCTCACCCAGCCGAACGCGCCGTAAATGAGTGTGTCAAACAGCGGATGGTGATCGGAAAACTGGGCGCCCTCCACAGGCACGTTCGGTACAGACCACACGCCGATGCTCACCGGATCGCCATGCGGATACACCTGCGTGATCTGGTAGTACGTGTCATAGTTCATGGAGCCGGGATAAAACGCGATGATCCAGAAGGCCCAAAAGAGCAGGAGGATGCCCGCAAACAGCAAGACGCTTTTGGTGCTGCGCCGGGGGATGAACCGGTCGAGCATGGAGACGTCTGCGGCATGGGATCCCGCTGCTGCGACACGGCGCGCCACCATGCCCAGCAGCAGATCGCCCGCGAGGAGAGCGACGGCGGCGACAGGCGTGAACACCAGCGAGCGCACGAGCATGTCGCCTGTGGTGAGATCCGTCCATCCGTTCGCCATGAGTGCGCTTCCCATGACGCCCAAGATGGCAAGCAGCCATGAAAGCGCAAGGAACAGCAACGCCTTTCCCACGGTCGCCGGACGGATTCTGTTTAACGTAATACCGTGTTCAGCCATATGGTGCCCTTAGTGTCGAGTGAGCCTAGTCCATCGCTATGGTACACATTCTTGTGAGACGGTTCTAGGTGGAACGAGGGGTTATTGCTGTTTCGACTCGTTGTACGCTTGGTAACGTGCCTGCCCGCTGGTGTAGACTGAATGCCCAGGGAAGAGGGGAGAAAGCCGTATGTGGGTTCAATTTGCCATTGCTGCCGCCTTGGGCGCATGTGTACTGTATCTTCCTGGTTTGATTCAGCTCTGGCGCACCGCCTTGCCGCGCAAATACCTGGTGGCGTTTGCTCCGCTTCTGTCCGTATTTGAGCTGGCCGCTGTGGGAACCGTATGCGGCCTTGCGGGGATACGCGTTTCCGGGCTGGTCTTGCTTGCTGTCCTCGCGGTGCTCTCAATAGGCATCGCCTTGGTTTTGTTTGCTGCGATGCGAACTGCTTCCCGCCACACGTGGTCGAAATGGGATGTGATCAACCAAGGCCTATATGTGGTCATGGGTGTTGCGGTGACCACGCTGCTCTTTATTCGGCCGCTCGATGGCGCAGACTCTTTTGCGCAAATGTTCGATAACGCCTTTCACCTCAACCTGATGTCCTCCTTTGTCGAGACCGGTAGCTTTTCGGTAGCTCAAGCAACCCAGTATCCCTCCGACACGCTCGTGCCGTTTGGCGATCTCGCGTTTTATCCGGCGGCGTGGCATATTCTGACAGCTGCGGTGGCCGACGTGCTTCATGTCTCGCTGGCTTTGGCGGAGAATGCGATCAATGTCGTGCTGGTCGCATGCGTCTTCCCCCTCAGCATGTATACCTTTGTGGACAGGTTGTTTGGTGACAGGGCGCGCATTCATATTTGCGCTGCGTTGTGTACCCTGGCGTTCACGGCGTTTCCTTGGGGGCCGCTTGCGTATGGGCCGCAGTACCCCAATTTCGCCGCGTTTGTTTTGTTGCCTGCGGCAATGTCCTGCTTTATCTCTCTTTTCACCCAGCAGGGTGGGCGCGCGGCCTATGGTGTCGTATTCGTCTTTGCTTGCTGTTCGCTCGTTTGCTTACAACCCAATGCGATCTTCACGGCAGCGGTGATTCTCACGCCGTGGTGCATGCTTCGTATGTATCGCGTGGTGTTGGAGGTCAAGGAGAAGCGGTCACTTGCGTTGGGCGCCGCCGGTGCCTTCTTTGTTTTCGTCGCTTTGATTTGGGTGGTTTGCCAGCATCTGCCGGTCTTTACGGATGTGGTTGATTATGCCTGGTCGACGTATGCCACGCCATTCCAAGCGATTATGGACTATCTCGATCTTGGCTATCGCAACACCGTTGCGCAGGTGTTGCTTGCCTTGATTGTGTTCGCCGGTATCGTTCGCGTATTGAATATGCGCACCCACCGTTGGTTGCTTGGCGCCTACGGATACTTCTGCTTGGGATATCTTTTGAGCGGCGCGCTTGAGGGAGGACCCTTTGGCACGTTGATCACGGGATTTTGGTACAACGACATTGATCGCATTGCATCGGGTGCGGTCCTTGTCATGATCCCCCTTGCTGCATGTGGTCTCGATGGCCTTGCGGCTGCTGTTGCCGGGGCGTTAAGTGGCAATCGTGGACGTGCGTGCTCCGTGCCGGCATACGTGTGTTGCGCGGGGGCAATGATGTTTGCCGTATATCTGCCGAACTTCATTTTGGCTGGTCAAGGAGATGTGGTCACATCGTTTGGGAGGCGATATGAGCGCTTTGTCGAGCTGGCGACCGTTCATTCCCTCACCGACGACGAGGAGGCGTTTCTTGCAGAATGCAAGCAGGTTGTGGGGGATGCCGTTGTGGCCAACAATCCCTACGACGGCAGCGTGTACGCGTATATGACCCATGGCATCAACCTCTTGAACAGACATTACTTTGCCCAAGATGACGAAGCACACGACCTGATCAACAATCGTCTTGACGAGCTGTCAGCGGCGGAAGATGTTCGAAATGCGGCGCAGACGGAACAGGTGGCGTATGTTGTTCAGCTTGATGCTCCGGGCCTTACGGGTGACCACAGCGTATACCAGCCGTTCGGCACCGACCAGACATCGGTGGATGGCGGGTGGGGCGGCCTCATGAGAATAAATGACACCACGCCGGGGTTTGAGGTGGTGCTGAGCAGCGGCGACATGAGGTTGTATCGAGTTGTCGCATAGCTCATCATGCCGGCACATGCGCCGTCAGCATGGCGTCGACGTGCTAGACAATCTCATACAGCCGTCGGTCGCCTTCTGAAAGCAGGCATTTCAGACCAGGGGTGGTGCCGTCGATGCTGTTGATGCCAAGCCATTTTTGGCGCCAGTAATAGCCGTAGTAGCAGCGATAGGGCGTATTTTGTCCACCGAGGTCAAGCACGAGTATATACTTGATATTCGCCTCTTTGAGCACCTCTTGCACATGTGTGTTGCTTGCCAGCTCGTTGATGTGCGTCCGCAGCAGCCCGGCGTATGACGGCTCCGTTTCTAGGGTCTCGGCCGCCGAGCGCCGATAACACAGGTTGAGCCCTTCAAGGGGGTAGCCAAAGGGGCTGCCGTCGTCGGCGCAGTTATAGATTTGGTAGGAGGGGTCGACGACCTCGGCAACCTTGTGCAGGAATGCGCGCTCGGCCGGATCGAGCGTGTTGTTTCGTTTGACGTCATTACCGGCCATGAGGCAGAACTCAATGTTGCCAAAGGGTGTCGTTGTTTGATCGTTCCAGGCCTCGTTGACGGACCGGTAGAGCATGAGGCCGGTCGGGACGAGCGCGAGCAAGCAGGCGCAGGCGCTGCCAACCATGCCGATACCGGCTCCCTTTCGAAGCGCCGCGATGCCACGGATGAGCGCTCGCACCACGGCGGTGGCACCGGCTACGGCAAGTTGCAGGGCGCTGAGCGCGACCAGAATGGCAATACGGTAGGGATCGGTGTACCAGAAGCCTGTGAGGAGATGTTCAAGTTCGCCGTCCGTCGCGCCGCAGACTACGAAGAGCGCGCACGACAGGAGCCACGAGGCAACAAGCCAACGCCGGCCGGGCTGACGAAGCTGCGTGAATGCACCCACGATCACCAAGAGGCCCAACCCCCACTGCGGAAAGTCTTCTATGCGCAACGAGAGTGAGAGGCAGGCAACCAGCGCCCCGGGAATGTCCGTGAAAGGATCCCAGTCAAATTGGACGATGGATTGGAGCGGGGGAAGACGATACGCGACGTACCACAGAGCGGCGACCGCAAACGTGAAGACAGCTCCTGCGAGCAGGGCATGCCAGCGATTCCAACGTTGCGCGCATGCCCGCCCGAGGCGGCTTAAGCAGAAGGGGTAGAGCAACACGGCGGCAGAGAAGATCACATTGGGATGTGCAAGCGTACACGCGATGGCGCCGGCGAGCAGCATGAGGAGCATCGCGGCATATTGCTGCGGCGTGTAGTGGTTGTCGACCAGTTTGATGAAAAGGGCGCAGAGGGCGGGAAGCATGCAGAAGCCGATGAAATTCGCATAGAGCGGTCCCGCTGCCGGATACAGCGCCCCCCAGGGGAAGGCGGTGAAGGCCAGGCAGAGCAAAGCTCCGCACACCAACGGCGTGCGCTCGCCGCGGAACACGGTTGTGAGCAAGGCAAACGCCGATGTGGGGAAGACCAAGGCGAGCAAGACGAAGTTCACGGCGTTGACCGCAACGGGAATGGAGACGTTGAGCGCGCTGACGACCATCGCGCAGAGGCAGTGCCATGCTGCCGGATAGAAGCTTGCGGCAGTGTCAACCAGGGGAAGCGTGATGGCTTGCGCATCGGGGTACAGCGTGGCATGCAACGATGAGTAGTTGCCCGACTCCACGAATGCCTGAATGAGGGAGAGGTGGAAGGTGTTATCACTGTCCTGCACAAAGGAGGTGGGGCCGTCGAGCGGGATGATGAAAAACCGTACGGCAACTACGGTGCTTACAACGCAGAACGTTGCCCAAAGACCAACATGGAGCGCGTCCGTGGCGCGCCGCTGCTTGTCGCGATTGCTTCCCTGCCGAGATTGCGTCGCATGGTCGCGTCGGCGTTTGAGCAGTGCCGACGCGAGCAAGCAGAGCGCGGCGATACCAAGGAACGGCGCCACGAGCGATGCGCAGGACGCGGGCACCCCTGCCGCTCCATAGATGATTGCCAGCACACAATAGGCAAAAAGGGAGACCATGGGTGCATAGAGCACGGCATTGAGCGGGCGTACGCGAAGACCGGAAAGAAGCAGGCCGCCCGGTAGGAACAGAAGCAAGGCTGTGCACAGGGCGGCAGCGCAAAGCTCAAGCCATGTCATGTGAAGGTCACCTTTCCGATCAAATGATGCAGCAAAATGATATCAAGACTCATGGTGCGGCGTTCTGCAGGTGCAAGGGGCCTAGGTAGACGCGGCCGCCCCGTCGATCGGAGCAGCCGCGCGATGTGACAATGCCCTACTGCAGGAGCCGCTCAGCGTCCCAAAAGGCGGCTCAGCTTCTTTGCGATTCGCCATCGAAGTGTTCCCGTGGGGAAGAGGCGATGGACAAGATCGGTTCGATCGGCAGTCGGAGGTTGGGGGGCGACGCCGGCGCGCAGGATGGTTTCATATACCTTGCTGCCGCGGGCGGCCTGCCAGAACAGCCAGTTGTGGCTGTATTCGACATCGGCATGAGGGACACCGGGCTCTTCGAACGAGACGCACAACGGGTCGCTTGCCGCCTTCCAGGCCGCCACCGACTCCGAAGGGGACCAGGTTGCCGTGTCGACCACGTGCAACGAGGGGCACGCGAGGTCGAACGGCAGCGTCTCGCATGCCAGCTTGACCAGCGAAAGGCTTTGGCGAACAGCCTTGTCAAGGCCGTCGACAGCGGGAGCATGCGTCTGACACGCAGCGATGGCGCCTTGTGCGGTGTGCTGCGCACGAGCAGTGGCCGCATCGACAACGCATACCGCGGGATCGCAGTACACTGGTGCCTCCGCTGCGGCGAGATAACTCTCCTGTTGCGCGCGGCGCGGCGGCTTGTTGAGCTCGCGTTCCAGTTTGAGTGCGCGCAGGGCGGCGTAAGCGCCGCGAGACACAGCGAGCAGACGGGCGGGGTCGTCGTTGAACAGCACGGTGTCACACACCCAGATGGCCTTGGCATTCGCGTGGGGGAAGAGCCACGGCGAGAGTTCGGGCATGTGCTCCGCGATGGTGTGGTCGTCGACCGGAGGCAACGAGCCGGGTCGTTGCAGAGCCGGCCAGATAATCTGGTCGATCGCCACGTTGCCCGGCAGGGCGCGCATGCCGGCGAGTGCGCGTGAGAACGCGCAGCGGTTGTCCGTGATGACATGTACGCGGTAGGTAGCGCCCGGCGACACGGCCTGCGCCAGCGCATCGAGGCAGACCGACAGCGCTTCGGGGGCCTGATCATGCCATTGCCAGTAGATCGTGATGCCGTCATCGCTTGGCGCGGGAAGCGCGGCGCTCGTGGTCTCAAAGAACACCATGGGGAGCTCAGTAATAACGGGGGAGCCGATGCGCTGCTGGTGAGCGACAAACACGCTGAAGAGGATTTCACCCAGATAGCCGCAAATGCGTCGCTGCGTTGCCGTGAGTCCCGCGTAGTCCTTCTGTTGGTCGAACGCAAGGAGAACGTCAAACTCGAAGGCGCAGAGCACATCAAACAACGCTCGCTTCATGATGAAGCAGTTGTAGCCGCGATAGTGATAGCCATCAAGGTAGCGCTTGAGATCATCGAGATAGTCGGGCTGGCGTTCCGCCACGATTGCGACAAGCTTGTCCACGTCCTCTTGCGCCAGCAGCCCGTACGAGATCATGTGCGACGCGACGGTTTGCTGGGGCCCGCACGGCGTCGGGGCGTTTCGTACATCCCAGAGCGGCGGGACGATCATGTCGCATGCCGTCGCCGCTTGCTTGATGGCGTCGGTGTCATCGAGGTGGAAGAGCGAGAACGCCTCCTGCGACATCTGTGGATATTCCATTTGCAGATGGTCGTTCGCCGGGTGGCTCTGGCCGTCAAAGGCGAAGAAGCGACGATAGTGGCACTGTCCCACGTAGTCGGCATCGAGGTTCTTCCAACCCCAGTATTGCCCGCTCAGCTCGCAAAACGTGAAGTTTCGGTCGGAGATGTGGTCGCCCTCGTTGTCTGGCTGCATGCCGGCGAGTGGCTCCTTTGCCTGCGCGGCGCCCACATGGACGGGCAGATAGACCTCCGATTCGGGGAGCATCACATCTTTGTGGCAGGAGACGAGGATCTTGATGGTGGGATCGTTGCTCATAGCAACCTACCGTGCATCCGACGAGACGGCATGGAGGGCAAAGCGATCCTTGTGGTCAAGATAATACTTCACCATCTCTTTAGTTTGAGGGCCATAACCAAGATGGCCGGCAACGCTGTTTTCGCTGACGATCATGGCGCGACCGGTGAAACAGGCGTAATGGCAGATGTGCTCCTCGTCATCGCCAAGACCATACTCGCTGCCCACAAAAGTGAGCGGGAAACGACCAAAGTCCTCCCACGCCTCGCGGGTGAACAGGATGGCACCGATGCTGTAGCGGGTTGGGCAAACGGTAAACGAAAGTTTCTCCTGCGAGAAGCGTTCAGTGAGCGCGTCGACGTCGCGCAACATGGGCTGGGTATCTCCCCACATGTAGCGAGCCACGCGGGCATCTTCGATAATGGCCTTGTTGTGGTGCAAGCCGTCGGTGATTTTCATGTCGGTAAGCCCGGTAGCGCGAAAGTCTTCGATGAGTCCGCACTTCTCGAGCAGCCGCAGGTGGCCGTAGCAGCTCACATTGATAAGGGGAGAAACAAACGCCGGAAGGTAGAAGCTGTCATCGACGACGAGACGATAGGTGTCCTTGAGCGCCGTGAAGAAGTTTTTCGAGATGAACATGTCCTCGTCAAGCTTATAGATCCACTTTGCATGAGGATGCTCTTCAATGGTTATGTTCTGGATGAGTGAAAGGTGATTTACGGTGGTCGAGAGATACGACCAACCATACTTCTCGGCGAGGTTCTGAAGCTTTTGGTTCTTAAGGCCGCTCGTCATGATGCAGATGTCTAGATCCGCGGGCGCGTAAGCGGCAATTCGTCCGAACACATCGTCCCACAGGTCCTCTTTATATCCAGCGAGGATAATGCAGAGGTTTTCGCTTCCGGAGCTGCGGTCAATAAATTCGTGCTCGGTGGAAAGCGGCTCGCGAGACGATTTTTCTTCCCTGAGCACGCGACGAGCGGTTAGAAAGGCATGGCCCATCCTGTTGCCGTCGATGGTGTCATACAGCGAATCTTTCAGAGACATAAGACTCCTCAGGCGTCGTGGTGGCGTTCAGTTCTCATTTGTCGACGCAATCGGCTTCGATAATGCGTACCTATTCTAACAAGGGCGCATGTTCAAGAGGGGGCCTTCACCGTTTCCTCGATTTATGAGGACAGATGGTCCTTGATGGAGCGGAGCGGACGCACCACCATATTTCCAAGACGGTATGACGTGGATTCGTATATAGATTGCTTCTCTTGCTCAAGCGTCGATACCCGCTGTTTCAAAGCTTCGAGTTCGTGTTCTTGGCGTTCGGCTTTTTCAACATAGGTCAGCAGCTGCTGGATATGCAGATAATCCATAAGCTTTTGAGCGTTGCACGTGTCGATATAATCGCGGAGAGGTGCATATTCGGCAAACAGGACGTACGCCTCGCTCGAATTGAGGAGATTGTGCATGACCCTTATGTCCTCTTCGTTGGTCAGAGTGCCTTCGGGAAGGTTGTCTATTTCCAGATCGTGAAGCCCGTGCGAGGAGAGTAGCTCGTATACGGCCGAAAACGCTCCGTGGTCCTTGATGGTAAGCAGGTTGTATCTGCAGGCATTTGCTGCCCAGTTTGCATAGGCAACAAAGAGCTCATCAAAGACCCCCTGCTGCTTGAGAAAGTCTTTGAACGTCATAAACGCCGTGAAGAAATCAAATGGGTGGCGGGCCTTTCCCGACATGCTGCTCTCTACCGCTTCGCGATGAACGACCAAGGGCTCATCTACGCATGCAAGTCGACTGGCGAGCACCAGCGCAGGAGCTGAGAACATGAGGTCTTCGGTGAGGTAAATCTCCTGGAACCGGATATTGTTTTCTCGCATAAAGCTCGCGCGTATGAGCTTGTTCCAGGGGTAGTTGTGGAAGGTGACGAACAGATCGTTGGGGTTGTCCCGCCAATTGAACGCGCCGTCGGGATAGAGCCAGCGCTTGAGCGACCAGTCTGCCGGAATCTCGCAGCCAAGTCGCTGGTTGTAGAGGCGAAACGCGGTCATGACCACGTCGGCGTTATATTGCTGGGCGCAGGACACGGTCTTCTCTAAGAAATCTTCCCTGCAGTAGTCGTCAGAGTCCATAAAGAAGAAGAATGTCCCACGTGCGAAGTTGACCGCATTATTTCGTGCAACGCCGGCTCCGCTGTTTTCCTGCTGGATAACCTGGACGCGGCGGTCACGTTCGCGATATTCATTCAAAATCGACAACGATTCATCTGTTGAGCCGTCGTCGACGCAAATGAGTTCAAAATCGTCAAGTGTCTGGGCAAGGATGCTGTCCATGCATTGGCGTAGATATGGCGAGGTGTTGTACACCGGCATGATTACCGATACGAGAGGGTTTGTGCCTTCGGTCTTTTGCGTGTTGGTCATGTCGTTTCCTTGCGCTTGGCGTGTGGTACAGGCCACCATTATATAGAGTGCGCCGAGCAGTTGACCTTCCAGCAAATGTCACGTGCTGGTTTTTGGCGGCGTATGGGTCTTATCCGGGTCTCCACATCTTGGAGCCTTGCTTATGCGGCCCTTCGATGGTTTTGGACACAAGAGGGATGGGTGCTGGTCGGCTTTGTACCCGGTTTTGCCCAAGCTATGTCACACGCATTCGGCGCCTCGCTCGTAAGACATCTCTCGATTTCTCACACAACCGTCTTCCGCTCTCCATCACCTCGCGGCCGTCAGCCGGTACAATCATGAGGTCACCCCTCAATTGTGAAGGAGAACAACTATGGCAAAGCAGCGAGTAGGGGCGACGCTCGTGGGTCTTGTTGCCGCGGTGATGCTGGTGCTCACCTGCGGCATTGTAATGATGCCTGCGACGTCGTATGCCGCGGAGGGCGGCGAGGAGCGTCTGGAGAACAGCTGGCGCTACGACAACGGTGAGCTTATCGAGGGCATCGATCCCACCGCAAACGGCATCGCCACCTTATCTGGAAACGATCCTTGGTCGCAGGGTCCCGATGGGTCGTTCTACAACAGCGTGGGCGAGGTCATTCCCAATGCCGTGCGCAAGGGCATCGACGTCTCCCATCATCAAAATCAGATCGACTGGAACCAGGTCAAGGCGTCTGACGTCGATTTCGCCATCATCCGCTGCGGCTATGGCGGAAACTACACCTCTCAAGACGACCGCATGTGGACCTATAACGTCAACGAGTGCACGCGCCTGGGCATCCCGTTCGGCGTCTACATCTATTCATATGCAGAAAACACTGAGGACGCCGTGAGCGAGGCCGAGCACGTGCTTCGCCTCGTCGAGGGCTACGACCTCGACTATCCCATCTATTATGACCTTGAAGACTCCTGCATGGACGGCCTTTCGAACGATGAGCTCGCCGCCATCGCGCAGACCTTCTGCGACATCATCGAGGCGAATGGTTACGAGGTCGGCATCTATGCGAACCTGCAGTGGTTCAACAACCGCCTGACGGATTCGTGCTTTGACGACTGGGATCGTTGGGTTGCTCAGTGGAACACCTCGTGCACCTATACCGGCAAGTACAGTCTTTGGCAGGCGACAAGCGACGGCAGCGTTCCCGGCATCGAGGGCCGCGTCGACATCAACTTCGAGATGGCGGACCGTCCCAACGATGTGTACGCCGATGCGTGGTACGTGGCAAGCGGGGCCTATCGCTTTGTGACCGACTACGGCATCATGGGCGTCTATACCGGCACCAATATGTTTGGGCCAAACGATTCCCTCACCCGCGGTCAGGTCGCCGTGATCCTGTGGCGCCTCTGTGGCGAGCCGGATGTCGCAAACTCCATCGCCTTCCAGGACGTGTCGTCGGGACAGTATTACACCCAGGCGGTCGAGTGGGTGGCAGGCGAAGGGCTCATGACCGGATACGACGACGGGCGCTTCGGGCCGAACGACGTGGTGACCCACGAGCAGCTCGCCGTCATCGCGCAGCGCTTCGGGCAGACGCGGCGGCCCTCGCTCTCTGCTCACGGCACCTCGGGCCTGTCGGGTCTTCGCGACGCCTCGTCAATCTCGAGCTTTGCGACGAATGCCGTCAACTGGTGCATGACCTATGGCGTGTATGACGACGTGCTGGATCAGACGGGCGGGTATCTCTATCCCACCCAAGCCGCCACTCGTTCCGAGATGGCATCCTTGCTTCAGCTGCTGTATCGAGACGCGCTCGACTATCCCTCCGACGTGAGCCCCGTTGACTGGTATGTCGTCGGGGGAGAGTTCGACTATGCGGTGGACTCCGGGATCATGACCGGATACAGCAACACCGGCCTCTTTGGACCCTATGACACCCTGACTCGTGGCCAGGTTGCTACCATCTTGTGGCGTCTGGCAGGGGAGCCTTCTGCTCCTGCCGGCACCGAGGACTTTTCGGACAACCTGGATAGCTCCCAGTTCTACTACACCCCGGTGCGTTGGGCGCGTTCTGCGGGCGTGATCTCCGGTTACGGCGATACGAACACCTTCGGGCCCGGTGACGTGGTGACGCGTGAGCAGCTTGCCGTCATGCTGTGCAACTATGCCGAGAAGGTCGAGCGAATCGACGTCTCGTCCAACTGCCGCGCCCTCGATGCCATCGATGGCGCCGATGACGTGAGCTCGTGGGCGCGCGCCGCCATGGGCTGGGCGGTCGACGCCGGCCTGCTTTCGGGCGTCGAGACGCCTTCTGGTCGAGAGGTGCGGCCGCAGGACAACGCGAACCGCGCCCAGATGGCTGTCATGTCTGTGAACCTCGTCACGAACGTCCTGTAGCTTTCGAGGGCGCGGTGTCGTCGATCGGGCCGGCCATAAGGACAGATCCTCTTGCGGATATGTTCCGAAAACTTCCGTTAAGCCTTACGCGTCGGGGTTGATGGAGTAATATCGGGTGCTGGACGGGAAGCCACTTCGCCGTAAGATGCGATAATTGGCGGACCGCCCGGTGCCCGATCCGCCCCGCGGTGCGAAGGGGCGAGCAGCATGGATTCTCATCGCGTTGCCTGCATCCCGCCCGCATGTATGAATAGATGCGCCATTAGCTCAGCTGGATAGAGCAGGAGACTTCTAATCTCAAGGTCGAGGGTTCGAATCCCCCATGGCGCACCACTGCAATCTTCGGGCGTCCCATCACGTGGGGCGCCTTTTTTCATAGCGTCGTCAAATAGATTGGAGTCCGTCGATGGGCAGCAGCATCGCCGTTCTCATCCCGTGCTACAACGAGGCCGTCACCATCGCGAAGGTGGTCGATGATTTCCATCGCGAGCTGCCTGAGGCAACGGTCTATGTCTACGACAACAACTCGACCGATGATACCGCCGAGATCGCGCGAGCCCATGGCGCAGTCGTTAGGCGTGAGCCCCGCCAGGGCAAAGGCAATGTGGTCCGCCAGATGTTCCGCGATGTCGAAGCGGACTGCTATCTTATGGTCGATGGCGACGACACCTATCCCGCCGAGGCGGCGCGAGGGCTCTGCCAGCCGATCCTTGAGGGAGAGGCGGATATGACGGTGGGCGACCGGCTCTCCAACGGCAGCTATGCCGAGGAGAACAAGCGCGCCTTCCATGGCTTTGGCAACGATCTCGTGCGCTTTATGATCAAGGCCATCTATGGGTACGGGTTCGAAGACGTCATGACGGGGTATCGCGCCTTTTCGCGCACCTTTGTGAAGACGTTCCCCGTCCTTTCGGATGGTTTTCAGATCGAGACCGAGCTCTCCATTCACGCGGTCGACCGCCGCTGGCGCATCTTGGATGTGCCGATCGAGTATCGGGACCGCCCCGAGGGCTCAGAATCCAAGCTTTCGACGGTATCGGACGGCGCAAAGGTCATCCTCGCCATCGCGTCGCTGTTCAAGAACTATCGCCCCCTCAAGTTCTTCAGCCTGGTCGCTCTGCTGCTTGGCCTGGTGGGTCTCGCCCTCGGCCTGCCTGTGGTCGCGGAGTTTCTCCGCACCGGACTCGTCCCCAGGCTTCCTACGGCGGTGCTGGCGGTCGCCTTCGTCTTTTTGTGCGGGCTCTCGTTTGCGACGGGCCTGATCCTGGACAACGTCGCAAAGACCGAGCGGAAGCAATGGGAACTTGCGGTGTATCGAGAGACGGAGCGTTCGCAGCGTCGATAGGCGCGGGCACGCTGGTATGATGGTGTCCAGGACAGGGGTGTTCCCAAGGCCGGGCCTCGCAGGCCCTTCGGCGTGCGGAACATCTTGAAGGCGGTGGAGGAGCGAAGGACGGGCGCATGCGTATTCGGGATATGGTCGCGCGGGCATTTTGCAAGAGGGCGGAGAACGACCAGGCATCGCCCATGGAGCCTGTCGATGCGGCCGAGCCGCCCGAGGGCCCGGTTTCGGCCGAGGAGGTCCTGCTGGGATGCTCGTTCGCTACGCGCGACGACGCGTTGCGCGCGCTTTCGAAGCACGCGGTCGATCTGGGCATCGCCTCCGATCCCGATGAGCTGATGGATGCATTTTTGGAGCGAGAGGCCGAAGGCACCACCGGCATGATGGACAGCTTCGCCATCCCTCACGCCAAGTCTGCGTCGATCAGCCGGGTTGCGGTGCTGGTGGCAAAAAGCCGCCGGGATATCGGTTCGTGGGAGACCATGGACGGCGTTCCCGTCCGCGTGGTCATAGCTCTTCTGGTACCCGATGACCAAGCAAATACCGAGCATCTGCGCATGCTTGCCAAGATGGCCGAGGCCCTTATGGATGAGGGCTTCCGCACGCGTTTGCGCCGCTCCGACGATGTAGCGTGTATCGCCGCCGAGGTCAACCGTCACCTGCGCTAACCCTCGCCCATGACGTTCGCCCGCGCATTTCCGCCGTTCGCGGGCGCTCGGGTCGAAATGCAACAAAGAATCTTTCGGCGGCCAGTATCTCGCATACCATCCCGCGCATGATGCGCTAAACTAAGTACGTCGTTTATCGTGTCCTTGGGTGCACGGCGCCGGGACATGTTCGAAAAGGAGTCACATATGGTTTCTGAGAAGGTCACCCTTGTCAATCCCCAGGGTCTTCACATGCGTCCCGCGGGCCTGTTCGCCTCTACCATGGGCAAGTATTCCTGCAACGTGACCGTCGTCACCCCCGAGAAGGAAGTCAACGGCAAGAGCCCCATGGCCCTCATGGCTGCCGGCATCCCCTGCGGCACCGAGGTTGAGGTTCGTTGCGACGGCGCTGACGAGACCGATGCCCTTGCTGCTGCCATCGAGCTCATCAAGAGCGGCCTCGGCGAGTAGCTCGCCTAGCGGGTCTCACCGTGAACTTACCCAACTGAGTTCAGTGGATCGAACGCGGGCGTCTACGTGGTGGACGCCCGCTTTTTCTTTCTAGCCTCCTTGAAGGAGGCATTTGTTCTGAGAGGAGCATCCATGTACGAGGGAGTTAACGCATCCGAGGGCATCGGCATCGGTACCGTTGTCGTCGCCGTCGAGCCCGATCTTTCTTTTGATCCCCATGCCGTCGAGGACGTCGACGCCGAGAAGGCTCGTTATCAGGCTGCGCTCGATGTCTTCTGCGAGAAGACCAACGCCCAGGCGGAGCGCATGAAGGTTACCGTGGGCGAGAACGAGGCCGAGATCATGAGCGGCCACATCATGCTTGCCCAGGACCCCGGCCTGGTGGACGGCATCAACTCCGCCATCGACGGCGGCATGTGCGCAGAGCAGGCGCTCGTCGAGACGAGCACCATGTTCGAGAACATGTTCCTTTCCATGGACGACGAGATGTTCCGTCTGCGCGCGAGCGACATCGCCGACATCCGCACCGGCATTCTGGCCGAGCTCCTCGGCCGCGAGGTCGTCGACCTCTCCGCGCTGCCCGCGGGCAGCATCATCGTGGTGCATGACCTCACCCCGTCCATGACGGCGACCATCGACAAGGAGAACGTCGCCGGCATCGTGACCGAGGTCGGCGGCCGCACCTCCCACTCTGCCATCATTGCCCGCGCGCTCGAGATCCCTGCGGTTCTTTCGGTGTCCAACGCCTGCGGCGCCCTGCACAACGGCATGACGGCGATCGTCGACGGCATCAACGGCCACGTGCTGAGCGAGCCTGACGAGGAGACGCTTGCCGATTATAAGGAGCGCGCCGAGGCCTTTGCCGCCGAGAAGCGTGCCCTCGATGCCTTCCGTGGCAAGCCCACCGTCACCGCCGACGGCGACAAGAAGGTTCTTGCCTGCAATATCGGCAACCCCGAGGACGCCAAGGGCGCTGTCGACCATGACTGCGAGGCCATCGGCCTGTTCCGCTCCGAGTTCCTGTTCATGGACGCCAAGGAACTTCCGTCCGAGGAAGAGCAGTTCGATGCCTACCGCTCCGTTGCCACCACCCTGAAGGGCGCCCCGGTCATCATCCGTACGCTCGATGTGGGCGGCGACAAGGAGATTCCTTACATGAATCTCCAGAAGGAAGAGAACCCCTTCATGGGCTACCGTGCCGTCCGCTACTGCCTGGATAACCCTGATGAGTACAAGGTGCAGCTGCGCGCCCTGCTGCGCGCGAGCGCATTCGGCGACATCAAGATCATGGTGCCGCTCGTCACCTGCGTCGAGGAGCTGCGCCAGGTCAAGGCCCTCGTCGAGGAGTGCAAGGACGAGCTGCGCACCGAGGGCTATAAGTTCAACGAGGATATCGAGGTCGGCATCATGATGGAGACGGCGGCTGCCGCAAACATCGCCGACATCCTCGCCGAGGAGGCCGCCTTCTTCTCCATCGGCACCAACGACCTCACGGGATATACCATGGCGTCCGACCGCGGCAACGACAAGGTCGCCTATCTTTACAGCTGGTACTACCCGGCGGTCCTGCGCGCCATCAAGAACATCATCGTGAACGGCGTGAAGCAGGGCATCATGGTTGGCATGTGCGGCGAGGCCGCGGCAGACCCGCTGCTTACCCCGCTGCTGCTCTCGTGGGGCATGGAGGAGTTCTCCGTCTCCGCGCCGAGCGTCCTTAAGACCCGCAAGGCTATCTCTCAGTGGACGAAGGCCGATGCCGACGTTCTTGAGGAGAAGGTCATGCAGCTTAAGACCGCCGAAGAGGTCAAGGCCGCCCTTGAGGAAGCCGCACGCTAAGGCTTCTTGGGTCAACTCACTGTAAAGCTCGAACTGCGTCCGGGGCCATGTGGTCCCGGACGTGTATAATCGTTCTGGTTATATGCTGTTGGGCGCATATGCGCCGCGCAGTTCTCCTAAGAAAGGATGGGCCTATGTTCTATACGCTTACGGCGAACCCTGCTGTTGACATGACGGTTCAGTGCCCGACGCTTGTTCCCAATGAGAACATCCGCTCCGTCTCGGCCGCGTATACGGCCAACGGCAAGGGTCTCGACGTCTCGTTCGCGCTCAAGAAGTTCGGCGTCGACTCGGTTGCCCTTGGCTTCTTTGCGGGATTTACCGGCAAGTATGTCGTTGACGAGACCATGAATATGGGCTGCCTCTGCCGCCCGGTATGGATTGACGGCATCACCCGCATCAACTCCTACTTTAACGATGGCGAGAACGAGTACGGAATTCTGAACTCGGGTCCTTCCATCACCCCGCAAAACGAGCAGGAGCTGTACAAGATCCTTGACAACACCGGTGACCTCGACTGCCTCGTGGTTTCCGGCTCCGTGCCCCCGAAGGCCTCCAAGGATTTCCTCGACCAGGTCGTGTCGCACGCTCAGGCGCGCGGCGCCGACGTGGTGCTCGACCTCTCCAGCGACAAGCTGAAGACCCTTGCCTCCAAGAAGCCCCTGCTTATCAAGCCGAACCATCACGAGATGCGCGAGATCTTTGGTGTCCAGATCGACACTGACGACGACGCCCGTCGCGCCCTCAAGCTGGCCCACGAGGCCGGCGTGCAGAACGTGCTGCTCACCATGGGCAGCCGCGGCAGCGCCTACTTCTCGAACGGCGAGGACATCTGGTATGCCAAGCGCGAGTTCAACATCAAGCTCGTGAGCTCCGTGTGCGCCGGCGACTGCACCCTTGCCGCCTTCCTGCTCAAGTGGTATCACAACCGCGACAACGTCGAGGAAGCCCTCAAGCTCGCTCTCGCCACCGGCGCGAACGTCTGCGAGAGCGCAGGCCTCGGTGACTTTGGTCACGTCGACGAGTACAGCAAGCGCATCGCCGTGCGCAAGCTTCCGCGCGAGTAGCAATCCGACATTTTCGGCTCTACAGTGCCGTTTCTTGGGGCGTCCCGCTTCGGTGGGGCGCCCTTTTGCTGTAGTTCGCTATACTGATTGGACTTAGGGGAGGTGATCGCTGGTGGCTGCAACGGATGAGCTCGCTTGCGCTCCATCGCTGAGGGGCACACGGGTCCCGAGGGGCGCATGTCTCGTGCTCGAGGCGCTCGAGTCGGCCGGTCTCGAGGCCTGGCTGGTGGGCGGCTGGGTGCGCGACGCGCTGCGCGGCGCTCCCTGCCACGACGTCGACCTGTGCTGCTCCGGGTCATGGCAGCAGAGCAAGCGTGCGCTTGAGGATGCTGGCATCCGCGTGATTGAATCAGGCATCAAATTCGGAGGCATCACCGCCGTCGCGCTTGGTGAGCGCATCGAGGTCACCACATATCGCCTTGATGGGTTTTATCGCGACGGACGCCATCCAGAAAGCGTCGAGTATGCCGAGAGGGTCGAGGACGACCTCGCACGACGCGACTTTACCGTGAATGCGATGGCGTGGCATCCCGTGCGTGGGCTGCTCGACCTCTATGGCGGAGCGGACGACCTTTCCCGCGGGATCATACGTGCCGTGGGAGACCCCCGTCGTAGATTTGAGGAAGACGCCCTTCGCATGCTGAGGGCGGTCCGTTTTGCATGTCGTCTGGACTATATCATCGAACCCGAGACGGCTCGCGCCCTTGCGGAGTGCGCGCCCTTGCTGGCTGCGGTCGCGCGCGAGCGCGTGGGCGTGGAGCTCGACGGCATCCTTGCGACGGGCCGCGGCGGAGATGCGCTTCTTCGATATCCCGAGCTCATGTGTGAAGCGGTTCCCGAGCTCGCCGTCTGTCGCGGTTTTGATCAGCATAGCCGCTACCATGCCTACGATGTCTACGAGCATACCGCGCGAGTGCTTACCGTGGCTGGCGAGCTTTCGCTCTGTTTCGAGGACGGCCGCACTCCCGCCACGGCGCCCTCGTCCACCCTCATGTGGGCCGCGTTGCTGCATGACGTCGGCAAACCCGAGTGCTTTACGCTTGACGAGTCTGGCAATGGCCATTTCTATGGGCATCCCGAACTTGGGGCTGCCATGGCGAAGAGGATCATGCATCGTCTCGCGCTGCCCTCTGAGCTCATACGCGACGTCTGCCTCCTCATCCGCTATCACGACCGCCCCCTGCGTCCCGAGCGTTCAAGCCTGCTGCGCATGGTTAATCTTCTGAGCGCGGGGACCGATGACGCCGCCCGGCTGATCGAGCTGCTCTTTGACATCAAGCGTGCCGACACCTTGGGAAAGGCCCCTTCGTGTTTTGACTATGTCGAGGATATCGAGCGTATGAGGCTGCAAGTCCGTGCGCTGCTGGGCGCGGGAGAGGCGTATAGCTTGAAGACGCTCGCCCTCACCGGTCGCGACCTCATCGCCGCGGGCGTCGCTCCTGGACCTGAGATCGGTGCGCGGCTCGGCTCGGCTCTCGATGCCGTCATTGACGGCAAGGTTGCAAATGAGACTGCGGCCCTTCTGGATTATCTTCGCCTGCGGTGACCTTCTATCTCCAGCCGGAAGGCGCCCCATTGCGTACATCTGCCGTGCCATTTGATTGTTTCCGCTTGAGCCCTCTTACGTGACGCGTCGTCTCTTGTTTTGCTTTGTGGTATCCTCTCTACGGTTCGTAACACTTTTTTATCGATTCGTAACACTGGGGGGCGACGCGGGTGGACATCACGCGCAGGAGCTTTGCCGCGGCGGGGTTTGGCACGTTGGGAGCGGTGTTGGCGGCGGGGCTGCAGGGCTGCGCCGCACAGGAGGACGCCTATCAGGGGTCTGCGAGCGCAGGCGGATCTTCGCAGGTTATCGTGGCCATGAATACGGGCAGCGAGCCCGCTGCGGGTTTCGATCCGTTGGTCGCCTGGGGTTGCGGCGAACACGTGCATGAGCCGCTCATCCAGTCGACGCTCATCACGACCGATGAGAACCTTGAGTTCGCGGGCGATCTTGCAACTGAGTATTCGTGCACCGAGGACGGCCTTACGTGGACGTTCAAGCTTCGTGACGACGCGAGGTTCTCGGACGGGGAGCCGCTGGACGCCGATGATGTAGCATTTACCGTGAACGCCGTCATCGAGAACCCCGCATCGGAGGCGGACCTTTCCATGGTCGACGAAGCGGTTGCCATCGATGCCACCACGGTCGAGCTGCATCTCAACAAGCCCTTTAACGCGCTGCTCTATACGCTGGCGGTGTTGGGCATCGTGCCGGAGCATGCCTACGGAGACGACTACGGCGAGCATCCTATCGGATCGGGTCGCTATCTTTTGGAGCGGTGGGACCACGGCCAGCAAGCGATCTTCGCGGCGAACCCGGACTACTATGGCGACGCCCCGCTCATGGAGCGGGTGGTAGTGGTCTTTATGGAAGAGGACGCCGCGCTTGCTGCCGTCGCGGCGGGCGAAGTCGATATCGCCTTCACCTATGCGACCCATGCCGGGCAATCCTTTGATGGATACGAGCTGGTAAGCTACGCCACGGTCGACTCGCGCGGCATCTCTCTGCCCTGTGACCCCTCGGGAGGGGAGAGGGCTTCGGAAGACGGCTTGGTATATGAGGTCGGCAACGACGTCACCTGCGATATCGCCGTTCGACGTGCCATCAACTATGCCGTCGACCGCGACGCCGTGATCGAAGGCGTGCTGTCTGGGTACGGAAAACCCGCCTACAGCGTGAGCGATGGCATGCCGTGGTCGAGTGATGACATGCGCGTGGACCTCGACCGCGATGCTGCCCGCGCGCTGCTCGACGAGGCGGGATGGGCGGAAGGCGAGGACGGCGTCCGTGAGAAGGACGGCGTTCGCGCCTCTTTCGAGGTGTGGTACTCATCTGACGATTCTGTGCGCCAGGCCATGGCAAACGAGCTTGCCAACCAGCTTGCCGAGATCGGCATCGAAGCCCAGCCGCGCGGTGGCAGCTGGGACGAGATCTATCCCCATCAATACGCACAGCCCGTCCTGTGGGGCTGGGGGTCCAATTCTCCGATTGAGGTCTACGCGCTCAATTACTCCACGGGTTGGGGCAACTATGCTGGATACGAAAGCGATGTCGTCGATGGGCATCTGGATGACGCCCTGGCACGCCCTGAGATTGCGGACTCCTACGGAGACTGGAAGCTCGCGCAGTGGGACGGCGCAGACGGCATCGCGCCTCAGGGCGCGGCGACATGGGCCTGGATCGCCAATGTCGACCACCTGTATTTCAAGCGCGCCGGTCTCTCCGTCGCTGCGCAAAAGCCCCATCCGCATGGCCATGGCTGGTCGCTCGTCAACAACGTCGATCGATGGAGCTGGTCGTAGGTGATTCGCAAGCGTGGTTCCGCCGCCTCTCTCAAGGCGCCGCGGCTGCCTTGGGCCGTGCGCTACGTGGCGCGCTTCTTGCTGCTTCTCCTCGCAGTGAGTTTCATCACCTTCGCGTTGGTGGGCATCTCGCCCATCGACCCGGTGCAAGCAAACGTTGGACAGGCGGCATATGCGACCATGAGCGCAGAGCGTCGCGAGCTTCTGCAGCAGTATTGGGGCGCCGACCAAGATGTCGTTACGCGCTACCTGGGCTGGCTTGGGAGTGCCCTTCAGGGCGACCTAGGCGATAGCCTGCGCTATAACGCGCCGGTGATCGAGGTCGTCGGCGAACGCCTGCAGAGCTCTGCCGCCCTGCTTGTGGTTGCATGGGCCGTCTCGGGTGTTCTTGGATGCGCGCTGGGCGTTTTGGCTGGAGCCAGGCGGGGGAGTCTTGCAGATCGCGCTATCAGGGCCTATTGCTATCTGCTCTCTGCCACGCCCACCTTTTGGCTGGCGCTGCTCGCGCTCATGGTCTTCTCTGTGTGGCTGGGATGGTTTCCTTTGGGGTTTTCGGCGCCCATCGGTCTGACGGGTGAGGTCTCGCTTGCGACCCGGTTGTATCACGCGATGCTTCCGGCACTCGTCCTTTCCCTTACCGGTGTTGCCAATATCGCGCTCCACACGCGCGAGAAGACCATCGACGTCCTGGCAAGCGACTATGTGCGCTTCGCCCGCTCGCGCGGAGAGGACATGTGGACCGTTGTGGCTCGCCACGGAATTCGAAACCTCGTGCTCCCGGCGCTCACGCTCGCATGCGGGCAGATTGGCGAGGTGGTGGGAGGATCCATCCTGGTCGAGCAGGTCTTTTCCTACCCCGGTCTCGGACAGGCCGCGGTGACGGCCGGATTGGGCGGCGACGCCCCGCTCCTCGTCGGCATCGCGCTTGCGACGGCGGCGCTCGTCTTCGCGGGAAACCTTGCCGCGAATCTTCTCTACGGCGTGATAGATCCGAGGATGCGGGAGGCGACGGCCCATGTCGAGTAGGGGAAACGCGGCGTCTCGCATGGACGGCCCGGCGTCTCAGGCGTTCCATGTTCCGGTTCTGATCGGTCGTTTTGGCGGGAGGCGCGCGCTTGCGGCGACCTGTCTTGCGGTGATGGCAGTGCTGGCGTCTGTGGTCGTCGCAGGCAGGGTGCTCGAGCCCGTTGCGGTGGCGACGGATTTCACTGCGCGCAACCTCGCCCCCTCCTGGAGCCATCCCTTTGGAACCGATTGGATGGGGCGCGATATGCTTGCCCGCACGCTTGCCGGTCTCTCGACATCGGTCATGGTGGGGCTTGGAGCTGCTGCGGTGTCCTCGGTGCTCGCGCTCGCCCTTGCCGCGGTCTCCGCGTTGGGGGGACGTCTCGCTGACGCCGCGGTGGGCTGGTGCATCGATGTGGTGATGGGGGTTCCCCATCTGGTTCTGCTCATCTTGATCAGCTATGCCTTGGGCCGAGGGGCGCTCGGCGTGTCGGTTGGCATTGCCGTCACCCACTGGCCCAGCCTCGCGCGCGTGTTGCGCGCCGAGCTGCTGCAGCTGAAGGAGCGGCCCTTCATCGCATGCTCCCGGGCGCTTGGCGTGGGCGGGGCGAGGCTGGCGCTTCGCCATATGGTTCCGCATGTCCTGCCGCAGTACCTCATAGGGCTCGTGCTGCTCTTCCCCCACGCCATCCTTCATGAGGCATCCATCACGTTTCTGGGATTCGGTCTCCCGCCCGAGCAGCCGGCGATCGGCGTCATCCTTTCGGAGGCGATGAGCTACCTCACCTCGGGGGCATGGTGGCTCGCGGTATTTCCAGGAGTCGCTTTGCTCGCCGTCGTCCTGCTCTTCGATCGCGTGGGGGCGGCTTTGCGTCGTCTCGTCACTCCTGAGGAGGTGCAGGCATGAATGGTAGCGCCATGGAAGGGACGCCGGCGCCTTCCCACGGTCATGCCCACGCAGACGCCTCCCGGCATCCTGGGGGGCATCATCTGCTGCGCATCGAGCATCTATCCGTGTCATTTCGCATGTATGACTCCTCTGAGCCCTTCTTCTCCGCGCAGCATGTGGAGCGCGAGCAGATCCATGACCTCTCGCTGTCGGTACATGCTGGAGAAGTCATGGCGGTGGTTGGAGCAAGCGGGTCGGGAAAGACGCTGCTCGCCGATGCCGTCATGGCGCTCTACGAGCCCAACGCGCGCATTACCGGCTCAATAGAGTTTGAAGGCGTGCCTCGTGACGCCGCAGGTCTCGCCGCGCTTCGAGGGCATGGGATATCCCTCGTCCCGCAGAGCGTGACGAACCTGGACCCGCTCATGAAGGTGGGGGAGCAGATCGTCGGCGCCTGTGGTGGGGGCAAGATGGGAAGACGGCGGCGGGCGGAGCGCCGCGCGCGCATGCTCGAGCTATTTGCGCAGTATCGCCTGGATCCAGAGGTCCAAGACCGCTATCCTCACGAGCTTTCGGGCGGCATGGCCCGGCGCGTCCTGTTGATGTGCGCGCTCATGGACGCCCCTCGTCTCATAGTGGCGGACGAGCCGACGCCCGGTCTCGACCGCGAGCTGGCCGTCCGCGCCCTGAGCGATCTCAAGGCCTTTGCCGCTGCCGGAGGAGGCGTGCTGCTCATCACGCATGACATCGAGCTCGCCCTTGAGGTGGCGGATCGCATCGCCGTCTTTCGTGACGGGACGGTGGTCGAAGAGGTGCCTGTTGCGGCGTTCGCCTCACCTGAGATGCTGTCGCATCCCTACACCCGAGCGCTCTGGCACGCGCTGCCCGGCCATGATTTCTTTGCTGATGCTGCAGAAGGGGGGATGGGGCGATGAGCCTTGTGGCGCAAGGCGTCAGGTTTTCCTACGAGCCCGAACACATGTTGATAGACGGGTTCGACCTTACGGTCGAGCCCGGAGAGCGGGTGGCGCTTGAAGCGCCGTCGGGCGCCGGCAAGACCACCCTCTGCCGACTGCTCGCGGGGTATCTCAGTCCCCAGGCAGGCGCCGTCGAGGTCGACGGCGCCCCTGTCTCGTGCGGGCGCAGGCGGCGGGGGGCGCGTCGGGTTCAATTGATCTGGCAGCATCCCGAGGAGGCCTGCGACCCGCTCCTGAGGCTTGATGCGACCCTTTCCGAGGGTTTGCCGAGGGGCGAATGCCTGCACGACGCACGTCCCTCGGACCTCATGGAGCGATTCGGCATTGCGGGGGAGTGGCTGTCGAGGTTCCCGCACGAGCTGTCAGGCGGCGAGCTCATGCGCCTTTGCGTCGTGCGCGCGCTGCTCGCGAGGCCTCGCTACCTCATCTGTGACGAAATGACCGCAATGCTCGACGCGATCACGCAGGCGCGGGTGTGGACCCAGCTGATCGAGGTTGCCGAGCGAGAGCAGCTTGGTCTCGTCGTGGTGTCTCACTCGCCTGAGCTCTTGGACCGCGTCGCCACGCGTCGCGTGTCGCTTGCGAGGTAGGGCGCATGCCGAACTCGAGCGGCTGCTTGCTGCCGGGCGGCGACGCATCGCCCGAAAGCGCGACGTCTTTGCGCGCCGCTGGGCATCCACCTTGCTAAAGTGGGTACCATACCAGGCGAGACCGAGCTTGAAGGAGCATCCATGGCAGCCCAGACCTGTACGCATATCCCGTCGTTCACCGGTTCGTTTCGCAACAACCTCGACGCGCTCATCGCCACCCTGGAGGGCGGCGACAAGGGTCCCTCGGGGAAGAAGATCGGCTTCGAGCTCGAGCGCATCCTGGTAGGTGTCGACGGCGTTCCCATTCCGTTTTCTGGTGAGCATGGCGTGGGCGAGCTGCTGCGGCGTCTCGCCGATCACCACGGCGAGGAGAGCCGGGTCATGATCGAGGGGCATCTTCTGGGCCTGTCCTATGATGTCGAGACGACCGACGAGGTGGTATCCGTCAACATCTCTCTTGAGCCGGCGGCCCAGTTGGAGATATCGGCGGGCCCTGCGCACTCGGTGAAGGCGCTCTACGAGGCGGTATGCTCCTTTGACCGCGAGGTCGAGGAGGCGCTGTGGGACATGGGCTTGGAGGCGGAGCTGGTTGCCGTTGGGTACGACCCGTTCGTGTCGTCGCCTCTGGAACTCGAGCTCATCCCTAAAGACCGTTATCACGACATGGACGCGTATCTGTCGCGGCGGGGACGCTATGCGCGCGACATGATGCGCTGCACCGCGTCCACCCAGGTGTCACTTGACTATGAGGACGAGGGGGACGCGAGCCGCATCTATCGCATGGCAACCCTTTTGGGTCCAGTGTTTGCCTTCCTGTTCGACAACGCCCCCGTCTTTCGCGGAAAGCCATCTCTTGGAATGGCGCGTTCGCGCATCTGGCATCACGTCGACGTCGACCGCTGCGGCATCGTTCCCGGTGCGCTCGAGGGGCTGAGTTTCGAGGACTATATCCTGTGGGTCTCGTCGGTGAAGCCCATCCTGTTTACCGACGAGCAGCATGTCACCACCTCTACTGGCGACAGCTATACCCGAGACATCATGTCCGAGCGCCCGCTGACCCGCTCGGAGCTCATGCATCTGCTTTCGATGGTCTTTCCCAACGTGCGCCTGAAGGGCTTTGTCGAGCTTCGCGAGATGGACTCGCTCCCTCCGCGGCTTGCTGCCGCCTGCACCAGTTTTACCGGCGCGTTGTTCTATGACAAGTGCTTGGAGGCCAAGCTTGCCGACGGGCTGTCCGCCTGGATGCCCGAAGGCTTTGCAGGGATCGATGAGAACGATGCTGTCATGGCGAGGCTGCATCTCGAGGAGCAGGGCTGGAACGCTTCGGTCTACGGGGTTCCTGTGGGCGAGATGGTGCGGGTGCTTGTGGCCATTGCGAGGGAGAACATTGCGTGCGGAACGGCGTGTGCCGGCATGCCGGGAGGTGCGACTGACGATGTTGCTGTCCCTGTGGTGCGCACGACCCCCGAGGCGCGGGCGTTTGATTTAGAGGGCATTGAGATGCTTGCGAAGATGTGGCGCTGGCAGCGTTTGCCGCGAGACACCACGGCGGAGGAGCTCGCTCCCATGCTCGCCTAGGCTCAACCTTCGACCTGTGGGTTCCTTCATGCGGATGGCTGCCCCTTCACGAGATGGCCACAACTTCAAGTTTCTTGAAATTGCCTCTTGCGCAGATGAGCATTTTTCCCGTAATATGCATACCTGCAAGGAGGCACGAGCTTCCAAGCAACGGCCCGTTCGTCTAGCGGTTTAGGACGCCGCCCTCTCAAGGCGGAGATCACCAGTTCGAATCTGGTACGGGCTACCATCGAATCTTGAGACCCCGGTACCACCGGGGTCTTTTTGTATTTGGTCTGTTCTCCTTCTCGGTGACTCATCGCTGCTTTTTTCTCCGTGTCGCCCATTGCGGGCAAATCGCGGCATATCGCCGTTTTCCGGTGGCGGGTTTAACGGTGGAGAAGGTCCGATTGCTGCCTATCGCCACGTCGTGGCGGGGGTCTCCGCTGCGCCGAAAGTTTTTTCAAATTAGGTCTTGCGCCACGGGCCTGCGTCTCGTAATATACTTTCTTGCACAAAGCACCTCTGCTTTGTTCCACTGGGATGTCGTCTAATGGCAGGACAGCGGATTCTGGTTCCGTCAATGGGGGTTCGACTCCCTCCATCCCAGCCACTGGCCCGTTCGTCTAGCGGTTTAGGACGCCGCCCTCTCAAGGCGGAGATCACCAGTTCGAATCTGGTACGGGCTACCATCGAATCTTGAGACCCCGGCAATCCCGGGGTCTTTTCGTATGCGAGCTCACGCAAGGCGGCCTTTCCATCATTCCCAACATGTATGCGCCGCATCTGCCAGAAGTCGTTCTGATGGGCATACGTAGCGGTTTGGAGTTCTTTGGTATGCGGGATGCCGAGCAGGCGGCGTGCGGCGATATCCTACAATGGTTCAAAAGGGTGAGCTGGATATTGCCGAGGATTATTCCTCGGCAGATGATGGGAGAACCATGTCGGATTCCCCGAAACATACTGCCGTGAAGGCTACGGTCGATGCCGCCCCGGCTGGGGGAGACGACCACAAGAGCGCTCGCCGCGGTGCGATTTTCATCGGGTTCGCCCTGCTCGCGTTTGTGGTGTACCTGGTTGTTTCTGGACAGGTGGCAGAGTTTTGGCGCGCCATGCAGAGCGTTCAGGTGCCTTGGCTTGTCGTTGCATGTTTTTGCATGCTCCTCTATCTCATCTTCGGTATCGCGGCATATGCCATCGCCGTCTGGCTTGACCCCGAATCGCCCGTAGGCATTCGCGACCTCATCTCAGTCGAGGCGAGCGGCATCTTTTTCGGCAATCTCACGCCCATGCAGATGGGTTCCACTCCAGCCCAGATCTATCGCCTCACCAAGGCGGGGCAGAACGTGGGCGAGGCGGGGGCGACGCAGTTTACCCGCTTCATCGTGTATCAGTTTGGCCTCGTGGTGTGGTGCGCCATCCTTCTCATCGCCCGCATGCCGTTCTTTACCGAGCAGTACGGCGACATCACGCTCATCAGCGTATTCAGCTTCGGCGGCCACGTCCTCATCCTGCTTGCCATCTTTGCGATCGCGTTGATGCCGCGCATGGTCATCCGGGTTGCCCATTGGCTCATCTCGCTGCTGGCGCGTGTCGGGGTGGCGACCGACAAGGTCGAGCATTGGCGCGAGTTCGTCGACGGAGAGGTGTATTCCTTCTCGGAAAAGTTCAAGCTCTCCGCCGGACACCTCTCGTCCATGGCGCTCACGGTGGTCATCACCATGATGCAGCTCGGATTCTTCTATCTCGTTCCCTATTTCCTCATGCTTGCCTTCGGGCACCATGACGTTGACTTCTTTTCGGTCATGGCGGCCTCGGCCTTTGTGCAGCTGCTGTCCTCTGCGGTGCCGCTTCCGGGTGGCACGGGCGGCGCCGAAGGCGGCTTTGCGCTGTTCTTGGGCCATTTCTATGGGTCTGCTGCAACGGCAGGCTATCTGCTGTGGCGTCTCATCACCTTCATCGCGCCCACCATCCTGGCAGCCCCGCTGCTGGGGTTAAAGAGCGCCCGAAACGCGAGCATCCATGCGCGCTGGGATCGCATCACACGTAGATTCAGGAGCTCCAAGAGCGATCAGGCTCCTATGCAAAGGGCTTTGGACGCCCCATCGGATACATTTGATAAGGCGTCGTCATCTGCTCGGCGCAGGCGCGGCACGAGGGTCCGTCAGACGGCCGATGGCATCATGGTGCTGCCGCATGCCGTGCCACGACGGACGGACTCGTCAAGGAAGTCCGACGACGCATGACGAGGGCTATGCCTCCGCGTAGCCGATGACCTGCTGTTCATACATGCTTGCGTGGTCGAGGTAGTGGAGTAGGGCGAAGCTGAGGCTTTCTGACTCCATGCTGTGCGCCAGCTCGCAGAGGAGCTCGTGTGAACTGGTGGGGTGCGGGCGCGTCTCGAGGATCGTCGCGACGCGAACGAGGGCGTCAAGGTCGGCCTGGCTCAGGTCTTCTGCCAGCACAAGGTGCTCGACCTGCTCGACTTCCGAGAACATGTGCCAGAGCGTCGAGAGTCCGGCTCGCAGCTGCTGACGTTCGTGCCCATCTTCCATCTCGCGAACGTATTTGGATGCCGAGGCATACATGAGATGGAAGCGTGCGAGCTGCTCTCCTGCTGCCCGCAGGCTCGTGGCGCCCCGCGCCCCGCGCCCGACGGTCGCCCAGTACTCGCGGATGAGCTGGGTGAGCTCGCGAAGGTTTCCTTCGAAGATCCGCTCGCGCGGCGAGGGCACCACGAAGCGGTTTATCACCAGGACGATGCCTACGGCAAGGCCGACAAACAGGATGCGAAGCCACGCGGCGGTGGTCGCGTTCATGGTGAGTGAAGTCATGAGCAGCGCAAACATGGTGGCAAGCATGGCCTGCACCCAGCTGCCGGGCGTGCAGCAATACAGGATCGAGATCAGGGTGAGCGACACCGCAAACACGCTTGCCGTGCCGGGCAGATAATGCGACACGAAGGTTGCGAGCGCGCCACCGATGACGGTGCCCACCGGACGGGTCCTCATGCGGTGGGCACTCTCCTCATAGCTGGGCATGAGGAGCAGGATGGCGTTTAGCGGCAGCCAATAGACGTGCTCGTAGCCCCACACCATGCTGATGGAGCAGGTGAGGGTGGTGACAAGCGAAAGCCGGCAGGCGAAGCGAAACTCGAATTCGTCACGATTCATGCGCCGGAAGGCATCGTCGACCACCTCGTTCCAAGGAATGCGTCGCGACGTCGGCTTTCGCGGCGGCTCGGCTTGGATTTGCAGGATGAGCGCCAGCGCATGGAGGAAGCTGTGGAAGAAGACGCGCACGCGGCTTTCGGGAACATCGACCACCCCGAGCGCCATCTGCGCCATGCGGGCGATGGAGCGCAGCTCTTCGGGTGTCTTCGCGGCGTTTGCCTGCCGCACCAGAAGGGCGAGCTCGTGCAATATGTCAGGATCGACGCGCCGCGCCAGATCATCTTGCCATTCGTCGTCTGCGAGTAGATAGACTGCGCGCTGGAACAGCTCCGCATACATCTGGAAGATGAACTCGCGGCGGTCCCATGTTCGCAGAAAGTGGTGGTTGGTGATGCTCAGGTTGTCGAAGGTCCTCTCAAGGGAGAGGAACGCGTCGCGCAGCTCCTGCCCGCGCTCTCCGGCAGCCATGCGGTCGAGAAGGTCCGCCAGGGTGGAGAGGCTGCGCGTGAATACGTCCTCGTCGCGCTCGCGCCTCCGCTGCAGGGCGCTATAGGCGACGAGCGCCACGCCCAGCACGATCGCGGCGAACACGACCGAGGCGGTCTGTATGAGAAACTCATCTAAGGTGAGGGGCTTGAGCTCCAAGAACACGAAGATCATGGCGTAGCCGAAGTACCCCTTGGGTACGAACTGGTTGCTCTGTGCCAACACGAGCACAAAGGGAACCAAGAGGTTGAGCATGATGCACAGGGCCAGGTTGAGCGATGCCAGCCATGCGAGCACCGAAAGCGCCAGCATCACAAGACCTATGATGAGGCTTGTGGCCGGCGTGTTGCGGCGCCTCTTGCGTCCTAAGAAGATGCAGACCGCTCCCGATACGACCATGGTGTAGGAGCTGCCAAAGAGCGCCGTGATCCCAAGAAAGAGGACGATGTAGACGAGAATGGCCGGCAGCGCGTCGGCGACGCGCCCCCGTGCGGTCTGTACGGCCGCAGCTACGCTCGATGTCTTCCCGTGAGTCCCCATAGCGCAAAAGCCTAGCGCTTCGACTGCGGCAAATGGCTACAAACCCGCCGTTGTCCATTTTTTCATGTTTGTTTATATGGCGGCTATGAGGTCGGCACGCGGGTATAGTTACTCAGATTGGACCAACGGATAAGGAGGGCTGATGGGAGAGGAACAAGGTCGGCAGGGCGACCCCGACGTTCGCGGCGTCGGAGCCGCCTTTGCAAACGTTCTGTCGCATCTAGGCACCGGCGTCCGCGTGCTTTCCGGCGAGGCGCTTTTCGATTTTGCCCTCAACCCCTCGTCGCCTCATTCGATCATGTCGCGCCTCGGTGCGGGGGCGGCGGGGGGCATCGACTCATTTGCGTCTGGCGGAGACCCTTTTCGCGACGAGGCAAGGCGATGGTTTGAACAGTCGAAGCTGAGCGTTGAGCTCCCCGCGCGCGACGGGGGCGTTCTTTTTGGATGGCTGCTGCCGGCGGATCCCGTGTGGCCCTCGCCCGATCGCCATGCCCTGTGGAGTGATTTTGGTCGCGGACGGCGGTACGCCGTCTTCTGCCATGGCTATACAGGCAAGCCGTCCGACCTCTGCGTCGAGGCCTATCTTGCACACCGTGCGGGGATAAACGTTCTCATGCCCGCCGCCCGCGGCCATGAGCGCAACGCCGACCGCTACGTCGGCATGGGCTGGCTCGACTCTTGGGACCTGCTCGATTGGACGAGGCTTATTGTCACCTGCGACCCGGATGCGAGGATCGCGTTGTTTGGCGTGTCGATGGGCGGGGCAGAGGTGATGATGGCGTCAGGGCTCGATCTGCCGGAGAACGTGCGCTGCATCGTCGAGGATTGCGGCTATACAAGCGTCTGGGATGAGTTTGTCGTGCAGATCTCGCAGCAGCTTCATCTGCCGGCCGTCCCCTTCCTCTCGACGGCGAGCGCGGTGTGCCGTCGGCGGGCGGGCTACAGCTTCAAGGAGGCCTCCTCGGTGCAGAGGCTTCGAAAGGCGAGCGTCCCCATGCTCTTTATTCACGGAACCGCCGACACCTTTGTTCCATACGCCATGCTTGACCAGGTGTTCTCCGCATGCGCTAGCTCCGAAAAAGATCGGCTGTCAGTCGAGGGCGCAGGGCATGGCGCCTCTTCGGCGACCGACCCTTCGGGGTATTGGGAGCGTGTGAGCGCGTTTTTCGGCCGGCACCTGGCATAGCACGCCCAAGTCCGTTAAGCCGACCGAAGAACGCAAACGAGAGACAGCACGCCATGGCGACGAGCGTCACATCGAAGGCGACTTTGCAGGAGCCGAAAGGTTTTCCCGTGACGGCAGATATGGCGCGTACCAGGCCTTCGCCCGGCACGATGATCACGTTGGGGGCGACTTCCACCGCGATGCCTCTCCCGAGCTACTGATATCTCAGGCACTCAACGGGGTCCATGCGGGCGGCGCGCCGTGCAGGGTAGAACCCAAAGACCACGCCGATGAGTACCGAGAGGCCTGCGGCTATCGCGATCGCCTCGATGGATACGGCGGGAGTGATTCCTCCTTCGGTGCCCGTGAGGGTTCCGGCGATACCGAGGGCGGAAGCCGCGATCGACAGGCCCCAGGACGCCGCATATCCCAGCACCGTCCCTATAACGCCGCCTACGATGCACAGGGCGGCCGATTCCATGAGAAATTGAAGCGTGATGTCGCGGCGGGTGGCGCCGAGCGCCCTGCGCACGCCGATCTCTCGAATGCGCTCGGTGACGTTGGTGAGCATCATGTTCATGATGCCGATGCCTCCCACCAGCAGGGAAATGCCCGCCACGGCGCCCATGATGAGCGAGAAGGAGTTCATGAAGCCGTTCATCGAGTCGATCTGCGACTTCATCGAATACACGTACACGTTGTCCTCGATCTGGTCGTCAGGTATGTCCATCACCTTGCCGACCTGCGTCTTGGTCGTCTCCATGAGGGCGTCGATATCGGAACCCTCGCGCGCGAAGCCGATGATCTGCGAGAGGTATTCGTAGCCGCCGCTGAAGTCGTCGAGACAGGTGTTGAGGGGCACATAGACGGTTATGTAGGTGTTGCCGCTTCCTCCACTCATGGGCATGGATTCGTCCATGCCGACGATGCGGTAGTCATGCGTGCCGAGGCGAACGGTCTTTCCCACCACCGAGACGTTGGCATCGCCAAACAGCGCCTGGGCACCGGCTCGGTCGATGATGGCCACGCGGTCGCTCGACGCCTCCTCCTGGGTGTTGAAGAGCCTGCCCTCGGCAAGCCGGACCTGTCCGGTAAGCGAGAGGTACTCGGCGTCGGCACCGGTGATCCCGACGTCGATCGTCTCGCCGTTGGCCGTGGTCTGCGTGAAGCCGAACGCCGAGGCGACGATGGATTCGTACTCCGGCATGAGGCGTCTCAGGTCTTCGAGGTTGTCGGTAGTCATCTGGTAGGAGGGGGAGATGTACACGGCTCGCGCGGCATTGAGCCCGAGGCCTTCGACGAGCATGTTGCGCACGCCTCCGATGAGCGAGGTCATGGCGATGACGGCGGCGATGCCGATCACGATTCCCAGGATCGTGAGCAGGCTTCGTCCACGGTTCGATTCAAGTCCGCGTATCGCCTCGCGGATCAGGTCGGCGGCGCTCATCGGGCACCTCCCAGGATGGGGGATCGGGAAATCTCGGGTACGCGTGCGGGGTCGAGGCGGAGCCCTGCCGAGGCGTCGCCATCAGGGCGCGCGATGCGCCCGTCGACGATGCGAACGGTCCGGTCTGCCGCTGCCGCCACGTTCGTGTCGTGGGTGATGAGAACGATGGTCTTGCCCGCCTCCTTCAGGCGATGGAACGTGCTGAGCACGAGCGCGCCGGTGTGGGTATCGAGGTTGCCCGTCGGCTCGTCGGCAAGAATGATGTCGGGGTCGTTTACGAGCGCCCGTGCGATGGCGACCCGCTGCATCTGCCCGCCCGAAAGCACGCCGGCGCGATGGTCGTAATGCTCGATGGCGAGCCCTGCCGCCTGAAGGGCCCCCACGGCGCGCCGTTCGCGGCTGGACCTAGGGGTGCCGGTGTACGCGAGCGGAAGCATGACGTTTTCAAGCACCGTCATGCGGGGCATGAGGTTGAAGCTCTGGAAGACGAAGCCTATGTGGGTCGCGCGCACCTCGGCCAGCTCGCTGTCGGTGAGGTCGGCGACGTTGAGCCCCGAGAGCCGGTAGGTGCCCGAGGTGGGTGTGTCCAGGCATCCAAGGATGTTCATGAGCGTAGACTTGCCCGAGCCGGATGGCCCCGTAATCGCTACGAACTCGCCGGCGCCTACCGAAAACGTGATGTCGTGCAGCACGTGGGAAAAGCCCGCCTCGGATTCAAAGATGCGGTGGATGCCCCTCATGTCGATAACGGGCCTCATAGCGTCGCCGTCCCGTCGCCCATGTCCATGCCGCCTGAGGAGATGACGAGGATGTCGCCGTCGGCAAGGGGGGAGAGCGGAATCTCGCTGCCGTCGGGGGCGGAGGCGGGTTCCGACCCCTCGACGCGGCCCACGACGGCGAAGCTGGCGTTTTGTGCAACCACCTCGACGTCGCGGCGCTCGGCCTCGTGCGTCTCGGGGTCGGTCTCCACCATGACGTAGTAGGACATGCCGTCATCGGTGAGCAGCGACATAGGGGACACCATCACCACGTTGTCAAGCTGGGTGGTGACGATGTTGACCTCAGCCGTCATGCCAGGCTTGAGACGTGGGTCGGGCGAGGGGATGAGGATGTCCACTGCGAAGGTGACGGAGCTGCCGTCGCCCATGTACATCATGTCGGATGAGCCGGCGCCCGATGCGATGGAGGCTATGTTTTGAACGGTCCCTTCGAGCGTGAGGCCCTCGAAGGCGGGGAAGTTGACCGTGGCGGGCTGGCCGGTTGCGATGCGTGCGATGTCCTCTTCGCTTACCTGAATGGTGACTTTCATCTGGGAGAGGTCGGCGATCTGCATGAGCGGGCCTGAGCCGCCGCTCTGCGACATGTCCTGGGGGCTTGCCCCCACCTGGGCGTTCATGGAAACGATGCTGCCGTCGGCAGGCGACGTGACGGTGCGCTCCGCAGCTTTGGCAACTGCCTGGTCATACGACGCCTGGGCCCCTTCGAGGGCTCGCTCTGCCGATGCGACGGCGTCCTTTGCTGCCTGTGGGTCTCCCGCAGGCAGCGCGTCTACTCCCTCTGCTGGCGCTTGGGGCGCATTCGAGTTTGCGAGGTCGCGCTTGGCGGCGGCGAGGTCGGCCTTCGCGGCATCGAGGGTTCGCTTGGCATCGTTGACGGCGAGGTCGAGGTCGGGGTTGTCGATTACCATGAGGACGTCTCCGGCGTGTACCTGTTGTCCTGCCGCGACGCGAACCTCGGAGATGGTGCCGTCGACGCCGGGGGTGATCACGGTTGAGGACAGCGGCTCCAAGGTCCCGCGGGAATCTACGGCATCGATGAACGACCCGCTCATCGCCATGTCGGTGATGGGCTCCACGACCTGCTCGGGCTCGCGGGTGAGCACCGAGACGCCGATTGCGACGGCGGCGACGATGGCAGCCGTCACTCCGAGGGCGATGCCGCGCCGAATAAGCTTCTTGCGGCGCCGTTCGGCGCGGCGGGCCTTCAGCTGCGCATATGCCTCCGCATCGGCTGCATCCAGGGTCGAGGGGTCTGGAAAGTCGGGGGCGTTCGAGCGCTTCTGCATGATGCCGCTGATCACCGGCAGGCGCGTCGTCTTCTGCTCTTCGGCACCGGATGGCGCACCAGGCGCATCCCCCGTGCCGTCGGGTGCGTCCGCTGAGGCGCGAGCCCCTGTCGCCGGGGCGTGCGCCTGGCTCGTGTCGCTGCCCGCAAGGTGGGATGCGTGTGCCGAGTCGTGCTCGCGTGGATCGTCCTTATGTCCGAAGGTCATGGGTCGCTCCCATCGATGTCGCGGTTCAAGGCGACCTCAGCATCCGCTGCGGAGGCGATTCGGTCAACTTAGAACCATCTTAAAATCTGCGAAAGGTCTCGGTTGCCTGTGCTGCGGCGGACAGGGGGCAGGTCGCGCCTCCTGTCCGCGATGAACCATAGCGAACGGGACGTCGCCCGCCCCTAGATGGCGTCTTCGCGCAATGCCTCGACCACGCTTGCGACGCGGCAGCGATGAAGCGCGTAGGCGACGCTCACTAGGATGACCGCGAGCACCACGCCGGCGGAGATGCCCACCTGCGGCCATGGCAGGGAGGTCGTGAAGGTGCTAAACGACTGCTGCATGGCGTTGCCCATGAGGACGGCAACCACGCACGAGAGCACAAAGCCGATCGCGAAGCCGCGCAGGGCGTAGCTCGCACACTCGTAGGCGATCATGCGGCGAAACGCCCGGTCGCCCATGCCGATGGATTTGAGCACCGCGAACTCGCGACGGCGTAGGATGAGCGAGTTGGTGAGCGTGTTGAACACGTTTGCGACCGCGATGAGGCCCGTGATGGCGGTGAAGCAGTAGATGAAGGTCTGGATGGTGTCGGACATCATGCGGGTCTGCGCCTTCGCTTGGGCGGCGTTGTTGTAGGCGCAATCGAGCTCGGGATGTGCCTCGGCGATCTGGCTGAACGCCTCTTGCGCCTTCGCGGCCACCTCGCCCGAACCGCTCGTGCCAAACGAGATCCCCGCCGTTCCGATGCCCATGTTGTGGGCAAGCCCGATGGCGGAGGCGGGCAGCATGAGGGTCAAGGTGTTCGTGTGAGTGGTGACACCCGTGGGGCCGTGCTCGGCAAGTGCCCCCACCGTGATGGCGTCGATGTCGGTGATGCCTTCGGAGAGGGGCACAAACTCCTCGGAGCCGTCGGGCGCGTTGTACCACACGCGGGGCTCGCCCGCCTCATCCGAGACGATGCCGCCGCCATACATGCCCTCGACCCTCACATACGAGAACGTCTGGATGTCGCCGGTGCCCTTGAGTGGATTGTAGGAGCCATAGGTGTTGCCGTCGCTGTAGTCGTATTGGTTGAGTGCGACGGCGCGCGGGGCCGCAGGGTCGCAGAACTCCTGTACCGAGAGCCCCAGCTCCTCGATGTAGGACCGCCAGGTGGCATCGTCCACGAAGTCGACGTAGGCAGGTCCCGACCAGCTGCCGTCGGCGAGCATGGTGCCAAAGAACTGGCTCGAGGTGTTGGAGACCAGAGAGGCGGGCACGATGACGTCGGCGATGTAGCTCGTGTGGTACCCGAGCGGTGTGGCCCCCTCGATATCCCGCGCGTCTTCGTAGAGCGCGGCCAGCGCGGTCTGGAAGGCCGCCGCGTCCACGACGCCGTCCTCGCGCACCAGGGTGCCGTCGCTGGCCTCGGCGCTCGTGGCGTCCACCATCACGGCCAGGTCGACCTCGTCCATGGTGTTGAGCGCGGTGCCGCTTGCGTAGCCGAGCGTGTTGCCGATGATGCCCGCCACGATGAGCAGGGCCACCGAGACGGCCAGCGCGGCCACGGTCACCCGTCCCTTGGAGGTGGCGCGGGAGAGGTTGCGGTGGGCGATGAAGCCGGGAATGCCGAAGAGCCGCGCGGCAATGCCGCGGAAGCGGGTATCGACGGATCCGCCGGCATGTTTGCTGCGGCGGTTTGCGCGGGCGAGCTGGCGACGGGTATGCCGGGTGAGGCGGACGTCCTTCGTCTGGCGAATGGCGTCCACGGCAGAGACGCGGCTCGCGCGGATGGCGGGCACCCAGGCGCTCACGAGCACGGTCACGAGGGCGAGCGCGGCCGAGAGGGCGAGTGCCGTCGGGCTCACCACCACGCGTACCGTGAGGCCGTAGGTGTCCACGTCGAACATGCTCGCCAGGCCCGCACCCGTGAAGTGGAAGACGATCATGCAACCCAGAAGTCCCAGCGCCAGCCCTACGGGGATGCCCACCACGGCCAAAAGGAGCGCCTCGGTGAGCACAGAGCGGCGCAGCTGCCGCTTGCTCGCGCCAAGGGAGGAGAGCAGACCGAACATGCGGGTGCGCTCGGCGACCGAGATGGCGAAGGAGTTGTAGACGAGCGACACGCCGGCGACCACGATGACCACGGCGAGGACGGCGGCAATCATGTAGAGGGTGTTCCAGATGTCGGCGTCGCCGGTCACGCCCTGCCAGCGCAGCAGCGAATTGTGCGTCACGGTTCCCTCGGTGGCGTCGTTCGCCTCGGCGAGTTCGGTGGCGAAGGCTGTCGCGTCCTGGGGGTTCTTCATGGTGACGAGTGAGAAGACGCAGGTCGCCTCGGAGCCGTCGGCGAGCGCCTGCTCGACGGCGTCCTGCTCGGGATAGACGTAGGCGCCGTTGCCGGAGAAGGCGCGGGTGCTCGAGAACCCGTAGGCACGGTAGAAGCCCACGACGGTGCCGTCGATGGTGCCCAAGTTGGGTTCGTAGCCCTCGATGACGTCGTCCGCGTTGAAATATGTGCCCGCAACCGAGGTGCCGACGATGGGGCCGGCGTTGTCGACGCCGTAGCCGGACCCGGCCTCACCCAGAAACTGCAGGGTGCGCTCGCCCAGCTGGAACGAGACGGCGCTGCCGAGCTCAAGCGTGCCCGTGCTGGAAAGGCCGCAGGGAGCAAGCTCGACGCCTTCCAGGTAGTGGGGGAGCAGGATCTCGCCCGGGGCATCGGGTGCGCGGCCCGAGGTGATCTCGGGCGTCGTGATGAGCTTCGTCCCCGCGGGGTTTTGGGGCATGGTCTTGATAAAGAGCCAGCTGCCGTAGTCGGCCGCGTTGTCCTCGCCCATCTCCACGGCGCCGAGCTCAACGACCTCGGTGTGGTTCTCGACGCGCTCGTCGGAGGCGATCTTGTTCCAGCCGTCCTGCGTCAGGCCGGCGGCTTCCATCTGCCAGGTGCCCTCGTCGGCCGCGGTGCGCTCAAAGAGCATGGTGTTCATGCTCACCACGCTCGTGAGCACGGCGCAGATGAGCGCGCAGGAGAGTGCGATGCCAAAGATCGAGACGACGGTTCTGGTGCGGTTTCGCGCGAGCGAGCGCAGCGCGAAGCGAGAAAAGATGTTCATGGCCGAGCCTTTCTGGTGGGGTAGCCATTTGGGGACGGGTTCGTTTCATCCACTTGGGGACAGTGCCGTTTCTGCCCATGCCGCCTCGGCCGTTCGCGGGCCGCGGCATGGGCGCGCCGGCGTCAGCGGCGCCGCTCGTCGCGGACGAGCCTGCCGTCCTCGATGGCGATCACGCGATCTGCCATGAGGGCGATGTCCTCATCGTGGGTGATGACGATGAGGGTTTGCTTGAGCTGGCGGTTCGAGTCGCGCAGGAGCTGCATGATCTCGGCTGAGTTTTTGGAGTCCAGGTTGCCGGTGGGCTCGTCGGCAAGCACCACGGCGGGCGCGTTCATGAGCGCACGTCCGATGGCGACGCGCTGCTGCTGGCCTCCAGAGAGCTGGTTGGGCAGATAGTGCTCGCGCCCAACTAGTCCGAGCGCTCCCAGGAGCATGGCGAGTCGCTTCTGGTTGACCTCGCGACCGTCCATCTGCACGGGCAGCGTCATGTTTTCCACTACATCGAGCACCGGGATGAGGTTGTAGAACTGATAGACGAGCCCGACCTCGCGGCGGCGAAACACCGCCAGCTGCTCGTCGGTCCTCTCGAAGATGTCCTGACCCTGCAGCTTGACGGTGCCCGATGTCGGCCTGTCGACCCCGCCCATGAGGTGCAGGAGCGTGGACTTACCCGAGCCAGAGCTGCCGATGATAGCGATGAACTCGCCCGCCTCGACGGTGAAGGAGACGTCGTCGAGGGCGCGCACGGCGGTCTCGCCTGAGCCATAGACGCGGGTGAGGTGCTCTACGGAAAGGATGTTCATGAAAGGTCCTCTCGTTGTGGGGTATGCCACCTACCATACTGGATGAGGACCCTTGCTGGTGCGTGACCCATGCGTGACAGTTCCGTAAGAGAGCTGGTTATGCCTATCTCATTCAGCTGGTTGGATACCATGTGTGGCGCGCTGCACAGGTGCGCGACGACGGTTCTGACCTAATCGTCGACGAGGATGTCAGCCGGGGGATCGAGCCGACCGCCAGGGGCTATGTTCGCTTCTCGATTCCATTTATGCGTGAATATCTCTTGAACAATCGAGTCGATCTTCTTGCGCGCTACGGAATCGAGTGCTCGCCTGAGGTGTCATCGTAGTTTTCGGTTAGGCGAAGAATGTTACCATGCTGATGGGCGGCGTCGCTTCAGGGCGGCGCTGTCGCATGTGTCGGGGAACGGGGGCTTGTGCCCGGGTCATGTGCCACGGCATCGCGTGCGTCAGCGGTGCCAGCATGCTGGGCAGGGGATTGCCGTCTGAACTATTGAGGTCGAAATGCGAGGTGGCGCATGGAGTACGTCTCGGTAGGAGAGGCTGCGCGGCTGTGGGGCGTCACCGAACGCGTCGTGCAGGGATACTGCTCGCAGGGACGCATCGAGGGGGCAGAAAAGGTCTCTGGAACCTGGCATATACCCGAGAACGCTCGTAAGCCGTCTGATATGCGCCGCAGAGACGCAGACGATGATCGCGGGCGTCTGCAACGCGAGGTCTCGCTGCGCGGGGCATCGACGATGACGAATCTCATGCCGCTCATGAACACCGCATTTGAGCCCGGCTTCGCCCTCGAGACGGCGCAGTCGTTCGAGGCGGGCCCGCGCCGCGATATAGCCTGTGCCGAGCATGCCTACTTCACGGGGGACGCCGCTCGAGCAGTCGAGCTTGCCGAGCCATATCTTGAAAGCGGAAGCCTGGGTTCGAGGCTTTCGGCATGCCTTATCTGCGCGTATGCGAACCTGCCTTTGGGGCGCATCGACCGTGCCATCGATGCCCTCGAGGGTGCTCGTGGCGCCGTGTTGCGCGCTTCTGAGGGCGAGCCTCGGTTGCGGGCGGCAGAGGGCTTCATAGCCCAGACGGCGAGCGTCTTGCTGCATCTGCCCGCCCCGAGGCTTGCGCAAGATGCCGGTAAGGTCATTCCGCTTCTCCCGGCGGGCCTTCGTGCCTTTGCATTCTATGTCCAAGCACATGCCATGTATCTTGCGGGCGAGCATTCGCTTAGCCTGGGAATCGCCGAGACGGCTTTGCTGGGTATGGACAAGACCTATCCCATCCCCGCCATCTACCTGCACCTCGTCGCCGTCATGGACCTCATGGCGCGGCGCCGCGCGGACGAGGCGCGCGCCCACCTGCTGGCGGCGTGGGAGCTCGCCCGCCCCGACGGGCTCATCGAGCCGCTGGGCGAGCACCACGGGCTCCTCGGCGGCATGCTCGAGGCCGCGATCAAGCCCGCATGGCCCGACGACTTCCGCCGCATCATCGACATCACCTACCGGTTCTCGGCCGGTTGGAGGCGCGTTCACAACCCGGCCACCGGCGACGACGTGGCGGACAACCTCACCACGACCGAGTTCGCCGCCTCGATGCTGGCGGCGCGGGGGTGGACGAACGCCCAGATTGCCGACCATTTGGGAGTGTCTCCCAACACGGTAAAGACCTTCGTCTCCTCGGCGATGTCCAAGCTCCACGTCAGGCGCCGCCAGGATCTTGCGCGTTACTTGCTTACCTGATGACGCCTCGTGAAGGTCGCCTCCTTTTCTGCCGCCACGTCACGTCCCAGACGTTCGAACTTCTCGATCTCGACTGAATCCATTCCCTGATAGGGGTCATGGCGCTTCCGATACAACTCGTCCGACTCGTCCTGCCAGAGACGCTCGGCTACAGGCCTCCATTCGGCGGCTCGCCCCTCGGTCTTGGCGCGAAGCTCCTCGGGGCTCTCGGGCTCCACGAGGTCGGTGCCGTGGGCCCCGGTCTTGCGGACCAAGTTGCCTAAGATCTCGGGGTTCTCAAGCATGGGGCATGGCTGAAGGTGGTTCTCGTTGAACGGCTGGCCTTCATAGTACGCCGTGAAGAGCGGGCTTTTCAGCGCTTCGAGCAGGCTTACGTCATGGATGTTCACGTTTGAGTAGTGGATGAACACGCAGGGCTCGACGTCTCCTGCGGCGTTGATGTGCAGGTACCTCCTGCCTCCGGCGATGCACCCACCCACAAACTCGCCGTCATTTTGAAAGTCCATGGTAAAGAGCGGCTTTTTCGAGCGCATCTCACGTACGAAGCGGTACATGTGCTCGCGCTGCTCGACCGTTGGCATGAGCGAGGCGGGGGAGCCCTTGCCCACCGGCATGTAGTGGAAGAACCAGCAGAACAGTGCGCCCTGGTCGATCATCCAATCGAAATACGCTTCGCTGGCGATGGCGTCTGCATTGGCTTTGGTCCAGCATGCCGAGATGCCGAAGGGGAGCTTGTAGGCGCGCAGCAGCTCCATGGCGTGCATGATCTTGGCATAGGTCCCCTTGCCGCGTCGGGCGTCTGTGGTCGCCTCGGTCCCCTCGGCAGAGATCGCGGGAACGAAGTTCGCGACGCGCACCATGTCTTGGCAAAAGGCATCGTCGATGAGGGTCGCGTTGGTGAAGCAGAGGAAGGCGCAGTCGGGATAGTTTTCGCAGATATGTATGAGGTCCGCCTTTCGCACCAGAGGCTCGCCGCCGGTGTAGATGTAGATATGGCAGCCGAGCTTGCGTCCCTGCTCGATAATCGAGCAGATGTCCTCATAGCTGAGATTCAGCGCATGCCCGTACTCGGCTGCCCAGCAGCCGGTGCAGCGCAGGTTGCAGGCGCTGGTGGGGTCGAGCAGGATTGCCCAGGGTATATTGCATTGCTCGCGCTCGCGAGCCTTTTGCTGCTGGGGCCATGCGAGCAGGTTAGCGTCCACGATAAGGGTCTTGAGGAGGCGTGAGCGCATCTGGGGGTTCAGGTCGAAGACCTTCATGATGAGTTCGTACCAGTTGCTGCGCCTATCGATGGCGTCTCGGAAGGCGGAGCGCTGCTCGGGAAAGACCGAGGCGGGCACGATCTTATCGATGAGGTCCATGACCTGGGGAATGCGTTCCTCGGGTTTTTCATCGAGATAGTCGATGAGTTTATTGAGCGCGGCGCGCTCGGCAGCCTGCGTGATGGCCATCTTTGCCTGTCTCCCTTCTTCGTGCAACCGGACCTTTGGCGGCGGACGCCTCCGGAGCTTCTGAAGGCGTCGCTTGCCGATGTGGTTGCTGTCATATCCCGAGATAGTACCCATAAGATGATTAATCAACACATGTAGAATTCGATATATGACTATTCAACGAATGATGGGTGTATGCGGGGTAACCCACACATGGGTGCGATGTGAGTAGAATGGAGTCCTTGCGGCAGGCAGGAGGGGCGTATGTACAGGGATGAGATATGTGAGCGGCAGGATCGCCGGGTCGTTCGGAGCAAAAGGGCCATTGTCCAGGCGTTCGAACGGCTGCTGCTCGAGCGTCCGCTCGAAGAGATTACGGTGAGCGCCATCGCTCGAGAGGCGGACGTGGACCGAAAGACCTTCTATCAGCATTACGGCTCGATCGATGGCCTTATCGACGCCATAGCCGCCGAGGCGGTGGGCTATGTGCTCGATGCGGTCGAGGAGGCTCGGTCTGCGGCCGATGGGGGCGATGACGAGCGATTCAGCATGTTCTTTTCCCGCGTAAACGAGGTCGTCTGCCGGGACATCGCGGTGAGCCGCCGCTACTTTGAGAGCGTGCCTACCGACAAGCTGCTCGAGCATATGCGCGAGCCGTTCGCGCGCGGCATCATCGAACGCCGGCTGCTTGCCAGAGACGTGCCGGATGCATATGTGGAGTGCTGCACCTCATATGTGCTGGGAGGGCTTATCGCGGCATATCGGTCATGGCTGCTTTCCGACCGGTCGATGCCGATCGAAGAGATGGTGTCCATGGTCGGCATACTGGTGGAGCATGGTGCCGCCGGATTTGAGGGCAGCCTGTAGGCAAATAGCCGACGCTAGACGTTGGTTTTGAAAAACGTGATGGCGAAACGCGCGCCCGTGGTGCGGCCGGCGTCGTCGCAGATGTTCTCGGCGGTAAGCGTCCCCCCTTGCGCCGTGATGAGGCTGCGGGCAAGGGAAAGCCCGATGCCCACGCCCGCTGGGTTGACCTCGTCCTGCGGGGAGTGCGAGGACCCTCGATAAAACCTCTCGAAAACATGGGGAAGGTCTTGGGGCGCGATGCCGCCTCCGGTGTCTTCCACGACGATGCGGCACGCGATGGTGTCTTCATAGGCACGGAGCGCGACCCTTCCTCCTGCCGGCGTGTGCTCCATGCAGTTCTTGAGGATGTTCGAGAGCGCCTCGGCGGTCCAGCCGGCATCGCCGGTAAACGAGGCGTCCTCGTCGATGGCGGTCTCGAAGGCGACGTCGGCGATATCGAAGCCGATCGCAAGGGGTTCAAAGGCGTCGTCGACCAGGCGGCGTACGTTTACGGGCGTGGCCGTGAGCCGAACCACGCCCGCGTCGATGCGCGCAAGCTTGAGGAGGGTCGAGACGAGCCGCTCTACCCGCTGCTGCAGGCGCTCGATGTTTCGCAGGCGCTCTACGAGGGCGGCGTGCCCGCCCTCTTCAGACAGGCTCCTGCGTACCAGCTCGGTGGAGATGGATAGCGACGTCAACGGGGTTTTCAGCTGATGCGAGATGTCTGCAAGCGCGTCTGCGAGGGTTTGGCGTTCGCGTTCGAGCTCGTCGGCGGTAATGTTTAGACGGGTGACCATCTTGTCAAGCTCGCTGGTAAGCACCGCGAGCTCGCCTTCGTCCATGTGTTCGAGGTCTATGGCTCGCTCGCCATGCAGCACGGCGTCGACGCGGTTCGAGAGCTGGGCGATGAGCCGGTAGCGTCTCCTGGTATGGATGATGAAGGGGATGCCTGCAGCAAGCGAGGCCGCTGCTATCCAGGGCAGTGCGTCGGCGTCGCCCAAGAGGCTGGCGGTAGCGAGCAGGGCAAGTGTGGCGAGCACCCATACGCCTATGGCGCGGTCAAAGCCGCGGTTGCGTCCCATGGCTAGCCTCGCGCCTGATAGCCCATGCCGCGCACCGTCGCGATGAGGGAGGGATGGGCCGGGTCGTCTTCAATCTTGTCGCGCAGGCGCTTGATATATACAGACAGCGTGTTCTCTTCGATATAGGTGCCGGCATCGTCCCAAAGTGCGTCGCGGATGCGATCGCGCGTGACGAGCTTGCCCGGGTTGGTCGCAAACAACAAAAGCAGCCGATACTCAAGGGCCGAGAGAGCAAGTTCTTGACCAGAGCGCTCAACCCGGGCGCGATCGGTGTCGATGCGCAGCGGTCCGAAGGAGATGATGTGTCGCTGCGGCTGCGAGCGGCGGATGGCGGCGGCGATGCGTGCGAGCAGCTCGCGCGGACGGAATGGTTTGGCTACGTAGTCGTCCGCGCCCATTTGTATGCCTGTCACGGTATTGAACTCGTCGTCCGACGCGGTAAGGAAAATGACGGGGACTTGGGGCGTTGCCTGCTTGATGGCGGCGCATACGGCAAAGCCGTTGCCCTGGGCGAGCGTGACGTCAAGAAGTACAAGCTGGTACGGTGCCTCCGTGCTCGCGGCATGGCCGGGCAGGGCGGCGCCCTTCCCTAAGGAGAGCTCGATGGCGCGCTCTTGTGTCGCCGCGTGGTCTACGGCGTATCCCTCGCCGGCGAGCAGCTCGCTGAGCGCCTCTACGATGGCGGGGTCGTCCTCTACCAGTAGTATCCGCGTGGCCACGGCGCCTCCTTAATGACGGGCGGGAGGCTGCTCGGCTGCAGCCTCCCGCCTCGGATTGTCTCACACATCGGGCTTTTGCGGGTTTGGTGCGAGCCGCCACGTGAAAGGGCTGGCTTTCCTGCGGCGCCCGCCGGCCTTCTGAGTCCGTCGCTAGTAGTGCACGATGACGCAGGTCCCGACCTGGAGCAGATCGTAGAGCTGGGCCACCTTGTCATAGGGGGTGTTGATGCACCCGTGGCTGCCGCGGCTGCGATAGGCGGAGGGGTCGCTGTAGACCCATGTGGGCTGCCAGCTCGCATCGTGGAAGCCCCACGAGCTGCCCTTGAAGGCGATCCAGTAATCGACGGGGCTCTCGTATTCCGGCTCTCCGGTCTCGGGGTCCTTGTTCTGGCTAATAAGCGTGATGTTGCGGGCCTTGTTGTTGACCTTGTAGACGCCGGTAGGAGTGTCGTTGTCCCCGTCGGGCTTGCCGGTAACGACACCGGTCTCCCAGACCAGGTTTCCGGAGGCATCGTAGTAGCGGGCGTACTGCTCGGTGATGTCGACGTCTACGAAGGCGCCCCAGTCGGGCTGCCCCGCCCCCGTAAACTTGTCGCCTTGCGAAGACGTCGGCACCGCTATCTCTCCGGTCTGGCGGTTGGCGACGGCGTCTTGGACCGCCTGAACCACCGCATCGGTGTCGACCTGCCAGCCGAAGGTGCCTCCACCGATGGTGACCTGCTTGCCGTCCGGGCGGGTGTAGGTGCGTTCGGTCCCGACCGTGTTGAAGCTCTGGGCCAGTCCTTGTGCCCAGTTGGTGAGGGCGGCCTGGTCAAGGGTGGGGGTCAGGTTTTCGTCAAAGACGATCCACTGGGCAACGGTTGAGCCATCGATGGTGCCGGCGTCGGAGTCTCCCAATTTGAAGGTCACATGTACGCCGAGAAGCTCGTTGGCGGCATCGCAGGCTGCCTGGAGCTGGTCATCGGTGTAGCCGCCTTCAAGCGGCTCGTAGGCGTCGTTGCCGATCTCCTCAAGCGAGACCTCTCCGTCTAGGCGCGAGAGCGCAAGCAGTGCGAGCTTGGAGACGTTGTCTCGGTTGAGCTTCTCGTTTTCGCGTGCACGGTCGGCGCTGAACGATGCCGTCTCGGCGTCATAGGCGCCTGCGGCATCGAAGACTCCGCTGCGCCCTTCGTTGAACGCGTCGATGGCGCCTCCGATGGCGTCAAGGAAGCCCTGCTCGTCGAAGTCTGACGAGAAAAGGCTGCGGTCGACCTCTGACGAGAGGTCCTCGGTGGAGCCGGTGGGCGCCGTTTCGCTCGAGTTGCCGCCCAATGATTCGGCAAGGCGGACGGGCCACAGGAGGGGATCGTTTTGGGAGAGCACCCGATCGGATACCGCCTGCGCGTCATAGACGGGCGTATCGGCGGTGGGGGCGTACTCCCAGCTGAACCCATCGCCCTGCACCGTGAGCCGATAGCCGGAGGTCTCGCGCGAGAGGCTGTCCGCCGCGTCTTGCGAGGTCTTCAATGAAACATCGACTCCAGCGATGGTGGTGCCGGGATAGTACAGCATGGAGAACGCGGCGACGCCTGCCGCATACGCTGCGACCACGATGCCGGCGGCGACGCCCAGGGCGATTGCCACGCGACGGCCCGTTCGCGCAGGCTTTTTAGGCGAAGGCGACGATGCGGAGGCGTTATCGGCGGCAGGGGCCTTGCGCGCGGGCGCCATATGCGACGGCGCGGCGTGCCTTCCTGAGGCATACGCCGGGCGAGGGGGCGTCACGCCGCCTTGGCTGCTGGTATGGTTGCTGCTCATAGTCAGGTCGAGTCCTTAGAACAGGGTGTTGCTCGGTTATGCGATTATAGCTGTCCGAGCGGACGCTTGCGCGAACTGCGGCCATGACGTAGGGCGTTTGCTACAACTTTGCGACAGTCTCTTCACAGGACGGTAAGCCGTCGGACGCACCTCGAAGGCGGCAGGGGTTCGACGGCTTACAAGAAGGGAGCGGCGGAGCGGGCTGCGGCGCATCGCCTGCGACGACGCATCGGGATGGCTACTTGTTGCAGCCTCCGCAAGCCGAGCAGGCCGAGGGGGCGACGGCGATCCCGCCCCTTGCGGTCTCTCGAAGCGCGGACGGCATGGCATGGCCCACATCGAGCATGACCTGGGCCATCTCATCAAATGGCACAAGGCTCTTCACGCCCGAAAGGGCAAGCTGGGCCGATGAAAACGCGCACGCGACACCGATGGCGTTGCGGTTCTGGCAGGGAACCTCTACCAGGCCGCCCACAGGGTCGCAAACGAGTCCCAGGAGGTTGCCCAGGGCGATCGATGCGGCATCGAGGGCGCAGGCGGGCGACCCGCCAAGCATCTGGACGAGGGCGGCGGCGGCCATCGCCGCGGCGCTGCCCACCTCTGCCTGGCATCCGCCTTCGGCACCCGCGACGCAGGCGTTTGTCGAGAGCAGCATGCCCACCGCCGCCGCGCAGAAGAGCGCGTCCATGGTCTGCGCGTCATCAAGGCCTAGATGACGCGCGCAGGCGAGAACGCATCCTGGGACGACGCCGGACGAGCCGGCTGTGGGGGCCGCGACGATCACTCCCATGGATGCGGAGCGCTCGAGTACGGCCATGGCGCGGGCGACCGCCTCGGTCTGCACGGTCCCCATGAGCGAGCTGCCGAAAGAATCCCGGTGCTCGGCGACGCCGCGAGCCTCTCCGCCGATAAGCCCGCCGAGTGAGCGGCGAGGCTCGCTGATGGGGGCTTCGGTCTCATCGCGCATGACCTGAAGCACGCGCGTCATGGCGCGCACCACCTCGTCTTCGCTGGTAAGGGCCGCCTCGCGTACCGCCATGAGGGCGCCGATGTTCAAGCCGTGCCGTCCACAGAGCGACAGGAGCTCGGAAGCGGTCTCAAACAGCTCGTCTGGCGCGGAGGCGGAAGAGGGCTGGGCTCCGGGTACCTGGACATAGGTCGCGGTGACGATGTTGGCATTGTGGCGCAGCTCGTCGAGAACGCAGGAGGGCGGCAGCTCGTCGAGTTCGAATACGGTGTAGGCGTCTCCGCCGCGCTCGGTGCGGTATGTGCGCATAAAGGCGATGTTGATGTCGTGTTGCGAGAGCAGGAGGGTGAGGCTTGCGAGCACGCCAGGCGTGTCGCGATGCGCGACAAAGAGCGTGTCGTACTCGCCTGAGATATCGACGTCGACGCCGTTGATGCGGCTGACGCGCACGCGTCCTCCGCCGAGGCTTTCCCCGCGGACGGTGCAGGTGTCTCCGCGATTGTCGCGCATGAAGATGTCGACGGTGTTGGGGTGGACGCGTGGGTCGTCTTCGGCAAGCTCAAAGGCATAGTCAAGTCCCGCGTCGCGTGCCACCTGGAAGGCGTCGCGGATGCGCTCGTCGTCGGTGTCCATGCCCAAGACGCCTGCAACGAGGGCACGGTCGGTGCCGTGTCCGTGGTAGGTATGGGCAAAGCTGTTGTGCAGCGTGAACGAGACGTGCTCGATCTCGCCCTCCATGAGTGAGGCTGCCACGCGCGCGCAGCGCAGGGCGCCCGCCGTGTGCGAGCTCGACGGGCCCACCATGACGGGGCCAAGGATTTCAAACGCAGACATGGTTGCCATGGAAGGACCTTTCAGGAGTTCTCGACCTGCATCGCCTGGCGTCGCTGCCGGCTATGCCATACTCTAGCGTATCGGCACGTGTCGGGAGGCGGCGCATGGGCACTCGGGGAAGGATCAGCGGGTCCGCTCGCAGGCGGCTTGCATGGTGCATCGCGGCGGGTTGTTTCATCGCGGCAGCCCTTTTCATTGCGGTTCCGGCGCTCTATCGTTCGCTTGGACTGCCTTGGTTATGGGGCAGACGCATCGATGCTTCGAGTGCGGTCTCTGAAAGTTGCCCTTCCGATTCGATGCGAGGTGACGGGGGCGGCCTGTTAGACGCTCATGCGGTGAGAATCGAGCGGTTTCCGTCGCCGCGTCTCCAGTCGGTGTGCTCGAGCGACTCTTCTGTGGTGAAGCAGGCTCGCGAGCTGTTCGAAAACGCTACGTTTACCTATTGGGGCGGCTATGGCGCGTATGTCGAGTCCATGCGGGACGTGGTTGGTTGCCATGAGACTTCTCTGACGCTTCTGGATGCCGAAGGCTGCGCCATCATAGAAGTTTGCCATGCAGACAGGTGGTATGTTCTTTTGGACGGCGTCGCATACAGCATGGATGATGCCGCAGCGCTCGACGACGCGGTGGAAGGTTGGATCGGTGACGCCTGCGAAGAGATGTCGTGCGTCGGCGGCGGGCCCTGGTGCTCGACGCCCGCCTCAGGGCGTCGTTGGTATTCCGAGGACGAATATCATTAATTGCTGAAAGAAGCCGATGAAAAGGTGACGCAACAGCGGGGCGGGCAGGGATCGTCCCCTGCCCGCCCCGAGAAGAGACTTGCGTTGTAGGCGACGAGAGGCCTAGAGCGCCATTTCGCGCGCGCGGTCAATGCGTGCAAGGCAATCCTCGCGACCGACGAGCTGCATGGTCTCGCCGAGCGGCGGGCTCACCATGTTGCCGCACTCTGCGACGCGCACCGCTTGGAACACGAGGCGCTTCTTCATATCGAGCGCTTCCGGCAGGGGCTCCAGCGCGGCGTCAATCGCATCAGCGGTCCATCCGTCTTCGGGCAGCGCCGTGAGCGCCTCGCGGGCCGCATCGAGCACGGCGCCCATGCCTTCCTTGGCGAGTCCCTTTGACACCGACTTCTCATCGTAGGCAAGTGTCTCTGCGGTCGCGAACACGGGTGCCGCGACGCTCGCGGCGTCAGACGGCATCTTGGTGCGGGGGCGAACGATGGAGGCGAAGGTGGACCACCAGGCGTCATCGTGGTCGGCGCGTGCCACGGGGATGCCTGCGGCAGCGAGCTGGGGCAATGCGATGTGGTCCACGAACGTGGCATCGTCCATGCGATTGATGTACTCGGCATTCATCCAGTCGAGCTTCTTGGGGTCGAACGTCGCCGGATTCTTGGAGATGCGGTCGAGCGAGAACTGCGATGCAAGCACGTCGCGAGGAATGACCGTGGTCTCGCCGTCGAGCGACCAGCCCAGAAGCGCCAGATAGTTCACGAAGGCGTCGGACAGATAGCCGGCATCGCGGTATTCCTCGACCGAGGTCGCGCCATGCCGCTTGGAGAGCTTCTTGCCGTCAGCGCCCAAGATCATAGAGATGTGCGCGAAGACGGGAACCGGGGCGCCGAGCGCTTCGTAGACCATGACCTGGCGCGGAGTGTTGGACAGGTGGTCGTCGCCGCGGATGACGTGCGTGATGCCCATGGCGGCGTCGTCCACCACGGTGGCGAAGTTGTAGGTCGGGGTTCCGTCGGAGCGGAAGATCACGAAATCGTCGAGCTCCTTGGCATCGAAGACCACGCGTCCATGGACGGCGTCCTCGATGACGACGTCGCCGCGGTCTTCGGGGACCTTGATGCGCAGGGTATAGGGCTCTCCGGCCTCCATGCGGGCGCGGGCCTCGTCGGCGGGAATGTTGCGGCAGCGGCGCTGGTAGCCCTGGAAGGGGTCCTTGCGCTCGCGCGCTGCCTCGCGGTCGGCCTCGAGCTGCTCGGGCGTGCAGAAGCAGGGATACGCCTTGCCCTCCTCAAGCAGGCGCTCGGCGGCCTCGCGGTACAGGTCGGCGCGCTCGGTCTGGGCATAGGGGCCAAAGTCGCCGCCGACCTCGGGGCCCTCGTCCCAGTCAAGGCCCAGCCAGCGCATGGCGCGCAGGATGACCTGCGTGTTCTCAGCGGTGGACCGGGTGGGGTCGGTGTCGTCGATGCGCAGGATGAACGTGCCGCCGTTGGCACGGGCAAACGCCCAGTTATAGATGGCTGTACGGGCGCCGCCGATATGCAGCTTGCCGGTGGGCGAGGGGGCAAAGCGGACGCGGACGTTTGAGCTCATGGATGCTCCTTGGACATGGGTAATCGAATTGGACTGCTGCATTATATGGCAACCTGCAAACCGGGCGGGCTTGCGCGGTGCTTTTGCGGGTATGAATGGGAAAATACAACACATGCATTCGCCTCCGGCAGAGGGTGCCGGAATAGAGGGAGGACCTGTGCTTCCAGACTTGATGTTATCCGCCGGCGAGCCCGCCGCGTCGGCATCCGCTCCAAGTCGCGCCGCAGCAGATGCCGATGCCCGGGGCGACGCCGTCGTCGTCGCTCGGGACGCGAGCTACGCGCCGCAGGGGTACCGATCGTTCGAATTCGCGTCGCTCTCGGCATTCAGGGGAGAGGTGCTTGCCGCGGTGTCTCGCGGACAGGCATCGGGACGTGACCTTCTGCTCGCCGTGGCGGGCCTGGTGCGACCGACGGCGGGATCATTGGCGGTGGCGGGAGTAGAGCTTGCCGCTCCGGTCTCGAACCGGCGCTTCCGCCTTCGCACTTCTGAACGGCTTCAGCGCGGCACGGTCGGCTTCGGCGTCGTCACCGGGCTGCTCGATGTCGACGAGCGGCAAACGGTCGAGGAGGCGGTACGACGCGAGGCGGGGCTCCGCGGCGGTGCCGCCGACGAAGACGCCGTGCTGGACCTTCTGGCGGAGCTTGGGCTCGCCACCCATGTCGACCAGCGTCTATATCAGCTGGAGCCTGCCGCCCGCCTTCGCCTCACGCTGGCGCTTGCCTGCGCCGGCGGCGTCCAAGTCGCCGTCTGCGACCTGGATGATCCCTTTGTGGGAGGCGCGTCGGCTGACGAGGCGCGTTCAGCGATCGGCACCGTGCGCGAGTTCGCCCTGCGTCATGGCACCTGCGTCATCGTGGCGACGCACGAACCGGTGCTTGCCCTCGACGTACGTGCGGTCGCGCTCGATAGCGAGGCGGCGGAAGCGCTTGACGCCTTGAAGGCCGCTTCAGGCGAACGGCGGCCTGACATGGAGGGCGGTGATGCCCGATGAGGTGGTTCGACGAGCTTGTCTGTCGTCTGCGCCAAGGGCGCGTCGTGGCGCTGGCGTGCGCCCTGGCTATACCTGTTGCTGCGGGCCTGCTCGCCACGATGGCTCTTGGCCAGGTGTTCTCGCGGTCGGAGCTGATTCCCGTGGCGGTGGTGAACGAGGACCGGGGCGTAACCACGTCAGACGGGCGTGAGCTCTCCGCTGGCGACGATCTGGTGGACGACCTGCTGGACAGCCCGACGCTGGCGTGGAGCGTGGTCGACGAGGAGACCGCCGACGCCGGTCTTGAAAGCGGAAGCTATGCGCTTGTTTTGCGCATACCTGAGGACTATTCCGAGTGCGTCGCGAGCCTTGAGACGTCGAGCCCCGAGCAGGCGACGATCGAGATGGTCTCGAGCGGCAGCGAGAACGTCCTTGCGACAAGTGCAGGCTCGGCGGCGCTCCGTCAGGTCCAGGCACGGGTGCGAGCCGATGTCGGCGAGAACTACCTGCTCGGCGTTCTCAACGATGTGCGCGGCCAGGCGAGTCGCCTTACCTTGACCGCCGACGGATCGGTGATGCTCGATGCGGGCTATGACGCGCTTTCACAGGGCGCGGACGCCTTGGCGGAAGGCATGGGGCAGATCGCCGATGTGTCTGGACAGCTGGATTCGGGCCTGGAGCAGATCGCGCAAGGGGTCGACGCCGCCGGAACGGGCGCCGCGGCGCTCGGCGAGGGCATGTCTGCCGTCGGCGAGCAGATGGCCGAGCCGCTCGCCCAGGGGGCTGAGGCGACCGCGGCGGCGCTCGACGCCCTGTCTCAGACGACGACGCAAATGGGTTCTGGCATCCAGCAGGTTGCCGACGCGCTCCAAGGCGTGTCGACCACGCTTGATGATGTCCTGGGCTCTGCTGTTCGTCTGGCGGCTGCCGGTCCGGCGTTGTCGCAACAGGCGACAACGCTCAGCGATGCTTTGGTGGGCGCGACGTCTGCGCTCGAGGATGCTCAAGCTGCTGTCCGCGACGCTTCTGAGGGCATTTCCTCAGCCTTTGACTCCGTCGTCGCCGTGCGGGACGGCGCTGCGGCCCTGAGCTCGAGGATGGATTCTGACGACGAGCTGGCGCCCGGCGTGGTCCAGCGACTTCAGTCGCTTGATGTGCGGGAGGCCGAGCTCGATGCTCGGGTGCGCGACCTCGCGCTCGATGCCACCCTGTCCGCGGAGGAGCGCTCGGCATCCCTGGAAGCGATCGACGCCGAGCGTGCCGCTCTTTCAGAAGAGCGCGAGGCGCTTCTGGCAGACCTTTCCGACATCGCATCCGCTTCGGCGGACCTTGCCCAGACGAGCGCTTCGGCTGTCGACGGCCTTTCCGGTGCGTCCGATGCGTCGGCGTCGATCGACGGGGCCGCGCAGGCGCTCGATGAGGCGGCGGGCCCTGCCGCTGACGCCCTCGAGGGGGCGACTGAGACGGTCTCCGGCCTTGCCGGCGATGCGTCTGGCGTGGCGCGCGGCGTCCTGAGCGCCAACGTGGTGCTCGACGGCGTCGAGGTGCCCGGCGGCAATCAGGTTCCCGGCGCGATCGGTACGCTTGACACCCTGGGACAGGGTGTCGGCGCGCTGGGGACCCAGCTTTCGTCCTCCGGCGGCATCGGCGCAGGCCTCTCGGGCGTGGCTACGGGCACGCGGGCCCTCGGTGACGCGTTGTCCGGCTTTGCCGGGGCGACCGGCCAGCTTGCCACCGGCAACGCGACGCTCGCCTCCGCGCTGCGCGGGGTGGCTCAGGGTACCTCTGGCCTCGCGGGCGGCCTCGATGCCATGGCATCTGCTGCCGGACAGCTGGGCGACGGCGTTGACCAACTCAAAGAGGCATCGGGCCAGGTTGTTGATGCGGTTGAGACGGCCGGCGATTCGCTGTCGAGCATCTCGGGCGACCCTGCGACGACTTCCGAGGTCGTCGCCCGCTCCGTCTCCATCTCAAACGGTGCCTCGACGTCGGTCGATGGCATCCAGGCGGCAGCTCCGCTGGCGATCGTTGCGGCGCTTTGGCTCGGAGGCGTGCTGCTTGCGCTTTCGCTTCCGGCGTTCGACATGCGAGCCGTCGCGGCGGCCTCGGGCATCACCTCGGTGCTCTCTTGCTCGGTGGCCTATGCGCTGTTGGGCGCTGTCCAGGGGTTGCTTGGCGCCGCGGCGCTGCTTCTTCTGGGCGTCGGGCCAGAAGGCGCGTGGCAGCTTGCCGGGCTCTTGGCATTGACCGGCGTCTCTGGGGCACTCGTTTCCCAGGCGCTTCGAGCGGCGTGCGGGCGTCTTCACGTCGGCGTGTCACTTGTTGCGCTTGGCGTGCAGGCGGTTTGCGCGGGCGCGCTTCTGCCCTCTTTCTTCGCGTGCGCCCCGCTGCAGGTGCTGGGCTCGGTGCTTCCGGTACCCCTTGTGACGCAGGCGATACGAAGCCTCATGGCGGGTTCGTCGCGCGGCGTGGCGGCAGCGGTCCTCGCCCTCGTCGTCTGGTGCATCGTCGCGGTCGCTATCTCGTGCGTGGCGGCCCTGGCGCGACGGCAGGTCAGGCCGGAGCGCGTCTTTGCGGCGCGGTGAGCCCCGCGCCTGGTTGTGCGTCTTTAGAAGAGTTTCCCTCGACGCGCAACGCTTGAAGGCGCGGGGTACAATGTGCAGGCACACAAGCCCGGCGGAATGGTAACGGCCGCCGGGCGTCTTATCTATGGAGGGTTTACTATGACAGACCGCGTTCGTTCCACCGTCCCCGACAGCACCGCGGGAGGGTCCGGAACCTTCCTCTTCACGTCTGAATCGGTGACCGAGGGGCACCCCGATAAAATCGCCGACCAGATTTCCGACGCCGTCCTCGACGCCATCTTGACCAAAGAGGCCCGTCTCGAGGAGATGGGCTATGTCGATGCCGATGGAGTTCCGGCAAAGCTTGAGAACGTGCGCTGCGCATGCGAGACCATGCTCACCACCGGCATGGTGGTCATCTCCGGCGAGATTCGCACCCAGGCATACGTGGACATACAAGAGATCGCCCGCGACGTGATCTGCCGCATCGGCTACGATCGTGCGAAGTACGGATTCGACGGTACTACCTGCGGCGTCATCAACATGATTCACGGCCAGAGCCCGGATATCGCTCAGGGCGTCGACGAGAGCTTCGACGTCCAGGCGGGTGCCAGCACCGACCCCTTGGACCTCATCGGCGCAGGCGACCAGGGCATGATGTTTGGCTATGCAACCGACGAGACCGACGTGCTCATGCCCATGCCGCACTACCTGGCGAGCCGCCTTGCCGAGCGCCTCGCCGAGGTGCGCCACGACGGAACCGTCCCGTATCTTCGTCCAGACGGAAAGACCCAGGTCACCGTGCGCTATGAGAGCAACCGCCCGGCGAGCGTGGAGGCCATCGTCATCTCCACCCAGCACGCGGCCGAGATCGAGGACATGGGCATCATCAAGCGCGACATGCTCGAGCACGTCGTCGCGCCGGTGCTCGATAGCGTGGACATCCCCTGGAAGGACGCGAAGGTCTACGTGAACCCCACCGGGCGCTTCGTGGTGGGCGGCCCCATGGGGGATACCGGTCTCACGGGCCGCAAGATCATCGTCGATACCTACGGCGGCATGGGCCGTCACGGCGGCGGCGCCTTCTCGGGCAAGGACTGCACCAAGGTCGACCGCTCTGCGGCCTACGCCGCCCGCTGGGTCGCCAAGAACGTGGTGGCAGCAGGCCTTGCGCGCCGCTGCGAGGTCCAGCTGGCCTATGCCATCGGCGTCGCCCACCCGCTGTCCATCATGGTCGACACCTTTGGAACCGAGCGAGTCGCGGTCTCTGAGATCGAGCGCGCCGTGCGCGAGGTGTTCGACCTGCGTCCTGGCGCCATCATTCGCGACCTCGACCTGCGCCGCCCCATCTATCAGAAGACGGCTGCCTATGGTCATTTTGGGCGGGAGGACGCAGACTTTACCTGGGAGCGCCTCGACCGCGTGGACGAGCTTCGCGCCGCGTGCGGCCTGTAGCGCCCCGCGTGATGAGGACTTGGCGAATTGGCGATGACGATACCCGACCAGCTTACGCTCTTCGGTGCTGGCGCCGAGGGCGCCACCAGGCGTTCGAGCGATAGGCCTGCTCCTACGGCGCAGGCCGCTTCGGCTGCATGCTACGTCTCCGTCGTCGTCGACATTCCGGCGAGAGCCCTTTCGGAACCCTTCACCTATGCGGTTTCCCAAGACCTTGTCGACGGGGTGAAGGTGGGGGCGACGGTGCTCGTGTCGTTTGCCCGACGCATGGCGGCGGGCTACGTGATTGCCTGCGCCGGAACCCCCGATGGCCTTGCCGGGGCGGAGTCGCTTGACCCTTCCAGCATCAAACCGGTGCGCGCCGTGCTGGCAGAGCCCGCCTTTTCCGAACAATCGGTTGCGATCGCTCGATGGCTTTCGCAAACCTATGTGGCGCCGCTCTCAGAGTGCCTCCGCCTCTTTTTGCCCCCCGGCCATACGCCCAGGGTCCGTCGGCTCGAGGATGGCACCTACGAAGTCGAGCGTGCCTCGGTCCAGGAGGTGCACCAGCGGGTGGTCGCCCTTACCGAGGAGGGCCGCGCGTTCGTTCCGCCTGAGCGCGCCGTCCGCCAGCGGCAGCTGGTCGAGGCGCTAGCGTGCGGGCCGGTGACCACAAGCGAGCTCAACGCCTTGTATGGCGGCATGTCCGCTACGGTCAAGGCGCTTGAGCGGCGCGGCGTGGTGACGGTGGAGGAGCGACGCGCCTGGCGCGGCTGCGATGCGTCCACGACGCTCTCTTCGGCGAGCGGGGCCGCCCCCGCGCAGCTGACGGCCGGGCAGCGACGGGCGTTGTCCGCCATCGAGCATGCCCGCGGTTTGGGGCGAGGGGACGTGGTGGTGGTCGACGGCGTGACCGGTTCGGGTAAAACCGAGGTCTATCTAGCCGCCATCGAACGCGTGCTTGCCGAAGGCAAGTCGGCCTGCGTCCTCGTGCCCGAGATCTCGCTTACCGCCCAGACGGTGGGTCGTTTTCGTTCGCGCTTCGGCGATGCGGTCGCCATCTTCCATTCGCGGCTCTCTGCGGGCGAGCGCCTCGATCAATGGGATATGGTGCACGCAGGCGTCGCCCGCGTGGTGGTCGGCGCACGGTCGGCACTGTTCTGCCCCTTCCGCGACCTCGGCCTCATCGTTATCGACGAGGAGCATGAGCATACCTACAAGCAGGGCCAGAGCCCTCGCTACCATGCGCGTGAGCTAGCCGCCTACATGGCGTCCCTGTACGGGTGCCCGCTGGTCTTGGGTTCGGCGACCCCCAGCTTTGAGTCGCTTGCGCGCTGTGCGGCGGGGTCTTTTGGCGGCGTCTCGTGGACGCGCGTGGAGATGCCCGAGCGTCCCGCGGGGGCGACGCTCCCTCGTATCGTCATCGCCGACCTTCGTCGCGAGTTCGCCCGTGGAAGCCGCTCCATGTTTTCGAAACCTCTCCTTGACGGCCTCATGCGCGTGGTGGAGCGCCGCGAAAAGGCGGTCCTTCTGCACAACCGCCGAGGGTTCGCCCCCTTCCTCATGTGTCGCGAATGTGGCTGCGTGCCCACCTGCGACCATTGTTCCACGGCGCTCACCTATCACGAGCGCACGCATACGCTCGAGTGCCACACCTGCGGCGCGGTCCATCCGGTAAGGCCCTATCCCGCGCCCGGCTCGGCCTGCCCGCGCTGTGGAAGCCGCTACCTTGCCAAGATGGGTATGGGCACCCAGCAAATCGAAGACGCCCTGCGCTCGTTGCTGCCGCCGGATGTCGCGGTGATTCGCATGGACGCCGACTCTACCAAGGCGAAGGGGTCTCATCAAAGGCTGCTCGAAGAGTTCGATGCGGCGGAGTGCGCGGTGCTTCTCGGCACACAGATGATTGCAAAGGGCCTCGACTTTCCAGAGGTCACGCTTGTCGGCGTGGTCATGGCGGACTACGCCTTGAAGATGCCCGATTTTCGAGCTTCCGAGCGGGCCTTTGCCTTGCTTGAGCAGGTTTCAGGTCGTGCGGGACGCGGAGAGCGGGCGGGCGAGGTGGTTATCCAGACCTACTTGCCCGACGATCCCGTCATCAGGGCCGTGGCGGCACACGACCGCTCCCTGTTTGTGCCGGCTGACCTTGTGCAGCGCGCCGAGCTTGGCTATCCGCCCTACGTCCGCCTGGTGAACGTCGTGTGCCGGGGCAAGGATCGAAACGTGACGGAGCGCTATGTCGAGGCGCTGGCAGAAAAAATCCGCGCCATCGCGTCTCAGGAGCATCGCGTCGCGCCTGCTGGCGCCTCGGGTCTCTCGGCAGCTCTTGCAGCCGATTCTACCGAGCGGCCTCAGGTCCTCGGGCCCACGACCTGCGTGATCGAGCGCGCAAAGGACCGCTTCCGCTTCCATGTCATGGTCAAATGCCCTGTGGGCTATGACATCTCACGGGTGCTTTCCCGCGCGTTGTCCGAGGTCGGCGCACGCCGCGACGTCTCCGTGAGCGTGGACGTGGACGCCTACGACCTCATGTAGGCCCCTTCGTGCCATGCCGCGCTTCTCTGCTGCGCCGTCCGGCGTTGTGCTCGCTCGGTGAGCTTGGGCCGTTATGTGCTCTTCCGTGAAGATTTCCCGTGGTGCGGGTAAGATAGAGCACGGCTGTACCTGTATTCACGGAAGGAACCATCACATGGAGATGAACGGCATCGTTTTGTCGCCCGATCCCAGGCTGCGACAGGAGTGCGAGCCCATCAAGGAGATCACCCCGAAGATCGAAGAGCTCGTCGAGCGCATGAAGGATCAGATGTTTGAGAATAGCGGCTGCGGCCTTGCCGCGCCGCAGGTGGGCGAGCTCATCCAGCTGGTGATCGTCGACGTCGACTACTCTTCGCGTGAGGACTATGACCCCTACGTGCTCATCAACCCGGTCATTGTCGAGCAGTCTGAAACCAAGCGTCCGTCTAGCGAGGGCTGCCTATCCATTCCGGGCATCAACTGCGAGATCAGCCGTCCGGATCACGTTGTGGTGGAGGCGTACGACCTCGATGCGAACCTGATGCGCTACGAGGCCTCGGGTGACCTCATGTGCGTGTGCCTGCAGCACGAGATCGACCACCTGCATGGCATCACCATGTTTGAGCGTCTGGACCCCAAGCAGCGCGTCCATGCCATGCGCGAGTATCAAGACGCCCTTGCCCGCGGCGCGAAGCCGGGCGATACCGAGTAGCCTTTCTTCTATCTGTTCGCACTCGTCAGAAAGGGGTTGCGCATGCGTGTCGTATTCATGGGAACGCCGGCGTTTTCGGTGCCTTCGCTTCAACATCTCGCTTGCGAGCACGAGGTGGTGCTGGTGCTCACCCGACCCGATGCCGTGCGTGCTCGCGGCAAGCGCCTCGAGCCGTCACCGGTTAAGGTTGCCGCGCAGGAGCTCGGCATCCCCGTGGTCGAAGCCAAGCGCATGACCCCCGAGGTCCTCGATGCCCTCGCTGCGGCCCGGGCCGATGTCTTCTGCGTCGCCGCCTATGGCTGCATCCTGCCAGACGAGGTGCTCACCATGGCGCCTTTGGGATGCGTGAACGTGCATGCGTCGCTGTTGCCGCGTTGGCGCGGGGCGGCCCCCATCCAGCGCTGCATTCTTGCCGGCGATGAGCGCACCGGCGTATCCATCATGAGGATCGGACATGGGGTGGATACGGGCGCCTTCTGCGCCCAGGCGTCATGCAGCGTCGCCGGCAAGACGGCGGACGAGCTCACCGCTGAGCTTGCCGAGCTCGGCGGAGACCTCTTGTGCCAGGTGCTTCCAACGCTTGCCGACGGGACGGTCGTGTGGACCGAGCAGGATGAATCGCTCGTGACCCACGCAGCAAAGATTGAAAAGGCCGAGCTCCGCCTCGAGCCCGGCCTCTCGGCGATCGAGAACGTGCGCCGCGTTCTCGCCTCATCGGATGCCGCGCCGGCGCGCTGCGTCATCGCCGGCAAGCCGGTGCGCATCATGAGGGCCGCCCTTGGCGACGTCTCGCTTGTGGCAGGCGAGCTGCGGATCGAGGGCAAGCGCGTCTATGTCGGATGCGCCGACGGGGTCATCGAGATTCTCTCGATGAAGCCTGATGGCAAGCGGGAGATGGGCGCCGCCGCCTGGGCCGTGGGCCAACGTGAGGCAGGGGGCCGTTGGGAGAGGCTCTCGTGAGCAAGCTCTCGCCGGCGCGTTCCGCCGCCCTTGCCGCCCTGCTCGAAGCGGATCGGTCCGGGGCCTTTGTCCGCGACCTCATGGACGAGCTGTCCTGCGCGCGCTCTCTCGACCAGCGCGATGCCGCGTTCGCGCTTCGGCTCGCGCTTGGCGTGAGCGCCACAAAGGGCTGTCTTGACGAGGCGCTCGACGCCTATGTCGCCAAGCCTGGCAAGGTGCAGCGATCGATTCGCATGGCGCTGCGCATCGCAGCCTTCGAGATCATCTATCTTGGGTCCGAGCCGCGCGTCGCGGTGAGCCAGGGCGCAGAGCTCGTGCGCAGCCGTGCGAAGAGCGCCGTCGGCTTTGCAAACGCCGTTCTGCGTCGCGTGGCCGAGGGGCGCGAGGCGTTTCTTGCCGCCTCCGACATCGTCTCAGATGAGCGTGCCGTCGTCTCGATGGCGCGCCGTGCCGGCGTGCCTGCATGGCTGGCACGCGAGATGCTCGCCTCGATGGGCGACGCCCACGCGCAGGCTGCCCTCGATGCCCAGCTTGAGCCGGCGCCCCTCGCAATCCAACTCAATCCGCGCATATCCTCGATTGGGGGAGTCGAGCTTTACGATACGCCCCTGGTCGGCGCGTTTAGGGTTTTAGACCGCGCCGGCTTGGTTGGCTCGGGAGCCCTGAGGCGGGATGATGCCGCCTCTTCCGACCTGAATGCCCAGATCATCGCCACGGCTGCCATCCGTCCCGGTTCCACGCTTGAGATCGGTGCGGGACGCGGCACCAAGACCTTTGTCATGGGATGTGGACGCAGCCGTATGGGTCTTGCCGCGCAGCATGTGGCGTGCGACCTGTCTGCCCATAAGTGCGACCTCAACAGAAGCCGGCTCATTGGGGCAGGGCTTGACCGGGGCATCTCGTTTGCAGCGGGTGACTGCAGGGACTTGGACGGGGTGCTTTCACAGCTCGATAGCGGGGCGGGGGAGCGGCTTCTGTTCGATACGGTGTTTCTCGATGCTCCCTGTTCGGGGACGGGCACGATGCGTCGCCATCCTGAGATTCCCTGGCGCCTGCAGCTCGATGACGTGGTCAGCTCGTTGCCCAAATTGCAGCTCGAGCTTCTCGCCGAGGCGTCATCGCGCGTCGCGCCTTCTGGCGAGCTTATCTACGCGACGTGCTCGACTCTCGAAGCCGAGAACGATCGCGTTGTCGAGCGGTTTCTCGAGATGCCGCAAGCTCGTGGCTTCCAGCTTGCTCCGGTCAGTGAATCGTATGCGTATACGCTGTCTGATTTTGAGCAGGCGAGCGCGTATGTGCGCGATCATGAGACCGAAACGGGTTGCTTTACGACCTATCCGGCCCATGATGCCTTCGACGGCCACTTCTGTGCCCGTTTCATCCGCATCGCGTAGCGCTGGGCATGATTGGCGCGATGTGCTGCATTCGATGCTTCGTGCATCGAGGCGATAGATCGTTGTTTCTTGATCGTTCTCTACAAGACAAAGGCGCCCGCGGTTGCGATGCAACGCGGACGCCTTCATCTTGTTGATTGAACTTTCGGCTTAGTTTGCCTTATGCGGGCAGTTATCGCAGCTGTGGGATTCGGACGGGCTGCTTGAGCTGTCGCTCGTGCCAGAGGTGGCAGCAGTGCTCGAACCTCCTCCACGCTGGTCGGTGTTGTAGAAGCCGCTGCCTTCGAATTTGATGCCGCTTGCGCTAAAGACCTTCGTGGCGGGCTGGCCACATTTTGGGCAGCTGATCTCGGGGTGCTCGGTCATGCCGTGCTCGACTTCAAACACCGTGTTGCACGCGGTGCATCGATAATCATATCGTGCCATGGTCGGTTGTTCCTTTCCTCGCTTCAAACAAAGGTACTCTACCCCAATTCGGTGCTGCGAGTCCGTCATGCGAGCTTTTCGCTTCCGTTCTCGCGCATGGGGCAGAGCCGCTACTTTGCGACGCGTCCCGTATCTTCAAGCAGCACGCGCATGTCTTCGATGGCAGAAGAGACATCGTCCTCGTCCGCCTGCCAAGACCAGTTGCCGTCGGCTACGCCCGGCACGTTCATGCGAGCCGTATCGTCTAGCCCCAAGATGTCCTGAAGCGGGACCATGACCAGCTCGGCATCGCTCGCCATGGCGTTTCGCAGGAGCTTCTGGCCAAGGCTGCGAGCATACTCGGCATTGTCGGTGAACGAACGTGCGCAGAAGCCCACGAGCGTCGACGTGTCATGCGTGGAGGTATAGAAGATCTTGCCCGGATGCGGGTGCAGGCCGTCCAGCACGTTGTAGTCAGAGAATTCCAGAACGTCCATGCCGGGGAATCCACATGTGGCGACAAGCGACCGAACGCCAGGAGTGAGCACGCCAAGGTCTTCCGCGATAAAGGGGAGCTGTCCGAGCTTTTCGTAAGCGCGGTCGAAGAGCTCCTTGCCCGGTCCGGGAAGCCAGCGGCCTTCAGAGCCCGGAGCGCCTGCGGGGATGCAGAAGTAGTTGTGGAAGCCCAGGAAATGGTCGAGACGCACGCGGTCATACAGGTCGCAGGCGCGGCCCAGGCGGGCAAGCCACCAACGGTAGCCGTCCTCGCGCATGACGTCCCAGCGGAAGGTGGGGTTGCCCCAGATCTGGCCGTCGGGCGCGAATCCATCGGGCGGAGCGCCGGCGATGCCGGAGGGGCGGCCGTCCTCGTCGAGGCAGAACATCTCAGGGTTGGTCCAGACGTCGGCGGAGTCATCAGAGACATACATGGGAATGTCGCCGATGATCTGGATGCCGCGACGATGGGCATGGGCCACCATGCGGCGCCATTCGACATCGAAGCGATACTGGAAATATGCCTGCGCCTCGGCCTCGGGACGATACTTGGGGCTCATGAGAATGCGCTCGTCGTAGCGTGAGAGGGCGGATGGCCACTCGTGGCGCGCCTCGCCCTTGCGAGCCGCCTTGACCGACATGAAGGCGCAGTAGGGCTTGAGCCAGAACGACTCCTTCTCGACGAATGCGCGATAGGCGGCGTCAGACTTCTCGCCGCCCTTGGCCTTCCAGGCGCGGAATTCGGCGCGAAGCTCCTTCTCGCTTTCGGGGAGCAGGTCGATGTTGCCCGCGAATGCAGAGGGGCCCGCATAGGGAGAGTTGAAGAGGTCGGTGGGGTTTACCGGCAGGACCTGCCAGTAACGCATCCCCATCGCTGCCAAATGATCGATGAAGCGACGGGCGGGGACGCCCAGGGTGCCTGTGCGGCCCTTGTCGGAGGGAAGCGAGGTGATGTGGCACACCACGCCCGCGCCGCGCTCGAGCGGCTTCTGGAGGCGTTGCTCGTCATGGAAGAGGACGACCGCAGATCCGAAGGGCCACAGCGTGACGCCTACGGTGTCGTCCTCTGCAATGGGGAGCTCGGCTCCGGACACAATGTCGGTCGCCGCCTCGCCGCGTGCCGCGATGCGCACGGTATGGGAGGTGTCCCTGCTGCGGTTGATGATAACCGTGGCGCTGGTGCCGTCGGCGGCTGTTCGCGTGTAGCTCAGCACGTCATCATCGAGCGCCTTTGCCGAGATGTCGCCATCCACCATGAAGGGGAGCGCGCGACGTACGGCCGAGGCGTTTTTCACGATGGTGAGCATGTCGCGGTCTTTGATGTCTTCCTCGAGTGGCAGGGTGCGACGGTTACCGGGATCGGAGAGGCCCTCGAGGCAATACTCATCGCCATAGTAGATCGAGGGAACGCCCGGGAACGTCATCTGCATGAGGGTGGCGAGCCAGAATCGTGCCTTGGCAAGGCCCATGGCCTCGGGTGAGAGGCGCCAGCGGCCGCGCTCCTCCTCGGGAAGCTGGCTCTCATCGGGGCCGCCACCCAAGACGGAGGCGATGCGCGGCCGGTCGTGGCTGCCGAGAAGGTTCAAGCAGCATGCGAGCGCCTCGGGCGGATAGTTCTCGTGGAGCGACTCGATGACTTCCGCCGCGTCCTCGGCCGACATGTGACCCATGAGGAAGCCGATCACCATGTCGCGGAACGGATAGTTCATGGCCGAGTCGAGCTCTTCTCCCAGCAGATAGTGACGGAGGTGGCCATAGCTCTCTTTGTTGGAGGCGTCCTCCCAGACCTCACCCAAAAGAAGGCCGTCGGGGCGCTCCTCGAGAAGCGTGGTCTTGATATCGCGGATGAGCGATTCCGTGAGCTCGTCGGCAACGTCGAGGCGCCAGCCAGCCGCGCCTGCGCGCGTCCAATGGCGAATGACGCCATCTTCGCCCAGCAGGAGCTCGCGAACGATAGGGGAGTCGCCGTTGAGGTCGGGCATGTTGCCGATGCCCCACCAGCAACTATAGGTGCCGTCCTCATTGAAGCAGTAGGCATCTCGCCATGGGGAGTCCTCACCTGCCCAGGCGCCTTTGCCGGGGTAGTTTTCAAAGCGGTTGAAGTAGATGGAGTCATCGCCGGTGTGGTTGAAGACGCCGTCCAAGATGATCGAGATGCCGTGCTCCTTGGCCTTTGCGCACAGCTCTCGGAAGTCCTCTTCGGTGCCGAGCATCGGATCGATCTTCATGTAGTCGGCGGTGTCATAGCGATGGTTGCTCGCTGCCTCGAAGATGGGGTTCAAATAGATGACGGTGATGCCGAGCTCTTCCAGTCGATCAAGATCCGAGGCGATGCCTTTGAGCGAGCCTCCGTAGAAGTCCCATGTGGTAATGGAGTTGTTCGGATTACGTTGATAGACGGGAGGCTCGTTCCAGTCTTCAACAACGTGGCGCCGGTAGCCGTTGTGAGGCTCTGCGGCCACCTTCTCGCATCGCTCGCGCCAGTTGGGGTCGCGGCGGTAGCGGTCCGGGAAGATTTGATAGACCATGCCGTTTTCATACCAGCTGGGGCGGACGGTGCGCGGCTCGTAGACGGTGAGCTGGAAGGAGGGGACGTTCTCGTAGTCGTAGGTCACGCCCTCGCCGCCGGTGCGGCCTTGTGGTGCGCCGCAGCGAAGCTCGCGCTCTTCGCCGTCCTTCTCGCAGCGCGCGATGAAGCTGTACCAGACGATGGCGGCATGGCGGCACGGCACGACGATCGAGAACGTTTCGGGGCCGATTCGCTGCATGCGGTGGCGGCGCTCGCCTTCTCCGTCAACCCAGGTGCGAAGAAAGAGGCTGATCTCGCCCTCGTCGGGAGCAGCCTCGACTCGGACGTTCAGCGTGACGTCGGTGCCGACCTTTGCAGCTCCAAAGGGAGAGCGATATTCTGGCAGCCGACTGTTGTGAATCAATCTCATAGGATAGTTCCCTCTACTACTGGCGCGGCGCACGTGGCATCTACGTCGCGCGAAGCAAAACTTCTCTAGTATATGGAAACTGTAGTCTGCCTGCTAGCAAAGACTTGAAAATATACCCATGTGATGCTCTTTTACAACGTGGGTTTGTTGATCGGCTGGTCGCATTTTGGTATTTGACCAGGTGTTTTGGCAGGTGCGCGCCGCATGCAGACAGGTTATGGCGTGAATCCATGTATCTTGCTTGGAAATGGGTGACGGGGCATCGTGCGATGATGCACGATGCCCCGTCTGTTCTTCTCGATGCCTTCGAGCTATCAGAGAAGGAGCGACGTATGCGCTAGGAAGAACGACGGCGGGTCGTGGTCTTGCGGGCAGCAGAGACCTTCGTCGCCTTGGTTGTGGTCTTTGCCGTGCTGGCCTTGGCCGCCGGCTTGGTCTCCTTGGCCTCCTCGACGGGCGCCTCGGCTGCGGGCTTGGCAGGCTCGGTCTCACTCTTGACCGGAGCTGTCTTAGCGGCGGCCGCCTTCGTGGCGGCAGCCTTGGTAGCGGTGGCCTTGGTAGCGGTGGCCTTGGTAGCAGCGGCCTTGGTCGTCTTGGCCGTTGAAGCCTTAGGCGCCTCAGTCTCCTCGACGGGCTTCTCGGCAGCCGCCTTTGCCGATGCGGCCTTGGTGGCGGTCGTCTTGGCAGCCGCGGTCTTCTTCGCGGTCGTCTTGGTGGCAGCGGTCTTCGCCGTCGCTGTCTTGGTCGCGGCAGACTTGGTCGTCTTGGCGGCCGTGCTCTTGGTGGCAGTCTTTGTTGCCGTGCTCTTGGTAGCGGCCTTGGTCGCGGCGGTCTTTGCGGTCGTCGCCTTGGTTGCCGCCTTGGTCGTCTTCTTTGCAGCCGGCTTGGCAGCGGGCTTCTCCTCCTCGGCCTTTACCTCCTTGGCCGGAGCTTCCTCAGCGACAGGCTCCGCCTTGGGCTCAGAGGACTCGGCAACGCTCTCCTCTTCAACCGGTTCAGGGACCGCAGCGGTTGCAGGCTCCTCTTCAGCGGGCTTTTCGACAACGGGCTCGACGGGGGCAGCCTCGGGTTCAGGAGCGGCCTCGGGTTCGGGCTCGGGAGCAACCTCAGGTTCCGGCTCCGGGGCGGGCTCGCTTACCGGAGCCGGGGTCGGTTCAGGCTCCGGCTCGGGCATCACCTCTACATCAGGATGAAGGCTGCGATACAGGTCGATGTAGGCATCGGCCGAGCGCTTCCAGGTGAAGTCCTGGGTCATGGCGTGCTTGACGAGCTCGTTCCAAGAGTCGCGGTCGTCCCAGAACAGACGCGCCGCACGGAAGACGGCGTCGCCCATCTCGTCACCGTTGAAGTGGGCGAACGAGAAGCCCGTGCCCTCGCCGGTGAACTGGTTGTAGGGGATGACGGTGTCCTTGAGGCCGCCGGTCTCGCGGACGATGGGCAGGGTGCCGTAGCGCATGGCGATGATCTGAGACAGGCCGCAGGGCTCGAAGAGGGACGGCATGAGGAACATGTCGGCGCCGGAGTACATGCGGCGGGACAGCGCGGAGTCGAAGGTGAGGCGCACCGCCATGGAGCCAGGGTACTTGTTGGCGAAGTAGTTCATGGAGTCCTCGTAGTCGCCAGTGCCCAGAATGGCCACCTGCACGCCGCCGGAGAGAATCCTGTCGAGGGCATAGGTCACGAGGTCCATGCCCTTCTGACGGGTGAGGCGCGTTACCATGACCATGAGCGGGCGGTCGGAGCGAACCTCGAGGCCGAGCTCCTGCTGAAGGGCCGCCTTGCAGGCCGCCTTGCCCTCCATGTTGTCAACGGAGTAGTTCTCGGTGAGCTGATAGTCGGTCGAGGGGTCCCACTCGACGGTGTCGATGCCGTTCAGGATGCCCGAGAGGATGTTGTTGCGGCGTCGCAGCACGCCGTCGAGGTGCTCTCCGTATTCGGGCGTCTGGATCTCGCCCGCATAGGTGGGGGAGACGGTGGTGATGGCATCGGTGTAGTTCAGGGCTCCGAGCATATAGTTGATCGAGCTCGAGTCGCAGCGCAGCTGGCGGGCGGCGTTGGGGATGTGCGCCAGGCCCAGCACGTCGTTCAGGATGGTGTCGGAGAACTGGCCCTGGAACGCGATGTTGTGAATCGAGAAGACGGTCTTCACGCGCTCATAGAGGGGCAGGCCCTGATAGAACTCGCGCAGGAACACCGGCGACAGCGCGGTGTGCCAGTCGTTGCAGTGCAGGATGTCGCACTGGAAGCCATCGGGGAGGTGCTGGAGGCTCTCGGTGACCGCCTTGGAGAAGAACGCGAAGCGCTCGCCGTCATCGAAAAAGCCATAGGGATAGCTCCGGGCGAAATAGTGCTCGTTGTCGAGGAAGAGATAGGTGATGCCGTCGAGGTCGAGGCGCTCGAGCCCGCAGTACTCGTTGCGCCAGCCCAGGCTGACGTAGAACTCGCCAACATGCTGCATCTGCTGGGTGTAGTAGTCGGGAATCGTGGAGTATTTCGGCACCATGACGATAACGTCGGCGCCGGCCTTTTTGAGCGCCTTGGGGAGCGATCCCGCGACGTCTCCCAGGCCACCGGTCTTTACAAAGGGCGCCGCCTCGGCGGAGGCGAATACCACTTGCATCTTTTTAGCCATTGAGGCCTCCATATACAATCCGATGTTAGAATCGCCGCCCAGCGCGTGCCAGGCGGCGATTCTTATGATAGTCCCTATCGAACATCTTGGGTGGGTCAAACCCAGTCGAGGTGCCAGTTAGAAACCTACTTCAGGGCAGCCTTGCCCACAACCAGGATGTCGTCGGGAGTGCCGCTCAGCTCGGTGTTGGCAGCCACCACGTTGTCCTTGTCGAGGATCGCGTTCTCGACGTGAGCACCGCTCTTGATGGTGCAGGACTGCATGATGATGCTGTTCACCACGTTGGCGCCGGCCTCGACCGTCACGCCGCGCGCGAGGATGGAGTTGCGCACGGTACCCTTGATCTCGCAGCCTGCGGAGATGCGGGAGTTGCACGCGACGGAACCGGAGAAGTACTTCGCCGGCGGCGCGTCATGGGCCTTGGTGAGAATCGGGCGCTCCTTCATGAACAGCTTGTTCGAGGTCGTCGGGTCGAGCAGCTCCATGCTGCGACGGAAGTAGGTGTCCTCGTTGAAGAAGCCCATGGCCAGGCCCTTGAACTCGTAGCTGCACACGTCGATGCGCTCGAAGTCGGGCGCGATGGCCTCAAAGAGGTCGAGGTAGTCGGCGCTGGCATACTGGTCGATGATCTGGAGCAGCAGCGGACGGTTGATGACGACGCAATCGAGGAACTTGTTGTCGCCGTAGCTGCAGCCCTGGCGGAAGCCCTTCACGCGGCCCGCCTCGCCGATCTCGAGCGACATGGCGTCGTCCTGATGACGTTCGGCGCGCACGTAGACCATCGTGATGCCGACGCCGCTGGCCTCATGGGCTTCGATCACGGCGTTGAGGTCCATGTTGAAGATGATGTTCGAACCCATCAGCACGACATAGGGCTTGTCGGAGCGCTGGAAGAGCGTCTTGTTGGAGATGATGTCACGGAGCAGGAAGCGCATGCCCTGCTTGGTGGCGCCGTAGGGGTTGCCGGGAAGCGGGAACAGGCCGCCCTTCTTGCGGTCGAGGCCCCAGTCCTTGCCATGGCCGACGTGGTCGACGATGGAGCGATAGTTGCCCGGCATCACGAGGCCCACGGTCTTCACGCCGGCGTTGGCGAGGTTGGACAGCGGGAAGTCGATGAGACGGTAGCGGCCCATGAACGGGATGGACGCGAGCGGACGGCTGTCGAGCAGGACGCTGTGCTCCCTGCTGGTGTAGTTAGCGGTGATATAGCCGATGGCCTTGCGGTTGATCATCGGTTCATTCCCCCTTCCCGATGACGACGTCGTTTCCAACGACGGCGGTGTCCTTCGTGGTGTCGACCGAGCCGAGCTTCACGCCCTCCTCGACGACGGCGTTCTCACCGATGATGGCGCGGCAGATGTGAGCGCCGGCCTTGATGACGGCACCAGGCAGCAGGACGGAGTCCTCGACGATGGCGCGCTCGCCGATCACGCAGTCGGTGGAGATGACGGAGTGGCGGGCGGTGCCCAGGATCTCGCAGCCGTTGGAGACCAGGCAGTCATCGACCTTGCCGTCCGGGCCGATATAGTGAGGCGGACGGGTGGTGTCGTTGCTCATGATGGGCGTCTTGTAGTCATACAGGTCGAAGTAGGGATTCGGTCCCAGGAGATCCATGCTGGTCTCGTGGTAGCTGGCGATGGTGCCTACGTCCTTCCAGAAGCCCTCGAATTTGTGGACGAACAGGCGCTTGCCGTCAGCCAAAGCCTTGGGGATGATGTCGCCGCCGAAGTCATGGCTGGAGCGCTGGTCGAGCGCGTCCTCCTCGAGGGCATTGATGAGGAAGTCGGCGGTGAAGATGTAGATGCCCATGGAAGCGAGGTTCGAATCAGGCTTCTCGGGCTTCTCGGTGAACTTGGTGATCTTGCCTTCGTCGTCGGTGGTGAGGATGCCGAAGCGGCTTGCGTCCTCCCACGGCACGGGCATGACGGCGACGGTCAGATCGGCATTGTTGCTGATATGGGTGTGAAGCATTTCGCGATAGTCCATGCGATACAGGGCGTCGCCGGACAGGATGAGCACGTACTCGGGGTCGTGCGACTTGATGTAGTCGAGGTTCTGCGTCACCGCGTCGGCGGTTCCGGCGTACCAGGCGCCGCCATCCTGGGTGGCATAGGGGGGAAGGATGGAAACGCCACCGCCGCGCTCGTCAAGATCCCACGCAGAGCCGGAGCCCAGGTAGGCATGCAGGCGATAGGGACGGTACTGGGTCAGCACGCCCACGGTGTCGATGCCTGAATTCGAGCAGTTCGACAACGTGAAGTCGATGATCCTGTACTTGCCTCCGAATGAGACGGCTGGTTTGGCAATCTTAGATGTGAGCGCCCCCAACCTACTGCCCTGTCCTCCTGCGAGGAGCATGGCGATGCATTCTTTTTTGCTCATCGATGTTCTCCTTCAAAACCCGTTCCGATAGTTTGACCTTGCTATCGAAGGCGCGCCGCAAAGCGCCTTACGGCGCGCCTGGATGCCAAATGGGGCGGAGTCCACGAGAGGAGGCGCGCGCTATGCGTGCCAGATCTCGTCGCGATACTCTCGAATGGTGCGGTCGCTCGAGAAATGACCCGAGTTGGCCGTGTTGTGGAGCGCCATACGGTTCCACGCGAGGGTGTCGCCATAAGCCTCCGTGAGCTCCTCCCACGCCTGGACATAGGAGTGGAAGTCCTTGAGCACGAGGTCATGGTCGTTGTTGTCCATGAGCTCGCGACGGATGGAGTCGAACGTGCCCGAGAGGCGCGAGAACGTGCTGTCGGTCAGCTCGTCCACGCAGCGGCCGAGACGGTCGCGGTCTGCGTTGTACTCATCCCAGGAGAAGTAGTGACCGCTCTTCTGCAGCGCCACGACCTCGGGCTCGGTGAGGCCGAAGATCTTGACGTTCTCGCGACCTGCGAGGTCGGCGATCTCGATGTTCGCGCCGTCGAGGGTTCCGAGCGTGATCGCGCCGTTCATCATGAGCTTCATGTTCGAGGTGCCCGAGGCCTCCTGGCCGGCAGTGGAGATCTGCTCGGAGATCTCGGCGGCGGAGTAGATGAGCTGGGCGTTCGAGACTCGGAAGTTGGGGATGAACACGACCTTGATGCGGTCGTTCACGCGCTCGTCGGAGTTCACGACGTCGGCGACCGAGTTGATGAGGCGGATGACCTCCTTGGCGAAGTAATAGCTCTGGGCTGCCTTGCCGGAGAAGATGAAAGTCGTCGGGCGAACCGTGAAGTCGGGGTCGTCGAGCAGGCGGTTATAGATGTCCATGACCTTGAAGATGTTCAGAAGCTGGCGCTTGTACGCGTGGAAGCGCTTGACCTGAACGTCGAAGACCGAGCTGGGGTCGACCACGATGCCGGTCGTCTCCTTGATGTAGCGGGCGAGGCGCTCTTTGTTCTCTCGCTTCGAGGCCGCCATGGCGAGCAGGAAGTCCTCGTCATCGACGTAGTCCTCGAGCTTCTTGAGCTCCATGGCGTCATCGAGCCAGCCGGTACCGATCTTCGAGGTGATGAGCTTCGAATAGGAGGGGTTGGCCTCGGCGAGGAAGCGACGGTGGGTGACGCCGTTGGTCTTGTTGTTGAACTTCTCGGGCGTGAGCTCGTAGAACTCCTTGAAGACCTGCTCCTTCAGGATCTTGGTATGGAGCTCGGCGACGCCGTTGACGGAGTGGCTGCATACGATGGAGAGGTTCGCCATGCGTACCTCTCCATCCCAGAGGATGGCGGTCTTCTGGAACATCTCGCGCCACTCGGGATTGTCCGACGGGAAGCTCTCGCGGAAACGGCGGGCGATCTCGTCGATGATCTGGTAGAGGCGCGGAAGCAGCGGCTTGAACGTGGTGATGGGCCACTTCTCGAGCGCTTCGGGGAGAACGGTGTGGTTGGTGAAAGACACGGTCTTGGTGACGATGTCCCAGGCCTCGTCCCACTCCAGGCCCTCCTCGTCCATGAGGACGCGCATGAGCTCGGGGCCGCACATGGCCGGATGGGTATCGTTGGTGTGAATGGCCACATACTCCGGAAGGAGCTTCCAATCGGAGCCATGCTCCTTGCGGAAGGTGCGCAGAATGGAGTTGATGCCGGCGGCAACAAACAGGTACTCCTGCTTGAGACGCAAGATTTTACCATGCTCACCGGCGTCGGCGGGGTAGAGGATCGTGGAGATGGCCTCCGCCTCGGCGCGGCCGGCGTTGGCCTGCGCGTAGTCGCCGCGGTTGAAGGCGTCCAGGTCGAAGAGGTCCTCGTTGGGCTCTGCCTTCCAGACGCGCAGCTTGTTTACCAGCTTGCCGCCATAGGCGACCACGGGGATGTCGTAGGGGACAGCAAGGATCTTCTGCCCGCCGTCGATGCGCCACATGGTGCGGCCGTCCTTCTCGTAGGACACGCTCGTGCCACCAAAGACAACCTCGACGGCGCTCTCGGGACGACGGGACTCCCAGGGGTAGTCGTGCTTGAGCCAGTTGTCCGCAAGCTCGACCTGGCGGCCGTCGACGATCTCCTGCTTGAACAGGCCGTACTCATAGCGCATGCCGTTGCCGTAGAAGGCGATGCCCTCGTGCGCGGCAGATGCGAGGAAGCAGGCGGCGAGGCGGCCCAGGCCGCCGTTGCCGAGCGCTGCGTCGGGCTCGCGGATCTCGAGCTCCTCGAGGGTGGTTCCCATCTCCTTGAGGGCGTCGGACACCATGTCGCGGATGCCGAAGTTCAGCAGGTAGTTGTCGAGCAGGCGGCCGATAAGGAACTCGAGGGAGAAGTAGTACACGCGCTTCTGGCCGGTATTCTCGATCTCAAGCTCGTTTTCGCTCGCAATGCGACGGGCGCGAGTGGCAATGAGCTCGGCGAGGGCATAGAAGCGGTCGTGCGAGCCGCAGAGCTCGAACTCCTTGCCGGTGTTGGCGCGGACCATCGCACGGTACTGCGTGATGAAGTCCTGCTTGTCTTTGAAGATCTGATTCATGGCTTCCTTTCCACCGGGGTGTTCCCGGGACGTCTACAGATTCAGCCACCCCGTATTATATGGCTGTCGCGATGCTCACTTGGATGTCGATGTCTTTTTTGTCGTTGATGAGGTTTTTCGGGTCGAAGTCTTTGTGGATGTGCTTGCCGCCTTCTTCGCGGTGGACGTCGACCGTTTGGTCGTCTTCGTGGCAGGTGCGGCCTCGGTGGCAGCAGGCGCGTCGGCGGCTGCTGCCTTCGTCGTTGCCGCCTTTGTCGCCGTGGATTTCGCGGTCTTCGTGGCGCTCGTCTTCGCGGCTGCGGACCTCGTGGTCTTTTTCGCCGTCGTCTTGGAAGCGCCGTCGGTCGCCTTTGCGGCGGTCTTGGTGCTCTTCTTGGCGGCGGTGCGCTTCGTCGTGCGCTTGGTGGTGCGCTTGGGCTTCGGAGGCACATAGGAGCTCGGACCCACGCGCTTCAACACCACGCCGGCAAGCCCGGGCACGCTGATCGTGACGGATTCGTCGCAGCCGTTCCAAGGATAGGGCTCGCTCGGGAACACCTTGCCCTCGAGGTTGTCGATCTCGTATCCGCTTCCGCCGAACTCAGGGTTGTCAGAATCGAAGATGACCTTCCAATCGCCCTCGCGCGGGACGCCCATGCGGAAGGTCTCGTAGGACGCCGGATCGAAGTTGATGAGCACGACGAGGTCGTCATCGGGGTCCTCGCCATGGCGCACGAACGAGATGATCGACTGCTGAGAGTTGTTCGCGTCGATCCAGGTGAAGCCGTCCTCGGTGTAGCCGCGCTGCCAGAAGGCGGGCTCGGACAGGTAGAGCTTGTTGAGCGCCTTGACGAACTGCTGGTGATGGCGATGCGTCTCATATTCATCGACCAGGAACCACTGGATGGACTCGTAGTAGCGCCACTCGATGAACTGGGCGATCTCGTTGCCCATAAAGGAGAGCTGCGCGCCCGGATGGGTGATCTGATAGAACACGAGCGTGCGCAGGCCTGCGAACTGGCGCCACCAGTCTCCCGGCATGCGGCCCATGAGCGAGCACTTGCCGTTCACGACCTCGTCATGGCTGAGCGGCAGCACGAAGTTCTCGTTGAAGGCGTACATGATCGAGAAGGTGAGCAGGCGGTGCGCGCCGGGACGCCACGGGAAGTCGGTCTGCATGTAGTGCAGGGTGTCGTTCATCCAGCCCATATCCCACTTGTAGTGGAATCCCAGGCCACCCTCCTCGGGCGGATAGGTCACGAGCGGCCACGCGGTAGACTCTTCGGCGATCATCATGACGTCGGGGAACTCGCGACCGACGGCAGCGTTGACCTGGCGGATGAATGCCGAGGCGTCGAGGTCTTCCTCGGTGCCGTACTTGTTGAACTTCTTCTGGCCGGGGTCATCCACGCCGAAGTTGAGGTAGAGCATGCTCGAGACGCCGTCCATACGGATGCCGTCCGCATGGAACATCTCGATCCAGAACAGCGCGTTCGAGACGAGGAAGCTGCGGACCTCCCCGCGCCCGAAATCGAATTTGTGGGTGCCCCAGTTGGGGTGAATCTCGCGCTCGAAGAGCATGTGCCCGTTGAAGGTCGCGAGGCCCTCCTCGTTGGCGCAGAAACCGCCCGGAACCCAGTCGAGGATGACGCCGATGCCAGCCTGGTGGCAGGCGTCGACGAAGTGCATGAGCTGCTTGGGCTCGCCATACCGCGAGGTCGCGGCGTAGTAGCCGGTGGGCTGGTAGCCCCACGAGCCGTCAAAGGGGTGCTCCATGACGGGCAGGACCTCGATGTGCGAGTAGCCCATCTCCTTGACGTAGTCTACAAGCTCGACAGAGAGGTCGTCGTAGGTATAGACCTCGCCGCGCTGCGCGGGGAAGGGGTCGCCGGGACCCGGATAGTTGCCATTCTCGTCGGGCTCGCCCTGCGGCTCGTCGCCGTGGCGCTTCCATGAGCCGAGATGCACCTCATAGATGTTCAGAGGTTCCTTCATGTGGTCGTGCGTGCGACGGTGCTCGAGCCACGCGCCGTCGCCCCACGCGTAGCCCGTGATGTCCATGAGGCGCGATGCGGTTCCGGGGGCCTGCTCGGCGTAGAACGCATACGGGTCCGCCTTGTACAGCAGGTCGCCCGAGTCGGTCTCGAGCACGAACTTGTAGAGGTCTCCCTGGGCAAGTCCGGCGACGAATCCCTGCCACATGCCGCTCTTCGCGATGGGATAGAGCTCGTTGGCTTCAGGGTCCCACTCGTTGAAGTCGCCGACAACATGAACACTCTTGACATCGGGTGCCCAGATGCAGAAGTGCCAGCCCTCGACGCCGTCCTGGACGTCGGGGTGCGCGCCCATCTTTTCCCAGCTACGCTGCCATGTACCGTTGGCGAACATGTAGATGTCGTCATCGGTCATGATGAGGACGGGCTTCTCTGCGGCGTCGGCTGCCTTGCTGGCAGCGGTTTTCGCCGACGGGGCGGGTGCTGGAGCGTTCTTCTTCATATGACTCATCCAATCGATCAGGCGGCGCTGCCGCTGTCCGATAGATACCTTGTCTGGGGCGTGGCGTGGTTGTGCGATGCCGATGTATGCATCGGCATGCATGTGCGCTGCCTAGACGTTCATTCACGAGAATACCATTGTCCAACTTTTGTCTATCCCGGAAGCCGAGAGACGGTAGATATCGTTTCGTGGGCGTAGTCGCGGGCACGCAAAGAAGCGCGTCTTTGGCCGAATGCTTACGATTTGCTCACGCTGTTTTGATAGCATTGGCATTGCCCTGTGAGAAACTACGGCAGCGTCGTCTGGGCGCTTCTATCGGCGCGCTGCGACGCTGGACCTCAGCGGTCTTTTGGCACCATATTCTTGGCACCAGCGATTATGAGAAGGGAACTCGATGTCCAGTTCTGCAACCTCTTGCAAGCGGATGCCCCGCGCGTTCATCTTCGATTGCGACGGAACGCTCCTCGATTCCATGGGTACATGGCTGAGCATTCAGCCGAAGCTGCTTGAGACCTATGGCATACAAGGGCTCACCTCGGACGACTTCGCCGAGTTCGAGCATCTCTCCGTCGAGGACGAGTGCGCCGCCTATCGCGTGAAGTGGGGCCTTTCTGCGTCGGGCGATGAGATCTACGGCCGTCTCATGGACATGCTGCGCGAGGAATACGCAAACGTTATTCCGGCAAGGGTTGGAGCTGCGGAGTTTCTCGCAGCCGCCCACGAGGCGGGCATCCCCATGGCCATCGCCACCTCGACGCCCGATTTTCTGGTGCGCTCGGGGCTTGAGCATCATGGCCTGGCAAGCTATTTCTCAAACATCACCACCACTGGCGAGGCTGGCCGTTCCAAGCAGCATCCCGATGTGTACAACCTCGCCCTCGCGCGCCTCTCGAAGGATCGCGACCTCGGTGAGGTGGACCATGGCGATGTATGGGTCTTCGAAGACGCCGCCTTCGGACTTATGAGCTCGGGGGAGGCGGGATATCGCCGCGTGGGCATCTTCGACCCTGCGGGGCGGACGACCCGTGATGAGGTCGAGCGCCTCTCCGACATCTTTATCGACGAGTATCCAGAGCTCACCCTCGACGCCATCTATTCCTATGGGGGCTAGCGATCGATGGGATGTGTGAGGCGCGTCTTGGTGGTGGGCGGCTCTCCCGAGCCATCATCTGCTGAGACGGTTCGTGCCGCGGCGCGTGGGTGCGACGCCGTCGTCGCGGTCGATCGCGGACTTGACGCCCTGCTGGCTTCAGGCCTTTCCTGCGACCTGTTTTGTGGCGACGCCGACTCGGTGAGCGAGAAGGGGGCTGCCCTCGTACGCTCGGCCGAAGAGTCTCTCGACCCCGCATTCGAGGTCGTGCGCTACAACCCGCATAAAGACGACACCGACCTTGGCCTCGCGTTGGGCGAGGTCCTGCGCCGCTGGCCCGAGGCGCGCGTCGTCGCGACGTGCATGTCTGGAGGAAACCCGGACCATGAGCTCGCCGTGCTCGGAAGGCTCTCTGCGTGGTCGGGGGAGCTGGAAGTCAAAGAGGACCGTTTTGACCAGCGCTTTTTAAAGTCGGGCGACGTGTGGGATCTTTCCGGACACGAAGGGGAGCGATTCACCTTCGTTCCGCTGTCGTGCGAGGCCGTCGTCTCCGAGCGCTCCATGCGCTGGGAGCTCGACCATAAGCACGTCCCGCTGTTGTCCGATCTCGGCGTTTCGAACGTCATCGAGTCGGGCGGGGCATCGATCACCTGCCATGAGGGCCTCGTGGTCGCCTGGGTCTTTCGCAGCTGAGCGCCGCGAGGAGCTTTTTCGGGCAGGGCATGCATGCGAGGAACATGGCGAGGTGAACGGGCGTTTTCTGTGCGTCATTGCAGTATTCGTTATTTATGCAGTACGTGCAAACGCAGGGAGGCCCCGGAGGGATTCCCTAAGCCGACATTCCGCAGCTGCGAAGCGGCGAGGACGTCGGCGTGGGAACCCTCCGGGGCCTCCCGGATGGGCGGTGAGTCCCTGCTTACTGGTAATCGAACACGTCGATCCAGCTCATGAGGAAGCTCTCCTCAAGGTCACGCTTGCGGGCGAGTTCGGATGCGGCAACGATGGGCATCCACTGGCGCACGACCTGCTTGGGCATGTCGGCGCGCTCGCAGTACAGGTCGAGATAGGCCTCGGCCTGCTCCTTGGAGCCAAGGGCGAACAGCAGATAGGTCATGGCGACGTCGGCGGCAGGGGCGCCCTGGGTGGCGTGCGCCCAGTCGCACACATAGAGCTCGCCGTCATCGCCGACGATGACGTTGGTCGGGTTGAAGTCGCCGTGGCAGACCTTGAACTCCTTCTTCATGCCGTCCAGGCGCTCCATCAGGTTGTAGCGCTGGGTGGCATTGATGGCCTCGAGGCCGCCGATCATACGAGCGTACTTGTCGCGCTGGCGGTTCAGCAGAGGAGAGGTGTAGTGATGGATCTCGATCTGCAGGTCTACGAACTGCTCAAGATACTCGCCAAAGCGCTGGGGCTCGGCCTCCATCTTCTCGGCAAGCGTGGTGCCAGGGACCTTCGAGGTAAGGAGCGCCCAGCCGGTGGTGTCGCCCTCGACCTCGGTTACCTCGAGCGCCTTCGGGGAGCGGATGCCGCACTCGTTGATGCGGGCGAGGTTCAGTGCCTCGTTGAAGACGTCGGAGACCGGCTTGGTGTCGTTGAACACCTTGGCGATCTTGTCGCCCAGGTCATAGACGACCTTGTTGCCGCGGCGGGCAAGCTCGATCTTGGAATCGGGGAGAATCATAGCTCTTCATCCTTTCTAGGAGCCTCGTACATGCGCCGCGCCGAACAGCGGCCGCCGTCTCCGGCGCGGCGCGTCAAACCCTATGGCAATTATGCCTCGTAGGACTGCGGCTCGCGGCCGTAGTACGCGTCGAGGTACAGCTCCTTGATCTCGCTCATGAGCGGGTAGCGCGGGTTGGCGCCGGTGCACTGGTCGTTGAAGGCCTGCTCGGTCATGTCGTCGAGGGTGTCGAGGAAGTACTGCTCGTCGACGCCGTAGTCCTTGATGGTCTTCTTGATGCCAATGGTCTCCATGAGGTCCTCGAGCTTCTGGATGAAGTTCTCGAACACCTCGCGGTCGTCAGCACCGGTGCAGCCGCAATAGCGACCGAGGTCGGCGTAGTCCTTGAGCGCATGCGGATACTGATACTGCGAGAAGGTGCCCATCTTGACGGGCTTCTCGGCGGCGTTGTAGCGCATGACGCGGGTCAGGATGACGGCGTTGGCGAGGCCGTGCGGCAGGTGATGGAAGGCGCCGAGCTTGTGAGCCATGGAGTGGTTCACGCCGAGGAACGCGTTGGCGAAGGCCATGCCGGCCAGGCAGGAGGCGTTGTGCATCTCCTCGCGAGCATGCGGGTCGGCAGCGCCCTTCTCGTAGGCCGCGGGGAGGTTCTCGAAGACGAGCTTGGCGGCACGCATGGACAGGCCACGGGTGTAATCGGAGCTCATGATGGAGACGTAGGACTCGATGGCGTGAGTCATGACGTCGATACCGGAGGCGCAGGTGAGGCCCTTGGGAGCGGTCATGGCGTTGTCGACGTCGACGATGGCCATGTTCGGCAGCAGCGCGTAGTCGGTGATGGGCCACTTGATGCCGGTCTCGGCGTCGGTGATGATGGCGAACGGCGTCACCTCGGAGCCGGTGCCCGAAGAGGTCGGAACGGCGACGAAGTAGGCCTTCTCGCCGAGTTTCGGGAAGGTGAAGACGCGCTTGCGGATGTCCATGAAGTCCATGGCGGCGTCTTCGAAGTTGACCTCGGGATGTTCGTACATGAGCCACATGATCTTGCCGGCGTCCATGGCGGAGCCGCCGCCGACGGCGATGATGACGTCGGGCTCGAACAGGCGCATGCGCTCGGCGCCCTTCTGGGCGTCCTGCAGGCGCGGATCGGGGCAGATGTCATAGAACGCGTCGTGTGCGACGCCCATCTCGTCGAGCTTGGCCTCGATGGCGCGGCAGTTGCCGTTCTTGTACAGGAAGGAGTCGGTGACGATGAAGGCGCGCTTCTTGCCCATGACGCGGCCGATCTCGTCGAGCGCGACGGGGGTGCAGCCCTTCTTGAAGTAGACCTTCTCGGGAGCCCTGAACCAGAGCATGTTCTCGCGGCGCTCGGCCACGGTCTTGATGTTGAGCAAGTGCTTCACCCCAACGTTCTCGGAGACGGAGTTGCCACCCCAGGAGCCGCAGCCCAGGGTGAGGGACGGCTTCATGGCGAAGTTGTAGAGGTCGCCGATGCCACCCTGCGAAGACGGGGTGTTGATGACGATGCGGCAGGCCTTCATGGTGTCCTCGAAGAGGGCGATCTTCTCCTTCTCGGCGGGGTGCACGTACAGCGACGCGGTGTGGCCCGGGCCGCCGGCGAGCACGAGGTGCTCGGCCTTGTCCACGGCCTCCTGGAAGTCCTTGGCGTGGTACATGGCGAGGACGGGGGAGAGCTTCTCGTGGGAGAATTCCTCCTTGCCCGGATCGGTCGAGGTGACCTCGGCGATGAGGATCTTGGTCTTAGCGGGGACCTCGATGCCGGCGAGCTCAGCGATCTTGGCGGCGGGCATGCCGGGGATGCGGTGGTCGAGGGCGCCGTTCTTGAACATGGCCTCGCGCAGCGCCTCGAGCTCCTTGCCTTTCTTCACGAAGTAGCAGCCGCGATACTCGAACTCGCGCTTGACCTCGTCGTAGATGGAGTCAAGCGCGGTCACGGATTGCTCGGAGGCGCAGATCATGCCGTTGTCGAACGTCTTGGAGTGGATGATGGAGTTGACGGCGAGCTTGATGTCGGCGGTGTCATCGATGACGACCGGGGTGTTGCCGGCGCCGACGCCGAGGGCGGGCTTGCCGGAGGAGTAGGCGGCCTTCACCATGCCGGGGCCACCGGTGGCGAGAATGATGTCGACCTCGCGCATGAGCATGTTGGTGAGCTCGAGCGAGGGCTGGTCGATCCAGCCGATGATGCCCTCGGGCGCGCCGGCCTTCACCGCTGCCTCAAGCACGAGCTTGGCGGCGGCGATGGTGCACTTGGCGGCAGCCGGGTGAGGGGAGATGATGATGGCGTTGCGGGTCTTCAGGCTGATGAGGCACTTGAAGATCGCGGTGGAAGTGGGGTTGGTGGTGGGGATTACGGCGCCAACGATGCCGATCGGTTCGGCAACCTTGGTGACGCCATAGGCCTCGTCGCGCTCGATGACGCCGCAGGTCTTGGTGTTCTTGTAGGCGTTGTAGATGTACTCGGATGCGTAGTGGTTCTTGATGACCTTGTCCTCGACGATGCCTCGGCCGGTATCCTCGACTGCGAGCTTGGCGAGCGGGATGCGCGCCTTGTTCGCCGCCATGGCGGCCTCGTAGAAGATCTTGTCTACCTGCTCCTGAGTGTAGGTGGCAAAGACCTTCTGAGCCTCGCGCATGCACGCGAGCTTTGCCTCGAGAGCGTCGACGGTATCGACGACCTCAGGGGCGACGGGTGCCGTTGGTTTTTTCACCATGTGTCTCTCCTTGTGACTGGTGACCTACCCTACAACGTAAATAATATCAAGACTTTTCTTGGCAAAAGGTGCAATTCCGGCAAACGGTAGATTAAAACGCTTCACTATTTTGGAACGTTTCAATTATCAAGTGAAGGTAAATACCAATTCAGAATGGGGGAGGGCTACCTACGGTGGGTTACGAAAGACACGGCGACGTTGGACGGCGCGAAGGGTTTGGCCGGAGGAGAATCATGGGATGGAAGAACGGCACCATAGCGTTGCGAAAAGAGGCGCGGGGCTCTGTGGTCTCGTTGAGGATGTCCAGGCTGATTTGATGTCCGGTGCACGTCTGGGATCTTGAGATAAGAAAAAAGGCGCTCCGAGGAGCGCCTGAACAGGTAGATCTGTCACGCCAATGAGGGCTTGGCACCATGCGTGTTAGGAGCGGGCAACCTTGCCGGACTTCAGGCAGTTGGTGCACACGTTCATCTTGCGACGGTGACCGTCGACCACGACGTAGACACGCTGGATGTTGGGACGGAACGTGCGGTTGGTGACGCGGTGAGAGTGGCTGATAGAGCGACCAGCAACGGGGTGCTTACCGCAGATCTCGCAAACTTTGGACATTTCTAGACCCTCCTTGGGCGGTTTTGTGCCGCTTGAACAAACAGATAGGAACTATAGCATATACCTACGCGCTGCGTGCAATCTTCATACGGATACCCATCCACCGCCGGGGGAGCAGGTGCCCGGTGGGCGCGTGCGGGAATCGTTGTGCGGCGCGCTGACGCGTGCGTTCTGCATTATTGCAGGTCATAGGTGATTATGCAAGCGCCCAGCAGCTGTTTTCCGAAGACGTGTACCATGCGAGCAATGTGCGGTCAACATAGTTAGGTACCGGATGGAATGGAATTTCTATGAGTAGTCAACCATTTGGAAGGCGAGCACGCGCTCCGAGAAATGACGGGGTAGAACTAAGCGCTGACCCGCGACGCGCGTCTGGGGCGGACGCCACGGGTCCTGACGACACTTATATATGTATGGCTTGGGACGCCGCGCGTGGAGCGGCGGCCAACCTATGGATGCACTTCGGTGTCGCCGGGGAGGGAACGTTTCGAAAACGATAGGGGGCGCACGTGAAGATCTTCAAGTTCTTGAAGGGTCACGGCATCAACTTCCTCATAGCGCTGGTCTTGCTGTTTGCGCAGGCCAACTGTGAGCTGACGCTGCCGGGTCTCATGAGCAACATCGTCGACGTGGGCATCAGCCAAGGTGGAATCGAGAGCGCTGTTCCGGATGAGATTCCATCCGACCAGCTTCAGCAAGTCGCCCTGTTTATGGACGCCGACGACGCCGAGCTCATGGAGGCCAGCTACTCGGGCAAGGACGCGAACGGTGTGAGAAGCTTTGCCGGCGACGACGAGGTCCGCAGCAGGCTCGAAGAGCCGATGGCCGAGGCTGAGATGCTCGTCTATCAGATCAATCAAGGCATCCCGGTAGAGGATTGGGCGGCTGCCGAGGGGGCTGAGACGCTCGACGCCATCAGGGCTCAGGTGGGGGACACCGTCGACCTTGCCGAGCTCGTGAGTCTTTCAGAGGCATTCGCTTCTGCCGAGGCGGGCCACCCGGTGAGCATGGGGCCGGGAAGTCTCTCTGACATGCGTGAGCAGCTCGTGTCTCAGCTTGGTGATAACGGTGACGCCATTATCGAGAGCCGTGCGATCGAGTTTGTGAAGGACGCATACCGCGAGGCGGGCCTCGACCTCAACGACGTCCAGACAGGCTATCTGTTCTCTGAGGGCATGACCATGCTCGCCTATGCCTTGCTCTCGGCGCTCTGCGCGATCCTTGCCGCGTTCAATGCGTCCAAGACGTCGGCTGCCATCGCCCGAGACCTTCGCCACGACCTGTATGAGCGCGTCCTCTCCTTCTCGCCTGCCGAGATGGAGAAGTTCTCTGCGGCATCTCTTATCACCCGCGCCACGAACGACATCCAGCAGATCCAGATGGTTCTCGTGATGTGCCTGCGCATTGTGCTTTTTGCCCCTTGCATGGGCCTGGGGGCCGTGGTTCGGGTGCTTACCACCCCGACGGGTCTCGAATGGATACTTGTCGTGGCGATCGTCGCCATCGCGATCACCATCGGCATCCTCATGGGCCTCACGATGCCCAAGTTCCGCCGCATGCAGAGCCTTGTTGACCGCAACAATCTCGTCGCTCGCGAGATCGTGACGGGCATCATGCCCATCCGTGCCTTTGGCCGCCAGGATTACGAGCAGGATCGCTATGACCAGGCGAACCGCGAGCTCACCAACACCTATATTTTCACCAACCGCTGCATGACCTTCCTCATGCCGGCGATGCTCATCGTGATGAACGCCACTACCATCGGCATCGTGTGGTTCGGCGGTCACGGCGTGGACGCCGGCGGCCTGATGGTCGGCGACCTCATGGCCTATATCAATTATGTCATGCAGGTCATCATGAGCTTCATGATCTTGACCATGATTTCGGTCATGCTGCCTCGAGCCGACGTCGCCGCCGAGCGCGTCCAGGAGGTTCTCGCAACCTATTCGAGCATCGAAGACCCCTCGCCCGAAACGAGCGTCTCGCGTGAGCGCGGAGAGGGCTGGAGAGGAACCATCGCCTACAACGACGTCTCGTTCACCTATCCGGATGCAAGCGAGCCCACGCTCGAGCACATCAGCTTCACGGCGCGTCCGGGCAAGACGACGGCCATCATCGGGTCGACGGGCTGCGGCAAGTCCACGCTCGTTCAGCTCATGCCCCGCCTGTATGACGTCACGGAGGGCTCGATCACGCTCGACGGGGTCGATATCCGCTCCATCGGACTCAAGGAGCTCCGCCGTTCGATCGGGTATGTCCCGCAAAAGCGCATGCTCTTCAGCGGGACCATCGAGAGCAGCATCAAGTACGGGGACCCCTCGATGCCCGACGCCGACATGGTCGAAGCGGCGAGCATCGCGCAGGCGACCGAGTTTATCGATGCGAAGCCGGACGGCTATCAAAGCCCCATCGCCCAGGGCGGTTCGAACGTGTCGGGCGGCCAGAACCAGCGCCTGTCCATCGCCCGCGCCCTGGCATGCCGTCCGAAGGTGCTTGTCTTCGACGACTCCTTCTCGGCCCTTGACTACAAGACCGACTCGGTGCTGCGTGCCGAGCTGGCTGAGCGCGCCTCTGACGCCGCGCTCATCATCGTCGCCCAGCGTATCGCGACGATCATGCACGCCGACGAGATCCTCGTGCTCGACGACGGGCGCATCGTGGGGCGCGGCACCCATGAAGAGCTTCTGCGCTCTTGCCCTGAATACCTGGAGATTGCCAAGAGCCAGCTCTCGGCTGACGAGCTCGGCCTTGAGGGGGATGCTCCCGCCGAGCAGGGTGCCGTGGCAGAGGGCGCCGCTTCGGATGCATCGATTCTGGAAGGGGGTGAGCGCTGATGCCGGCTATGGGAAACCGCGGGCCTGCTGCCGAGCGCGCCAAGGACTTCAAGGGCACCATCAGAAAGCTCGTCATCTATATCGCCCATGAGCGCATCGCGCTCATCATAGCCATTGTCTGCGCGATCGCCTCGGTGGTATTCAACGTCCTCGGCCCTCGCATCTTGGGCCAGGCGACGACCGAGCTGTTCAACGGTCTTGCCGCGAAGGTCATGGGCACGGGCTCGATCGACTTCGCCAAGATCGGCTATATCTTGGCGGGGCTGCTGTGCCTCTACATCACCGCCGCCCTCATGAACTTTGTTCAGGGCTGGCTCATGACGGGCATCACCCAGCGCGTGTGCTATCGCATGCGCAAGGAGATCGTGCAAAAGATCGACCGGATGCCGCTATCGTATTTTGAGACCAATTCGGTCGGCGACGTCATGAGCCGCGTCACGAACGACGTCGATACCCTGGGCCAGTCCCTAAACCAGAGCGTCACACAGCTCATCACCTCCGTCACCCAGCTCATCGGCGTCGCGGTCATGATGGTCTCGGTGTCGATGGTGCTTGCGGGGCTCACCTTCCTCACGGTTCCCGTCTCGCTCGTTCTCGTGGTGGTCGTAGTGCGTTCCTCGCAACGCTACTTCCGTCGTCAGCAGACCATTCTTGGCCGCGTCGACGGCATCATCGAGGAGAGCTTCTCGGGTCAGAACGTCATCAAGGTGTTCAACCGCGAGGACCGCGCCGTCGCCGATTTCGACGTGGAGAACCGCAACCTCTATGACTCTGGCTGGCGTGCGCAGTTCTTCAGCGGCCTGATGCAGCCCATCATGAACTTCGTCGCGAACCTCGCCTATGTCGCAGTGGTTATCGTGGGCGCGTTTTTGGCCATCGCGGGGTCCATCAATCTGGGTGACATCCAGGCATTCATGCAGTATGTGCGCAACTTCACGCAGCCCATCACGCAGCTGTCCCAGGTGTCGAACATGCTGCAGATGCTATCGGCCGCCGCGGAGCGCGTCTTTGAGTTCCTCGACGAGCCCGAAGAGTCCGCCGATGCTCAGACGCCTGAGCTTCCTCGCTGCAGCGGGGCGGTAGAGTTCGACCACGTACGGTTTGGATATGTTCCCAACAAGACCATCATCCACGACTTCTCATGCGACGTCGAACCGGGTCAGACGGTTGCCATCGTCGGCCCGACGGGTGCAGGCAAGACCACGCTCATGAAGCTCCTCATGCGTTTTTATGACGTGAACGCCGGCTCGATCAAGGTTGACGGGGTTGACCTTCGGGACTATGCGCGCGACGACCTGCGCCGGAACTTTGCCATGGTGCTGCAGGACACGTGGCTCTTCAAGGGCTCGATTCGCGAGAACATCCGCTATGGCCGCGAGGACGCTTCCGACGACGAGGTGTATGCCGCCGCGCGCGCGGCGCTCGCAGACCACTTCATTCGCACGCTTCCCGGCGGCTACGATTTCGAGCTCAACGAGGACGCCTCAAACGTGTCGCAAGGCCAAAAGCAGCTGCTCACCATCGCGCGCGCCTTTATCGCCGATCGCCCCATCCTGATTCTCGACGAGGCGACATCCAACGTGGACACGCGTACCGAAGAGCGCATCCAGCGCGCCATGGACGCCCTCATGCAGGGCCGCACGAGCTTCGTGATCGCCCACCGTCTGAGCACGATTCGCAACGCCGACGTCATCTTGGTGCTTCGCGATGGCGACATCGTCGAGAAGGGCACCCATGATGAGCTTCTCGCGGCGGGCGGATTCTATGCCGACCTGTATAATTCGCAGTTCGCCGAAGGACCGGCGGAGGAGTAGCCCGATCGTCCGGGCGGCGGGGCCTCATGCGGAGATCTCCGGCAGGGCCTGAGGCCGCCCGGGCGGATTCGCGCCTCCCGCTCGCGCCGTAATGCCGCGCAGGGCTGCCCATCGAAGTCCGCATGGCGAGCAGCTCCTTTGCGCGCGTGATGCGGTAGCGCAGCAGGTAGTCGTATGGTGTGGTGCCGAGGTTTTCCGAAAGAGCTTCATATTCTAGAAGATTCAGGTGCATCTCCTTAGCCAGGGCGCCCCGTCTGCCTCGATTCGCAGACGGGGCGCTCTTTATGGTTGCGGCACGGCTCACTCCATGGGTCGGATGCGCGGTTGCCGGCGAATCTGGCGCGGTCAAGCTATGTGGATGTCGAATTCCCCTTCCGCTGCTTGCGGTGCGTAGTATCATATTGCAGATTATCCCCGCACCCTCGATGCGTGGTGAGCATCCGAAAGGAGATTTCTGTGACTGAGACAATTTCCGGAAGCCTCAGCGTCTCGAATGACGTCATCGCCGATATCGCCGGTTACGCCGCCATGTCCTGCTACGGCGTGGTCGGCATGGCCGAGCAGCTCCAGGGCGCCGAGAGCGTGCGACTTCTCGCTGGCCAGCGCCTTCGCAAGGGCGTTCTCGTCTCGAGCAACGAGGAGGGCCTCAAGGTGGACCTGCACGTGGTGCTCGAAAACGGCGTGAACATGAAGTCCGTCTGCGCGAACCTGGCGAGCTCCGTCACGTTCACCCTGCAGGAGATCGCCGAGATCGATCCCGCAAAGCTCAAGATCGGCATCCACGTCGATGCCCTCAAGAGCCGCATGTACTAGCGCTCACCAAGGAGTTGGAGATACACGCCGATGATTGCGAAGACCATTCGAACCTGCTTTCCCATCGCCGCTGCCGCGGTATCCGATAAGGCCGAGGAGATCAACAAGCTCAACGTCTTCCCGGTGCCTGACGGCGATACCGGCACCAACATGTCGCTCACCCTGGGCTCGGTGGTGAAGGAGCTCAGCAGCCTTCCCGCTGACGCCGATATGGAGGCCATCGCCGCCGCCATCACCCATGGCTCGCTCATGGGCGCTCGCGGCAACTCCGGCGTCATCACCTCGCAGATTCTGCGCGGCGCCGCCGAGGGCTTTGTTGGCGCCGAGGACCCCATTACCTCTGCCGACATCGCGGCGGCCCTGCGCAATTCGGTGAAGGTCGCCTTTAAGGCCGTGCGCAAGCCGGTGGAGGGTACCATCCTCACGGTTCTTCGTGACATCTCCACCCGTGCAGACGCCTGCGCGAAGGCCAAGGACTCCTATGAGGACACCCTTGACGCGATCGTCGTCGAGGCCTATGAGTCCGTCGCCCGCACGCCCGACCTGCTGCCCGTGCTCAAGGAGAACGGCGTGGTCGACTCCGGCGCCTTCGGTTTCGCCATCTTCCTCGAGAACTTCGTCGCCGCCGCGCTCGGGCGCACCACCGAGGTCGAGGAGATTTCCACAACCTTCGAGGGCACGGCGGACTCCGCTCGCGAGGGCGCTCTTGACCGCGTGAAGATCGAGGCGAACGACGACTGGGAGGGCTCGGAGTATCGCTACTGCAACGAGTTCCTCTTCAAGGCGGATGCCCCCTTCGATGAGGACGAGTGCCTGCAGTTCCTCGCCTCCATGGGCGATTGCGAGCTGCTCGTGGGCGCCTATCCTGACTATAAGATCCACGTTCATTCCAACACGCCCAACCTTGTTCTCGAGCACATGCTCAACTTGGGCCAGATCTACGAGGTCTTTATCCATAACATGGATATGGAGTCTCGTGAGCGCACCGCGAAGATCCATGAGGACCAGGATGCTTCCGAGCAGGCCTCTGAGCCTGCCAAGCCTTTGGGCTACGTCGCCGTCGCGGCTGGCTCGGGCGAGGCCGAGATTCTGACCTCGCTCGGCGTCGATGTGGTGGTTTCTGGCGGCCAGACCATGAACCCCTCCACCGCCGACCTTCTTGATGCCGTCTCGAAGGTCAATGCCGAGGCTGTGATCATTCTGCCCAACAACTCCAATATCCGCATGGCGGCCGAGGCCGCCGCGAACGCCTGCTCTGACAAGCAGGTCGCGGTGGTGCCCACCAAGACCGTGCCGCAGGCGTTCTCAGCGCTCTTCGCCGTGCTTCCCGACTCCTCTCTCGAGGATGCCGTCGAGGCCATGACCGAGGCCGCCTCCGAGGTCCGCGACGGCGAGGTCACCTGCGCCGTGCGCGATTCTGCGGCGTCCGACGGCACCCCCATCCATGCAGGGGATGTCATGGGCATCATCAACGATTCGATCGATGTGGTCGGCTCCGATGTCAAGCAGGTCACGCTTGACTGCATCAATCGCATGCAGGAAGAGGAGGAGGGAGACGCCCTCACCATTCTTGCCGGCTCCGATATGAGCGACGAGGTCTTCGAGGACCTCATCGCTGCCATCGAAGAGGCCCAGCCCGACCTTGAGATTGACTCGCACCGTGGCGAGCAGCCGCTCTACCCGGTGATCTTCTCGATCGAGTAGCCGTGTCCGCGCCGGCACGCACTCCTTCGGTGCCGCCCGCGTCCGACCGATTGCTTCGCACGCTTTCGCTCGGTGAGGACGTGAGCAGGCTCAAATATGTATCCGGTGCTCGTGAGGAGGCCCTCCACCGTATGGGGATTGAGACGGTGGAGGACCTCCTCCTTCATATCCCGCGCCGCTATCTAGACTTCACGCATGCCTACACCATCGAGGCGGCGCCACTCGGCGAGGTGGCAACCATTGTGGGCACGGTCGACAGGGTCTCGCTCAAGCATCCCAAGCCACGTCTCTCGGTTGTTGAGGTGTCTCTGGTGGATGACACGGGCGTGCTCCAGCTTGCATTTTTCAAGCAGCCTTGGCTCGCCAAGCAGCTGTCCCGGGGAGACCGCATGGCTGTTCAGGGCAAGGTCGAGTTCTCCTATGGCTTCAAGCAGATGGCATCCCCTCATTTCGAGCGACTTGACGGCCATGCCTCCGCGGGCGCCATGATCCCTGTGCATCCTGTGAGCGAGGGCGTCTCCGTCGCGTGGATGCGTCGCATCGTGTCGGGGGCCCTGGAGCGTGTCGGCGCCTTCGCCGATCACCTGCCTGCCCCCCTGAGGGCGCGGCGGGGTCTCATGAGCGCTTCTCGAGCGCTGCGCTCGATTCATTTTCCTTTGAGCGGGGCGGAGCGCGAGCATGCCCGGCGCCGCCTTGCCTATGATGAGCTCCTGCATCTTCAGCTCGCCCTCCGTCTGAGAAACGACGCCAACCTTCTCGACGTGACGCCCCACGCGCACGCTGTCGGCGCTCATGTCGAGGCGTTCCGCCGCGTCTTGCCGTTTTCTCTCACCGACGAGCAAGATGCTGCCGTCTCGGATATCTTGAGGGACATGCAGGACGGCTCGCGTGTCATGAATCGCCTGCTTCTGGGCGACGTGGGAACGGGAAAGACTGCCGTCGCGTGTTTTGGTCTTGCCGCCGTTGCCGACAGCGCGACGCAGGGCTGCGTCATGGCCCCGACGGGCGTCCTCGCGCAGCAGTATGCCCACAAGAGCGGCCCGCTTCTCGAAAGGGCGGGCATCACGTGGGCCCTGCTCACCGGCGCCACGTCCGCCTCCGAGCGTGAAGACATGTTGCACCGCTTGGCATCGGGCGAGCTCCAGGTGTTGTTCGGGACCCATGCCGTGCTGTCGGATGACGTGGTGTTTCGGGAGCTCTCGCTTGTGATCATCGACGAGCAGCATCGCTTTGGCGTGAACCAGCGCAACGCGCTGCGCGCCAAAGGGCCGGGTGCCGACCTGCTCGTGATGACCGCTACGCCCATCCCGCGCACGCTTGCGTTGTCCGTATACGGCGATCTTGATGTGAGCATAATCCGCAAGCGCCCCGTCGCCGGTGCCGGCGTTGCCACGCACGTTCTCACCGAGGCCAATCGCGATGTCGCCTACGGCGCGGTCCGCGAGGCGCTCGCTGCGGGCAGGAGCGCCTATGTCATCTGCCCCATGGTCGAACCCACCGACCATGCAGAGGACCTTGAGGATGTGCCCGGCATTGGTGGCGAGGACGACCAACAGCACGTTCGCCTGCACAACGTGGTGGAGGAGACCGAACGCTTGAAGACGGTCTTCAGGGACGCCCGGATCGACATGCTTCACGGCCGCATGCCTGCACAAGAGAAGGACCGGGCGATTGCACGGTTCAGGGCGGGGGAGACCGATGTCCTGGTGTCGACGACAGTGGTGGAGGTCGGCGTGGACGTTCCCGACGCCACGGTCATGATTATCGAAGACGGCGAGCGGTTTGGCCTTGCAACCTTGCATCAGCTGCGCGGCCGAGTGGGCCGCGGCGGCCACGCCGGCCTCTGCTATGTCATGACGCATGCAGGGGCGGGCGGCCGGCGCAGCCCGGCTCAAGATCGCCTCGAGGCGCTCGAGCGCACCGACGACGGATTCTCCCTTGCTGAGATGGACCTTCGGCTCCGTCATGAGGGCGAGATCCTGGGTCTGCGCCAACACGGAGGCGTTTCCTTGCGTTTTGTGGACCTAGATGCCGATGTGGAGCTCATCGAGGATGCTCACGAGGACGCGCAGGAGCTTTTGCGCTATGCTTCCACATTGCAATCGGTGGCGACCCTTCCCATGCGGCAGGAGGTCGTCAAGAGATATGGCGACGTGTTCAAAGAGGTGAGCGGCGGATGAGGATCGTAGGCGGCGAGTGGCGCGGCAGAAAGATCGGCGAGCCCCAAGGCAGAGACACCACCCGGCCCACCACCGATCGCGTTCGCGAAGCCTGCGCCTCCATGGTCGACTCCGCCCTGCCAGAGGGCATCGAAGGCATTCGCGTTCTCGACGCATTTGCCGGATCGGGGGCGATGGGGCTCGAGATGCTTTCTCGAGGGGCGGCTCATGCCACCTTCTTCGAGATCGATCGCAAGGCCTCGGCGCTCGTGCGAAGCAACGTCGAGTCTCTCGCTGGCAAAGGCGGGCGTTACAAGGTGGTCACCGGCGACGTGCTGCTATCTGCCGGTCGCGGCAGGGTGCCGGGCGGCCCTTTCGACCTCGTGGTGCTCGACCCTCCGTATGCCTTCGGGGTAGAAACGGTGGAGGAACTGCTGCACAACCTCGACACGTCGGGGGTTCTTGCGCCGGGGGCGCTGGCCCTCTACGAGCATGACGCGCATGCTCCGGGTGCCCGACCCGAGGGCTTCGAGGTCCTTCGCGAGAAGAGCTATGGCAAGATCGCCGTCGACCTCTTGCGGCTCATATAGGTATATCGCTTTCGCCTATCAGGCTCATGATTTCCAAGGAGGCACATCATGCACGATGTCCTTACCGACCAGACCATCACGCACGTGCTGGTGCCGGGTACGTTTGATCCCATCACGTTCGGACACATCGACGTCGTCCGAAGGGCTCGCCGGCTGTTCCCGCATGTCACCGTGGCCGTGGCGGAGTCGCTCGGCAAGAACGGGACAGGCCCCACGTTCTCGCTGCAAGACCGCGTGTCGCTTGCGCGCGAGGCGCTGGGCGATATCGATGGCGTCGAGGTTCGTCCCTTCACGGGCCTGCTCGTCGACTTTGCTAACGAGGTCGGCGCTGGAGCCGTGGTCAAGGGCTTGCGCGCGATGACCGATTTTGAATACGAGCTGCAGCAGGCCGACCTCAACTACCGCCTCGACCCGGGTGTGGAGTCCATCTTCGTCATGAGTTCGCCAGAATACGGGTACCTTTCCTCGTCGGTCGTTCGCCAGATCGCATCCTTCGGCGGGGACGTTTCGGAATTCGTGCCCGACAATGTGGTGAAGGCGCTCAAAGAACGCTTCAAGTGCTGATTTGTGTATTGTCGTATGTGATACTATGACCAGATGAGATGTAACCGTTGAAAGGAGACCGGGATGCCGGGCGACAACTTCCCTGGCGAGAGGATCGAGAGCTTGGTCGATGAGCTCGAGGGCATCATCGAAGAAGCCAAGCCGCCTTTCGGCAAGAATGCGCAGTTCAAGGTCATCGAGACCGACGTCTTCTTCAACATTCTCGATGAGATCCGCATGAGCTATCCCGAGGAGTGGCAGAAGTCTCGTCGCATCTTGAAGGAGCGCGACGAGCTCATCGCTTCGGCGACCGCCCAGGCCGACTCCATCATCGCTGACGCGCAGCAGCAGGCTCTCACCATTGCCGGCGAGCAGGAGATCGTGCGCCTTGCCCAGCAGCAGGCCGATGACATCCGCGACCGCGCGCAGCAATATGAGCGCGAGACCCGCTATGCTGCGGAGGATTATGCCGAGCAGGTGTTCACGCACCTCGAGGAGAACCTCAAGAGCCTCACCTCCACCGTGGCGCGCTGCCGCCAGCAGCTCAACGAGAGCTCTAACAACGCTCAGAACGGTGGCTGGTAATGGCGTTCATCGACCCTATCGTTATCGAGCTCGAAGGCCGTCTCGAAGCGCCGGGCGAGAGCTTGCCCGTCTCGGGCACGGTCGATATCCCCAGCTATGAGGTGGGCGACAAGGAGTTCGCGCTCGACGGGGGCATCTCCTACGACGTGGTTCTCACCAACGCCGGCGACGGGATCTTGGTGTCAGGGCTGGTTCGCGCCCATGCGGTAGGCGAGTGCGACCGCTGCCTGGATCCCGCCCATTTCGACGTCGCCGGTGAGATCGAAGAGTATTTCCTGTTCCATGAGCCCGAGGACGCCGAAACATATGAGGACGGCTTCGAGTTGGTGGGGGAGAATCGCTCGGTAGACCTTGCGGGTCCCATCGCTGACGCGGTAGTCATGGATACGCCATTCGTGGTGCTCTGCCGCCCCGATTGCGCCGGTCTGTGCCCGACGTGTGGCTGCAATCTCAACCGCGAGCAGTGCGACTGCGCTGCCCGAGCCGAGGAGGAGTACGTCACGAGCGACGAGAATCCCTTCGCCGCCCTCAAGAACCTCAAGCTCGACGACTAGCTTGTAGACATTGAGGTTTCGCTTTCCGCATCGATTCTACGGCCATCGCATGCGTCGCGTAAACAATGTGGGCAAGCGGTGACGAGCGATAATAATTGCTGTACACGCGGCAGTTCTGTGTGGTAGTATCGCTACTTGCGCGTATTCACGCCTGTTCATTAGGTCATAAGGAAGGTCATCATGCCAGTACCAAAGCAAAAGAAGGGCCGCGGAGCAACCCATTCCCGCCGTTCCGCCAACATGAAGATCGAGGCTCCCGCACGTTCCGTTTGCCCTCGTTGCGGTGCCGTGAAGCTTCCCCATCACGTTTGCCCCAACTGCGGTTTCTACAAGGACCGCGAGGTCATCGTCACCGAGTAGCCATTTTCGCGGGGTTTCCCTCGCTGCATGATGCCCGTTGAAGGTGATAAACTATCATGTGCGCTCGCCGCACATTCTTAGGGAATATATGGCCGGCTCCATGAGTCGGCCATTTCGCTATTGAGGTGATGAATCATGAGCAAGGTCCGTGTCTGTGTTGACGTTATGGGCGGAGACGAAGAGCCCCAGGTCGTTCTCGACGGCATCGATGCAGCGCTCGCTGCCGATAGCGAGCTCGAAGTGCTTGCGGTCGGTCCAGCCGAGCTGGTCGAACCTTTTGCCGCCTCGCGCGATCGCGTCGAAGCGCTCGTCGCCCCTGATGTCATCACCATGGAGGACGACCCCATCAAGGCCGTCATGACCAAGCGCAAGTCATCCATCGTCATCGCTTGCCGCGCCGTCAAGAAGGGTACTGCCCAAGGTTTCTTCTCGGCGGGTGCTACCGGCGCGATCACCGCGGCGGCGACCGCGTATGTCACGCCGTTTCGCTATGAGGCGGACGGTAAGCGAGAGCCGATTCGTCCCTGCATCACCACGGCAGTTCCCAACCGTGCGGGCGGTTTGACCGTTCTGTGCGACATGGGCGCGAATCCAGACGTCGAGGTCGAGGACATGGTGCGCTTTGGCCAGATGGGGGCCGTGTACTCCCAGCTGGTGTGCGGCGTTGCCCACCCGCGGGTCGGGTTGCTGTCAAACGGCACCGAGGACACGAAGGGTTCCCACTTTACCAAGGCGTGCTTCCCTGCGATGCGCGACGCGGTTCCGGGCTTTGTCGGCAATTGCGAGGGCACCGACCTGCTTGCGGGAACGGTCGACGTGGTGGTGACGGATGGCTTTGCCGGCAACGTTGCCCTGAAGGCCACCGAAGGTGCCGCCAAGATGATCATGAGCGAGCTCAAGGGCGCTCTTCTGAGCTCGTTGTCTGGAAAGATCGCGGCTCTGCTCATCAAGAGCAAGCTCAGCGCTCTTAAGGAGAAGCTTTCCGGCGACGCCGTCGGCGGCGCCATTCTTTTGGGTCTCAAGGGCGTGGTGCTTATCGGTCATGGCGCCACCTCTGTCGAGGCGGTGAAGAACGGCACGCTCGCGACCGCCCGCGCCATCCGTGCAGGCCTCGTCGAGAAGGTGGCGGCCTCTATGGACGGCTTGGTGGAATAGCCTTTTTGGTGACATGCCATGCCCCGATTTCGGCTCGGGGTTCTCGCTTCTCTGGCGTTCGTGCGGGCAAATCTGCCGCCCGCGCCACGCGTCGTTGAGCGCCCCCGCCTTTGCGGGTAGAATCGTTACGGTTCATTGTCGCCGCTTGCCGGCACGCGAAAGGAGTCAACCATGGAGCGCACCGAGATTTTTGACAAGGTCGTTGACGTTGCCAGCGACGTGTTGGGCATCAGTCCCGATGAGATTACCGAACAGACCACCTTTGACGATCTTGACGCCGACTCTCTCGATCGCCTGCAGCTCGTCACCGCTTTCGAGGACGAGTTCGACATCGAGATCGAGGAAGAGCGTCTCATGTCCATCAGCTCCGTCGCTGATGCCATCGATGCCATCGAGGCAACTCAGGAGGCTTAACGTCCGTGCCCGTATCCGAAAAGCTCGCCCGGGTCGAGGAGATCTGCGAATACGAGTTCCATGACAAAAAACTGCTCCGCTGCGCCATCACGCATCCGTCAGCGGTCGAGGGGCAGCCTGTTTCTGCATCCTACGAGCGTCTGGAGTTCCTTGGCGATTCCATCTTGGGCTCCATCGTCGCGCTCTCCCTGTATCGAAATTACCCCACGTTTGATGAGGGAAAGCTCACCCGGCTCAAAGTGTCGCTCGTCTCGGGCATGACGCTTTCCGATGTCGGCCTCGAGCTCGGCATCGACTCCTGCATCATCTTCGGTGCCTCTGAGACGGGTACCGGTGCACGCGGGCTTCACTCGGCGCTTGAGAACGTGTATGAGTCGCTCGTGGGCGCCCTCTATCTCGACGGGGGCTGGGACGTGGCGGAGCGTTTCGTCACGCGCACCCTCAAGCCCCATCTCGCTGCCGATCGCGCAGAGCATCCAACGAATCCTAAATCGTACTTGCAGGAATGCGTGCAGGGCGATCACGGCGATCCGCCCGTATACAAGCTCGTGGACACCAGCGGCCCTGCCCATGAGCCCACCTTTACCGCAGTGGTGATCGTGGGAGGCGCTCGCATGGGCCGTGGAACCGGCTCTTCGAAGAAGGAGGCTGAGGCCGCTGCCGCGCTCGACGCGCTCGAGCGCCTGGGATACACCACGGGCGGCGTGATTCTTCAGAAGAAGCTGGGGTAGGGGGCGCCGTGTATCTGAAGTCGTTGACCCTCAAGGGGTTCAAGTCGTTTGCGGATCGTGCCCACATGACGTTCGAGCCGGGGCTCACCGTCATCGTGGGCCCCAACGGCTCGGGCAAATCTAATATCTCCGACGCCATCTTGTGGGTCCTCGGCGAGCAGAGCGCCAAACAGCTGCGCGGCCAGGCCATGGAGGATGTCATCTTCTCCGGGTCTTCCGCACGAAAACCCGTCGGCGTTGCCGAAGTCACGCTCGTGCTCGACAACGCCGACCATGTGTTGCCGGTAGACTTCGACGAAGTCGCCATCACGCGACGCATGTATCGTTCGGGCGAGAGCGAATACCTCATCAACCAGAGCCCCTGCCGTCTTATGGACATTCAGGACATCCTGCATGATTCGGGTCTGGGCAAGGATACGCATTCCATCATCTCGCAGGGCAAGCTCGACGCCATCTTGCAGAGCCGTCCCGAGGAGCGTCGCGCCCTCATCGAAGAGGCGGCGGGCATCTCCAAGCACAAGCGTCGCAAGGAGCGCGCCGCCAAGAAGATCAAGTCCATGGACGAGCACCTCGTCCGCGCCCGAGACGTGAGCCGCGAGGTCACTCGCCAGCTCCGCCCTCTCGAGCGCCAGGTAGACCGTGCGCGGAAGTATCGCGACCTCTCGGCGCGGGCCACCCGTCTCACGCAGATTCTCGCGGTGGACGAGCTCCGTCGTCTTCAGGCCGAGTGGTCCGAGCTCGAGAGCCGGTCCAAAGAGGGGGAAGCCACGCTCGAGGTGGCGCGTTATCGGCTTGCGGAGAAAGAGCGCGAGCTGGAAAAGCTCCAGGTGATGCTTGAAGAAAAAGGCCTCTTCGTCGGGGACCTTGGCGAGCAACGCCGCCGCGTGCAGGATGTGGTCGGCCGCATGGGCTCCGACATGCGTCTTCTGGAGGAAAAGGGTCACAACATGGTGACCCGCCTCTCAGAGATGCGCGGCACCCTCTCGGGGTCCGAGCACCAGCGCAAGCGTGTTTCTGAAGAGCTCGAGCAGGTTCGCGGGCAGCTGGACGAGGTCCGGGCCGAGCTTTCTGTCGCCGAGTCGGACGTGGCCGAGCTCGAGCCCGCCGCCGACCGGATTCATGCTCGCCGCGTCGAGCTTGATGAAGAGATCGGCGCCCTCGGCAGGGAGCAGCGCGAGGAGCAGCGTCGGGCCGATGAGGCGGCGCTCGCGCTGGCCAAGGTGAAGGAGACCCTTGCCAACGCAGAGATCGAGGACGACCTTTTTGCATCGCGTCTGGAACAGCTTGCTGAGTCGATCGATACGGTGCAGGCGTCGTTGGAGAGCCGCCGGGGACGTGCCGAGGAGCTCGAGGCCGCCCTCCTCGAGGCGCGTCGTGCCAAAGAGGACGCCGAGGGTGCCATCAGCGTTGCCGAAGCCGCTCTGTCAGAGCTGTCCGGCAAGGAGGCGCAGGCCCGCGATCGCTTGGGCGAGGTGCGTACGGAGCTCTCGAGCCTGCGCAAGCTCGATGAGCGCCTGGCATCCTCATCGCCGCTCGCCGCGCGTCTCGCCTCGGCGTGCGCCGGCAGCGTCGAGGCCCGCCTCGGCGATGTTATCGAGGCGCCGAAGGAGCTCGAATCGCTGGTAGAACGCCTGCTTTCTGATGATATCGATGCTTTGGTGGTGTCGGATACCGCCGCCCTCGCCTCGGCAGGCGCCGCCGCGCATGCCGAGGACGCGTCAGGCGAGGCCCTCCTTGTTTCGCGCAACGTGCTGCCCGTGGATGCCGCGTCAGGCGCTGCCGGCGAGCGCCTGGTCGAGCGCCTGCAGGTGCGCGAGGGCTTCGGCCCCGTCGTTGCCGCGCTTCTTGGCCGCATCCAGCTTGTCGACAGCTTGGAGGAGGCGCTCGCCGCGCCCGCGATCCCGGGCGTCTTGTACGTGACCCCTGATGGCGCGCGCGTGCGCGACGGCGGCGTGGTTCGCCTGGGCACGGGCGCCGACGCCGCCCAGGGCGCGCTTGAGCGCAAGCGCCGCATCCGTGAGCTCGCGGGTCTTGAGCCCGACCTCTCCGCCACCTTTGAGCATGCAGGCCAGCAGGTCGATGAGGCTCGCGCGGCATTGATGCAGGCGCGTTCCTCTGAAGGCGACGTCGCAGGCGAGATCGCCCGCCTTGAAGGTGAACGGACTTCGGTCCTTGCCGAGATCGGTCGACTCGAGCAGTCTCTGTCGTCTTCTCTGGCAGACCAGTCTCAGCTCTCGCGCCGTCGCGAGAAGGCCGCAGAGCAGGTTAGGGCGGCTCAGCCCCAGGTGGACGAGCTGTCGCGCACGCGTGACGAGGCCCGTGCTCGTGTGGGCGAGATTGCTGCCGAGCTTGCCGAGCGTAACGATGAGTTTGACCGCCTGCGTCGCGAGGACGCCGAGGCGGCAGGGCGCCTGGGCGATGCGAAGGTCCGCCGCGCGCAGGCATCCGAGCGCCAGCGGAGCCTTGATCGTCGAATTCCCGAGCTTGAGCGCCGCCTTGAGGGCATCGAACGCCGTATTCGAGCCACCACCCAAGCGGCCCGCTCGCTCGAGGTGCTTCGTCTTCGCGTCGACCCGCTGCATGACCGCTATTCCGCTTTGCTTGAGCGCGCGATGGATTGGGCGGCGCGCCTGCGCGACCAGGCCTCACTTGAGGAGGCCGACTCCGCAAGCCTCAAGGCGACCATCGAAGAAGCCAAATCTCACGTCGCCGCCGCGAAGCGCGAGGTCGACGAGGCCTCTCTCGCCCAGAATGCGTTTCAGGTCGAACGCGGCAAGCTCGAGGTCAAGGTCGAGAACGCCATCAAGGCGATCACCGCTGACGGCAAGACGGTTCTTGAGGAGGCACTCGCGCTTCCCGCTCCTGAGGACCGCGATGCCGCCGAGCGGGAGCTCAACGACTTGGTGCGCCAAATCAACAACCTCGGCCCCGTCAACCAGGTTGCCATGGAGGAGTACGAGCGGCTGCGCGAGCGTGCCGACTATATCGCCGCGCAGCTTGCCGACCTCGAGGCGGCCCGCAAGGCGCTGACTAAGATCACTGCCGCCATCGACCGCAAGATGCGCAATGCCTTCTTGACCACCTTCGACAAGGTCGACGCCAACTTCCGAGAGGTCTTTGGCATGCTCTTCCCAGGCGGCCAGGCCCATCTTGAGATGACCGACCCCGAGCATCCCGCTGAGACCGGCATCGAGGTGGTCGCTCAGCCGCGCGGCAAGCGCATCACTAAGATGATGCTCATGAGCGGCGGGGAGAAGAGCTTGACGGCGCTTGCGCTGCTGTTTGCCGTCTACCGCACGCGCACGGTTCCGTTCTATGTGCTCGACGAGGTCGAGGCGGCGCTCGACGATTCGAATCTCTCGAAGCTGCTCGACGCCATCGATGTCTTGCGAAAGTCCACGCAGCTGCTGGTGGTCTCGCACCAGCGCCGTACCATGGAGGACGCAGACGTGCTATATGGCGTATCCATGCAGGCTGACGGCGTGAGCCGCGTCGTGAGCCAGCGGCTTGATCGCACGACAGGAAAGGTTGTGAATGCATAATGGGACTCTTCGACGCTCTCTCGCGAGGGCTTAAGCGCAGCCGCGAGGCTTTGAATGAGATCTTCTACTTCGGCGGAGAGGTCACGGAAGATTTCTGGGAGGATCTTGAGGACACCTTGGTTATGGGTGACATGGGCGCCGAGATCTCCATGCAGGTAACCGATGACCTGCGCGACCTCGCCGCCCGGCAAAACCTCAAGACCGCTCCGCAGCTGCGCGCCGCGCTCGCCGACCGGCTTGCCGAGAACTTCGTGAAGCCCGAGCATGACCCCTTTGACGAGACGCCGTCGTGCGTGCTGTTCGTGGGAATCAACGGGGCGGGAAAGACCACCACGGTTGGCAAGATCGCCTGCGCCGCGCACGAGGCGGGCAAAAACGTCGTCATCGGGTCTGCCGACACCTTCCGCGCCGCCGCCATCGAGCAGCTTGATGTTTGGGGCCAGCGCGCTGGCGTGCCCGTGGTGAAGCGCGACCGCGGCAGCGATCCCGCGAGCGTCTGCTACGACGTGCTCGACGAAGCCGATCGCCGGACCTCCGACCTTGTCCTCATCGACACCGCGGGCCGACTTCATACGTCGCCCGAGCTTATGCGCGAGCTCGCCAAGGTCGTCAACGTGACGCGCAAGCGCGCCTCCAAGTGCCGCGCGGGGGCTATGCCGGTCTACGTTGTCCTGGTGATCGACGCAGCGACCGGGCAGAACGGCCTGAACCAGGCGCTCGAGTTCAACGATGCCCTCGGCCTCGACGGCATCATCATGACCAAGCTCGACGGCACGGCAAAGGGAGGCATCGCCATGGCGGTCGCCTCGAAGCTCAAGCTCCCCATCTACCGCGTCGGCGTAGGCGAGCACATCGAAGACCTCCAGCCCTTCGATGCGCACGATTTCTGCCGAGCCCTTGTGGGGGAGGAGTAGCGGCGCCAGTGCCCCGCATATATCTGCCCGCGTCCGCGTGGTAGAGTTATTGGTACGTAATGGTTTCTGCTGAGCAGCCTTTTCGTTCATAACCTTTGCGAGCATGCGGTCGCAGCGCGGGATTCCTTACAAAGGGCCCATTGCGGGCTCCATTGCGAACAATGCGAGCAAGGATGGCTCGTTGAGGGTGCTTCATGAGCGAGATCCCCTCTGGGAGCAGCACCACGATAGGAGACTTCATGTTTAACAGCCTTTCCGATCGTCTCACCGATACGTTCGACCGCCTTCGCGGCAAAGGCAAGCTTACCGAGGCTGATATCACTGCCGCCATGCGCGAGATCCGCATGGCGCTGCTCGAGGCGGACGTCAACTATCGAGTCGTCAAGGACTTCGTCGCCCGCACGCGCGAGCGCTGCCTCACGGCCGAGGTGATGGACTCGCTCACCCCGGCGCAGAACGTCGTCAAGATCGTCCTTGACGAGCTCATCGAGCTTTTGGGCTCAACCGAGAGCAAGCTCGTTCTCTCCAACCGCATTCCCAACGTGATCATGCTTGTGGGCCTTCAGGGATCGGGCAAGACCACCGCGGCGGTGAAGCTCGCATACATGTTGAAGAAGCAGGGGCGCTCTCCGCTGCTTGCAGCCTGTGACGTGTATCGCCCCGCGGCCGCCGACCAGCTTGCCACTCTCGGCGGGGAGATCGGCGTTCCGGTCTTCAGGGGTGACGGGCAGCATCCCATCGACATCGCAACCGGGGCCGTCCGCGAGGCCATCGACCACCTTCGTGACGTCGTGATCGTCGACACGGCGGGACGCCTGCAGATCGATGAGCAGATGATGCAGGAGGCCGTGGACATCAAGCGCGCGGTGAAACCCGACCAGGTGCTCATGGTTGTCGATGCCATGACCGGCCAGGACATCGTCAACGTGGTGTCCACCTTTGCCGAGCGCACCGATTTCGACGGCGTGATCATCTCGAAGCTCGACGGCGACGCGCGAGGCGGCGGCGCCCTCTCGGTTCGCGAGGTCACGGGCAAGCCCATCAAGTTCGTCTCCATGGGCGAGAAGCCCGATTCGCTCGAGGTCTTCAGCCCCGAACGCATGGCCAAGCGCATCCTCGGCATGGGCGACGTTGTCGGCATCATCGAGAAGGCCCAGGAGCTCGCCGACGAGGAGCAGATGGAGGCTGCCGAGCGCATGCTGCGCGAGGGCCTGACCATGAACGACATGCTCGAACAGATGCGTGCGCTTAAGAAGATGGGCGGCATGAAGTCCATCTTGGGCATGTTGCCTGGAGGCCAGAAGCTCTTGAACCAGATGGGTGGCAACATAGACGAGTCTGTCATGGACAAGATCGAGGCCATGATCATGTCCATGACCGCTGAAGAACGTTTGAAACCCTCCATCATCAACGGCCAGCGCCGCGCCCGCATCGCCCGCGGTTCCGGTACGACGCCCACCGATGTGAACAACCTCATGCGCCAGTGGGGCGAGATGAACAAGATGATGGGTAAGATGCGCTCCATGTCGCAGCAGATGGGCGGAAAGAAGGGCAAGAAGGGGAAGAAGGGCAAGCGGATGCGCATGCCTGGCATGCCCGGAATGCCCGGTATGGGCGGCATGCCTGGCATGGGCGGAGGCAACCCGTTTGCCGGGATGGGCTCGGGCGCTTCAAGCGACATGGACATGCTGCGCGCGATGGAGCGCCAAATGAAGGGCGGCAATAAGTTCTAGCGGGGTCCCGCCCGCTTAGGGGCGCACGTGCAGCTCGATGCGCGTGAGGAATTCGCGCTCGTCGTCGGTGGTCCTGTTGTCCACCTCGAAGATCTCGAAGGGCTTGTCATGGATGGCGAGCCCTTTTCCCTGCGCATACTCGACCATGCTACGGTATAGCTTTCCGTTCTGCTCGTACGGTCCTCGATAGCGCAGGGTGAGGTAGTACCCGGCGGGAAGCACAAAGTCGCAGGGGACGGCAGGGTTGCGCAGGACAAAGAATACGGCGTCATACACGTTTGCGTGGCCTGCGGCGAGCGACTCGACGTTGAGCGCGCCTCCTACCTCGAGCATCCCCAAATCGGGGAGCTCGCCCTCATGCGAGCGGTGGAGCCGCTGCATGAGGAGATCCATCTCGGCGTCGAGCTCGATCCGTGCGGCAAGCTCGACGCAGCGGCGCTCCTCACGCTGTTCGACCGTTGGCTCTCCCACGGCCGCCCCCTTGGCCGCCTGCAGCTTGGCTGCCCGCTCTAACAGGTCGCGCCGCGTCTGCTCGAGCTCGTCTATACGCAGTTGAATGCGTCGCGCCTCATCGTTGAGCAGGTCGACGGTCTTTTGAAGATCGCGTTCCCGGAAATGCTCTTTTATGTCTGCAAGGGGGACGTCGAGAGAGCGAAGGCCTTTGATGAGGGAGAGCTTGTACATGTCCTCCAAATCGAACAGGCGGTAGCCGTTGGAGGCACGTTTCGGGGTGAGGACGCCGAGACGCTCGTAATATCTGAGCGAATCGGTTCCGATTCCAAACAGCTCGGAAACCTCCCCTATGGTGTAGCGCCTCTTGTGACGTGCAGATTTCATGGCGGCCTCCGCGTCGTTGCTTGACCTTGGCACCATACCAAAGTTTATCGTCTTTGTAGACATGAGGACGAAATGAAGGGAATGTAGGGGATAGGTATGGATTTCGGCAAGATGTTGCAGGGGATTCGCGGCATCTCGGCGGACGTGTGCGGACGCATGCGCGGGCTTGCCAATGTGCGAAACGCACGTCGCGTCGCGTTGATTGCCCTCGGCGCAGGGATCATGACGTTCGGAATCCATAACATCCACCAGGTCGTCGGGATAACGGAAGGCGGCGTAATCGGCGGGCTTTTGCTTTTGAACCATTGGTTCGGCATCCCGACGTCGATCGTCTCGCCCCTTCTTGACATGGCCTGCTACGCCGTGGGCCTCGTGTTGCTCGGAGCGGGCTTTTTGGGATGGTCGGCTGTCGCCAGCGCGTTTCTGGCGCTCTTTTATGCCTTGTGGGAGAGCCTGCCGCACATGCTTCCCGACTTGTCCGCCCTCCCGCTCGTGGCCGCGCTCCTCGGAGGCGTGTTTGTGGGTCTGGGCGCCGGACTTGTGGTGCGCTGCGGCGCCTCTGCCGGTGGAGACGACGCGCTCGCGCTCTCCATCAACAAGTTGACGGGCTGGCGGCTGGCTCGTTGCTACCTGTTTACGGACCTCTCCGTGCTCGTGCTGTCGCTCAGCTATATCCCTGCAGCCAATATCGTGTTCTCGCTCGTCACCGTGTTCGTCTCATCGCCGCTTATCGACTTCGTCGTGGGATTCGGGCGCTCCGATCGGGATGAGACCGCATCCAATGTGACGGCGGACGGCCGCGTCTAGCGAGCGGGTAGGTTGCATGCCCCTTTCATGGGATAAGCCGGACGCCGTCCCGCTTGGCCTACAATGGGTGGACTCGTACACCGTTGCCAGGGAGGCGTCCATATGAGCAAGGCGGATCAGCTGTTTGTGAAGATGTGCACCGACATTCTCGACCACGGCACCACTACCGAGGGCGAGAAGGTGCGTCCCCGCTGGGAGGATGGTACGCCGGCATATACCATCAAGAACTTCGGCGTCACCGCTCGCTATGACCTGCGTGAGGAGTTTCCGGCTCTCACGTTGCGTCGAACGGCTCTCAAGTCTGCAATGGACGAGGTGTTGTGGATCTACCAGAAGAAGTCCAACAACATCCATGACCTCAAGAGCCATATATGGGACGAGTGGGCCGACGAGACCGGCTCGATCGGCAAGGCGTACGGTTATCAGATTGCGCAGAAGTCGCATTATCCAGAGGGCGATTTCGACCAGATGGATCGCGTTCTCTACGACCTCACCCATACGCCCTATTCCCGTCGCATCATGACGAACATGTACACCTTTGCAGACCTCTCTGAGATGCATCTGTATCCGTGCGCCTACAGCGTGACGTACAACGTCACGCACGCGGCGGGAGACGAGCGGCCCACGCTCAACATGTGCCTCATGCAGCGCAGCCAGGATATCCTTGCGGCAAACAACTGGAATGTGTGCCAGTACGCCATCTTGCTCATGATGGTCGCACAGTCGGTCGGCATGGTCGCAGGCGAGCTTCTTCATGTTATTGTGGACGCCCATATCTACGATCGCCATGTGGATATCGTCCGCGAGCTCATCTCTCGCCCGCAGTATCCTGCTCCAAGGGTCTCCCTCAACCCCGACGTCACCAACTTCTATGACTTCACCACCGACGACCTCATCGTCGAGGGCTATGAGCACGGGCCGCAGGTGAAAAACATTCCTATCGCCGTTTAGATACAAAGGTTTCGAAGAGATGGGTGGACGCGTGGACAAGGCATCTGGGAACATTGCCGCCATCGTTGCGGTCTGTGACGATTGGGGCATAGGGCTCGGTGGAGACATGGTGGTCTCCAATCGTGCCGACATGCGCCATTTTGTGGCGTGCACGAAAGGGCATACGGTCATCATGGGAAGAAAGACCTTGGATAGCTTTCCGGGCGGCCGCCCCCTGAAGGATCGTCGCAACATTGTCCTGACGCGCGACGCCGCCTTTGTCCGCGACGGGGTGGAGACGGCGAGTTCCGTCGAAGATGCGCTCTCCATGCTTGCTCCCGATGAGGAGGCGTGGGTCGTCGGCGGCGCTGAGGTGTATCGTCAGATGCTTCCGTACTGCACACGTGCCGTCGTGACGAAAAACCGCTGTGTCCGCCCTGCCGACACCTTCTTTCCCGACCTTGACGACGACCCGACCTGGAGGGTGGATGTCGCCACGCCCGAGGCGGCGATCGAGGCGGGGGAGGGCGACGAGGGGGTTGTCTACTCCTTTGTGACGTACGTGCGCAACGATTAGGGGCCTGCCGTCTCAAGGCTGCCTGGTCGTGCCGAGAACGATGCGCTGCGGTATCATTACGTCTCATGTACAGCCCGGACGTCGGGCAAGGGTTTGTATCTGGAAAGGTCATCATGAAGACCGCTATCCTCTATGTTTCCAAGCATCACGGCAACACCAAGCGTCTTGTCGATGCGATCGCTGCCGCCCACGATGACGTCGACCTGATCGACGTCACTGCACTTGGCAAAGACGAGACGCCAGACTTGTCCGACTACCGTCTGATCGGCCTTGCGTCCGGCATCTATTATTCGGAGTTCGACCGTGCCCTCACGCGCGTCGCTGCCAATGCCCTGACGCAGGGCGACATGGTTTTCGCGCTCATGACATACGGAAGCCAGAACAAATGGTATGGCAAGGACCTGGACAGCATCTGCCGTATGAAGCAGGCGGTTCTGCTGCGCATCTATGGCTGCCCGGGCTGGGACACCTGGGGTCCGTTCAAGATCGGCGGCGGCGTCGCAAAAGGCCACCCGACTGACGAAGAGGTCCAGGGCGCCCTTGCGTTTTATGACCAGCTGGTCGAGGACTACGGTGAGCCTATCGAGGTCGAGTTCCAAAAGCGTGCCAAGCGTCGCGCCCAGGAGGCGCAGATCCATCGTGGCGGCCTGCTGATGCTCATCAAGCGTACGGTCAACAAGATCTTCAACAAGTTCACGCGCTAGCCGGTCGCCGCTATGAGTCCCGAGGTCATTCGAATCGAAACGCTCGAGGATCAACGCCTCGACGCCTACACACGCCTTACCGAGCGGGAGCTGCGCTGCGTCTTGGAGCCCGAGAAAGGCATTTTTATAGCCGAGAGCGCCAAGGTGATCGAGCGGGCTCTCGAAGCGGGGATGCAGCCGGTGAGCTTCCTCATGGCTGAGCGATGGCTCGAGATGCTCTCGCCCCTGCTTGCGCGCATCGATACTCCCGAGCCAGTTCCGGTATTCGTGGCATCAATGGAGCTCATGGAGAGCTTGACGGGCTTTTCCGTCACCCGCGGCGCCCTGTGCGCATGCCGAAGGCCGCGGCTTCCGGAGCCTGCCCGCTTCCTAAGGGACATCGTGGAGCACGCAGACGGAGGACCTGCGAGGGTGTGCGTCCTCGAGGGCATCGTCGACCACACCAACGTCGGCGCGATTTTTCGTTCCGCCGCCGCGCTCAATGTCGACGGCATCCTGGTGAGCCCCACGTGCTGCGACCCCCTCTATCGTAGGGCCATTCGGGTATCCATGGGGACGGTGTTCCAGGTGCCGTGGTGTCGCATCGGCAGCGAGGCTCGCCTCTGGCCGCATGACGGTCTCGACGTGCTGCATGATGCCGGCTTTACCTGCGCTGCCATGGCCTTGGCCGACGACTCCGTCTCGCTTGACGAGCCGGAGCTCGGCAACATCGAGCGCCTGGCGCTTTTTATGGGTACCGAGGGCGCGGGCCTCACCCATAAGACCATCAAGGGCTGCGACCTTGCGGTTCGTATTCCCATGGCGCACGGGGTTGATTCGCTCAACGTCGCCGCGGCTTCGGCGGTCGCCTTCTGGCAGCTCTGTCCCCATGCGTCGAATAGCTATCGTTATCGACCTGGTCTGTATTCGTAGAAGACGCAAGGGCCGTCTTCGGTTGCCGGTTTAGGTCTGTCGTGGTCTTTCGGCCTGTCTTCTTCCTCCTGCTGCGGATTAGTTGCGCAACTCTTTCACTTGCCTGCAAGGTAACGTTTGGCGTGACGTGTTGTTCGGAGGAATGGGAGGACCGATGAAGATACGTGCCCTGCTGCGCGGCGCCGTGGTCGTCGCTGCTGCGACGATGGTTGCGCTTGCTCCTGCAAAGATGTCCTACGCAGAACCTGTGCAGGAAGCTTTGGTGGAGACGCTGGCGACCAATGTTTCCGAAACGCAAGCATATTCTAAGATCGTTGCGCTCAAGTCGCAGTATCCCAATGGTATGCGGTGGACGAACGACCAATACTATTACTCTCCGGTACTCGGTGGAGGATATGGATGCGCGGGGTTCTCCTACATCCTCTCCGACGCCGCGTTTGGCAACAACCCTGCGACCCGATACTATCAAGCGAATGAATCGACGGTCCGCGTGGGCGATATCCTGCGCATCAATAACGATTCGCATTCGGTCGTGGTCCTCAACGTCAGGAGTTCGGGCGTCACGGTTGCCGAAGGCAATATCAATAGCTCGATTTATTGGGGACGTACCTTGTCATGGTCGAGCGTCCAGAATGGTTTTACGTATGGAATAACTCGTTATGCATCGGGAAATCCTGAGCCAGAGAAGTTTCAGGTGAAGATTGATAAGCCAGATCACGGTGAGATATCGGTCAGCCCAAGTTTAGCTGCCTCTGGTGAAACGGTGACGGTAACCGTTTCGCCTGATGAGGGATTTCAGGTGGCCTCTATTAGCGTATTGAGGAACGGTTTCTTGATTAAGTCAGTGATAGGGTCTTCGAAAACAATGACCTTTACAATGCCTGAGGGAACGGTCACTGTCTCGGCGAAGCTTGAGGTGATAGAGGAAGATGCTGCTGAGCGGTCTTGGTATGTCACTTTGTTGAAGCCAAATGGGGGCGGCACGCTATCGGCTTCAAGTAATCGGGCACAAAAGGGAGAGATGGTCAAAATCTACGCAACGCCCTATCAAGGCTATCGAGTTGATTCTGTTTCTGCAACAGATGGCTACGGACGCACTTGGGAGCTTGCCCAGACAGCGAACACAACATGGGAATTGTATATGCCTGACAGCGATGTCACGGTTTCGGCAACATTTATTAAAAACAACGAGTACCGCGTGAGTGCAAATAAGCCCGAACACGCGGAGGTCTACTACTTCTATAAATGGGCTGAAGGTTCAAATCCCACGGTTACCGTTGATTGTGAGAGAGGCTACTCGGTTACCTCAATTAAAGCTTCGAGCGCCTTTGGTTCGGTTGATCTTTCTGGACCTGAGATTATTCCTGATGGGCTTAGATGGTCGTTCGTGATGCCCGCTTCTGATGTGGCTATTGACATTACGGTTGGACCGACTGCAACGGCTCAACCGATAGAATTTACATCGAGCAATTGTGATGTTCTGGCTCCAAACCAAGCTGAGCCAGGTGAGACGGTCAGTTTCTTTGCCCGTCCCAAGAACGGATACTATTTCAGAAGTAGCTCTGTACGTGCATACGCCAAAGATGGGTCCGACATCTCGTTAACCACAGACGGGAATGATTACTATTACTTCACCATGCCTGATAGTCCTGTTTCTCTTGAGTGTTCGGCATATTCAAATGTTGACTATGAGGTTAAGCTTTTTTCAAACGGATCCGCACACATTAATAAGCCAAGCGCAATGCCTGGCGAGCAGGTTACGCTAACCGTTGCCGTTGATAAAGGCTATGAAGTGAAGGAAATTGCAGTTGTTGACGAAGATGGGAGGAAGCTGTCGTTAACGCCAGCGGGTAATAATACCTGGACGTTCATAATGCCTGAGGGCAAGATCAGTGTTGACGGTGTAATCGATAAAGCTTCTGATGAGGAGCCCCTTCCGTTTGTGGACATCGACCAGAGCGCTTGGTATATCGATGCCGTGCGTTGGGCTTATGAGCACGACGTGATGGGCGGCTACTCCGACGGCTCCGGTCGTTTCGATCCGAACGGCAACCTCACGCGTGCGCAGGCGGCGCAGATTCTATACAACATGGCGGGCAAACCTGATGTAGTTCCGGAATCCTCGAAGCTGTTTAGCGATTGCCATGCGGGCGAGTGGTACGATGCCGCGGTGACCTGGACGGCACAATCAGGCGTTTTCGCCGGCTACTCTGATGGTACGGGACGCTTCGGCCCGAACGACAAGATTACTCGCGAGCAGATGGCGGTTGTCATTTGGCGCAATAACGGCGAGCCGGACGGTTCCGGAGACCTCGCTTCGTTCCCTGATGGCTGGGAGACGAGCGCTTGGGCAGCTGAGGGCATGCAGTGGGCAGTGGGCGAGGGCCTGCTATCTGGTTACGACAATACAGGGGAGCTTGATCCAACGGGCCTGCTCACCCGCGCTCAGGCGGCTGCCATCATGATGCGCTGGATTGAGGGAGCGTAGCGTTTGAGCATCCACTCAGAGCGGTTCTGAACCATCTTGCGTCGGCGCCTGCATGCACTGCTTGCAGGCGCCGACGTATGTTTCACGGAACAAAGGAGGATTATCGAGCAGGGCTTTGGGTATCCTTCTACCATTGCGGCTGCGTGTCGCGCGGCCGATGGACGAAACGGAGTATGCACACCATGGAGATGGACGACCACAAGCGTAGAAGGAATATGATCCTCTACGTGCTCATCGCGTGCGTGATCTACCTCGTGCTCAATACGCTGCTGTTTCCAAACATAGCGCAGCGCCAGCAGGTGGTCGATGTATCGTACACGCAGCTTCTCGATGACCTTGAGAACGAAGAGGTCAACGAGATCAAATATGATAACAGCTCGCTCGACGTCTCGTACTCTAAGAAGGGCGAGGACAACACCGTCTACACCACGACCGCGATGTCTGGTGCCCAGCAAAGCCTGGAGGCCGCCATTCGCGAGTCCGGAGCTAAGCAGACCAACAGCGTCCAGCAGGACAACAGCCTGTGGACCTACATGCTGCTCATGTACGGCCTGCCCCTCATCATCTTCTTTGCTCTGGGTGTCTGGCTCAATCGACGCATGAAGAAGGCTGCAGGCGACGATGGCCCGTCGATGAACTTTGGCGGTGGCGGCTTCGGAGGCATGGGAGGCGGCCTTGGCAAGAGCGGTGCCCGTATCGTCGCTTCCAAAGATGTCGGCGTCACCTTTAAGGATGTCGCCGGTCAGGAGGAGGCCAAGGAGTCTCTCAAAGAGGTCGTCGACTTCTTGGAGAACCCCAAGCGTTATGAAGACATCGGTGCTCGCCTGCCGCGCGGCGCCCTGCTCGTCGGCCCTCCTGGCACGGGTAAGACGCTTCTCGCCAAGGCGGTCGCCGGAGAAGCAGGCGTCCCGTTCTTCTCCATCTCCGGTTCGGAGTTTGTCGAGATGTTCGTGGGACGCGGTGCCGCCAAGGTTCGCGACCTGTTCAAGCAGGCAAACGAGAAGGCTCCCTGCATCGTCTTTATCGACGAGATCGACGCGGTTGGCAAGCGTCGCGATCAGGGCCTTTCCTCTAATGACGAGCGCGAGCAGACGCTGAACCAGCTGCTCACCGAGATGGACGGCTTTGACAACCATAAGGGTATCGTGGTGCTCGCTGCGACCAACCGCCCCGATTCGCTCGATCCGGCGCTGCTGCGTCCCGGCCGCTTCGATCGCCGTATTCCCGTCGAGCTGCCCGACCTCACAGGCCGCAAGGCGATTCTTGAGCTGCACGCGAAAGACGTCAAGGTCGAGCCTCCTATCGATCTGACGGCGATCGCGCGTGCCACGCCCGGTGCTTCGGGCGCAGACCTCTCCAACATCATCAACGAGGGTGCCCTGCGCGCTGTTCGCATGGGGCGCAAGCGTGCCACACAGGAGGATTTCGAGGAGTCCGTCGAGGTCGTTATCGCGGGACAGAAGCGTAAGTCCACTGTGCTTTCCGACCACGAGAAGCAGGTGGTTTCCTATCACGAGATCGGCCATGCCATCGTTGCCGCGAACATGAAGGGCGGTGCCCCGGTCACGAAGATCACCATCGTGCCGCGCACGTCTGGCGCCCTTGGCTACACCATGCAGGTCGAGGAGGACGAGAAGTTCCTTACCACCAAGCAGGAGGTGCTCGACAAGCTGGCGGTCTACTGTGGTGGACGCGCCGCGGAGGAGCTCATCTTTGGAGAGATGACCACCGGTGCCGCCAACGATATCGAGCAGGCGACCAAGCTCGCGCGCAATATGATCACGCGTTTTGGCATGTCTGACGAGTTTGGCATGATGGCGCTCGGCACGGTTCAGAACGCCTATCTCAACCAAGACGCTTCGCTCACCTGTGCCCCCGGCACTGCTGAGCGTGTGGACGAGGCGGTAAAGAAGGTCATCGAGGACGCTCACGCCCGCGCCCTTCAGGTGCTCAAAGAGAACAAGTTCAAGCTCCATGAGCTTGCGCGCTACCTGTATAAGAAGGAGACCATCACCGGCGAGGAGTTCATGACGCTGCTCAAGCGCGAGAACCCCCTTATGCCGCCGAAGCCCCAGGCGTAGTAGCGTGTGAGGCATTCAGCCTGCTTGACATGCCCTGATCTTAATGGTGAATGCGCCCCGCATCCGTCGTGATGCGGGGCGCATTCTTGTACCTCTATGGGGTGGCGAGTTCGCTGCGATATGCCCGAGCGTATATCTGGATTCACCGAGGGGAACACCGGCCAGCGCCATTATTTGTCGGCTTCAGAGGGGCTCATGGATTGCATGCCGACTGCGCATGCCTATCATTGAACGGGGTACCATTACACAGTAACAATCTATATTGAAAGGCACCTATGGCCAGCTCATATTCCTCCGATTTGCGGTTCGCCATCCTCATCGATGCGGACAACATCTCGGATAAATACATGAAGATTATTCTCGATGAGGTCGCAAACTCCGGCGTTGCGACGTACAAGCGCATCTATGGCGACTGGACGAGCCAGCGCTTGGCTTCTTGGAAAGGCGTCCTGCTCGAGAATTCAATCATTCCCATGCAGCAATACAGCTACACCTACGGCAAGAGCTCTACCGACTCTGCCATGATCATCGATGCCATGGACATTCTGTATTCGGGAAACGTCGACGGATTCGCCATCGTGAGCTCTGACTCGGATTTCACGAGGCTCGCGGCGCGCCTGCGCGAAAGCGGGATGCAGGTGATCGGCATGGGGGAGCAGAAGACCCCTCAGCCCTTCATCTCGGCATGCAATCAGTTCAAATACCTCGACCTGCTCTACGCCGCACGAAAGGCGGAAGAGGTCGACGAGGATGACGCCGATGTCGAGGATCCCGATCCTCGCCCGAAGCGCCGCAAGAAGGCGCAGAAGAAGGGGCAGAAGGCGGCTGCGAAGGGCAAGGGCTCCAGCTCGTCCGACGATGACGCTCCGGCGCTTGATGTTGACGCCGCCGGCGCCGCCGAGCCCGCCAGCGTCGAGAGGCAGGTTGCAGACACGTCCCACCGCACGGGCCGCCGTCCTGGCGACGCCGGCGGGGAGGCTCGCCTTGTGGCCGCGGAGGACCTCTTTGACGAGGTGGATGCATCCGAGGTCGAGTTCGGTGAGATGAGCAAGGCGGACAGGCGCCGCCATATGAAGAAGATCCGCTCGACGGTGAACGCGATCTTGGACAAGTTCTCCGATGACGAGGGCTGGGTCTCCCTGGGCCGCATCGGCAACGAGCTCCCAAAGCGTCTGCCCGACTTCGATGTGCGCAACTATGGCTTCAAGAAGCTCCGCCCGTTCCTGAAGTCTCTCGGCGTCTATGAGTTCGACGAGCCCGACGGCACATCGGGCCAGCGCCAGATCTATCTGCGCGTGCGCGACCAGGACTAGACATGCGCATCGCGGTGAGTGCGTGCCTGTTAGGTGAAGCGTGTAAATACAACGGCGGCGACAACTTGAGCGAGGAGCTTGTCGATGTGCTTCGTGCAGGATGCCACGAGGTCATCCCCGTCTGCCCCGAGGTCGCGGGCGGCCTGCCATGTCCTCGTCCGCCTGCCGAGATCGTTGGCGGCGAGGTGCGCACTGCAACAGGGGAGAGCGTGGACGCTGCGTTTCGTCTTGGCGCGCGGATGTCCCTTGAAGCAATCGATGATGCCGGGGGCTGCGACGTCGCCGTGCTTCAGCCCCGAAGCCCATCGTGTGGCGCGGGGCAGGTCTACGATGGCACCTTTTCGGGCCGCCTCGTGGCCGGCTCGGGCGTCTTTGCCGCTCTGTTGGAGGAACGGGGCGTCACGATCTTGTCTCCGGAAGAGGCGCGTAGGCGTCTGTAGGTCCTCATACGCTCTCCGGCGTCTTGTCGCGATGTTTTTCGCTCCACTTTTCCGACATTTTGGGCGCACCTCTCGAGTAGACCTGAAATCGCTGACACGTCTACCTGCGGCTTCATTGCGACAGAAGCGTTGCCTGCTCGCCGCACTGTCCCGAAATGTCGGAAAAGCGGAGCGTGTTGTTCAGGGCGCCCGCACGACACCCCTGCCCATGGCGTGCCGTGCCCCTCCCTCGAGACGCCTGGCGCGACCGTGTCGCCGCACGCCGGCCGCGCCGGATGGCAAGTCCCTTGCGTGGAACCTTGAACGCTAAGAAATGAACGCGAGGAACGCCTCCGCTTGTCTCTGCAGGTAGGGGAGGGAGTCACCCAGCTCGAGCGCCCCGTCTTTCATCTTTGAGAATCCGAAGGGGATGGTGAGGCGGGGCTTGTTCATGATGTTCATGTTTAAAAGTGAAACGAGGGTCACGAGGTGGTCCTGCGCGACAACGGTGCCGGACCCTCCCGCAGAAACGCCGCTGATGGCGCAGGGCTTTCTGTCAAGCACCTGGCCTTGCTGCGCGTCGACGGGGCGAGAGAGCCAGTCGAGCAGGTTCTTGAGCGTCCCGGGGAAGTAATGGTTGTATTCAGGCGTAAAGAACCAGATGCCGTCGGCGGCGAGAACCTGCTCGCGAACACGCTGCACCGCGCTTGGCGCCGGGCGCTCGATGTCTTCGTTGAAGAGCGGAACATCTGCCCAGTCGAGGATGGTAAACGTTGCGGTGGGGTCGAGCGATGCGATCTCGCGTTTCGCCGTCTCGGCGAGCTTTCGGTTCATGCTGCCGTCGCGCAGCGATCCCACGATGGCAAGGATATCCATAGGCGTCCTTTCATGCTTTTGTCGGCAGCCTAGACCGACATCGTCAAGTACCGTATGCCCCGAATGCGTCGGTGGGATGCCGCGATTCTTCGTTTACCTGTTTGAGGTAAGGCGGGGCCGTTCTCGCCCCCGCGCAATCGTGACGGCGGGGAGGTGATTGGTCGGGTGCCGTGAATCACACCTGACAGACGTCGGCCATCTCTACTTCAAACAGCTTGTTTGGGGGATTCCATGTAGGGTTTTGCTTGTAGCGTTGTGTGCTACAATACCGCGCAATGGCTGTGAAGGGGACGAGTAGCCAGCCTATGCGCCCTACAGAGAGCGGGCGTTGCTGAGAAGCTTGCGAGCGCACCTGGCGAATATCACCCCGGAGCCGCGGCCCGAACGAACGGCTGTGGGATGATCGATACCGTTTTGTCCCAACCATGGTTGTTCCAGTAGGCGTCGCCGGGACGACCGCCGTGATGTGGTCGGCCGAGTACGGGTGTGTGGATGCAGATGTTGGAAATCTTTCCCGGCTGTGTCCCAGGCACCTAAGCTGGGTGGTATAGCGGAGAGCTTCCGTTCGCCAGGTCAGAATCTTGGCGACATCGAGAGCGCTTCGTCCCAGCTTCGAGGGACGGGCGCTTTTTTCATAGGGCGCCTCAGCGACAGAGGGGCGCGACGCCTAGGCGCCCCAGCCACCAAGGAGGGGCAGATGGCGAAAGAGAAGAGCAAGTACAACAGCACTATGAACCTGCCGAAGACCGGGTTCCCCATGCGCGCCGGGCTCGCGAAGTCCGAGCCCAAGCGCCTGGCAGACTGGAACGAAAACCATGTCTATGAGCAGGTGCTGAAGAAGAACGAGGGACACGACAAGTTTGTCCTGCATGATGGCCCTCCGTATGCAAACGGCCCCATCCATATCGGTCACGCGATGAACAAGATCGCGAAAGACATGATCAACCGCTATCAGATGATGCAGGGGAAAGAGGTCGTTTACGTCCCCGGTTGGGATTGCCACGGCCAGCCTATCGAGCATAAGGTCGAGGAGAAGCTCGGTACAAAGAAGTTCAACGATACGCCGACGGACAAGATTCGTGAGATGTGCCACGAGTTTGCCGTCGAGAATATCGAGCTTCAGAAGGCCGGTTTCCGTCGCCTGGGCGTTCTCGGCGACTGGGACAATCCCTATCTCACGCTCTATCACGTTCACGATGCCGCCGACATCGAGGTCTTCAAGGCCATGTTCGATAAGGGCATGATCTACCGCGGCCGCAAGCCGGTGCACTGGTGCAAGCACTGCCACACGGCGCTCGCCGAGGCCGAGATTGAATACGCCGACGAGGTGAGCCCGTCTGTCTTCGTGCGTTTCGAGCTCATCGATGTCCCCGAGGCGCTCACTGCCTCCGGCATGCCCGTCGACGTCGTCATTTGGACCACCACCCCTTGGACGCTGCCGGCGAACTCCGGTGTCGCGCTTTCCGCCGAGGCCGATTACGTCGCGGTCGAGGCCGAGGGTCGCTTGGGCATCATGGCGAAGGCGCTTTGGGAAAAGGTGTTCCATGGCGCAGCGAAGCTCGAGGACGCCCGCCTGTTCGTTCCCGCGGGCGAGTCTGAGCCTTGGTGCGTGCACGGCGAGGACCTCGTTGGCATCACGTACAAGCAGCCGATCTTTGAGGGCGTCACCGGCAAAGTGGTGACTGCGGACTACGTCACCCTCGAGGACGGTACCGGGTGCGTCCATACCGCTCCCGGCCACGGTGTCGACGACTACTACACCGGCATGCGCTGCGGCCTGCCCATCATCATGCCTGTCGATGACGATGGCCGTTTCTATGTGGGCGAGGAGTATGGGACGGGCGGCCCCTTCTCTGGCCTCGATACCGATGAGGCGAACCCCAAGATCATCGCTTGGCTGCGTGAGCGCGGGACGCTTCTTGCGGAGAAGAAGATCAACCACAGCTATCCGCACTGCTGGCGTTGCAAGAACCCGACCATCTTCCGCGCGACCGACCAATGGTTTGTCTCCATGGATGAGACGGGCCTTCGCGAGCAGGCGCTCGACCAGATTCGCAATAATGTGCGCTGGTATCCCGAGCGCGCCGCCAACCGTATCGGAGCGATGGTGGAGGGCCGTCCTGACTGGTGCATCTCGCGCCAGCGCAACTGGGGCGTCCCCATCCCCAGCTACACCTGCGCGGACTGCGGCGAGAAGGTCATGAACGACGATACGCTCGATGCCGTGATCAAGCTCTTCCACGAGAAGGGCTCCGACGCCTGGTTTACCGACGCGCCTGAGGACTACCTGGGCGATGCGTGCGTTTGCCCCAAGTGCGGCGGCCATCACCTCAAGGCCGATCGCGACATCCTCGACGTGTGGTGGGATTCCGGCGTGTCTTGGAAGGCCGTGTGCGAGGCTCGCGAAAACCTCGAGTATCCCGCCGATGTCTATCTCGAGGGCTCCGACCAGCACCGCGGATGGTTCCAGAGCTCGCTGCTGACGAGCGTCGGCGCCAACGGCATCGCTCCGTACAAGGCGGTCGTCTCTCAGGGCTTCACGCTTGACGGCCAGGGCCGCAAGATGTCCAAGTCGCTCGGCAACGTGATCGATCCCAACAAGGTCTGCGACGAGATGGGTGCAGACATCATCCGCCTGTGGGTGTCTTCGGTCGATACGTCTTCGGACGTTGCCATCGACCATGAGATTCTGGCGCGCACCTCTGATGCGTATCGTCGCTTCCGCAACATCTTCCGCTTCCTGCTGGGCGAGCTTGAGGGCCAGTTTGACCCTGAGACGGAGGCCGTTGCCTTTGATGAGCTGCTTCCGCTCGACAAGCTCATGCTTGCCCGCCTCACCCAGGTGCAGGCTGAGGTTGACGAGGCCTATGCCGCATACGAGTTCAACCGCGTGTATCGCGTGCTCTACGACTTCGTGGTGACGGAGCTCTCGAACGTCTACCTCGATGCCCTGAAGGATCGCCTGTACTGCGAGAAGCCCGGCTCCCTTGCCCGTCGCAGCGCCCAGACGGTGACCTCCGAGCTGCTGTCGATGCTCCTGCGCGACCTCCAGCCCATTCTTGCCTATACCTGCGACGAGGTCATGGCGTATGCTCCCGCTGGATGCCGCGACCACCAGACGTATGCCGCGCTGCTCGACTGGTATCGCTCGCCCATCTCGGTCGAGGTCGCCGACGAGTATCGGCCGGTCCTCGAGGCCGCCCTCGAGCTTCGCGGCGTGGTGACCAAGGCGCTCGAGGACGCGCGTGCCGACGGAACCTTCACCAAGAGCCAGCAGACCCGCGTCGTGGCGACCGTGCCGCACGAGAGCTTTGCCCTGTTGACCGGCGAGAAAGCCTGTGACCTTGCGGAGTTCTTCATTGTTTCCGAGGTTGAGCTCCACGAAGGTGACGACTTCTCCGTCGAGGTCGAGGCCGCGCATGGCGAGTGCTGCGAGCGCTGCTGGAACTATCGCGAGAGCACCGGCGTCCATGGCGAGCATGAGCATGTTTGCGCTCGCTGTGCAGAGGCCCTCGGGCAGTAGGAGAGAATAGCAACGTGATGCCGGGGAAAGGATGCCCAGTGGATAGGAAAACCCAGGATGTGAAGCCGCCTCGCGCGTGGCGCCTTGCCGTCGCCGCCGCTTTCGCGGTCGCCTTTCTTGCGGTGGACCAGCTAACCAAGGTGCTTGTTCGTGCAACGCTTGGATCTGGCACGGTGGGCGTCCAGCTGATCCCCGGCATCATCGGTTTTGAGTACGTCGAGAACACCGGCGTCGCCTTTGGCATGGCGAGCGGCTATGGCTATACCTTTGTGTTGCTCGCCGCCGTGGTCGTCGTCGTGAGCATCGCCTACCTGTGGCGTGCCCCCCTCATTTCAAGGCTCGAGGCCGTCGGCCTCGGCATGCTCGCGGGCGGCGCCATCGGCAATGCCGTCGATCGCCTTGTGTTTGGATTCGTGACCGATTTCATCGCGACCGAGTTCATCAACTTCCCAGTGTTCAATGTTGCCGATATCGGGATCACAGTCGGCGTCGTCATCGCATTCGTCGGTTTTCTGTTCTCTCCGGCAAACGCCGAGGCAAAGCGTCGCGCCGAGGAAGACCGAGCTGAGCGGCTTGCTCGGCGCTCCGACTCCAAAAAGGTCGACGACACGCGCAAGGGGCGCTGATCGATGGCGGGCGACATTCATATTCTTGTGTCCGACGCCCAGGCGGGAAAACGTCTCGACGCCCTGCTGGGCAGCCTGGATGGCTGCCCGTCTCGCTCCGCATGCGCCCATCTCATCGAGGCGGGTGCGGTGGCGCTGAACGGGGAGACCTGCCTTTCCAAGAAGCAGATCGTCTCCGTCGGGGATCGCATTTCGATCGAGCTTCCGGAAGAGGAAGAGCCAGGCGTCGTGGTTCCTCAGAACATCCCGCTCGATATCCGCTATGAAGACGACTATCTGATCGTTCTTTCCAAGCAGCGCGGACTCGTGTGCCATCCTGCCCATGGCCATGCTTCCGGTACGCTTGCGAACGCGCTCGTCTACCATTGCGGTGCGGACCATCTCGGGACCCTGCAGGGGGAGGACCGCCCCGGCATCGTCCACCGACTCGACCGCGATACCTCTGGGCTCATGCTCGCCGCGAAGGATGACGACACGCAGCGCGCCCTGCAGGACCTCATCCGTCTCCGCACGCTCGATCGACGCTACATCACGCTCGTCCATGGATATGTTGCCCATGACGAGGGGACTATCAATACGGGCATTGCCCGCTCGACGCGCGACCGCGTCAAGATGGCGGTATCCGATGACCCCTTTGCCCGCCAGGCCATCACCACCTTCCGCGTACTCGAGCGCTTCGACGCTTCTCGCGGAGACGACGGCTATACGCTGCTCGAGTGCCATCTCTACACCGGGCGAACCCATCAGATCCGCGTGCATATGCGCCACATCAACCATCCTTGCGTGGGCGACCCCCTCTACGGACGGGGCAACGAGCGGGCTGACCGGGGGCTTACGCGCCAATTCCTGCACTCTTGGCGCGTTCGATTCGATCACCCGGTGACGGGGGAGACCATTGAGTGCCGCGACGAGCTTCCCTGGGATCTTTCCGCCGTGCTCGAAGAGCTTGCTCCGGCATCGCTCGGCCGCACCGAGGTCGGCGACGAGATCGTTCCGCAACTCGGCCTTTGGGAGGGCTGAGCCCTCTACCGTGGAAAGCCTGCGCAGACCACGTGGACGCCGCAGGCGGGGGCCGTGCGCTACGGTACACTTCTGTGCGGCATAAGCCTGTATTTCCCGTCTAGACCGGAGCGCATGCATGCTCAACCTCGACTTCTGGCTTCCTGGGCAAATCACCCCGATGGTGGTGTTCAACCTCATCATCATGGTGCTTTTTTCCTGCTGCTTCTTCTACCAGTTCATCTTTTTTCTCGTGGGGTTCCTGCGCGGCGAGTATCGCTATCCCAAGGCGAAGAAGCTGCATCGCTACGCGTTCTTCATTGCGGCTCATAACGAGGAGGCGGTCATCGCCAACCTTGTGACCTCGATCAAGAGCCAGAGGTATCCCTCCGAGCTCATCGACGTCTTCGTCGTCGCCGATGCGTGCACCGACAACACCGCCAACGCGGCGCGTGATGCCGGAGCTATCGTCTATGAGCGCAACGACCTCGCACGCAAAGGCAAGAGCTGGGTCATGGACTATGGCTTCAAGCGAATTTTGAATGAGTATCCCGGCGTTTACGAAGGATTCTTCATCTTCGATGCCGACAACCTCATCTCTCCCGACTACGTGCGCATCATGAATGATGCCTTTGACCAGGGCTACATGGCGGTAACCAGCTATCGCAACTCGAAAAACTTCGGCAGCTCGTGGATCTCTTCCGCAAACGCCATCTGGTTCTTGCGCGAGGCGCGCTTCCTTAACAATGCGCGCATGTTCTGCGGCACCTCCTGCGCCGTCTCTGGTTCGGGATACCTCATCTCATCCAAGATCGTCGAAGGGATGCAGGGATGGCATTTCCATACCCTCACCGAAGACATCCAGTTCTCTACCTTCTGTGCGGTCCATGGCGTGCGCATCGCGTACGCTCCGGCTGAGTTTTACGACGAGCAGCCCGTGACCTTTGTCGCTTCCTGGCGTCAGCGCATGCGTTGGACCAAAGGGTTTTACCAGGTCTTTTTCACCTATGGCAAACAGTTGGTGAAATCGATGACGGTATATCGTCGCTTTGCCGCCTACGATCTACTTATGACCATCGCGCCCGGCATGCTGCTGTCGCTGCTCTCTCTTCTTGCAAACGGCACCTTTATGATCGTCGGCATGTTGAGCCACGGGTTCTTGGCGACAAATTATGAGCTCGAGACGTGTGCGGCGTCGCTCATCATGACGTTTGTGTCCATGTATTCGACGTTTTTCCTCATGGGTTTCACGACGACGATTCTCGAGCGAAAGCACATTCACTCCCCACAGCGTTGGCGCGTGCTGACGAACTTGCTCACCTTCCCATTCTTTATGTTCTCCTATATTCCCCTGACGGTCGCGGCGTTGTTCTTGAAGGTCGACTGGGTGCCTACGCCCCACAATGTCTCGGTCACCCTTGACCAGGTCATTGACGGCGCAAAATAAGGGATGCGTATAGGCGGGGCCGTGCTGCGCCGTATGGGCGCATCCGCTACGCCCAGGTATCTCCGTCCGGCGCGCCGAAGCCTTCGTAGCCGCTCCAGGCATCGTCGAGGTCGCCCCATGCGTAGCCGTCATGGGGGTCAACGTATACATCGCCATAGTCATAGCCGCTTGATGCCAGCGTCCCCATATATCCGAGCGCACCAAACACAAGGAGGGTGGCTGCTAGGGCGATGAGGGCTACCACGCCGAGCACGATGCCAGTCACCACATAGCAGAACTTGGAATCATTGGTCTGGCATGCCGTCGAGGCGCTCGCGCTCTCGACGGGGCGAGTTGGCTGTTGGCTCACGATGGAGCTGTCGGTTTGATTGCTCATGCCAGTCCTTGTTCTTGAGTCGTGCGTGATGGTGGGCATTGAAGCCCTGGTGCCGAATGCTTCGGCCCATCATACCATGGTCGACCCTCAGGCGGCCTTCGTCGGATTGTGCCGGTCTCACACGTTCTTCGATGGGGCGCGAAGCTAGGGGCTCCTCTGTGGGTAGTATCAAGGTGTTATGACGCCGGCGCTATCGTTTCGACGCCGATACTCTGACATGGAGGTTGCATGGATACCAACGCACGCTTGACGGTTTCTGACAGCTTGTCTTCCGGCGGACCCATTGCCGTCCCGCTCGATTCGTTGTCGCTCGAGGCGGAATATCTCGAGCTTGCCGAAGGTCTTTCGGGTGACGACGCCTCTCATGAGGCAGGGGATGCCTACCTTGCTGGCACGAACGCGCTCTATCACGGCGGGCCGGTCCAATGGAGCTTCGTGCCGAAAGTGTTCTCAAGGCGTGACCTGACCTACCTATCTTGGATTGCCGAGACCATGGGCGACATCATGCAGAAGCTCACCCGCCAGTTCATCGAGGATGCGGAGCTTCGGCAGAGATTCGGGTTCGACCCCCGCGTCGAAGAGCTGGCATGCTGCCCCGTACCGTATTCGACGGATATCCCCATCGCGCGTGTCGACATATTCCTTGACGAGCGGACAGGCGCCTTTACGTTTTGCGAGCTGAACACCGATGGCTCCTCGGGCATGCTGGTGACCGAGGAGGTGACCCGTGCCAACCTGCTGACCGAGACGGGTAGGCGATTTGCGGCTCGCCATGACGTAGCGACCTTTGATGTCTATGGGGGATGTGCCGATGCGGTGCTCGGGTGCATTGCCGAGGCATCAGGCGAGAAGGAGGCTCCGGTCGTTGCGGCTGTCGATTATTCCGAGAGCATCGTGGCGGAAGAGATAGAGGAATTCAAACGCGTCTTTGCCGAGCGCGGGGCAACGCTTCGATTTGCCGACATCCGCGACTTGCGCTATGTGGACGGCGTCTTGTATGACGCGCAGGGCCCTCTCGACGGCGTGTGGCGTCGCGTGGTGATTTCAGAGATGCTTGAGAAGCCCTGCGCCGGCGCTGACGCCTTCATGACATGCGTGCGCGAGGGCGCCGTTCCTGTCGTCGGCGGATTTCGAACGTGGCCCTGCGCCACCAAGACGGTGTTTGCCGTCCTGCATGACCCCATCGCAGAACGCTTCCTTTCTGCCGATGAGCTCGCGTTCGTTCGTGAACACGTTCCTGCTACGTATATGCTTGACGAGTCGAGCGATCTTTCACGGTTTTCCGAGCGCGAGCTGTGGATCGCCAAGCCGCGTGACGGATACAACAGCGTTGGCGTTCGAGCTGGACAGGATTGCACGGACGCCGAGTGGTCGGACGTCTTGCACGAGATGGCGGCGACGGGCGGCACGGTGCAGGAGTATGTGACGCCTTTCGCGACGCCCAACGTCGAGGGCGGCGTCGCTGGTGTGGGGAGACGGGCCGAACCCTATATGGACATGGAAGGGCTCTTCTTGTTCCGCAACCGGTTTGGCGGCGTGTTCACGCGGTGCGGGCAGGCGGCCGTCATCGGCGAGTTCGCCGGGCGGCTCAACATGGGCTGTCTCGTGGTTGACTGACATGGACGCAGCCGTAGCCTTGGGTGTGCCGGCTTGGGCCGTTCTCGCGGTGCCCCTCGCGGTCGCCGCGTTGCTAGATCTTCGAGAGCGCCGCCTGCCGAACGCACTTGCGGCTGTCATTGCTTGCGCGGCTGCAGCGCTCTCCTATTTGACGGCGGGGTGGCAGACGCTCCTCGTGCATGCGCTCATGGCGCTTGCAGTCTGTGGCGCGCTTTTCGGTTTTGAGCTTGGTTGGAGACGGGCAAACCATGAGGCGGGCCTGGGCATGGGCGACCTCAAGGCGCTGTTTTCCCTTATGCTGCTCGACCCATGGGGCGGTCTCTTCACCTTTGCCTTCTCGCTGTTTGCGATGGCGGTCTCAGGCGTGATCATGGGACGACGCGCGCTTCCGCTTCTGCCATTCATCTTCATCGTCTGGATGGTCATGGGTGCTATGGGCTAGGCGGCGGGTGTTTATCCATAGCGGCGGCAGGCCGGAGCGTCCTGCCGACTGCGGCAAAAAGGCCGGCGTTTCCCGCGCCGCCGGGGCTGTTGTCCGTACGATATGCGAAGATGGGTCGTGACGACAGGAAGGAGCTGCCATGTCATCTGATTCTCATGTATCCCGCACGGAGCTGCGTGGCCGCATGGCGCGCATTCCTGAAGTCTTGTCTGACGAGCTTGTCGAGCGAATGGCTCACGATCGCGCCCATGGTTGGGTCAACCCCTTTAGGGCAGAAGACGCCGATGCCATACGGCGTGAGGATCGTGAGGGCGACCGGGCCAGCATATGGCGGCCCGCCTACGTGCGCGACGTCGAGAAGATCCTCCACACCCCTGCCTATAATCGCTATGCAGGCAAGACGCAGGTGTTCAGCTTTCGCAGCAATGACGACCTCTCGCGACGGGGCCTCCATGTTCAGCTCGTTGCCCGCATCGCCCGCGACATCGGATACGCACTCGGCTTGAACTGTGACTTGATCGAGGCGATCGGCCTTGGGCACGATCTTGGCCATACGCCGTTTGGACATGCGGGGGAGCGTTGCCTGAACGACGTCTACCATGCGCATACGGGTCGTTGGTTCTTCCACAACGTCCACTCGGTCAGGGTTCTCGACGTCCTGTACGGACGCAACCTGACCCTTCAGACGCTTGACGGGGCGCTCACCCATAACGGGGAGTACGAGCAGCGCGTGTTCGAGCTGTCGGGCCTATCGGGCTTTGACGAATTCGATCGTACGGTCGAGGCGTGTTATCGAGATGGAGACATCGCCGTCGGCCACCTGAGGCCCATGACGCTCGAGGGCTGCGTGGTGCGCATCTCCGACATCATCGCCTATGTGGGGCGCGATCGGCAGGATGCGATCGCTGCAGGCCTGCTTGACGAGGACGCTTTTGAAGATGGCCTCGGCGGGGCCTATAACTCCTGGATTCTCTCCCATGCCTCGGCGGATATCATCGAGCATAGCTATGGGCGCGATCGCATCGAGATGAGCGAGGAGCTGTTTGAGGAGATTCGTCGCGCCAAAGCGGAAAACTATGCAAAAATCTATCGGGCAAGCGGCATAGAAGGGGAGAGCGCGGCGGTTTTGGCACGTGCATTCGAGCTCATGTATGAGCGCTGCCTCGCCGACCTTCTCGATCGTGACGAGTCGAGTTATATCTATCGGCACCATATTCTTCGCATCGAGCAGCATCTTGCGCACTACGGGAGAACCTATGAGTGGGAACGAGATCCCCACCAGACCGTGGTGGACTATATCGCAAGCATGAGCGACGGATATTTTGCCGAGCTTGCGACAAAGCTGTTCCCTGAGATCAGATTCCCGCGTCGCACCTATATCAACGAGCGTTGATATCGCGGTGCAGACCGTAGTGTTGAGAAAGAGAGTGGACCGTCGTACATGGAAACCTTGTTCAGCGCTGGCGAGCAGGAGAAGCGCAACCGATATGCCCCGCTCGCCGTGCGCATGCGTCCTGAATCGCTCGACGAATACGTTGGTCAGAAGAAAGCGGTCGGACCCGAGTCATGGCTCCGGCGGGCAATCGAACACGATGTATTGTCGAGCGTGATACTCTATGGCCCAGCCGGAACCGGAAAGACGACGCTTGCGCATATCATCGCCCAGCATACGCGCAGCGAGTTTGTCGAGGTCTCAGCCGTGACCGGTACGGTGAAAGATCTGCGCCGCGAAATCGACGAGGCGCAGCGCCGCCTTATGGCCTTCGACCGGAGAACCATTCTCTTCATTGACGAGATCCATCGGTTTTCTCGCTCGCAACAGGATGCATTGCTTCATGCCGTCGAGAACCGCACCGTCGTCATGATCGGCGCGACGACCGAAAACCCGTACTTCGAGGTTAACTCGGCGCTGCTCTCGCGCAGCCGCGTGGTGGAGCTGGGCTATCTGTCAGATGATGACGTTGCGGTGCTCGTTCGGAGGGCGCTCGCGGACGAGCGCGGTCTTGCGGGGGCGTTTTGCGCTGACGAAGAGGTCGTCTCTGCAATCTGCCGCCTTGCTGCAGGAGATGCACGCAGCGCTCTGACCACGCTCGAGCTTGCAAGCGAGGTCGCCATTCTGCGTCCTGAGTCGGATGCGCTTCGCGAAGCCGGCGAGGCGGTGCCGATCTTACTCGATGACGTGACGACCGCGAATCCGCGCCGAGGACTCTCATATGACAAGGCCGGGGATATGCATTACGACATCATCTCCGCGTTCATAAAGTCCATGCGTGGCAGCGACCCGGATGCCGCGGTATATTGGCTTGCACGCATGATCGATGCAGGTGAGGATCCAAAGTTCATCGCGCGACGCATCATGATCCAGGCATCAGAGGATATCGGCAACGCCGACCCCCAGGCCCTTCTCGTTGCTGAGGCCGCATTCAAGGCGGCCGAGGTGATCGGATACCCCGAATGCCGCATCAACCTTGCCCAGGCGGCGATCTACAATGCGCTCGCACCCAAGTCCAATGCCTGCGAGGCGGCCATAGACGCTGCGCTCGAAGACGTGCGTACGAGCGGGCAGCGCGAGGTCCCGAGCTATCTGCGTGACCGGCACCGTCCCGGCTCGGAGGAGTATGGCGACTACCTCTATCCGCACGATTATCCCGAGGGATGGGTCGAGCAGCGTTATCTTCCAGAGGGTTTGGAGCGTGGGGCGTTTTGGAAGCCAGCGGGGCGCGGCTGGGAGCAGTGGCGCTTCGAGCAGGCGCCTCGGGGGAAGGGAGCCCCTTCACGGTAGACATCGGTAGACATGCCGGATCTCAAAAGGCGGAGGATGACTATTCGGTCGAGTGGTATGGTCTGCGGAAGGCATGGGCGAGCTTGCCCGAACGACTCAAAGTCGACGCATGGGGTAGTATTAGCTCAGTTGTGTTGAGGTCGCGGCGATGAATCGCCGCTTTTTGTAGGGGAGGCAGCATGGATCCGCTGCAGATCGCTCTCATTGTCCTGGCGCTTGTCGCCATCTGGGCGGTTATTGAAGTGGCGCTCACGGTTCGCCGGTCGCGCGGCACCTTTGACGAGGTCGACCGTGCCGTCGGTCGCATGGATAAGACCATGGACGGCGTCGATGATGTGGTGGTCGAGCTCAAGCAGGTCGCCGCCGATGCCCAGCCCGTGCTGAGGCACCTTGACGAGGCCATCGTCGAGGCGCGTCCCGTCATCGCCCATCTTGATGATGCGGCTGGCGAGCTGCAGCCTGCTGCTGCGCAGCTTGAGCCCTTGCTCAAGTCCGCCACCGTCGCTGTCGACGCCCTCTCCGCAAATCTTGTTGAGGTCGAAGGCGTTGTACGGGACGTCTCTGCGGTGACGGGCGCCGCGGCGAGTGCTGGAAATGCCGTTTCGGGCATTACCGACTCCGCCACGGGCGTGGTGAACCGTATTATCGGCAAGTTCAAGCCGCGTGATGAAGAGACGCCCGCTCTCGAGGAGCCAATTAACCCTGCTCCCGCCGCATCGCATGCCCCCGCGGGGCCACGGGAGGTTTCAGTTGAGCCTTCTGAGACGCCAAAGCCGTCGCAACCGGATCGATATTTCACCTATGCTGCCACCGATGACGCCCCTGCGACCGGCGCCGAGCCGACCGCCGATGTAAAGGAGAACTCCCATGCCTAATGCTTCTGCGGAGCGCATTCAGCTTGAGGTCCGCTGCGAGCCGCGCCTCGCTCGCCTTGTGCGCATGACGGCGGCGAATGTCGCGGCACTTTCGTCCATGTCGGTCGATCGCATCGAGGACCTCCGCATGGCTGCGGAAGAGGCTTTCATCTATGCTTGCACGGTTGAGCCCGACGAGGCTATTCGCATAGCCTTTGACGTTGATGCCGAGCACGTCTCGATGGATTTCGATCTCGGTGAGGTCGACCTGGCCTCTGTAGACGGGGCCCCCGAGGCCGCTTACGCCGACCTTATCCTTACTGCCGTGTGCGACTCGTATGCGAAAGATGAGAATCCCACGAGATTGCACCTCGAACTCAAGGCGGATGTGTGATATGGCTGAACGAACACAGTCCACGAAAACCGCCTGGGACAAGGAGAAGACGCGAGAGCTCTTCCGCAGGTATAAGGAAGAGGGAGACATGGACGCGCGCGAGAAGCTCGTCATGTCCCACCTTAACCTGGTGCGGTTTTTGGCAAACAAGTTTAAGAATCGCGGCGAGCCGATCGACGATTTGGTTCAGGTCGGCTATCTGGGCCTGCTCAAGGCGATCGATCGCTTTGACCCGAGCAGGGGCCTTGAGTTCACCACGTATGCCACGCCGACCATCTTGGGCGAGATCAAGCGCCACTTCCGTGACAAGGGGTGGAGCGTGCGAGTGCCGAGACGCCTTCAGGAGCTTTCCGCGAAGGTGAACCAGGCTACCGACACGCTTACGACCCAGCTGCAGCGCTCTCCGACCATCGAAGAGGTCGCAGACTATCTTGACGCTTCGGTCGACGAAGTGCTCGAGGCCATGGAGTCCTCTTCTGCCTACAGCTCGGTGCCCCTTGAGGGAACCGGCTCGTCCGAGGGAGAGGATGCGCCGTCGATCATCGATCGCTATGCATCGGAGGACAACGAGCTCAGCTTTACCGACGACCGCTTGGTCATCGAAGAGGCGCTGCAGTCGTTCTCCCCGCGTGAGCGTGAGGTCATCGAGCTGAGGTTCCTGAAAGGCATGACCCAGATCGAGATTGCGCAGCAGCTCGGCATTTCCCAGGTTCAGGTGTCACGCCTGTTGCGTCGGACGCTTAAGAAGATTCAGGACAAGATCGACCCTGAGGGAGTCATCGCACGAGCATGAGCACGCAGGGAAGCCCCTCGCACGCCGAGGCCGATACCAACAAGATACGTTCGCTTGCCCCCATCGCCTTGCGCGTGTGGATCGTCGTCGGTGCAATCATCATCGGCATCGCGATTCTCAACGTCTTCGGCGTTCTGGCTCCCGTCGTTGAGTTCCTTGCCGTGGGATCGCTTGTTGCCTTCGTTGCCTCTCCGATCGTCAACATGCTCGAGCATCACGGCGTTCCCCGCGGCGTTGGCGCCTTGGTGGGCTTGGTCGTCGTCGTTGCCGCGATCCTCTGCCTCCTGCTGGTCATCGCCCCCGTCTTCGTCGAACAGGTCGTCGATGTTCTCACCGCCCTGCCGTCGCAGCTTCGTGGTTTTGGCGAATGGGTGGTGACCGTCGCAAATGACTTCAAGGTGTTTTCGGAGTCGAGCTGGGCGACGCAGCTTGATTCGGCCTTGGGCTCGCTGGCCAACGTGGCGTCCGACTTTGTCGCCCAGCTCGCCGGCGATGTCGGCAAGGGGATGTTCCCCTTTATTTCGGGCTTTGCCTCGCAGCTCTTTGTGATCTTTTTAGGGCTCGTGCTTGCTTACTGGCTTGCCCGCGACTACCCCACCATCCATCGCGAGGTGGGAACCATCGTCGGGGAGGAGCGTGCGACGAGTTATCGCTTCATGGTCGCGATCCTGTCGCGCTCGGTGGGTGGCTACATGCGCGGCCAGGTCATCACCTCCGTCATCAACGGAGTTCTCGCTTTCGTCGGCTTTCTCGTCGTGGGCCATCCCTATGCGGGCCTCATGGCGGTCCTTACCGGACTTTTGCACCTCATCCCCGTGGTCGGTCCTTGGATCTCTGCCTCGGTTGCGGTCCTGCTTGCGGTTATTTCCGATCCGCTCACGGCGCTCTGGACGCTCATATGGGCTGCAGTCGCCCAAAACATCACCGATAACGTCATCTCGCCAAAGATCATGCAGTCCGCAGTTTCGGTGCACCCCGCGATGAGCCTCACCGCGATCGTTGTCGGCTCCGCGCTCTTGGGCGCTCTGGGCATGGTCATCGCCATCCCCCTGTGTGCCGCCCTGAAGGGCCTGTTCATCTTCTACTTTGAAAACGGCACGAAGCGCCAGCTTGTTGCGTATGACGGTGCGATATTCCAGGGAACCCCGTATCGGGATGCCCAAGGCGCTCCCGTCGCTGCGTATGACGCGCTGGGCGACGACTCATTCGTGACCGAGTCGGAGATCGTTGACGAGGACACCGCGCCAGATGCTGAGGCGATGCCTCGACCTGAGCTTGATAATCCCTGGAGCCGCCTCGCGTCGCTTCAGCCTTCGGCCACGGGCATGTTCCGCAACCCGTTTGCAGGCGACCGCCACGAAGATTCATCTTCGGTTCCCGATGGGAAGGACGGCTGCCCATCAGACGAGAGCCGCGAGGATGACGGACGATAGTGGGGCAATCTCCGCACAATCCATGCAACGCCGCTCCCTCGCACCTCAAGGACGCAGGGCATGCTATCCTTCTGTACGTTTACGTCACTAGGATTCAACGTGTGCTTCTGAGGAGAATACCCCATGACCGAAGACCGACCCATCATGTCAACCGCAGAGATCCGCTCAGCGTTTCTCAAGTTCTTTGAGGACAAGGGCTGCAAGCTCTATCCCAGCTCCTCGCTCGTGCCCGACGATCCGTCGCTGCTGCTCGCCAACGCAGGCATGAACCAATTCAAGGAGTATTACCAGGGCAAGAAGACCATGCGCGAGATCGGGGCGACCTCGTGCCAGAAGTGTGTGCGCACCAATGACATCGACATCATCGGTGCCGACGGCCGCCACGCCTCGTTCTTCGAGATGCTCGGCAACTTCTCTTTCGGCGGCGTCTCGAAGGAGCAGGCTTGCGCCTGGGCGCTCGAGCTTTCAACCAAGGTGTTCAAGCTCCCCATCGAGCGGCTGTACTTCACCGTCTTCACCGATGATGACGAGACCTTTGACATCTGGCGTAAGCTGGGTGTCGAGGAGAGCCATATTTCCCGTCTTGGCGAGGATGACAACTTCTGGGCCGCCGGCCCCACGGGCCCCTGCGGTCCCTGCTCTGAGATTTACTACGACATGGGCGAACATGTCGGTTGCGGCCGTCCTGACTGCGCGCCTGGCTGCGACTGTGACCGCTTCCTCGAATACTGGAACCTCGTGTTCACGCAGTTCGACCGCCAGGAGGATGGCTCTATGCCAGAGCTTCCTCATCGCAACCTCGATACCGGCATGGGCTTGGAGCGCATGAGCGCCATCATGCAGGGCAAGAGCTCATTCTTTGACAGCGACATCATGCAGGGGCTCATCAAGCTCGGCGAGGAGATTTCCGGGGCCACCTACGTGAGTGACGACTACACCGGGCCTAGCCGCAGCCTGCGCATCATCGCCGACCACGCCCGCTCGGTCGACTTCCTGATTTCTGATGGGGTGCTTCCCGGAAACGAGGGGCGCGGCTACGTCTTGCGCCGTCTTCTCCGCCGCGCCGTCTTCCATGGCCGCCTGCTTGGCGTCGACGGGCCCTTCTTGGGCAAGTTCATCGACAAGGTGAACGAGCTGATGGGGGACGCCTACCCTGACCTTCTTAAAAACGTCGCGCTTGTGCAGGGCATCGTAAATGCCGAAGAGGAGCGTTTCTCCACCACGCTCGACAACGGCCGGGTATATCTGGACGAGGCGCTTTCCAAGCTCGCGGAAGGCGAGGCACTTGACGGCGCCGCCGCCTTCATGCTCCATGACACGTTCGGCTTCCCGATCGACCTCACTGTCGAGATCGCCGAGGGAGCCGGCCATGCGGTGGACATCGACGGCTTCAACCGCGAGATGGAGGCACAGAGGGAGCGTGCGCGCGCCAACGTGAAGGGGGATGCCTGGGGCACCTTCAACGACGTATGGACCGAGCTTTCTGACAAGCTTCCCGCAACCGAGTTCTGCGGCTACGATCTGGAGACGCTCGAGGGCGCCCGCGTTCTCGCTTTGGTGCGCGGGGGCGAGCGGGTCGCCAACGTACACCCCGGCGATGAGGTCGAGGTCGTGCTCGACCGCACCCCGTTCTACGGCGAGATGGGCGGCCAGATGGGCGATACCGGTGTCATCACCATGGGCGACACCATCCTTACGGTGAGCGACACCAAGGTTCACAACGGCCTGTATGCGCACGTCTGCGTGGCGGAGGGCGGAAACCTCGCCGAGGGAAATGCGGTCTGCGCCGCGGTCGACCACCATCGCCGCGAGCTCCTTCGCCGCAACCATACGGCGACCCATCTGCTTGACGCCGCCTTGAAGCAGGTCCTTGGCGAGCATGTGAACCAGGCGGGCTCGCTCGTCGCCCCCATGCACCTGCGTTTTGACTTCACGCATTTCGAGGCGCTTTCGACCGAGCAGCTCAAGAGCATCGAAGAGCTGGTGAATCGCGAGATCTTTGCAGCGAAGCCCGTCGTGACCCGGGTGATGGGCATCGAGGAGGCGAAGGCGGCTGGCGCCGTGGCGCTCTTCGGCGAGAAGTACGGCGACGTGGTGCGCGTCGTATCGGTTGGAGAGGAAGAGCGTCCCTTCTCCCGCGAGCTTTGCGGCGGCACGCATGCGCACAACACCGCCGAGATCGGTCTTTTCCGAATCGTCTCCGAGTCCTCTACGGGCTCCAATGTCCGTCGTATCGAAGCGGTGACGAGTGAGGGCGCGGTGGCGTATCTCGAGGAGCGCGCCCAGCTTCTTGCTGACGCCGCGTCATCCTTGAAATGCCGCGTCGACGAAGTCCCCGCTCGCATCGCCGGCCTTCAGAGGGACCTGCGCGAGGCAAACCAGAAACTCAAGGCTGCGCTTACGGGGGGTTCGTCGGACGCCATCGGGTCCGCTATCGACGGAGCGGTTGATGCAGCCGGCTATAAGGTGGTCATCGCTCAGCTGAGCGGTCTCGAGGGCGCCGAGCTTCGAAATGTGTGGGACACCATTCGCCAGAAGGTTTCCGCTCCCGTTGCCTGCGTGCTTGCTACCGTTACGGAAAAGGGAACGCCCGCGCTTCTTGCCGCCGCAACCGACGACGCGGTCGCGAGCGGGTTCAAGGCGGGCGACGTCATCAAGGCCATCGCTCCCTGCGTGGATGGACGCGGCGGCGGCCGTCCCACCATGGCTCAGGCCGGCGGAAAGAATGCTGACGGCATTCCTGCCGCACTCGCTGCCGCCCGCGAGATGCTGGGCTTATAAACGATGGTCGCGCTCGCTCTTGATATCGGCGAGGTCCGTGTCGGCATTGCGGCATCCGATGCTTCGGGCAGGGTCGCCATGCCGGTCAAGGTCTTGCCTGCGGCCGAGGTCGCAGGCATGGCGCGTCCCTTCAGGCGCATCTTGGAGGATTATGAGCCCGATGTTCTCGTCTGCGGCCGTCCTGAGACCCTCGGCGGGGAGGACGGTCCGCAGGCCGAGCGGGTCATGAAGATTGCGCGTGCCGTAGCCGATGCCTGCGGGCTGCCTCTCGAGTTTGTCGATGAGCGTCTCTCTTCGCGTGAGGCGAAGCGTATTCTGCGCGAGCAGGGCATGAGCGAGCGCGACATGCGTGGCAAGGTCGACATGGTGGCGGCAAGCCTGTTCTTGCAGACCTGGCTTGATCAGCGACGGAATTGATGCTGCGCGCCGACTAAAACGAGAGCTCTCATCGCAAGGGCTGCATGTCACTGACGGGTGGCATGCAGCCCTTTTTCTTGTATCTGGCAGGAGCGCGCTTCTAAGGAGTGCGAACTGTCGCGAGCAGAGGCGTGCTCGCACAGGCGTCTGCCGACCTCTGGAAGCTTGGCGTGCGACAGGCGCTGTGCGATCGGTTCAATTACCACTTTTGAGAACAATATACTCATGACACCGTGAACGGTATAAAAGTGCCTGTAAACGGTCATTTTTTACGGCTGAGGCTGTATAAATACACAAATACGAATGTCTGTAAAGACCGTTTACCGAAACGCATCTACCTGCGGAAACTACCGTTCACGGAGAATGAGCGGCCCACGGTTCATCATTTCTATACAATTATATGCGGTCTGTGGATGGCAGGCATGACGTCTCTGCGGACCACAATGTAACCTCTCTAGCTAAGGAGGTAGGTATGGTAGGTATTGTCCTTGCAAGTCATGGCGACCTTGCTGCGGGCATCAAGCAGACGGCCTCGATGGTCTTCGGCGATCAGCCGGACGTCGTGTCGGTCAGCTTGCAGCCGAGCATGGGACCAGATGACCTGAGGGCCGAGATCGAGAAGGAGGTGGCAACACTTTCAGACCCAGAGCAGGTGCTGTTCCTGGTCGACCTGTGGGGCGGTACGCCCTTCAACCAGATCAACGGACTTCTCGACTCGCATCCGACGTGGGTGGCGGTCACTGGTATGAACCTTCCTATGGTCATCACCGCCTATACGCTGCGCATGAATCCCGATGCGACCGCTCACGAGATCGCTGCCGGTCTCATCACCGAGTCCCGCGACGGCGTGCGCGTGAAGCCTGAGGATCTGGAGCCCAAGACGGAGAAGGCCGTCGTCGAGGCGCCCGTCGCGCCTGCCGGCGCAATCCCCGAGGGCACGGTGCTCGGTGACGGGCATATCAAGTTCGTGCTCGTCCGCGTGGATACCCGTCTGCTCCATGGCCAGGTCGCTACGACCTGGACCAAGATGACCGGTCCCGACCGCATCATCGTGGTCTCCGACGCCGTCGCGCACGACGAGCTCCGCAAGACCATGATTCAGCAGGCCGCGCCTCCGGGAGTCAAGGCTCACGTCGTGCCCATCCAGAAGATGATCGACGTTGCCAAGGACCCGCGCTTTGGCGCCACCAAGGCCATGCTTCTCTTCGAGACGCCCCAAGACCTGCTCAAGTGCATCGAGGGCGGCGTGGACATCAAGAAGGTCAACCTTGGTTCCATGGCTCACTCGGTGGGCAAGGTCGTCGTCACCAACGCCATCGCTATGGATCAGGCCGACGTCGACTGCCTTGAGGCGCTTGCCGCCAAGGGCATCGAGTTCGACGTCCGCAAGGTTCCTGCCGACTCGCCTGAGTCGTTTGACGGCATGATGAAGAAGGCCAAGTCCGAGTTGGCCGCACAGGCATAAAAAGGAGGGAAACATGTCGGTAATTACAATCGTCCTGATTGTCATTGTTGCCTTCCTCGCCGGCATGGAAGGCGTTCTGGACCAGTGGCAGTTCCATCAGCCGCTCGTCGCGTGCACGCTCATCGGCCTGGTGAGCGGTCAACTCGAGGCGGGCATCATCCTGGGCGGCACGCTTCAGATGATGGCCCTCGGTTGGGCAAACGTCGGTGCAGCAGTTGCGCCTGACGCGGCGCTCGCGTCTGTTGCCTCGGCAATTCTGATGGTCATTGCTGTTGGCAATGGCGCCGACCAGGCGACCGCCATCTCCACGGCAATCGCCGTGGCCGTGCCGCTGTCCGTGGCCGGCCTCTTCCTCACGATGATCGTTCGTACGCTCGCCATTCCGGTGGTCCACTTTATGGACGGCGCCGCAGCCCGCGGCGACTTCCTCGCCATCGATGTCTGGTCGATCATCGCCATCTGCATGCAGGGCGTTCGTATCGCCATTCCGGCAGCCGCCCTCTGCTTCATTCCCTCTGACGCCGTCATGGGCGCCCTCAACATGATGCCCGCCTGGCTTTCCGATGGCATGTCCATTGGCGGCGGCATGGTCGCTGCCGTTGGTTACGCCATGGTCATCAACATGATGGCGACCAAGGAGGTCTGGCCGTTCTTCGCGCTGGGCTTCTGCCTCGCTGCCATCTCTGAGCTCACGCTGATCGCCCTTGGTGTCATCGGCATCTCCCTCGCCCTCATCTACCTTGGCCTCAAGGAGCTTGCCAAGCAGGGCGGCGGCGTCGGCGGTGGGTCCGGTGACCCGCTGGGCGACATTCTGGACGACTACGAGTAGGAAGGGAGGAGACAGATAATGGCAGAGAACAAGATTAAGCTCTCTAAGAGCGACCGTCTGCAGGTTTGGTTCCGTCACCAGTATCTCCAGGGCTCCTGGAACTACGAGCGTATGCAGAACGGCGGTTGGTGCTTCTCGATGATCCCCGCGATCAAGAAGCTCTACACCAACAAAGACGACCAGATTGCCGCGCTCAAGCGCCATATGGAGTTCTACAACACGCATCCGTATGTGTCTTCCCCGGTCATCGGCGTCACCCTCGCCCTCGAGGAGGACCGCGCAAACGGTGCCCCTGTTGAGGACGCAGCCATCCAGGGCGTTAAGGTCGGTATGATGGGCCCGCTCGCCGGCGTCGGCGACCCCGTCTTCTGGTTCACGCTTCGCCCGCTGCTGGGTGCCCTTGGCGCCTCGCTCGCCATGGGCGGCTCCATCATGGGCCCGGTCCTCTTCTTCGTGGCCTGGAACGTCATCCGCCTCGTCTTCGAGTGGTACACCCAGGAGTTTGGCTACAAGCTCGGCACCTCCATCACCGAGGACCTCTCTGGCGGCCTCATGGGCAAGATCACCGAGGGTGCCTCCATCCTTGGTATGTTCGTCATCGGCGGCCTCGTCGAGCGCTGGGTGTCCATCTCCTTCGCGCCCGTCGTTTCCACGGTTACGCAGTCCGAGGGCGCCTACATCGATTGGGATGCCATCGCCGAGACTGCCGGCCAGGGCGGCCAGGGCGTTGCGGACGCCATCAAGAGCGCGCTTTCGCAGTATGCGTCCCTTGGCTCCACCGGTCTGGAGGTTGAGAAGGTTACCACGCTTCAGGCTAACCTCGACTCGCTCATTCCCGGCCTTGCCGCCGTGGGCGTGACGCTGCTGTGCTGCTGGCTGCTCAAGAAGAAGGTTTCCCCGATCGTGATCATCATCGGCATGTTTGCCGTTGGTATCGTCGGTCACTACATCGGCCTTCTCTAATTACCTGGGCATTGCCTGCGCCTGCAGGTTGTTGCGGGGTTCGCGCTCGCTCGTGCCGGTTATGGCATGTCGGGCGCGACCCCGCCTTTTCTGTATTCGACATAAAGGGATCGAGTGACCATGGCACAATCTCAGAACTCCACCGTTGAGCTTACGACTCCCGGAACGTTTTTTGCGGGGCTGTCCACCTACGGCAACGTCATGGTGGGGGATAAGGCGTTTGAGTTCTATAACGAGCGCAATCCCGAGGATTATGTTCAAATCCCCTGGGACGAGGTGGACTATGTCTCTGCCTCGGTGATGTTTGGCGGGCGCTGGATCCCACGCTTTGCGATCTTCACAAAGTCGAACGGCCATTTTGCGTTTTCCACCAAGGACAACAAGCGCACGCTCCGTGCCGTTCGCGAGCATGTACCCGCAGACCGTCTGCTGCGCTCGCTTGGATTTTTCGATGTGGTGAAGTCAGGTATCACGGGCCTGTTCCATCGTCGCTAGGAGTCTGATAATCCTTCAAGGTTCGATGGAAACTTTAAGGTTGAGGGGTCACTGAGGTACACTACAGAATCGATAAGATTCTTTCGCCTTTTGTGGAGGGGACCTCGTGGCTAACGCTTCCCATCGTTCCAATCAGCCTGCTCGCAGCGGTGCGCGTCGCACCCAGACCCAGCCAACTGCTCGTCCGGCGGGAACTCGCTTCAAGCAATCCTCCACGTCTCGAGGGAGCGCCCGACGTTTCGCTACGCATGCCTCCCGGGCATCTCGAACGCGGCCGGCTCCTCGGCCCGTGGCGAGCGCCTACCAGGTTCCCCAGCGTAAGAAGAGCTCCCCGGTCCCCGTCGTCATCGCCCTCGTCGTTGCCGTCCTTGCTGTTGCGGTCGTGATGGGCGTCGTGCTGCCGGCGGTGACGCCCCTGTTTGTCGGCTCTTCCGAGCCTGCGGTCGCGGCGGGCCAAGAAGTCCAGGTAAACATCCCCGAAGGTGCCTCCGGCGACCAGATCGCCTCTACGCTATCCACCAATCATGTCATTGAGGACCCCCAGGATTACTATGCGGCAGTTCGTCAGCTCAACGCCGATGCGCTGCTTAAGCCTGGCGACTATCTGTTTACCACCGGCCAAGATCCGCTCGAGGTCGTCCAGCAGCTCATCGACGGTCCCAACGTCGAGGGCGTGAGCCTCACCATCCAAGAGGGGCTGACGGTTCAGCAGACCGCTGCCCGCGTGGAGGAGGTTTACGGCATTCCGGCCGACGAGTTCCTCCAGCAGGCAAAGGCGTCAAACTATGTTGACGACTACCCCTTCCTAGAGGGCGCCTATGACGATTCCCTCGAGGGCTATCTCTATCCCAAGACGTACAGCTTCTCCGGAACCCCTACCGCGGACGACATCATTCGGGCGCTCCTCGATCAGTTTGAGATCGAGACCGCAGACATCGACCTTGCCTCGGGCGCCAACGGCCTCACTTCTCAGCAGCTCATCTCGCTTGCGTCGCTCGTGGAGCGCGAGACGGCAGTCGAGGACGAGCGTCCCATGGTCGCGAGCGTCATCTACAACCGTCTCGATGAGGACATGCCGCTTCAGATCGATGCCGCCATCGTGTATGCCCGCGGAGGCGGTTCGCAGTCCGTCACATACGATGACCTCGAGATCGACTCGCCGTACAACGTCTATCAAAACACCGGCCTCACGCCTGGACCAATCTGTTCTCCGAGTATCTCGTCGATTCAGGCCGCCGTGAACCCCGCTGACACCTCGTACCTGTATTATGTACTGTCTAGTGCCAACGACGGCACGCATAAGTTCAGCGAGACCTACGACGAGTTCCTCACGAATCGTCAGGAGTATTTGGATTCACGTTCATGAGCATCTTTTCTCCCGGGCGGTATGTCGCCTCGGTCGACCGGATAGATTTAGACGATCTGTGGGCGCAGGGCAAGCGTGCCATTCTCTTGGATCGCGACAACACCTTGGTACCACGTGATCGCGCAACGGCCCCGGCGGAGGTAGCCTCTTGGCTCGACCGTGCCCGAGAGAAAGGCTTCAGCCTTTACATGGTTTCCAACAACTGGCATCGCGACCAGGTTGAGCGTTCGGCGAGCGAACTGGGGCTTGGGTCCATCTGCTTTGCATTAAAGCCCCTCCCATTCGCGCTCGCGCGCGCCCTTCGGCATCTAGACGTTCCGCGTGATGCGGCCGTCATGGTGGGCGACCAGCTCTATACCGATGTCTGGGCAGGCAACTTTGCTGGAATCGATTCGATCCTGGTAAAGCCGCAGACCACGGTCGATTTGTGGTACACGCAGATCTTCCGCATCTTTGAGCGTCGGGCGCTCAAGGGCGTTCCCTGCGAGGAGTAGCCGATGCCTGAGAGCGTCAAGCGCGGCTGCGACCATGTCTTCTTCATCGGTTTTCTCGGTGCGGGGAAGTCGACCCTCGCCCGGAACCTCGGCTCCCTGTTCAATCGCCGCTTCGTCGACACCGATCGGCTTGTCGAGCGGCGCGCGGGCATGTCGGTCGGCGCCATGTATCGCACCCGCGGCGAGGCGTACTTTCGCAAGCTCGAGACCCAGGCCCTTCGTTCCCTGCGAAGCGAGCGGAGCCTGCTGGTCTCATGCGGCGGCGGTGTCGTCGAGACGCCCGAGAACATTCGGCTCATGCGTGAGATGGGGTTCTGCGTCTATCTAGACGGGGACCTGGATGACTCTCTCCGGCAGATTCGGTCCTATGCGGCACGACCGGATTTTCGTTCGCCAAAACATGCCGCGAGCCTGCTCGAACATCGCAGGCCGCTCTATCAGGCTGCCGCAGACCTCACGATCGACATCCGCGGTCGTTCGTTCAAGGAGGTCTCCTATCAGTGCGCGGAGCTGCTATTGGAGCGTGGTCTGCTGTGACGGTACGGCGTCAGCTGCTTAACTTCTCGTCGAGAAGCGTCGATGTGCGTATGGGCCCTCGTGCCTTGGATGAGCTGTCTCGCATGGTGCGCGGTACCGTCGGCCTTCCCAAGCGCGCGGCGCTTGTTGCGGCGGGTTCGCTTGGGGCAGAGCTTGAAACCGAGATCCGGCACGAGCTTGTCGATGCGGGCTTTACGGTGACGAGAATCGTCTTGCCTGATGGCGATGAGCTGCAATCCATGGGTGCGGTCACGTCGGTACTTGAAGACCTGGGACATATGGGCGCCACGCGTGACGACGTGCTGGTGTGCGCTGGCGGTGCGGTCGCCTGCTCGGTGGGTTCTCTGGCTGCGAAGCTCTGGTGCGGCGGCATGTCTTGCGCGCTCATTCCCACCACGTTTGATGCCATGATCACCGTCGCGACGTCTATGGAGCCCCTGTCTGCCGGCGGCGTGTCAGGCGTGGCCTGGATGACGCCCGAGCCGTCGCTTGTCGTATGCGACATCGATTTTGTTACGGAGTCGTCGCTCTCGGAGAGGGCTTGCGGCTACGTCTACCTCATGGGCTCGCTTCTCGCCGACAGCCGTCGTTCGTGGGATCGGATGGGGGAGCTCGTGCCTCGGCTTGTCGAAGGCGATTCCCGTGCCTATGTGGATGCCCTGGCTGCCGCCCAGCTCGCTCGACGGGCGGTCGTCACCGCTGCAAACCCTTCCGCCCGCAATGCCCTTCAGTATGGCCTCACCTGCGCGCGGGCGCTTCGCGCATGCTTGGGCGGGGGCGTGCCCTGGCATGTCTTGCTTGCCGAAGGCATGCGTTTCGAAGCCCGCCTCGCCGTCGAGGCGGCGAAGTTCGACGTCGACGCCGTCTTCGAGCAGGACGACCGCTTCGACGACCTCGGAATCGAGGAGCTTCCCTTCAAGCTCGATGTGGACCGCTTCATCGATGCGCTGAAGGGGGCTAATGCTCGCTATTCAAACCGTCTCTTATTCGCGCTGCCAAAGAATCCGGGCATCATCCGCCTGACGGCCGTCACCGACGATGTGCTTGTCCGCCATGCCTCGGCATATGTCGCCTCGCGCGCGGAGCTTCTTGAAGGGGACGAAGCGGTCGAATAGGCTTGTTCGCATGCCCGCGTTGGTTCCATGCACGGTCTCTCCAAGAGGAGTATCCTGTCGCTTGGAAGAATTCCTTTAGAAGAAAGAGGGGACTGCTATGGCAGCATCAATTTCCGGCCCCGTCGGCCGCATCGCCCGCGTCCGCGCCATGATGGAGGAGCGCGGCTACGATGCCGTCGTCGTTCGTGACGAGGCGAATCTGCGCTGGCTCACGGGTGCCGAAGGGGTCTTCGACTTCACCGGCGAGCTCCCGCATGCCGCGTTCATCACGCTCGATGATACCTATTTGCACACCGACTCCCGATACTTCAACACCTTCGAAGAACATCTGCCCGAGGGTTCCACCTGGAAGCTCGACATGCGGGTCATCGATATCTTCCGCTGGGTCGCTGAGCGCGCTCGCGACTCACGTTGCCACGTCGTCGCCATCGAGGACACCACCGAGCTTTCTTTCTATACGGGCCTCGTGCGTTCGCTCGAAGACGTATCCATCGTCTGCAGCTTGCCCCAGCTGCACGGCGACCTTCGTCGCATGCGTGCCGTGAAGGACGCCGAGGAGGTCGAGCTCATGAAGAAGGCGCAGGCCATTACCGATGCGGCTTTCCAGCACATGCTCGGCTTCATTCGCCCGGGCCTCACTGAGAAGCAGCTCCGCATCGAGCTTGAGAACTTCATGTACGAGCACGGCGCCGACGGCCTCGCCTTCGGATCGATTGTCGCAGCCGGCCCCAACGCGGCGAACCCGCATGCCATCCCGAGCGATCGGGTGGTTGAGAAGGGCGAGTTCGTCCTGATGGATTATGGCGCGCGCTATCGCGACTACAACTCGGATATGACCCGCACCGTTAGCGTGGGCGAGCCGTCTTCCAAGATGCGCGAAATCTACGACATCGTTCGTCATACCCATGAGGAATGCGCCAAGGCCGTCTATGCCGGCATCGACGGCAACGAGATCCACGAGCTGTCTCGCAAGCTTATCGGCGAGGCGGGTTACGGCGCCTACTATGGACATGGCCTTGGCCACGGCGTGGGCATCGACATTCACGAGCTGCCCAACTTCGGTCGTGCTCACAACACGGTTGCCGAGGGCTCCGTGGTAACCATCGAGCCTGGCATCTATCTGCCTGGCGAGTTTGGCGTTCGCCTGGAGGACTACGGCATCGTGACAGACAAGGGATTCGAGCCCTTCACCCAGAGCCCGCACGAGCTTCAGATTATCGATTGCTAACAGCTTCGCGTGCTGCCATGGGGCCGTGCTCTTAGTCGAGCGAGGGCGTGCCCTGTCAGGTCATGACGCGTGGATTTACTGCCGTGGGCGCGAGCTGCATCGCGCCCACGGGCGTTTGAGAGTATACTTTTGTAGATTGCATTCATGCGCCCAAGGCGCGAGATAAGAAAGGTAACCATGGCTAGCATTACCACCGCTGACTTCAAGAATGGCATCGGCCTGCGCATCAAGGACAAGGTGTGCACCATCGTCGAGTTCCAGCACGTCAAGCCTGGCAAGGGCGGCGCCTTCGTGCGTTATAAGACCAAGGACCTCAAGACGGGCCGCGTGGTTGAGCAGACCTGCAACGCTGGCACCAAGTTTGAGAGCGTCACCCTTACGACCACCGAGATGCAGTATCTCTACAACGACGGGGATCACTACTACTTCATGAACATGGAGACCTATGACCAGGTTCCCGTCCCCGTTGACTTCATTGGCGACAACGCCAAGTGGCTCAAGGAGAACGACGTCTGCCAGCTGCTCTATGCAGACGACGAGCTCATGGGCGTCAATCCGCCGATGTTCATCGAGGTCGAGATCGTCCAGACCGACCCCGGCTTCAAGGGCGACACCGTTCAGGGCTCTACCAAGCCTGCGACCATTGAGACCGGCGCCGTCATCCAGGTGCCCATGTATCTCAACGAGGGCGAGAAGGTCAAGGTCGACACGCGTGACGGCAAGTTCGTTTCTCGCGTCTCCTAGTATCCGCATACGTTCGAGGGAATGAGGGAGCTCATGTCTCAGGAGATCTTCATTGACGGTATTGGCATCTCTCCCGATGTTCTGACTGCCGTTGTATCCCGCTTCGCCGAAGAGGTGGAGGGCGTCGCGTCGGTGGGCGTGAAGGACCTCGCCACCAACCTCGTCTCCATGCTTTCCACGCGCGCTCCTTCCGCGGCGCCCGCACTGGAGGCCCGAGTCGAGGGCAACAAGCTCGTCTTGACCGTGCACGCCGTGGTCTTCTTCGGCTATCCGTTCAAGAAGCTTGCCGAGGCCATTCGCGAGGCGGTTCTGCGCGGCATTGATGCCCAGGTCGGCGTCGAGGTCGAGCGCATCGACGTCTGCATCGATGGTCTTGTATTTCCCAAGGAGTAGCGCGTGAGCTTGAAAGTCGACCGCGGCCGCACGTTGGCCCGCAGCCAGGCCCTGCAGCTCCTGTTCCAGGCTGAGGCGCTCGGCGTCTCGGTTGAGACGGTCCTTGCCGGGGACTACCTCATCTCAAAGGGTCCGCTTCACCCGTATGCCGCCGAGCTTGCCCGTGGCTGCAGCGAGAACATGCTTCGCATCGATGCTGCGCTGCGTGCGGTTTCTCAGAACTGGGCGCTTTCTCGCATGCCGGGAGCCGACCGCAACTTGCTGCGTCTTGCCGTGTATGAGATGCGTTTCGCACCTGAGAAGGTCGAGGACGCCGTTGTGATCAACGAGGCGGTTGAGATCGCTAAAGCGTATGGCACGGATGACTCTGCGGCATTTGTGAATGGCGTTCTTGGACGCATCGCACGCTCGCAGAATCTTCCGCTTTCCGCGGCAGGCCCCAACGAGGCGTCCGGCTCCTCGTCCTCGAAAGAGGATGAGTAGGCATGCCGGAGTCGACGGTACATACCTTCGACGACATAACCGCCCGTCTCGATGAGATCATTGCTACCGTGCGTTCGAAGGACACCTCGCTCGAGCGAAGCCTCGACCTCTTCGATGAGGCGATCTCGCTCGGTTCGAAGGCTGTCGATTTAGTCGATAGCTTTGATTTGAGCCCGCGAGAGGCCCAGGCTCTTGAGGAGGGCGCAGACCCTGTGCCAGCTGCGGAAGCAGGGGGGCCGGCTGACACGTCTGATGGGTCGGATGCTGCCCCTTCAGGCTCCAAGGACCAGGGATGACATGGCATCGGTCAAGCGTGTGCGCCTCGATGACGAATTGATTGCACAGGGCATCTGCGCCGATCGCGCGGATGCCCTTCGTACGCTCATGGCAGGTCTTGTTTCTGCCGGCGGCGAGCGGCTTACTTCTCCCGGCATGAAGGTCCAACCTGGAATATCGCTCCATGTGAAGGGGCGGATTCCCTATGTGGGACGAGGTGGCCTCAAGCTCGAGGGAGCGCTTGACGCCCTCTCGGTGGACCCCTCCGGCCTTGCCTGCCTCGATGTCGGTTGCTCGACGGGGGGATTTACCGACTGCCTGCTGAAACGTGGAGCCGCAAGCGTGGTCTCGGTTGATGTCGGCAGGGCTCAGTTCGACTGGTCGCTTCGGCAGGACGGACGTGTCACGCTTCTCGAGCGCACCAATATCACCGAGGTGCCCGCTCTGGGATACGAGTCGTGCTGCCAGCTCGCGGTCTGCGACGTCTCCTTCACGAGCGTACGCAACGTCATCGGATCCGTCTCAGAGGTCCTCGATGATTCCGGCTCGTTCCTAACGCTTGTCAAGCCCCAGTTTGAGGCGGATTCTCATGAGGTGGGCGAGGGCGGCGTTGTCTTGGATCCCGCGGTGTGGCGCCGCGTACTCCTAGATACGGTCGATCTCTTTGTCCGTGTGGGATTTGCTCCCCAAGGCATCTGTGCATCTCCCATCACAGGTGCGAAGGGCAACCACGAGTTCTTCCTGCTCGGCACAAAGGGCGCCGACCCGGCCTCCCGTGACGAATTGAGGCAAGCGCTTGAAGATGCGATTGAAGGGTCGCGCTCATGAAGGTCTTTCTTGTTCCCAACTACTACAAAAACGAGGCTGTCGAGAGCGGCCTGTCGCTCGAGCTTTGGCTCTCTCGACATGGCTATGATGTCGCATGGGCTGCAGACCAACGTAACGGCTTGGCATCGGAGCCCGATATCGATGGCGCCGATCTGGTGATCTCGCTCGGTGGCGACGGCACGCTGCTGCGCGCCGCGCGCATCGTTGGCAGGCGTGAAATCCCGATCCTCGGCATCTCCTATGGCCATTTGGGATTCCTGACAGCGGCAAGCCCCGAAGAGCGGGACGTTCTGGGCGTGGTCGAGGACGCTCTGGCCGGCGAGCTCCATGTCAGCAGGCGGGCGACCTTGGCCTGTGACGTCGAGGCGGTCTGCGATGACGGCTCGACCCAGGTCGTGCGCACCGAGGGCCTGAATGACCTTGCCCTTACCCGCGGCCCGCTCTCTGACATGGTCGAGTTCGACATCACGGTGTCGGGGCACCATATCGACCGCCTGCGCGGTGACGGCGTCGTCGTCTCAACCGCAACTGGGTCGACGGGCTATGCGCTCTCTGCGGGCGGGCCCATCGTAAGTCCAGACTACACCGGCATGGTGTGCGTCCCCATCGCGCCTCACACCATCCAGGCCAGGGCGTTTCTCACCTCACCCTCGGACGTGGTCGAGATCACCCTTTCACGCGACCGGCCCTCGGTCCCCGCGATCGCCATCGACGGACAGTATGTCAGTTGCAACGGGTGCATCGAGCGCGTCGTCGTGCGGCGCGGCGAGGCGGACATACTGCTTTTGGATTACGGCCCCGAGAGCTTTTATAACTCGGTTTCTCGCGTGTTCTACGGAGTGCGTCGTCATGATTGATGAAGTTCAGGTCCATGATCTCGCCCTCATTCATGAGGGCACGCTTGCCCCGGGCAGCGGATTGACGGTGCTTACCGGTGAGACCGGTGCGGGAAAGACCGCCTTGCTGTCCGCCCTGAAGCTGCTCATGGGAGAGCGTGCCGATGCGTCGCAGGTTCGTCAAGGCGAGGCTGCGGCCACCGTGACCGGACGATTCTTCTGCGACGCCCGCGACGCCGAGGGAATGGTCGTGACGAGACGCCTAGGTGCAGATGGGCGAAGCCGCGTGCGCATCGACGGGCAGATCGCAGGCGTGCGCGAGCTTGTCTCCCGCGTGTCGCCGCTGATCGACCTTTGCGGTCAGCATGAGCATCAGCGGTTGCTCGATGCCGCCTCCCATGTCGACATGGTCGATGCGTGGGCGGGAGAGCCGGTCCGCAGAGCTAGGGAAGAGTATCTGCTCCGTTTGAGAGAGGCCCGTCTCGCCGCTCGAGAGCTCGAGCGCGTGACCGAGGCCTCGCGTACGCAGGGGTCACGTCTCGAAGAGGCTCGCTTTGCCCTTGAACGCATCGAGGAGATCGATCCTAAACTGGGTGAGTATGAGGAGCTTGAGGAGACCTTGCCCCGAGCCGAGCACGCTGAGGTGCTCGCAACGACCGCCCATGAGGCGAGCGAGCTCGTTTCAGGGGAGGGGGGAGCCCTCGACCCCCTGAATGCCGCGATTGCTGAACTTGCGCGCATGGGATCGGTCGACGCCAGGCTCGGCGAGTTTGCCGATGCGCTTACGGGTGCCGCCATCACGCTTGAGGACGTGGCCGCAGACCTGCGGAGATATCGTGACGAGGTCGATTTCGACCCCGAGGAGCTCGCGCGCGCGCAAGAGCGCTTCTCTGCGCTCAAGGGCCTTCTGCGCCAGTATGGGCCGAAGATGGACGACGTCCTGAAGACGCGTGACGAGGCTCGTGAGCTGTTGAGCCTGGTTGATGACGCGGATGCTCGCGTTCACAAGGCGCAGGCGACCCTTGATGCCGCAGAGGCGGAGCTCGCACGCGCCGCCAAGACGCTCACGCGTCGCCGCAATGAAGCTGCGCCACGGTTTTGTCGAGAGGTCGGCAAACAGATGGCTCGCCTTGAGATGGGCAGGGCGGAGCTTGTCTGGGAGTCCAAGCCGCTGCCGCGCCCTCGATGGGGCGAGGACGGCCCGTGCTCATGCGAGCTGCTGTATCGTGCCGGCGCAGGCCTCACTCCCAGGCCTTTGCGCCGCATCGCCTCAGGCGGCGAGCTTTCCCGCGTCATGCTTGCTTGCAAGGTCGTCTTGGGCGAGGCGGACGGGGTGGATACCCTTGTGTTTGACGAGGTGGATGCCGGAGTCGGCGGCGCGACGGCGCGGTCGCTCGCTTCGGTGCTCGCCGATCTTGCGTGCACGCACCAGGTGATCGTCGTCACCCATCTCGCTCAGGTCGCCGTTATGGGCACTACGCACTACGTGGTGCGCAAGGTGGACGGTGATGTTCCCGAGACACGGCTCGAGCGGGTTGAGGGCGAGGCCCGCGTCCATGAGATAGCGCGCATGCTTTCGGGCGATGCCTCCCAGGCTTCGCTGGCACATGCACAGCAGATGCTTGAAGGCGCTGGAACCCTTTAGGCTGATAGCTTGGCGTAGAGGAGCTCCAGCGCGTGCGCATAGCCCGCGAGGCCTTCTCCCGTGATGGTGGCGAAGCATGCCATCCCTGCATATGACACCTGGCGAAAGCTCTCGCGTGTCTCGACGGCGGAGATGTGCACCTCGACTGTCGGAATGGCAACGGCCTTCAAGGCGTCGAGAATGGCCACGCTGGTATGCGTGTAGGCGGCAGGATTGATGACGATGCCGTCGTAGGCTCCCAGGGCGGACTGGATCTTGTCGACGATGTCGCCCTCATGATTCGACTGATACACCTCGATGGCCTCGAAACCAAGGTCTGCCGCAGCGTCCTTGCAAAGGGTGACGAGGGTCTCGTACGTCTCGCGCCCATAGATGTCTGGCTCGCGTATGCCGAGCATGTTGAGGTTTGGACCATTGATTACAAGGGCCTTCATGCCGATCCTTCCTGCGTCGTAGAAACTTTGAGCGCCTCGATGGCGGCTCGCGCCGTGTCCTCTGGCGTCGGGCCGGAGGACACGGCCACATCGCTCCAGGCGCGGTAGAGCGGCATGCGCACCCGGGCAAGATGCTCGACGCCGTCGCGCGCCGAAATGGGCCTTCCCTTGCTGGACAGCTCCTGCAGGGGGCGGTCCAGCATGATGATGCGGCTGTTCTGGTGTAGCAGAGGATAGTTCTCCTCCCGCGTGACCACGCCGCCGCCGCATGAGATCACCAGCCGGCTCCTCGCCGCGACGTCGCGCAGCGCCGCCGTCTCTTCTCTGCGAAACGCCTCCTCGCCTCGCGACGTGATGTAATCCGAGCAGGACATTCCCATGCGCTCTTCAAGTTCCCAATCGATGTCGACATGCTTGCGACCCGTCATTCGCGCTATCGCCTGGCCGACACGGGTTTTGCCCGACCCGGGCATTCCGATGAGGGCGATGTTCTGCTCATGGTGGAAGAGCTCGTCGGTTAGCGAGCGGACGGCATCCCATGCAGGCCTGACGCCACAAAAGTGCTCGTCTGCCGCCGCCGCCTGAGCGACGAGCATGAGCAGGCCTCCAACCGTGGGAATGCCTCGCCGTTCGGCCTCCATCATGAGGGCGGTGCGAGCCGGGTTGTAGATGATGTCGATGACTCCCTTCAGGCCAGAGAAGGCGTCAAGGGATACGGGGGATGCGGGGCATGCGGGATACATCCCCACGGGCGTCGCGTTGACTATGAGCGCCGCGTCGGCGTAGGCGTCAAGGTCGTCGTACGTGACGGGGCCTCTGCGCGAGACCGCGACGGCCTTCGCGCCAAGGTCCTCGAGAACTGTCATGCATGTCGTGCCTGCACCGCCCGTTCCGCCCAGAACGAGTGCGGCCTTGTTTGAAAGGTCGATGTGAAGCGATGTGACCAGCGCGCGAAAGCCGGCATAGTCGGTGTTGTCGCCCAAGAGCGTGCCGTCGGGTCGACGTGTCACGGTGTTGACGTTTCCGAGACGCCTGGCAACCGGTGTGAGCTCATCGACCAAGGCGGCCGCATCGCGCTTGTATGGAATGGTCACGTTGATGCCGCGCCACGTTCCGGAGCGAAAGAAGGACTCGACCTCATCGGGCTCACGCTCAAAGAGGTGATACTCGATGTTTGCGAGTCGCTGGTGTATGAGCGGCGAATAGCTGTGCCCAAGCGTGCGCCCCAGCAAACCGAAGGCGGCGTCAGTCATTACATGACCTCCGTGTAGCTTCCGAAGTAGGTGTAGTGCTCGCAGACATCGTCGAGCGCGTCGAGAAGCGTCGCGAGAGCCTGGGTGCCTACGGGGCAATCAAGGTCGAAATAGAACATGAACTCAAAGTCGCGTCCGGCAATCGGTCGGCTCTCAAGCTTCACAAGGTTGATGTCGAGGGCATAGAACCGCTCGAGTACGCGATAGAGGGAACCAGGCTCATGCGTAAGCGTCAGCATGAGCGACGTGCGGGTCGCTCCGGGGTAGATCATCGGCTCGGCGGATATGACGACGAATCGGGTGTAGTTGTTATCGGAATCCTGGACGTCCTCATCGATGATGGAGAGGTCGTAGAGATCGGCGCAGCTGCGCGAGCAGAGCGCGGCCACATCGCGGCGATCACTCTTTGCCACAAACTCCGCAGCTTCAGCGGTGTTCTCATAGACGGTTACCTTGACGCCGAGGCCGTCGAGATAGTCCGCGCACTGTGCGACAGCCTGCTCATGAGAGAAGACCTCTTTCACATCGGAGAGCTTGACGCCGGGCTTTGCAAGTAGATTGTGGTCGACCTTGAGGCGAAGCGAGCGAACGATGGAGAAGCGATACTCGGCAAGCAGGTCGTAGACTGCGTTTACGGAGCCGGCGGTAGAGTTCTCAATGGGCACGACGCCGAAGTCGCACAAGCCGTCGCGCACGGCACGGAAGACGCCTTCAAACGTGTTGAAATAAACGATGCCAGGAACATGGAACAGGCGTGTTGCCGCAATCTGGCTATATGCGCCTTCAACGCCCTGGCAAGCAACCATGGCGGTGGCGGGGAAGGGCTCATCGATCGGCTTGAGGGAGGCGCGCGCAGACGCGGAGAGGCTCGAGTCGTCATCTCTATGCAGGAGGCGCTGCTGCTCGGCCTTATTCATGCTCATGAGAAGCGAGAACAGCGACACCGCTTGAGGCTGGAGCCGTTCGGGAGCCTTCTGGGCGATGTCCAGCAGCTTCGTGCGCTCACGGGCGGGGTCGAAGACGGGCTTATGGTCTTTTGCCTTCTCGGCTGCAACGTCTGCGGCCAAGTCAAGCCGGCGGCAGAAAAGCTCGAGCATCTGGCTGTCGATGGAGTCGATTTCCTCGCGAATGGCGTCAAGGCTCATGATGGTCTCCTTGTATGTAGTGCTATCTGGAAGCCGCCCCCTGACGAGGGCCTGGGGCCGCACGGCGGCCCATGGGGTTCGCGTGACATCCCATCCCGCATCTCTAGCGTCGCGCCGCGGGCATCGGGACGTCACGCGCCCATAAATCGCTCGTTGCGATCTGCCTTCTCAAGCGGGGGCGCGACTTTGAAAGCGGCGTCCTCAAGCAGGGCGTCGAGCAGGGCGAGGGCGCAGGCGGCCTCTGCAACCGGAACGGCACGGGGCACGATGCAGGGGTCATGCCTGCCGCGCACCTTGAGCTCGGCGTCTTCATAGTCGTCAAGGTCGACGCTTTGCTGCGTCCGCCCAATGGATGCGGTGGGTTTCACCGCCATCTGCCACACGATGGGCATGCCCGTGGTGATGCCGCCCAGGATGCCTCCGGCACGGTTGGTGATGGGGCGGACCGCCCCGTCAACGATGCGGTACGGGTCGTTGTCCTCGCTTCCTTGCAGGTAGGCGGCAGCAAAACCCGCCCCAAAGTCCACGCCCTTGACGGCGGGAATCCCGAAGGCGATTCGGGCGATGCGGTTTTCGATGCCGTCGAACATGGGGTCGCCGATGCCTGCCGGCATGCCATAGGCGACACATTCGACGACGCCGCCGACGCTGTCGAGGTTGTTCTTCGCGGCCAGAATGGCCTCGTGCATGCGCGCGGCGGCGCCGGCGTCGATGCAGGGCAACTCATGTGCAAGAATGCCTGCAAGCTGGCCTTCGTCAAGATCCATGGGGTTCAGAGGCTCGTCGGGAATCCCCTCAGGGCCCAAGTTGGCTATATGGGCGGCAACGCGCACGCCTTGGGTGGCAAGGGCCTGGAGGGCAATGCCGCCCGCGATGCATAAGGGGGCGGTCAGGCGTCCGGAGAAATGGCCGCCGCCTGCAACGTCATGATAGTTGCGGTACTTAATGCGCGCAGGATAGTCGGCATGTCCCGGCCTCGGCACACGACGGAGCTCGGCGTAGTCTTGAGAGCGCGTGTTGGTGTTGCGGATGATCGCGGCGATGGGTGCGCCGTTGGTGTGGCCATCGGTGATGCCGGAAAGAAATTCGGGGCAATCGGCCTCTCGACGAGTGGTTGCGGTGTCGCTGCGTCCCGGCGCACGACGGTCTAGAAAGCGTTGGAGCTCCTGCTCGTCAACGGGAATGCCGGCGGGGATGCCGTCCAGGGTGCACCCGATGGCGTTTGAATGGGATTGACCGAATATGCCTAGATGCAGCACGTTGCCGTAGATTGATGCCACGAGCGACCCTCCTCAAAGCTGACCTGCCCGCCAAGCTGGCGGTAGTGGGTGAAGAAGAGCGGATAGGACTTGTTGACCGCCTCGGCCCCGCGAATCGTGACCTCTCCCGCGCAGCGGGTCGCAGCGATGGCTGCCATCATGGCGATGCGGTGGTCGTTATGGGCATCCACCTCACCGCCTTCCAGCTGCGGCTTGCCCCGCACCACAATGGAGTCCTCGTCGATGGATATATCGGCGCCGAGCCTAGAAAGCGTATCGGTGACGGTCGCCACGCGGTCAGACTCCTTCATGCGGAGCCGCTTACAGTCCCGGATGACGGTGGTGCCGTCGGCGAGCGCCGCGACGGCGGCGACGATCGGTACGAGGTCGGGGATATCCTGCGCGCTCATCTCGAAGCCGACGAGCTTGTCAGGCTGGATCGTCGCCGCGTCCGTAGAACGGCGGACGCCGGCGCCAAACCGCGAGAGGGCGGCAAGGATGTTGCGGTCTCCCTGGGCCGAGGTAAGCGAGAGCCCGTCCACGCAGACAGGGCTTCCTCCCATGGCTCCGGCGCAGAGCCAGAAGGCGGCGTTGGACCAGTCCCCTTCGACCTGAACCGTCCCCGGCGAGCGATAGACGACGTCGGGGACGGTGAAGAGCGTCCCCTGCGTGCCGTCTGCCAGGGCGATCCGCTCGGTCTCGATGCGCACTCCGAAGCTCTTGAGCACCTGTATGGTGAGGTTGACGTATGGCTTGCTCTCGATGCGGCCCGTGACAAGTATCTCGGTCAGATGGCCGAAGATGGGGGCAGCGAGCATGATGCCCGAGATGAACTGGGAGCTGACGTCTCCGGGAAGCTGGAACCTGCCCGGACGCATGCGTCCGTGGGTGCGGAGGGGGAACCCTCCGATTCCGTCAAAATCGCAGCCCGCCGCAAATAGTTCGTCGGTAAGCGCGGTGATGGGCCGCTGCCCCAGGCGTTCTGCTCCCGTGAATATCGCTTCGGACCCAAGCGCGCAGGCCACGGGCAGCATGAAGCGAAACGTCGAGCCAGACTCCTTGCAGTCAAGGGTGGGGGCGTGGGGGCGATCGGATTCTGCGGCGACAGGGGTGACCATGAATCCGTCGGCGACCGCCTCGACACGGGCGCCAAGCGCCTCGAGGCAGCCCGCCGTCGCTTCGATGTCGTCGCAGGTGGTGTTGCACAGGACGTGGGTGGGCCGGTCGGCAAGGGCTGCCGCGATGATGAGGCGGTGCGCGACGGACTTGGAAGCGATCGCGGGGACCGTTCCGGAAAGGGGCGCAGGCGTGATGCGGGCGATCATCGGTCTACCTCCGAGGCGGCAAGGGCGTCTTCAATCAGGGTGCGGAACTCTTCGAGCGGGGTTGTAACGATGACGCAGTCACCGATGGCGCGGGGGACGACGAGGTCGATGTGCCCTCCGCGCCGTTTCTTGTCGTGGAGGGCGGCCGCATAGAGCTCATCGGCTGTGAAGGTGCAGGCCGTGTCGAGGCCTGAGCGGCCGCAGAGGCTCTCGATGCGGATGGGGACTTCTTCGGAGCAGATGCCGTTGCGTGCGCACGCACGAGCGATCATCGTCATGCCCGCGGCGACGCAGGAGCCGTGTCCGCGCTGATAGCGGGAGCATGCCTCGATGGCATGGCCCATGCTGTGTCCAAAGTTCAGAAGTTTGCGCAGGTTGGATTCCCGCTCATCGGCTTCGACTACATTGCGCTTGATGGCTATGTTGCGCGCTACGATCGCCTCAACCGTGGAGAGGCTCTGCAGCAGCAATTCATAGGTAAGCGGCGCTTCTTCCAGCGCGCAGAAGAGCTCCGGGTCGGATATCACCCCGTGCTTGATGACCTCTCCGCAGCCGTCGGCAAACTGCTCGGGCGAGAGGGTGCCCAGGCATCCGATGTCGGCGAGGACGATCCAAGGCTGCCAGAAAGCTCCGGCCAGGTTCTTGCCGCCCTCCAGATCGATGGCGGTCTTGCCGCCTACCGAGGAATCGACCATGGCGAGCAGGCTCGTGGGCATCTGGGCAAGCTTGCAGCCGCGCATATAGGTCGCCGCCGCGAGGCCGGCGACATCGCCGACCACGCCGCCGCCAAGAGCAACCACCACGTCGTCGCGCGTGAGCTCTGTTGCGGCCAGGTATTCGAGGATGCCGATCAGGGTGTCGGCGCGCTTATGCTCCTCGCCTGCAGGAAAGGTATAGGTCGAGGCATCGTAGCCGGCCTCGGACAGGCTGCGTTCGACGATGCCGGCATAGAGCGGGCCGACGTTGGTGTCGGTGACCACGACCGCCTTCACGCCGCCGCATGCGGTGCGAATCATCTCTCCCGACAGTTCGAGCAGGCGGGTGCCTACATGGACTGTGTAGGGCCTGCCTGTGCTCACGCGTATGGTCTGCAAGGTCGTTGGTCCTTCCGTCTAGTGCCTGTTGTCATCATCGAGGGAGCGCTTGATGCGGTCGCCGTCGGCAAGCAGCATCCGAAGGCGATCCCGGTCTCCTGCATCGAGTGCTTCTCGATACGCGTCGAGGGCGCCTATGAGGCAGGTTATCTCTCGACTGAGGTTCTCGCCGTTGGCGCACATGAGCTCGGCCCACATGGGTGCGTTCAGGTGGGCGACGCGGGTGAGGTCGCGGTAGCTTCCTGCGGAAAACCCGTGATGAACGCGGGCGGTGGGGCTCTTGACATAGGCGTTGGAGACCACATGGGCCAGCTGGCTCGTAAACGCGATGACGGCGTCATGCTCTTCGGGGGTGGTGACGCTTACCGAGCCAAAGCCGGCGGGTTCAAGGAGCATGTTTGCCCTGTCTAGGAGCTGAAGTCGTTCTATGTCGCCGAGAGCCGGCGGCACGAGCACGAGGGGCGCCCCCACAAAGAGGTCGGCGCGCGCATGGGCGAAGCCCGAATGCTCGGTGCCCGCCATGGGGTGGGTGCCTAAAAAGGCGAAGCCGTGCTGCTCGGCAAGCGCAAAGGCCCGCTCGCATACCTGTCGCTTGATGCCGGCGGTATCGATGACGAGCGGGCCCGCGCCCTCGCGCGAGATTTCGCCAAGCAGCCCTGCATGGTCTTCCAGCCATGCGATGCAGGCGGCCGGATATGCCGCAAGCACGATGAGGTCGCAGCTGGCGATCGATGCCTGGTCGAGGACGCCGGAGACCGTCTCGACCCGAGCGGCGTCGAGCGTGTCCGCATCGGTATCCCAGGCGAGCACGTCCCAGCCGTGCGCGCGATAGGCGCGCGCAAAGCTGCCGCCGATAAGCCCCAGGCCCACGACGCCGACACGGCGTGGAATCGAATGCCCGGTCGGGGCTGGCTGGATGTCTCCGCCTCTCATGCGGTTCGTCTCAAGGCTATCCTGCTTGGGTTCCATTGGCGAGCGCTCCTATTCGGCTGCCGCTTCGGGCGCGATTGCCTCGCGGATGAGGGCGATGCGTCGCATGAGGTCGCAGAACTGGTCGGGCGTGAGCGCCTGGGCGCCGTCCGACCACGCGTGCGTCGGGTCGTCGTGGACCTCGATTTCGAGGCCGTCCGCCCCCGCGGCGGTCGCCGCGAGCGCCATCGGCTCGACATAGCGCGTGTAGCCGGTCGCATGGCTCGGGTCCGCCACGACGGGAAGGTGCGAAAGATAGTGGAGCACCGGCACGGCATTGAGGTCAAAGGTGTTGCGGGTGCGGGTCTCAAACGTGCGAATGCCGCGCTCGCAGAGAATCACGTTGTCGTTGCCTTCGCTCATGATGTATTCGGCGGCCATGAGCAGCTCGTCGATCGTGCCCGACATGCCACGCTTCAGCAGGACGGGGGTCTTCGTCTTGCCGACTTCCTTCAGGAGCGGGAAGTTCTGCGCGTTGCGCGCTCCGATCTGCATGACGTCGATCTTCTTTTCTAAGAAGACGTCGATATCGCGCGGGTCCATGATCTCGGTCACGATGGGCATCTTGAGCTCTTCGCGCGCCTCGCACAGAAGGTCGAGGCCCGCAGGTCCCATGCCCTGGTAGGCGTAAGGGGAGGTGCGGGGCTTGTATGCACCGCCACGAAGCATGGTGGCGCCCGCTTCTTTTACCTGTCGGGCGATGCGGATAAGATTCTCTCCCTCGACGGAGCAGGGGCCCGCGATAACCTGAAACTCGCCGGCGCCGATGTGCACGCCGAACCCGCAATCAATGCTTGAGTCGGCGGGGTGGAACTTTCGGTTCGCCTTCTTGAACGGCTCCGACACGCGTTGAACGCGTTCGACGATGTCCATGGACTCAAGGAGGAAGGGGTCGATCTTGGTGGTGTCTCCCACCAAGCCGATGACGATCTCGTTCTCGCCGTGTGAGACGTGCGTTTGGAGGCCCTTCTTCTCGATCCAGCCGATGAGGTGGTCGACGGCCTCGGGGGCAGCGTTTTTGCGAAGAATGGCGATCATATGGTCCTCCTAGACAGCAAGATGCTGGAGCTCTAACGGGTCAAGTGGATAGAGTGTATCCTAATCGACCGCGCGATTCATGCGCGCCGCGTCTGGATAACATTTCTTAACGCTTGGTGCGCTGATGGCTGGACGGCGCGGGCGAAAAAAAGATCCGGAGTCCACGTGCGCCCCATTCCTTATCGCCGGATACGGACTGTTCCACGCTACGGATGGTGCGTGCATCACTTCGAGCAGCATGGAAGCGCCGCCGACATGGGTGTTCCGATGATAAAAGCCCGGCGTCAAAAAGACGCCGGGCTCGGAACGGCCTGGTGTCCCATGCAGGATTCGAACCTGTGGCCTTCTGCTCCGGAGGCAGACGCTCTAATCCACTGAGCTAATGGGACGTGTTGCTTAGCCATTATACCCAAAACGTCTCGATGCGCCACAAAAAGCATGCGCTCCGCACAGGCGCCCGATAATCTGGGGGAAAGTGGGCGCTTCATGTCGCCTGGGGTGTCTATGCTGTTCCGCAGAGACGGTTTCTTTCGGGGTGTTTGGGGCATACTAACGTCTGTTGTGTTGAATGACAGCATTTGGTTTGGGGAGGTGCCGCATGGCATCGACGGAGGAAAGGCCGCAGACAGCGACGGCCGCCGGCGGGCCCGCACGCGGCTTGTCGTCTGCCGAGGTCGCCGATCGCATCGCCGCCGGCAAGGTGAACGTTAACATGGAGCTCAAGACGAAGTCGGTCCGCGAGCTTCTGCTTGAGAACCTGCTCACGCTCTTCAACCTGATCAACGTCATCCTCGCCGTTCTGGTCATCATCGCCGGCTCCTGGAAAAACCTTACCTTTCTCGCGATCGTTTTGCTCAATACGCTCATCGGCGTCGTTCAGTCGCTGAGATCGAAGCGCATGGTCGATAGGCTCACCCTGCTCGCCACCAAGAAAGCCACGGTTGTTCGCGATGGCTCCGAGGTGGAGCTCGACCTTGACCAGATCGTTCTCGACGACCTGGTCAAGCTGGGACGAGGCGACCAGATTCCCGCGGATGCGGAAGTCGTCACCGGCGAGGCCCAGGTGAATGAAAGCCTTCTCACCGGCGAGAGCAACTTGATCCGCAAGACGCCGGGCTCTCAGCTCATGAGCGGGAGCTTCATCGATTCTGGCATCGTCTATGCCCGCGTCGTCCATGTGGGTGCGGACAACTATGTGGCCAAGATCAACAACGAGGCAAAGTACGTCAAGAAGGTCAACTCCGAAATCATGAACTCGCTGAACGCAATCGTGCGCTTTGCAAGCGTGGTCATGGTGCCGCTGGGCCTCGCGCTGTTTTTCTCGAGCCTCAACGAGTCCTACATCCGCGCCGGCTCGCCGGATCCCGGCCTTGTGGGCTGGGCCATGGAAGAGCTTGGGCGCGGGCACGTGCCGTCGTCCGAGCTTCTTACCACGGTCGGTGCGCTGCTCGGCATGATTCCGCAGGGGCTTGTGCTGCTGACCTCGTCCGTCCTCGCCATCGCGACGATACGCCTGGCCCGCCGCCGCGTCCTCGCCCAACAGCTCTACTGCATCGAGACGCTTGCTCGCGTAGACGTTCTCTGCCTCGACAAGACCGGCACCATCACTTCGGGGCGCATGGAGGTCGAGGGCACCTATCCCGTCGCCGTCGATGGGGGGGAGGCGCGCTCGCTCGATGGCATCCCGAACGACGTGTCGGTGCTCGATTTCGCCCTTGCGAACATCGCGCGGGCGACTTCTGCCGACGCCAACGAGACGTGCAAGGCGTTGCTCGACCACTATGCCGATAGGAGCGTCCCCGTTGCCGACGCCCTCGCCGTCGTGCCGTTCTCCTCCGCCAAAAAGTGGAGCGGCGCCGCCTTCGACGCCGGTTCGTTTGTCATGGGTGCCGCACAATTCGTTCTCGAGCCGGATATCTATGCTTCGGTTGAGGCTCAGGTGGCCCGCCTTGCGGATACATGTCGCGTATTGGTCGTCGCGCGGGTCGACGGTTTTACCGACGAAGGCGAGATGATCGGCTCGGCACGTCCGGTGGGCTTTGTGACCATTCGCGACGAGATTCGCTCGTCTGCCGCCGAGACCATCGGATACTTCACCGAGCAGGGCGTGACCCTCAACGTGATTTCGGGCGATGACCCGCGTACCGTATCCTCGATCGCAAAGGTCGTTGGAGTCCCGGGTGCCGAGGCCTTTGTCGATGCAACGACCCTCGACACGCCCGCGAAGATCGACGCCGCAGTCGATCGCTACCACGTGTTTGGTCGTGTGACGCCTCAGCAGAAGCGCGAGCTCGTCCAGGCCCTCAAGCGCAGGGGGCATACCGTTGCCATGACGGGCGACGGCGTGAACGACGTTCTCGCGCTCAAGGAAGCCGACTGCTCGGTAGCAATGGCGGCCGGCTCCGACGCTGCGCGCAACGTCGCGGAGATCGTGCTGATTGACAACGATTTTGCCAGCATGCCGGCGGTGGTGGCAGAAGGGCGCCGCTCAATCAACAACCTGCAGCGCTCCGCAGCCCTCTTCCTTACGAAGACGTTGTTCTCTATGGGCCTGGCGGCAATCTGCATCGCCTTCCCGCCCTATCCCTTCCAGCCGATTCAGATGACCCTCATCAACTTCTTCTGCATCGGCTATCCCGGATTCGTGCTCGGCCTCGAGTCCAATCGGGCCCGCGTCGAGGGACGCTTCTTGACCAACGTGGTCAAGCGCGCGCTTCCCGCATCGCTCGCGGTCGTTGTCGCGGCATGTCTCAACATGGGCGGGAGTGCTCTGTTCGGGGCTGACGAGGCGACGTTGTCGACGATGTGCCTCATCTCGACGAGCTTTGTGGGGTGCTGCCTCATTTGGCGCATCTCCCAGCCCTTCACGCCGCTTCGGGTCGCCTTGCTCGCTTCCATCGTCGTCGGTCTTGTCGTAGGCATCTTTGGCTTTGCCGACTTCTTCTCGATTGCCCGTCTCGACCTTGCGACTGCCGTCTGGGTCGCGGCGACCTCGGCGTTGGGCGCGATGATCTTCTTCCAGCTTGCAGCCAAGATGGACCGGTCGCCCGAGCGTGTTACGCGCTCGGTCACCGGCTTCGGCCGCGGCGTGCGCGTCAAGCTCGGTCATGGCGGCAACGGCAGGGTTACCTCCACGGGGTCTGCTCCTCGCCGCGCGGTCATGAGGGCACGCGACGCGCTCGCGGGAAGGCGCGAGCGGCAAGCGCTCAAGCGCACGGAATCTCATGCCGCCCGTGCGGTGGACGCCAATGCTGCTGCCGGTGGAGCCGGCGGACGTTCGAGGGATTCGCGTCGAGCCTCTGTTACGAAATCAGCGCAGGGCATAAAAGTCACCGTCCCGCGACGCAAACGCGATAGCATGAAAGGCCGCAACGCAAGTTCGTCATGAGGGGATAGCCATGAACGGGCCGTATGAGACCGCTGCCGTTCGACCGATCGACGTCGACGGTCAGTCTTTCATCATCCATCCACTCGACCAAATTCCCGATGCCCAGCGCCTTCCCATTTCGTTGCGCATCTTGCTCGAGAACGTTTTGCGACGTCTAGGTCATACCCCGGCAGGTGACGCCATGGCGCGGCGCATCGTGCGAGCCGGGCTTGCCGGCAAGCCTGGTGAGGAGATCGAGTTCATGCCCTCGCGCGTGCTCTTTCAGGATTTCACCGGCGTTCCCGTCTTCGTCGACTTTGCCGCCATGCGTGACGCCGCGCGCGATCGGGGCGCCGATCCATCGCGCGTGAATCCCCAGATACCCTGCGTGCTGGTCGTGGACCATTCGGTCACCGCGGACATCTCGTCTTGTGCTGATGCGGCGAGGGAGAACGCCCGCATCGAGGCAGGGCGCAATGCCGAGCGGTTTGCGTTCCTCAAATGGGCGTCCTCGAGCTTTGAAAACGTCCGCATCGTGCCGCCGGGGGTCGGCATCTGCCATCAGCTCAATATCGAGAGGTTCTGTGACGTCGTCATGACCTCGCAGGGGGAGGGCGATCTTCCTGAGCTGTATTTTGACTCCCTGGTTGGCACCGATTCCCATACGCCTACCGCCAACGGCATGGGCGTGCTCGGGTGGGGCGTAGGTGGCATCGAGGCCGAGGCCGCAGCCCTGGGGCAGCCAATCACCATGACGGTTCCGCCCGTCATAGGCGTCCGATTGACAGGCGAGTTGGGGCCTGGCGTCACCGCCATGGATGTTGCCCTCACGTTTGCCGAGACCTTGCGCGGCGCCGGCGTCGTAGGTTCTCTGGTCGAGTGCTTCGGTGACGGAGTCGCGTCGCTGAGCGTCACGCAGCGCGCAACCATCGCAAACATGTCGCCCGAATATGGCTGCACCGCCACGCTGTTCCCGCCCGATGAGCGCGTTCTCGAGCAGATGGATGTCTTTGGCCGGGAGCACGGCGTGCGCGCCGTCGCCGAGGCCTATCTGGATGCCCAGGGCATCTTGGGCTATGACCCCGAGGACGTCGTATATGCTCGCGTCATAGATGTCGACCTTTCGGCCGTGAAGCCGTCGCTGGCGGGACCCTCTCGCCCTCACGACCGCGTGGACATCGGAAACCTCAAAGGCCGCTTCCGTGACACGCTCGCATCCCATGGCCGGAATCCCGGCGAGGCATTCTCGGCCCATCTTCGTGACGGCGACGCGAAGGTCGCGCATGGCGCAATCGCCATCGCCGCCATTACCAGCTGCACCACCGCAACCGATCCTGCCATGATGCTCGCAGCAGGGCTCGTGGCCAGGCGCGCTTGCGAGCTCGGGTGCGTCGCGCGTCCGTGGGTCAAGCGCATCTTTGCGCCCGGGTCGCATGCCACGACGGACATCCTGGCCCGTGCGGGTTTGATCGAACCGCTCGCGAGCCTCGGCTTCTCGGTGTGCGGCTGGGGCTGCATGAGCTGCATCGGCAATTCGGGACCCGTCCTTCCCGGCATGCATGAGATCGCTGCCGACTGCGAGCTTGCGAGCGTGCTTTCGGGCAACCGCAACTTCGAGGGGCGCATCTCGCCCGACGTCGTCCAGAACTATCTCTGCGCCCCCGCGCTCGTGGTTGCCTACGCGCTTGCGGGGACCGTTGATATCGACCTCGAGACGGATCCGGTGTGTGACGGAGCGAGCGGGCCGGTATATCTTCGCGACCTGCTTCCAAGCGTCCAGGAACTCGACCGGCTGTACCGCGACGTCGTGACACCCGACGTATACGCCGCCGGCGAGGACGGGCTCTTCTCGGGAAGCGAGGCCTGGACTGGGCTGCAGGCCCCTGAAGGCGAGGCGTTTGTGTGGGATGATGCGTCGACCTACGTGCGCAGGCCTCCTTATTTCGACGACGTCAAGCGGCTGGGCGCCCAGGGAATCACGGGGGCGCGGGCGCTCGTGAGCCTGGGGGACTTCATCACAACCGATCACATTTCTCCCGCCGGCGCGATCCCCGGGGATTCCCCTGCAGCCGACTATCTGCGCAGCCATGGCGTTGCCGATGCCGACTTCAACTCCTTCGGGTCTCGCCGCGGCAACCATGAGGTCATGATGCGCGGCACGTTTGCCAACGTTCGTCTGCAGAACCTGCTTGTTCCGGGAGTCGCGGGGGGCTGGACGCGCGACCTTGTCACGGGAGAGCGCACGTCGATATTCGATGCCGCCATGTCGGCCCGCAGCGCGCAAATCCCCCTCATCGTTCTCGCGGGACGGATGTACGGTTCCGGATCCTCGCGAGACTGGGCCGCCAAGGGACCGGCGCTGCTCGGGGTCCGAGCCGTCATCGCCGAGAGCTTTGAGCGCATCCATCGCTCGAACCTCATCGGCATGGGAATCATCCCGCTCGAATTCGTCGAAGGCGAGTCTGCCGCCTCGCTCGGGCTTGATGGCGAAGAGGCCTTTGATATCGAACCCGTGGATTTTTCCGCAGGGCTCCCCAGTCCGTCATATGCTTTGGTGCATGCCCGCAAGCGCGACGGAAGCGTGATCGATTTCTCCGTAAGGGTTCGAGTCGACACGCCTACCGAGGGGCTCTATCTCCATCACGGCGGCATCCTTCCGCATGTGCTGGACGCGCTCATCAACTAAGTTGGCCTGACTTTGCGAGGAAGAGAAGCTTGTGATCTGTCCCCACTGCCTAGAGACCATAGATGACGGCTGCACGGTGTGTCCCAACTGCGGCGGGCTCACCACATCGGGCGCCAGCGTCGGCTTCGTGTTCTGCGACGGATGCGGCGCCCGTCTCTCCCCGCATGACCGGACGTGTCCCAAGTGCGGTCGCCCCGCGCCGGGCATTCTCTCCACCGAGGCCTCGGCGAGCGATCTTGCTGCAGGGCGCACGGCTAGCTTTCCAAGGCTTACCTCTGACGCCATTGAGACCGAGCGCCCCCAGCAAAACGCTTCGGCGCAATCGGTGCTCTCCGATTCGCTCGACCCGTCGGCAACGACGGTGATTCCCGCGCTTGACGACAAGCCCAAGAAAGACCCCTATCATCGCGGCTTTAAACCATCGCGTGGGCTGATCGCGGGCGTTCTCACCGTCGCGGTGATCGCGGGCGGCGCCGCGTTTGTCACGCAGGACCCGCTCGGCGTCATGCCCGGGTTTTATGAATGGGTGAGGACGTCGGCGCGCGAGACGTTCCCCAGCCGGCAGCTTCCAGAGAGCGGTTCGGTGCCGCAGGGGAGCTCTGACGAGAGGGGAGACACCGAGACCCTCGAGGACTCCACGCTCGGCGACGCCGAGGCTCTCGAGCGCCTGCAGGATCTTTATGACCAGGTGGTCTCGTTCAACGACGCCGATCGGCTCGGCGAGGTGATCGACACCTTCAACGGGTCATACCTGCTCTCAGACCTCTCTGCTCGCGAAGAGGCCTCGAAGAGCGCCTACGAGCTTCGCGACAGCGTCCAGGGCGTCATCGACGAGCTTGACGGCATGAAGCTGGCCGATGGGTCTGCCTATACGGAAGACCTTGACCATGTTCGCCAGCTCGCCACGTGGATGTATGAGCGCGTTGACGTGATCTGCGACTGCTGGGACATCTCTTTGTCCTACAGCACGGGGTCCGATGCGCGCGACCATCAAAACGATATCTTGCAGCCGTTGCGAGAAGCCGGCTCGACGGCACGCGAGCTCTTTGACCAATACGTCTCCGCATGGGCTCCATCGGAGCGCTCTTAGTGTCAAGCCTGTAATGCCGCAAGCGGTATGAGTGGTGCATCCTGCCTGTTCTTGCTAGAATTGATGCGATTGCATACTTGAGGAAGGACGCCCATGTTCGGTTTTGGCAGAGAACTCTACACACCCGAGTTTCCCGTCCAGGGGGACGAGGTCGCGGTGATCGACACCACCAAGGGGACGATTCGCGTTCGGCTTGATGCCGACGGCGCGCCCATCCATGTCGCGAACTTCTGCGAGCTGGCCATCATGGGCTTCTATGACGGCATCAAGTTCCATCGCTATGTTCCCGGCTTTGTGATCCAGGGTGGAGACCCCAACACGCGCGACATGACGCCCGAGGACGTCGTAGCCGGAAAACCCGGTCCAGACGGCATGCCTGGAACCGGTGGGCCCGGCTATTGCATCAAGGCCGAGTTTGCGACCAACCCCCGCAACAGCCATGTTGACGGCGCGCTCGCCATGGCGCGCTCCCAGCATCCTGACTCTGCCGGCTCCCAGTTCTATTTCTGCTTGGGTCCACAGCACGCGCTCGACTCGGGCTATACCGTGTTCGGCACCACTATCGAGGGCCTCGACGTCATCGGCGCGCTGCGTGTGGGCGATGAGATTCGCCATGTCGAGATCGTACATGAGGCATAGACGTCATTTGTTGGAGGATACGTGAACGCTCAGCTGCTTGACCAGGCCCGCGCCGCCTATCGTGCGGGCGACTACACCACCGCCGCCCAGATGTTCGCAGCGGTGAAAGATCCCTCCGAGGTTCGAGGCGAGGTTGACCATCTTCGTGGCAACGCGCTCATGAAGCTCGGGCTGTGGAATGACGCCGCTGCCGCCTATGCGCTTGCTCTCGAGGATGCCTCATATGGCAAGAAGGGCGCCTTGCTGACCAACCAGGGCAAGGCGTATGCCGCCGCCGGCGACCACGACGCGGCCGTCCGCAGCTTCACCGAGGCGATGAAGGACACCACCTACGCAACTCCCTACAAGGCCTATCTCGGCATGGGCGGGTCCCTGATTGCGCTCGGCCGCGTCGCCGAGGCCGGAACCGCCTATCGTCAGGCCGCCATCGATGGGGCCAATCCCGCACCGGCGGGCGCGCTCGCTCAGCTCGGCTCCTGCTTCATCAAGCTCGGACGCCCCGGCGACGCCATCGAGTCCTATCGCACCGCGCTCGATTTCGCCACGCCGCGCGACGACACCCGCTCCATCAACGCGGGGCTCGGACAGGCCCTGAGCGCCGCCGGCCGTTTCAGCGAGGCGGTGGATGCGTTCACCACGGCGACCTCGGATGGCATCTATCAGCTCACGCCCGAGCAGAATGCCGACCTCGCTCGCGCTCAAGACGCCCTCGATAAGGCTTCGGCCCAGCGCGCCATGGCAGCCACCGAGTCGGCGGGCGTTCCTGACAAGATCGATCCCCTCGACCCGCTCGGCAAGTCCGGCGCCTTCATGCCCGACCCTTCGGACACCGGCTTCTTCACGCTTTCCGAATCCGAGATGATTCAGCAGGACAAGCGCGAGATGAAGGTGCGCCGTCGTCACCGCCACCTTGGACTCAAGATCTTCCTCGTGATTCTCCTCCTGCTTGTCATCGCGGCGGCCGGCCTTGGCTTTGCCTACACGCGCGGCCTCGGATTCCCGTCGCAGCAGGATACGCTGACGGGGCTCTTCCAAGCGGTGTCGAGCGGCGAGGACACCGACCAGTATCTCGCGTCCGCGCTCACGGATGACGCCAAGGCGATCCTCGTATCGTCAATCCCCGCCGACGCGACCCCCACAATCGATTCCATGGACCAGTCCATGACGGAGAGCACGGCCAACGTCTCGGTGCAGCTCTCGCGCGGCGGCACCATGACCTACCGGGTCTCGTTCGTTCGCGCCGACAACCACATCGGCTGGGTCGTGAGCAACGTGTCCGTCGACTTGGGCGGCGACAGCTCGGCGACCGATACGCAGAGTGATTCGGGCAGCGACTCGACGTCTGACCTCTCGTCCTCCCTGGAGTCCGACACCTCTGTGGATTCCAGCCTCGACGCAGAGACCGATTCAGACGCCTCCTCGAGTGCGTCCGCTGACGACGCGTCTTCCGAGTAGGTAGCCACGCATATGGAGTTTGCGGCAAGTCCCGGGATGTGACCCTCCCGGGACGTCGCCGTACACTACACTTGGACCATTGCGTCTAGTAGCAGCAGATCCGATTTGTGAGTTCTGGGAGCTGTCTTGTTTTCTTTGATGGATATGTTGTTCGGTCAGTATGGCGGAGACCTTGCCATTGACCTGGGCACTGCGAACACGTTGGTCTCGGTGCGCGGGAAGGGCATCGTCATCCGTGAGCCCTCCGTGGTCGCTATCGATAAAAACGACGAGCGTATCCTTGCTGTCGGCATCGAGGCCAAGCGCATGCTCGGCCGCACCCCTGGCAACATCGTCGCCGTTCGCCCGCTTAAGGACGGCGTCATCGCCGATTTCGATGTGACCGAGGCGATGCTTCGATACTTCATCGACAAGGCGTCTGAGAAGCGTTACCCCTGGACCCCGCGCCCCCGCGTGGTCGTCTGCGTGCCCTCGGGTGTCACCTCCGTCGAGAAGCGCGCCGTCTTCGAGGCCACCATCCAGGCCGGTGCTCGTCAGGCGTACCTCATTGAGGAGCCCATGGCCGCAGCCATCGGCGCCGACTTGCCGGTCGAGGAGCCCACGGGCTCCATGGTCGTCGACATCGGCGGCGGCACCACCGAGGTCGCCGTCATCGCCATGGGCGGCATCGTGGTCTCTCAGTCGATTCGCATTGCTGGCGACGAATTCGACCAGGCTATTCTGGCCCATGTCCGCGACGCCTACAATCTCGCCATCGGAGAGCGCACCGCTGAGGACATCAAGATCAAGGTCGGTTCCGCCGTTCCGCTGAAGGACGAGCTCGATGTCGAGGTCAACGGTCGCGACGTCATCACCGGCCTTCCGAAGACGGTGCGCATCGAGAGCGAGGAGATCCGCCGCGCGCTTCAAAAGCCGCTCGACGAGATGACGAAGGCGGTCAAGGACGCCCTCGATGCCACGCCTCCCGACCTGGCATCTGACCTTATGTACTACGGCATCCTGCTGACTGGCGGCGGTGCCCTGTTGCGCGGTCTCGACGTGCGTCTGCGCGATGAGACCGGCGTATCGGTGAACGTGAGCCCCACGGCGCTCGACAACGTGGTCAACGGCTGCGCTCGTGTGCTCGAGGCCAACGCCTTCGATGGCGGATTCGTACAAAGCAACGCGTAAAGGTAGGTTCGGTCCTTGCCGCGGTCTCAGAAGAAGTACTCCACCGGATATAACAATCGAGGACAATCAACGGGTTTCCGCCCGTTGATTGTTTTATGCATCGCTTCCGTGCTGTTGCTCACGTTCTACATTCGTGAGGGCGAATCGGGCCCCATCCATACGGTGCGTGCGGGCGTTACCACCATCACCAGCCCCGCCCGCATGGTCGGCGCCGCCATCGCGACGCCGTTCAACGGGCTTGGAAACATCTTTGCGAACCTCACCGCATCGCAAGAGACCTTGGACGAGCTTCGCGCGCAGAATGAGGAGCTCACCGCTCAGGTCGCAGAGCTCTCAGAGGCGCAGGAAACCGCGACGCGCCTCGAGGGGTTGCTCGACCTGCGTTCGACGTACAACCTCCAGTCGACCGCTGCCCGCATCATCGGCATGTCGAGCGACGCATGGTCTCGGACCGTGACCATCGACAAGGGCTCTCTTGACGGCCTTGCTATCAACATGCCCGTCACCAACTCTGCCGGCGTGATCGGCCAGATCATCGAGGTTTCCCCGAACACAGCGACCGTCCGTCTTGCCAACGACGAGCAGTCCGGCATCTCTGCTATGGTCCAGAGCACCCGCGCCCAGGGCATGCTCGAGGGGCAGCCCGACGGGACGCTGAGGCTCGAATACATCTCTGTTGACTCGGATGTTCGCGAGGGGGATATCATCGTCACCTCCGGCATCGGAGGCGTGTATCCCAAGGGGCTTCCCCTGGGGACGATCACCTCGGTGGAGCGTGCGTCGAACGCGGTCTACTACACCATCGTCGTTCGGTCTGCGGTGAGCACGGAGAACAACGAAGAGGTGCTTGTGATCACGTCGCTGACCGATGAACAGGCGGCATCCGACGAGGACGTGGCCGAGGCCAACAGTTCGCCCCAAGGTACGACGCGGGACGCCCAAGACGATACCTCTGATGATGGAAGCGGGGACGCTTCAGCTGACGGAACCGATACGGGAACGGGGGAGTAGAAAGGATGGCCATGGATCTTCATGAAAGTTCGCGGTCCCAGACCTCCCTTGCAGCAGTCACCGTGGTGGCGATTCTCTTGCAGGCGGCTCTTGCCCCGCAGATCTCCCTGTTCGGCGGAACCATCAACTTCATGCTCATATTGGCTGCCGTCTACGCCTTCTCCGGCAACGCCTCGCGGGCAGTCATAGCTGGGTTTCTCTGCGGGCTCTTCTATGACCTAACCGCATCGGTGCCGGTCGGGCTCATGACCCTTTTGCTCACGATAGGCTCGTTCGTGCTTGCGAATTCATCTGCTGCCGCCATCGGCGCATCTTCGCAGAACACCTATCGTCTGGTTGCGGTCTTTTGCTTTGCCGTGAGCATGGTCTACGGGGTTGCCCTCGTCATCATGGGCATTCAGAGCGACCTTGTTAATTCGTTGCTAGGCCACGGGCTCTCTACTGCCATTTTGAGCGCGCTGGTCTCCGTTCCCTTTTTCTTGGCTTCCGGCACGTCCGACTCGTCCCGACGCGGCTTTTCTGTCAAGAGCAAAGGCTCGCGTTTCAAGGGGATCCGTTAAGGAGGCGCCATGGACGCACAGCTCGTCGTCGTCGTTGCCGGCGTGATCCTCGTGGCGGCCATCATAGGTTCGCTCGTCTTCTTGCGAGGCTACTCCGGTCGATTCACCTACGATACAAAAAACGGAACCACCCCCAAGGCGTCCGAGGGCGAGGGCAATACGCCCGGCGTCGCCTTTAAGGGCCGCTTCACCTTGCTCACCGTAGGCATCGGTGCCATGTTTACCGCGCTTGTCACAAAGCTGTGGAGCATGCAGATGGTGAGTTCTGACTATTACGAGAACCTTGCGCAAACCAACCAGACGCGTACGGTGACCACTGCGGCCCCGCGCGGACGGATCCTTGACCGCAACGGCGTCGCCCTTGTCACCAACAGGGCCTCGCTTGCCGTAACGGGCTATCGCGACCTGGCAGACGACACGTTGCTCGTGCGCCACCTCGCCAACGTTCTCGGCATGCCCTACGTCGCCGTTCTCAGAAATATTCAGGACAACACCGAAGGCGCCCAGGCACGCCATACCATCGCTACCGACGTGCGTCGGTCCACGGTGGCATATATTCAGGAGCATGCCGGGGAGTTCAACGGGGTCACGGTCGACGAGCGCACCGAGCGCCAGTACCCGTACGGAACCACCGCCTGCCATGTCCTTGGATATACCAGCACCATCACTCAGGAGCAGCTTGACGCGCAGAGCGAGGACGGTGACAGCGCCGGCACGATCGACTACCAGTCGGGAGACGTGGTGGGTCAGGCTGGTGTCGAATCACGCTACGAACGGCTCCTTCAGGGCATACGAGGCGAGCAGACGGTCACCGTCGACGCTCAGGGCAACGTCCTTGGCCAAGCGGGTTCGGTTCCCGCAAGTCCCGGGTCGGACATCAAGCTCACGCTGGACCTCACCATTCAGCAGGCATGCGAGACGGGCCTGCAGCACGCCATCGACACGGCGAAGAACGCGGGATACGAAAACGCCGGCAACGGCGCCTGCCTGTGCCTTGATTGCACCAACGGCGAGATCCTCGGCATGGCGAGCGCGCCGACCTTCGATCCGTCTGTCTTCGTGGGCGGCGTGTCGTCTGACGTGTGGTCGCAGCTCAACAGCGAAGACGGCGGCAGGCCGCTGTTGAACCGCGCCATCGGCGGCCAATATATGTCGGCCTCGACCATCAAGTCGCTCTCCGCCCTTGCCGGACTCGAATATGGCACCTATACGTCGACCCAGACAACGGTGTGCACCGGCTACTGGACGGGAAACGGCGAGGCATGGGGCAAGCGCTGCTGGCTTCATAGCGGGCATGGGACCATGACGCTTCAGTCTGGCATCGCTCATTCGTGCGACCCGGTTTTCTATGACATCGGTAACGCCTTCTACTATGACGAAGAGAACCCCGAAGGCCTTCAGGAGATGTTTCGCCGTTGGGGCCTCGGCTCAAAGACGGGGGTCGACCTTCCCAGCGAAGGGGAGGGGCGCGTGCCCGATGCCGCCTGGAAGGAGTCGTACTTCAAGGATTGGTCTGACGCCGATCGTACGTGGAACCCTGGCGACATGACCAACATCGTCATCGGGCAGGGCGACATCTTGGTGACGCCGCTGCAGATGGCAACGGTCTATGCAGGCATCGCCATGGGCGGCGTCGAGTATACGCCCCACGTATTCCTCTCCGCCGTCGCTCGAGACGGGGAGGGGGGCGACGCCTACCGATACAACGACGGAAAGCCTCGCGAGCGCCTTACCGCAGCAATCCATTCTCAGGATGACCTGCAGCTTGTCAAAAATGGCCTTCATGACGTCATCTACGTTGCCGAGCCGGCGACGGCGGCACACTTTAACACGCTGCCGGTCGAGGTCGCTGGCAAGTCGGGTACCGGCGAGAAGACCAACGAGGACGAATATGCGTGGTTCATCGCCTATGCCCCTGCCGACGATCCAAAATACGTGGTCGCGGCCGTGCTTGAGCAGGGCGGCGGCGGATCGTCCACCGCTCTTATTGCGGTGCGAGACGTGCTCGGTGCCATCTACGGCGTTGAAGACACCGCAACCGGTTACGACAGCAGCGTGAGATAGGAGGCGACCATGGCATTAGCGGCAACAGGCTCCTCTGCTGGCAGCCTCAAGCGTGTAAACAAGAAGATCTCGACTTCTCGGAGCTCCTTCCGCCAGTCCATGAATCTCGGCGTGCTCGTCGCCTGGATCGGCTTGCTCGCGTATGGCTCGATCATCATCTGGTCGGCCTCCCAATCTATCGCGGACGCATCGTTTCCCCGTCACCTGCTGGGCATCGGACTGGGAAGCGCGCTCATGCTTATGGTGTGGCGCATCGATCTGCGCAACCTGGCCAACCTCTCAACCGTGCTGCTTGTCACCGACATCGTCCTCATCTTCCTTCCCTATGTGCCAGGTCTTTCCTGGAGCGCCCAGGGCATGACGGGATGGATCAGGTTTCCCATCATCAACCTCACCTTCCAGCCGGTCGAGCTTGCCAAGCTCGTCACCATCGCGTTCATTGCCTCGCTTGGGGCGCAGTACAACGGGCGCATCGATACGGTGAGAGACTATATAAAGCTTTGCGCGATGCTCTTCATTCCGTTCGCGGCCGTTCTTATCCAGGGAGACCTCGGCTCGGGCCTTGTCGTCTTCTTCTCAGGCGCGGTGGTCATCATGATGAGCGGAGCGCGCAAGGAATGGGTGCTGTCCACCATCGCTATCGTCGTCGGCCTCGTGTCGCTCGTGCTTGCGACCGACTCCATCATCGACAGCATCTTCACCGATGACAACTCCCTGATCAAGGACTATCAGATGAACCGCCTGCTCGTGTTCATCGACCCCACTTCCGATACGAGTGATGCCGCCTACAACCTGCAGCAATCGCTCATCGCCGTGGGATCGGGCGGTTTCTTTGGCAAGGGGCTCGGCAATGCCACCCAGTCCACATCCGGCTTTCTACCCGAGGCGCATACCGACTTCGTCTTCGCTTTTGTGTGCGAGACCTTCGGATTTGTGGGCGCCGTCGTGCTCTTGGGGCTGTTTGCGCTGCTCATGCTTTCCACGGTGCGCGTCGCGATCAAGCAGGACTCCTTGTTCTTGAAGCTCGTTGCCGTAGGCATCGTGGGCATGTGGATGTTTCAGATATTCGAGAACGTCGGCATGTGTATCGGTCTCATGCCTATCACCGGCATTCCTTTGCCTTTTATCAGCTTCGGCTCGTCTTCGATGCTTATTCAGTGCCTCGCCATCGGTGTGGTGCAGTCCATCTGGCGGCATCGCTCTAAAGCTGCCTGACGGGGGAGGAACCATGCAGCTCTCCATTGATTCGCTTCTGAAGATGCTCAGGATCGGTGCTGGCGCGAGACGTGATGCCGGCGCCTCGGTCCGCGTGGCGGTCTATGTCGATGAGTCCGCAACTCCGTTTTTGGTCAACTCGGTGCGAGCGGCGCTTGTACCGGAGACGACGGCAGGACTGGTACGCGTGGGCCGGCTGACGCCCGCACCCGCGGCGCCGAAACCCGATACAGATGTCGTGGTCGTCCTGAGCTGCGGCTCCTCGCATCTTAATGCCGCCGTGCAGTCGCTTGTGGTATCAGGTGCTCCCGTGTGCGTGGTCGCCGAGTCGAGCGTCGAGGTGCCCTTCATCACTCAGGACACGCCCCTGCTCGGCCTGATCGCTGCGACGGACCAAGATCACCTCACCGCAGAGCTTGCACGGTGGATCTGCGCACGCACCGATAAGGCCGACGCGTTTGCCGCGAACTTCTCATTCATACGGCCTGTGGTGACCACCGAGATCATTGAATCCACGTCGCTTGCAAATCTCGTTACGGGTGCGCTCGTCTTCACGCCCGGGGCCGACTATCCCGTGCTGACCCTTGCACAGGCAGGCATGGCGCTGCGGCTGGCTTCGGTCTATGGCTATCGCCTTTCGGCCGAGCGCGCCTACGAGGTGGCCGCCGTCGCCCTCGCCGGGCTTGCGCTCCGAGGGTGCACGCGAGCGGTTTGCCGCGAGGTCCCCCATGTAGCTTTTCTGGTTAAGGGGCTCGTTGCAGGCGGCGGAACCTATGGCATCGGCCTTGTTCTCGACGCTGTCTATCGACATGGTGTAGACTACTCCGCCGTGAACGGGGCGGTACGCTCGGCGCTTGGTCGCCTGCGCGACGTCGCTCCGTCTGAGAAGCATGTATCCTAAAGGAGGTCTTGTGCGCGTCGAATACCGCGACCGCTTTTCTGAGCTTGAGCCCCTGCTTTCTCATGTCGAGAAGCCGAGCCGCTACATAGACCATGAATGGGGGGCGCTTTCCTCGCCTGACGCTCAGCATCGCGTGTGCCTCATCTACCCGGATGTCTATGAAGTCGGCCTGCCCAACCAAGGCATCGCCATCCTCTATAACGTGCTGAACCAGCAGGAAGGCGAGTCCTGCGAGCGTTCCTATGTGCCGTGGGTCGATATGGCTGACGCCATGCGCGCGGCGGGTGTGCCGCTCCTTTCGCTCGAGGGGGCGGCCCCTGTCGCCTCGTTCGACATCGTCGGGCTTCACGTGCCTCATGAGATGGCCGCCACCAATTATCTCGAGGCGCTCGATCTTGCCGGCATACCTATTCTTGCAGCCGAGCGCGGCGAAGATGACCCCATCGTGATCGCAGGCGGGCCTTCTGTCTACAATCCCGAACCCATCGCTTCGTTTTTTGACGCGATGCTCATCGGCGAGGGCGAGGAGCATATCGTCGAGGTCGCTCTTGAACACCGCAGGCTTCGCGATGCCGGTGCGTCAAGGAGCGAGATCGTTCGTGCGTTGGCCAAGATTCCGGGCACCTATGTCCCGTCGCTGTATGAGGTGTGCCATGAAGGTCCTTGCACGCGCCATGGCTATACGGTTCCCCGTGCTGGCGAGGATGTTCCTTCGGTAGTTTATAAGCGCGTCGTCCGTGACTTTGGCGCGACCGACCCGCTCTCCCAGTCAGTCGTCCCCTTCGCCCAGTTGGTGCACGATCGCCTTTCGATCGAGATTCTGAGAGGCTGCGCCCGCGGGTGCCGCTTCTGCCAAGCGGGCATCACCTATCGCCCGGTGCGCGAGCGCACTGCCGACCAAGTGGTCTCAGCGGTGACGCGCGGCCTAGCGCGCACGGGGTATGACGAGGTCTCTCTCACGTCGCTTTCCACAACCGACCATTCTTGCTGCTCGCAGATTCTCTCGCGCCTCAATCGTCGTCTTGACGATACCGGCATCTCTGTTTCGATTCCCTCGCAACGCCTCGATTCTTTTGGCGTCGACATGGCGCTTGAGGTGGCAGGCGAGAAGAAGGGCGGTCTGACTTTTGCTCCTGAGGCCGGCAGCCAGCGTCTGCGCGACATCATCAATAAAAATGTGACCGAGGACGATCTTGAACGTGCGGCGCGCGCAGCCTTCGAAGCAGGGTGGCGCCGCATGAAGCTGTACTTCATGATGGGTCTTCCGGGCGAGACCGATGATGACATCGTCGCCATCGCCCAACTCGCCGAGCGGGTTGTCGAGATAGCGCACGAGGTGGTACCCAAGGGGCAGCGAGGCGGCATCTCGGTCTCCATCTCTGTCTCGGTGTTTATCCCAAAGGCCCAGACGCCTTTCCAATGGTGCGGGCAGCTTGACGACGCCGAGGTAAAGCGCCGTCAGAAGCTGTTGGTATCGAGCGTGACGAGCCGCCAGGTGCGTGTTCACTACCATGATGCCGACACCTCTCTCATCGAGGCGGCGCTCTCTCGATGCGGCCGCGACTTTGTACCGGTGATCGTGGGGGCGTGGAAGCGGGGGGCCCGTTTTGACGCATGGACCGAGCAGTTCGACCTCGGCATCTGGGAGCAGGCGGCGCAGGAGGCGGGAATCGACCTGCGCGAAGTCTCGCAAGAGACATTTGGCCTCGAAGACCGTTTGCCGTGGGAACATGTCAGCCCAGGCGTGGCTCCGGGGTTCTTGCAGCGCGAGTGGCGCCGCGCCCTTGAGGGTAAGACCACCTCGGACTGTACGCGCACGTCATGCACCGGGTGCGGCATTTGCCCCACGCTTGGGGCCAAAAACATATTGGTAGGTGAGCGTGGTGAGTGAGCAGGCATTGTTTCGGCTAAGGGTTCGCTATGTCAAGCGCGGCCGCCTTCGTTACCTCGGGCATCTTGAAGTCTTGCACACCATCGAGCGCATCGTGCGTCGCGCGGGACTTCCCTATGCGGTCACGCAGGGCTTCTCTCCGCATATGCGCGTCTCCTTTTCTTCTGCGCTTCCGGTGGGAACCGCCTCGAGATGCGAGTGGTTCGACCTCATGTTGACCGAATACGTTCCTGCGCCCAGGGCTCTCGAGGCGCTCCAGTCGGCAGCTCCGCTCGACCTTGCCGCACAGGAGGCGGCATACATCGATGTCCGCTCGGAATCCCTCACCGCCTTTATCGTTCGTGCAACCTATGAGGTGAGTATCGAATTCACGACCGACGTCGAACCTTGCGCCCTCAATCGTGCGATCTCTACGGTCCGCGAGCGCAAGGCGCTCGACTATCGGCGCGGTCGCAAGTCCAAACGGCTCGACCTTGAGAGGACGCTCGCCGACGTCTCCGTGACGTGGAACGATGCGCGCACGGCGACCATCGCGCTCGAAACGCGTCTCGACAACGATGGTGCCATGCGCCCTGAGCTGTTCATTGCGGCTTGCGACCTGTTGCTGGCAGGGGAGGATTATCTGGGCGACCCGCCTCGCCTCGATATCGGCCCCTACGACTATCGTACGATCAAGCGCGTCGTGGTCGAGCGCGTCGCACAAGAGGGCGAACGGCCCGATGGCACCGCTGTCTACCCCATCCGTTGTGCGGATGCACGCGCATAAGTCATGAACTTGTGTGTATGCAGGGGAGGTTCGCATCCTTTTCATTGACGTGCCAGATGGGGCCTGCTACTATATTCGGCTGTTGCACTACCATATGCATGAAGGGTTATAGAGAATGTACGCAATCGTTACTACAGGTGGCAAGCAGTATAAGGTTGCTGCCGATGACGTCATCAACGTCGAGAAGATCGAGGGCGAGGTCGGCGATAAGATCACCCTCCCCGTCATCTTCCTGAACGACGGCAAGAAGATCGTCACCGACGCCGCCAAGCTCGCCAAGGCCAAGGTCACTGCCGAGATCGTTGAGCAGTTCAAGGGTGAGAAGCAGCTCGTCTTCAAGTTCAAGAAGCGCAAGCGCTATCGTCGCCTGAAGGGCCATCGTCAGCAGCTCACCAGGATTAAGATCACGAAGGTTCAGGCCACCTCGCGTGCGGCTAAGAAGGTCGCGACCGACGCTGAGGCTCCGGCTGCCGAGTAGTCACACTCGTTGTTGAAAGAGCAGGTATAAGACATGGCACACAAAAAAGGACTCGGTTCCTCCCGTAATGGCCGCGACTCCCGCGGTCAGCGCCTGGGCTGCAAGCGCTTCGCCGGCCAGACCGTGACGACGGGCACCATTCTCGTTCGTCAGCACGGTACGCACATCCACCCCGGTGCTAACGTTGGTCGTGGCAAGGACGACACGCTTTTCGCGCTCGTCGATGGCACGGTCGAGTATACTCGTGGCATCAAGCACAGGGTCAACGTGCGCCCGTTCGCGAACGCGTAAGCAACCCTTCATAGAGCGTATATTCGGGAGACCCTCAGTTCTTGGGGGTCTCCCTTTTTTGAAAGGAGGCGTGCATGGGGCAGTTCACCGACATCTGCCGCATCAACGTAAAGGGCGGGGACGGCGGTGCCGGATGCATGTCGTTTCGACGTGAGGCCTTCGTTCCCAAAGGCGGACCTGACGGTGGCGACGGCGGACGCGGCGGCAACGTGATCATCCAGGCGGATGCCCAGCTCTCCTCGCTCATCGACTATCGCTATAAGCATCATTTTCGTGCCGAGCGCGGAACGCATGGACGCGGTGCACGCAAAGATGGTAAAAACGGCGAGGACCTTGTGCTGAAGGTCCCCATGGGCACGGTGGTGCGCGAGCTCGATCCGGAAACGCAGGAGCCACTGTTTGACATCGCCGACCTCACGCATGACAAGGAGCGCGTCGTCGTTGCCCCCGGTGGCGCCGGAGGCCTCGGCAACACGCATTTCGTCACCTCGGTACGGCGCGCGCCTGCCTTTGCCCAGCTTGGAGAGCCCGCCGAGGAGCATTGGATCGAGCTTGAAATGAAGCTCATGGCGGATGCCGCCTTGGTTGGCATGCCGAGCGTAGGCAAGAGCTCTCTTATCGCACGCATGAGCGCGGCGCGGCCGAAGATCGCCGACTATCCCTTCACCACGCTCGTTCCCAACCTTGGGATGGTGCGCGCGGGAGAATACTCCTATGTCGTCGCAGACGTCCCGGGGCTTATCGAGGGCGCGAGCGAGGGCAGGGGCCTGGGCCATCAGTTCCTTCGCCATATTGAACGCACCGCCTTGATTTTGCACGTTGTCGATATTACCGGCGGCTTCGAGGGGCGCGACCCGGTGGAGGACTATCGCGTGATCAACGAGGAGCTCTCGCGCTATGCCTCAGACCTTGCCGATCGACCCCAGGTGGTCGTCGCAAACAAATGCGACGTCTCGGGCATGTCGGAACGTGTCGAGGAGCTCAAGCGTGCCGCCCTCGAAGACGGCCATATGTTCTTCGCCGTCTCGGCGGTTACCGGTGCAGGCCTGAACACCTTCATGCTTGCGTGCGGCGAGCAGGTCGCCAAGCTCCGCTCCGAACTCGCCGTCGAGGAGGCTCCCGTCCAATACGATGAGATCTGGGAGCGCCGCCGCCAGGCCCGCGAGCGCCGATTCGAGGTTGTTCAGGAGCAGCCGGGCGTCTTCCGTGTTTCTGGCACACAGGTCGAGCGACTGGTGGTTCAGACCGACTGGGAGAACGAAGAGGCCGTCATCTACCTGCAGCATCGATTCTCCCGTATGGGTGTCGACGATGCGCTCATGGCCGCCGGCTGCCGTGCGGGCGACGAAGTCCGTATCGTTGGCCGCGCCTTTGAGTTCGAAGGCGCCGACGAGCTCGAGGACGACTCCATCGACCCCTCCTGTGAAGCAGATGGGCCGGAAGAGCCTCTCGTTGCCGAAGAGGGATCGTTTGATGCCGAAAACGATTCTTCGAGCCAAGATCCATCAGAAACCGAAGGCGGCGTCATGGAGGCTGGGGCCCTGTACGCTCACGACGCCTTGGAGGAGGGCGAGTAGGATGGACGGCATCTCGCGCCAATCGCTGCCCGAACTTGGTGAAGACCCGAATCGCGTCTACCGGCTCGGCATCATGGGCGGCACCTTCGATCCCATCCATTACGGGCATCTCGTGACCGCCGAACAGGCGCGCGAGGCTCTCGACTTGGATTTGGTGCTGTTCATGCCTTCGGGAAATCCCGCCTTCAAACAGGACAAGCATGTGACGGGCGCCGAGGACCGCTATGCCATGACCGTGCTCGCCACCGCGGCGAACCCGGCGTTTTATGCAAGTCGCTTTGAGATCGATCGCCCGGGAGTGACCTATACGGTCGACACCTTGCGCGAGCTTCGTTCATACTATCCCGACAACGTCGAGCTGTTCTTTATCACGGGCGCCGACGCCATTCTCGATATTCTTCTCTGGCACGATGCCCGTGATATCGCTCGGCTCGCCACGCTTATCGCCGCCACCAGGCCAGGTTATGACATCAACCAGGCATGTGAGCGCATCGAGGGGTCGGGGTATCCGTTCGATGTCCGCTATATCGAGATACCGGCGCTTGCAATCAGCTCGACGAACATCCGCACGCGCGTGAGCGAAGGCAAGAGCGTGCGCTACCTTACGAGTGAATCTGTGATAGGGTTCATTCGAAAGAACGGCCTGTATCGACAGGGGCGTGCCGGCAGCAGCAAGGGGGATGAGGCTTAATGGCAGCAGAGTGGAACGCCGAGGTCACCTTTGAGGGGGACGAGGCGCGGGAAATCGACCGCATCAAGGACTTGCTTGCCGTACGCATGAAGGACGCTCGCAAGCGTCACATTCATTCGCTCGGCGTCGCGTCTTGTGCGGCGGCGCTTGCCCAGGCATACGGCGTCGACCCCTACCTTGCGACCGTCGCCGGCCTCATCCATGACTGGGACAAGGTTGTCCCAGACGAAGAGCTCGTTGCCCGCGCGCTTCATTATGGTATCGAGATTTCTGGTTCCCCGGCCCTCGCCACGCCCCTTCTGCACGGCATGGTCGCTGCCTATGAGCTGCCCGAACTGTTCCCCGAGCTGCCCATTGAGGTCTTTCAGGCAGTGGCCCGTCATACGGTTGGCGCCTGCGACATGACGCCGCTCGACATGGTGGTCTTTATCGCCGATGCCATCGAGCCGGGTCGTCGCGGCGATTATGCCGATCGTCTGAGATCCCAGGTGGGAGAGGTCTCTCTCAGAGAGCTGTTCTTCTCTTGTTTCTCTCAGGGTCTGGTATACGTTCTCACGACGGGGCGGTATCTTTATCCCACCGCTACCGAGATTTACAACCACTATGCGCTTGAGCGCACAAACGAGAAAGGTCATGCATGACTCAGGAAGGTATGGACGAGATGGTAACCGACGAGGTGTTCGACGGCGCTGAGGCTGAGGATGTCGTGGACTTCGAGGGCGATCTTGAAGAGGCGCGCGCACAGAGCTTCGGTTCTTCTGTCGACCGCACGGCGGCATCTCTTTCTGCTTCGGGCGTGTCCGCTGAGCAGGTCGCACGCGTTGCCGCTCAGGCTGCCTACGACAAGAAGGGCGAAGACATTCGCGTTCTTGACCTGACCACGCTGTCGGACGTTTGCGACTACTTTGTAATCGCCACGGGCATCAACAGCCGCCTTGTGGACAGCATCGTCGATGAGGTCGAGGAGAAGGTCGCGAAGGTGTGCGGGGAGCATCCGTTCTCCATCGAGGGACGCGATGAGCGTGCCTGGATTCTGATGGATTACGGTTCGGTTATCGTTCACGTGTTCACGCCGGAGCAGCGTGATTACTACCGCCTCGAAAAGCTTTGGGGCGACGCCCCCGAGCTGGAGCTCGAGCTCGTTTAGAGGCAACCTGGCTGATTGCAATGCGCCGCCTTCGTGCGGCGCATGTTGTTTGACGCGCCTCATGACGCCTTGGTCGCGTATGATGCGAGCTGCAGACGGCTGACTGTGGCGCTATCGCTGCTTATCGGAGCGCACTACCTCATCCGAGAAGCGCGTCGCCCGGCCAAACGTCACCGAGCTTGTGCCAAACCGCTCTCGCACGTGGTCGACGGCGACGGATAATCCCCTGCGCTCGCTGGCCATGGCCCCGCGTTCATCTACCTCGCAAAAGAGGTCTGTCTGGATTCCTCCGTCAAGATCGAAATCGCTCACGCCGATGCCGAGCAGGCGTATGTGGGTGCCCGGCCCCCAAAGCTCATCGAGAAGCTCTCGACCGACCCTCACAAACACATGCTCGTCGTCGGTCGGATGGGGGAGCTTGCGCTGTATCGTTCTGCCCGAACCATATGAGTATTTCACCTTGACGGTCACCGTCCGACCGGCAAGTCCGCGCTTTCGCAGGCGGCGACCTACGGATTCTCCCAGCAGGGCAAGCGCCGCGTCGACATCCGATCGCTCGGTCAGGTCGTGCGCGAAGGTTCGCTCGTTGCTTACCGACTTCACGTCTTCGGGCGCATCGACCGGTCGCACGGCGCTCCGCTCCAATCCGGCCGCTCGCTGCCGCATGGCCTCGGCGTTGACGCCAAAGATGGGGGAGAGGCGCGAAATCGATGCGGCGGCGAGCTGACCGAGGGTGTGTATGCCCACTTTTCCAAGTGCCCGTTCGGCAGAGCTGCCGATGCCGCTCATGGCCCGGACAGGCAGCGGCGCCAGAAAACTGGCTTCCGTGCCCGGCATGACCACCGTGAGTCCGCGGGGCTTGTCACGCTCGCTCGCAATCTTTGCAACCGTTTTGTTGCACCCGAGACCAATCGAGCAGGTGACCCCGATCGCCGACACTCTCTCCTGGATGCGGCGAGCGATGGTGATGGGATGCTCCTTTGAGTATCTCCCTGGTGAGATATCAAAGAACGCCTCGTCGATGGAAACGCGCTCGAGGTAGGGCGTTTCGTCTTCCACGACCGCCATGACGCGAGCGCTCACTTCTCGGTAGCGATCGAAGTGCCCTCTTGTCCAGATGGCGTCGGGACAAAGCCGGGCGGCCTGGGCAGAGGGCATCGCAGAGTGCACGCCATAGGGGCGCGCCTCATACGAGGCGGTGGAGACAACGCCCCGTGCTTCAGGGGAACCGCCGACGATAACGGGCTTCCCGCGCCACGAGGGGTGGTCGAGCTGCTCGACGCTTGCGAAAAAGGCATCGAGGTCCATCAGACCAACCGCGGGACCTTCCCATGGGCCAAGAATATCGTATGTGTGTTCGCCTGTGTTCATGGTCTCAGTATACCCCCAGATCGCACGAAGGGTCAGCGGCCGGTTTTGCTCGCATCGAGGCGCGCATGCATGTCCCGATCCCTCACAATTCCCCCAAAACCCCACGGTCTGGGCGTAAAGCGTTTGCAATTGCGAGATTCATGCGTAGAATATGGAGCTGCCTTTAGGGATATTCCGAAGAAGATGCCGCAAGCTCTTCACCTGCTCCATCCCTTGGCGTATCATTTCCGTTTGTTTGTCTGTCGTTGCAGCTGTCATGCTGCTTGGTAGGAGGAGTTTTCATTGGCAGTCAAGATTCGCCTCGCTCGTCACGGCTCTCATAAGCGTCCGTACTATCGTGTCGTCGTGGCCAATTCCCGTTCGCCCCGCGATGGTCGCTTCATCGAGGAGGTCGGTCGCTACAACCCGCTGACCAACCCCAAGACCATCAACCTCGACCTTGAGAAGATTGCCGATTGGCAGTCCAAGGGCGCTCAGCTCACCGACGCCGTCGCCGCGCTCGTGAAGGCTGCTGAGGAGGGCCCGAAGACCGAGGTTGCCGTCAAGAAGTCCAAGAAGCAGCTTGCCAAAGAGGCCGAGGCCGCCAAGGCTGCCGCCGAGGGCGCCGAGGAGTAACACGTGTCTGCCGAGCAGAATGACTCCTACGAGGATGAGGCCATGCTCTCAGACCAGATCGCCGATCTGGTCGAGTATCTTGTGGTCAACCTCGTCGATGACCCGGATTCGGTAAGTCTGGAGGTCATCGACGCCGATCGTTCCTCGACCATCGAGGTTTCCGTCGCATCGGACGATGTGGCAAAGGTCATCGGTCGGCGTGGGCGTACCATCAAGGCAATCCGTACGCTTGCACGCGCGCTCGCTGCGCGCCTCGACACATCTGTCGAGGTCGAGGTTTTAGGTTAGGAAGCTTTGACGGTTCGGTATCGCAACATAGCCCGTGTGGTTCGTACCCACGGGAGACGGGGGGAGGTCGTCGCAGAGGCGCTGCGCGGCCTTCCTTTTCTTGTTCACCCAGGCATGTCGGTGGCGCTCACGCCACCTGCCTTAAAGCGTGACCGCTTTTGCGATGTGCTCTCGGTGCGCGATCAGGCAGGTCAATTCGTGGTCGAGTTTTCGAGCATAGATTCGCTTACCGATGCCGAGGGCATCGTCGGGTGCTATATGCTGGCACGCGAAGGCGAGGTTGAGCACGGTCCGCTCGACGCTTCGCTCGACGAGCTCCGAGGCCGCGAGGTCGTTGACGACCGGTTCGGTAGCCTCGGTAGGATTCGCGACATCTTGGAGACGCCCGCCAACGATGTCTGGGTTGTCGACGACGGACCTTTTGGCGAGGTGCTGATCCCCGTCATAGAGGATGCCGTCGACTCGATTCCTGAGACAGGTGCGCTTCGCACCCATATCATGGACGGTCTCATTTCCAGCGATGCGTTTGGGTCGAAAGCGTAGGTGTTCGCATGATATTGCAGGCTCTTTCAGTCTTTCCTGAAATGTTTGAGCCGGTCATGTCGACCTCCATTCTGGGACGAGCGCGCAAGGCCGGACTATTTGAGTTCCAAGCATTCGATCTGCGTGATTGGACGCATGACCGCCACCGAACGGTTGATGACGAGCCCTATGGTGGCGGCCAGGGCATGCTTATGAAGGTTGAGCCGATCTTTGAGGCCGTCGAGGCCATTTCCCAAGATGGCCCGCGCTCCCACGTCGTCTTCTTTACTCCGTGCGGAGTGCCCTTCTCCCAGCAGACCGCCGAACGCTTGGCGTCCTATGACCGCCTGCTCTTTGTATGCGGCCGCTATGAGGGCATGGACGAACGCGCCTATTCGCTTGCTGACGAGTGCATCTCTATCGGTGACTACGTCTTGACCGGCGGGGAGCTCCCCGCCATGGTGGTCATGGATGCGGTCGTAAGGCTTCTCCCGGGGGCACTTGGCGACGAGATGAGCAATAAAGACGAGTCGTTTGCAACGGGTGATGACGGCGGTCTTCTCGAGTATTCCCAATATACGCGTCCCGCTGAATTTCGCGACATGCGTGTCCCTGAGGTGCTGCTTTCGGGGGACCATGCGAAGGTCGATGCCTGGCGCCGCGCCGACGCGCTTGAGAGGACCTGTCGATGGCGTCCGGACCTTATCGAGACCGCGTGTCTGAGCGAAGCGGAACGGGTGCGCGCCGAGGAGCTGCTCGAGCGCTATCATGGTTCGAACAGCTAGACACGAGGAGGCTTAGCATGCAGACGCATCAGACTTCCGTCGTACGGGCGGTCGTGGAGTGGGTGGCCATCTTTGTGGTGGTCTTCGCGTTCATGATGCTTGTGCGCGCCTTTGTCATCGAGCCCTACGTGGTTCCCACCGGCTCTATGGAGCAAACCATCCAGATCGGCGACACGATCATGGGGCAAAAGGTGACGGTCGAGCTGGGAATCGACGTCAAGCAGGGGGACATCGTCATCTTCCGCAACCCCGAGGCGACAAGTGACCATGACATCCTGGTCAAGCGCGTCATCGCGACCGAGGGCCAGACGGTCGACCTGGAGGGCGGGCAGGTCTATGTGGATGGACAGGCCTTGGACGAGTCCTATACCCAAGGTGAGTCTTGGCCGCTAGCGAGCCAGGCGCCGGGGGTGAGCATATCCTACCCCTACACCGTTCCCGAGGGCTGCATCTGGGTCATGGGCGACAACCGCGAGGATTCGGCCGACTCGCGCTACTTTGGAGCGGTGCCCAAAGAGAACCTCGTCGCAGTGGCGCTTTTCCGCTTTTGGCCGCTTGACCGCATAGGTCTCGTTCAATAGGGGCCTACCGGGCCATTCTGCTGTATCCTGTTCGATGGCCGCGAGGCGCCAAGCTTATGTGCGCCTCCGAAACATGTACAACTTTGAGAGAGGGGAGACTGGGCATGGAGACACAGGCCCTCACCTTTCAGGAGATCATCCTTGAGCTTCAACAGTATTGGGGCTCTCACGGCTGCGTGATCATGCAGCCGTACGACTCCGAGGTCGGTGCCGGAACGTTCCACACCGCCACGACGCTTCGCTCGCTCGGCCCCGCTTCGTGGCGCACGTGCTACGCCCAGCCCTGCCGTCGTCCCGCGGACGGTCGTTATGGCGAGAATCCCAACCGCATGCAGCACTACTATCAATTCCAGGTGTTGCTCAAGCCGTCCCCGGCGAACTCGCAGGAGCTCTATCTCGACTCGCTCAAGGCCATCGGCCTCGACCCCGCCGAGCACGATGTTCGCTTCGTCGAAGACGACTGGGAGTCGCCCACGCTCGGTGCCTGGGGCCTTGGCTGGGAGGTATGGCTGAACGGCATGGAGGTAACCCAGTTCACCTATTTCCAGCAGGTCGGCGGCATCGAAGTCGATCCGGTCCCGGTCGAGATCACCTATGGCCTGGAGCGACTCGCCATGTACATCCAGGGCGTCGATTCGGTGTATGACCTCGTATGGAGCAAGCTCCCCGACGGAAGCACCATGACCTACGGGGACGTGTTCCTGGAGAACGAGCGAGAGTTCTCTGCTTATAACTTCGAGGTAGCCAACGTTGAGATGATGCGCGGGAAGTTCGACGACTACGAGCGCGAATGCCACAGCTGTCTCGATGAATCGCTTCCGCTTCCCGCTTATGACTGCGTCATGAAGTGCAGCCATGCATTCAATCTGCTCGATGCCCGCGGCGCGCTGTCTGCAGTCGAGCGTGCGAACTATATCCTGCGCGTGCGCACCCTTGCCAAAGCCTGCTGCGAGGCCTACCTTGCCGAGGTCGCAGGAAAGCATGACGGCGCAGAATCGAAGGAGGTGGCCTAAGATGGCCGAAACGCGCGACTTCTTGTTTGAAATCGGCACCGAGGAGATGCCCTCGGCGCCGCTCATCAATGCTGTCAAGCAGCTGGGGACGCTCGTCGACGAGGGCCTTTCCGCTGCCGGGCTCTCCCATGGAGCGGTCCGCGTCATCTCTTCGCCCCGTCGCCTCGCCGCGCTCGTCAGCGATGTCGCCATCGCTACAGATGAGGTTCATGAGGTCAAGCGCGGACCGGCTGCGACCATCGCGTTCGATGCCGAAGGCAACCCCACGAAAGCCGCCCAGGGATTTGCCCGCAAGTGCGGCGTCGAGCCCCAAGAGCTCGTGCGTCGCGAGGACACCGACGGCCGCGAGTATGTCTTTGCTGAGAAGAGCATTCCTTCGCGTCCCGCCACGCCGATACTGAGCGACCTGTGCCAAAAGGTCATATCTTCGTTGCAGTGGCCCAATTACCGCAGCCAGCGCTGGGGATCAACCCATGAGACCTTCGTTCGCCCCATCCGGTGGCTGTGCGTGCTGCTGGGCGGCGAGGTCGTTCCGGTTACCTATGCCGACGTTCAGAGCGGAAACACCACCCGCGGCCATCGCGTCTTGGGACCGGGCGAGCATGTCGTCGCAGAGCCGGCTGTCTACGAGCAGGTTCTCGAGCAGGCCGGCGTCCTTTCTGAGGAGCGCCGCCGCGAGGTCATCGCCCAGGGCATCGCGCAGGTAGAAGCCGAGCGCGGGGGCGCGCATGTCGACACTCCGAAGAAGGTCCTCGACGAGGTGGTCAATCTCTGTGAGTGGCCCACCGTCATGGTCGGCACCTTCGACGAGGAGTTCCTCAACGTGCCGCATGAGATCATCTGCGAGTCCATGCTTTCCAACCAGCGTTATTTCCCCATCTATGACGCAGAGGGCAACCTTACACGCGAGTTCGTGGTGGTTTCCAACGGTCGCCCGGAGAATACCGAGCGCATCATCGATGGAAACGAGCGCGTTGTTCGCGCCCGCCTGTATGACGCCAAGTTCTTCTACGACGAAGACCTGAAGGTCTCGATGGAGGAGTTCCGCGCCCGCCTCGCCGAGGTCGGTTTCCAGAAGAAGCTCGGGAGCGTTCTGCAAAAGTCTGAGCGCATCGAGGACCTCTCTCTTGCCATCGCTCATGCTGCACGCATTGGCGCGCAGACCGCATCTGACGCCCAGCGCGCCGCGCATCTCGCCAAGGCGGACCTCGTCTCTTCCGCCGTCGTGGAGTTTACGAGCCAGCAGGGCGTCATGGGCGGTTACTACGCTCTCGCTGCAGGCGAGTCGCCCGAGGTCGCAGCTGCCATACGCGACCACTACCGTCCCCGTTTCGCCGGCGACGAGCTGCCCGAAGGCGTCGCGGGCTGCGTGGTGGCCGTGGCAGACAAGCTTGATACCATCGCGGGCATGTTCGCCATCGGCGAGCCTCCCACCGGATCGAAGGACCCCTTCGCGCTTCGCCGCTCCGCCATCGGCGTGCTCAACATCTTGCGCCATCGTTTGGGCTGCGGCTACGAAGAGCTCGTGGGCCCCGCACTTGATGCATATGCCGAGCAGGGGCTTGCCTTCGACAAGGATGCCGTCTCCCAAGACGTGTGCGCCTTCATCAAGGGCCGCATGGAGCAGATGGCGCGCGAGGAGAAGATTTCCGCCGACGTCGTCTCTGCCGTTTCTGCGGGCGAGGTCTCCTGTCCGGTCGATTACTTCGCCCTTGCCCACGCATTGCAAGACGCCCGCAAGGATGCCCCGGAGACGTTCGAGAATCTCGCCACCGCATATGCACGTGCCTCGCATCTTGCAGACGCGTCGCTCGGCACCGATGTCGACGAGGCGCTCATGGGCGACACAGAGCGCGAGCTTCTGCTTGCAACCGATTCCGCTCGCGACACCGTCAAGACGGCGCTCGAGGAGAAGGACTACAGCGCGCTCATTGCCGCGCTTTCCGCCCTGCGCGATCCCATCGATCGCTTCTTTGAGGACGTCATGGTCATGGATGAGGACATGTCGCTACGCGAGAACCGCCTCAAGCTGCTCAACCGCTTCGAAGCGGTGTTTGCAGGCGTTGCGAACATCGGCGCGCTCGCGAAAAAATAATTCGGTTCAGACCGGGATGTCGAATCTTTGGGCGCGCTCTGCACGGGTATAGTCCAGAGACGGCTGAAGACGAGATGCATCCCGGTTTCTAGGGCTTCTCCCTGAAATCTCTACTTGAACCGTTTGTGAATTTGCGTATACTAGTTTCGTTTGTCAACCTACGTGCCGGCTTACGGGTGCGGCACCTCTAGAAGAGTGAGGAAACCATGGACTACATTCGCGCCATCGAGCGTCAGGACATCCGCGAGGACATCCCCCAGGTTCGCGTCGGCGACAACGTCAAGGTGCACTATCGCATCAAGGAGGGTGACCGTGAGCGCATCCAGGTCTTCCAGGGCGACGTCATCCGCATGAGCGGTGGCTCTTCCCGCGAGACCTTTACCGTCCGTAAGATCTCTTTCGGCATCGGCGTCGAGCGCACCTTCCCGCTTCACAGCCCCAAGATCGCCAAGCTCGAGGTCGTCCGTCACGGTCGTGTTCGTCGCGCCAAGCTTTACTACCTCCGCAACAAGGTGGGCAAGGCTGCTCGCATCCCCGAGAAACGCTAAGCGTTCTTCGCTAGAACCATATCAGGGCCGCCTTCGGGCGGCCCTTTTTCATGACACAATGGCGATTGGTTCCCAAGTGTGCCTTGGAGGTAAGGCTATGGCTAACATGACGAGTTCGGCACCTGCCGCACAGATCGCAGCCGAATTGGGCAGCGCTCCGCTTGAAGAGCTCCAAGCTCTCATCGATCGCTACCGGGAAGATCCACGCGTCCAGGTGGTAAAGGCGTGCGAGCGCGCAGCGCGACGCCTCGAGCGCGAGCGGGCAGAGAGGGCTCGCGTACGCGACATGTATGCAGCGATGCGCGAGCTCGGCGGTCCGGGAACCATCGTGGGTGTCGACGAGGTGGGTAGGGGAGCGGTGGCTGGCCCTCTTACGGTGTGCGCCGTCTGCCTTCCTGATGATCCCATCATCTGGGGCATCGATGATTCCAAGCGTCTCACGCCCACACGGCGCGAGGTTCTGGCTGCACGCATAGCGGAGGTTGCCACCGCAATCGGCATCTGCCACATACCCGCTTCCCAGATCGACGAGATCGGCATGGGGGCGTCCTTGAGGCGAGCCGTTGCAAATGCCGTAGCCGATACGGGCATTGACCCAGATAGCGTCCTCATGGATGGCAACCCGCTCCATGCTGTGCGAGGCGAGCGCGACATAGTTCATGGCGACGCCCGTGTCGCATGCATCGCCGCCGCATCCATCGTTGCCAAGGTGACGCGAGACGAGCTTATGGTTGAGCTTGATGCCGACTACCCCGCATATCATTTTGCGCAATGCAAAGGATACGCCTCACCCGAGCATATCGCTGCGATTCGAGAGCGGGGACTCTCAGACCAGCACCGCGTGAGCTTTTGTGGAAACTTCCTGGAGACCGCTCGATTGTTCTAATGACGCACCTGCCGTCATTTGCAAGCATACGTTCCCTGTGAGCTGCGCTGCCGTGCGTGTTGTTAGATTGTGGCGAGCCTGAAGAAAGAATTGGGCAAGGAACAACGCTCCCTCGAGAAAGAACGGCCCCTGAAGATGGGTCCGACCGTTCAGGAAGGGAGCAAGCCATGTCTGATACATCTGACGGCCAGGTCTCGACGATGGGCTTCGATGACTTCTATGAAGCGGGAGTGCGGACGATCGACGATCTTACTCCTGAAGAAGTGGCCGCTCTCGGCTCGAAATCGCTGGGTTCGCTCGGCGAGGTGCTTGCGGCATGCTATTTGGATGCTCGAGGCTACGAAGTCCTTGAACATAACTATCGCTGTCCCGAGGGCGAGGCCGACCTCATCGCATATGACCCAGAAAGCGACGACATCGTTCTGGTAGAGGTCAAGACGCGTCGAGCCCGCGCCTCCGACCAGCTCTTTCCCGAAGAGGCGGTAGATAATGCGAAGCGCAGGCGCTATCGACGCATCGCGGCCTGCTACATCATGGAACACTATCCGGTGCTGTCCATGCGCTTCGATGTGATCGCCATAACCATCATTGGCGACAACGATGCCGACCTTAGCCACTACTTCGATGTCTTCGGGTGGGAGGCGGGGAGGTGAGCGCCCAGGTATATTCGGTGCATGCAGCCTGCATTCGGGGAGTCGAGGCGCAGCCCGTCACGGTCGAGGTCTCCGTTTCGGCAGGCATGCCCAATATCGTGCTCGTCGGAATGGCAGACTCCGGCGTCCTCGAGGCGCGATTGCGCATCCGGTGCGCCATCAAGTCTTCCGGGTTCAGCGTTCCCCGTGCAAGCATAACGGTCAACCTTGCTCCCGGCGATATGCGAAAGACCGGATCGGGCCTCGACCTTCCCATAGCGGTCGCAATTCTCGCGGTGTCAGGACAGATTCCCCTCAATGGACTCGACCGCTGCCTCTTCGCCGGAGAGCTTGCCCTGGACGGAGGCGTCAACCCCATCAGGGGCGAGGTGGCATACCAATTGTTGGCGCGAGACCGTTCTTTGATGTTCGTGGGCCCTTTGAGCGGGTCACACGTTTCGTTCGATGGGGTAGCGCATGAGGGGCTTTCGAATCTTAGAGACATCGCGCACGGTGTCGGCACCGGGCTTCATGCGATTCGCATGAGTCCGACACGCAACGACTGCGAGGAGCCCCTCGATTTTTCGGACGTCTTGGGTCAGGAGGCGATTAAGCGTGCGCTCGCCGTGGCAGCCGTCGGCGACCTCGGGGTGCTCATGGTGGGTGCGCCCGGCTCCGGAAAGACCATGCTCGCCCGACGAATGACGACGATACTGCCCGATCTCGAGGCACGCGAGATGCAGGACGCCCTATGCATCCATTCCGTTGTAGGGGAGCGCATAGAGGGGCTGCTCGTGGGAAGGCGCCCGTTTCGAAGCCCGCACCACAGCATTTCTGCAGCAGGACTGGTGGGAGGCGGGAGACCCGTTCGCCCTGGAGAGATATCGCTCGCCCATGGCGGCGTGCTCTTCCTGGACGAGCTCGCCGAGTTTCCCACCCATATTCTTCAGCTGCTGCGCCAGCCGCTTGAAGACCGTGAGGTTCGCATCGTCAGGGCGGATGGCCTCTATCGCTTTCCCTGCGATTTCAGGCTCCTCGCGGCAAGCAATCCTTGCCCCTGCGGGTATCTCGGTGACGACGACGTGCCCTGCAGCTGCGCGCCCGCCGCAGTCGAGCGCTATCGCGCGAAGCTCGGGGGACCGCTTATGGATCGCATCGACCTCCTCCTCGACGTACACAGACCCGACCCAAGGGTGATTCTCGAGGGGGCGGAGGGCGCCTCGTCGGCAGAGCTGCGCGAAACGGTCGAGCGGGGGCGTGCCTTCAGGTCATGGCGCGGCCTTAACGATGACGAGGTGCATGCGAAACCTGCGGGAAGCTCTCCGGGCGACGCGGCGAGGCGATTCAACCTTGCGGACGACGCATATGATGCCCTGCTGTCTATGGCAGAGGCGACCCATCTTACCGGCAGGGGAATCATGAGGCTCGGTCGCATCGCGCGGGCGATTGCGGATATGGCAGAAAAGCCATGCGTTGCCGCTGAACACGTTATGGAAGCGGCGGTATACCAGGGGAGAAGAGAGCGATGACGGAATGGTCTGACGATCGGAGATGGGTGATCGAGCGGGGGTCGGACGCATATCCAGCCGATATCGAGAGACTTTCCGACGCGCCTGACAGGCTCTATGTACGAGGCGATCCTGAAGTCCTGGGGCGTCCCGCGCTTGCCATCATCGGGTCCAGGGTTGCCACGCCATACGGCATCGCGTGCTCGCAGCTCGCTGCCCGCGTTGCGGCTGAAGCCGGCATCGTCGTGGTGTCCGGCGGAGCTCTTGGATGTGACCAGGCTGGCGGCCGAGAGGTGCTTGATTGCGGCGGGACGCATGTCGCCGTGCTCGGCTGCGGCGCGGACGTCGTGTACCCTCGCAGCAGCTCAGACCTGCTCAAGCGCACATTGGAGCAGGGCGGCGCCATCGTATCGCTCGATACCTGGGGCACGCACCCCCGACGGTGGGCATTTCCGCGCAGAAACCGTGTCATAGCCGCTCTCTCTCGCGCCGTCTTCATAGGAGAGGCCGGCCTTCCATCTGGAACCTTCTCCACTGCCGAAGCGGCGCTCGAGCTTGGGCACGAGGTTCTCGCCGCACCCGGATCGATCTTTTCGGCGCAGTCATGTGGGACCAACTACCTCATCTCTGAGGGGGCGTGCTGCGTCGCGGATCAAGAGTCGCTCGAGGTCGCGATATCAAGGATATTTGGGACGCTCCGAAAGACTGCGACAAGGGCAGCGGGGGCGTCGACGGACGATCCCGTCGAGCGACGCGTCCTCGAAGCGCTCATAGCCTCCCCCATGCGATCGGACGATATCGCACGCCTCGCGAATACCGATGCCATGGGTGGCGTCCAGCTCATCGGTTCGCTCGTCGTGCGGGGACTGATCTCCCAGCTACCTGACGGCCGCTATGGTGCTTCGGAGGCGGCGCTTCACGCGCAGACCACCTTCGGGCACAATGGGAGAGACCAAACGCGACGGCAAGGATAAGGATGGGGACATGACGGTAAACATGGTGACCGTGGTGGGCGGCGGCCTCGCAGGTAGCGAGTGCGCGTTGCAGCTGGCTCGGCGCGGGGTGCGGGTGCGACTCTTTGAAATGCGTCCACGGGTTTCCTCGCCGGCTCACCATACGGCCAACCTTGCAGAGCTCGTATGCTCGAATTCCTTTAAGGCAACCAGGCTGGATTCTGCGGCGGGCCTTCTAAAGGAAGAGCTGCGCCGCATGGGTTCATGTCTATTGTCGTGCGCAGAGAAGGCTTCCGTCCCTGCCGGCGGAGCGCTCGCGGTCGACCGCGAGCAGTTCTCGCGAGAAGTGGAGCAACTTGTCGCCCAACAAGAGGGAATTGAGGTCATCCGCGAGGAGGTCACCGATATCCCAGAGGGTCGGGTCGTCATTGCGGCGGGACCGCTCGCGTCGCCCGCGCTCAGCGCGCGCCTCCACGATTTGGTTGGAGGTGATTCGCTCGCGTTTTTTGACGCTGCCGCCCCGATTGTAGACGCCGCCACCCTCGATCGCGACGTCCTCTTCTCTCAGTCTCGCTACGGTGAGGCGGGGGAGGGAGACTATCTCAACGCTCCGCTCAATCGTGAGGAATATGAGAGCTTCATCGACGCCCTCGTACATGCGGAGCGCGTCGTTCTGAAAGACTTTGAGGGCGGGGACCTGTTCCAAGCGTGCCAGCCAGCAGAAGAGGTGGCCCGAACGGGCAAAGACGCCATTCGCTTCGGCGCCATGAAGCCGGTGGGGCTCACCGATCCCCGGACGGGCCGCAGGCCTTGGGCGGCGGTGCAGCTGCGTGCCGAGAATGCAGAGCGCACCGCCTACAATCTGGTGGGATTCCAGACAAACCTGACCTTCCCGGAGCAGCGTCGCGTGTTCCGCATGATTCCAGGCCTGGAAAACGCTGAATTCTTCCGGTATGGCGTCATGCATCGCAACACCTTCGTCGATGCGCCCCACGTACTCGACTGCACCTTTGCCGTTCCAGGAACGACCGTTCGCCTGGCGGGTCAAATCACCGGTACCGAAGGTTACATGGAGGCCGTCGCCTCGGGCCTTCTCGCCGCGCTTAACACGTGGGCAGACCTTGCGGGGACTCCTGCAGTCAGCCTGCCGCGGACCGGCGCCCTCGGCTCCCTCGTGGCATATGCGACCGATCCAGAAACCGTCGGATATCAGCCCATGCATGTAAACTTCGGCCTCGTTCCTCCACTTGAGGACGCAAAGCGCCGCGGGAAGCGCGAGCGATACGCAGCCTATGCCGATCGAGCCCTCAAAGACCTCGATTCCTACCTTCAGGCGAGAGCTGACCTTTTCCATGTCTAGCGATGCCAGGCCTTCATCGCCTGTCGCGACCAGCACCCATGATGCGGCGGACGACGACGCGATGATCGCAATCGATCGCTTCGCATGCTTCCTGTCGCAGATGGAGGGGGCGTCTCCGCAGACGGTCCGAGCATACCGCGGGCATCTTGAAGCGTATGCGTCTTGGGCGAGGCGCACGGATAGGGACGCATTGCACGTTTCGGTCCAAGACCTCCGCCGCTATCTTGCCGAGCTAAAGATGGCGCGATACGCCCCGCGGACCGTCGCCTCACACCTTTCCGCCATTCGCTCGTTCTTTCGATGGGCGCTTGTCGAAGAGCTTGTCGACACCGATGTCGCATCGACCATTCAAACGCCGAAAACCCCCGGATCGCTTCCGTCGACGGTCTCGCATGAGGAGATGAAACGCCTGCTCGAGGCGCCTGACCTGACGTGTGACGACGGGGTCCGCGACCGCGCGATGCTGGAGCTCTTCTATGCAACCGGCGCCCGCATCTCCGAGCTGGCGGGGCTCAGGCTTAACTCGTTTGCTCCCGCCGAGCGAACCGTAAGGCTCCTCGGCAAGGGCTCGAAAGAACGTATCGTCCCCGTATATCGCAGGGCATGGTCTGCCCTTGAAGGATATCTCGACGGCCCGAGGGGACGTCTGCTGGCCGCTGCCGGAGATGCTGCTTCCACACAGGCCCAGTCGCTCTTTATATCACGGCGAGGCAAGCCCATGAACGCAGACGCCCTCCGCTATCGGTTTCGGGTGCTGGCCCGAAAAGCCGGGCTTCCAAGCGATATAACGCCTCATACGATGCGTCACACCTTTGCGACCGACTTGCTCCAAGGCGGGGCGGACCTACGGAGCGTCCAAGAGCTCCTGGGGCATGCGAGCCTTTCGACGACGCAGCTCTATACGCACCTGACGCCCGAGCGGCTAAAGAATGCCGTGCACCAGGCCCACCCGCGAGGGTAGCTGCCCGCATCGAGCGAACCCATCAAACCTATTTTTGTATTTATCCAGCTGACGTTTGCAATGCGTGCAGCAGCTGCTATTATGCATGAGGTTGCTGCACAGGCAGCGACATGTTCATCACACACGCGCGGCTACTCCCACGTCGTGGTGCCCGGGACCCAGCCATGTCCAGGGTGTTCGCGGGAGGCCGACCCCGCGCGGAGGCAAACCACAGGAGGTTTATATGGCTACCAAGATCAATATCCGCACCCTTCTTGAGGCCGGCTGCCACTTCGGCCACCAGACCCGTCGCTGGAACCCCAAGATGAAGCCGTTCATCTTCGGTGAGCGCAACGGCATCTATATTCTCGACCTCAAGCAGACCATCGTTAACGCCGATGCTGCCTACACCTTCCTGCGCAACGCCGCCAAGGGCGGCAAGGTGCTCTTCGTCGGCACCAAGAAGCAGGCCCAGGAGCCGGTCAAGGCCGCTGCCGAGCGCGCCGGCATGCCCTACATCAACCAGCGCTGGCTGGGCGGCATGCTCACCAACTTCGTTACCATCCGCTCCCGCATCAACCGCATGGAGGAGCTCGAGGCCATGGTCGCCGACGGCCGCATGGCCGTTCTGCCCAAGAAGGAGCAGGCTGTTCTCGGCAAGGAGCTCGCCAAGCTCCAGACCAACCTCGGTGGCGCCCGCGATCTCAAGGGCCTTCCCTCCGCGCTCTTCGTTATCGACACCAAGCGCGAGGAGAACGCCATCAAGGAGGCCCGTCGCCTCAACATCCCGGTCGTCGCCCTCATCGACACCAACTCTGATCCTGACGAGGTCACCTATGGCATCCCCTGCAACGACGATGCCATTTCCGCCGTCACCCTCATGTGCGAGCTGATGGCCGATGCGTGCCTGTCCGGCGCCGGCAAGGAGCAGATCTCTGAGGCCGAGATGGCCGGCGAGGCCCCCGCTGCCGAGGCCGAGGCCGCAGAGGCTCCTGCCGCCGAGTAGTTTCTAGCAGTCGTATCCATCGATTCGTCCTCATCGATTGAAAGGATCACCCATGGCTCAGATCACCGCCGCAATGGTCAAGCAGCTCCGCGAGATGACCGACTCTCCGATGATGGAGTGCAAGAAGGCCCTCGTCGAGGCCGATGGCGATATGGACGTCGCCGTCGACGTCCTGCGCAAGAACGGCCTGGCCGCTGCTGCCAAGAAGGCAGGCCGCGCCACCAACGAGGGCGCTATCGGCGCCTACGTCTCCGAGGATGCCACTGCCGGCGCCCTCGTCGAGGTCGCTTGCGAGACCGACTTCGTCGGCTCCAACCCCAAGTTCACCGGCTTTGCCGCCCGCGTTGCCCAGCAGGTCTCCGAGACCGAGCCTGCAGACGTCGAGGCGCTGCTTGCCTCCGATATGGACGGCGAGACCGTCGAGGCTGCCCTCACCGAGCTGATCCACGTCATCGGCGAGAACATGAAGATCACGCGCTTCGCTTCCCGCAAGCCGGAGCACGGTGCCATCTCCAGCTACATCCACATGGGTGGCAAGATCGGCGTTCTCGTCGAGTTCTCCTTCGAGAAGCCTGAGACCGGCGCCGCCGACGCTTTCAAGACCTTCGCCCACGACGTTGCCATGCAGGTTGCCGCCACGTCGCCCATCTGCGCAGTCCGTGAGGACGTTCCGCAGGAGGTCATCGATCACGAGGTCTCCATCTACAAGGCCCAGGCTGCAGAGTCTGGCAAGCCTGAGGCTATCCAGGAGAAGATGGCCGTTGGCCGTCTGGAGAAGTTCTACAAGGGCTGCGTGCTCACCGAGCAGGAGTTCATCAAGGATTCCAACATGACCATCAGCCAGTACGCTGCTCAGGTCAGCAAGGAGCTCGGCGACACCATCGCCATCGTCGGCTTCGATCGTCTCGAGCGCGGCGAGAACAACTAGTTCATCGCATCGATGTCGAATGAGCAGGCTGTAGGTTCGCCTATGGCCTGCTTTTTCATGAGTGTCATCAGCATCTTTGCTATGATGGTGCAAGATTCAATCTAAGGAGGACCCTTGTCCCAGTATCTTTACAAGCGCGTATTGCTCAAACTCTCCGGTGAGGCGCTCATGGGGGAGGGCGGCTACGGCATCGATCCCAAGGTCACCGACCGCCTTGCACGTCAAGTCAAAGAGCTTGTTGACGATGGCATCGAAGTGGGCATCGTCGTCGGCGGAGGCAATATATTCCGCGGAATGGCCGGTGCCGCCCAGGGCATGGACCGTGCTCAGGCGGACTACATGGGCATGCTTGCAACCATCATGAATGCTCTCGCCCTGCAGGACGCCTTCGAGCGCGGCGGCAGCGCATGCCGCGTCATGAGCGCCATCCAGATGAACGAGGTCTGCGAGCCCTACATTCGTCGTCGCGCCATGCGCCATCTCGAGAAGGGCGAGGTCGTCATCTTTGCCGCCGGTTCCGGCAACCCATACTTCACCACAGACACCGCTGCGGCCCTTCGCGCGTGCGAGATTGGCGCCGACTGCCTCCTCAAGGCCACGAAGGTCGACGGCATCTATGACAAGGATCCGGTCACGCACGCTGACGCCAAGCGTTTTGACCACATCAGCTACCATGAGGTCCTCGTCCGCGGTCTCCAGGTAATGGATTCCACCGCTGCCGCGCTGTGCCAGGACAACAGCATGCCCATCATCGTCTTGAACATCGAGGGCGAAGACAACATCAAGCACGCCCTCATGGGTGAACCCGTCGGAACCGTCGTCGTACAGGAGGACTAGACATGGCAGAGATTACCGAGCACATGGATAAGACCATCGAGGCCCTGAAGCACAACTTCGCGAAGGTCCGCACCGGTCGTGCCAACGCCAACATCCTTGGCGACATCACGGTTGACTACTACGGCGTCGCCACCCCCATCACACAGGTCGCCGCCGTCAAGGTGCCCGAAGCCCACATGCTGATGGTCGAGCCATGGGACAAGGCGCTGCTCAACGCCATCGTCAAGGCCATCAGCGCCTCTGATCTCGGCATCACGCCAAGCTCCGATGGCTCCGTGGTGCGCCTGCCCTTCCCGGCACCCACCGAGGAGCGTCGCCGTGAACTCGTCAAGGAGTGCCGCGAGCTTGCCGAGCAGGCACGCGTCTCCATCCGCAACATCCGTCGCGATTTCAACAATCGTCTTGACCGCGACGAAGAGCTTTCTGAAGACGAGGTCCGTCGCGAGCAGGCCAAGGTGCAGAAGCATACCGATGCCTACATCGCAAAGATCGAGGAGCTTCTGAAGGCTAAAGAAGCAGAGGTCATGGAGATCTAGGTGGACGATTCGACCTTCGAGACATTTTTTGCGGACCCGCCCGCGTCGATCGACCTCAACGCGCTCGATCGCACGCGGGTTCCGCGTCATATTTCATGCATTATGGATGGCAACGGCCGCTGGGCAACGTCGCGCGGCCTATCGCGGGGTGAGGGACATAAGGCCGGCATCGTCTCGCTTCGCGAGATCATCACTGCCTGCGTTCGCCTTGGCGTGGACGTCCTTTCTGCATATGCCTTTTCTACCGAGAATTGGTCGCGTCCCAAGGCTGAGGTCAATCTCCTCATGCATCTCTTCGCTAAAACGTTTATCGAAGAGCTCCCTCTGCTGCATCGAGAAAACGTGAAGGTGCTCTTTCTGGGTGACATCTCGTCTCTTCCTGAAGAGACGCGCCGGGTATTTGAATACGGCCTCGCTGAGACGCGCGACCACACCGGCATGGTGCTCGCGCTCGCCGTCAACTATGGCGGCCGCGCCGAGATCGCTCGCGCCGCCCGCCTGCTCGCAAACAAAGTTGCGGCGGGGGAGCTTTCTGCGGATGACATCGACGAGGCTTCGATTGCGGGCGAGCTCTACACGGCCGGCCTGCCTGACCCTGAACTCGTGATCAGGACCTCTGGCGAGCTTCGCATTTCTAACTACTTGCTCTGGCAGGTCGCCTATTCCGAGTTCTACATCACCGATACCTATTGGCCCGACTTCGATCGCTGGGGCTTGGTTGAGGCCATCCTGGCTTTCCAGCATCGAGACCGTCGCTTCGGTGGCCTTTCGCGTGCAAAGGGGCGCTGAGCATGGACGCACCAGACCAACAGTCCAGACGCCGCCTGCGCCAAGGCGAGCAGAATCCTGACAGCGCGTTCTCTCGCTTTATGACCCGCGTTGTCTACGGGCTGCTCTATGTCGGCATCTTTATCGGCTGCTTGCTCGGAGGAACCATCAGCACGGCCATCTTCATCGCGGTGGTAAGCTGGCTGTGCTGCACGGAATTCTTTGACATGATGAAGCGCGACGGCAAGATGCCCAACACGGTACTGGGACTTCCCGCCGCCGCGCTCTTCCCGGTCGCCGCGCTTGGAGATTCCCACTTTTTGAGCGCCGCGCTCTTCCTTCTCGTGCTTTCGGTGGGCCTTTGGTATGTCTTCTCACCGCGTTGCCGCATCGCTGACGTCTCCGTGACCCTTATGGGGCCGGTCTATACCGGCTATATGCTTTCCTCGGTCGTGCTGCTGCGTGACGCTGTGCCGGGCTTTCCCGGCGCATTGCTCACCGTCGGCATCTGTGCGTCGCTATGGGTCTCCGATTCATTCGCCTATCTTGTGGGAAGTAAGATCGGACGCCACAAAATGGTTCCGAAAATCTCTCCGAACAAGAGCTGGGAAGGCTTTGTCGGAGGAATTGTCGGGTCGGTCATCGTGTGGTGCATTCTCGCTGTGACCGGTCTCTACCGTCTGAACATTCCCTACGCGATGCTTTGTGGCGTCATCGTGTCCATCCTCGGGGTATTCGGTGATCTTATCGAATCCCGCATCAAGCGCGGCGTAGGCGTAAAAGATTCGGGTAACCTGATACCCGGACACGGCGGTATGCTCGATCGAAATGACTCTCTTATATTCGGGTCTATCACCGCACAGCTTTTGTTGATTATCGGAGGCGTTATATGACGGAATGCGCTCGGACGCGTGTGGCGATTCTGGGTTGCACCGGTTCTGTTGGGTCGCAAGCGCTCGATGTCTGCCGCAAGCATGCCGAACGTCTTGAGGTGGTGGCGCTTTCGGCGCATCGCAACGTCAGGGCCCTCGCCGCTGCGGCTCGCGAGTTTTCAGTCAAGCACGTTTGCCTCACCTCTGGTGAGGCTTTGTCCATCGAGGACCTGCCTTCTGATTGCAACGTCCTGCGTGGCGTCGAGGGCCTTTGCGAGCTCGCCTCGCTTGACGAGGTGGACTGCGTCTTGGTGTCGGTGGTGGGAGCGGCAGGCCTTTTGCCGAGCATCGCCGCCCTCAAGGCCGGAAAAAGGCTTGCCCTTGCCAACAAAGAGGCCCTTGTGGTGGGCGGCGACCTGCTCATGCCGCTCGCAGGACCCAACCAGCTCTTGCCGGTCGACTCTGAGCATTCGGCCCTCTTCCAATGCATGTCGGCTGGTCGCCATGACGAGGTCTATGCCATTTGGCTCACTTGTTCAGGCGGTCCGTTCTTTGGCATGACGCCTCAGGAGCTTTCCCGCGTGACGGTCGAGCAGGCACTCAATCACCCCACATGGAGCATGGGCTCGAAGATCACCGTTGATTCCGCAACCCTCATGAACAAGGGCCTCGAACGAATCGAGGCGAAGCATCTGTTCCATTGCGGCATCGATGACATACGGGTGCTCATACATCGCCAGTCGAAGGTCCACTCTATGGTTGAATATGTCGACGGTTCGGTCATCGCTCATCTCGGTGCATCCGATATGCGCATTCCGATCCAGTTCGCACTTTCTTATCCCGAGCGCTGGGATACGCCTGCTGAGCGCATCGACTATCGTACTCTGGGATCGCTTGACTTTGCATCGCCCGACGACAAAGCCTTCGCATGTCTTCGTCTTGCAGAAGAGGCTGGCCGCGCAGGCGGTACGGCGCCCTGCGTTCTCAACGCCGCAAACGAGATCGCGGTCGCAGCGTTTTTGTCGGGGGAGTGCGCCTTTACGGATATTTCCGCGACGGTCGAGGCCTGTCTCGAAGACCACGAGGTCATGCCCGTCGCCTCTGTTGATCAGCTCCTGGATATCGATGCATGGGCTCGTTCTCGAGCTCGCGAGGTGCTCTCCCGCCGCTCATGATTTGATTGGAAGGTCTTATGGACACCATACTTGGCGTCATCGGCCCGATATTTTGGGGTCTGCTTACCCTGTCTGTACTCGTAGGGGTTCACGAAGGCGGGCACTTCCTTGCCGCGCGTGCTTGCGGCGTGCGCGTGACCGAGTTCTTCCTTGGTCTTCCCTGCAGGTTCAACCTTCATCATGTGTCGCGCCGCATCGGTACCAAATTCGGCGTGACCCCGCTGCTTCTAGGCGGCTACGCCATGATCTGCGGCATGGATCCATCTCCAGCCGAGCACGCGCCCCAAGTCTTGGGGCTTGTGCATAGGCGCGGAAAGCTTTCTGTCGAGGAGATCTCTACGGAACTTTCCATCGACGAAGACGCTGCGATGGAAGCCTGCGTCCAGCTTCTAGGATGGGGCGCCCTTGCTCCGGCATATGACCCCGAAAAGGGGGAGGGCCCCTCATCCAAATACTATCCGACAACGTATGCTTCGATGCCCAGAGATGCCGCAGGCAACACCATCTATGACGGCAAGGCTTTCGAGCGCTCGGGAGCAACTGCAGAGGGCGAGCCGTGGGAGCCGCCCTTTAGCGATGAGGAGTTCTATGCTCGAGAGCGTTCCCATACCTACCTCGGAAAAGGTTTTTGGAAACGCGCGTTCATGCTTGTCGCCGGCATTGCGGTCAACCTGCTCTCCGGCTTCTTGCTCCTCATGAGCATCTATTCTATCGTGGGGGTCACCGTGCCGGTCGATTCGACCGAGGTCGGCGTGGTCGAAGAGGGCACCCCTGCCTACGATGCCGGCCTCAGGACGGGCGATGTCATCCTCTCCTTTGACGGGGTGGACGTCAGCACCTGGTCCGACATCCAGCAGGCTGCCCAAGAGTTTGACAGCGACGAGCTTGCCATCACCTATGAGCGCGACGGCTCCGAATTTGATGCGATGGTCTCGGTCACCGAGGGTCAATCCCTCGGCATCTCCCAATCGACGACGGTCGTCCACCTCAACCCGATAGATTCCGCACATCTCGCTGGGGCCTATGTCTACATGACGGGCACATCGGTGGCGCAGCTGCTCAATCCCGCCCGCACCATGGAGGTTCTCAATGGGTCGACCTCGATCGTCGGCATCTCCGTCATGTCAGCAGAGGCGGCTGCTGCCGGTCCGGCGACTTATCTGACCTTTGGAGCGCTCATCTCGTTTTCTTTAGGATTCATGAACCTGCTTCCCATTCCTCCGCTCGACGGCGGAAAGCTCGTCATCGAAATCATTCAGGCGGTGATTCGACGCCCCTTGCCTGTAAAGGTCCAGAACGTCATCTCGTATGTAGGTGTCGGCATTTTTGGACTGCTTTTCGTATATCTGCTCCGCGGCGATATCCTGCGGTTCATTATGTAGGAGGCAGCGATGGCCATGCTCCCGCGCGAAAAGACACGCCAGGTAAACGTTGGCGGGGTGACCATAGGAGGCGGCGCCCCGGTCCGCGTGCAGTCTATGACCTGCACGCGGACCACGGATGCCGATGCGACCCTCGCGCAAGTTCATGAGCTCGTTGATGCGGGCTGCGACCTTGTACGCGTAACGTTGCCCTCGCGAGAAGCCGTAGAGAGCTTTCGCCGCATCTGCGCAGAAAGCCCTGTCCCCATCATCGCAGACATCCACTTCGATTACCGGCTTGCTTTGTGCGCCATCGATGCAGGGGCGGCGAAGCTCCGCATCAATCCGGGCAATATCGGTGACTGGTCGCGCGTCGATGCGGTCATCGATGCGGCGGGGGAGGCGGGCGTCGCCATTCGAATCGGCGTGAACGCGGGCTCGCTCGAACGCTCGGTTGCCGAGCAGGACGGCCTCACCCTTCCAGAGAAGCTCGTAGACTCCTCCGTGCGCTTCGTGCAGCATTTCGAAGATCGCGCCTTTACCGATATCGTGCTCTCGGCAAAGGCGCACGACGTCCCCACGACCATTGAGACGTATCGGTCCCTATCGCGTGAGCTTCCACACATTCCGCTCCACCTTGGCGTCACCGAGGCCGGCACCTCTCTGCAAGGCACTATTAAAAGCTCCGTGGGGCTCGGCGTTCTCCTTGCCGAAGGCATCGGTGACACGATGCGGGTTTCCCTTACCGCAGATCCCGTTGAAGAGCCGGCTGTTGCCTGGGGCATCCTCTCATGCCTAGGTATTCGTCGGCGCGGGCCGGAGCTCGTATCATGTCCTACATGCGGCCGCTGCCAAGTCGACCTCATACCCATCGCCCAAGAGGTATCCCGTCGCCTTCAGGACGTCACCTCGCCGATCTCGGTCGCTGTCATGGGATGCGTCGTAAACGGGCCGGGCGAGGCGTCTGACGCCGATGTGGGCGTAGCGTGTGGCAAAGGCTCCGCGTTGCTGTTCAAACGGGGCGAGGTGCTGCGTAAAGTACCCGAGGATGCTATCATCGATGAATTGTTCCGCGAGATCGAGTCGCTCTGAGGCAAGCTGACCCTTCATCGGCCACTCGCGGGCTCCGCTTTATCCAGCTCGCATAAGGAGTACTTATGTCTCAGGTCATGAAGATGTCCCGCCTCTATGCGCCCACTCTTAAGGAGGATCCTGCAGAGGCGGAGCTAGCAAGCCACCGCTTGCTGCTGCGCGCCGGCATGATTCGCAAGCAGGCCGCTGGTCTGTATAGCTACCTTCCGCTTGCATGGCGGTCGCTCCGCAAGATCGAGGATATCGTTCGCGATGAAATGGACGCCGCAGGGGCTCAAGAGCTCCTCATGCCGATCCTGACCGATGCCGAGCTGTGGCGCGAGAGTGGTCGCTGGGACGCCTACGGTCCCGAGCTCATGCGGCTTTCCGACCGCCATGACCGTGACTTCGTCCTAGGCCCCACGCATGAAGAGACGGTCACCTCCCTCATCACCAACGAGCTCAAGAGCTATAAGCAGCTACCGGTGAACCTCTATCAGATCCAAGACAAGTTCCGCGACGAGATGCGTCCCCGCTTTGGACTTATGCGCGGCCGCGAGTTCATCATGAAGGACGGCTATTCCTTCAACGCCACGCAGGAAAGCCTGCAGGAGACGTATGACGCCATGAAACAGGCATACGCCAACATCTGCGAGCGCTGCGGGCTCCACGCCCTGCCCGTCGTCGCAGATTCCGGACAGATCGGCGGCGACACGTCGGTCGAGTTCATGGCTCTTGCCGATGCCGGCGAGGCGGCGCTCGTCTACTGTGACGACTGCGGATTTGCTGCCGACGAGGAGGCCGCCACGACCTCCGTCGTCGTCACCGAGGGACCTGGCGACGGCACGCTTACCAAGGTTCACACCCCTGGCATGGGAACGATCGAGGCCGTCGCGGCGTTCTTCGGCTTCCCCGAGAACGGCACTCGCAAGTCTCTCGCCCTGATTGCAGAGGATGGAACTCCTGTCGTTGCCATTGTCCCTGGCGACCATGAGCTGAATGAGGTCAAGGCTGAGCACCTGTTCGGAGCATATCATCTCATGACCGACGAAGAGCTCCAGGAGCACGGTCTCATCAAGGGCTTCATCGGCCCGGTGAATCTGCCTGATGGAATTCGCCTTGTGGTCGATGAGTGCCTGCGCGACTCTAAGAAATGGGCCTGTGGAGCGAACGAGGAGGATTATCACTACACGGGCGCCTGCCCCGAGCGCGACTTTGTCGTCGACGAGTGGGCGGACCTGGTGACCGTGAAGGCTGGAGACCCGTGCCCCCACTGCGGAAAGCCCCTCTCTGGCGCGCGCGGCATCGAGGTCTCTCAGGTCTTCCAGCTCGGAACGAAGTATTCTGCCGCCATGGGGGCAACCTTTGCCGACGAGAATGGCGAAGAGAAGCCCTTCCTCATGGGTTGCTACGGCGTCGGCGTGTCCCGCACGCTCGCAGCCGTGGTCGAGCAGCACAACGACGAGCATGGCATCATCTGGCCCGTATCGGTGGCACCATACGAGGTCGCGGTCATCGCTCTTGATAAGAAGGGCGAGGCGTTCGATGCCGCCTCCAAGCTTGCCGACGATCTGGCCGTCGCTGGTCTCGAGGTCGTGTTTGACGATCGCGCCGAGCGTCCTGGAGTAAAGTTTGCCGACAGCGATCTCATGGGCTTCCCGTACCAAATCATTGTTGGTAAACGTGGGCTCGCCAACGGCACCGTCGAGGTCAAGGTTCGCGCCACAGGCGAGAGGAGCGACATCGCACTTGATGAGGTAGTTGAAAAGGTTGCCTACGAAGTGAAGGCCGCTCGCGCATAGCCGACTGCAACGACTTTTCTGAACCGCCGCCGCCCGGAAGACAACGTTTCCGGGCGGCGTCGTTCTATAGAGACTGACAGCGCATGAAAAAAGCCAGGTCAGTGACCTGGCTGTGATTGATGGTGGGCCCTGGGGGATTCGAACCCTCAACCCAGGGATTATGAGTCCCCTGCGCTAACCGTTGCGCCAAGAGCCCGGTAAGAAAACAGCCTCTGGAAACCAGAGGCTGTATACCTACGATGGTGGAGACGAGGGGGATCGAACCCCTGACCTCTTGACTGCCAGTCAAGCGCTCTCCCAGCTGAGCTACGCCCCCAAGCGGTGCGGGAATTACTATAGGCAAAGTTTGCGTTGATTGCAAGCAAAAGTTTATGAATATCGAGATATCCAAGAGAACCTGCTGTGGATAGCTCCAAATAAGAAAAGACCCCGCCGAAGCGAGGTCTGTGTGTTCAATGGTGGAGACGAGGGGAATCGAACCCCTGACCTCTTGACTGCCAGTCAAGCGCTCTCCCAGCTGAGCTACGCCCCCAAGCAACGAGGGATACTATACGGAACTTCTGCGTTTGTCGCAAGAACTTTTTTGAAAAACTTCGACGGGCATCATAACTGCTGCAAAAATGTTTCTCAAAAAGTTGTTGGCATCGATCATGGTCCATGGTAAGATACTCCTTGCTGAAAAGCACAAGGGCGTTTGGCTCAGGGGTAGAGCACATCCTTCACACGGATGGGGTCACAAGTTCAAATCTTGTAACGCCCACCAGAAAACAGCAGGTCGGAGGCTTAATGCTTCCGACCTTTTTCTTGCGCCATCGAATACGCCATCAAAGCGCCGTCAAATATGAGCTCATGGACATTTGGCTGCTGATCTTTTATTGCAGTTTGGCCGCACAAGACGAACTTCTTATGCAGAATGGCCGCTAAGGGCCCGAAAACTCGGTCTTAACGGCCATTCTGCAACATAAGTCCTCGAGAGGCGTCCATTTTGCAAGAGAAGTCAACGTGGACAAGCTGAGGAGCGGTGCGCAGGACGAGATGCGATGCGGGACCCAAGCACAAAACGGGGGTGCAGGACTGCCCGTACCGTCTACGACGCGAACCGCCAGAAGTGCAGCCCAGCTCCCGTAAGTAGAGTCTCTGCTCCCATTAGCGAGCTTCTGCTCCCGTACGCAGAATATGGGGCATCGGAGCGACGGTTGAGGAAGCCAGACGCCTCGGTTAAGCTATATCGCAGCGTCGTTTGTATGCTTGTAGTTTTGGTTTCTCGCAGCCCGGCTTGACCGGGTTTCTTTCTACCGTAGGTGTTATCGATGATTCTCTCTGTTGACAAGATCGAAAAGAGTTTTGGTGCCCGCACGCTGTTCAGCGGAGCTTCGTTTCAGGTCAATCCTGGCGATCGCTTTGCGCTCGTTGGCCCCAACGGTGCCGGCAAGACCACGCTGCTTAAAATCATCATGGGCATCGATGCGCCTGATTCCGGCTCTATCACCTTTGCAAAAGACGTCAACGTCGGGTACCTCGAACAGGAGACCAAGCTCGCGAGCGACCGCGCGGTCATCGACGAGGTGACCGCTTCTGCGGTCGAAATCAAAGCCCTGGGTGAGCGCGCAGAGGAGCTTCAGCTTCAAATCGCCGAGGCGGGGGAGCGCGGCGAGGTCCCTGAATCGCTCATGAAGGAGTATGGACACGTCCAGGACCGATTTGAACGCCTGGGCGGCTATGAGCTCGACAGCAACGCTCGCCAGATTCTTGCCGGACTTGGATTTCCGGTAAGCGAATTCAACAAGCCGTGCCGTGAGTTCTCCGGCGGATGGCAGATGCGCATCGCGCTGGCAAAGCTCTTTCTGCGCCACCCCGACCTTCTGCTCCTCGACGAGCCAACCAACCACCTCGACCTTGAGAGTGTCCAATGGCTCCGCGGCTTCATTGCTGGCTACGAGGGCGCCGTGCTCATCGTTTCACACGACCGAGCCTTTATGGATGCCTGCGTCGACCACGTCGCCGCCATTGAAAACCGACGGGTGACCACCTATACCGGAAACTACAGCTCCTATCTCAAGCAGCGCGAGGACAACCTTGAGCAGATGCGCGCCAAGCGTGCCGCCCAAGAGCGCGAGATCGCCCATATGCAGGTGTTTGTCGACAAGTTTCGCTACAAGCCGACCAAGGCGGCGCAAGCCCAGGAACGCATGCGCCGCATCGAGCAGATCAAGAGCGAGCTCGTGATCTTGCCCGAGGGTCACAAGCATGTCGACTTCAAGTTTCCAGACCCTCCGCGCTCCGGCGACATGGTCGTCAAGCTCGAGGAGGTCTCAAAGTCCTACGGAGAGCACCACATCTACAGCGACATAGACCTTACGCTCTACCGAGGCGACCACGTCGCTCTAGTCGGTCCTAACGGAGCCGGCAAGTCGACCCTCATGAAGATGATTGCAGGAATCGAGCCCCCCACGTCCGGCTCTCGCGACCTTGGCGTGAACGTGGGCGTCGCCTATTATGCGCAGCACCAGCTCGAGGGGCTCAACGAGTCGAACACCGTGCTACAGGAGATCGATTCGGTCGCACCCAGCTGGACCACGCCCCAGCAGAGGAGCCTGCTCGGCGCCTTCCTGTTCTCTGGTGAGGACGTCGACAAGCGCGTCGGTGTACTTTCGGGAGGAGAGCGAGCGCGTCTCGCCTTGGCAAAGATGCTCGTTTCGCCCGAGGCGCTGCTCTGTCTCGACGAGCCGACAAACCATCTCGATATCGATTCGGTCGACATGCTTGAGAACGCCCTTAAGCGCTTCCCGGGAACGATCGTGCTCATCAGCCATGACGAACACCTGGTGCGAGCGGTCGCCAACCGCGTGGTAGACATTCGTGACGGCAAGATGACCGTCATCGATGGGGACTATGACTACTATCTCTTCAAGCGTGACGACCTCGCTGCCCGCGCCGCGGCAGATTCCGCGGCGTCGCAGAGCCCCAGACGATCCCCGTCGAACCCCGGCCCACGAACGGCGTCTGCTGCTCAGGTCCCTTCCCAACGTGAAGGGAAGAAGACAAAGGAGCAGCGTCGAGCTGAGGCGGAGGCGCGGGCAGAGCTCAACCGCAGGCTCAAAAAGACTCGCGACGCCCTTAAGAAGGTGGAAGCGAAGCTCGAGACGGCACGCAAGCGATACGACGAGCTCATGGAACTCATGGCTTCGGAAGAGCTCTATGCCGACCAAGACAGATTTGCCGAGGCGCTCGCCGAATATAACGAGCTCAAGAAGGGCATCCCGGTCCTCGAAGACGAATGGCTGGAGCTTTCCACCACGATTGAAGAGGAGACCGAGCGTGGACGCGCGTAGGGCCCTTGCCGTCACCCTCACCCTACTATCCTTTGCGCTTCGCATCCTGGCGATTCTCATGTGTGCGCTCGTCGTGGTGCTCTGCTTTTCCGGCATGAGCGCACGCCTGGGCATCGTCGGGCTTGTAACCGAGCTGTCCCGCGCCATGCCGAGCGTGATCGCCGGCTACGGCGTCATCTCATCTCCGTTTGGCGGCGTCTTCCGCCTCGATTTCACCATCGTCGCGGTTTGTCTCTTTTTGCTTGACTACCTGTGTGCAAAGCTCGCACACAGCCTTCGCTAGGAGGCGTTGTGAACCAAATCCAGTATCTCATCATCAACGCGCTCGCCGTGGTGATCGGCATCGTCGTCCATGAGAGCGCCCACGCGCTTGCAGCCTATGCCCTCGGCGATGCTACGGCGCGCAGGCGCGGTCGCGTCTCGCTCAACCCGCTCAATCACATCGACCCCTTCGGCACGGTCATATTGCCGCTTCTCATGATCCTTGCAGGAGGCCCGGTTTTTGCCTTTGCCAAGCCCGTTCCGGTCTACCTTGGCAACCTCAAGCATCCGAAGCGCGACGAGGTCCTGGTGGCGCTCGCCGGCCCCGCTTCAAACATCGTGCTGTCTGCAGCGTTTGCCCTGCTGCTCCATGCGCTCTCGCCAGCGGCTGCGTCAGGGGTTATAAGCCTCGCCGTTGCCAACCTGCTGGCATCGCTGTGCGTAACCTCGATCGTGGTTAATCTCTCCTTGGCATTTTTCAACCTCATTCCGCTTCCTCCTCTCGACGGCTCGTCCGTCCTCGTGCTGTTCTTGAAGGGGCAGGCGCTGCAGGGCTACTACCGGCTGCAGCAGTACGCGATGCCCATCCTCATCATCGTGCTCTACCTCTTCCCCATGGTGCTGCGCATCGATCTGGTGGGCATGTACTTCGACGTCACGGTCTATCCGCTGGCCAACCTTCTCCTGGATTTCGCTTTGGCGTAGGCTCCGTTGCGGGCACATACGCTAAACTGTACGGTTGCACGACGCGCACGATGCAGGGGAAGGAGGGCGCTATGTCGTATCGGGTGAGCACCCAGGCCTATTCCGGCCCCTTCGACCTGCTGCTGCAGCTTGTGTCTCGACAGAAAGTCGACATCGGCGCCATCTCCATCTCCGAGGTCGCCGAGCAGTATCTTGCAGAGGTCGAGCGCATCGAAGCGCTCTACCTTGACGTGGCAAGCGACTTTCTGCTCGTCGCCGCGACCCTGCTCGATATCAAGGCGGCATCTTTGGTGCCTGCCGATACCGACAGCCCTCGCGATGTCGACGACGATGAACTCGATGAGTTCGCCAACCTTGACGGTGACGCCATGCGCGAGGTGCTCATCCAGCGCCTGATCGCTTATAAACAGTTCAAAGGGGCGGCTGCAGCACTTGGCGCTCGCATGGAGGCGGAGAGCCGCATGCATCCCCGCGTTGCCGGACCTGATCCGGAGTATTTGAACCTCATGCCCGACTACCTTGCAGGAATCACCCTGCGAGGCCTCGCGGTCATCTGTGCCGACCTTGATAGCAGGCGCGAGACGTTTCTGCTGGAAGCTGAGCACGTGGCCCCTCACCGCGTCCCGCTCGAGCTGACGGTCGCCTCCGTGGATCGCCTCACGATTGTCCGGCCGCATCTTACGTTCCGCGACCTTCTCGACGAGGGCTCTGACATCAGCCAGGTGGTCGTCACCTTTTTAGCCATGCTTGAACTTGCAAAACGCGGCTCGGTCACCCTGAAGCAAGACGAGCTGTTTGGAACCATCGAGATCGCTCGCGTTGAGGGAGCCCCAGAGTATCGTCCGGGCGACGCGCTGTTTACGGAGGAGGATTCCGATGCAAGATCTTGATCGGCTCGACCCCGCATCGTTGAAGGGCGCCCTTGAGGCGCTGCTGCTTGTCTCGAGCGATCCGGTGAGCGCCAGCGCGCTTGGCCAGGCGCTTTCCATAACGCCCGGTGAGGCCGCTTCGCTTCTTGCCGAGCTCTCGGTTGAGTACCGAGAGGCAAACCGCGGCTTCCAGCTACGCGAGGTGGCCGGCGGCTGGAGGCTGTTTACGCACCCGGCCTTTCACGACCAAGTTGAATCATACGTGCTTTCCTGGGATACCCAGAAGCTGTCTCAGGCGGCGCTCGAGACCCTTGCGGTCATCGCATACCACCAACCGGTCACGCGCGAGATGGTCAAAGGCGTCCGCGGCGTCAATTCCGACGGCGTCATCTCTTCGCTCGTCGACAAGGGGCTCGTTCGAGAACTCGGCAGGGATGCCCAACATGGGCAAGCCATTCTCTATGGCACCACGAACGCCTTCCTCGAAAAGTTCGGGCTGCGCTCCACCCGCGACCTTCCCGACCTTGAGCAGTTTGCCCCCGACGAGCAGTCACGCCAATTCATCCGCGAACGGCTCTCAGGTCGCTCCATACAGTCGACACTCGAAGAGACTGACGACGATCTTGAAGAGGAACGCGACCTTCTGGAAGATGACTACGATGCCGATGAAGACGACATCATGATCGTCGGCAATGCTACGGATGAAGACTATGACGAATGATGCCAGCCAAACATATCCCTATACCATGCGACTGCAACGGTTCCTTGCCCGATCGGGCGTGGCAAGCAGGCGCGGATCCGAAGACCTGATGACCGCTGGCCGCGTAACGGTAAACGGCGCCGTCGCGACCGAACTGGGAACGAAGGTGAATCCCGAGACCGACCGGGTCGAAGTGGACGGCGTGCCCGTCACATTCAATGCCTCGGCGACCTACATCATGCTCAACAAGCCTGATGGCTTCCTGACCACCATGAGCGACCCTCAGGGAAGGCCGTGCGTGGCAAGCCTGGTTCCGGTGTCGGATTATCCCGGGCTATTTCCGGTGGGCAGGCTCGACAAGGACACGACGGGGCTCCTGCTCTTCACCACTGACGGCGACATCGCCAACCAGATGCTCCACCCCTCGGGCCACGTAGAGAAAACATACGTCGCCATTGTCGACGGAAAGCTCTCCGACCACGAGCTGGAACCGCTTCGCCAGGGAATCGTTCTCGACGACGGACCGTGCCAACCTGCGCGCTGCAGGCTGCTCGGGACCTCGCAGGCACGCCGTATCTGGGGAGAAGAGCCTGCAGCTGCAACGAGCTGCGTCGAGATCATCATCCGTGAAGGACGAAAGAACCAGGTCAAGCGCATGCTAGGGGCCATCCATCATCCTGTCTTGCGCCTGCATCGCCCTCGCTTCGGCCCCCTTGAGCTATCAGGCCTCCCCGTCGGGTCTTGGCGCATGCTCAATGAGGGCGAAGTGGGGCGCTTGAAGTCCGCAACGGCGCCGTCAGACGAACGTGTCGGAGGCGCACCCCCCGCTTCTCGCAGCGCCTCGGATGGTCGCGCAGGCCATGCCAGGTGCGCTCGCCCATGCAACGAACATCAGCAGCCTCGCACGCGCAGGCAAGAAAAGGAGGACCGACGTGATCGTCGCCATTGATGGACCGGCAGGATCGGGAAAGTCGACTATCGCCCGAGAGATTGCTCGTCGACACGGGTTTGAAAAGCTCGACACCGGAGCCATGTACCGTGCGGTGACATTTGCCGCACTGAGCCGCGGCATCGACCTTGACGACGCTGCCGCCGTTTCAAATCTTGCGCAGACAGTCCATATTGCCTTCCTCCCCAGGCAAGGGTCCCCGACGCTCGTCATGGTCGACAGCGATGACGTCACGTCCGAGATCCGAACGCCCGAAGTCGATGCAGGGGTATCCAAGGTGTCGGCATATCCCCAGGTCCGAGAGGCAATGCTTTCTCCCCAGCGCGCCGTCGCGCGCGAGCATGACGTCGTCGCCGAAGGAAGGGATATCGGCACGGTCGTCTTTCCCGACGCGGACGTAAAGGTGTTTCTCACCGCCGACCCGCTCGAGCGCGCCCGGCGTCGCGTGCTTCAGCGCCATGATGGGGAGGAGCTCGACGAGGAGGCCTACGCCCAAGAGGTGACCGATACCCTCAACTCGCTCGTTCGTCGAGACAGGCTCGATTCATCTCGCGACGTTGCCCCCCTGCGGGCAGCAGACGATGCCGTTACGATCGATTCCACGTCGCATTCCATCGACGAGGTGGTCGACATGATCTCCTCCCTTATTGAATCTAGGAGGCCGTAATGCGACTGTTCCGCTCAACGGAAGATGACTACTACGAGAATGCCATGCGCGACTATCCGTTGCCGCTGCGCATCTTTTACGGCACGATCATCGTGATCCTGTTCGCGTTTTCCAAGGTCATGTGGCGCTGGCGCGTCGATAATCCCGCCGAGCTCGTCTCATCGGACGGAACCGGCTCCGTGATCATATGCAATCACACCTCCATGGCCGAGGTCGTTGCGATCGTCACTCATATCTGGATGACCGGGCGCCGCGCGCGCCCCATCATGAAGTCCGAGTTCAACGACGTGCGCATCGTCGAGTGGCTCTTTGCACGCGTGGGCGCCATTCCCGTCGAGCGAGGCACCGCAGACATGAAGTCCCTTCGTCGGGCGCAGCACGCCCTGCAGCGGGGTGAAGACGTCCTCATCTTCCCCGAAGGCACTCGCATCCGCACCGATGACCAGCCGGTGGAGGTCCACGGAGGCTTCGCCCTCATGGCGCAGATGTCCAAAGCGGATATCGCCCCCATGGCGGTATGTGGCTTTCGCGACATCACGCCTGTCGGCTCCCACATCATGAGGCCAAAGAAGACCTGGATACGATGTGCCTCGCGCGTATCGCTTTCCGACGCCCCCAAAGAACTCAAACGACGCGAGCGGCTCGCATGGTTTGAAGAGGAATCCATTCGCCGCATGTACGCCGTGCGCGACGAGCTGCGTGCAGAGCATCCGGGGAGGCGATGACGATGGCCACCATTGAAGTCGCCCGCTACGCCGGCGCCTGCTATGGCGTCGAACGTGCACTCGACATGGCCTACACGGCTGCAAAAGACGCCTCGGGCCCCGTAAACACGCTGGGCCCGCTCATCCACAACCCGCTCGTGGTTCAAGACCTCGCGCGCGAAGGGGTCAGCGTCGTCGACGATGTCGAGCAAGCGGATTCGGGCACCGTCATCGTGCGCACGCACGGGGTCGTGCCTTCCGTAGTCGACCGCGCACGAGAGCGCGGGCTGGCAGTCGTCGACGCCACCTGTCCCTACGTCAAAAAAGTCCACCATGCAGCGCGTCGCCTCGTCTCAGAGGGGTTCCAGCTCGTCATCGTCGGCGAGGCGGGACATCCTGAGGTCGAAGGAATTCTCGGCGCGGCCGGCGGATCGGCCCTCGTCGTCCAGGAGGCGTCGGAACTCGAGTCGGTCGAGCTCTCCCGCAGGGTCGGGGTCGTCGTCCAGACCACGCAGACCGCCTCCGCCTTGTCCCGCGTCGTTGCCGCGATCGCGCCGCGGGTGTCAGAGCTTCATGTCGTGAACACCATCTGTGAAGCCACGAGCGAGCGTCAGCAGGCGGCTCGCGAGCTCGCGAGCTCCTGTGACTGCATGATCGTCATCGGGGGCAAGAACTCTGCCAACACCTGTCGGCTCGCCCAAATCTGCACAGAGGCCTGCCGTAACACCCACCACATCGAAGATTCCGACGAGATGCTTTCGTCTTGGCTCGAAGGCGTCGAACACATTGGCGTCACCGCCGGAGCCTCCACGCCGTCATCCCATATCAAGCGCGCCTGCGAACGGCTCCAAATGCTCTTGGATGCACGATGAGCAGCGACACGCCCTACGCGCGCACGGGCGCCGACTACGGACGAACAAAAGATCCTGACGACCAGCACGGAGCGCTCGTCGTCGCCGTCCGAGAGGATTCTCCCGCCTATGACGCTGGAATCGAGCCCGGCATGCGCGTTCTCACCGTCAACCGCCGCACGCTGACCGACATGACGGTCTGGCTCTGGGAGGCCGGAGACGAGACGGTAGAGATCGAGGTCTTCGACCCGAGCGACGACACGGTCACCCCTTGTGAGCTCGAGCGGTTCCCCGGCGAGGACTGGGGCATCGAGTTTGACGGCGCCGTCTTTGATGGCATGCGCACCTGCGTAAACGCCTGCGTCTTCTGCTTTATGACGATGCTCCCGCGCCACATGCGGGGCACGCTCTATATCCGCGACGACGATTACCGCCTCAGCTTCCTGCAGGGCAACTTCGTGACGCTCACCAACATGAGCGACGCCGAGGTGGCTGACGTCATCGACCATCGCCTGAGCCCCATGAACGTCTCGCTCCACGCCGTCACGCCCGAGGTCCGCCGGCGTCTCATGGGAAGGAACGCCGCCCGCGGCATGGAAGTCCTGCGCGCATTTATGGACGCCGGCATCGAGATCCACGCACAGGTCGTCCTCTGTCCCGGGCTCAACGACGGGGAAGAGCTGCTTCGGACCCTTACCTTTTGTGAGGAGCACCCTCAGATCACGAGCCTCGGCATCGTTCCTTTGGGCTACACCCGCTTTCAGGAGCGGTTCACGTCTTCCTTTTCGGATGATCCCCTGGCTGCACGAGCGGTCATCGACCAAGTCGCGCCGTTCCAGGAACGCATGCGTGCGGCTCGCGGACGGACGGTGTTCCAGCTGGCCGACGAGTTTTATCTGGACGCGAAGGTGGAGCCGCCTGCCGCCGAGCTCTATGACGGATACCCCCAGTACTATGACGGCATCGGCATGGTTCGCTCCTATCTTGATGAGACAAAAGAGCTGGTCGAGCGAGAGGGCCACCGTCTTGCCGAGGCGGCAGAGAGGCTGTCGCGCCGGAAGAGGCTGCTTGTGGTGGTGTCCGGCATGGCCGCGCGCGACGTGGTCGCAGGCTTTGTCGAGAGGTCGCCGCTCCAGGGAGAAGTGCGCGGCATCGTCAATGATTACTTTGGCGGGAACGTCGACGTCACGGGCCTTATCTGCGGCGAGGACCTCTTGGCGCAGATAGGGGAGGACCTTCAAGGGGTTATGCTCTTTGTGCCGGACGTCATGTTCAACGCCGACGCGCTCACGCTGGACGGTTATCATCAAATGCGGCTTGTCGCCGAGCTCAGCCGGCGCGGCGCCGAGTGCCATATCGCCTCAACGATGCCCTCCGATCTGCTGCGTTCTCTCGAGGATGCGCTGGAACGGGAGTGCTGACATAGTTTCAAGGAGTGATGCATGAAACCCATCGTAGCCGTAGTCGGCCGACCCAACGTGGGCAAGTCGACCTTGGTGAATCGTATCGCCCAGACCTCTGACGCCATCGTCCATGAAAGTCGAGGCGTCACGCGCGACCGGTCTTATCACGACGCCGACTGGAATGGCCGTGAATTCACCCTCGTCGACACGGGCGGCATCGAACCGCTGAAAAGTGAAGACGTGTTCTCCGCGTCCATTCGCGACCAGGCGCTCGCCGCGGCCGAAGAGGCCGATGTCATCCTGTTCGTCGTTGACGGCCATACGGGCGTGACCGAGGAGGACGAAACCGTCGCACGTCTGCTCAAGCGCGTGCATAAACCGACGTTCCTGCTGGTGAACAAGCTCGACAATCCTGCTCGAGAGCAGGAGCGCCTGTGGGACTTCTACTCGCTCGGCGTTGGCGACCCCATGCCCATTTCTGCGCATCACGGCCATGGTACGGGCGACCTGCTCGACAAGGTCGTCGCGCTGCTGCCCGACGAGACCGAGGAAGTCGACGAGTTTCCCGACGCGCTCGGCGTTGCGATCATCGGTCGCCCGAATGCTGGCAAGTCCTCGCTGTTCAACAAGGTCATCGGTTCGGAGCGCTCCATCGTCTCCGACGTCGCCGGTACGACGCGCGACGCCATCGACACCATCGTCGAGCGTGACGGGCGTCACTATCGCATGGTCGATACCGCGGGCATTCGAAAGAAAAGCACCGTCTACGAGAACATCGAGTACTACTCGATGGTGCGCGGCCTGCGCGCCATCGATCGTGCCGACGTCGCCCTGCTCGTCGTCGATTCGACCGTCGGCGTGACCGAGCAGGACCAGAAGGTTGCAAACCTCGCCATCGAACGCGGCTGCGCCCTCGTCGTCCTGCTCAACAAATGGGACCTCCTGAAGGAAGAACGCGAGCGCGAGCGCGTGCTTGAAACGGTCGACCGTCGCCTCACCTTTGCCACCTGGGCGCCGGTGCTTCGCATCTCCGCCCTCACGGGGCGCTCGGTCGAGAAGATCTGGTCCCTCATCGATGACGCCGCCGAAAAGCGCGCCTCGAAGGTCTCCACCTCGAAGCTCAACCAGTTCCTGACCGACCTTCGCGAGTTTGGACACACCATCGTCGACGGCAAGCGCCGCCTGCGCATGCACTATGTCACCCAAACCGGGACAAAGCCGCCAACCTTTACCTTCTTTGTGAATCACCCCGACCTGCTCACCGATTCCTATCGCCGCTACGTTGAAAACCGCATGCGGGCAACGTTTGACTTCGCCGGCACTCCGGTGCGCCTCCGCTTCCGCTCCAAGGCGGCGAAGGAAGAGGGTGAACGATAGATGACTCCAGACAATCCAGCATTCACCACCTTTGCGCTCGCAACGGCGGCATGCATGGCGGTGACGTTTCTTGTCTGCGGCATCCCCTTCGGCGTCATCATCGGCGAGCTCATGGGCAAGGGGGACATCCGCAAATCGGGTTCGGGCAACATCGGCACCACCAATGCCCTGCGTGTAGGCGGCAAGCTCGTCGGTGCGCTCACGCTGCTGTGCGACGTGCTCAAGGGACTCGTGTGCGTAGTCGCATCCTCCTGGGTGCTCAGCGGCCTCTGCGACCCCTCCGCACTCATGATCTTCCCCGGCAGGGGAGCGGACTGGGCACTTTCGCTCGTGTCGCTTTCCGGCCTCGCGGGACACATGTTCAGCCCCTACCTGCACTTTAAGGGCGGAAAAGGCATCGCTGTGGGCTTCGGCGTGTGCATGGGCTGGATTTGGCCGGTGGGGCTATCTCTATGGATTCCCTTCCTCGCCGGCGTCATTGCGACCCGCTACGTCTCGGTCGGCTCGATCGCCGCCGCGATATCGCTCCCGCTGTGGATCTTGCTGTACTACCCGGGCTCGTCATTTGCCATGAAGGCGGTCTTTGCCTTCATGGCCGCGCTTGTGGTGTGGGCCCACCGCTCGAACATCAAGAAGCTTATGCAGGGCAATGAGTCGAAGCTTTCGTTCTCGTCCAAGAAGGAGGATGCGCGATGAACATCACTGTTATCGGCGCGGGATCGTGGGGAACCGCCATCTCGGGCGTCGCTGCCGCCCGTGCCGACCGCGTATGCGTCTGGTCGTTTGACGAGGAGTCGACGAAGGGCATCAACGAGCACCATGTCAACCCGCTCTATCTTTCCGACTACACCCTCCCTGGCAACGTGTCCGCCTCCTCGTCGTATGAGGAGGCGCTGCGTGGCGCGGACGGCATCATCGTGGTCGTCCCCTCGCCGTTTTTGCGCGCCACCATCAAAGGCGCGGCACCCTATATCCCGCACGACGTGCCCGTCCTCTGCCTCACGAAGGGCATCGAGGAGGGCTCCGGCAAGCTGATGAGCGAAGTCGTCGCCGAGGAAATCGGCAACCCGGGCCGCGTCGCCGCGCTTTCAGGCCCTAACCATGCCGAGGAAATCTGCAAGGGCAGCCTCTCCGCCGCCGTGATCGCAGCAGAGGATCATGATGTCGCGGAGTTCTTCCGGTCCCTGCTCATCTCGCCTGAGTTTCGCATCTATGTCACGAGCGACATGATCGGAATCGAGACCTGCGCGGCGGTAAAGAACGTCATCGCGATCGTCTGCGGCGTCGCGGCAGGCGCCGGCTACGGGGACAATACGCTCGCCCTCATCATGACGAGGGGTCTCGCAGAAATCAGCCGCATCGTGCATGCACGCGGGGGAGACCCGATGACCTGTATGGGCCTTGCCGGCATGGGCGACCTCGTCGCCACCTGCACCTCCCCGCATTCACGCAACCGCTCATTCGGCGTCGCCTTTGCCCACGGCGAGAGCCTTGAAGACTATCAGAGGCGCACGCACATGGTTGTCGAGGGCGCTGCGGCGGCACGCTCGACCGCCCAGCTTGCGCGTTCCCTTGGCGTCGACGCGCCCATCACGTTCGCCCTTGAGTCGTCGCTCTATCAGGGCGTCGAGCTCGAAGAGGCTTTGCGAACCCTGCTCGATCGCATCCCGACCGAAGAATTCTACGGGCTCGACCTATAATCCTTCCACAGAAAGGAACCGCCATGAGTGCCCCCGTCGTTCGCGTCGCTCCATCCATCCTTTCCGCAGACCTGTTGAACCTCGGACGGGATCTTGAGGCGATTTCCGGTGCCGACTTCATCCATATCGATGTCATGGATGGCCATTTCACGCCTAACCTCACCTTCGGAGTCGACACCGTCAAGGCATGCAAGCGCGCCTCGACCGTGCCGCTCGACGTCCACATGATGGTCACCAATCCCGATGAGAGCGTCTCGTGGTATCTCGACGCGGGAGCAGATATGGTGACGGTTCACCTCGAGGCGGCCCGCCATCCCCATCGCATCGTCTCCGAGATCCATGCCGCAGGTGCTCAGGCAGGCGTCGTTTTGAACCCCGGGACGCCAGCCTGCGCTCTCGACAGCATCCTTGAGGACGTCGATATGGTCTTGCTCATGAGCGTCGATCCGGGCTTTGGCGGCCAGTCCTTTATCGAGGGGACCATTCGTAAGATCTCCCAGGTGCGCTCCATGGCACGCGAGCGCGGGAAGGACCTGCTCATCGAGGTGGATGGCGGCGTGTCGACCGCCAACGTGGAGCGCGTCGTCGCCGCAGGAGCCGACGTCATCGTTGCGGGATCAGCCGTCTTTGGCTCTGCAGACCCCGCACGCGAGGTAGCTCGCCTTCGCGAGCTTGGAACCCCGGGGCTTGCAGCATGGAACGCCTAACGACGGCTCCCCACCTGTGCAATCTCGATTACGCGGCCTCGACACCGATGAGGCCCGAAGCGATACGGGCGCAGCAGGAATATGATGCGTCGCCCATCGCGGGCGCCAACCCAAATTCGCTTCACACCCTCGGACGGGAAGCGGCGCGAGAGCTCGAGGGCGCCCGAAAGACGCTCGCAAGAACCTTGGGCAGTCACGTTCGTCCCAGCGAGGTCATCTTCACCGGCGGCGGCACCGAATCCGACCAGCTTGCCCTCTTGGGCATCGCGGAGGGCGCTCGAGCCAGAGATCGCCGGCGCTCGCGCGTCATCACGTCGGAAATCGAGCACGACGCGATCCTCGACAACCTTCCGTTGCTAAGAGAGGCGGGGTTCAGCGTCACCACGCTCAAGCCGACACGCGAAGGCGTCATAGAGCCCTCATCGCTCTCAGACGCGCTTGACCGCGACGTGGCCCTCGTCTCGATCATGCTCGCAAACAATGAGACCGGCGTGGTGCAGCCGACAGGCGAGCTTGCGCGTCGAGCCCATAGCGTGGGCGCCCTCTATCACACCGACGCCATTCAGGGATATCTTCACATCCCCTTCGATGTCGCCGACCTTGGCGTCGATGCGCTCTCTGCCGCGGGACACAAGGTGGGCGGCCCGGTTGGTTCAGGCCTGCTCTATCTCAAGGGCAGGACGCCGCTGCGTCCACGAACCTTCGGAGGCGGGCAAGAAGCGGGAAGGCGCGCGGGAACCCAGGACCTGCGCTCCATCGTAGCCTTTGCCGCTGCGGCCCGCGCTGCGCACTCCCTGCTCTCATCTGAGCATTCCCGGCTCATGGGTCTCTCGGCATCGCTGTACAGGCGCCTCGCCGCGTCTCGACGCATCCACCCCACCGTTCCGGACATCTTAGACCGAGACCGCTTGCCCGGAATCGTCTCGATCTTCGTGGAAGGCTGGGAATCCGAGTCGCTCATCCTCAAGCTCGACAGCCTTGGCTTCGAGGTCTCGGCTGGGTCTGCCTGCTCGAGCGGCAGCACCGCGGCAAGCCATGTCCTCACCGCCATGGGAATGGACGGCTCCGATGCCTTGGGTTCTCTCCGGATATCGTTTGACGATCGTGTCCGCGAAGAGGACCTCGAAGCCTTTGCGACGGCGCTGCTCGACCTTGTGGGATAGGAGACCTATGACTATCGAAGCGCTTCTTTCTTATCTACTTGATCGGTATCCCGTCGAGCAGGCTGAGTCGTGGGATCACGTGGGGCTTTCGGCAGGAGACCCGCATGCCGAGGTCACCGGAGTCCTTGTAGCGCTCGATGCGAGCGCCGAGGCCGTGAGACGAGCTGCCGATCTCGGGGCCAATGTCCTGGTAACGCATCATCCTGTCTACATTTCGGCGCCCAAAAGCTTCACGCCCGCGCCCGACACCGAGCACAATGCCGCAGGCGCCGCCGTCTTTGAGGCGATTCGGCGCGGCGTTTCCATCATCTCGCTCCACACCAATCTTGACCGTGACCCCGAGGCGCGCAATCACCTGGCGTCGCTGCTGGGAGCGACGCCAGAAGGCTCGTTCGAGCATCCCGACGATGCCGCGCTTCCGGGCCTTGGCTCGGTGGGTGTCATCCCGACCACCACGCTCGGCGATGTGGCACGTCTCGCAGCGAACGCCTTTTCTAGCGATCCCAGGGTGTGGGGCCCGCCTGAGCGATCCGTTCGTCGCATCGCGGTTCTCGGAGGGTCCCTTGGGGACCTCGCAGAGCTCGCGCTGTCGTCACATGTAGACGCAGTCATATGCGGAGAGGCGGGCTATCACGTCTGCCAAGACCTCTGGCTGAGGGGCTGTTCGGTAGTGCTTCTGGGGCATGACCGCTCAGAGCAGCCGTTTGTGGATATCCTTTCAAAGGCGGTGGCTTCGGCGGGCATCGACCCCTCGTCGATAGCTACAATGGAGTGCCCGCGTCAATGGTGGACAACATACGAAGGAGAACGCGCATGAGCGTTGGAACCGACCTGCTCGACTTGCAGGAGCTTGACCTAGCCCTTGCCCGCAGCCGTGCGGAGCTTGCCGACATGCCTGAGATCAAAGCGCTCGCCCGCAAACGCAAGGCCTACCTCAAATTGAAGGACGAGGCCCTGCGCTTGATGGGCCGTCGCAAGGATCTCCAGACCGAGCTCGCCGATCTTGATCAGGACGAGCGAGACTGCCGCCAGGCGGTAGATGACGCGCAGCGCGGGTGCGTCGATCCTTCGGACTACGATGAGGTCCAGCGCCTCGAGCTGGAGCTCTCCGACCTCGCCAAAGAGCTCGACAAAATCGCCTTTGCGCGCGAGGAGCTGACCCGCCGGCTCGCCGAGGCGACCGAGCAAGAGGCTCAAGCTGCCGACTACCTTGAACGTTATGAGCGAGCCATCAAATCTGACGCCCAGGCCGCCAGGGACAAGGCGTCCAAGCTCCAGCAGGAGATCGACGACGCCGAACGTCGCCGTAGCGCGCTGTGCGCGAGGATTCCCGAAGACTTCCTAGCAGAGTATGAGCGCTGCCTGAAGAGCTTCAACGGCCTGGCCGTCGAGCGCCTTGACGGAGCGGTGCCGTCCCTGTGCCGCATGACCCTTACCGAATCCTCCCTGTCGGACCTTTCGCGTGAGGAAGGCATTACGCACTGCCCCTATTGCCATCGCATGCTCATTCTCTCTGAGGAAGTCTAAGCCATGGGCGCCCCATCCAAACAACCCTGTGTGCTCGTATGCGTGACGGGCTGCATCGCTGCCTATAAAGCATGCGAGGTCGTGCGGCTTCTTCAAAAACAGGGCTGTCGCGTGAAGGTGCTCATGACCGAGCATGCCACAAGGTTCGTGGGCCCCACCACGTTCCGGTCGCTGACGCACGAGAAGGTCGCCGTGGGTCTCTTCGATGATCCCGAGGACCCCATTCACCATATCTCGCTCGCGCAGGAGGCCGACGTCGTGCTCGTGGCACCCGCGACGGCGAACGTCCTCGCCAAGATGGCTCACGGCATCGCCGACGACCTCATGTCCACCACGCTGCTCGCCACGACCGCGCCCGTCGTCGTGGCGCCGGCAATGAACGTTCACATGTGGGAGGCAGCCGCCACCCAAGAGAACCTGTCTTGTCTTCGTCGCCGCGGCGTCCGCGTCGTGGAGCCGGGAGATGGCTACCTGGCATGCGGCGAGGTCGCCAAGGGCCGGCTCGCCGATCCAGGGACGATTGCCGACGCCGCCCTCGAGGCCCTGCGTCCCGACCCGGATGCTGGCCTGCTTGCGGGAGAGCGCGTGCTCATTACGGCCGGCCCCACCCATGAGCCGATTGACCCCGTCCGGTATATCGGCAACCGCTCCTCAGGAAAGATGGGCATCTCGCTAGCTCGAGCAGCGCACGAGCTTGGCGCCGAGGTCATGCTGGTGCTGGGGCCCACCTCGCTCGAACCTCCCGAGGGGGTGCGCTGCATCGCCGTCGAAACCGCGCAGGAGATGCACGATGCCGCCCTTGCGGCCTTTGATTCTGCCTCGGTCGCAATCTGCTCTGCCGCGGTTGCGGACTATACCCCGAGAAACCCGGCTGACCACAAGCTCAAAAAGGCCAACGAGCCTCTCGATCGGATCGAGCTCGTCCAAACCGCAGACATCCTCGCAGACCTTTCTCGCATAAAGGGCCGCCGTCGCGTCGTGGGCTTTGCGGCGGAAACGAATGACCTCTTGGCACATGCCCAGGCAAAGCTAGAGCGAAAGGGCTGCGATGCCATCGTGGCAAACGATGTCACGAGAAGCGACTCTGGATTTGGCTCAGATACCGACAAGGCCTGGTGGGTAACGAGCGCAGGCACCGAGGAGCTTCCGACGCTCACCAAAGACCGGCTGGCTCGCGAGATCCTTCGCCGAGTTCACGATTTCTGAGATTCATCTAAAAAAGTTCTTGCATCGAGCGAGACTCTTGAGTAAAGTATCTTTTGCTGTTGAGGACAACAGCACCTGCTTCGGGACGTGGCGCAGCTTGGTAGCGCACTTGACTGGGGGTCAAGGGGTCGCTGGTTCGAATCCAGTCGTCCCGACCAGAAGCTTCAAGGGCACCGTTTATCGGTGCCCTTTTCGTATCCAGGGGAATCGCCTCTATCCTCACATGGTGATCAGGCGTTAACCGGAGTGCTTTTCAGGATAGGGCTCCACGACTTGGGTATTATGCTTCTAGCACATACCGAGCAAACGGCAGGGGAGTGACGTGGGCCTCAAGAAGAAGATCAAGCGGGAGTTGATCGGCACTTCCGACTATCCCTCTAACAAGATTTTCACCATCTCGAACTTCATCACCGCGATTCGCCTCGTGCTCACGGCGGTGTTCCTCTACCTGTTCGTAACGGACTTTAACCGCTACGTTGCGCTCGCGATCTATGCCGTTGCCGCCTCTACCGACTGGCTCGACGGCCAGATCGCACGCATGACCAAGACAGTAAGCTGGCTCGGCAAGATGATGGACCCCGTTGTTGACCGCGCCTTGCTCTTTACCGGCGTTGTGGGCCTTGTCGCTCGTGGCGAGCTGCCCATCTGGGTCTGCGTCCTCATCATCGGCCGCGACGTCTATCTCGCATGCGGCAACCTGATCGTCCACCGCTTCCATAAGCGTCCCATCGACGTCGTGTACACCGGCAAGGCCGCTACGGCGCTGCTTATGACCGGTTTTTCGCTCATGCTGCTAGGGCTCCCCATGGTGAGCGGTTTCTCTTGGTTCCCTGATGCCTCCTATCTGCCCGGCCTGAACGGGCAGGAGGCCCCGCTCGGCATCTTCTTCGTGTACCTCGGCGTCATCTTCTCTATGCTCACCGCCGTTATCTATACCATCAAGGGCGCGCTTGCCATCAAACATGCGCGCGAACACCCTGAAGACGAAGATGCTGACTTCCTGAACCCTGAAATCGTGGAGTCCGAAGAGACCTTGTGAGGCTGTTATCCGGGCCTGACGAGCTTTGGGGTAGAATGGTCCTTGTGAAGCTTTTCGCTCGGCGCCAGCCGAGTTCGTTCGATAGGGGTAGCAATGTCCAACCAGACAGATTCCACGCGCGTCTTTCGCATGCCCATTGACGATGCCACCGCGCCCGACCTTATGAAGAGCGCTCGGATCACCAATCCGGTTCTCTCGATCATCAAGGGGCCTCAAACTGGCAACACCTTTGAGCTTGCGGACGTCGAAACCACGGTTGGACGCGATCCCGCAAACGCCATCTTCCTCAACGACATGACGGTCTCGCGCAGCCATGCGAAGATCATTCGCACCGCTACCGGCGCGATCATCGAGGATCTGGGTTCTCTCAACGGCACCTGGGTAGACGGAGCCATCGTCAACTCGGCACCGCTGCATGACGGCTCATCCGTGCAGATCGGCACCTTCACGCTGATTTACCATGAGAGCAAGCCGGAGCGTATCGAAACGGGTGAGTAAGCTTGGCCGAACGCAATTTCTTCAGCATCGGTCAGGTCGTCAACCTTTTGCGTGGCTCGTATCCAGACCTTTCGAACTCCAAGATTCGCTTCTTGGAAGATGAAGGGTTGATTACGCCGCATCGCACCCCCAAGGGATACCGCCAGTATTCCAAAGAGGATATCGATCGGCTGGAAGTCATCCTTCATCTTCAAAAGACGCGCTACATGCCGCTGAACGTCATCAAGCAGCGTCTGGATAGCGCTACCGATTTGAGCACCCTTCAGTACGAGGTGGGACTCCTTTCCGATGTGCCGATCAAGGAACAGCCCAAAGAGACCAAGCAGAAGCTTCATCCCATCGAGGACATTCCGGACCTTCTGGGCGTGAGCATCTCCTTTGTCCGGTCGCTCGCCGAGAACGACCTCGTACGCATCGTGAAGAGCCCGAAGAACCGCGAGCTGATCGATGGCCGAGACTTCGAAATCATCCGCTATTGCTCAGAACTCTCGCGTTTTCACATCGAACCGCGAAACCTTCGTCAGTACGTTCTCGCCGCCAACCGCGAGTCAACCATGTTCGAGCAGGTTCTTATTGGCATGCTGGGCATGGACACGAGCGACGAAGATCGCGACGCCAAGCTCGAGCGCGCCTTCAAGAAGCTCCACGACCTTACCGACGGGGTGCAGACCGCGTTGCTTAAAAACCGCGTCTTCGAATCTCTGCACGCTGTCGTGGAAGACGCCGACGTGGACCAGATCGACGACGAGATCACCCGCTCTGAGGCTGCCCGCGATGCCGCACGGGAGGCTAAGGAAGTTTCGCCCGGCGGCATCGAGCCGCTCAGCGTCGCCCGGCAACGCACCCGCGCCCAATCTGGACGCACCCGATAGATAACTTTTTCAATCTGAGGAGTCTGAGCAGCATGGTAGACATTGCTTCGCGCATCATCGACATTCCGGATTATCCGGAGCCTGGCGTGGTTTTCAAAGACATCACTCCGCTCTTTGCCGACCCCGAGGCCCTTCGCGCCACCGTCGATGCGCTGGCAGACCATTTTCGTGCCTTGGGCGTGACGAAGGTCATCGGTCCCGAGGCTCGCGGCTTCATGGTCGGCGTTCCTGTTGCTCTTGAGCTCGGCGCCGGCTTTGTCCCGGCCCGCAAACCCGGCAAGCTGCCCCGCAAGACCATCTCCATGAGCTACGAGCTCGAGTATGGCACCGATACCCTTGAGATCCACGCCGACGCGCTCACGCCCGATGACCGCGTCGTGATCATCGATGACCTTATCGCCACGGGCGGAACCCTTGCAGCTGTTGGCAAACTTGTGGAGGAGACCGGCGCGGCCCTTCTTGGATATGGATGCATCCTCGAGCTTGCGTTCTTGAGCCCGCGCAAGGTGCTCGAAACCAAGGACCATGAGGTATTCAGCCTGGTCACGGTCGAGTAACGCCCTCGTTTTAGCACCGTGCGCCCCGCATATGCGGGGCGTTTTGATGCTTGGCGAGCCTCCCTTGCTTTATTGAGATGCCGTGGTGAGCATCTGGAGGTTTGGCCGTTTACCGAGGGTAGGGGTGACGGAAACCCTGCGTCACGTCTATAATCTTCATCGTGCTCCAACGTAGCTCACCTAAACTATGGAGGAAGTGTTCACATGCAACGCAGACGACTTGGCGGTTCCACCGCCCGTCTCTCTCTGGTTCTCGCGCTTTCCGGCTCCCTTGTCCTCGCCGGTGCTCCTGTAGCAGCGTTCGCCGATCCAGCTTCTGATCTTGCCGCTGCTCGCGAGCAGCTTTCTCAGATCGGTTCCGAGTATCAATCGCTCCAGCAGGATCTTCGTGAAGTCACCGCTCAAGTCGAGGAGACTCAGACGAAGATTCTCGAGACCACCGATCAGCTCGAGAGCGCGCAAAGCCTTCTCGCGAGCAACATCTCGTCTGACTACAAGTCTGGCGGCGCGAAGCTCGCCCAGGTAATTCTTGGCGCTACGAGCTTTGACGACCTCATCTCTCGCGTCTTCTACATGGACAAGGTGTCCACCGCTCAGGCTGACGCGATCGATGATGTGCGCACGCTCAAGTCGCAGCTCGAAGAGCAACAGTCCGAGCAGAAGCAGCGTCTTGCCGATGCCCAGGCAAAGGTAGACGAGCAGGCTGCCAACCAGCAAGCTGCTCAAGATCTTGTCAACTCACTCTCAGAAGAGGTTCGTCAGCAGCTTGAAACCGAGGCTGAGAGCGACGAGTCTCTCGCTTCGGGCATCAAGTCCGCCGAAGATGCCGAAACCGGCGTGAGCGATCGCCCCATCACCGGCAACGGTAACGCCGGCAATAGCAACGGATCGTCAGACTCGACCAACGATTCCAACAACTCGGGGAATACGGGAACTGATACCCCGTCCGGCGGAAATGACAACACGCCCACCACGCCTGACCCCGAGCCTCCTGCGTCCAATGACAACACCGATAATTCGGGCGGCAGCGGAAGCAACGGTTCCTCGGGTGGCGGCAGCAACGGCGGCTCGCCCAATTATTCCTCTCCCATCTCTTACGCCCTCGCCATGGAGGGGCAGCCCTACGTCTGGGGCGGAGACAGCCTTGCTGACGGCGGTTTTGACTGCTCCGGTCTCGTCGTCTATGCCTATTCCTGCATTGGCGTTTCCTTGCCGCATAACTCTGGGTCGCTTATGAACTACTGCAAGAACTATGGCTATTTCACGACTGACATCAGCCAGCTGCAGTACGGCGATCTGGTCTTTTGGTCTGGTCATGTCGCCTTCTACGTCGGCAACGGCATGGTTTTTGGAGCCACCACCTTTGGCCAGCCTGCCGGTTATGGCCAGATCAGCTGGTACGGCACCCCGCTTGGCGGAGGCCGACCCTAAGGCTTCGGCTTTGCGTGGGCCGACCCCACATCCTCTTGAACAGAAAGGCCCTCCGATCGGAGGGCCTTTTCATGTATCGCGACCTGTCGGCTTCTCAATAGAGACAGCGTTGACTTCGCTCGAGGCTAAGCCAAACAACTCATCGTGTTTTATCTGACGCTGCTTCGGCCTCTTCCTCATATCCGATAAACCGAAGATATCCAAGCAGATATAGCTTCGATACAAAAGCGGTGACCGCATTGCGAACCAAGAGCGACTCGCGCGTCACCATCGAGGCGCTGTCAGGCGCTGCCTCTTCATCGAGTGTAAACGCAGCGTGCAGCGCATGGTCGAGCTCGGTTGATACGTAATTGTAGGCCACCTCGGTGAGGTAGGTCATCTTTTGAATACGGAAGAGCCTCGAAATATCCGAGATTGAAAGGACCTGCTTGAACAGACAGACCACAACGAGACGAGCGACCTGCTCGCGTCCATAGAGCCGCTTCTTGGGAGGCGCGACCAGCCCGAGCTTGACGTAGTTGTTCACCATGGACGGCGTGAGCCAATCACCCTCGATACAGGCGTCGAGAGGCCTGAAGACCTGCTCCACGAAGGCAATCACCTGATCGCGATACAGCTCGACCGACGGGAGCTCGTCATAGCGCGGCATGTGGAACACGCTGAAGCTGTGAGCGATCTCCGACGATAGATAATCGTCCGGAAGCACCGTGGGCGCCACGTCTTCGCGAGTTATGCGCTTTGAATCGTTTGCCATAGGTATGACGGAGGGCTTTGGTCTCATGACGCCTCCAAGCATCGAAGATGGATATTCCCATGGTAGCGATTTACGTCCCAACCCCAGCATCATCTCTTTGAAACACAACACTTCCATCCATGGTATTGAGAACGTGGATTGCTGGTTTTACAAACCACGTAGGTGTACGTAGGGGTGGCAGCCTATATAATGGAGGTACTGAATGCTGAGGAAAGGATTTCCATGAGCTGGGCAATCATTGCAGATTCTAGTTGCAACCTGCGAGACTTTCATCCGACGGCGCCCGATGCCATCTATCGATTCGCGCCGCTGAAGATCAATATCGCCGGTACTGAATATGCGGACGATGAGCACCTTGACGTAGACGAGCTCAACCGCAAGGTTGCCGAAGAGTCCAGTGCATCCTCGAGCTCATGTCCCAGCGTAGGGGAGTGGGCGGAGTTGTTCCGCTCCGCAGAGAACGTGATTGCCATCACCATCTCAGCAAATCTCTCAGGAAGCTTTGAAGCTGCCGTCATGGCTCAGTCCATGGTGCAAGACGAAGGCGGCCATAACATCTACGTCCTCAATTCCCGCGCCGCTGGAGCTAAGCTTGAGCTGCTGGTGGAGGAGCTCGATCGCTATCTGGCGGCACAGAATCCCACATTCAGCGAGGCGTGCGACTACATTACCAAGCTTGAACAGAACTCGACGGTGCTGTTCTCGCTCAGCAGCTACGAGAACCTCACGAAATCTGGCCGCATGCCCAAGATGGCAGGCATTCTGGCAAACAAGCTGAATATCCGCATGCTGGGCACCGCGAGCGATGAGGGCACCATCAAGGTGATAGGCCCCACCCGCGGCCAGAAAAAGACCTTCGAGAAGATCGTCGCCGCTATGAAGAGCGACGGCTTCGCTGGAGGCATTGTTTATATCGACCACGTCGCCAACGAATCGGGCGCGATGGCTCTTAAAGACCGCATCGTGGCCGAATGGCCCCAAGCGCCTGTCCGCGTCGTGCCGTGCGGAGGGCTTTGCTCGTACTATGCAGAGCGCGACGGGTTCATCATCGGATTTGGATGGCCCTCGACTCAAGACGGCAAGTATTTCACCATCGAGGAGTAAGACGGCAATACGGCGGCTTCAAAATAAAGATGTGGCCCTGAGCTAGCGATGAACGCGGCTCAGGGCCATTTTCTTACCTAGGTTAAACCTATATGCACGAATACAGCTCCACACCGGTGAGCCGATCAATCCCAGCATGCAATAGTGGTAGTGATGTTACAACTTAACATAAGATATATTATCAGTAATTGCTATATATTGGCGCAAAAAAGGAAGCGGACCCCTGATTCCTGCAGATCATCAAGGGTCCGCGACACGGTACACAACAATCGCGTCGTCATCAAAGGATGCAGCATCATCGACAAGATGTCCCGCACCCGTGACTGTCAGTATCTCTATAGGCTACTTACGGAACTCGCTGACGTACTGATACGCCGCAGTGCCTGCGATGGCTCCATCTGCAGCCGCGGTGATGACCTGTCTCAACTGCTTTGAGCGGACGTCCCCGGCGCAGAACAGGCCCGGGGTCTTGGTAGCCATATTCTCCTCTGTGATGACGCCACCGTCACCACCCAGCTCGACCAACCCAGAGAAGAGCTCTGTCTGCGGAAGCGTGCCCGCGAAGACGAAGACGCCAAAAGATCCCTCGGGATATTCTTCGATATAGGTTTCTCCGCTCTCGTTGTTTTTGAAGGCAATCGAATGTAGGAAGGTTCCGCCTTCGACCTTGGTGACCGATGTCGAGTATTTCACCGAAATCTTGGGATTGGCAAGCATGCGATCGACCACGCCCTTGGGCGCACGGAACTGATCGCGCCTTACAACGACGACGACCTCGCTAGCGAAATTCGTCAGGAACATCGCTTCCTCACAGGCCGCGTTGCCACCCCCGATGACAAAGACCTTTTTGCCGCGATAGAACATGCCGTCACAGGTCGCGCAGTATGATATGCCACGTCCACGATAGGTGTCTTCGCCCTCAAAACCGACCGTCCGCGGCGTTGCGCCGGTTGCCATAATGAGTGAAGGAGCGCGAAGCTCGTCCTGGTCGGTGACGACGGTAAACGTCTGGTCTTCCTCATGGCGTACAGCGGTTACCATCGCGTAGACGGTTTTCGCCCCAAGCGCCTCGGCATGCTCCTGGAAGCGCTGCCCGAGCTCCGCACCAGAAATCTCCTGTATGGCCGGATAGTTCTCAACCTCATCGGTTGTGGCGATCTGCCCGCCAGGCATACCTTGTTCAACGACCAGCACCTGCAGGCTCGCTCTGGCGGCATAGACGGCAGCCGCATATCCTGCGGGCCCTCCGCCCACGATGATGACATCAGCATTCATTGTTGAATCCGTCATGGCATGTCCTTTCGGAGACTCGTGATACCACGTCGCGCTTGTTGGTTCTATCTGCTCCTACCCAAAAAGTCGAAAGCCGTTCACCTACTGTCGTAAAATACTACGAGGTTTGAGCGACGCAGAAAGGAGACCAGGTGACCGATCGCGACGATACCGCTCTCGCGCCTCCGACGCCCGACTCCCCTCTCGCTACTACTAAGGTACCTCATGATATGCAGCCTGCATCGCAGCCCCCTGTCATGTGCGTCATGCATGCATCGGTTGGATCGGGCCACAAGGCTGCCGCGAAGGCGGTCGCACAGGCTGTCGAGCACATGCGAGGCACCTTCGGCATTCCGGATAACGTCGTTGTCGACGTACTCGATGTTCTCGACTATGGACGCATACACTTCGACGGCAACAAGACGGCGGCGTCCTTTACCGGGGCGACTCGCCCGCTCTACGACATCACCTGGCGATACACCCTCACCGGACGGCTCCTCTGGGGCGGAGGCTCAAGCTGGTCACGCATCATGTTTCCGAGCTTCAATGCCTACGTCGAGGCGAAACGTCCGCTCGCCATCATCGCCACGCACATCACTGCCGCAAACGTGGCAGTGGGAGCGCGCATGATCACCGGTATCGATTTTCCCATCGTCTGCGTCCCCACTGACTATGAGACTGAGGGTTGGTGGCCGCATCGAGAAGCGGACCTCTTCTGCGTCGGCACCGAGTCGATGGCAGAAACCCTTCGCGCGCGTCGCGTCGAAGAGTCGCGCATCGCCATTACCGGCATCCCCATTCGTTGGGGTTTTACCGAGATAAATGATGCGCGTCACACTCGAGACCAGTACAACATACCTCAAGACAAAACCATGGTGCTCGTTATGGCAGGCGCCAGTCTCCCCCAGCCTTATGTGCGCTTCAGAGCGGCAATCGAGCAGACCATCCCCTATCTACGGGGCTTTGACGACATGCACTTCGTCTTTCTTCCTGGCAAAGACGCAGACTATGCCCGCCATCTTCGTTCGGTTTTTCAGGGCATGAAGCTCGAAAACGTGAGCGTCCTGGACTATGTCGACGATATGCCGGCGCTCATGCATGCGGCGGACCTCGCCATACTGAAATCTGGCGGCCTCACGGTAACGGAATGTCTCTGCGCCCACCTGCCGATGATCCTTCTTGGAAAGTCCTATGGACAAGAGAAGGTCAATACCATCATGTTGACGTCATGGGGCGCAGGAATGCACGTCACCACGGCCCGTGAGCTCATAACGACCATGAAGCACCTGCATGACAACCCTGCATCACTCGAGGCGCTCGTCATCAACGGAGACGCTTTGAGACGCCCAAACGCCGCAGAGGCAATTGTGAGGCATACGATGGAACTCGTTGGACATGCCAAGCGCCGTCCCATTCATTTTGCCGAGTTCTACTGGGGAGACAAGCCCGCCCATACTCGCTAACCATATGCCACCCAAGTAACATCCTCTTGGCCAGCACCTGTGGGTAACGATGTACACAGAAGGCCTCCGCTTCCGTAGATGGAAGCGGAGGCCTTCTCAGATAATCCTTAAGCCAAGCGTCGCTTAGAGCAGCAGGAAGTACAGCAGGAAAGCAAGGGCGGCAACCCACATGAGCGGGCGGATCTCCTTGACTTTGCCGGTGACGATGGCGACGATCACATAGGTGATGAAGCCAAGGCCGATGCCGTTAGAAATCGAGTAGGTGAACGGGATGCCGGCGATAATCATGAACGTCGGGAATCCCTGAAGGACGTCCGTCCAGTCGATGTCGACGACGTCGCTCATCATGAGGAAGCCGACGAATACCAGCGCGCCGCAGGTGGCAGCAGAGGGAATGCAGCTGATGATCGGCGAGAAGAACGCAGCGAGGATGAACAGGATGCCCGCTACGATCGAGGTAAGACCGGAACGTCCACCATCGGCGGCACCAGAGGCAGACTCGACGAACGTGGTGATCGAAGAGGCGCCGAAGAAGCCGCCCACGGCAGCGGCGATGGAGTCGACGATAAGAATCGGACGAATGTCCTCAACCTTGCCGTCCTTCGTGAGGAAGTCGCCCTGCTTTGCAACGGCCATGGCGGTGCCCATGGTGTCAAAGAAGTCGCTCATCATGAGAGAGAAGGCGAACAGGAGCAGCGCAGGCGTAGTGACGACCTCAACGATGCCCATAACGCCATCGGCGCTGTTCTGGAACGGGGCTGCGACCGTAGTGAAATCAAGCGGAGCCACGACGGCGGTGGGGACAGGGGTGACTCCGAGCGGGATACCAATGATCGCGGCGATCAGAATGCCCCACAGCAGGGAGCCCTTGACGTTCATCGAGTACAGGATGACCGTCAAAACGATCGAGATGATGCCGACGATAAACGTCGCAGAGGTCACATCGCCGAGCGCGACCATGGTGGACTCGTTCGCAACGATGACGCCGCCGTCCTTGAGGCCGATCATGGCAATGAAGAGGCCGAGGCCGACCGAGATGCCATGACGCAGCGAGACCGGAATCGCATCCATGATGGCTTCGCGAAGACCGCACAGAACAAGCAGCAAGATGGCGATGCCCTCGACGAAGATGACGGCCATAGCCGTGGGCCAGCCATAGCCCATGGCGCCACAGAGGGTGAACGCCACAATCGAGTTGATGCCCATGCCAGAAGCGCACGCAAGCGGGCGATTGGCAAAAAGGCCCATCGCGATGGTCATGATGCCGGCGCCCAGGCAGGTTGCGGTGACAGCGGCCGCCGCAGGAACGCCGCCAGCCGAAAGAATGCTCGGGTTGACCACGATGATGTATGCCATGGCCAAAAACGTGGTCAGGCCTGCACGCACCTCCGTGGTAGAACTCGAACCGCGTTCGGACAATTTGAAGAACGTATCCATCTACTCCCCTTTTCCTTCAGATGTTTACTCTTCTTCTATGTGCTCGGATGCCCGTTAGGCACCGCTTGAGCCAAATCCTCCGCTCCCGCGTTCGGTTTCGTCCAGCTCATCTACCTCAACGAGATCGACGACGGGAACCTCTTGGATGACGAGCTGGGCGATTCGCTCTCCCCGCTCGATGTGAATGGTCTCATGCGCATCGAGGTTGATTGCAATCACTTTGAGCTCGCCACGATAGCGAGCATCGATGAGACCCGGGGTGTTGACGATAGAAAGGCCGCGTTTGAGCGCCATGCCGCTCCGCGGCTGCACGAACCCGGCATAGCCGTCGGGCAGCGCGATAGCAAGGCCGGTAGGGATGAGCACGCGCTCATAAGGCGCGATGTCCAGCGTGGCTGCCGAACGTAGATCAAGTCCAGCATCACCAGGATAGGCATAGGAAGGGAGCTCGACCTCGGGGTCGAGACGCTTGATGGGAACAGTGATGGTCATAGGTGTCACCTTAGCTTGTCGAGCTCTTGGAGGAACTCATTGATGTCTTTGAAATCGCGATACACTGAAGCAAAACGGATGTAGGCAACCTTGTCGAGCTTCTCAAGACGCTTGAGCACCATGTCGCCAATCTCATGTGAGCTCACGGCGGTAAGCGTGCGACCGCGCAGCTCGAGCTCGATATCATCGATGAGCGCGTTGAGCTGCGTAAGGTCGATGTCTCTCTTCGACGTGGCGCGCATGAGGCCGACAAGCAACTTGTTACGGTCAAACGGCTGCGTCGAGCCATCGCTTTTGATGACCTCGATGGGGTCTTCGCAGCGTTCGAACGTCGTAAAACGATATCCGCATGAGCGGCACTCACGGCGACGCTTGATAGCATTCGTCGCATCTTGCATGCGCGAGTCGACGACCCGCGTGTCCTCACCACCGCATTTGGGGCAGCGCATCCAACCTCCTCTGGATTAGGAACCGGTTCAGAATACCATAGTTTGAGTATGAAGGCGAAGCGCATACAAGATGTAGTGAAATAGAAACCTCGGTGTGCCCGTGGCACACCGAGGCAAACAAGACGAGCAAGAACTATGCCGCTGGAACGAGCAGCTCCATGCCGGGCTGAAGAACAGCATCGTCGAGGCTGTTCCAAGCAGCAATGAGGTCAGAGGTGTCCGAAGAGCTAAGCCCGTCGACGGGATATTCCTGAGCAAGAGACCAGAGGGAATCGCCAGGCTGAACGCGAATGGATGTCTGCTCGGTGGTGGCGAGCGCCGTCTCAAAGGCTCGTTGCTGGTTTCCCGTAACCTGAAGTCCGAACACAGCGAAACATACAAGAACCGCAACGGCGAGGATGACCACTCCTGCCGCCTGGACGCCGTGGAGAGGCGCCGGCTGCGGCACCGAGGGCCTCTGGACACAACCGGGAACGACTGTGAAAGATGGCTGAGGCCGCCGCTGCTCCGGCGTTACATCAAGGGCTGCATTGCCATCCATATACATGCTGAAAGCGGACATCTGAACTCCTCTCATCGTTCGGTGTCCAGAGTTATATCGTTCCGTGCGGACAAAAAGTTCTGGCTCAAGAACGGATGTTCGTCTATTATTATGTTCGAACAGTTGTTCCTGTCAAGAAGAAATCGAACAATTGTTTGGTGGAGAAAGGGAACGCCATGGCACGCAAGATTTCAAAGCGCCAGCAGCAGATCTACGATTTCATACGCTCGTATCAGCTTGAGAAGGGCTATCCGCCCAGCGTACGTGAAATGGCCGCAGCGGTTGGACTCTCCTCCCCCTCCACCGTCCATGCACACCTGAGCGTCCTCGAGGAACATGGCCTCATCAAGCGCGATGCAACCAAGCCGCGCGCGCTTGAGGTCTTCAACGAAGACGGAACGTCGGCCACGCTTGCCGCCGTCAAGGAGTCTCCCGACCGTGGGACCATCACCCTTCCGCTCGTTGGCAGGGTCGCCGCAGGCCTTCCCATACTTGCCGAACAAAATGTTGAGGACAGTTTCACCGTGCCGACAGAGATTGCTACGGATTCAAGCTCCTTTGTGCTTGAGGTGCACGGCAACTCGATGGTCGAGGCAGGCATCTTCAACGGCGACTACATCATTGTGCGAGAGCAGAAGAACGCCATGAACGGCGAGATCGTCGTGGCACTCATCGATGGCGAGGCTACCGTCAAGACGTTCTATAAGGAACAGGGCAGGGTTCGCCTTCAGCCGGAAAACTCAACGATGGGGCCCATCTACGTTGAAAACCCCACCATCTTGGGCAAGGTTGTAGCGCTTATGAGGCGCTTCTAGCCATGGAGCCCGCCAAGAAGGGGCGCGTTGCGCTCTTTGACATCCTACGCGGCGTCACCATCATCTCGATGGTGCTCTTTCACGCCGCATACGATATCGCATACATCCACCAGATTCCGCTTCCCTGGTTTACCTCAGAACCCTTTCAGGATGTCTGGCGCTGTTCGATTAGCTGGACATTTCTTGCCCTTGCAGGCTGGATGACGTTCTTTTCTCGCAACAACCTCAGGCGCGCAGGAGCGTATGGGGCCGCTGCCGTCGTCGTCTTCATTGCCACCACGGTGGCGTCGGTCGACACCGCGGTATCCTTTGGCATTCTATACTGTATGGCTGCTTCCACGCTTGTCTATGTTGCCCTGCGCCCCCTCCTCGACCGTCTTCATCCGGCACTCGGCCTGGTGGCGGCGCTTGCCCTGTTTGCCCTAACCTATGCGATACCGCGTCAAGACTATGCCGTCGAGGGGCTTGCATGGCTAGGATTCCCCTCCCCGGCATTCACATCGGGTGACTACTATCCTCTCGTTCCCTATGTCTTCATGTATCTTGCCGGCGCCTGCGCCCCTCGCCTGTTTGCAACCTATCATCCGGATGGCTATCCATCATGGATGTGTCGGGACTGGTGTCCGCCGCTGAGCTTTATCGGTAGGCACAGCCTCATAATCTATCTCGCCCATCAGCCGCTGCTCATAGTCATATGTGCAGTTCTGTTCCCATAGCAGTGATTCCAACTTCCCCCACGACGAACCGGACAGCCGCGCCGAGATGAGCCGCGTCAATCAATGTAGCCGACTGGACATCGGCACAGCTTTGACGCGTCTCAGAATATCCAGGTCCTAACCTTCATTGGCAGCCGGCTCGGTCCCTGAATCGTCGTCACCAAATAAGCCAAGACGCTTGAGGCGACGGGCGATACGAACCGGGACCTTCGTGACGAGGTGAACACCCGACTCCTCGTACTCTTCGACCAATATGGTGCCTTGGTCATGGATGGTCTTCAAAAGACGGGCATCGCGGTAGGGAACGGTTATGTCGATCAAGCGATCGTTTGAGGCCGCCTCACGGGTAAGAGCGGCGACCAAGTGGTCCATGCCCTCGCCGGTACTTGCAGAAAACTGAACCGCATCGGGATAGAGCCTCCAAAGGTCACGCCGACCGATGTCGTCTACGCGGTCTATCTTATTGAGTATCAAAAGACACGGGACTTCGCCGGCACCGATCTCTTCAAGGACGGCATCGACCGCATTGATGTGACGACGAAATTCCTCATCGGAAGCGTCTACGACATTAAGGATGAGATCCGCTTCCCGAACCTCAGAGAGCGTCGACTTGAAGGCGTCGACAAGGCCATGAGGGAGCTTTTGAATGAATCCCACCGTATCGGTGATGGTGACGGCGCGACCACCCGGCAGCCTCCATCCACGAGTCGTAGGGTCGAGCGTGGCAAAGAGCTTGTCCTCGGCCAGCACATCGGAACCCGTCAGCCGATTGAGCAAGGTTGATTTTCCGGCGTTGGTATAGCCTGCAAGGGCGATGCGATATGCAGAAGAAGAGATACGTTCTTTGGACTGGACGCCGCGACGCCGCTCAATGGTCGCCAATTCGTGGCGAAGCGTCGAGATCCGCCTGCGAATCAGACGACGGTCGACCTCGAGCTGGCTCTCACCCTGTCCAAAACGAGATCCGATGCCGCCACGCGTCTGCTCTTTGGCGAGATGGCTCCACATGCCTCGCAAACGTGGCAACAGATACTGCAGCTGCGCCAGCTGAACCTGGAGCCTACCCTCTCGCGTGCGAGCGTGAAGGCCAAAGATGTCGAGAATGAGGGCCGTACGGTCGATGATCTTGACCGGCTCGCCCACGGCAACTTCGAGATTTGCCTGTTGGGAAGGCGTCAGATCATCGTCAAACACCACGACATCGGCATCGAGGCGCTTTACGAAGCCGCAGACCTCTTCAACTTTTCCCGAACCGATAAACGTTCGCGGATTGGGACGCTCGAGTCGCTGCGTGAGCCTGGCTACCGTGACCGCGCCGGCGGTCGACACGAGCCGTTCCAGCTCATCTAAGGAGTGATCCACAGGCCAGCCGCCATCGCGCCACTCGACGCCGACCAGGACCGCTCGTTCAGGAGTAGGCGTTGTAGGTACCAAGGGAAAACGCGGCACTAATTCTCACCGACCCTTTCCAGAATGGCCTCGACGGCGCCATCGACACCAAGCTTATCCATATCAAGCCATATGACTCGATCGTCGCGTCGAAACCAGCTCAGCTGTCGCTTCGCATAACGACGAGATCGCATCTTGATGGTCTCGACAGCGTCATCAAGCGAGAAGGCGCCATCGAGATACTCGAAGAGCTCTTTATATCCGATTGCCTGTCGAGAGGTAATGGCATCGGAGTACCCGGCGTCTCTCAACGCGCGAACCTCATCAAGAAGGCCAGCGGACATCATGCCGTCGACCCGCGCATTGATGCGACGATAGAGCCCCTCGCGATTGCGCGTCAATCCAATATAGAGGCAGTCGATGTAGGGAGGTATATGCGAGAAACGCTCTTTACGCTGCGCATAGGACGCCCCCTCATCATGCATCTCGAGTGCTCGAATAACGCGCTTGACATTGTGAGGATGAATGCAGGCGGCGCTTTCGGGATCGACATCTGCGAGATGCTGATGCAGCGCAAGGGGGCCAATCTCTTCGAGAAGCTTCTCATAGGTCGAGCGTCGACCGTCGCCGACCTCGCCGGAGGGGAAGTCCATCGCATCGAGAGCTGCCCGCAGATAGAGGCCCGTGCCGCCGCAGAGCACAGGAAGCCTCCCCTCGCCTCGGAGGCGGTCGATTTCGCGTCGGGCATCACGCTGGTAGAGCGCAGCAGAATAGGCTACATCGGGATCGACCACATCGACCAACAAGAGCGGCGCGCGGCATTGGTCCGGCAACATCTTTCCCGTTCCGATATCCATGCCACGATAGACCTGCATGGCGTCTGCAGAGATGACCGACGTACCCAAACGGGCAGCAAAGGCATCCGCGACATCGCTCTTTCCCACGGCGGTGGGACCGACGATAGCCACCGCTTCAGTCATCGCGGCTCGCCAGCAACTGTTCCGGAGAGATACCACGTGCGCGCCCGATCGGCCTCGACATCAACGATGTGACCGACAACGTCCTCGGGCGTCCAGCCTTCGGGAAGCGGAGCATGGACCGTCTGGTTCTTCGGACTCTTGCCTTGCAGCATGTGGGCATCTTTCTTCGAGAAACCTTCCACAAGGACCGGAATCGTCCTGCCCAGCGCCTGTTGGTTGAAGTCGTAGGCGGTGCCCTCGATAACCTTCACCAAGCGGTCGAAACGATTCTGGATGACCTCGCGAGGCGTGGGGTCCTCGATGCGCGCCGCAGGGGTGCCTTCACGACGGGAGTAGATAAAGGTAAACGCCTGGGCGTAGCCGACGGTCTGCGCAAGGGAAAGCGTCTCGAGGAAATCTTCTTCGGTCTCGCCAGGAAAGCCGACGATGATATCCGTGGAGAGGGCGATGCCGGGAATGCGGTCGCGGATCCGATCGATAAGGTCGAGGTATTGCTCGCGCGTATATCGACGATTCATCTCTTTCAAGATGCGGGTCGAGCCCGACTGCACCGCAAGGTGGAGCTGGGGCATGACCGATGGAACCTCAGCCATGGCATCGATCGTCTCGGGCAGCAGGTCTTTTGGATGCGAGGACGTGAAGCGGATTCGCTCAATGCCCGTGTCGCCCACCTGTCGCAGCAACTCGGCAAAACGTGGGTGGCCATAGCGGTCCCGACCAAATGAGTTGACGTTTTGGCCGAGAAGCGTGACCTCGCGTACGCCGGCTCGCACCAAGCCGCCAACCTCATCGACCACCTCTTCGATGGTGCGGCTCTTCTCACGGCCGCGAACGTAGGGGACGATGCAGTAGCTGCAGAAGTTGTTGCATCCCGTCATGATAGGCACCCATGCGTGATACGAGACGGCGCGGTGCCACGGCAATGAGGTCGCCTCGTCCTGCACGTCTTCAGGAGTGAAGACCTGGCGCGAACCGTCCTCAAAAGACCGGGCGATAAGCTCGGCGACATGGCCGAGAGAATGGGTGCCGAAAATGACGTCGACGTTGTCGACGTTCGTGAGAAGCCCTTCGCCGTCACGCTGGGCTATGCAGCCGCCGACGGCAATCACCCTGTGACCTGATGGAGAGGGCGGCAGGCTCTTCATGGAGGAACACTGGCCATAGAGACGCTGGTCCGCAGCTTCTCGGACGCAACACGTCATGAATACCACGATGTCGGCACCTTCTGGAGAGGCGGCCTCAAGACAGCCGAACGAGTCGAGCAGGCCGCTCACACGCTCGGAGTCATGCAGATTCATCTGGCAACCGAAGGTGCGAATATAGTACGTTTTACCGACCAATACGTCGCGAATACGATTAGGTTCCACAGGTTCCCCTTGGTGTTACAGAGTGTTGGAGCGATCGGGCATGTCACTGTTGAATGGCGAAAGCTGGTGAACATACACCGACAGGCGAATCGCGGTACGGCTCTCGCCGTTAATGAGGATATCCGAGAATACCGGTGCACAGGAGATGTCAACGCCCGTAGGAATCAAAAAACCGCGAGCGATAGCGATGGCCTTGATCGCCTGGTTGACGGCACCGGCACCTACGCACTGCAGGTTGACCTGCACGCCGTCCTTAACCATGCCGGCAATGGCGCCAGCGACCGAGGCGGGCGACGACTTACTGGATACTTTAAGACAGTCCATCTATGTTACTCCTGCGTGTATGGTACGAATTAAGCAGCCCTTTGACTTTAACGTAAGAAAATAGCTGCGGCAAGCAGGTCATTCCTCCTTGCCCACCGGGAAGGTAACGGTGATCTTGTCTCCCGCGACCCTGATTCTCGGCTCGCCAGAAAGCGTGAGATAGTAATGGGAGGCAAGGTCGGCAAAGTCGCGCTCCAGAGCACGGGAAAACGCCTGCAGGTCATCTTTCGCGATCCTAAGGCCACGCCGGTCGCGCGCAAGATCGACCTTATGGGGGGGCTTTGCACCGCCCCTTGTACGGAGCAGGCGCTCAGAAACGCTCTTGAGCGGCGCAATCGATGAGGCGAGGATGCGATGGGCGGTTCGCTCAGAGATGTTGATTCCAAGCTCCGACGCGATCGCGATGAAGTCGGCGGCATCGCTCGCATATCCCAGTCGGTCGACGACGGGAAGCTCTTGTTGGGAGTCGATGAACAGCAGCCGAGAGGCGTCGAGTCGAGATACGGCCTGAGCATACATCGTCGCGGCTATTTCGGTAGGACTTCCGACATATACGCTGCAGCCTCGCCGCTCCTCCAAAGAAAACTCGCAGGCAGCCCGAATAATGTTGTGGGGACCCTTGCTGCAGACGAGCTCGCCCTCTTCGTTCTTCGAGACTTCGGGCCAGCTCGACTGGTCGGCACGCTCGGCCAGCACGCTCGTATCGACCACGATGCGAAACGCCGTGCCCAGAGAGGGCGCCGAGGCTACGACCCGAGCTTCCTGGGAGTTCTCGCGAATTGAAAACAATGCCATGCCGCGTCCGTGAACGCCCCATCGGTCCATCTTCATGGACTCGAGCTTTGAAGTGACACGGGCATCGAAAACCCGTTCTTGCATGTCGGCGGGGATGCCGCATCCATCGTCAAGAAAGAGGAGGGTGCGGACACCCTCCTCTTTCAGAGTTGCAAGATAGATATGCGAGGCGCCGGCATCGCGCGCGTTGCGCAGCATCTCGATGACGATGTCCTCGACATGTTGGATATCGTGCTTTGCTTGACGACGCTCGGCCTCGGAGACCCTCAGACGGACGTATCCCTCGCCGAGGTTTTCCTCGACGCGGAGGTTGCCCTCCCCAGACATGGAGGCGATGAAGGAAATGAGGTCATTCGCGTCGTTCATGGCACGTTCCTATTTTGCGATATCGACGGCGCGGCTCTCGCGAATGACTACGACGCGAACCTGGCCAGGATACTCCATCTCCTCCTCGATCTGATGGGCGATGTCGTGCGCCAAGACGGTCGACTGGGCATCGGAGATCTTGTCAGGCTGGACCATGACGTGGACCTCGCGGCCGGCCTGCATGGCATACGTGCGCTCAACACCGTCGTAGGAGTTAGCGATCTCCTCAAGCTTCTCAAGACGCTTGATGTAGTTCTCGGCAGATTCACGACGAGCACCAGGCCGCGATGCGGAAATGGCGTCACCGGCCATAACGAGGACGGCGAGGACCGAAGAGGGATCGACGTCGCCATGATGCGCCTCGATCGCATGAACGATAGCGGGCTTCTCTCCATAACGACGGGCAAGGTCCGCACCGATGACGGCATGGGGGCCTTCGACTTCGTGGTCGATGGCTTTGCCAAGGTCATGCAAAAGGCCGGCGCGGCGCGCGATGACCGGATCAAGGCCAAGCTCAGACGCCATGATGCCGCACAGCTCGGCGACCTCGATGGAATGCTGCAGCACGTTCTGGCCAAACGACGTGCGATAACGAAGGGCGCCAAGGGTTTTGACGAGCTCGGGATGAAGGTCATGGATGCCGGCATCAAAGGCAGCCTGCTCGCCCGCCTCGCGCACACGCTGCTGAACGAGATTCGAGGCCTTTTGATACATCTCTTCGATACGCGCGGGATGAATGCGCCCGTCTGCGATGAGGTTCTCGAGTGCCACGCGGGCGGTCTCGCGACGAACCGGATCGAAGCTCGAGAGCACGACCGTCTCAGGAGTGTCATCGATGACGAGATTGACGCCGGAGACCTGTTCGAAGGTGCGGATGTTGCGGCCCTCGCGACCGATGATGCGCCCCTTGAGGTCGTCCGAGGGGATGTGCACCGAGGTAACGGTGACCTCAGCGGTATGATCGGCGGCACAGCGCTGAATCGCGAGGGAGATGATCTTCTGGGCCGTCTTTTGGCACTCGTTCTTTACGCGCTGCTCGGACTCGCGAATGATGGTCGCCGCCTCGTGCGTGACGTCGCCACGGACCTTGTCGAGAAGCTCCTTGTGAGCGTCGTCGCGGGAGAGCTCGGCGATGCGCTCGAGCTCGGTCGTCTGCTTGGCATAGAGCGCCTCGAGCTCGCGACTGCGCTTTTCGACCTGTCCGGCTTGGCTGGAAAGCTGATGCTCGCGTTTGTCGAGGGCATCGTTGCGACGGTCGAGGGACTCTTCGCGCTGCATAACGCGATTCTCGAGAGCACGCAGCTCGCGCTTGCGCTGCTTCTCCTCTGCCTCGGCAGCCTGCTTGTTCTGAATGATCTCTTCTTTAGCCTCGAGCAAGGCCTCCTTCTTCATGGTCTCAGCTTGACGCTGAGCATCCTCGATGACCTGGCCCGCCTTTGCGCGCGCCGACTCAAGCTGGGAATCTGCTTCACGCAGGCTCCCCCGCTTTGCAGATCGCATAGCGATGACGGCTGCGACAGCGCCGATCACCAGGCCGAGGATTCCGATAGCAATCTCCATGGCCACTCCTTGTCATTTCATCAGCATGTAGGGTGACGCCGCGGGGCGACGCCAGACATTTGCGTGGTATGGTCACACTCCTATGAAAATGAATACTACAAACCTATCAATCTCATCGTTGATGAGCGCATATCACAATACAAATGACGCTTTCATCCTACGTTGAAGCCGGGATACTGTCAATTGAGACGACCTCCCGCTCAGGGAACGGTATGAATATCTCCGCAGGTTGCCTATAGGAAAAATGACCATGGCTGGTATGATGCGGGGACTTGGCCAAAAACCGTCGACAGCCAAGGCGCCATGTCACGACATCAGGGTTCAAACAGAACGGGCATCGAAGTCGCCGCCACTACAATGTATAGAGCTATAACCGAATGGCAGACAGCAGGAGCAGGCGCCCCCCCCCGCGGCAGCACACGCTAGTCGCCATTCTGGGCAAGGCACTCTTTGACCGCGTCGCTCGCGACGCCGTAGCTGAAGCCCTTCGCCATCAGGTGCCTCACAAGCTTCTCGTACGCCTTGTCGTCGGGAATGCGCCTGCGGGCGAGGATGTCACGGGCACGGTCGCGTTCGCCATCCTCTGACATGAGCGAATCTGCAAGCTCAAGAAGGCCCTCGTCGCGCACGCCGCGCAATGCAAGCTCTCGCTCGATCTTACGTCTGCCCCAGCCGCGACGCATGCGCTCCTCCACGAACGCGGTTACGAAGCGACGCTCGTCCAAAAACCTCAGATCTTGGGCGCGCTCCACGGCGGCGTCGATGGAGGACTGCCGATAGCCGTATGAGGCAAGCTTGCGTTTGACCTCGGCCTCACCGTGCTCGCGGCGCGAGAGCATCTCGACCAGATGGGCGAAGCAGGTCTTACGTTCGAGCGCGCGAAGCTGATCGATGCAGGCAGCGAGCTCTTGGGGAAGCTCGGGGACATCTTTAGCATAGAGCCTTCCGACGCGCGCGGGCACGCGGTATGAGGCTTCATGGCCTCGCTCGCATGAAAAGGTCACCGTCGCCTGGGGACGACGAGCTGCAGGGCCGGAGGCAAGCTGTGGGGCCCTGCGCTCGGGAAGCGTCACCGCGACATCTATGACAAGCTCGTCCATCTACTCGCCGAGCGCATCCGGAAGAAGGTCAACGGCATCGCCGGTAGGTTCATCAGAAAGCTCAAGGCCGCAGGCGACGCGGACACGATGCTCGATCTCGTCTGAAAGATCGGGATGAAGGCGCAGGAAGTCCTTCGCGGCCTCTCGCCCCTGTCCAAGACGTTCGGACTCGTAGGTATACCATGCGCCCGATTTTGAGACGATGCCGTATTCGACGCCCATGTCCAAAATCGAGCCCTCTTTGGAGATGCCCGTGCCGTACATGATGTCGAACTCCGCCGTCTTAAAGGGTGCGGCGACCTTGTTCTTGACGACTTTGCAGCGGACGCGGCTGCCGACGATCTCTGACCCCTGCTTGATGCTGTCGATACGACGGATATCGATGCGCACCGTCGAGAAGAACTTCAGGGCGCGGCCGCCTGTCGTAGTCTCGGGGTTGCCAAACATGACACCGATCTTCTCACGAAGCTGATTGATGAAGATGCACGTCGTGTTGGACTTGGAAAGCGAGCCCGCCAGCTTTCGAAGCGCCTGACTCATGAGACGCGCCTGCAAACCGACCGTGGTCTCTCCGATCTCTCCCTCGATCTCGGCACGGGGAACCAGCGCGGCGACCGAGTCGATGACCACCGCGTCGATCGCGCCGGAGCGGACGAGCATGTCGCAGATCTCCAGGGCCTGCTCACCGGTATCAGGCTGCGAGATAAGCACCTCGTCGATGTCTACGCCGATGCGGGCGGCATAGGCCGGGTCGAGCGCATGCTCGGCGTCGATAAACGCCACCACACCTCCTGCAGCCTGCGCCTCAGCGAGAATCTCGAGCGAAAGCGTGGTCTTGCCCGAAGACTCAGGGCCATAGATCTCGATAATGCGGCCACGTGGGACGCCGCCGATGCCGAGCGCAGCATCAAGCGCCAACGCACCGGTGGGAATCGCCTCGATCTCGAGCTCGGGGCCATCGTCTCCGAAACGCATGATGGAGCCCTTGCCGAACTTCTTCTCGATCTCCGCCGTTGTGGCCTCGATCATCTTGTCGCGAGCCTCACCGGTAGTGCGCTCATGAATTACGCGAGCCGGGCCTGAACTCTTAGCCATGCGAATCCTCCTCTAGTTGACCGAAATCATGATAGGCGAACAGCTGTTCGCGGTCAAGGGACATTGACCTCATGATACGGACGGATGCTTGCCTGATGTTGTCGCCCTGCTGTTACAAACCTTCCCGCAACCTCTTCAATTTCTAACAGAGGCGGCCACCGACCTTGACGCAGCTTGCCAACGCAGGCTTTGCGCAGGTACATGGCGCAGAGAACATCGTCAAGGCCTTCGACAGAGCCAAGGGGATGCAAACATCCCGGCTACGACGCGAAGCCCCCGATCGTACAATCACAGACTCTACACAAGCGTGCCCAGCAACAGCTCGAGGGCTCGTGCGGTGGCAGCAAGGCGCACGCAGGCACGAGAGCCCTCGAAGTGCCGGCATTCAGAAGTCGTGCCTGATGCGGTTGAAAGCCCGAGATATACGGTTCCCACCGGATCGGCGGGCGTCCCGCCGCCGGGTCCCGCATAGCCTGTCACGCTGACCGCGGCATCTGAGCAAAAGAGCCGACGGGACCCATCGGCCATCTCGCGTGCAGTCTCATGAGATACCGCCGTGCAACGAGCAAGGGTGTCTGGCGACACCCCGAGCACGCGCTCTTTGATCTCTTCCGTATACGTCGCCGCCCCGCCCATCAGCACCGAGGAAGCACCGGATATAGAGGCGATGCAGGAAGAGACCATGCCGGCAGTGCATGACTCGGCAGTGCTTACGGTACGGTTCAGCGCCGAAGCACGCGCCACGAGCTCTCCGGCGAGCTCGTGGCATCGACGGGAAAGATTCTCTTGCGGCTCTTCATCCATCAGTTGCCGCCTTAGACCCGAAAGACTACCTTGCGAGCGTTCCAAAAATATTGGAGGCCCGATACGACCGTCAGCACCACGGCGGCGATCATCAAAGCCTGCGAGATGCCGAGAATCCATTCGGACAGGGTCGCCACGCCGAGCGAAGTCAAGCCGAACGAGACATAGAAGCCGCACAGCGACACCATGGTGACGGCGGTTTTCGCCTTGCCGAGCTTATCGGCCGCAATGACTTCGCCAGCGGCGCTTGCGACCATGCGCAAGGCGCTCACCAGGAACTCTCGGAACAAGATGATGAACACGAACCATACGTTGACGTAGCCGTCGGCAAGCAGCAGGAGAAGCGCCGAGAACACGAGAAGCTTGTCAGCGATGGGATCGAGGAACTTGCCGAAGTCGGTAATCTCATTTCGCTTGCGGGCAAGCGATCCGTCAAGCTTGTCGGTAAGGCTCAACAGGATGTACAGGATACAGGCGCCGATCGCAAGCGCAGGCTGCGTGAGGGCGCCTGCCACGTCGCGAGACTGAGTCGCCAACAGCATGAAGACGGGAATGAAGCAGATCCGGATACAGGTGATGACGTTCGCCGGCGTCCAGATGCTCGTCAACTCGCCTTGCGCGTTTCGCCCCATTGCTCTCCCCTATCCAATCACATGCCCGACGAGCTCATAGCAGAAGCTGTCAGTGAACTCGACCTGCACTATATCACCAACGGCGGCCTCGACGGCATCGAGATGGACGGCGCCGTCGCAGTCGGGTGCCTGGAACCATGCATGGCCGACGAGCTCGTAGCCGTCATCGGTCTCTTCGACGCCGTCGATGATCACCTCGGCGGTCTCGCCAACGTGCTCCGCGGTCGCAGCGAAGCCCAGCGCCTCCGCAAGATCCATAGCGGCCTGGGTGCGATCGAGCTTTTCGTCCTCGGGAATCTGGTCCTCCATGCGGGCGGCACGAGCCGGCTCTTCACGCGAGTACGGAAACACGCTGACGTAGTCAAAGCCGATTCGATCCATGAAGGCGAGCATGCGCTCGTGCTCCTCGACGGTCTCGCCCGGGAATCCCACTAGGTAGGTCGTACGGATGACCATGCCGGGGATCTCGCGGCGCAGCCGTGCAAAAAGATCTTCAAGCTCCTGCTCGGACCCAGAGCGGTTCATGCGGGCAAGAACATGCTCGCAGCAATGTTGTATGGGAATGTCGATATAGGCAAGGACCTCCGGCGTGTCGCGAATCGCAGAGATGAGCTCGTCAGTCATGCCCTCTGGCTGGAGGTACAGCACGCGCAGCCAAACGCCCTGGCCGCGAACCTCCTCGGCGAGGGAGACGAGGAGCTGGGCAAGGTTGTGGGGACCTGAGCCCTCCTGCGAGAGATCGCTTCCCCAGATGCCGGTATCCTGACCGATGAGCACGATCTCGCGCACGCCCTCAGACACAAGGTCGACAACCTCTTCGCGAATCTCTCCGAAGGGGCGGCTATGATACCGGCCACGTATGAACGGAATGGCGCAGAAGCTGCAGAAGCGATCGCACCCGTCGGAGATCTTGACATAGGCGACAGCGCCTTCGACGGTGCGCTTGACCTCGGGGACCGCGGCAGGGGCGCTTCGGTCGATGCCAAGCAGGCCGTCGACGACCCCGACGATGCCGTCCTCCTCGTCGGTGCGCACAAAGGCCGCGACCTCCGGGAGCTCTTCGGGCAGCTCGTCGCCGTAACGAGAAGGGACGCAGCCGCACATGACGATGGGAACCTCCCGCACGCCGCCTGCGACCTCCTCGGCGAGCGAAAGGGTCGCCTCGATGCTCTCAGACGTCGCCGAGGCGAGGAAGGAACATGTGTTGACGATGGCGAGGTCGGCCTCGGAGACATCGTAGGCCTCCTCATAGCCGGCAGAAAGGAGCAGGGAGCGCATGCGGTCGGTATCGACCTCATTCTTAGCGCATCCGAGCGTGATGTAGTAGATGGCACCGAATGCCTCGGTGAAAGCGTCAGACATGACGAGTAAACCTATCCGAATCGAAGTATACGAGAACAGCTTCTAGGCAGCCGGGGCCTGTTTAGCGATAGTTCGTGAACTGCAGGGGCTGGCCGTAGTCCTGGCTGCGGAGGAACTGGATGACCTCCTGGAGCGCGTCCTTGGAAGCAGATGAGACGCGCAGCTTGTCGGACTCGATCGTGACCTTCACCTTGAGCTTGAGATCCTTGACGTCCTTGTTGATCTTTTTCGCCGTGGGCTGGTCGATTCCCTGCACCACGTGCCCGACGACGCGCACCGACCCACCGGAGGCGGCCTGGGGAGCATCCCATGAGAGCGCCTTGATATCCACGCCGCGCTTGATGAGCTTCGTGTTCAGCACGTCGGTGATCTGACGAGCGACGAAATCGGCGGGCGCCACAATGGTGAATACGCCGTCTGCCTTGGAAAGGTCGATGGTTGCGCCCGAATCCTTGAGGTCATAGCGCTGGGTGATCTCACGGGCGGTCTGCTGATAGGCGTTGTCCACCTCCTGCATGTCTACCTGAGACACCACGTCGAAGCTCGAATCCTTTGCCATGTCTATTCCCCTTTCAAAGCGGACGAGGCGCTACTGGGCAGCCGCAGCCCCGTCATTGGTTCCATCAGTGGTTTCGGTGCCGTCGCCGGTTGTCGTCGCCGGTGTCTGCGGAGCGGTGATGCTCACGCGGGCGACGCCGGCGATGGAGGTATCCCAGCGGACATCCTCGCCATTTTGCGTCACGCGGACGTTTCCGGGCTCGCTCGCCGTGATCTCAATCGAAGAGGTCACGGTATATTCCTGGGTCAAAGGCCCGACGACGTTGTTCGCATAGATCGACTGGCCGTTTAACTTGATCTCGAGCCACGACTGGGCCCCGTCCTCGACCGAAATGGCGATCACAAGCTGCTCCGGCTCAGACGTCGTTGCAGGAGAGGTCGCTGAGGTCTGGTCGGTGCTGGGCTCGCCTGTCGAAGCCTCGGTATCAGGTGTGGTCGCAGCTGTCGTCGAGGCAGGCGTGGTGGCGGCCTGGCTCACGGCAACCGTCGACGGGCTAGAGGTGTCATCGGCGCCCTGAGAAGAGCAGCTGCGCACCAGCAGGAACACGAGGGCGATGATGATGACGAGGGCCGTGACGAGCGCTCCTATGAGCAGGCGCGGATCGAGGCCGCCGTTGCTCGACGACCCTCCCCTGCCGCCCCTTCCCGAGCGCGGGGGCACCGATCCACGCGCGCCCTGTGGACCGCGCGGAGGGTTTCCGCCCCCGCGAGCAGCCATGCGGGCGCTTCCCGGACGAGGCGACGCTCCGTAAGGCGGAGCGGTTCGAACACGGGGCTGGACACGCGTGCGGTCGAGCTCGTCTCCGGGCAACGCACGCGTATTTTGGTAGCCGCGCGGCTGGCGCATGCCGGCGGCCGCCAGCGTCCTGTCAGGACGCCGCGTGTCGGTCAGCGCGACGGGCTCGTGCCCCGACGTGGCGTCGGAAACATATCCCGCCTGCGGGGGGCGCTGGGCATACCGCGAGCTGATGCGGGCGTTGTCGACGATCATGAAGCGTCCGGTGGCGCTGGCTGAGCGAGGACTCACCGAACCTGCAGCGTCCTGAAAGCGCCCGCCTGCATGCGCCGTCTGGCGCTCATATTCGTAGAGCTCGTCGAAATAGGCATTGACCACCTCGCGGGGGTTGAGGCCCAGATAGCGCGCATAGCTCGAAATCATGCCCTGGGCATAGCCGCGAGGCGGCATCGAGGCGAAATCCCCCATCTCGAAGTACTCGATGATCTGGGGGCGGATCTTGATGACGTTGGCGACCTGTTGAATGGACATGCCCATGTGACGACGCCTGTTCATGAGCATCTCACCGAACCGTGCAGCCATCAGAAACCTCCCATTCCATCATCTTCAGCCATCCGAGACTCAAGGGACTCAAGCTCGGCCAGTCCCTCGGCATCGAGCAGCACCTCACGGGGCTTGGAGCCATCGGGAGGACCGACGACGCCCTTCTCCTCAAGCATATCCATGATGCGTCCGGCTCGCGCATACCCCACCTTGAGGCGGCGCTGCAGTCCCGACGTCGAACCGAGCTGGGATTCCACGACGATCCGGGCGGCTTCCCACAGCAGCGGGTCGTCGTCGGAGACATCATGCCCGCCCCCTCCGCCGCCGATGGCAGCAGGAGCCACGGCGGAGAGGATCTCGGTATGGTAGTCGGCAGGGCTCTGCTCCTTTACGAACCCGACGACGCTGAAGATCTCCTCATCCGAAACGTAGCAGCCTTGGATGCGCTTCGGCTTTCCCCAGTCGACCCGCGAGAACAGCATGTCGCCCTGACCGATGAGCTTCTCTGCACCCGTCTGGTCCAGAATGACGCGGGAGTCGATGCCGGTTGCGACCGTAAGGCCGATACGGTTGGTGATGTTCGCCTTGATGAGACCCGTCACCACGTTCGAACTCGGACGCTGCGTGGCGACGATCATATGGATGCCGGCGGCACGTCCCAGCTGGGCGATGCGCACGATGGACGCCTCGACGTCCTTTCCCGCAACCATCATGAGGTCGGAGAGCTCGTCGATGACGATGACCAGGTAGGGCATCTTGGCGGGAGGGTTGTCGTATTTCTCGAACTCGCCGGCAGCCTGCTTCTCGTTGAACGTCGAGATCTTGCGCACGCCGATGCGTTCAAACACCTTGAGGCGTCGCTCCATCTCGGAAACGGCCCACTGCAAGGCGCTCGCAGCCTGTTTGGGCTCGGTCACGACCGGCACGTAAAGGTGCGGCAAACCGTCGTAGGGAGCGAACTCGACGCGCTTGGGGTCGACCATGATGAGGCGGACATCCTCGGGGAAGGTGCGCATGAGAAGGCTCATGAGGATGGAGCTGATGACCACCGACTTACCGGAACCTGTCGTACCCGCGATGAGGAGATGGGGCATCTTGGCAAGATCGGCAACCATGGGCTGCCCCTCGGCATCTCTGCCGAGCGCAAATTCGAGGGGCCCGCCCGTCACATAGGGCAGGATGTCGCCAAACGCAACCGTCTGGCGGGTGCGGTTGGGAATCTCGATGCCCACAAGAGAGGTGCCTGGGATGGGCGCGAAGATACGCACCGAATCCGTGGCAAGCGAAAGGGCGATGTCATCTTCGAGATTGGTGATGCGGCTCACGCGCTCGCCTTCGCCCGGCTGCACCTTGAAGGTCGTGACGGTCGGTCCGGCGATCCAGCCAACTACCCGCGAGTGCAGGCCAAACTCCTGAAGGGTTGACTGCAGCCCCTCTGCCGTCTGCTCGAGCTCCCGGTTCGACGAAGCGGAGCTCGCGGAGTTGGGGTTGTGGCGCAGCATCGACGCCGGAGGAAGCTTTCGATCCTCTTCCTCGGGGGTCGCGCCGTCGGCAGGCTTGACCGAAGGAGCCTTCGAACGAGGAGGCACGCTCGATGCCTCCTCGACAGGACGATCAGACGGCGCGTCGTAGGACGAGCCGTCGATGACCGTTGTGGCAGCCGCGTCGGAAGCGGCGTGCCTCTTAGGATGCATGAGAAAGTCAGGGATCGCGGGGGCGCCAGGGTTCATGACGCGCGTGGCGCCCTCGAAGGGCGGCTCGTCTTCAAGGTCGCCCAGGCCGGTCGCCTTGTCGTCAAGCAGGACGGTGGGCGCGCTGTCGGCGGCGTCCCCGCCTCGAGATGACGACGCATCCTCGCGGACATCGCTGCGATCGCCCTTGTCTTTGCCGGACGCCTTCTTCTTTGAGCGCCCCTTGACCAGGCCTGAGAGCAGCGTGGTCTCCGCCTTCTCAGCGGCAAGCTGCTCGGAAAGATCGACGAAGGGGTCTTCATCCTCCTCGTCTGCCCCAAGCACCGTGGTCTCTCGATTGCCCAAAAACGTTGTCTCGGCGGTCCCGTCGGCGTCGAAAAGGCTTGCCTGGACGGCACCGGCGCGAGGCGCTTTTGGAGTCATGGCCGCATGCGGCGCCTCGTCGCCCCACGGCTTGTCGTTCACATCGACATGTCGACGCTCCGCAAGACGCTCCGCCCGCTCTGCCGCCGCGCGCACGACGCCGCCGACGGAGAAGCCTATGAGCACAAGCCCCGAGACCAGGATACCAGAAAGCACGACCATGGCGATCACCTTGCCGAGGGCGCCGGCGAGCACCGAGGCGATGGCATAGCCGACATACCCGCCGCTCGCAGCAAGATCGGCCTCGCCGACCGTCAGGCCCCACACCATAGGGTCGCCCGTCAGCGCAAGCACCAGCATGGAGATGACCGAAAGGAAGATGAGGCAGACGCCGGCAAGGGTGCGAACGTTGAACACCGAGCGGTCGCGCAGAAACAGCGTGGCAGAGAACACCAGAAGACCGAGCGGCAAGACATATCCTCCCAGGCCGAAGCCAAGATGATAGAAGGATGCCAGGGCACGGGTCAGCGGCGCCGTCGCCGGAGAGAGCACCGCGATGAACGACGCGACGGCGAATACGGCGACGACCACGCCTGCGATATCGCGGGCGGCCGACGCTGTCATCAGGGGCTCAGACGGCTCTTCGATGGCGCGAGCGGCGGGACGGCTGCCATTGGCGCGCAGCTTGGCCTGAGCCTTGCCGCCCTTGGCAGCCGCCTTGGTCGCGGTCTTTTTGTTCTTCGTTCCGGCAGTTCCGGAAGATCCAGCGCGACGTGCCACTCCTTTAGACCTCCATGACGACCGGAATGATCATGGGCCTGGTGTGGGTGTGGTTCCAGATGAAATTGGAGACCGAGTCGCGAAGCGCCTTGCGAAGCGCGTCGGTGCCGCTCGTGGAGAAGTTGAACGAGCCCTTCTCCGCCATCTTCATGATCGATGCCGTCGCCTGCTCGGTGAACTCATCATCGATCGTGAAGGAGACGCCGCGGCTCGAGAACTCGACCGCATCGATGCGCTTGCGCTTGAGCGAGACGATGGCCACGGCGGTGACCATGCCATCGTTGGCAAGCTTCTGGCGGTCACGCAGCACGATGGGGTCGGTGTCGCCGATGCGCAGGCCGTCAACATAGACCACGCCGGACTCGACCGACGGGCCCAAGGTGACCTCTCCGCCGCGCATCTCGAGCGACTCGCCGTTATCGAGGATGAAGATATGGTCCTCGGGCATGCCCATCTTGCGCGCCAGGCCCGCATGTGCGCGAAGGTGCACCGCCTCGCCGTGAACGGGCATGAAGTAGGTGGGCTTTGCCATCGCGAGCATGAGCTTGAGCTCTTCTTGACTGCCGTGGCCAGAAACGTGCACCAGCGTGCGGCTCTTGTCGAAGACGTCGCAGCCCAGCTTGGCCAGGCTGTTGATGACCTGCTGGACGGCCTTCTCGTTGCCCGGAACGGGCGTCGCCGAGATGATCACCGTGTCGCCCTCGTGAATCGAAAGGGTCTTGTGCTCGCCGTTTGCCATGCGGGAGAGCGCGGAGAGCGGCTCGCCCTGAGACCCGGTGCACATGACGACGATCTGGTTCTCGGGAATGTTGTTGATCTCATAGGCGTCGATGAGGTCTTTCTCATCGATCTTGAGGTAGCCGAGCTCGCGGGCGACACGCGTGTTGGTCAGCATGGATCGGCCGGTGACGACGATTTTGCGGTTGCAGGTGCGCGCGGCGTCGCAGATCTGCTGGAGGCGATGAATGTGGCTCGAGAACGACGCGACGAAGACGCGGCCGGGCGCGTTCTTGATCGCATGCAGGATGGAAGGGCCGACCTCCGCCTCAGACTTGGTAAAGCCGGGGACCGTCGCGTTTGTGGAATCAGAAAGCAGCAGGTCGACGCCGGACTTGGCGAACTTGTTGATCGCGGCGTAGTCGGGCGTGACGCCGTCGATGGGCGTCTGGTCGAGCTTGAAGTCTCCGGTATGCATGACGGTGCCCTGCGGCGTGCGGATATAGACGCCGAGCGCTCCGGGAATGGAGTGCGTCATGGAGAAGAAGTCGATGGAGATGCAGCCAAGCTGGATGTGCGACCCGCCCTGCACCTCACGGAACTTCGGGGCGCGGATGCGGAACTCTCCGAGCTTTCCCTCGATAAAGCCCAAGGTGAGCTTGCTCGAGAAGATGGGCACCTTGTTGTTGAGGTCCTGCAGCAGGTAGGGCAACGCTCCGGTATGGTCCTCGTGACCGTGAGTCACGACGATGCCGCGCAGCTTGTCCTCGTTCTCGAGAACGTAGGTATAGTCCGGCAGCACCAGATCGATACCGGGCTGAGAATCGTCGGGGAACATGAGTCCCGCGTCGATGAGCACCATGTCAGGGCCGCACTCGATAACGGTCATGTTCTTGCCGATGCCGTCAAGGCCACCCAGCGGAATGACGCGCAGGGGCGGTTTCTTTTTTGCCATGTTGTAGATGGTTCCTTTCTCGTGTATGGAATACGACACGCAGCGATGCCGCGAAAACGTGCAGGTCGCGCACGCGGAGGCCTTGGGAGCAGCAGCGACCGGCCGTCATGCGCACAGGTTTAACTATTGTATACCGCGTCACTTATGCCCAACCCAAACGACGATGATTCCACCGATTGAGCGCGAATCGTGCGCCCTCACCCGCGCGAGGCGCAAGGCCTTGGGTCAGCAACACAAACGGGGCGGGTCGCGTGATGAGCGACCCGCCCCGGCTACAGGCTGAGATGCGCCATGAACCTACTCGGCATCATGATGGCGGCGCGGCTTGCGCCCGCCGTTGTCACCCGGACGACGCGGACGATCGTCACGCGTGCGCGGACGGCCGTGCCCGCGGTCGGAGCGGTCGCGCGACTCACGGCGCGGGCGGGACTCGCCCTCGCCCGCGGAGGATGCGGGCGCCTCGGGCTTGTCGAGGCGATCGAGCGAGATCTTGCCGCGGTCATCGACCTCGATGACAACGACCTTCACCTCGTCGCCCACGTTGAGCACGTCTTCGACCTTCTCGACGCGGCCCTTGGCGACACGGCTGATGTGGAGCAGGCCGTCCTTGCCGGGAGTGAGCGAGATGAAGGCGCCGAAGGGCTGGATGGAGACGACGCGGCCGGTGTACTCCTCGCCCACCTCGGGCTCCTTGATGATGAGCTGGATGCGCTCGATGGCCTGCTCGACAGACTCGCCGACGCCGCCGACGAAGACCGTGCCGTCTTCCTGGATGTCAACCGACGCGCCGGTCTCGTCCTGGATGCCGCGGATGGTCTCGCCGCCCTTTCCGATGATCTCGCGGATCTTCTCGGTCGGAACGGTGATGGACTTGATGCGCGGAGCGGTCGGGCGGGTCTCCTCACGGGGGCCGGAGATGACATCGAGCATCTTGCCGAGGATGAACGCGCGGCCTTCCTTCGCCTGCTGAAGCGCGGCGCGCAGGATATCGAACGTGAGGCCGGTGGCCTTGTTGTCCATCTGAAGGGCCGTGATGCCACGCTCGGTGCCGGTCACCTTGAAGTCCATGTCGCCGAGGAAGTCCTCGATGCCCTGGATGTCAGAGAGGACGACGGTTTTGCCCTCCTCCTGGATGAGGCCCATGGCGATGCCGGACACGGGGCGCTTGAGCGGCACGCCGCCGTCCATGAGCGCCAGGCAGCTCGCGCAGGTGGAAGCCATCGAAGAGGATCCGTTGGACTCCATCACCTCGGAAACCACGCGGATGGCGTAGGGGAACTCGTTCTCGTCGGGAAGAACGGGAAGCAGGGCGCGCTCCGCCAGGTTGCCGTGACCGATCTCGCGGCGCTTCGGAGAACCGATGCGCCCGACCTCGCCGGTGCAGAAGGGCGGGAAGTTGTACTGATGCATATAGCGCTTGCCCTCGACGGGCTCGATGGTGTCGAGACGCTGGCCCTCGTTGAGCATGCCGAGCGAAAGCACCGACAGCACCTGGGTCTGGCCGCGCTGGAAGAGGCCCGAGCCGTGCACGAGGGGTAGATAGCTGTCCTTCACCATGATGGGACGGATCTCGTCGGCGCGACGGCCGTCGACGCGCTCGCCGGTCTCGACGACCATGGTGCGCATGGCCTTCTTCTCAAGCTTCTTGAGGTTCACCGGAATCTCGCGCTCCCAAGCGAGCTGCTCCTCCTCGGTGAACTCGGCGCGGATCTCATCCTTCAGGGCCTCGACCTTAGCGATGCGGCTCTGCTTGTCGGCGTCGGAGAGGGCGGCGGCCATCTCGTCGTAGTGGGCAAAGACGCGCTCCTCGACCTCGGGAACGGGAACGTCGAGGGGGTACTCCTTGGCCTCGATCGGGCCGTTGACGCGCTCCCACTCCTCGACGAACGCAAGCTGGGCGTCGCAGAAGGCGCCGATGGCCTCCTGGCCAAACTGCATCGCTGCAAGCATGTCGTCCTCGGTGACCTCGTCGGCACCGGCTTCGACCATGGAGATGAAGTCGCGGGTACCGGCAAGCTCAAGGTCCAGGTCGGAGTTCTCGCGCTCCTCATAGGTGGGGTTTACGATGAACTCGCCCGTCTCCTTGTTGCGACCGATGCGCACGCAGGCAAGCGGGCCCTCGAACGGCACGCCGCCAAGGGTGAGGGCGAGCGATGCGCCCATGGTGCAGATGACATCGATGGGGTTCACCTGGTCGGCGACGAGCGAGGTGGCGACGATCTGCACCTCGTTGCGGAAGCCGTCGGGGAAGCTCGGGCGGATGGGGCGGTCGATCATGCGGGCGGTCAGCGTGGCCTTTTCCGTAGGACGGCCCTCACGCTTGAGGTAGCCCCCGGGGATGCGGCCCGCGGCGTAGAGCTTCTCGTTAAAGTCCACGGTCAGCGGGAAGAAGTCGTAGTTCTTCCGCTCCTTGGACACCACGACGGTGACGAGCGCCGTCGTGTCGCCCTGCTTGACCAGCACCGCGCCGGTCGCCTGCTTGGCGAGCTCGCCCGACTCGAGGACGTAGGTCTTGCCATACAGTTCGAAAGTCTTGGATACGAGTGACATCTTTCTCCTTCATCTCCGTGCGGCCCTTCCGCACGGGCTCCTCTAGGTCTGAATCGGATGTTCAGACCGTGTAGGGCCGCGATTGCGGCCCCCACATGAAAAGGAGCCCCCGAAGAGGCTCCCTTATGCGCAACGTTACTGGATGTTGTCGCGGATGCCGAGCTTCGCGATGAGCTCACGGTACTCGAGGATGTCGTTCTTCTTGATGTAGGAAAGAAGACGACGGCGACGACCGACGAGCATGAGCAGGCCGCGGCGCGTGTGGAAGTCCTTCTGGTGGGACTTCATGTGCTCGGTGAGCTCACGGATGCGCTCGGTCAGGATGGCGACCTGAACCTTGGGGTTGCCGGTGTCCTGGGGGGTGTTGCCGAACTCAGCGGTGAGCTCAGCCTTGCGCTCCTTGGAAACAGTCATGGTTTCACCTTTCTTCCGGGCAGGCCTGGCCTGCTCCATTCGCCCCAAACTGGGAAGCCGCCGGTGCAGCGAGCATCCAAGTGCGGGGTAACCAACAGGCACGAATGATACCACAGCTTGCCCGCTTCACCAGAACTGCATGCCAGGGCTCGCCCCAAACAAAAGAATCCTCAGCAGCCCAGCAGGAACTCGAAGGCGCGAAGGCGGCAGTCGAGGTGGGTGGCCGCCCACACGTGCGACAGCGCCAGCAAAAAGGTCGCAGTGCCGGCATCCACGGAGTCGGCTGCGAGCTCGTCGAATCGACGCGACATGAGCGCGCGAAGCCATAGGACCACGCTCGAGCCGACAGGCTCCGCCCCCGGGACCGAAGAGGCGCACGACGAGCACAGCAGGCCTCCGGAGGCGGCGGAGAAGTGGGACGTGGCCTCGTCGCCGCAGGCGACGCATGAGGAAAGCTCGGGCCAATAGCCTTCGTGCGACAGGAGCTTGAACACATATGCCGCGACGATCAGGTCGAGATGGGCCCCGTCGAGCACGCCGCACGCTCCGCCGAGCACGGCAAGCGCCCTCTCGGTGATGGGATAGACGAAGGCGTCTTGCGCGTCCTCGAAGCTGCACGAACGGGCCACTTCGACGACGACGGCGGCAGAGCTCAGAAGCTCGAAGGAAGGTGCCGGACCGAGCGGCGCCGCGACGAGGTTCGCCTCGGCTATGACATCGAGCGAGCGGCCGTGGGCGAGCAGCACGTCAACCGAGCAGCCGATCTCGCAACGGGCGGCGAGCCTGCTGCCAGGCTTGCGAGCACCCTTCCCCACCGCCCTGACCTGCCTTCCCGACCGGTCGAGAAGCGTGAAGATGAGGTCGGTCTCGCGAAGCTTCGTTTTCCCGAGCACCAGCGCCTGGGTGCGATAGGTCCTGCTTCCCGCCACGATACCCCCCCGCTTGTCGAAACACGCCCCGTGAGGCGCCGGCCCCCTGAAGGGCGACGCAGCCATCATGTCGAAGACGCGTCAGCCCGCCCTAGTCGTCCGCGGCGTAGCCCATACGATGGATTTCGCGCACGTCGCTACGCCAACCCGGGCTCACCTTGACCTCAAGGTCCAAAAACACCTGGCGGCCGAACACCCGCTCGAGGTCGCGGCGGGCGTCGGTGCCGATATGCTTGACCATGCTGCCCCCGCGACCGATGATGATGCCTTTCTGACCATCCCTCTCGACCAAGATGGTCGCATGGATCGCCAGCACGCGGCCGCCCTTCTTGGACTCGATGGAGTCGCATACCACGCCGACCGCATGGGGGACCTCCTGCTCGGTGCGCATGAGGACCTTCTCGCGGACAAATTCGGCGACGAGCATCTCGTCGCTCTCGTCGGTGGTCATCCCCTCCGGGAACCACCGCGGACCCTCCGGCAGATAGCTTGCAACAAGATCGCAGAAGCCGTCCACGTTGAAGCCGTCCGTCGAAGACACGACGATCTCGTCGTCGAAATCCATGAGGCGGCGCGCCTCCTCGAGCTGCCGCGAGACCGCGTCCGGACGGGCAAGGTCGAGCTTGGTGAGCACGAGGACCTTCTTTGCACGGCTCTTCTTCACGCGCTCTGCCACCCAGGCGTCTCCGCGTCCCACCGGCTTCGTCGCATCGATGAGCATCGCGATGACATCGACGTCGTCGAGCTCCATGAGCGCGCTGCGGTTGAGCTCGCCCCCGAGGGAGTCTTGGGGCTTATGCAGGCCGGGCGTGTCGACAAACACGATCTGGCAGCCCTCCCGATTGAGCACGCCGCGCATGCGCCGGCGCGTGGTCTGGGCAACCGGGGAGGTGATGGCCACCTTTTCGCCGAGGCAGGCGTTGAGCAGGGTCGACTTGCCCGCATTGGGCCTTCCGACAAGCGCCACGAATCCGCTGCGGAAGCCCTCTGGCTCATTCCCCTTGAGAGGCGCCGCGCCCGCGCCGCCCTCCTCTGACTCGATGAAGGCGTCGAGCTCGTCGTCGGTCATGCCCTCAAAGGGGTCGAATGCTGTCATGTCCATTGAAAACTCCTTTGGCACAAACGGATAGGTTGAACCGCAGCAGACGGCTCATCGACGGGTTCGCGTCGGACGAGAGGCCGCTACACAAGGCCCAGCGCGCGTGCAAAGACGATGATGCCGACGATGGCCGCCGTGATGGAGAGGGTATAGACGCTCGCCGCCGCAATGTCCTTCGCCCGCTTAGCCAAGGGCTGAAACTCCTGCGTGGCGAGGTCCACGACGGCCTCGATGGCGGTGTTCACAAGCTCTGCGAACAGCACCAAGCCGACGCAGAGCGCCACGAGGCACCAGCTGAGCAAGTCGATCTGCAGCGCGATGCCGCAGATGACGGCGCACACGCCCATCGCGAGCATGACCTTGATGTTGCGCTCGGTCTTGACGGCCGTCACGAATCCTTCGATCGCGTAGCCAAACGAGCGGATGAAGGAGGGGTGGTCCTTGTTCGATCCGGGAATCATCGCTGTCTCCGATCAGTCGGCGACGTGGCGCGTCGTAGGCCCGATGCGCACGGTGTCGGGATCGTCTCCGCGACGGATCGCGAGCTCGCGCAAAATCGCCTCTTCGCGGCCCTCCATGAGCACCGCCTCGTCTTCCGCGATATGGTCGTAGCCCAAAAGATGCAGCAGGCCGTGGACGAGCATGAGGCGGCACTCCTCGACCGGGGTCTGCCCGAACTCCGAAGCCTGGCCCGCAATGACATCCGGGGCAAGCATGACGTCCCCGAGCTCCACCGTCTCGTCGGCCGGCAGCCCCTCGTCGAAGGGAGAGTCGCATTCGAACGAGAGCACGTCGGTGGGGGCGTCGATGTGACGCCACTCGGCATTGAGCGCGCGCATCTCATCGACGTCGACGAAGGAGACCGACACCTCGCACGGCCGCTCGACGCCTTCAAGCGCGAGCGTCACCTCGACGACCTGCGCCACCTCGTCCTCTTGCAGCAGCGCGTCCACGCCGGCATCGTTACTGATGAGCACGCCCACCTGAGGCCCCCTTTCCTGCTTTCGGCCGGCGCCTGTCAGAGGCGCCGATACGCTCCTCAAAGGCATCATACGCCTCGACGATGCGCCCCACGAGCGCATGGCGCACCACATCGGTGCGGTCGAGGTGGATGAACGCGACGTCCTCGACGCCGGCCAGAATCTCCTCGATATCGGTGAGGCCGCCCCGGCGCCCCATGAGGTCGCGCTGGGTGGTATCGCCCGTGACGATGAATTTGGAATTGAAGCCCAGGCGCGTGAGGAACATCTTCATCTGCTCGGGCGTCGTGTTCTGCGCCTCGTCGAGCACCACGAAGGCGTCGTTCAAGGTGCGGCCGCGCATGTAGGCGAGCGGGGCGATCTCGATGATTCCCTGCTCGACGAGCTCCCCGCCGCGCTCCATATCGGTCATGTCGAAAAGCGCGTCGAACAGCGGGCGGACATACGGGTCGATCTTTTCCTGAAGGGTGCCTGGCAAAAATCCGAGGTTCTCGCCCGCCTCCACCACAGGGCGCGTCAGCACGATGCGGCCGACCTCATGTCGCTTGAGGGCGGCCACGGCCATCGCCATGGCGAGATAGGTCTTACCGGTGCCCGCAGGCCCCATGCAGAACGTGACGGTATTCGAGCGAATGGCATCGATGTAGCGCTTCTGGCCCGCGGTCTTGGGGCGAATGGCCTTTCCGCGATACGTGAGCAGGATGTCGTCGCGAAACCCCGTGGAGCCCAAGGCCCCCTCTCGAAGCGAGGCCATCATGCGCACGACATCGTCTTCGGCGACATGGCGCCCGTGGGAGGCCTCGCGAATGACGTAGGAGAACAGCTTGGTAAGTATCTCGACCTCGTCGGGAGTTCCCGTCAAGGTGATGGTGCCCCCGCGAACGACCACGTCGCCGGTGGTGCGCCGCTCGATTGCACGAAGCAGCGCGTCTCCCCCGCCGGTGATGCCCACGGGGTCGACGCCGTCGGGAATGCTCAGCCGAACCTTCGCCGTGTCCATCGATCTCCTTATCCTCAGCAGCCGCGATCGCGGGCCATTCGGCACACGAGCACGCCGGAATCGTCTATACCCATGATATCAGCCCACACGATCGCCGGGGCGGCGTCGAAGGGGGCGTCCGCCACCGCCGCTCGATGGAATGACCCGGTGGTGCCCATGCGCCCGCTCTCGAGCACCACTCGCTCCCTGCGTCCGACGCGCAGGCGCTTGTCGGCGAGGGCGAGCCTCGAAGAGAGGTCGCGCATGATGCGGGACCGCTCCGCCATGACCTCGGGAGCGACCTGGTCGGGCATGGCCGCCGCCGGGGTGCCGGGGCGTGCGCTGTAGCGGAACACATGCATGCGTGAAAACCCGACGTTCTCGCACAGCGCCCGAGACGCCTCGAACTCCTCGTCGGTCTCGCCCGGAAAGCCTACGATCACGTCGCAGGAGAGCGACGCATGCGGCAGATAGTCGCGGATGCGCCTCGCAAGGCCGGAAAAGTCCTCCGCCGTATAGGGGCGCGCCATGCGCCTGAGCGTATCTGTGCAGCCGGACTGAACGGGGAGATGCAAAAACGGTGCGACTCGATCGGCGTGCTCTGCCATCGTGGCAAGCAGCCGGTCGGAAACGTCCATGGGCTCGATCGACGAAAGGCGCACCTGGGGGATCGCCGTGGATGCCAGGACGATCTCGAGCAGCTCGTCGATCTCGACGTGCTCGTCCCCCGAACGCATGCCATCGTAGGCACCGAGGTTGACTCCGGTAAGCACCACCTCGGGAACGCCCGCCTCCTCTGCCGCCCGCACCTGGGCAAGCACGGCGTCGACGGGAACGGAACGCTCCGGCCCGCGGGCCTTCCACACGATGCAGTAGGTGCAGCGGTTGTTGCAGCCGTCCTGGACCTTCACGCCCAGGCGGGCATGCCCCAGCACCTCCCCGACATCGACGGGCTCGACGTCATCATCATGCTCATAGCCCAGAAGCGAGCAGACGCGCTCGACCACTCGGACCTTCGAGGGCTCGACAGAGACCCGGTCCGAAAGGTCGCGCAGCATCTCGGGATGAAGGCTCGCAGCACAGCCCGTGGCGACCACATACGGCTCGCGCGGGCGCGCCAAGGCGTGCCGTACCGCCTTGCGGGTCTTTGCCTCCGCCTCGCCTGTGACGGCGCAGGTGTTGATAACGATGAGGTCCGCCTCGTCAGGGTCGACAAGGGTAAAACCAGCCTGGGTAAGTTCGCAGGTCAAGCGGTCAGACTCCACGCGATTCACGCGGCAGCCCAGATTGACCACAGAGACAAACGGATTTGCCACGTCGCCGTCCTAGTCCAAAATGTCATCGATGGCGTCGCGGATGCGGTCGCCTACGGTCTTGCGCTCATGGGTATAGGCATCGCCCTGGACGTCTGCAAAACGCTCCAGAAGGTCGCGCGCCTCGCCGGAAAGCTTGGTCGGGATCGTGACGCGCACCTGGGCGACCGCACGCCCGCGCGCAGACGAGCCCGTGTGCGGCATGCCCATGCCCTCGACCGCGACCGTGTCGCCGAACTGGGTGCCGGAAGGAATGGCGAACGTGATGACTTCGTCCGGAAGGATGCCGTCGACCTCGACGGTGCAGCCGAGCGCCGCCTGCGCCATGGAGACCTCGACCTCGCAGTAGAGGTCGTCGCCCGAGCGGCGGAAGCGCTCGTGAGGAGCCACCTGGACGTTTACGATGAGGTCGCCCGACGGAGCCCCGCGATAGCCCGCCTCGCCATAGCCGGTGACGCGCAGCTGGCGGCCGGAAGAGATGCCGGCAGGGATCTTGATGTCGAGACGCTCGTGGTTGGGGGTGCGTCCCTGTCCGCCGCACATGTCGCACGGATGGTCGATGACGGTGCCCTCCCCGTTGCAGTCCGGGCACGGAGAAGAGGACTGCACCTGGCCGAAGATGGAGCGCTGGACGGTCGTCACGAAGCCGGTGCCGTGGCAGCGGGGGCAGGGCTGCTCCTTCGCCCCATCGGGCATGCCGGTGCCGTGGCAGTCCTCGCAAGGCGCGAGGCGGTCGTAGCTGATGGTCTTCGTGCAGCCCTGGGCGGCTTCTTCGAGCGAGATGGTCATGGAGATGGACATGTCGCGACCCTGGCGCCGCAGCTGGCGGCCTCGCGCTCCCGTGGCGGCACCGCCGCCGAAGAACGAGGAGAAGATGTCGTCGAAGCCCGATCCTCCGAAAATGTCGCTAAAGTCGACATAGCCCGAGCCCATCGGGCCGTCAGCGGTGCCGAAGCGGTCGTAGTTTGCCCGCTTCTGCTCGTCCGATAAGACGGAATATGCCTCGTTGAGCTCCTTGAACTTCTCCTCTGCATCGGGGTCGTCGGAGACATCCGGGTGCACCTGGCGCGCCTTCTTCAGAAATGCGCGCTTGATTGTACGCTGGTCGGCATCGTGGTCGACGCCCAGCACCTCGTAGTAGTCTCTCTTGTCCGACACCGTTTTGACCTTCCCCTGTTTCTTTCAGATTGAGCGCCGGCAGAGAACCGGCAGATTGAATGGTACCCCGCTGCTCGCGACGATAATCCTTGAGGCGGCAAGCGTGGCGACATTTCGCATGATAGCAATCAACCCTGGTGGGCGGCAGCAAGCCCTGGGCTAGAAGCGACCGCGCGCTATATCCAAAGATATGGTCGGTAGAACATGCCGCTCGAGCAGCTTACGAACCACACGGCGATAAGCGCGTAGAGCAAGGCGTTGCCCGCACCCGAAAGCATGCGCGAAACCCCGCGCTTCCACCACAGGCCCGATCGATGGAGCACGTCGTCTTTCAGGACCAGGTAGAGCCCTGCCACAAACGGAACGAGGCACACGAGCGCAAAGAGCGAGACCACACCGCTTACCGCCGAGAGCAGCAGGAACGGGATCACGAAGCCCACGATGTAGAAGCCCTTATAGGCGCTCCCCTCGAGACGCTCTGCCGCCACATGGGCGCGGCCCACGAGGTCTCCTGAAGACGCGCCGTTGGTGCCGGCATGGCCCATGCCCTTGATGCGCACCGTCTCGCCGTCGTGAACACCAGCGGGGAACTCGATGACAGCCTCCGACATGACCTGCCGGCGCCCGGAGCCGCCGCAGTCGGGACAGGGGTCTGCCACGACCTTGCCGCTGCCGTTGCATTCGGGACACACCATCTGGAACATCCCGCCGCCGAAAAGGAACGACATGTCGACGCCGATGACGCCCGTACCGCCGCAGCTGGGGCATGTGTGGGCATGCTCGGAAGATACCGAGCCGGAGCCGCCGCAATGCGAGCAGGGCTCGTAACGACGGTATTTCACGCCCTTGCGTGCGCCCGCCTTGACCTGCTCGGGCGTGAGCTCGACGTCAACCACCACGTCGGCGCCCGCCTCGGGATTATAGGCTGAGCCGCCCTGGCGGCCACGCTGCGCCCAGCTGCCGCCAAACGGAGAGCCTGCAAACGGCGAGCCACCGAACGGCGAGCCATAGCCTCCATAGCCGGCGGCTCCCCCGCCGCCATAGGCAGAGGCCCCTCCTCCGGCAAACGGCGAGCCCGAGCGCATGGCGTCATAGCGCGCTCGCTTCTGCTCGTCGGACAGCACCGCGTACGCCTCCGAGACCTCTTTGAATTTTTCCTCGGCATCGGGGGCCTTGTTGACATCTGGATGGAGCTTGCGCGCCTTCTGCTGAAAGGCCTTCTGGATCTCCTTTTGAGACGCGTCTTTAGAAACGCCCAGAATGGCGTAGTAATCCTTCTCGTTCATGGTGGCCATGGGCCTGGGAACCTCCATACGGCGGCGGAACATGAATATTTCGGTATTGTACCGAACGACGACCTTCTCATTCACCCCGCATGAAAGTTTAAGGTGAAGTACACGGTAAGCTAACGGTCACAGAGCCGGTGCCTGCCGACGTCGGGGCAGCTATTCCTCCGCAAGATCCCAAAAGAGCTCGAAGAGCTCGTTGCCCAGCAGCCATCCGCGCCTCGTCGGCACAAGGCGCCCCTCCGCCCACGTCGCCAGGCCTCGCCTACACACCAGCTCCACGGCGCCTTCGACGCGCCTTCTTCCCAACACGGCGCACGCCCGGTCGACGAGGCGGCTGTCCACGCCCGCCGTCATGCGCATGCCGAGCATGAGGTCCTCCGCCACCGCCTCGCGCTCAGTCAAGACCTCCGCCTCGAACAGCCGGCCCTCGTCGTCTCGCTGGACCAGGCGAACGCGGTCGCGTGCAGACACGCAGCCGCCTGCAAGCTCATCCCCATCTGCGGTGACGACCCGCCCGAAGAGGCTCCTGAGCCGAAGGTAGTCCGCACCGGTCATCATGCCCGCGGCGGAGCGCCCGAGCCCCAGATAGCCGACGCCGGTCCAATAGGCGATGTTGTGTCGGCAGGCATGGCCGTCGGCGGCATAGCTCGCCACCTCGTAGGGCAGAAGGCCCTCCGCAACAAGACGTTCGCGGGCCCGCTGCATGCACCAGCCTTCGAAGTCCTCGTCGGGAAGGTCGATCGCACCGGCTGCGACCTTGCGAGAGAACGCCGTCCCCTCCTCGATCGTCAAGGGATAGACCGAGACGTGTCGGACGCCGAGCGCCATCGCCTCGTCAAGCGAGCGGGACCATGACGCCTCCGTCTGGAGAGGGATGCCGCACATGAGGTCGATCGACACCTCGAGGCCCGCCTCATGGGCGATGCGGACCGCATTTTGCGCCGCCTCGGCGGAATGCAGCCGCCCCAACGCCCGAAGCTCGGCATCGTCAAAGCTCTGAACGCCAAACGAGACGCGGGTCGCTCCCGCGTCTCGTATCGATTCGGCGAGGCCCGAAGAAAACGACTCGGGATTGGCTTCGCAGGTGAACTCGGCCACATGAGGGGCCCCGCGCCGCACGGCCGCCACCAGTCCGGCCAAAAGCCCTCCGAGCACGCTCGGGGTGCCGCCGCCGATGTACGCCGTCTGGCAGCAATCGAGGGCATGGGCGCCGGAGGCAGCCTCGATCTGTGCCTCCACCGCGCGAACATACGCCTCGAAGGCGGCGCGGTCGCGGCACGCGCGGGAGTCAAAGTCGCAGTAATAGCACTTGGATGCACAAAAGGGGACGTGCACATAGAGCGCCCGGATATCGCATGGGGCGCATTCGCCGCGCGCGACGCCATGCGCCTCCATCACGCCGCCCCCCGCCTTGTTCTGACAAAACCGCCGGTCACGCGAGATCAACCCTCACAGGTATCCACGTTTGCCAAGACGTCGGCTTCGATCTCGTCGACGAGCGCCATGAATTCCTCGTAGGTCGTGCACCGCACCACGCGCCCGCGCCATGCGGCAGCATGAGGCATGCCCTTCAGATACCACGTGGCGAACGTGCGGGCGCGTGCCATGAGGGGAAGGTGCTCGTGGACGAGCGTCAGGTGCTCGCGAAGCGCGGCCAAGCGCTCCTCAGCCCCATGGACGGGGGGCTCGACGCCGTCGCGGGCAAGCGCGAGCGCATCTTTGAAGACCCATGGGTTGCCATAGCTTCCGCGTGCGACGAATACGGCGGAAGCGGCGGTCTCGCGAAGCATGCGCACGGCATCAAAGGCGCAGAAAACGTCTCCGGAGCCGACCACGGGCACCGAGACGGCGCGGGCGACCTCGTCGATGACCGTCCAATCGGCCTTGCCCGTATACAGCTGCTTGGCGGTTCGCCCGTGTACCGCCACGGCCGCCGCGCCCGCCGCTTCCAGACGTCGGGCAAACTCGGACGCGACGCGGTCGCCCGCATGAAACGCGGTGCGCATCTTGACCGTTACAGGAACCTTCGCATGCGACACGGCGGCCCGCACGATCCGCTCCGCCTGCTCAGGCGCCTCCATCAAGGCGCATCCCTCGCCTTTTGTGATCACTTTGCGCGCGGGACAAGCCATGTTGATATCGATGAGCGTCAGCCGCTCCCCGACTCGCTCCTGCACCGCCTCTACGGCGGAGGCGAACTGCTCGGGCTTGCTGCCAAAGAGCTGCACGCATATCTGCGGCTCATCAGCCGCCGCCTCCACGAGGCGCCAGGTCTTATCGTTTGCATAGGCAAGCCCCGCCACGCTCACCATTTCGGAGAACGCGAGCTTGGCGCCTCGCCGGCGGCACATGATGCGGTAGGCGGCGTCGGTTACGCCCGCCATCGGGGCGAGCAGGAACGGCTGCTCGGCATAGCGATCGAGAAGATCGTCGGAAAACGACATCGAACTCCCCCCAGTGGGGCGCCCGGCAGACTCGGGCGCCCCGGCGTGAAAATAGGTCAATAAACGGCGTCGCGCGTTGGCCGAAACTAGTCCTCGACCTTGAGAATGGCCAAGAAGGCCTCTTGCGGCACCTCCACCGAGCCGATGGCCTTCATGCGCTTTTTGCCTTCCTTCTGCTTTTCGAGAAGCTTGCGCTTGCGCGAGATGTCGCCGCCATAGCACTTGGCAAGCACGTCTTTGCGACGCGCCTTCACCGTGGAGCGCGCGATGATCTTGTTGCCGATAGCGCCCTGGATGGGCACCTCGAAGAGCTGGCGCGGGATGATCTCCTTCAACTTGTCGCACAGCCCTCGAGCAAGGGAGTAGGCCTTGTCCTTATGGACGATGAAGGAGAGCGCGTCCACCTCGTCGCCCGAAAGCAGGATGTCGAGTTTCACCAGGTCGGAAGGACGGTAGTCCGCAAACTCATAGTCAAGCGATGCATAGCCCTTCGTACGGCTCTTGAGCTGATCGAAGAAGTCGAGGATGAGCTCGGCGAGCGGCATGTCGAAATGCATCTCCACCGATTTTTGCGACAGGTGAACCATGTCGCTCATGACCGCGCGGTGTTCGATGGCGAGCTGCATGACGGCGCCGGTGTACTCGGGAGGCACGATGATCTTGGCGTTGAGATAGGGCTCCTCGATATGGTCGATGCGCGTGACGTCCGGGAGGTCCTGCGGGCTGCGCACGTCGATCATGGTCCCATCGGTCTTATACACGTGGTAGTCGACGCTGGGACTTGTCGCGATAAGGTCGAGGTCGAACTCGCGCTCGAGGCGCTCCTTGACGACCTCCATGTGCAGCAGGCCCAAAAAGCCCACGCGGAAGCCGAAGCCGAGCGCGACGGAGGTCTCGGGGCTCCAGGTAAGCGAGGGGTCGTTTACATGCAGCTTCTCGAGGGCGTCGCGCAGGTTCTCATAGTCCTTGTTATCGATGGGAAAGATACCGGTGTACACCATGGGCTTCGCCTCGCGATAGCCCGGAAGCGGCTCGGGGCACGAGCGGTCACGGTAGGTCAGGGTGTCGCCGACGCGAACTGCCTCGGGGTCCTTGAGGCCCGTGACGACAAAGCCGACCTCGCCGACCGTGAGGGCCTCCACCATGGTCTCGGCAGGACGTTTCACGCCCACGCCATCGACCAAAAAGTCAGCCCCCGCCTGCATCATGCGGAGCTGGTCGCCCTTGCGAATAGAGCCGTCGAAGACGCGTACCGTCGCGACGACGCCTCGATACTCGTCAAAGTAGGAGTCGAGGATGAGGGCCTTCAGGGGCGCATTCGGGTCACCTTGCGGCGGAGAGATGAGAAAGACGATGGCTTCAAGCAGGTCATGGATGCCCTCGCCGGTCTTGCCCGACACGCACACGGCATCGTCGGCGGGGACGGCGAGCTCGTCCTCGATCTCGACCTTGACCTCTTCGGGATGCGCGCTCGGAAGGTCGATCTTGTTGATGACGGGAACGATGTCGAGATCCGCGTTCATCGCCAGCGAGGCGTTAGAGACCGTCTGCGCCTCGACTCCCTGCGTCGCGTCGACCACGAGCACCGCGCCCTCGCATGCGGCAAGCGAGCGCGACACCTCGTAGGTGAAGTCGACGTGCCCAGGTGTGTCGATGAGGTTGAACTGATAAGTCTCGCCATCGTCGGCGGTATACATGACGCGCACGGCGTTCGACTTGATGGTGATGCCGCGCTCGCGCTCGATGTCCATGGTGTCGAGCAGCTGCGACGTCATGTCGCGCTCCTCCACCGTATGGGTGAGCTCGAGAATGCGGTCTGAAATGGTGGACTTTCCATGGTCGATATGGGCGACGATGGAGAAGTTCCTGATGTGGGAGATGTCTTGCGTATTCATGTCGCCAATCTTATCAAACAAAAAGGCCCCGCCAGAGCAGGGCCTCGAACACTCACGATGGGGTGCAGGCAAAAGCCGTCACGCTAATGCGAAGAACGTCCTAGTTGAGGCCCTTCACGATGCGGGCGACACCGGACTTGCGGTTCGCGGCCTGGTTCTTGTGGATGATGCCCTTGGCAGCAGCCTGGTCAAGGCGCTTGTAGGCACGGGCAGCGGCGGTCTTGGCGGCCTCGGCGTTGCCCTCCTCAACTGCAGCCTGGACGTTCTTGATGAGCGTCTTGAGCTCGGAACGCACCGCGCGGTTGCGGATGCGGGCCTTCTCATTGGTGCGGATACGCTTCTTCTGAGACTTGATGTTTGCCACTTCTGGTGATCCTTTCGAGTTATTCTACCAGCTTCACTATCCGGCCTCTGAGACACGGTTGAGGTCACAAGTGGCGAGTATAGCATGTTTCAGCAGGTGAGAGAAGTGGTGATGATGTGAAATTGCAGGATGTGCCCGAACTCCGCCCGCGCCGTCAGCGCTATCGCGACACGATGTCGATCACCCACGCTGCAAGGGCCGTCTCGGAATCGCGCGAGCCCTTGAGGGCGGACTCGACCTCGACGGCGCGGCGGAGGTCGTCGACGAGCTCGTCTGAGGAGAAGCGACGCGCCCATCCCAGGTGGTTTTTGACCAGCCATGTTTGAACGCCCAGGTGGGCGGCAAGGTCTCTCCCCTGCCCGCGCGCGTCGAGCGCCTTGGCATACATGAGCTCGCGCAGCCGAGAGCAGATGAGCGAATAGGTTCGAATCTCGCTGCGAGGCGGGAGCAGCCGGAGCAGCTCAAGGGTGCGCGGCAGGTCCCGGGCGCTCATCGCATCGAGGAAGTCCCACGGCTTCACCTCTGCCGTGCGCACAACCAGCCGCTCCACGTCGTCGCGCCCGATCTCGGGCGCATCCACCATCTGAGAGAGGCGCCTGAGCTCGTTGTCGAGCATGCGCGTGTTCTCTCCGACACGAGAGACGAGCTCCTCCGCCGCCGAAGACGAAATGGCCTTGCCATACCTCCGGACCATGCTCTGGACCTGCTTGGGGACCTCCCAGCGCTTCTTCGAGGCGCAGTCGATGACCGCCTTGGGGCCGACCTTCTGCACGGCCTTATACAGGCGGGTGCTCTTGGCGAGCGAGGTGGCGACCACGAGGCAGACCGTGGTCGGCGCCGGGTCTGCGAGATAGGTCACAAGCATCTCGCTCATGGGCTTTGCAAGCTTGTCGCAACCCTTGAGGATCACGAGGCGAAAATCCGAACCCATGGGAAAGGTGTTGAGGGACGAGAGGACGTCGTCGGGCTCTTGGTCCCGTTGCATATCCCGCTCGTCCAGGTTGAAATCGGCCATCCCCGAAGCCTCGAGACGAGCTTTGAGACGTGCGATCGCGGTGTCTCGCTTCACCTCGTCGGCGCCAACGATAAGGTATGCGGGAAGAAGCGCTGCCTCGGCCACGGCGCCTCCGTTCATGCTCGGTGACAGGTAACTGGGCCCATTCTACCCTTCGGTGCGCGCCGTGCCTAAGACGAACCCGCCTTCTTCGGGAGCGAGGCTGACATCTCCCGCATCGGCGGTGCAGACAAAGCGGACCCCCGCATCGGCCAGCGTCTCCACGGTCGACGCCGCGGGATGCCCGTACGGGTTGTCCCTGCCGGCGCTCGCGACCCCCACCTGAGGATCGAGCAAATCCAAAAGCTCTTCGTCGACCGACGCCGCAGACCCGTGATGCCCCAGCTTGAGCACATCGACATGGCCGAGCATATCCGCCGCCACAAGCTCGTCCGCCTCGGCGTCGCCGGTGAGCAGGACGCCGAAGCCATCTTCGCCATAGCGCACAGACAGCACGAGCGAGTCCTCGTTCTCCTCGCCAGAGACCGGACCCTCGGGCAGCACGACCGTGGCCTCAAACCCCCCGACAGAAAGCCGGTCGCCAGCCTCCAGCTCGATGGGAACAACCGATCGCTCCTCGAGCTCGGGAGGTATGCCCCGGGAGGCGCCGCGGGCCACATAGACCGCCCCCACCGGCATGAGGTCCAAAACACGAGGCAGGCCTCCCCAGTGATCCAGGTCCCAGTGCGTTATGAGCACGGCATCGATTCCAAACACGCCGTTGCGAATCAGGGCGGACGCCGTCGCCTCGTCGACCCCCGCGTCGACAAGCAGCGTAGACGGCCCGTCTCGAACGAGGATGGCGTCTCCTTGGCCTACATCGAGCACGGTCACCGCAGGCGGGGCGAACCACGTCCAGCGCGCCGCATGGCACGCGGCGACAAGGAGGGCCGACGACCCAAAGGCTGCCATGGCCCGCCTTGTAGGGCATCGCCATGCGAGGTAAACGGCAGCGGCAGCCAGGTAGGCGACAACTTGGCCCTTAGAACCGACGTCCACCGGCAGCGAGGCGAAGGGGATTGCCGATAGCGCCTCTGCGATGAATATCGAAAGCCGGGACAGGGCGATGGCCGGCAGAAGCACCACCTGGGAGACGCCGACGGGGGCAAGCAGCATGGCGACGCCCACCGCCGGAAGGCCTAACACCAACAACGCACTCATCGGCGGGCCAAGCAGCAGGTTCGCGATCGGCGCGATGAGCGACGCCTCGCCAAAGATGGGCAGCGTGAGCGGAAGGGTCGCCCATTGCGCACAGAGCGTGAGGGAGAGCGCCGACGCGAGCATCTCGGGAGCTCCGAGCCGCTCCAGCACAAACGATAGATATCCGCCCATGAGCAGGATGAACAGGACGCTTGCCGCCGACAGCTGAAAACCCAGATCAAACACTATCCCCGGCCAAATCATCGCCAGCGCCACGATGGAGAGCATGAGGCCCGACAGCCCGTGCGGTCGCCGTCCGGCAAGTCCAGATCCCAAAGACGCCCCGACCATGACCAAAGACCTGAGAGCAGAGGCCGCCCCTCCTGTAAAGACGACGTAGCCAGCCATGATCATAAGAAGCACCGCCGAGCAGGCACGCCTCGACCAGCCCGTCTTTCCCAGGATCGCTCCGACGAGCGCCGAGACAAGGGCGAGATGGCTGCCTGAAACCGCCACGAGATGTGTGGTACCGGTCTGCGAGAACGCCTCTGACGCATCGGTCTTGTTGAGCTCCGTCGTCCTGCCGCACACTATCCCTGCAATCAGGGCGCGCGCGTCCGATGCCGCCGGGTCGATGGCCTTTAGCGCTGCATCTCGCATGATCGACACGGGGCTCCGAACCTCTGGCATCTTGTTCGACAGGATGCGCACGGCCCGCACCGTCGCGACCTCCCCCGCCATATACGACCTCATGCCCCACGCGTCCCGAGCGAGCTCCTCTCGCCTACCAATCAGTTGAAGCTCGCTGCCGTCTTCAAATGCCCCGTCCGACGAAAGCCGCACCTTTGCGACGAGACCACCATCCGAATCGAGAACGCGGGCAGAGGCGAGTGCCCCATAGGAACTCAGCGAAGCGTCCCCCTCGATGACAAAGGTAAATGAACCTGGCGAGACGCCCTGCAGCGATTTCCAGGCCAGCTGACGCGCCCAGATGGACCCCTGCGCGCAGACGGCGACGATCGCGATGCAGGGACCAGCCCAGACCAACCAGCGAGAAAGCAGCCGTGCCCCTGGAAGATGCCGTAACCGGACGCCCATGGCGACTCCCACAGCGAGCACGCCCGCTCCGAGCACCGCCATCAGTGCCGCCAGCGGCTCTGCGCCCCCGCCCGTCACAGACACAGCCGCCCCGACAGAGCCTGCCTCTCGCGAAGAGCAGAACGACTCCCATCCCGCCTGCATGACGACGCAAGAGCTCAAAAGCGCTCCAACGGCGCCTCCCGTCGAAGGGGGCAGATACGGGCGGGGAGGCAGGCTGCGGTCGGCACGACTCCTGCGTCTTCCCCCTATACGCATATCGCGTCTTTCAGATTCTCGAATTTCTTCTCGCCGATACCCGATACGCGCATGATGTCTTCGGTGGAGGCAAAGGGCCCGTTCTCCTCCCGGTCTTTGATGATCGCCTCGGCGGTCGCCGGACCCACGCCCGGCAAGGCATCGAGGGCGGAGGCGTCCGCGGTATTGATGTTCACCAGGCCGGAGCCGTCGGAGGCCGCGGATACGTCCTGCCCGAAGCTGGACCCGCTCCCCTCCGCAGCCGACGCCTCGCCCACGCGCGGCACATGAACCTTCTGGCCGTCGACCAACAGGGCAGCTCGATTGATGGCGGAAAGATCGGCATCCTCCGCATAACCTCCAGCCGCCAGAACGGCGTCGTCTACCCGCGAACCTGCAGGAAGCCGGGCCACCGTCGGCGCCACGACAGCGCCCGTGACGTCGACGACGACCTCCTGGATCTCCGACCCATCCGATAACTGCCCGTCGCCCCGACTCGATTCCGGCTCAGCTTCAGACGGCGCGTCGTCTACGGCCTCCTCAGATGAGGTGCTGCGGGAACGATCCGGCTCCAAATCGCTCGCGTCGTCGCGCGAGATATACACCTCGCCGCCTCCGACAGCGACTCCCCCTACAAGCGCGATGGCACAAGCAACCATCAGGCAGATCACGCCTAAGAGCAAGCCGGGCCGCTGCCGCACGACATGGATGAATCGCCGAGAGGGCTTTGGCCCCTGGCTCCAATCGATCTGCGCCATAGAAGATCACCCCCATATCCATGTTGGCATGGACATGGGGGTGCGAAACCAACCGTGTGGCACATCGGAAGCGCGACCTTACAGAGGCCTCTCCCAAATCTTCCCTTCTCCGATCGCTGCATCACGACGATGCTCGACAGGATGGGCTCGCGGCGCCGCCTCGGCCCCCGAGAGACACCGAGGGGGCAGCTCGACAAGGCTCATGGAAGGAGGCTCGTCGGGACTGCCTACGCGCGGGGAGCGAGCTCCTCGTGGCGCTCCCTGAGCATACGGGGCGCCCGGTAGGAGCCGCTCTCAAAGTCGATGTACTCCACCGCATCAACCAGCTGATCGATCATGGCCTCGTGGTCAAAGAGCTCCCAGGCGGCATGAACGTCATCGAGCTTCGCATGGGTCTCGGGACGCCGCGGCATGAAGAGGGTGCAGCAGTCCGGCGCCGTCTCGCAGGAGATGTCGTACGTGCCGATCTCCTGAGCGCGAGCAATGATCTCCTGCTTGTCCGAGCCGATGAGCGGGCGAAAGACGGGGATGTCCACGACTTCGTTGACCGCCATGATGTTCTCGAGCGTCTGCGACGCGACCTGTCCGAGCGACTCGCCGGTAACGATCGCCTTCGCTCCCTCGATGCGGGCGATGCGCTCTGCGACGGCATACATGATGCGTCGATACATGATCACACGCAGCGCACTCGGGCACGCAAGGGAGATCTCGCGCTGGCAATCGCCAAAGGGCACCACGTAGAGGCGCCCCACCTGAATCGCAGGCGCGAAGGCACGAATGATGTCTTGGCAGAGATATTCGCTCGTGTCTGCGGTCTGGGGCCTTCCCGAAAAGTGCACGGGCACGCAGACCGCGCCGCGGCGCGCGATCATCCAGGTTGCAACCGGAGAGTCGATGCCTGACGAAAGGAGCGTGACGACCTTGCCGGCGCTGCCCACGGGAAGCCCGCCCACGCCGCGCTCGGAGCGCGCATAGACGTAGACGCTGCCTTGCACTACAAGGACGTGGACGATCACGTCGGGATTGTGCATCAGCACCTTTTTCTCGGGAAACGCCTCGCAGAGGACCTCGCCCACCTGCGCATTCAGCTCGAGCGAGGTGAGTTCATAGTCGGTATTCGACCGCTTGGCCTGCACTTTGAAAGACTCGAAGGGCTCTGCCTCCCTGAGCGCGGTCACTGCGGCACGGCAATACTCGCCAGGGTCGCGATTGGTGTGGAAGGCAAGCGAGACGCGCGCCACCCCGGGGATGCGCAGCAGCGTCGAAAAGGCACGCTCCGCCTCGCCCACAACGGAAAAGGTCACAAGGATATGGCCCGAGATACGGGTGACGCACGAGACGGAAAAGGCGGCCAGGGCCGCCTTGATGGAGTCCATGAGGATGTGCTCGAAGTGGGAGCGGTTTTTGCCCTTAAGGCCCACCTCATGGTAGTGGACCAGGCAGACGCGACTCGCCATGCTACGCGCCAGCCACCTTGTGGCCGAGCGCGCGCTCGAACTTTTGGTGGTCATAGGAGATGTCGCCGTCAACGATCTCCTCCATGGCCATGGAGATGGTGTCCTTGCCGGAGAGGGCAATGGTGATGTCATCGATATCCTGCGCTGCGAGCACGCGGTTGTGCTGGCCGCGAAGCATGCTGTTGATGTCGCAGGCACGCTTGGAAGCGAGTGCGGCGAGCAGGAAACGGTTGTTGTCGGTCTTAGCGAGAAGATCATCGATAGGCGGCTTGACGACAGACATGCCTTAGATCCTTTCGTACGATTGAAGTATGGAGACGAACTCTTCGCATGTGCGATCAAGGTCATCGTTCACGAGCACCTCGTCGTAGCGATCAGCGAGATCGAGCTCGTGGCGCGCGTTAGCAAGCCGAAGCTCCACCGAATCCGACGTCTCGGTGCCACGGCCGACAAGGCGGTCGCGAAGCACCTCGAGCGACGGCGGCTTGATGAAAATCAGCACCGCGTCGGGAAAACGATCCTTGACCTGTAGGGCCCCCTGAACATCGATCTCCAGGATGACCGACTTGCCCGAGGAAAGCCTGTCCTCGACCTCGCTCACCAGGGTGCCATAACAGTTGCCGTGAACATGAGCCCATTCGACGAACTCGCCCGCATCGACGCGGCGCTGGAACTCATCAGGACTCAAAAAGTGGTAATCCACGCCATCGACCTCGCCGGGACGAGGGGAACGTGTGGTTGCCGAAACCGTCAGGCCCAGCTGAGGCATGCGGCCGCGAGCAAGCGCGACCAGCGTGCCCTTGCCGGCACCTGACGGTCCAGAAACAACGAAGAGTTTGGAGCTGGTGCTGTCCACTATTTGGTGAGCGCCTCGAGCAGCTGCTCGCGCTGACGCACGCCGAGGCCCTGGACGCGACGCGTGGCGGAGATGCCGAGCTCGTCCATGATCTTGGCGGCCTTTGCCTTGCCATAGCCGGGCAGAGACTCGATGAGCGTGGAGACCTTCATACGAGAGGCGATGGGATCGTCCGAGTTGAGGACGGACTCAAGGGTGACCTCGTTCTTCTTAATCTTCTCGCGGAGCTCGGCACGGGCGTGACGGGCAGCAGCGGCCTTCTCGAGAGCGGCCTTGCGCTGCTCATCAGTGAGCTGAGGAAGCGCCATTAGAACCTCCAAATACGTGATGGGATACATACGATTTCATATGGTCAGATGGGTTATCTATACCCACCCAATCAAAACCGGAACCATACCTTATACGATTGACCTGCAAAGTTCAAGAGAATCGCTGGTACAGACCGCGACGAGAACGCCTATTTCATAGAACGTCCGCGATGGGTGCGCGCGACGGGCGCGCACCCAAAAGGGACGTTTAGGCCGCAACAAGCTCGGACACGATGGCCTCGAATGCGGCGACGGGGTCTTCTGCGCCCGTGATCGGTCGGCCGATGACGAGGTGGCTTGCGCCGCGCGCAACGGCCTCGGCAGGGGTCGCCACACGGCTCTGGTCGCCCAGGTCTGCCCCGGCAGGGCGGACGCCCGGGGTGACGACCAGCGCGTCCGGGCCGAGCAGCTCGCGCATGGCAGCGGCCTCCTCAGGCGAGCAGACCACGCCATCGATGCCGTTGGCCTTGGCAAGGCCTGCAAGGCGAGCCGCCTCGTCGGCCACGGGCAGGCCGACGCCGATCTCTTCAAGAGCCGCGGCGTTCATGCTGGTCAATACCGTGATGGCGAGAAGCTTGGTGCGCTCGCCGCGAACCTCGGCAGCAGCTTGTGCCCCCTCGCGCGCGGCGGCAAGCATGGCTCCCGAACCGAGGCCATGCACCGTGAGCAGGTCGGCACCCGTCAGCGAGGCAGAGCGTGCGGCCCCCCGAACCTGATGCGGGATATCGTGCAGCTTGAGGTCGAGAAACACCTTGAACCCAAGATCGGAAAACTCACGGACGATGCTTGGACCCTCGGCATAGAAAAGCGTCATGCCGACCTTCAGCCACCGGGCGTGGCCAGAAAGGCCGTGCGCAAGGCGAAGCGCCTCTTCGCGACCACAGTCTATGGCGACGATGATGCGCTCGCGCGCCTCTTGATCTAGCATTCGAGAGCTCCAATCAGCTCGTTGATGTCGCTCACGCCCTGAGACTCCGCCCACGCCTCGAGTTCTTCGAGGATGCGCACCGAAGACGCAGGGTCGACAAAGTTGGACATGCCCACCGACACGGCGGTAGCACCCGCAAGGATGAACTCCGCAGCGTCCTCGCCCGTCATGACGCCGCCCACGCCGCATACGGGGATGTCGACGGCGCGTGCGACCTCCCAGACCATGCGCACCGCGATGGGGTGAAGCAACGGGCCGGACAGGCCGCCCGTCGGCTTGGAAAGCTTGGAGCGACGCGTATGGACATCGATCGCCATGCCGGGGATGGAGTTGATGACCGTGAGGCCGTCGGCGCCCTCGGCCTCAAGGGCGCGGGCGATCTCGGGCAGGCGGACGGGGGCCATCTTCACAAGCAGGGGGCGCTTCGTGATGGGCCGGCAGGCTCGCATGACCTCGGCAGCGCCTTCAGGGGTGGAGCCGCAGGCAGCGCCGCCTGCGGCGATGTTCGGGCAGCTCACGTTGAGCTCGAATCCCGCCGCCCAAGGGCAAAGCTCCTCAAAGAGCTCCAGAGCAGCGACATATTCCTCGGTCGAATGCCCCGCCACCTGACAGATGACCGCAGTGCCCTTGGAGGCGAGGTCGGCAAGGTAATCGCCCGATTCGGCGACGAGGCCGCGAACTCCGGGATTTTGCAGGCCGACGGAGTTCATCATGCCGCCGCGAACCTCGGTCATGCGGGGCTTGGGATTGCCCGGCCACGGCTCGGACGCGCAGCCCTTCGTCGTAATCGCACCAAGCCGGGACACGTCGAAGAAGTTCTCGAACTGCCACCCGAATCCAAAGGTGCCAGAAGCGGTATTGATAGGGTTCTTCATGGAAATGCCGGCGAAATCGACGGCCATGGACACCTTGCTCACCAGACGACCTCCTTCGCATCGAAGACGGGGCCGCACATGCAGGCACCCTTCATGCCACCCGTGGTCTCGACGGCACACGTCGCGCATGCGCCGAAGCCGCAGCTCATCATACGCTCAAGCGAAGCCTCGCAGGGAACGCCGGCGTCTGCCGAGGCGGCCGCGACCTTGGCCATCATGGGTTCGGGACCGCAGGTTGCCACATAGCCATAGCCACCCTGAGCCAGCAGCTCGGATGCCGGGTCGGTGCAGAAGCCACAATGCCCCTCGGACCCATCATCGGTGCAGATCGAGACCGATGCGGCGCCGAGGCGCTTGAAATCCTCGACGCCGACGAGCTTGCCGGCAGTCGCGGAGCCGAGGCACACGTCGAAGGCGATTCCCGCGGAAGCGAGCTCGCGTGCAAGGCAAAGGACCGGAGGGACGCCGATTCCACCAGCAACCAGAAGGGCGCGGCCGCAGCCCTCCGGGACGGTCCAACCGCGTCCGCCAGGCCCCAGCAGGTCAGAAGTAGAGCCCGCGCCCATCTGCGACAGGCGACGCGTTCCATCGCCGACGACCGCATACCAGATGGTCACGGTTCCCGCCTCGGGGTCCGCCGACTCATAACTCAGCGGAACGCGCAGCAGCGACATGGCGTTTCCAGGCACGGCGATATTCACGAATTGACCGGGTTTGATGGCGCGCGCAAGCTCCGGAGCCGAAATGACCAGCGAGAAGATGCCGTCGGCGATCTCGTCGTTGGACACAACCGTAAAGGTGTGCTTACGGGCCGGTGAGGGTGTTGGCATAGCGCTCCTCTCTCTATATTGACGATGGGACGGGGTTGGTAGCCAACCATCCGTCCCTCTGCCAGCAGGTCGCTGTCTTCACATTGTATGAGATGCATGCCCAAAACGGGGCGGCACATTGGCGAGGCCGCCCCGAGAGGTGCAAATTGTCCTAGCAGACGACGCCGTCGCACAGGGTGCGCTTGCCGCCTACGAACACGTTGGTCGCGCGGCCGCAGACCTCGGTGCCGGCAAAGCCGCAGTTGTCAGCCTTGGACTCATAGCCCTCGGCGCCAACGGTCCAGGTGACCTCGGGGTCGAAGACCGTAATGTCCGCGACCGAGCCGGCCGCGATGCTCACCGGGTCGAGGCCCAGAATGCGACGCGGGGCGATGGACATGAGCTCGACCATGCGGGCGTAGCCGATCTTGCCCGTCTTCACCAAGTTGGTGTTGACAAGAGCGAGGGATGCCTCGATGCCGGTCATTCCAAACGGGGCGAGTTCGAACTCGCGCGCCTTCTCCCAGGCGGCATGCGGGGCGTGATCGGTCACGATGGCATCGACGGAGCCGTCGACTACGCCCTCGATGATGGCGGCGGCGTCTTCGGCGGTGCGCAGCGGCGGGTTGACCTTGAGCGCGGTGTCATAGGTCTCGCCGATGGCGTCCTCGGTCAGGAACATATGGTGCGGGGTCGCCTCGCAGGTGACCGGCAGGCCCTCCTCCTTGGCCGCACGCACCAGATCGAGTCCGCGAGCGGTGGAGATATGCTGGATATGCAGCTTGGCGCCGGTCAGGCGGGCGATGGCGATGTCGCGGGCGATCTGAATCTCCTCGCCCTCCGCAGGCCAGCCCAGAAGGCCGAGACGAGTGGAGACGACGCCCTCGTTCACCTGGCCCTCGCCCACCAGGTCATCGTCCTGGCAGTGGCTCATAAAGACCTTGTCGAACATCTTGCCGTAGTCCATGGCGCGACGCAGCATGCCTGCACCCTGGACGCCGTGACCGTCGTCGGTGAACGCGACGGCACCGTGGGCGACCATGTCGCCCATCTCGGAGATGATCTCGCCCTTGAGGCCGCGGGTCATGGCGCCTGCGGGGAACACGCGGCAATGCCCCTCGCGCTCGGCGACGGACTTCACGTACTCGACCGTGACGCCGTTGTCGGTCACGGGATCGGTGTTGGGCATGGAGCACACGCCGGTCATGCCGCCCTTGGCGGCCGCGCGGGTCTCGCTCTCGATGGTGCCCTTATGCTCGTAGCCAGGCTCGCGCAGATGCACGTGCATGTCCACGAGACCCGGAACAAGCACCTTGCCGGAAAGGTCGATGACCTCGGCGCCGTCAGCGGAGAGGTTCTCCCCCACCTCGGCGATGCGGTCGTTCTCGATCTTCACGTCGACGATGCCGTCGATGCCCGCGACGGGATCGACGACATGGGCGGATTTAAGCAGAAAGGCCATTGTCGGCACCTCCAAGCAGCAGATACAGGGCAGCCATACGCACGCAGATGCCAGCGTAGACCTGGTCGAGGATGACCGAACGCTCGGGGTGGTCGGCCATGTAGGAATCAAACTCCACGCCACGGTTGATGGGGCCGGGGTGGCAGATGATGGCGTCCGGCTTCATGAGGCGCTCGCGCTTCTTCGTAAGGCCGAAAAGCTCGTGATACTCGCGCAGGCTCGGGAACGGCGCGCCTTCCAGGCGCTCGCGCTGGATGCGCAGCATGTAGACCACGTCGAGCTCAGGAAGAACGTCGTCGAGCGAATAGCTCACGTGGTCGGCACCGAGCACATCGGGGCGAGCGGGCAGCAGCGTGCCGGGAGCGACCACGGTCACCTCGGCGCCCATAATCTTGAGCGCGGGGATGAGCGAGCCGCAGACGCGGGAGTGTCCGATGTCCCCCACGATGCCCACCTTGAGGCCGTCGAAGCTGCCCTTGCGCTCCCAGATGGAATACAGGTCGAGCAGCGCCTGCGTGGGATGGCCATGCTTGCCGTCGCCGGCGTCGATCACGTGGGCGGGCGAGTTCTGCGTGACGATGTAGGGGGCGCCCGCATGCTTGTCGCGGATGATGATCATGTCGATCTTGTAGGCATTGAGCGTCATGACGGTATCGATGAGGCTCTCGCCTTTCACCGTGCTCGTGGAGGAGCCGCCGAAGTTGAGGCTATCGGCAGAAAGACGCTTTTCAGCGAGCTCGAAGGAGCTGCGGGTACGCGTCGAGGGCTCGTTGAACATGTTCACGACGGTCTTGCCCTTGAGCGTGGGAACCTTTTTGATGGCGCGCTCATTGACCTCAGAGAACGCCTTGGCGGTCTCCAGGATGGTCATGATATCGGTATCGGAATACTCGGTGATGTCGATCAGGTGCTTATGGTTGAAGGCCATCGCCTACTCACCTCCCAGCGGAGCGGAGCCCACGTGAGAGCCCGGCTCGACGTTCGTGATCTCGACGGACGAGCGCCCGTCGACTTCCTTGAGATACAGGCGGACGTTCTCCTCGTGCGAGGAGGGAACGTTCTTGCCCACGAAGTCGGGGCAGATAGGAAGTTCGCGATGGCCGCGGTCGACGAGCACGGCAAGCTCGATGCGGCTCGGACGGCCAAGGTCCATGATGGCGTCGAGCGCGGCACGAATGGTGCGGCCGGTATAGAGGATGTCGTCCACCAGGACGATGCGCTTGCCGTCGACATTGAACGGCAGGTGGGTGGCGTGGATCTCGGGCGCGATGTTGGTGAGATAGTCGTCACGATAGAAGCTGATGTCCAAGCTCCCCAACGGCACGCGAACGCCCTCGATCTTCTCGATCTCGTCGACAAGCGTCTTGGCGAGCAGGTCGCCGCGCGTGACGATTCCCACGAGCGCGAGGTCCTCACATCCCTCGTTCCGCTCGAGGATCTCGTGCGCGATACGAGTGAGCGCACGACCGATGGCGGTCTCGTCCATAATGACGGCCTTTGGTGTGATGCCCATCGATCTCCTTCCTCTGTCGCTGGTCAACTCCGCCTTGGGAATCAGCCCTAGGTCGGAGGACCAAAAAAATAGATGCCCGACCGCTACGCGGCAAGACACCCAAGGAAGGTAGTTCGATTGTTGTTCCTTGCGGCATCTCGTACGCGCTTAAAGGTCGAGCTGATTATACACGCTTGTATCAACACCGTGTTGAGCAATTCTCGTGATTTCCGCCAAGTGGCACGTATCGCTCCTCATACGTTTGCACTTTTCCCCGATGGAGCGTTAGATATCTCCACGTTCCCCGTGCTCCGCCTCAGATGCGCCTGAACACCCGGCTACATCTCGCATAAGCAGAACTGTATAAAAGTTGGCAGATACTTGTATATTATTGCAGAAAGCCCCATGCGCTACGCAGCGCATGGGGCAATCTGGATCGTGGAGATGCGTCGAGCATCATGGCATGAAACAGCGACGCACCAAGAGCATGTCCGTGACGCCTAGTCGACAAGCCGCGAAAGCATCGCGGCGGCCTCGGCCTTCGTGCATACATCGTTTGCGCGAATGGCGTCGGTCTTCACCACGCCGCTGGACACCGCCCACGCCACGGCAGGCTGGGCCCAGCTGGGAGTGTCCTGCCAATCGTCGAGCGCAGGCGCCTCGGGAGCGCCCTGCCATTTAAAGAGCATCTGAATCATCTCCGCGCGGGTCGCGGCATCCGTGGGTCGGAACATCTCATCAGGCAGGTTGCCTCCAACGACATCGTGTTCGCGCGCCCATGCAATGGCTTTCCGGCAGAACAGCGATGCTACCGCGTCGGAAAACGGCGCGTCGATAGAAACGCCCGCGGCGCGCGCGATGGCGCACACGCCTTGAGCGCGCTTGAAGGGGTCGTTGGGCCCAAAATGATTCACATCTCGACCGTCCATGAAGCGCTGCCGCACCGCCTGCTCCACAGCGGACAGATACCAGTCCTCAGGATCGACGTCGACATATTGAGCAAGCAGCTCAGGCAGCGGCTTTGCCGATGAGATCGGGGCATCCTCTCCCGAGGCGCCGTCCCCGCCAAACTGGTTGCGATACGCCTGGCAGACCTCCTTCACGGGCCCGTCCATGCGCATGTCGCCCTTTTCGATCCAGATGGCGCGCTGGCAGATGCGCTCGACCTGACGCATGGAATGGCTCACGAAGAGAACGGTGACGTCGCCCGACTCGATGAAGTGCTGGATGCGCCGCTCGCATTTCTCCTGAAAGAACACGTCGCCGACCGAGAGGGTCTCATCGACGATGAGGATATCGGGCTCGGTGATGGTCGCGATGGCGAACGCGATGCGCGCAACCATGCCGCTCGAATAGTTTTTCAGGGGCATGTCGACGAAGTCGCGCAGCTCGGCGAACTCGACGATCTCATCGAAGTGCTCGTCGATAAAGCTCTTGGTATAGCCCAAAAGCGAGCCGTTGAGATAGATGTTCTCACGTGCCGTGAGCTCCATGTCGAAGCCGGCGCCGAGCTCGATGAGCGGCGCGATGTTGCCGCGAACGATGCACTCGCCCTCACTGGGCTCGAGTACGCCAGCTATGATCTTGAGCATGGTCGACTTGCCCGAGCCGTTCGTGCCGACAAGGCCGACGACCTCGCCGCGGTGGACGGTAAACGAGATGTGCTTGAGCGCACGGAACTCTTTGAAGAAGAGCTCGTGACGCATGATCTTGATGAAGTACTCCTTGAGGTTGTTCAGCTGTTCGGACGCCATGTTGAAGATCATGGTGACGTCCTTGACCTCAATGGCGCTGTCCTTCTGGGTGGTTTCGGTGGTTGCCATATAAGGTCCTCTTCTAGATGTACAGGATGAACTTATGCTCGGTCTTGTGGAAGACGGCATAGCCGATAACGATCATCAAGACGGCCCAACCAGCGCACAGCGCCACAGTGACGGGTTCTGGATTGGTTTGCCACAACAGAATCTGGCGCATGAAGTTGATGTAGTTATACATGGGGTTGGCATACATGAACAGCTGCAGGAGATGCGGCATGGCCTTGATGTAGTCGTCAGTCCAAAAGATGGGCGTAAAGTAGGTCCACGCCGTGATGACAACGCTCCAGAGATGGCGAACGTCGCGGAAGAAGACCGTGAGCGCCGAGAGCAAGAGGCCCAGGCCCGCACAGAAGACCATGAGGAGCAGAAGGCCCAGCGGCAGCCAGATAAGGTGCCAGGTCGGAATGATGCGGAACCACAGCATGACAAGCGCCACGGCGATAAGCGAGAAGCCGTAGTTCACAAGGGCGAAGAGCACCTTTTGGATGGGAAACACAAAGCGGTGCACCTTCACCTTCTTCAGAAGCGAAGACGCGTCGATGATTGAAGAGAGGGCGGTCGACGTCGACTCAGACATCAAGGCAAAGGTGACGTTACCAATGATCAAGTAGAGCGGATACAACTCTGGGGTGACGCTTCCGTTGCGGCCCTGTGCGAAGATGGTGCTGAACACGACCGCCATGACGATCATCATGAGCAATGGGTTCAGAACGCTCCACGCTACGCCGAGCACTGAGCGGCGATATTTGATTTTGAAGTCCTTGGTCACGAGCTCGCGCAGAATGAAGAGGTCTTTCTGCGTGTCAGTTCTCGCATGGGAAAGCTTGGATTGTTGTGTGTTATCGGCCACAGGCGATGCTCCTTGGCAACCTTCGGGGACGGTTCACGGGTTGTCATTCTAGCACAGCAAATTTTTTCAAATTCCTCCTTGCCATTCGCCACGAGTTTTGTATACTACTTCTTGTTGCTTGCGAGCACCAACCAATTCCTCGGTAGCTCAATGGTAGAGCACGCGGCTGTTAACCGCGCTGTTGTAGGTTCGAGTCCTACCCGGGGAGCCAGAATTTTTAAGCCCTAACCATCTGGTTGGGGCTTTTTCGTATTGATATGATATAGCGCGCCGCCCGCCCTCCGGTCGATGGGTCCGGCATGCCGTCGCCCTCTTCTGACCGTCACCCTCTTCAGCTAGAGCGGCTCCCGGCACCCCCCCTCAGACCCGTTGCCGCCACACTTCTAAAACCATCCCGCCTGCCATCTCGCTGCAATCATCACAAAAAGGCGGCCCCGCAGGGCCGCCCAATTACGCATGCTATGCAGTTTCACCCTGCAAGCAGGGTCGCGACGTCATTAGGACTCGATGTAGTCCTTGAGCTTGCTCGAACGGCTCGGATGACGAAGCTTGGCAAGCGTCTTCGACTCGATCTGGCGAATACGCTCGCGGGTGACGCCAAACTCGCGACCGACTTCCTCAAGGGTGCGCGGATGACCGTCCACAAGACCAAAGCGAAGCTCGATGACCTTGCGCTCGCGATCTGCCAGCGAGTCGAGCACCTGACCCAGCTGCTCCTGCAGCATGGAGAAGCTCGCCGCATCGGGCGGGACAACCGCCTGAGAGTCTTCAATAAAGTCACCGAGCTGGGAATCCTCTTCCTCGCCGATGGGCGTTTCGAGAGAAACCGGCTCTTGGCTGATCTTTTGGATCTCGCGCACGCGGTCGGCACTCATGTCCATCTCGGCGCCGATCTCTTCAGGAGTCGGGTCGCGGCCGAGGTCCTGCAACAGCTGGCGCTGCACGCGCACGAGCTTGTTGATGGTCTCGACCATATGGACCGGGATGCGGATGGTGCGGGCCTGGTCGGCGATAGCGCGCGTGATTGCCTGGCGAATCCACCAGGTGGCATACGTGGAGAACTTGAAGCCCTTCTCGTAGTCGAACTTTTCAACCGCGCGAATGAGACCGAGGTTGCCCTCCTGGATAAGGTCCAAGAACAGCATGCCGCGGCCGACATAGCGCTTGGCGATCGAAACGACCAGACGAAGGTTCGCAGAGATCAGGGCCTGCTTTGCCTCAAGGCCAACCTGCTCGACGCGAGTCAGGCGACGCATCTCGGCTCGGGTGAGCTCGATCTCGCCGCGGTCCGCAGCCTCGAGCTTTTCTGAGGCATCGAGGCCGGCCTCGATCTTCATGGCGAGATCGACCTCGTCAGCAGCAGTCAGCAGGTCGACCTTACCGATCTCCTTCAGATACATGCGCACCGGGTCGCCGGTAAGCATGACCGTGGAGGCATCGATGCCGCGAACGCGCGAACGCGAGCGCGCGGTGCGAACGCGGGACTTCTTCTTCGTCTTAGCCGACGCCATCTCGGCATCGGCGTTTTTAGCGAGCTTGATATCGTGATCCTCGGAGCTCTCGTCGTCGAGATCGTCGTCCAGGCCATCACCGAGGCCGTCGTCATCAACGTCGAGACCGGCGTCGTCAGGGTCGTCAGCAGAGACGATCTCGACGCCATGGTCGCGGAATGCACGGTACACGGAGCTCAGCTGTGCGTCGGAGACGTCGACATCTTTGAGTGCAACCTGGATGTCATCCTCGCTGACAGAGCCGGTCTTTGACCCTTTTTCGAGGAGCTTCTCCAAATAGGAGTAGAGCTCGGCTTCGGCGCTCTCAGTCTTCTTAGGCACAGGCTCTCCCTTCCTTGCTCATAGGGTTCAATACTTTATCACACCTTCTATACCCACGTGGCCATATCGACAAGCATTTTTTCATATTCGCGCCACGTAACAGCTAGGACTCAGAGGCGCCCTCCCCATCGAGCAGCCTGAACGGGTCCGCTACACCTTCGACAGCGCGCTCGAGTTCGTGAACCCGGGCGGCATCCTTTGTTGCCTGAATGGTGAGGGCGCGCCGGTCCTCGGCGGCAAGCGAACGGTCTTGCCTGAGCTTTGCCTGCGAGGCGCGCAGGCGCCGTCTCACGGTGTAGAGCTCGAGGGTGTCAAGCAGAAAGCCGATGTTGACCTCGGTGGGATGGCTGCTCGTCACGGCGATGGTGCCTGCTGAAACTAGCTGGGCCGCCTCGGGGCATACCGCCCGCGCGGCATCCATTACCTGCACGGGCTCGGTTCCCTCCGGCGTGGCGAGCACCGCCCAGGCGATGGCCTCGTGCCGAGGGTCGACCCAGTCGATCTCGGTGATGCGCTCGGCGAAGGGCCGAAACACATCGGGATAGCTCGTCAGCAACGAAAGCAGCTCGCGCTCCCCCGCTATCGAGCGCCGCTCGAGATCGGTAAGCACGGGCATGGTAGCCGCCTGCTGCCGGGCGCTCTGGGCAGCCGTCGCGTCGTCGTAGGCGTCGGCGGGGACGTAATCCACAGGGACGTCGACCTCGTCTGCCCCGTCCATGAAATCGGGAGCAGGCGAAGCTCCCCGCCGGGGCGCATTCGAGGAGCCGCGCATGGTCTCGCGCCAGCCCGCGCTCCCCCCACGCGAGGCCTCGACGCGCTCACGGGCGGCGGCGCGCTCGCGCTCGCGCCGCGAGGACACCTCCTCTTCGCGCTGCACGTCTCGAAACACCCTGCCAGCCGCAGAGCGCACCGCATCCAAATCAAGACCGAGCCGGTCGGCGATCTGAATGTAGTACGAATCGATCATATAGCTCTGGCGCAGCGGATAGATGAGCCTGCAGGCATCTTGCAACGCCTTGGTGCGCCCGCCCGGCGTGGAGATGTCGCTACGGTCCTCCAGCTTGCGAAAGACGAAATCCATGAGCGGCTCCGCCGCAGAGATCCGCTCGCGGAGCGCGTCGCCGCCGTGGGCGGAGATGAACTCCATGGGGTCCTGGCCGTCGGGAAGCACCACGCAGCGAAGGTCCATGGAGTCTCGCTCGATAAACTGTATGGCTCGTTCAGCCGCCTTTTGGCCTGCGGCGTCGCCATCAAACAGGTATACGATGCGCTTCGCGAACCTCGTCAAGGTCTTGACGTGATGCTCGGTGAGCGCCGTTCCAAGCGTCGCCACCACGTTGCCGATGCCCGCCTCCCAGCAGGCGATGGCGTCGGTGTAGCCTTCGACGACGATTGCCTCCGCCTGCGCGACGATGTGCTCTTTAGCCCAGTTGAAGCCATAGAGGTTGCGCTTCTTATGGAAGAGCGGGGTCTCGGCGGTATTGAGGTACTTCGGCTCGCCCTGACCCATGATGCGGCCGCCGAAGGCGATGCAACGCCCCTGCTCGTCAAAGATGGGGAACATCACGCGGTCGAAAAAGCGGTCGGCAAGACCGCCGTTCGAGCGGCGCATGGCAACGTTGGCGTCGACCATCTCCTGCGGCGTGAAGCCGTGAGAGCTCAGGTGCGAGACGAGCGCGCCCCGGCCGGGCGCGAAGCCAAGGCGGTAGGTCCGGCACACCGCGCCGCCCATGCCGCGAGAGGCAAAATAGGTGCGCGGGCGTGCATCCTTGCCCCGCATGAGCATCGTGTGGTAAAACGCCGCGGTCTCTTCGCATACGTCGATAAGCCGCGAGCGCCTCGTGCCGCGCTGGCGCCCGTCCTGCGTATCGTGGATCTCGATGCCCGCTCGATCGGCAAGGTAGCGAATGGATTCGGGAAAAGATAGGTTCTCGCGCTTCATCACATAGGAGAACACGTCCCCGCCCTCGCCGCATCCAAAGCAATGCCATACCTGCGTCGAGGGGATGATGTGAAACGACGGCGTCTTCTCGCCGTGAAACGGGCAGCAGCCCCAGAACTCTTGCCCACGGGGCTGCAGCGGAACAGTCTCTTGAACCAGTTGGACCAGATCGGTGGCGGCGCGCACGCGCTCCCTGTCTTCATCGGTAATCATGCGAGCGCAACACCCCGATTCCCGAAGTGGTCTTGAACCGTCTGGATGTTATGAAGGACGACGGAGATGAGCTCGTCGACCGAGGCGAAGCTCTGCGACGGACGCAGGAAGGCGTCGAAGACAAGCGCTATCTCGCTGCCGTAGATGTCGCCCGTAAAGCCGATGAGGTTAGCCTCGAGCGATGCGACGCCCGGACATCCGCGAAACATCGGGGGCACGCCGACATTGATGGCGGCGGGCCACACGACCCCCTCGACAAGAGCGAGCCCGCTGTAGACGCCATCTGCAGGCGCCTGCCGGCCAGGCTCGACGCGAATGTCTGCCGTGGGAAAACCCATGCTCGTGCCCTTGCCCCTGCCGGTATGAACGCGCCCGCTGACCATGAAGCGCCGCCCGAGCTCGCGACGGACCGAGTCGAGATCGGCCTTCTCAAGATAGCTGCGAATACGCGTGGCGGAGACAGGCGTGCCGTCGTCGGTCACCAGTTCGTGGCCCTCGACGCAGATGCCGCGGCTCGCACACCATGACGTGATGACCGGAACCGTCGACGCCCCACGCGCCCCCAGCCGAAAATCACTCCCCACGTGCACCGCGCGGATGTCGCACACCGGAAGCAGCACCTCGTCAAAGAAACGAGCGTGGTCGAGCGATGCGAGCTCGCGGGTGAACGGGACGACGATGACCCCGTCGACGCCCGAGGCGGCAAGGGCGCGCAGGCGGTCGTCGGTCCCCATGAGCGCCTTCGCGGGATGCGCAGAGACGACCTGGTCGGGATCGGGGTCAAACGTGACCGCGTACGCAGAGACGCCCCTGCGACGGGCATCCTGGACCGTCCGATCCAGAAGGTGCGCATGCCCCACGTGCAGGCCGTCGAACACGCCGATGGCGATGACGGCAGACCCGAGATCCATGTCGGCGTCGCCCAGGCGCCAGACGGGAGCCGAAGAAGACTCGACCAGAAAGTCGCGGCGAAGCTCAGCGACGTCGGGCATCATAGGCAAACACCTCCGATTCCTTGCGGGAAGACTTCCTTCATGACGACAGCTCGACCGTCGAACTGGGCTATCGCCCGAAGCTCATCATTGGCGACGAGGCACATCCGGGAGCCCGGCTGCAGCAACTCGGGACGCTCGCGCAGAAGCGCCGGCGACAGGCGGCGTCCGCACAGGACGTCGGCGAGGGCGGCCTCCCCGATCGCCACGGCGGGAAGCCCGAGCACGCGGACCGGGTCGAGGGCGCGCTCGCGCGCAAGGTCGGGCGATGCGTCGTCGAGCGCGATGCACTCCCCCAACGACACCGAGCCAGAGGTCGTACGACGAAGCGCAAAAAGGTGGGCGGCGCTGCCCAGGGAACGGCCGAGGTCTCGTGCGAGCGCGCGAATATAGGTTCCTTTGCTCACCGTGAAGGCGACCGTCCATACGCAGCCGTCGCCTTCCGCGGCGACATCGAGGAGCACGGCAGAGATGACCTCGATCTCTCGGGCAGGAAGCTCGACGTCCTCTCCGGCACGCGCGCGCTTATACGAGCGGACGCCTCCGACCGAGATGGCGGAGAACGCCGGCGGCACCTGCATATGCGTGCCGACAAGGCACGAGACCGTCTCGCCGGCGACGTCACGGTCAAGAAGCTGACGGGGAACAGGAGCGCTTCTCGTGACCTCGCCCTCGGCGTCATCGGTGTTGGTTTCGCAGCCGAACGAGATGGCGGCGACGTATGACTTCGAATCGAGCGTGATCGAGCCGAGCAGGCGCGTCGCCTGCCCCACGCCGACCACCATGACGCCCGAGGCGGCGGGGTCGAGCGTGCCTGCATGGCCGACGCGCCGCTCTGAGAGCAAGCGGCGCAGACGAGCGACGACATCATGCGAGGTGCACCCTACGGGCTTGTCGACGCCGAGCAACAGATTGAGTTGAGAGGGAGAGCGTTGTGCCATAGGCGGCCTCGTCCCTAAAGCTCGACGCGAATGCCCGAGGGGTCGGCCCCTACGAGCGTCGCGAGCATGGGAAGAATCGCTGCAAGGGTGTCCTCGATGGTGCCGTGGTAGGTAAAGCCCGCAGCGGCCGCATGGCCGCCGCCGTTAAAGTGGGAGGCGACCTCCGAGACGTCGAGCTCGCACTTCGAGCGCAGGTTGCCGCGCACCGTAGCGCCGTCGGGGCTTTCTTTGAGGAACAGGCAGACCTCGACGCCCATGACGGAGCGAACGACGTCCACAAGGCCGTCGCACTCGTCGGGCGTGACGCCACAGCGAGCGAGGTCCTCGGCGCGAGCATAGCTGTATGCGACGCGGCCGTCGGCAAACGTCTTGATGCGCCCCATGACAAGGCTCTCGAGGCGCAGGTACTCGATGCGCTGGCTCTGATACACCTCGAGCGCGATGCGCGCCGGCTCTGCGCCGCAGGCGACAAGGTGAGACGCGACGCAGAAAGCCTCGGGGTCGGCGTTTTGATACTGAAAACGGCCGGTGTCGGTGACCACGCCGCACAGCAGGCAGGTAGCGACCTCGGGCGTGACCTCGATGCCGACATCGCTCAAAAACTCGTCGATGAGCACGGCGCAGGCACACGAGTCGACGCGGCGCACAGAAACCTCGGCGAACTCGTTGCGCGCGGGATGATGGTCGAACGACACGATATGGCGCGCCCGGCGAGCGACCGCGGCGGCATCTTCCAACCGCTCGATGACCGGGCAGTCAACAGAGATAAAGAGGTCGGGGTCCTCGGCATAGCGAACCGCGGGCACGTATTCGTCGGCTCCTGCTAGGAACCGATAGATGCGCGGGACACAGGCGTCGTCCGCGAGGAGAAACGCGATGCGCTTCTCCGGATAGGCGCGGCGCAGAGCCAACCCGAGACCCAGGCCGGAGCCCAAGGCGTCGCCATCGGGGGACGTGTGTCCCGAGATGGCGATCGTCTGGGCATCCTCGATGAGCTCCAGAATCTGATGGCACGTCTCGGCAGATGCCTCATGCGCGCCGCAAGAATCGGACCCCTTATGCATCGTGGCTTCCCTCCTGGACGTCCGTCTCCGCCTCTTCGGGGCGGATGGGATAGCCTTCCTCGTCCTTCTCCACCGCAAGCGTCGCGGGAACATTCTCGAGCGCCCGGGAGATGCGCTCCGCCTCGTCGGTGGAGCGGTCGATCCTGAAGTCGAGCTCGGGCACGACGCGCCAATCGAGCGAGCGCGCAAGAAGGCTGCGAATATGCCCGCGCGCGCTGGCGAGGGCCTCCATGACCTCGTCGTAGCGATCGCCGTCGCACGATACGAAGACGCGCGCAAACGACCGGTCGATGGAGACCTCAACGCCGGTAAGTGTCACAAGGTCGAGCCGGGGATCGGCGATCTCGAACAGAAGGATATACCCGAGCTTCTCGCGAAGCTGCTCGCCAAGGCGGCGAGTGGCGTTGTTCTGCTTCATAGACGCCCCTTACTCGGTGCGGGCGACCTCGACGACCTTGTAGGCCTCGAGCTGGTCGCCAACCTTGATGTCCTGGAACTTCTCGATGCCGAGACCGCACTCGTAGCCGGACTTGACGCTCTTGACGTCGTCCTTGAAGCGACGCATGGAGGCAAACGTGCCGTCGAACACCACGACGCCGTCGCGCACGACGCGCACCTTGTCGGAGCGCTCGATCTCGCCCTCGGTGACCATGCAGCCAGCGATGAGGCCGACCTTGGGAACGCGGAAGGTCTCGCGGACCTCGGCGATGCCGGTCTGGACTTCCTCTTCGGTGGGCTTGAGCATACCGATGCGGGCGGCGTCGATGTCCTCGATCGCCTTGTAGATGATCGAGTAGGTCTTGATCTGAACGTTCTCGCGCTCAGCGAGGTCGCGGGCCTTCGCCTGCGGACGCACGCCGAAGCCGACGATGATCGCGTTCGAGGCAGCCGCCAGGATGACGTCGGTCTCGGAGATGGCGCCGACCGCGGAATGGATGATGTTGATGCGGACCTCGGACTGGTCCATCTTGCCGAGCGCGTCGGCGAGCGCCTCGATGGAGCCCTGGACGTCGGCCTTGACGACGAGGTTGAGCTCCTTGAGCTCGTTCTCGTTCATCTCATCGAAGAGCGTCTCGAGGGTGACATGCTTCACCTTGTTCTGCTCCTCGATGCGGGCCTTGAGCGCGCGCTGCTCCGCGAGGGCGCGGGCGTCGCGCTCGTCCTCGAAGACGCGGAACTCGTCGCCTGCGTTCGGCACGGAGTCCAGGCCCAGGATCTCGACGGCGTCAGACGGGGTCGCCTCGGCCTTGTTGTCGCCGTGCTGGTCGAGCATGGCACGTACGCGGCCATGGCTCATGCCGGCGACGATGGCGTCGCCGACGTGCAGGGTGCCGCGGTTCACGAGCACCGTCGCGACCGGGCCGCGGCCGCGGTCGAGCTTGCCCTCGATGATGTAGCCCGAGGCAAACGTGTCGGGGTTTGCCTTGAGCTCGAGCACGTCGGCCTGGAGCAGGATGGTCTCCAACAGGTCATCGATGCCGTCGCCCTTCTTGGCCGACACGTTCACGAACATGTTCTGGCCGCCCCACTCCTCGGGGATGACGCCGTACTCGACGAGCTCCTGGCGCACGCGGTCAGGGTTGGCGTCGGGCTTGTCGCACTTGTTGACGGCGACGACGATGGGCACGCCCGCCGCCTTGGAGTGGTTGATGGCCTCGATGGTCTGGGGCATGACGCCGTCGTCGGCAGCGACCACGAGCACGACGACGTCGGTGATCTTGGCGCCGCGGGCGCGCATGGCGGTAAACGCCTCGTGGCCAGGGGTGTCGACGAAGGTGATCTGGCGGCCGCCGATCTCGACCTGAGAGGCGCCGATGTGCTGGGTGATGCCGCCGGCCTCGTGGCGGGCGACGCCGGTGTGGCGGATGGCGTCGAGCAGCGACGTCTTGCCATGGTCGACGTGGCCCATGACGGTGACCACCGGGGGACGCGGCTTCAGGTCTGACGGGTCGTCGTAGAAGCTGAAGGAGTTCTCCTCCTCCGGCGAGATGATGCGAATCTTGCGGCCGAGGTCGTCCGCCACGAGCTCAACCAGGTCGTTCGACATGGACTGCGTCATGGTGAGCGGCGTGCCCAGCAGGAAGAGGCGCTTGATGATGTCGTTGGCGGCGACGTCGAGGGCGTCGGCGAGCTCGGCGACGGTCACGCCCTCGGAGACGCGCACCGCATCGAGCTCCTCGGGATTGATGCCCTGTGCGAGCGCCTCCTCGATCTTGCGCTCCTCACGAGCCTGCGCAGCCTCGCGCTCGCGCTTCTCCTTGCGCTTCTTGCGACGACCGGTGGACTCGCGGGACGCCTCCTCGACTGCCATGCGTGCCTCTTCGAGCACGCGCTCGCGGCTGTACTCCTCGGCCTCGCGCGCCATGCGGCTGTAGCGGTCTTCCTCGGTATGCTGCGAGGCGCCCTTGCGACGCTTGCCCTTGCCCGCCTTGTCGGGAGCGGGGAAGTTCACGCCGGCGGGAACCGCGGGAGCGCTCGAGCTCCTGCGCGTGCGCGCCGGGGCCTCGGTGCTCGCCTGGTTAGCAGGGGCGCCCGAGCGGCCGCGGCCGCCACGCTCGTTCTTGCGACGCGTGCGCTCGGCGGCCTGGGCGGCCTTCTTGGCCTCCTCGGCCTCCTTCTTTTCCTTGAGGACGACCTCTTGGGTCGCGATCTGGTCGAGCAGCGAGCGGAATCGCGAGCCGGAGTCGGACGCAGGCACCGCGCGACGCTTCGCCTCGAGCTCCGCTTCCTTCGCGGCGGCGGCGGCGCGCTCACGCTCCTGGCGCTGACGGTCGGCCTCGGCGGCGCGAGCGGCCTCCTCGGCGGCAAGCGCGGCCGTGGACAGGCGGCGCTCCTCTTCGCGACGCGCCTCTGCGGCAAGACGCTCGGCCTCGGCGGCCTCGGCCTTGGCGGCCTCCTCCGCGGCGGCAGCCTCCTCCTCGGCGCGACGCTTTGCCTCGATTTCGGCAGCACGGGCCTCGACGATGGGAGCAAGCTTCTTGCGCACCATGGACACATAGGCGTCCTCGAGCGCCGACGACGGCGACTTGGCGGGAATCTTCATGTCCTTCAGATGGCCCAACAGCTCCTTGGACGTCATTCCGAATTCTTTGGCCAGGCTGGAAACGCGGGTCCTTGCCATATGCCACAACACCTACCTCTCTGGCTCACGCGAACGCGTGGGTAAGATCTGACTCTCGGGTAACGGACGGTGCCGCGATCGGGCGCGGCTGCCTGCCGGCCCTAGATCAGGTCCTCCGCAGACTCGATGGCGTCAGGCTCATGCAGCCCGCAGAAGCGCGAACCGGGGCGCGCCTGGTTGCGGCAGCGCACGCCGTCCTCGCTTACGAACTCACAGCGCTGGGGCTCGTCGTCGGAGAGCAGGTCCTCGACCGGCTCGGGACGCGTGGGGATGTTCTTCAAGATGTCGGCGGCGAGCGTCTCGCTCTTGATGTCGATGTGCCAGCCGGTGAGGCGTGCCGCCAGGCGGGCGTTCTGGCCCTCCTTGCCGATGGCGAGCGACAGCTGGTCGTCGGGGACGATGACGCCGGCGTAGCTCTTCTCCTCATCGATGAGCACGCGGTTCACCTTCGCCGGCGACAGGGCGTTTGCGACGTAGACCGCAGGGTCCTCGTCCCACAAGATGACGTCGACGCGCTCGCCGCGAAGCTCGCCCACGACGGTGCGGACGCGGCTGCCCTTCGGGCCGACGCAAGCACCGACCGGATCCAGGCGGTCGTCAAGCGAGTGCACGGCGACCTTGGAGCGCTGGCCAGGCTCGCGGGCAATGGACTTGATCTCGACGGTCCCCTCGTAGATCTCGGGAACCTCGAGCTCGAAGAGGCGGCGGAGCAGCGCAGGATGGGTGCGGCTGATCACGATGGGCGGACGGGAGTGCTCGCCGCGCACCGGCTGCACGGTTGAGTTGGGGTCGCGCACGTCGATGATGACGGCCTTCAGGCGCTGGTTGTGCAGGTAGCGCTCGCCCATGGGGCGCTCGTTGCGCTCGTTCTCATAGCGGCGCTGGTCGAAATGGGGAAGCTCGGCCTCGACGCCCTCGCGGATCTTCACGATGGTGAAGTCGGGCGTGGACTGCAGCACGGTGCCGGTGATGATGTCGCCGATGCGCCCCGAGAACTCCTCGTAGATCTGCTGGCGGGCAGAATTGCGGACGATGGCGTTGATCTCGGCCTTGGCATGCTGGGCGGCGATGCGGCTCGTGCCCTTCGGGGTCACGTCGCGCTTGGTGTACTCGGTGTACTCGTCGGTCTCCTCGTCATAGGACTCCTCGACCGGCACGAGCTCGTAGACATAGACCTTGCCGGTGGCGCGGTCGATGGTGACCTCGGCGCCGAAGGGCAGGTGCAGAATGTCGGCATAGCTCTTGGCAAGCGACTGCTCCAAGCGGTCGATGAGGTACAGCTGGTCGATGTGCTTCTCCTGGCAGAGCTCCATGAGAGCTTCCATCATCTGCGATGCCATGTCAGTTCTTCCCTTCCTTCGAGCCCTTGAAGTCATACACCGGCTTCAGGACGCACTTCTTGATCTCGTCATATGCAAAGGTCATGGTCGAGCCGTCTTCGAGCTCGAGCGTGGCGGCATGGTCGTCCGCCTGGGCGATGCGCCCGCCGAACTTCTTCCGGCCTTCGGTGGCGGTGGTGGTGAGCTGGCAGTCTTCGCCACAGAAGCGCACGAAGTCCTGGGGACGGCGGAGCGGTCTTGCCATGCCGGGAGAAGAGACCTCGAGGGTGTAGGCGCCGGGGACCGGGTCGATGCCCTCGACGACGTCGCTCACCCACGACGTATGCGCGGTGACCTCATCGAGCGTGAGGCTCTCTCCGTCGGCACCCTCGATGCGAACGCGGACCGTAGGCGCCTTCGTGGCACCGACCACCTCGACGTCGACGATATCCGTCCCCTTCTCGGGCGCCTGGGCCTCAAGGGCATCGATGATGAGCTGCTCCACCTTGCTCTTGACCATGCAACACCTCCCCATACAAGAAAGGAAGCACGGGCAAGCCCGCACTCCCTTTGCAGTACAACTTCATTTGCTGGTACAGCATAGCACACGCTGCGGTTTTGTCATCTTTACGCAGCCTGTGCCAGCGAGGAGCCCCAAGTTCCTCCTTAAAGAATTCACATTTCTCTCTTCCATAGAGACGCGGGCGGCAGGATGTCCCGCCGCCCGCATGCATGCGAATGCTCTCGAGCCGAAACCTTACTTGACGACCAGGTTCACCAGCTTGCCCGGCACGCAGATGGCCTTGACGACCGTCTTGCCCTCGATCCACTTGGAGACGGCCTCCTCGGCGGCGGAGCGCATCTCGTCCTGGGTGGCGTCCGTCGGCACGTCCACGCGGGCGCGCAGCTTGCCGAGCACCTGAACGGCGATCTGGACGGTATCGGTGACCGCCTCGGCGAGGTCGAACTCGGGCCAGGGCGCAGTGTAGGCGTTGTCGGTGTGATGCAGCGCCTCGTGCCAGAGCTCGTCGGCCCAGAAGGGGCAGATGGGAGCCAGCAGCGAGACGATGTCGGTGGCGACGAGCCAGGAGAGCGCCTCGTCGGCGACCGAGGCGTCCTTCTCGCACGCGTTGAGATAGGCGCTCGCGGCGTTCACGAGCTCCATGATCGCAGAGATCGCGGTGTTGAACTGCTGGCGGTCAAAGTCGTCGGTGCACTTGGCGATGGTGCGGTGACGCTCGCGATACAGCTCGAGGGCGGCGGCGGAGAGCTTGCCCTTCTGCAGCTTGGCATCGGCGCTTCCAGCGAGGGCGAGCTGCCACACGATGCGCCAAGCGCGCTTGATGAAGCGGTTGGCGCCCGCAACGGCATCCTCGTCCCAGTCGAAGTCCTTCTCGGGGGGCGCGATGAACAGGATCGCGAGGCGCATGGTGTCGGCACCGTAGGGCTCGATGACGCTCGAGGGCGGCACCACGTTGCCCTTGCTCTTCGACATGGTCTCGCCGTTGGCGTCCTTGACCATGCCCTGGCACAGCAGGTTGGTGAAGGGCTCGTCGACGTCGAGCATGCCGAGGTCGCGAAGGGCCTTGGTGAAGAAGCGGCTGTACAGCAGGTGAAGAATCGCGTGCTCGATGCCGCCGATGTAGTTGTCCACCGGCATCCAGCGGTCGGCAGCCTCGCGCGAGAAGGGAAGCTGGTCGTTGTGCGGGTCGCAGTAGCGCAGGTAATACCAGCTGGAGCACGTGAAGGTGTCCATGGTGTCGGTCTCGCGGCGAGCGGGACGGCCGCACACCGGGCAGGTGGTCTCAAAGAACTCGGGGCACTCCGCCAAGGTCTCGCCGGCAGCGAGGTCGAGCGTGTCGGGAAGGGTCACCGGCAGCTGGTCCTCGGGAACCGGGACGATGCCGCAGTGGTCGCAATGGACGGCGGGGATGGGGTTGCCCCAATAGCGCTGGCGGGAGATGAGCCAGTCGCGCAGGCGGAACTGCACCGAGCGACGGCCGGTGCCGGCCTCCTCCAGGTCGGCGACGATGGCGGCCTCACCCTCGGAATGCTTGCCGCCGCGCATGCCGGTATACTTGCCCGACTGGACGAGCGTTCCCTCTGCGGCATGGGCGCAATCCCAATCGACCGACTCCGCATGGTAGGTGTCGATGGACTCCCCGGCCTCCTCGAGGGCCGCGAGCTCGTCATCCATGAGGATGATGGGGACGATGGGCAGGTCGTACTTGCGTGCGAACTCAAAGTCGCGCTGGTCGCCACAGGGCACGGCCATGACGGCACCGGTGCCGTAGTCGGAGACGATGTAGTCGGCCACCCACACGGGGACCTTCTGGCCCGACACCGGGTTCACCACATAGCGGCCCGTGAAGGCGCCGTGCTTCTCGAGCGTGCCCTGGGCGCGCTCGACGGCCGAGACCTTCTCGGCGCCTGCGACCACGCGGCGCACCGGCGTCTCGTACTCGGTACCCTCGACGAGCTCCATGAGGCCCTTGTACTCGGGGGCCAGCAGGAAGAACGTGCAGCCGAAAAGCGTGTCGGCGCGCGTGGTGAAAACGGTGATCTTCTCGTCGGTGGGGTTGCCGTCGGCGTCGCAGAGCGTGAAGTCGACCTCGGCGCCCTCGGAGCGGCCGATCCAGTTGGCCTGCATCTGCTTGACGCGCTCAGGCCAGCCGGGCAGCTTCTCGAGATCGTCGAGGAGCTCCTGGGCGTAGTCGGTGATCTTGAAATACCACTGCTCGAGCTCGCGCTTCTCGGGCTCCGAGCCGCAGCGCCAGCACTTGCCCTCGGTCACCTGCTCGTTGGCGAGCACGGTGTTGCAGCCGGGGCACCAGTTGACGGGGCTCTTCTTGCGATAGACCAGCCCGCGCTCCCAGAGCTTCTCGAAGATCCACTGGCCCCAGCGGTAGTAATCGGGGTTGCAGGTCTTGACCAGGCGGTCCATGTCGTAGGAGAAGCCCATGCGGCGCATCGTCGCGAGCGCCTGGTCCATGTTCTTGTAGGTCCACTCCCCCGCCTGGGTGTTGTGCTTGATGGCGGCGTTCTCGGCGGGCAGGCCGAAGGCATCGAATCCGATGGGATGCAGGACGTCATACCCGCGCATGCGCGCCTGGCGCGCCATGGCGTCGCCGATGGTGTAGTTTCGAGCATGTCCCATGTGCAGGTCGCCCGAAGGGTACGGGAACATCTCGAGGACATACTTCTTCGGTTTCGAGGAGTCCTCCTCGACGGCAAAGAGGTTCTCCTCGTCCCACGCGCGCACCCACTTGTTCTCAATGGCCTGCGCGTCATAGGCAGGAATCTCGTGCTGATGACTACCGCAGTCGCACATGATCGCTCCTTTTCCTATCTCTATCGAGCCCGGCGTCGCCGACATGCGGGGCAAACGGGCCGGTCAAGCGCTAACGTGCATGATTCTAGCAAAAGTGCCCCTGCATGGCGTCGACGCGCGGAGCCACAACCTGTCGGACATCTTCCTCCGACGGGAAGGTATGGGCCTACGATTCGTCGTCGCTGCGGGACTGCTCGATCGACAAGATGAGCTCGGCGTTGGCGACCTCGGTCTGGTTGAGAACGCCGTCCAGCGCATCGAATTCCTCTGCCGAGTAGCGCGGCTCATACCACGACTGCCCCTCGAAGTATTCCCTCAGCGCCTCGTTGGAGAACTCCCGTCCATGGCGCGCATAGATCTCGTTGCGCGCGATTTCAAGCTCCCAATCGGAGAGGCTCTCGAGCTCGTCGGCGGCATAGAGGCGCGTATCGCTGTCAGCAAGCACATAGTCGCCATCAGAGGCGGGAGCGGCCTGCTCGTCGTCTGCCTGCTCCTCCGCGTCGCCTGCGTCGCCTGCCGGCACGTCGACCGTAAACCTGACAGACGTGCCGCCTCGAAGCCCGCTCAGCTCGTCGAGATCGATGCGCAGGGTATGGGTTGCATCGTCCTGCGGAAGGCTGGAGGTGTATACGATGCGGCAGGTTCCCTCGTCGGCCGAGACCGAGAAGCGGTCGATGGTCACCTGAGACCCCGAGCTGCCATCAGCGGCCTCCTCGAGCACGAAGTCGCCAGCCGTGAGCGACCCGAGATCCACCTCGTCGTCGGAGATGAGCTCGAGGTCGAGCACCACCTGGGGATAGCCGGCGGTGGAAATGGAGGTCGCCGAGAGGTCCAGCACGGTCGCGGCAGAATCATCCTGCTCCCGAGACGGGGCGTCTTGCGCGGCGTCCTGAGCGGGCGCGCCCGCCAGCGCGAACCACACCGCAGCCACGATGACGACAACGACGGCAACGCAGATGGCCGCAATCGCCGCGGGGGACAGCCCCCGCCGGCGCGGCGACCCAACCTCGTAGCAGGAGGATTCGGAGTCGGCGACGACGGGTTGCTGCATGGTGATGTCGAGCGGAGAGGGAGCGGCGGCGCCCTGCGGCCCCGGCTTTGCGCCGGAAGCAGACGATGGGCGGCCCGCAGCGAACGGCCTGCCCTTCTCAGCCGCGTCCGCATTCCCGACGGCGTCCCGGGGCGCCTCGGACGAGGCCGCGGCGGGAGATGGGGCGGCGCCCGCCGGCATGGCATGCGTTGCGGACGGATCGCCCGTCGCAGCAGCGCCGCGAGCCTTCACCCAGGTGGTCCGGCGCACCGAACCCGCACCGACGCTCGTGCGGAGCCGAGCGTCTTCGCTTGTCACGGCATCTTCCTCGACATGAGGCGACGGGCCCGCGCCTGGATGCACGACGCGGGCGCCGCACTTGGTGCAAAACTGATAGTCGTCTGGAAGCTTAGCGCCGCATTTCGAACAATACATCGACAGGCCACCTCATCTCGCGTCATGACTGCTCACAGTATACTCGATGCCCCGCCTCCCCTTTTCTCGTGCGCATCGACGCGCCTTCTGCCCGGAGCAATGGCTGGATAGCAAAGGAGCCGGCAGAAGCCGGCTCCTTTGGATGCTTGCATGCTCAGGCTGCCATCGAAGAAGCGCCAGGCGAGCGCTTACTGGTAGCTTGCCACCTGGTGGTTGCGATCTTTCACCACGACGTCGTGCGCGCCGCCCTCGACGATCGAGGTGGCGGAAACGAGCGTGAGGCGAGCCTTCTGCTGCAGCTCCTTGATGGTGAGCGCGCCGCAGTTGCACATGGTGGACTTGATCTTGTAGAGCGTGGAGTTCACGCCGTCCTTGAGCGAGCCGGCATACGGCACATAGGAGTCGACGCCCTCCTCAAAGGCCAGCTTCGCCGCACCGCCTAGGTCATAGCGCTGCCAGTTGCGGGCGCGCGCGGAGCCCTCGCCCCAGTACTCCTTCATATACTGGCCGTTGACGTTGACGCGGGCCGTGGGGCTCTCGTCGAAGCGCGCGAAATAGCGGCCGAGCATGAGGAAGTCGGCGCCCATGGCAAGCGCAAGGGTCATGTGGTAGTCGTAGACGATGCCGCCGTCGGAGCATACGGGCACGTAGATGCCAGTCTCCTCGAAGTACTCGTCGCGGGCGCGGCACACGTCGATGAGCGCGGTTGCCTGGCCGCGGCCGATGCCCTTCGTCTCGCGGGTGATGCAGATCGAGCCGCCGCCGATACCCACCTTGATGAAGTCGGCCCCGCAGTCGGCGAGGAAGCGGAAGCCCTCGGCATCGACGACGTTGCCGGCGCCCACCTTGACGGAATCGCCGTAGTGCTCACGGATCCACTCGATGGTGAGCTTCTGCCACTCGCTGAAGCCCTCGGAGGAGTCGATGCACAGCGCATCGGCGCCGGCCTCGATCAGCAGCGGCACGCGCGTGGCGTAGTCGCGGGTGTTGATGCCGGCGCCCACCATGTAGCGCTTGTTGGTGTCGAGCATTTCGTTGGGGTTGGTCTTGTGGCTGTCGTAGTCCTTGCGGAACACGATGGCCATGAGGCAGTCGTCATCATCGACCACGGGCAGGGCGTTGAGCTTCTTGTCCCAGATGACGTCGTTGGCCTTCTTCAGGGTAATGTCCTTGTCGCCCACGATGAGCTGCTCGCGCGGCGTCATGAACGTAGCGACCTTCATGTTGGGATCATCGCGGCTGGGACGATAGTCGCGGCTCGTGACGATGCCCAGCAGCTTGCCGTGCGCCGTGCCGTCGGCGGTGACGGGCATGGTGGAGTGGCCGGTCCTCTCCTTGAGGTCCATGACCTCGGCCATGGTCATGTCAGGGGTGAGGGTGGAATCGGAGACCACGAAGCCGGCCTTGTGGTCCTTGACGGCCTTCACCATGGCAGCCTCCTGCTCGGGAGTCTGGGAGCCGTAGATGAAGCTCATGCCGCCCTCGGTTGCCAGCGCGACGCCCATGTCCTCGCCCGAGACGGACTGCATGATGGCGGAAACCATGGGGATGTTGAGCGAGATCGCCGGCTCCTCGCCGCGCTTGAAGCGGGTGAGCGGCGTCTTCAGCGACACGTTTGCGGGAATGCACTCAGAAGACGAATAGCCAGGAACGAGGAGATACTCGGAAAAGGTGTGGGACTCGCCAGGAAAAAACATTGCCATGGATATTCCTCCTTCTGTTAGGTGCGGTCGCACCCCGGGCTCAGCGGCACCGAAGCGCCCCGCACGGCTGCGTGGACCAAGCCGCATGGCAAGGGCGGCTTGTTGGTAGGTTATTGTAGTGCACGGGACGGCTCGTTTGTGCTGCTACAATGCAGATTGTCGTATCATCACGAGGATTTTGCGGACGCCGGAAAAGAAGCCCAGCAAGTTCTTTAGCGTAAAGGAGCGCGCGGATGGATCTCACCGCAAAGGCACGCGTCGTGGTTCGCAGCACGGACGCCTCGCTGCCCGGCGCCTTTGGTCTGGGCTGCGTTCAGCTGCTCGAAGGCGTGGCGCAGCTCGGCTCGCTCAACCGCGCCGCCAAGCAGCTCGGCATGGCATATTCGAAGGCGTGGCGCCTTGTAAACGAAGCCGAAGGGCACCTCGGTTGCAAGCTCATCCTGCGCGACGGGGCGCGCGGATCCTCGCTCACCGACGATGGAGAGCGCGTGCTCGTCGGATACCGCAAGCTCCAGCAAGAGGTCGACGACCTCCTCGCGCGCAGGGTTCACGACTTGCTTGGATAGCGACTCCGAGGGGCCGGGCCTGGATGGCGCGAAGAAGCCAGTCCACGTGAGCCTATAGATAGGTCACTGAAAGGTGTCGGAATACCTCGTTTCGGTTTTATGCAGATTATTTCTGAACTGCCAAGTAGACCAGAATTCATAAAGCCAATTACCTGCGGTTTTCTTGAAATACAGCACTGTCTACCCAGCGGTCCAAGAATTATCTGCATAAAACCGAAACGAACTGCCCCGAGCGCCAGATTGGCCGGACGGGAGATGCCACTTCAGATGGGCGCGGCCCGTTGCAGGCGGGCGCGGACCGTTGCAGGCGGGCGCGGACCGTTGCGCTTCGGCTCAGGGCAAGTCTGCGCAGCCATAAGGGGCGCCGAAAGGCCCCTGCGTGGCACAGCGGCCTCTCGGGACCATTCAAGCAGGAAAACAGAACGCATTTCGCACGCCCCTGAACAATATGATCGTCAAGCTAGGACAAGAACGCCCTGAGGCCGATGATGATGAGCACGATGCCGCCCGCGAACTCGGCCTTGGGACCGAAATGCGAACCAAGGCGCCGGCCGACGGCGAGCACGAGAAAGCAACACAGCAGCGTGGTCACGCCGATCGCGCCGCCGTACAGCACGATGTTGGCCCCGCTCGCGGCAAGCGAGACGCCCACCACGAACGCATCGATGGACGTCGCGATCGCCTCAAAGAAAATGGTCCCGTACGTGAGGCCCTCGGTCGGGCAGCTCTCGGGTTCGCGAAGCTCGCGCACGGCCTCGACGACCATCTTCCCGCCGACGAACGCAAGGATCACGAGCGACACGATGCCCGCGTACGCCTCGATAACGGGCGCGATCAAGGTTCCACCGAAGAACCCGGCGATGGGCATGGCCATCTGGAACAGGGCGAACATGGCCGGCATGGCGACCTTCTTGCTTGCCGGCATGTCGGGCTCGCAAAGCGAGTTGGAAAGCGTGACAGCCATGGCGTCCATGGCAAGGGCAACGCCCAAGACAACCGCCTGAAGCAGGTCGGCGGAGCTAAACGAGAGATCCACTACACCCTCCCCGATGCATGGACGATCAAATGTCAACGAAGCGTCGAGCGGCCGCAAGCCGTACGGACCTAGGGCTCGGGAGGATTGCAAAACAGGCGCAACGCCTGGTCGAGGCTGTCGACGATGGCAAGGGGGTCGTCCGTGCCGGCGAAGATCCGCACATAGCTGAGATCGCGCTTGATCGCGAGGCCGAGACGCGTGAGGGCGCCGCCCGCCGACGAGCGGCGGTTCGCGCACGCACAGACCTCGAGAAAGCGACGATGGCGGTCAAGCATGAGCTCGGCATGCGTGCCCTGGAGCGAAAAGTCGATCGCCGGGCCAAACCCGTGCAGCAGCACGTTCGGCGCCAGCGCGCGGTCGGGATGGCTCTTGAGCCCGGGATAGAACACATGGCCCACCGCGGGATGGCAGAACAGGTACTCGGCAATGGCGTGGGCGTGGTCGAAATGGCGCTGCATGCGAGCGGGCAGCGAATCCAGTCCCTGGGAGATCGCATCGAGCGCCTGGTCGTCCAATGCCCCGCAGCCGGAGACGTCGTCAGGGTCTCCCAACCCGAAGGCAAGCAGTCGATAGGCCTCCTCGGCATCGGGGCTCACCAGGCGGCGGCGACCCCTGCCCTGCACAGACCGCGCGACCGAGACGGCGACGACGGACCGCGACAGGCGGCCCGCCGCGACCCTGTCGAGTGCCTCGAGCGAGACGTGCGCGCCGAGCGAGATGGGACTGCATCCGAAACACGAGGGCACGGTATTGTCCACGATGAGGATGGCGTTAACTGCAGAGGCTGCCTCGGCGAGCGCCCTCAGATGGGGAACCCGCAGGCCCAGGCAGCCGATGGAGCCCACGAACCAAAACAGGCGGTCCGCATGGATGCCGGCGGGATGCGCATACGAGGCGGGCGACCCCTGGGGAATGAGACGGGCCTCCTCGCCCTCGGGGTCGTCCATGCTCGCCTGCAAGAACGCCTGCGGCGTGGCATCGCTCAAGAAGACCACGTCATGGGCTGGAAAAAGCGAGGCGAATGAAGACTCGAAGTCGTCGGCGCACACCACGAGACGATCATGGGGGCCGACAAGCCCCACCTTCGCCAGGAGGTCCGCCGTATTGCGCGCATACGAGAACCAGGTTGCGCGGGCACCCTGCACGTCGGCAAAGCGTCGCGCAAGCTCGACCTGAGACGCATGCATGTGTACCTCCCAACCTGGTGCCCCACTAAACCTCATCAGTATACCGTGTTCATCTTTGCGCAACTGCAGGGCGCGCCCTTTTTCTATATGGTCACGCATGGGATGCGCTGCCGGCTACCCGAGATCTTCACCGTTGCTTTCATAGGCGCGCTTGAACCACGTGAAGCTCTTCTTGGGAATCCGCTTCAGGCGCTCGCCGGACGCCGCGTCATAGTCGACGTACACCGCTCCGTAGCGCTTCTCGATATCCCCCGACGACGAGGGGATGTCGATGAGGCCCCAGCCGAGATAGCCGATGACCTCGGCGCCATCGAGCTCGACGGCGTCAGCCGGCGTATCTTCGGTGATGCCCGACGCCGAGACGCACTGCGAGCGATAGTAGCTGAACGCCGAGAAGTCGTTGCGCATGGAGGCGCTGGCGGAGAGCTCGGAGGCGCTCATGTCGAGCTCGATGCCCCGATGCGCGACGTAGGACGTGTCGACAAGCGCCGAACGCAGCGTCGCGCGAATCGAAGAATGACGGCAAACACCTTTGGTTGTCGCCCCCAAAGGACGGAGCGTAAGAAACGCCGCTCCGCGGAAACGCCGACCACATGCACAAACGGTCCCCGTGCCGATGAGATGCCCGCCGGCAGGCTGCGTCACGCGCGCCCCTCGTCCCGAAACAGCAAGTCACGCCAAAGCTTGTGCTGGCGCGTCGCGAGCGACGCCGACGCCGACCGAGGCCCGACGGCATCCTCTGAAATGGAATCCGCAAGCGCGTTGAACAGTTGCCACGTATAGAGCTGCGTCTTCGTTATGGTGCGCACGTCCACTCCAATGGAACGCAGCGCGTTCGCTTTGCGGATATCAAGCTCACGCTGCCCGGCATCAGCGTGGTGCCGCTCGCTATCATATTCTATGCTTCGCCGGATACTTGAGATGTACAGGTCTCCCTCAACGCTGCGACGACCCGCTATAACCTGCGCCCGCCGAGGAAGCTCAAAGATATGGTTGAGCTCCATGTCGCCTATGCCCCGCCCTCCGAGCCGACGCGGCAAGGCAAGAAGCGCAGCGAGCTGCGCCTCTTTGGGAGAACGTGCACCGCCGAGCACGAGGGACGCGACGCGGTTCGCCAGCGACCTGCTCCCATGCCCGGCTTTCTCCGCCATGGCTCGAAGCGCCTCCGGCGTGGTAAGCGGCGACCGCTCGAACAACGGGCTCATATTCTCCCGAACAGGTTCGTCCAAGACGGCAGGCTCGCAGGCGGCGCCCTCCGCCCCATTCCTATCGGCCCCGCCCGACATGAATGACGGGGCCTCGTGGACCGGCTGCACCAAGGCCTCCGTCCGAGCATCGATACCATAGCGTGCCGTGAGCTCCGAGGCGAGCATCCATAGCTGAGCCACGTCCTTCCCTCGAGCCATCTGCAGATAGAGCAATTCGGGTGAAAGCAGATAGACTCCTTGGTCGAGCCTCAACAGCTCGCCCTCGAGCAGAGGCTTGAGCAGCTGGCTGCGCACGGGGCCGCGCCGACGCGACGCAGCACGCGTCACCACGCAGCAAAGCGGCGCCGAGCAGCCAAACACTTCGAGAAGCTGAGCGGCCCATCGCTGCGTCGGAGCCGCGATCCGACTGGCCAAGGTGTACGCCGAAACACGCTCCGAGCTCTCGATAAGCGGCACAAGGTCCTTCCGACGAAACAACTCCAACGCGGTAGCTCCGCCGATGACGACGGCCCCCGGCCTTTGGATATCGCGTCCATCCCCGCGACGAGGCATCATGACCACCGTCCCCACCTGCCTTCAAGCGCCGCCCGGTGCGTGATGGGACCATGATAGACCCCGCAGCGGACATAGATGACAGGGACGAGCAACCCTCGAGGCGCCGAGCGCACTTCGACGGCAATCACAAGACGTTTCTTGTGGTGGCGCGGACCCATGTAGTTCAACAACTCGTTGAGTTCAACGCACATTTTTGTCGAATACCTATCAAATGCAAATCTCGGCGAATTGTTGCACAGCACTTGACGAGTTTTTGCGTCTGATTCGTCGACATTGCATGATAGAAAAAACGGGTTGCAACAAAGCGTTGCAACCCGTTACGAACACCGATCGAGGCGCCTCGCGGGAACATCTCTGCTCACCCGTGTCGGAGGCAGTCGCGCCCCGCTTCGACTGCCTGTCAAAAGGCGAGGCGGCGCCCCGGAGCGGATTCAAGATCGAGAACGCCCGGCACGCTATCCGAGCCCGCGTCTTAGCGGCGCTCGTCGATCTCCTCGCGCACGCGAGCGATGAAGCTATCGAGCTCCTCGGCATGCGTCTCGTTGGAGCGGTCACGCACCGAGATGTTGCCCGCCTCGACCTCCTGCTCACCGATGATGAGCATGTAGGGCGGACGGTCGATGTTGCGCGCCTCGCGAATCTTATAGCCGACCTTCTCGTCACGCTCGTCGAGCACCGCGCGGATGCCGGCGGCCTCCAGGCGCTCGGTGACCCCGCGCGCGTAGTCGCGGCTCTTCTCGGAGACGGGAAGGACCTTCACCTGGCAAGGCGCGAGCCAGCAGGGGAACTTGCCCTCGAAGTGCTCGATCAGGATGCCGATGAAGCGCTCGATGGAGCCGAAGCACACGCGATGGAGCATGATCGGGCGCTTCTTGGAACCGTCGGCGTCGACGTACTCGAGATCGAAGTTCTGGGGCATCTGGAAATCCAGCTGCACGGTGCCGCACTGCCAGGTGCGACCGAGCGAATCCTCCAGATGGAAGTCGATCTTGGGGCCGTAGAAGGCGCCGTCCCCCTCGTTGATGACATAGTCCTTGCCAAGGCGCTCGAGCGCCTCCTTGAGACCGGCCTCGGCGCGCTCCCAATCCTCGTCGGAACCCATGGAGTCCTCGGGGCGCGTAGAGAGCTCGAGGTGGTAGGTGAAGCCGAACTTCTGGTACACCGAGTCGATAAGGTTCACCACGCCCACGATCTCGTCGGTCAGCTGGTCGGGACGCACGAAGAGATGGGCGTCGTCCTGGTTGAAGCAGCGCACGCGGAAGAGGCCGTGAAGCGCGCCGCGCAGCTCGTGACGATGGACGAGGCCGATCTCGCCGGCACGAATGGGCAGGTCGCGATAGCTGTGCGGATGGCTCTTGTACACGAGCACGCCGCCCGGGCAGTTCATCGGCTTGATGCAGTACTCCTCGTCGTCGATGATCGTGGAGTACATGTTGTCCTTGTAATGGTCCCAGTGGCCGGAGGTCTTCCACAGCTGCTTGTTCATGATGAGCGGCGTGGAGATCTCGACATAGCCGGCCTTGTGGTGGATCTCGCGCCAGTAGTCGAGCAGCTGGTTCTTGAGCACCATGCCGTTGGGAAGGAAGAACGGGAAGCCGGGGGCCTCGTCGCGCATCATGAAGATGTCCATCTCGCGGCCGATCTTGCGGTGGTCGCGCTTCTTGGCCTCCTCGAGCAGACGCAGGTGCTCGTCGAGCTCGTCCTTCGTGGCGAAGGCGGTGCCGTTCACGCGGGTGAGCATCTTGTTGGAGCTGTCGCCCTTCCAATAGGCGCCCGACACGCCCGTGAGCTTGAACGCCTTGAGCGCCTTGGTGTAGGTGAGGTGCGGGCCCACGCACATGTCGATATACTCGCCCTGCTGGTAGAAGGTGATGCGAGCGTCCTCGGGAAGGTCGCCGATGTGCTCGACCTTGTACTTCTCGCCACGCTCCTGCATGAGGGCGACGGCCTCCTCGCGCGGGAGCTCGAAGACGGTGAACTTGAGGTTCTCCTTCACGATCTTTTTCATCTCGGCCTCGATCGCCGGGAAGTCCTCCTCGGAGATCTTGGCGCCCTCGGGAAGGTCGATGTCGTAGTAGAAGCCGTTGTCGGTGGCGGGGCCATAGGCGAAATCTGCCTCGGGATAGAGGCGCTTGATCGCCTGCGCCATGATGTGCGCGGCGCTGTGGCGAACGACGTGCGTGACCTCCTCGGCCGGGCACTCGTCCACATGGCCGTCGTTATACAGAACCTTCATGGTGGCTACCTTTCTGGTCGAATGAGAAACCTGGATAAGGCGCTCTTCGCTGCCAGCTGGCAGAGAACGCCGACGTGCAAGAAAAACGCCCGGATGTGCACCCGAGCGGCATGTGGCGCCTGTCCGTGGCCCGCGGCCAGCTGGAAAGGACAGACGCCTAGATAGTCTGAGTGAAAACGCTCTGTCTCATCATGCAAAGCACGGAACGACAAGCCTTTCTGGTACGGCATCGGGCAGCCCGATGCCCTGACGGAACTTCTACTGGTTTACCACAACCGCCCCTGGTCATGCACGGGAGAGGCGAAGTTCAAAGCATATGCATGTAGAAAGGCCCCGAACGGGGCCTTGCCTGGCTATTGGATGTGCGTGCGGCAGTACGGGCACACCTTCCAGTGCGCGTCGAGCGGTCGCTTGCAGGAGGGGCAGACGTTGCGCACCTGCGTATTGCATACGGGGCACACGACGAAGTCCTTCTCGATCGGCGTCCCGCAGTTGGGGCAGGTGCCGTACTGGGCGAGCTGGCGCTCGCGCAGCGCCATGTCGAGCTCCTGCTCCTCGCGGTCTGCCAGGTAGGAATGCGGACGAAGTGCCATGTAGGCGATCAAGCCGGCAAACGGCACAAGCGAGAGCAGGCCCCATGCCCAGAAGAATTTGCTGCCTCGACGGTTGGCATCGACGAACACATAGATCACCGAGAGCGCGTAGAGCACCACGACAAACCCGATGAAGGCGTAGATGACAGCCATCACCTGTGGCGTCATGATCTCTTGGAGAATGGAAGACATAACTTGCAGCACCTTTCAATCCATCGCGGGCGCATAGGAACTATGAACGCTCGTATTGTATACCGAGTCGCTCCCCAGCGTCACGCCCTGTTACGCGAAGGACGCATGAGGATGACGCGCGTGGGGCCCCTCATCGAGGCGCGCCCGATGGCAGCTGGGCTCGACGGGGCGCCCGCGTCGCCGCACGCGCCCGCATCCTGCCGGGGCTCGCCAACCCTACACGCTCATCCACACGGTGGCATCCCCCGGAAGCTCGTCCCCCTCCAGCTCGGCAGAGGAAAGGACGACCTTGCCTGCGGGCAACGGTTCGGGGCGTTCACCAAAATTGGTGATGCACGCAAGGACGCCGTTCGCGCAGGGCCGTGAGAAACTTATGACCTGCGAGGGATCGGCGCCGAATGCCTCGGGCGCGACCCACGTCACCTCGAGGTCGCCGGTAGAGGTGAGCAGCTCGCGCCGCAACGCGATCGCCCTGCGATAGAGGGCAAGCAGAGAGCCGGGGTCAGCCTCTTGCCGGTCGACGGAAAAGTCAGCGAACCAGAGGGGCTGCGGGAGGTGCGGGGATGCGTGGCGAGGGCCGGCTGCCGAAGGGACGCTCTCAGAGAAGCCGAACGTGCCCGTCGCGCCGTCACCAAACCGAGCATCCCATGGAGCGGGCGCAGGACGGTCTTCGGAAGCCCATGGCAACGGTACGCGACATCCGTCGCGACCTTTAATCTTGCCGGCGTCGTGGGAATTGTTCGCCTGGGGATCTTCCAGACGGTCCCACGGTATGTCTGCGACCTCAAACAGGCCGAGCTCTTCGCCCTGATAGATGTAGACCGACCCTGGCAGCGCAAGCTCCATCAGAATGGCCGCCCGCGCACGACGGGCTCCCAGCCCGCGGTCCTCAAAGTAGCTGCGCCCGTCTCGCAAGAGCCAGTCGTTGACCAGCTGATGATGCGTGACCGCCGGCACCTGCGGAAGCGCGTAGCGCGTCGCGTGGCGCGGCACGTCGTGGTTCGACATGACCCATGTTGTCGTTGAGCCGGAGCGACGAGCGGACTCAAGGCCCTCGTGAATGGCATGTTTGAAATCGGCGGCAGACCACAGCGCCTTGGCGAACTCAAAGTTGAAGACCTGCCCGAGCTCATCGGGCGAGGCGTAGAGATACTGATGGTTGGGGTGGACCCACGCCTCGGCGACCGCAAACCGCGGGGGCTCGTATTCGTTGAAGATCTCGCGCCACTCCCGATAGATGTCATGCACCTCGGGACGGTCCCAGAGAGGGTTGGTGCCGGATACGTCCAGCTGCCCCTTGACGGCATCGTCATCGTAGTCGGCAAGCGGCCTGCTGTCCAGATCTTTGGCAAGGGCGTGAGCGACATCTATGCGGAAGCCGTCGACGCCGCGGTCAGACCAAAAGCGGAGTGTGCGCTTGAACTCCTCATGGACGTCGGGGTTCTTCCAGTTCAGGTCAGGCTGCTCCTTCGCAAACAAATGCAGATACCATTCGCCGTCCTCGACGCGCTCCCACGCCGGGCCGCCGAAGGTGGACTGCCAGCCATTGGGAGGCAGCTCCCCATGCTCGCCTTGCCCTGGACGGAAGATGTATCGATCACGTTCGGGAGACCCCGGCCCGGCAGCGAGCGCCGCCTTGAACATGGCATGGCAATTCGAGGTATGGTTGGGCACGATGTCGACGATCACCTTGATGCCGGCGCCATGGGCGGCCGCTACGAGCTCGTCGAAGTCACCAAGCGTTCCCAGACGCGGGTCGACATTGCGGTAGTCGATGACGTCATAGCCGCCATCGGCGAGGTTCGAGGGATAAAACGGCGAAAGCCAGATTGCGTCGACCCCCAACGAGGCGAGGTAATCGATCTTGCTCGTGATGCCAGGAATATCTCCAAGGCCGTCCCCGTTTGCATCTTTGAAGCTGCGCGGATACACCTGGTACACCACGGCCTGCTTCCACCATGCAGCATCGAAAACATCCATCGTCCGTCCCTCCGACATGACAATAATCTTCTGGTCAATGGTACCGGCTTTGCGTGAGGGGCGGCGCGGTATCGGGGGATATTTCTCATCGCAACATGTGGCCCGACAAAGCGCCGCGAGCACCGAGACCCCATATGGCCCGATGCTCCTAGGGGCGAAGGATGCCCGCGACCTCGCCAGCGAGGGTGATCGTGCCCGCCGCGACGAGCGGAAGGCCGAGTCCGCCCAACGCCTCGAGCGCATCGGCGACGGCGGGATAGGCCGCCACGAGGTCCGAGCCCGGACGCCCCGCCCGATCGAGCGCCGCAGCCACCTGTCGAGCAAGCTCATGCGCCGGCACGGCGCGATCCGAGGAGGTCTGGGTCACCGCGACGCGCGGAAACGCCGGGAGGAGCACGTCGAGGATGCCGGCGACGTCTTTATCCGCAAGGGCGGCGACGAGCAAGGTCGGGCGGTCCTCGATGTGCGGGGCGAGCTCATCGAGGGCGGAGACGAAGACCTCGCAGGACTGTGGATTGTGGCAGGCGTCCACCAGCGCGAACGGATCGGTGCGCACCACATCGAAGCGGCCCGGCGTCGGACACGAGAGCAGGCTGCGGGCAAGGCGGTCGGCGTCGAGGGGGCGCTCCAGATACGCCTCGGACAAACAGATGGCGCACGCGGCGTTTTGCGCCTGATAGACCGGCTTCAGCAGACGCGCCTCGTAGGTCGCCCGCGGCGTGGAGCAGCGAAATACCGTTTCGTCCCCCAGCGACGCCGGCTCGTGGAGCAGCTCGTGCGACGAGACGACGGGCGTCACCGAACAGGCGTCGCACCGGTCCTCCATGACCTGTTGGACGCTCGGCTCATGCGTTCCCTCGCCCAGCACCACCGCGCGCCCCGGCTTGATGACCGCGGCCTTCTCGGCCGCGATCTGAGCGAGCGTGTCTCCCAGGATGCGCATGTGGTCAAGTCCGATTCCCGTGACGGCGACCGCCACCGGGTCCGTTGCGCTCGTGGCGTCCCAACGGCCGCCAAGGCCCACCTCGAGCACGGCGACGTCAATCGCACGCTCCGCAAAGATCACCAAGGCGGCAACCGTCAGCAAGTCGAAGGGGGTTATGGTATAGGACATCTCCCCTGCCTCCGCCCGGCGCGCGTTGACGCGGCGGCCCGCCTCAAGCGCAGCCGACACGCCGTGGGCAAACTCCGCGTCTGAGACGACCCGCCCGTCAACCTCCATGCGCTCGGGATAGCGCACGAGCTGCGGCGAGGTATAGAGCGCCGCATGCAGGCCCTCTCCGGCAAGGATCGCTGCGCAGAAGCGCGCCGTGGAGGTCTTGCCGTTTGTACCCGCGACCTGGATGCAGTCGAAATGCTCGTCGGGACGCTCGAGCTCGTCGAGCATGTCGACGACGGTCTCCAGAAGCGGGCCGGCGTCGCCCGAGATGACACCGGTGTCCGCGGCAAGTGAGACCGCCTCGTCAAAGGCGAGCTCGGCAATATCAAACGGCACCTGATAGGCAGCGCCGCGATGCGGGCGCTGCGACGGAGTTGTAAGCATGAGAATCCTTCTAGATGGTGGCTGTGATACCTAGCGCAAGGACACAGGGGGCGGGCGGGAGGCGAACGCAAGCTGGCCGGAGACGGGCCACGCACAAGCGCTTGAGCCTGCGCGGGCACGCGCAAAGCCGCTAGCTCTTCAGACCCAGCAGACGCAGGGCCTCCTCACGCGTCTTGATGTCGGAGCGGAACGCGCCGCGCACCGCGGAGGACACCGTAAGCGCGCCGGCGCTCTTGATGCCGCGCATGGTCATGCAGGTATGCTCGGCCTCGAGCACCACGAGCGCCCCGAGCGGCTCGAGCTCGTCCATCATGGCGTCGGCGATCTGTGCCGTAAGGCGCTCCTGCAGCTGCATGCGTCGCGCATACCCGTTCACCATGCGGGCAATCTTCGAGAGGCCCGTGATCCGACCGGCACGCGGGATATACGCCACGTGGGCGCGGCCGGTAAAGGGCAGGATGTGATGCTCGCACATCGAGGAGAAGGGGATGTCTCGAACGACGACCATCTCTTCGTTGTCGGACTCATGGAACTGCTTGCGCAGGTGTGCGGCAGGATCCTCGTCATAGCCACCAAAGAGCTCGGCCGCCGCCCGAGCCACCCGGTCGGGGGTTTCCAGCAGCCCGGGTCGATCGGGGTCTTCGCCCACCGCAAGCAGGAACTCCCTGATTGCCGCTTCGGCACGCGGTTTATCTACAGCCATGGTGTCTCCTATACTCCTCTTCATAGACGCCTCGCCATCAACGCTCTTTCAGAGCGAGGCGACCGATGTTCACCTCGACGATCGGGGCGGTGCCTGCGCGACGCTCGCGGACAGGCCGCACGGCGCGCCGCCCAAGACATGTCCCATCAAAAACCCGTCGCATCAACCTGCCGCATGGTGCCCCGCAGCCCGTTCGGCCGCCTCGACGACATGGCTCATGAGGACCGCCGTGGTCACCGCCCCCACGCCGCCCGGAACCGGCGTGATGCGCGCCACCCGGTCCACGACCGCATCGAAGTCGACATCGCCTACGAGCTTGCCAGCCTCATCGTCCCAGTTGATGCCCACGTCAACGACCGTCTGCCTGCCGGACACGGCATCGGCGCCCACGGTGGCGGCATGGCCGGCCGCGACGACGAGCACATCGGCACGGCGGCATTCCGCGGCTAGGTCGCGCGTACGGGTATGGCACATGGTCACGGTGGCATCGTGCGCCTGGAGCATCATCGCGACCGGACGGCCGATTACCAGCGACCGGCCGACGACGGTGACGCGCGCCCCCGCAAGCTCGACGCCCGACCGCACGAGAAGCTCGACCACACCTTGAGCGGTACATGGCGGGAAACCGACCGGCTGCCCGGCAAAGACGCCGTAGAGCGACCCCGGCGTTATGCCGTCGACATCCTTCGCCGGGTCGAGCGCGGCGCAGGCCGCCGTCTCGTCGAGGGCCGCAGGCAACGGGCGAAACAGCAGGCATCCATGCAAAGACGAGTCGTCGTTCACCTCTTGGATGACGGAGCGCAGATCGTCTTGAGAGCACGAATCGGGCAGGACGAAGCGGCGGACCTCCACGCCAACCTTTTCCGCCCGCTTCATGGCGGCGCGCTCATAGGAGAGGTCGTCCGGCCTCTCCCCCACCCGCACCATGGCAAGCCCGGGCGCCACGCCGTCGAGCGCAAGGCGGGCGACGCGAGCCTGCAGCTCCTCGGTAATCTCGGTCGCGACGGGACCTCCGCGCAACAGCTCGGCCATGGTCACGCCCCCTTTCGAATCGCCGTCGCCATGGCGCAGACCAAGGCGTCGGCTCGCGGGGCAAGGGTCACGAGATACCTGTCTGCCTCGGCTTCGAGCGAGCGGGCGACAGGGTCGTCGGGGAGCCCCGACGTGTTGACGAGCACCGTCACGTGCGCGGCACGCAGCGCCCCGGCGGCGAGCGCCGCCCCACAGCCGACGTCGGAGCGCATGAGGGTGCTCGCCATGCCGCCCATGCGCTCAAGCAGCTCGATGGCATGCGCACATGAACGCATGATGCGAATAGGGACGTCGCAGGCGCCGCGCATGGCCTCTTCGATGCGCTCGGTGCGGGCGGGATCCTCGCGCGGAATCCTATAAGCCGCGGCGAGCGGCTCAAATGCCAGGGCGTCGGCCTCCACAAGACCAAGCAGCTCAACACGCACGCCCTCCGCCTCGGAGAGCACGTCGCGCAGCTGGTCCTCCACATCTGCGTAGCGAGGTTTGCCAACGGTGAAGTTGCCCGCCATGGAGCAGAGGGCAACGGCGAGGGCGCCCGCCATCGCGGCGGCACCGCCTCCACCCGGAGCCGGCACCTTGGCCGCCAGCTCGCGAGCAAACTCATCACAGCTGAGCGATGTCAGCCCATCTACCATGCATCCCCCTTTTTCTAAAGAGCGCTTGACGAGAGCCTACAGACACAGGCCCGGCCCAATCGTCTGGCGAGGCGCCATCCGAAGGCGTCGCGACAAGCGCATGACGCCGCCGGACGCACTCGTCAAACGAATGAGCCGGGCAAACGGTGGTCGAAGCCGTTAGAAGAGGCCCACGATGGTGCCGTCTTCGAGCACGTCGATCTTCTCGGCCGCAGGCACCTTGGGCAGGCCGGGCATGGTCATGATGTCGCCGGTGAGCGCCACCACGAAGCCCGCGCCGGCAGAGACCTTCAGGTTGCGGACCGTGATGCGGAAGTTCTCCGGTGCGCCCAGCCTATGCTGGTCGTCGGTGAAGGAGTACTGGGTCTTCGCGACGCAGACGGGCATGTTGCCAAAACCGTTCTCACGCAGCTGGCGCAGCTGCTTCTTCGCGCCAGGCGTGTAGTCGACGCCGTCTGCGTGATAGATCTTGGTCGCGATGGCATCGAGCGCGTCCTCGATGTCGGCGCCGGACTCATAGGAGAAGTGGAACTCGTGCGGCTCCTCGCACAGGCGCATGACCTCCTGAGCAAGGGCCTCGCCGCCGACGCCGCCCTTGGCCCAGACCTCGGACAGGGCAACGTTGACGCCCAGCTCGCGGCATTTGTCCTCAACGAGCTTGAGCTCTGCGGCGGTATCCGTGGGGAACGCATTGATGGCGACCACCACGGGCAGGCCGTAGACGTCGCGGATGTTCGACACGTGACGCAGCAGGTTGGGGATGCCGGCCTCGAGCGCCTCGAGGTTCTCGGTCGTGAGCTCGGCCTTGGGGACGCCGCCGTTGTACTTGAGGGCGCGCACCGTGGCGACCACCACGACGGCATCGGGGTCGAGGTTTGCCATACGGCACTTGATGTCGAGAAACTTCTCGGCTCCCAGGTCTGCACCGAAGCCGGCCTCGGTGACCACGTACTCGCCGAGCTTGAGAGCCGTCTCGGTAGCCTGTACGGAGTTGCAGCCATGGGCGATGTTGGCGAAGGGGCCGCCGTGGACGAAGGCGGGCGTGTGCTCGAGCGTCTGCACGAGGTTGGGCTTGATGGCATCCTTCAGCAACGCCGCCATGGCGCCCTCGGCCTTGAGGTCGGAGGCGGTGACGGGCTTGCCGTCATAGGTATAGGCGACGACCATGCGCCCGAGGCGCGCCTTGAGGTCCATGAGGTCAGACGCCAGGCAGAACGCCGCCATGACCTCGGAGGCCACAGTGATGTCGAAGCCGTCTTCACGCGGGACGCCCTGCATGCGACCGCCGAGGCCGTCGACGATGTGGCGAAGCTGGCGATCGTTCATATCGACGGCGCGCTTCCATACGATCTGCTTGGGATCGATGCCGAGGGCGTTGCCCTGCTGGATGTGATTGTCGAGCATGGCCGCGAGCAGGTTGTTGGCGGCGCCGATCGCATGGAAGTCGCCCGTAAAGTGCAGGTTGATGTCCTCCATAGGAACCACCTGGGCATAGCCGCCGCCTGCGGCGCCGCCCTTGATGCCGAAGACGGGGCCGAGCGAGGGCTCGCGAAGCGCGAGCACCGCCTTTTTGCCCAAGCGCGAAAGGGCGTCGGCAAGGCCCACCGAAGTCGTGGTCTTGCCCTCGCCGGCAGGAGTGGGGTTGATCGCGGTGACCAACACGAGCTTCGCCTTGCGCGGGGCATCCTTCAAGGCATGGATATCGACCTTAGCCTTGTACTTTCCGTAGTGGTCCAGCTGATCCTCGGTAAGGCCCACCTTCGCGGCCACCTCGGAGATGGGCAGCATCTCCGCTTCCTGTGCGATCTCGATATCCGTCTTGTAGTCTGCCATGCGCGAACCCCTTTCGATCGCCGTGTCCGGACGCGCCATGCCAGATAGCGCGGTCATTCCAGTATGGCCTTCTCGGCCACATCCGTCGAGGGTGGCAGGTAAAATTACCTCACTTCGCAACGGTCCTCGTCGAAGGGGCGTGCCCTGCCGTGGTCACGGCAGGGCCGCTACTCGCTTTGCTCGCGCTCCGCCTGCTCGCGAAGGAACCGCTTGAGCGCCGCCTCTGATTTATCGGTGCGCATGGTCTCCATGAGCGACACGATCGTATCGGTATAGGGCCAATAGCGCTTGCCAAACGGAGCATGGCCTTCGAGCCATACGAGCTCGCTCGCCTGCACGTCCTCAGCGCGCTTCACCATGTCGGGCAGCGCGTCGACATAGGCGGACATCCATGCCCGCAGATGGTCCCATTCCCGAGCGTTCAGCTGTGCAAACGCGTCTTCAAACGGAACGCCTTCAAGCGATTCCACCTCGAAGGTCTCGTCGCGCGACGCCACGTCGCGGCACACGAGCTCGATGGTCGCGCGCTCCGCCTCTTCAACCGCGCGGCAGGCTTCCTGACGAGGCTCCTCGAAGGGTGCCCGCAGCTCTGCCTCACGCGACGCCGCCTCCTCGTCGAGGCGCTTCGTCTCGCGCTCTCGCAGCTCGACGCGGCTCTTTGCATCAGATATCTTGCCGTCGATGAGCTCGAGCTCGTCTTTCATGCGGCGTCCCTTGAACAGCCACCCGCGGGGGCGCGTCCAAGGCCGCGCGTACGCAAGCGCGACGGCGACGAGCCACGTGACGGCAAGCAGCGCGCGAAGTTCGACCGCGACGGGCACAAACGCCAGGCCTGCGGCACCGGCAACCCCGACAATGGCATAGGCGGCCTTATGTCCACCCTGTGCTGCGGATTTTCCCTCGCGGGCAGCAGCCTCGAGATACATCTGCTCCGGATGAGCCCTGCGCTCTTCGAGCTCTTGGATGCTGGCACGGTCCTCGGCGTTTGCGGCGGCATAGGAGGCCATCGTCGAGAGCGCCTTGGCATGGGACTCGTCTGCATCGACCGCCGCCTGCGCCTGCGCATCAAGGTCTTCCAGTCGCGCCATCCAAGCCGCGCGCTTCTTGAGCAGGACGTCCAGACCGGATAGTCCAGACCAGTCCTCGCCCTCAAGCCACCAGCCCCAAGGGGCGTCGTCGTCTTGGCCTTGTAAATGAACGGCTGCCGTACCCAACGCATCAACGAGCGCATGGCGGTCAAACGAGGCAGACTCCGGCATGCCGGTCATGGGGAGGCGCCGGTCGGCGTCAGTGAGCGACTCCAAGTCGATGGGTGGACGCGTCTTGAGCAGCGTAAGTTCTCGCTCGCCCGCGCAATAGGCAGCCCAGTGCTTTTGGAACTCCCGCATCTCCTCCAGGTTTGCCATGGCATCCCCCATCGATAGGTCGGCATCTCGTTTTCGGTTCAGGTCTTCTGCCGTCTCTCCATACTACCGCGAAATCTCACACCCCGCGGAGACTTCACGGCAAGCGGCCGGGTCTCCCCTGGCCTTTGGCCCGTCATTGCGCCTCGGACACCCCATGGCCGTGGGAGAAGCCCTGAGCGGGCGTCCAGCGTCCACCCGAAATGACCAAGACCGGCCCTCACCCAGGCACACACTGCCCAGCTCTCGACGCCCCTGACCATCTCAACTGCCCACGCGCACAAGACCTATTTCCGAGACGACTTGATTAACGGGAACGTCATAGGGACCGACCGCGCCTTCGTCAGCAAGGCTCGCGAGGAGCTGGGCTCGCCGACAAAGACCTATGGAGGAGCCCGGAAACTCGGCAAGAAACCTGTCGTAGTAGCCACCGCCATAGCCGAGCCGATACCCAGTCTCATCGAACGCGAGTCCGGGTACGAGCGCGACCGGATGGACGTAATCCGAGGGGGCTGCAAGCGTCGAAGGGTCCGCAGGGGGCTCGTCGATTCCAAAGGAGTTTCGAACGAGCCCATCGAGCCCACGAACCCCATGCCAGGCGAGCTCCCGCAAGCCCGGGACGCAGCGCGGCAAGGCGACGGCGACGCCTTCAGAAAGGAGCGCTCGAACCAGCGAGCGCGTATCGACCTCAGAACCAAACGAGAGGTACGTAAACACGGCGTCTACATCACGCGCGCGCAACAACCCCATGACACGCATCCGGATGGTCTCATCCGCCTGCAAACGCTCGGAAGCGGGAATCGCGTCACGGACGGTCTTCATGCGGGCCCTCAGCCGAGTTTTGCCGCTATGAAGTTCCACGGACAGCCCCCTCAGCCCATCGCTTTGAAATCACCAAAGGTGGCCACGCCACAAAGCGAGCGGTCGCCCCGAATCCAATCGGAGCGACCGCGCATATAGCAACCGGGCCACATTCCCTCAGAACGAGAACGACACGGGCGCTTTGCCCCTGGACCTCGCTCGAGGACTATGCGAAGTCTGCGAGCTGGGCGGTCAGGGCCTCGATCTCGGCGCGCAGCTCCTCGGCGCGCTCGCGCTTCTTGGCCACGACCTCGGGAGCAGCCTTGGCGACGAAGCCCTCGTTCGCAAGCGTCTTCTCGGCGCCGGCAAGCTCCTTCTCATCCTTGGCGATCGCCTTCTCGATGCGCGCCTTCTCGGCAGCGAAGTCGACGAGGTCGCCCACGATGACATACGCGTTGAAGTCGGGGCCTGCGAGCGCGATGGAACCCTCGGGTTTGCCGGCAAACTCGTCGTCGTGCGTGAGCGTCAGTGTGCCCACGCGCGCGAAGTCGCGGATGAAGGCGGTCATATCGGCAAGCGCCTCGCAGACGTCGGCACTGTGCCCGCACACCACGACATCCAGCTCCTCCTTGGGACTGATGCGGTAGCGGGCGCGCGTGGAGCGCACGTCGGTCACCACGGCGCGCGTGAGCTCGAAGGCGCGCTCGGCCGGCTCGTCGATCCAGCGCTCGTAGTCAGCCGGCTCGGGCCAGGCGGCGACCATGAGGGCCTCGGCGCGCTCGCCGTCCATGTCGAGGAAGCTCGCGGGCATGACGTCCCAGATGGCCTCGGTCACGAACGGCATGAGCGGATGCATGAGACGAAGGCTCGTGTCGAGCACGAAGATGAGGTTGCGCTGGGCCTGCAGGCGAGCGCCCTCATCCTTCAGGCGCGACTTCGTGACCTCGACGTACCAGTCGCAGACCTCGTTCCAGAAGAACGCCTGAACCGAGCGGGCGACGTCGCCGAACGTATAGCCCTCGATGCCTTCGGTCACGCCCTTCACGGTCTTGGCCAGGCGGCTGAACATCCAGGCGTCCGCGGCGGTCTCGGCCACAGGCTCGCCGGCGGTATAGCCATCCATGTTCATGAGCAGGAAGCGGCTCGCGTTCCAGATCTTGGTGACGAACGACTTTGCCTGCTCGGTGCGCGGGCTGCCCTTGAACTCATGCGTCTTCTTGTCGATGTCGGCGTCAAACTTCACGTCCTGGTTGTTGGTGAAGAGGCTCAGCAGGTTGAAGCGCATGGCGTCGGCGCCGTACATGTCCATGAGATCCATGGGATCCACGCCGTTGCCCTTGGACTTGGACATGCGGCTGCCGTCCTTGGCGAGGATCGTCGGATAGATGACGACGTCATGGAACGGCTCCTCGCCCAGGAAGTACTCGGAGCTCATGATCATGCGCGCGACCCACAGCGCGATGATGTCGCGAGCCGTGACGAGGGCGGTCGTGGGATGATGCCCCTCGAGCCGCTCGGGATGCTGCGGCCAGCCCTGCGTGGCGAAAGTCCACAGCTGGCTCGAGAACCAGGTGTCGAGCACGTTCTCGTCCTGGTGCACATGGTGTCCGCCGCACTTGGGGCACACGTCGGTATCCTCCATGAGGGCGTCCTCCCATCCGCAGTCCTCACAGTAGAAGACCGGGATGCGATGCCCCCACCACAGCTGACGCGAGATGCACCAGTCCTTGAGGTTCTCCATCCAGGTGAGGTAGCTCTGCTTCCAGCGATCGGCGTTGAAGCGCACGCGGCCGGACTCGACGGCCTCGACCGCAGGGCCCTTGAGCTTATCCACGGCGACGAACCACTGCTCAGAAAGCCAGGGCTCAAGCGTGGTATCGCAGCGATAGCAATGCATGACGGAGTGCTCGTGGTCTTCGATGTGATCGAGCAGTCCGTGCTCCTCGAACCATGCCACGACCTTCTCGCGGCATTCGTCGCGCGTCAGGCCGGAGAACTCGCCGTAGCCGTCCACAACGACCGCATGCTCGTCGAAGATATTGATCTGCGGCAGGTCGTGAGCCTGGCCCATGGCGTAGTCGTTGGGGTCGTGAGCAGGCGTGACCTTGACGAAGCCCGAGCCAAAGCCCGCGTCGACATGCCAGTCCTCGAAGATGGGGATCTCGCGGTCGACGATGGGAAGCTTGACGGTCTTGCCCACGAACGCCGCCTTCTCGGGATCTTTGGGCGAGACGGCAACGCCGGTGTCGCCGAGCATGGTCTCGGGGCGGGTGGTGGCGACGACGATGTAGTCCTGGCCGTTCACGGGCTCGGTCAGCGGGTAGCGGAGATGCCACAGGTGACCCGCCTCGGTCTTATACTCCGCCTCGTCGTCAGAGATGGCGGTCGTGCAGCTCGGGCACCAGTTGACGATGCGCTTGCCGCGATAGATGAGGCCGTCGTGGTACCAATCGCAGAAGACGCGGCGAACGGCCTCGGCGTAGTCGTCATCCATGGTGAAGCGCTCGTGCTCGAAATCGACCGAGCAGCCCATGCGCTTGATCTGCTCCTTGATGGTGCCGCCGTACTCATGCGTCCAGTCCCAGCACGCGTCGAGGAAGGCCTCGCGACCCATCTCGAGACGGTTCTTGCCCTCGCTCTTGAGCTTCTTGTCCACCTTGGTCTGCGTTGCGATGCCCGCGTGGTCGGTGCCCAAGATCCACTGCGTGGAGCGGCCGCGCATGCGCGCCTCGCGGACGATGGCGTCTTGGATGGAGTCATCGAGCGCATGGCCCATGTGAAGCTTGCCGGTCACGTTGGGCGGCGGAATCACGACCGTGCAGTCGCCCTTGCCCGCACGGCGCTGGTAATACCCGCCGTCGAGCCATTTCTGCAAAATCTTGGGCTCGTTCTCAGACGGGTCATATGTCTTGGGCATCTCTTCCATGAAAGGCTTCCTCTCGGGAATCGGTTGTCGAGGTTGCAAGCATGTTTCAGTGTTCGAGGTTACCACGAATGTCGGCCGTCGGCATAGCGCAGGCGCCGCGAAACGGGACAGGTACATATCGGGCCGCCCCTGTGCCACCCTTAGGGGACAGGCATCCTTCACGGATCATCAGACCTCTCGCACGCTGCCGCAGCCGAGGTATTCGATGCGGGGCCCCATGACATCTCGCATGAGCGAAAAGGACGGAATCCCCGTGCAGTGGAAGGTGCAGACCTTCGTCTTGCGCCTTGCAAACTCGCGGGCGAGTTCTAACGTCGCAGCCTCGCCCTCGGTGGTGCCTCCCGACGGATTGGTGAGATGCAGCCCTGCGACCACGACGTCGATTGGGGCGCCGGCGAGACTCTCGGCGCAGTCCATGATGTTGAGGATTCCCGCATGGGAACAGCCCGCCACAAGGATGTTGCGGCCCCCTTCGCAGACCAGAAGGCTCTGCTCGTGGATGAAGTCATCATGCTGAAAGCCCTCGCCCCGCCGAACATAGAGCTTGCTGTTGGAAGCGGGCATGGGATGGGGCCGCTTCGGACAGGAGAAGAGCCTGAGGCCGCCGCCCAGGTCGACGTCCCCGGCAACGACGCGCACCTGTGGCTCATCTCTCAGGGCGCCGTCAAGCCCGATGTCGTGATGGCGGCCAGGCGATCCCGACACGTGCCGCCCAAAGGCGCCTTGCCGCACAAAGACCGGTGCCTTGGCTGCGCGGTCGCGCGAAGCCTCGATGAAGGCGCCTAGGCCGCCGCCGTGGTCGTAGTGGCCATGGGAGATGACGGCAGCATCGGCCGAAAGCACATCGACGCCCAAAGCGTGGGCGTTGCGCAAGAAGGAGCCGTCGGGCCCCATGTCAAAGAGGACGCGGCGCTCCCCCGCTTCCAGCAACAGGCTCAGACCGTGCTTTGCGATGAGCCTGCTAGACGGCGTGGCGTTCTCGAGCAAGACGGTGACCTTCATGAACTCCCCCTCCGAAGCAGCAGCCCCATACGACGCAGGGACGCGAAGCGCCCGAGCTCGCTATGAAAGACTATAGCGCGCAGCAGGGGTCGACGCCGTCGGCGGCCCTGTCGCCCGCGTGTCCGCGATGCGCTCCAACCATGCGGCGAATGTGTTGCTGGGGACGCGGGCGCCGCATATACGGCAAGTGCCCCAGCCGCACCGAAGCGGCTGGGGCACCATGAAAGACGTCGCCATGCGCAAGCAACCGGAAGCGCCCGCACGGAAAGGCGGCACGCGCCCGCTCCCCTTATGCTGCAGAAAGCACGCGGCGGGGCTCCTCTTCGCCCCGGACGGCGGCGGCGGTCACCACGACCTTCTCGACGCCCTGCTCGCTCGGCAGGTCGAACATGGTCTTCTGCAGCAGCTGCTCGCAGATGGAACGCAGGCCGCGCGCGCCCGTCTTGCGCTCGAGCGCCAGATGCGCGATCTCGTGGAGCGCCTCGGGCTCGAACTCGAGGTCGCAGTCCTCGAGCTGGAACATGCGGCGGTACTGCTTCACGATGGCGTTGCGCGGCTCGGTGAGGATCGAGACGAGGTCGTCCTCGGTGAGTGCGCAGGTCTCGGTGATCACCGGCGTACGGCCGATGAACTCGGGGATCATGCCAAACGCGTTAAGGTCCTGAGGCAACACCTGGCGGAGCAGGTCGTTCTCGTCGGTCGACGTGGGGCCAGCGATCTCGGAGTTGAAGCCCACGCCCTTGTTGCCGACGCGGTCGGCGATGATCTTGTCGAGTCCCACGAAGGCGCCGCCGCAGATAAACAGGATGTTCGTCGTGTCGATCTGCAAAAGCTCCTGCTGAGGATGCTTGCGCCCGCCGGTGGGAGGCACGCTTGCGACGGTTCCCTCGAGAATCTTCAGCAGCGCCTGCTGCACGCCCTCGCCCGAGACGTCGCGCGTGATGGACAGGTTCTCCGCCTTGCGGGCGACCTTGTCGATCTCGTCGATGTAGATGATGCCGACCTGCGCGCGCTCAATGTCGCCGTCGGCGGCATTGATGAGCTTGAGCAGGATGTTCTCGACATCCTCACCCACGTAGCCCGCCTCGGTAAGCGCGGTGGCGTCCGCGATGGCAAAGGGCACCTCGAGGATACGGGCGAGCGTCTGGGCAAGCAGGGTCTTGCCGGTACCCGTGGGACCCAGCAGCAAGATGTTCGACTTGGCGAGCTCGACATCCGAAAGGTCGTCCGGGCCCGCAGCGTGCTTACCGATAGGCAGGCGCCCGTCCGCGCCGTCGGACTCGTCGCGAGCCCCCTCGGCAGCGCCGCCCTCGAGCACGCGGCGATAGTGGTTGTACACCGCCACCGACATGGCGCGCTTGGCGTCCTCCTGGCCCATCACGTACTGCGAGAGCTCGTCGTAGATCTCGTGCGGCGTGGGGACGCGATCGATGACCTGCTTGCCGTGATGGCCGTCATCGTCGGCCTCGTCGAGCTCAGCGAGCTGCGAACCCTGAAGGCCAAACGAATCGAGCATGTCGGAGAAGTCTCCGCCGCCGGCCATGAAGTCGTTAGCAAGAGACTCCTCGAGGATATCGACGCAGGCGGCGACGCACTCGTCGCAGATAAAGATGTCCGTGGGACCCTTCACCAGCTTGCGGACCTGGTCCTGTTCCTTGCCGCAGAACGAGCAGCGGATGGGACCGGTGGGATACTGGTCGCCACGAGAATCGTTAGGCATTATTCGTTCCCCTTCGCTGCCTGGTTGCGGGAGGTGATCACGCGGTCGACGATGCCGTACTCAAGGGCCTCGGCGGCACGCATGTAGTGGTCACGCTCGGTGTCGCGCTCGACGCGCTCGAACGGCTGGCCGGTGGCGTCGGCGAGAATCTGGTTCAGGTTGCGGCGATTCTCTTTGATCTCGCGCGCGACGATCTCGATCTCGGTCTGCTGGCCCTGGGCGCCGCCGCTCGGCTGATGGATCATCACCATGGAGTTCGGCAGGCAGAAGCGCTTGCCCTTCGCGCCATTCGCCAAAAGCACCGCCGCCATGGAGGCGGCCATGCCCACGCAGATGGTGGAGACGTCGGGCTTGATGAAGTTCATCGTGTCCAGAATCGCAAGGCCCGAATACACCTCGCCGCCGGGGGAATTGATGTAGAGGGAGATATCCTTCTCGGCGTCCTGGCTCTCGAGGTGCAGCAGCTGGGCGATCACGAGGTTCGCCGTCACCGAGTTGATCTCCTCGCCCAGAAAGACGATGCGGTCGTTGAGCAGGCGCGAATAGATGTCGTAGCTGCGCTCGCCGCGCGGGGTCTGCTCGATGACGTACGGGACAAGGGCTGATTCAATAGTGGGTCTCATGCGATCTCCAATCTGGATGTGCATACGTACAAAGTGCGGCGGCTGGACGCAGATGCGACCCAGCCACCGCAGACATGCCGGTCAACCGGAATGATACGTACCCGAAAATCGGATGTTCACACAGTGAGCCTACTCGGCGTCCTGCTCATCCTTCTTAGCGGTCTCGTCGACCTCAGTGACCTTGGCGGTCTCGACCAGCCAGTCGCAGGCCTTGGAGCGACGAAGCGAATCGCGGATGGCGGGGATGCGACCCTCGGCGATGAACTGGGCCTTGGTGGCCTCGGGGTCGGCAACGCCGGAGCGCTGGAACTCGCCGTCGATGTCCTCCTCGGTGACCTCGATCTTAAGCTCGCGAGCGAGCGCGTCGAGGGCGAGAGACTCGCGAGCGACGTCGTCGGCCTGATGATGCAGGTCGTCGATGAACTGCTGCGAAGAGATGTGCGAAGCCTGGAGCCAGGAATCGAGCGTCATGCCGCTGGCCTGCAGGTTCTGCAGGAAGTTCTGGCCAAGCTCGGAGAAGACGGACTGGGCATAGTCGGCGTCGACCTCCTCGAGGTCCAGGCGCTCGGCGAGAGCGGCCACGGCGCGGTTCTCCTTGAGGCCGGGCAGCTGGGAAGCCTTCTCCTGCTCGATCTCGGACTTGACGGCGTCGCGCATGGCGGCGATGTCATCGAAGCCGAAGGAGGTCTTGACGAACTCGTCGGTGAGCTCGGGGAGCTTGCGGGCGCGGATGCCCTTCACGGTAACCTCGACGGCAGCCTCCTCGGCACCCTCGACCTCGGGAGTCCAAGAGATCTCCTTGGTCTCGTCGACGTTCATGCCGATGAGGCCCTCGTCGAAGGCGGCGGGCAGGTTGCCGGCGCCGACGGCGATCATGCGGGACTCGCCAGCGAGCGCCTCGGCGTTCTTGACGTTCTTGACCTCGGCGGTCACGAAGTCGCCGTTCTCGACGGCGCGGCCCTCGACATCCTCGAAGGTGGCGTGATAGCCCATGAGCATCTCGACCTGGGCGTCGATCTCGGACTCGGTGACCTCCGCGGGAGGCATCTCGATCTCGACGGGCTCGTAGGAGCTGAGCTCGACGACCTGGCGGAGCTTGAAGGTGACGGAGTAGGTATAGTCCTCGTGGTCCTTGGCGATGTCGATGTCGGCGTACTCGGGCTCGCCCACCGGGACGATGTCCAGCTCGTTCAGGACGCTAGGCTCGCTGGAGCCGATGAGCTCGTTGGTGGCCTGAGCCAGGGTGGCCTGCGCACCAAGCATGCTGTCGATGACGGGACGAGGGGCCTTGCCGGCGCGGAAGCCCGGGAAACGGTACTTCTTAGCAGCCTCGCGGTAGGCCTTCTTGATCGCGGAATCGACATCGGCGGCGGGGATGGTGACCGTCGCGACGAGCTTGCCGTCCTGCACCTCGGAAGTGATGTTCAACGTTCCTCCTCTTACAAGCCCAGCTGGTCTCAGGTGCTGGGCACACCTCATGACACAAAGCGTCGCCCCTGCGTGCCCGCCGTGAGCAGGCCGAGGGCTGACCGTGCGCGCGGACCCGGTTGCCCGGGCGCGTGGTGCGGGCGAAAGGACTCGAACCTTCACGGGAAGCCCACTGGAACCTAAATCCAGCGCGTCTACCAATTCCGCCACGCCCGCATGATGCGCACAGACTTTGCATGATAGCAGAACACGCTGATTTGCGTGCGGAAACCCATCATATGGTGCCGCGACCATGCAGCGCGCACACTTTTTGCGCGCGCCGACGCGGTCGCGGCGAGATTTCCTACTCCCCGTGAAGCACCTTCTCGGCCGTGATGGGGAGCTCGCGCACCTGATGCCCGCAGGCATGCGCCACGGCGCTCGCGATGGCGGGCGCCGGCGTGTTGATGACCACCTCTCCGATGGACTTCGCACCAAAGGGGCCGGTCGTCTCGTAGCTCGGCACGAAATCGACGCGGATGCTCGGCACGTCGAGGCGCGTGGGCAGGCGATAGGTCATGAAAGACCGCGTGCGCATGCGGCCGGCGGGGCTGTACTGGACGTCCTCGGTGAGCGCCATGCCGATGCCCTGGGCTATGCCGCCCTCGGCCTGGACCCGGGCGAGGTTGGAGTTCGCGACCGTGCCGCAGTCCACCACGCCCACATAGTCCACCACGCGCACCTCGCCGGTCGCGCGGTCGACCTCGACCTCGGCGATGCCCGCCATGAAGGGCGGAGGGGAGGCCTCGGCGCCCTGGGCGGCGTGCGCCGTGAGCGCGTCGCCCTCGCCGCCCGCGACGCATGCGTTGGCAAACGCGGCGAGGTCCGTCTCGTGCAGGGGCGCGCCTCCGTTGGGAGCCGGCACGAAGAGGCGCTCGCCGTCGAAGCACACGTCGGACGCGTCGACGCCCCACCTGCCGGCAGCGGTCAAGGCCATCTTCTCGCGAAGGGCGCGCGCGGCCTTGATCGTCGCGGCGCCGGTGATGTAGGTCGTCGAGCTTGCATAGGAGCCCGTGTCATAGGGGCTGACGTCGGTGTCGACGCCGCGCGTGACGATGCGCTCGACCGGGCACTCGAGCACCTCGGCGGCGAACTGAGCCAGAATGGTGTCGCAGCCCGTGCCCATGTCGGTCGCCCCGATCGAGAGCACGTAAAAGCCGCCCTCCTCGAGCCTCAGGTCCACCGAGCCGATATCGACGTTCAGGATGCACGAGCCCTGCATGGCGAGCGCCACGCCGAGGGCGCGGACCCGGCCCTGGCCGACCTCGCGGACCAGGCCCTTCTCGTGCCAGCCGATCATCTCCTGGGCACGACGGATGCAGCGGTCGAGCGAACAGCTGTTGAGGGTCTGCCCGTCGAACTGCGGCATGACCTCTCCTTCGCGCACGAGGTTGCGCAGCCTCAGGTCACAGGGGTCCATGCCGAGCTCGTCGGCGAGCTCGTTCACGGCGGACTCGAGCGCGAACAGGCCCTGCGTGGCGCCGTAGCCGCGATAGGCGCCCGCCGGCATGGTGTTGGTGTAGACCACCGTGAAGCCGAAACGCGTCGCGAGCGCGCGGTTGTAAAGCGGCAGCGACTTGTGGCCGGACAGGCCGACCGTGGTGGGGCCGTGCTCGCCATAGGCCCCGGTGTTGGAGAGGGTCTCGAGGTCGATCGCCACGATCGTTCCGTCGCGGCGCGCGCCCAGGCGCACGTGCATCTGCATCTCGTGGCGCGAGTTCGACGCGGTGAAGGTCTCCTCACGTGAATAGATGATCTTCACCGGTCGGCCAAGGCGCGAGGCGGCGAACGCCGCAAAGACTTCCAGGCAGCCGCTCTGCTTGGCGCCGAAACCGCCACCGATGCGGGGCTTCACCACACGCACCTGCGAGGGGGGAATCTCGAGCGCCGTGGAGATCATGCGTCGGATATGGAAGGGCACCTGCGTCGACGAGACGCACACGATGCGCCCATAGGCGTCCGTATAGGCGAAAGAGCGGAAGGTCTCCATCATGGCCTGGGCGTTTGCCTTGGTATGGTAGGTGCGGTCGATGACCACCTCTGCCTGCTCGAACGCATCGTCGAGGTCGCCAAAGGCGCTGCCGCCCTGGGCGCAGATGTTGCGCTTCCGCTCGTTGTTGATCCATCCCGCATTGACGGTGTATCCATCCTCATCGTGGACCACCACGGGGTTGTCAACCGCCTGGGTGAAGTCGAGCACGGCGGGAAGCACCTCGTAGTCGACCCTCACCAGTCGGCAGGCGCGCTCGGCAGCGCGGTCGTTTTCGGCGACGACCAACGCGACCTCGTCGCCCACGTAGCGCACCACCGGATCGAGGATGAGGCGATCATAGGGCGACGCGACGGGATTCGACTGGCCGGCAAGCGAGAAGCGCGTCTGCGGCACGTCGTGGTAGGTAAAGACCGCGACCACGCCCGGCACCTTGAGGGCGCGCGAGGTGTCGATGGACCGGATGCGCGCATGCGCATGCGGCGAGTGGACGATCTTCATGACCAGGGCGTCGGCAGGCGCGATGTCTGCGGTATAAAGCGGCTTGCCCGCAAGCAGGGCGTAGGCGTCCTTCTTGACCACGGGCTGCGAGAGGTACTTGAGGTCGCGCGTACGCTCTGGAGCGATGTCGCAGGTGGGGATTCCGGGCGCATCGCAATGGACGTCGCGCGCATCGTCGGCAGAGACTGCATGAGATCGGTTGCCGTTCATCTACGCCACCCCCTCTTTCTCAATCGAGGCATCCAGGACGGCAGCCGCCTCACGGGGCATGCCGAGATAGCGGCGAATTGCACGCATCTGGCTCATGTAGCCGGTGCAGCGACAGAGATTGCCCGCCAGATAGCGGCGCACCTCGTCTTCGGTGGGAACGCGACCGGCGAGTTCGCGCTCAAACGCGAGCACCGTCATGATGAGGCCGGGCGAGCAGAAGCCGCACTGCTCGGCGCCCTCCTCCGCCATGCACACGGCAAAGGCATGGGACTCGCGCTGCAGCCCCTCGAGCGTGGTGACGTCGTGGCCGTCGACGCGGGCCGCGATGACCGAGCAGCTCAGCGTCGGCACGCCGTCGACCCAGACGGTGCACAGGCCGCAGTCGCTCGTCTCGCATCCGCATTTCACGCTCATGCACCCCTGAGACCTCAGCAGCTCGAACAGCGAGGTGTCTGGCACGATATCGCACCCCACGCGCTTGCCGTTGAGCACAAACGAGATGTTCATCGCGCCCCCTCCCCCATCTCTGGCCGATCTGCCGCAGCGGAGGCAGCGCCCTGCAAAGACGCAGCGCCGCATGCCGCCTCGATTGCCCGGCGCACCAGAACCGGCGCGACCTCTCGGCGATATGCGCCGCTCGCGAGCATATTGTTCGAATAGACGAGCCCTTCCGCCGCAGAGCATGCGGCGGCGACCTCTTCTGGCGTCGGATCGAAGGAGATGGACGGCGTCGCAGGCTTTGCCTCGATGCCGCCGCCCGCCGACGCGCCCGCGACGAGGCGGGGCCTTCCGGGCCGCGCGCCCACCGCAACACGCCAGCCGCGCTCCGTGCGCGCGGCGCAGGCATTGATGAGCGGAAAGTCGGTTGCCTGGCGACGCACCGCCTGATAGCTAGCGCGCACAGGGCAAGCCGGGACGATCACGTGCGTAAGCACGTCGCGGCAAGGGGCGGTATCCAGCAAGAACGCCTCGATGGAGGTGCGCCCGCCCCCGACGAACTCAAGGTCGGCTCCAAGTGCGAGCAGCAGCAGGCACACGTCAGAAAAGCCGAAGCGGCCGCACACGCTGCCGCCCACGGTGACGAGATTTCTAAACTGTACGCCCACGATGTCGCGCACCGCGCACGACGCCGCCCCATCCGTGGCATCCGCGACGCGTCCGTCGCGCTCGAACGTGCCGAGCGTGACATACGCACCGATTCTTAGCGCCCGTCCAAAAACCGGGTCATCGGACACTTCGTCGATTGCGTCAAGGCCGCAATCGGTCAGGTCGATCACGGTGCCGACGGGACGCGTCGAGAGGCGCATCCACCCTCCACCGCCGACTATCCTGCTTCCCCTTTTGCTGCATAGCAGCTCATAGGCCTCCTGCGGACTCTTTGCCCGCACGTAAGTGCCAAATCTGAGCACGACGTTCTCCCCTCTTGCCGGCTCGTTACCAGAGCTTCAATGTAGCAAATCTTTTACGAGTGACGAGGGCCGCCGCGCCTATACATAAAGAGCGCAGCTCGCATGCGGCACGACGCCATGTGGCGAAGGACTCGGCCTGCGGGCGCGGCGCCCCGTCGGCACCTCACGCCGCATGCTCGCGACGCCAGGGCAGAACGCCTCGAGAAGCCAGAGCGCGGTGGCGGCGGCACTCTTGGACGGTTCTCCCAAATCTTGCAGCCATCTTCCCCAAATCTTTCCCCGTTTTAATCATTTCCGCAGGTAGATTCCACTTACCGACAAGATTGACCACAGGCGGCAAAGTATCGCCGCATCCCTCCCAAACCCATCGCGGCAAGATAGGGTGTCACCATGGAAGGAACGCCGAGACATACCGTCATCGTTTCCCACGGGTCGGCCCTGAGGGCAGTGCGCGTGGCTCGAAGGCGCTACGCCCGCCTCCCGTGGCGGCCGCTGGGCCTGATCGAGCAACGCCGCGTGCTCGCGGCATCTGCGCCCAACCGTGGCGACATCGATATGGGCCTGCTCTATCGGGAGGGCCTGTGGGACTCCGAACACCCCGAGACTCCCATCGAGGTGCTCGTCACGCATCGCAACCAGACGCGACATCGTCCCGGCCTTCGCTGCCACGTCTGCTCCTCGGCGCTTCCCGCCGGAAGCATCCTGGAGATCGCTCCGGGAATCTACTCGGTGTCTCCCGCCCTGATGCTCGCACAGTACGCGCGCAGCCATGACTTTCCCGAAGTGGTCGCGCTCGCATTCGAGCTATGCGGGACCTTTTCCCTCAAGGAGTCCCACGTTCCGGGAGAAATCTGTTTCGACCCCTCCGACCATGAGCGTGAGAGCGGCTATTTCGAATCCGACCCCGCCATCCATGCGAAAGAGCTTGGGCGCCAGCTCGAAGGCCTTGCGGGCATCGGAAACGCGAAGCTTGCCCTTCGCGCCGCGCGCCACACGCTGGACGGAGCCCGGTCTCCCGGTGAGGCGATCATGGCGTCCCTGTTCCACCTACCATTTGCTGCGGGCGGATTTGCAATACGCGCCATGCGGCTCAACCATAAGGTCCCCTTTTCTAGAGAAGCCCGGGCGATCTCCGGCATGCCCTATGCCGTTTGCGACGCATACGTTCCCGAATCGCACACGACACTCGAATACAACGGCGCATACCACGACCTCTCGTCCTCGAGAATCCATGATGAGAGACGGACTTCCGGCCTGAAAGCGATGGGAATCACCACAGATGCCCTGAACCGAATCCAACTCGCCGACATCGACGCGCTGGAAGCGGAGGCGATACAGCTCTACCGTCGTGCAGGAGCGCGATACCAGAACCGCGCACGCGCGCATCGAGTAAAGCAGGTAGAGCTGCTCAACGGTTTACGACGCGCCTTCGGCTGGCCAGAATGCTGAGATGCAATCGGTTTGGCCTGGACACTCGGCCTGCCGGCGGCACGGCATGCCCGGCAAGACCCCGCCACGAGCCAACTTTAGGCGGCCACAACTGAGAATATGCATGGACGGACGCGCGTGGCAGCGGCTTTCTGTCCGCAAAGAGGCAAAAGTGTGCAAAAAATCGATTTGTCGGTTGTTTCTCTCGTGCGCCCAAGCCATGCATAAAGAAAAGCGCAGGAAACTATTAGGACCTTCTCCTAATAGAATGAGTATTGCGTCTGCATACAGTCCAAGCTTGACCGACAAATCGATTTTTTGCACAGAACGGGGTCCCCTCGAGCAGAAAACTTCCGAGCTCATCGATCTCAAGTCGTTTTTTATACAAGTCTCTACGGATTTTATTCATTTCTCGTCGGCAGCGCGTGCAGAATGCTCCGGAAGCGTCGCTCGAAAGAGGCGAGACGCATGACATCGTCCAACACGGCGGCAAGGTATGCAGCTTTTTGCGACCGAAGCCTAAAGGTGCGCTGCCAAACGATCAGATACGCCGCATCCAGCACGAACATCAGCCCTGAAGCCGACAAGCGGCATGCGGAAACCGCATGTCATCACCAAGCCGCGCCCCTTGAAAGCCGACCGCCTGGAATCGCAAGGAAAGAAACGAAAACTGCCCGCGGCGGAAACCCGCCGCGGGCAGTCGAAGATCTAAAACGCCGGGGCGCAGCCCCTTCCCAGAGAAAGATCCCCGCGCGCTTTCGCTAGCAAACGCCCTGAGCCATCATGGCGTCGGCAACCTTCAGGAAGCCGGCGATGTTGGCACCGAAGACCAGGTTGCCCTCATGGCCGTACTCCTTCGCAGCGGAGCTGGCCGCCTCGTAGATGCTTGCCATGATGCCCTTGAGCTTGCCGTCGACCTCTTCGAACGTCCACGAGAGGTGCTCGGCGTTCTGGCTCATCTCAAGACCGGAAACCGCGACGCCGCCGGCGTTGGCAGCCTTGCCGGGCGCAAAGAACACGCCGTTGTCGATGAGGTAGGTGGTCGCATCGGCAGTGGTGGGCATGTTGGCGCCCTCGACCACGTACTTGCAGCCGTTGGCGACGAGCGCCTGCGCGCCCTCAAGCGGCAGCTCGTTCTGCGTGGCGCACGGCATGGCGATGTCGCAGGCCTCGTTCCAGGGGCGCTCGCCCTCGTGGTAGACGGCGGACGGACGAGCAGCAACGTACTCGGTCAGGCGAGCGCGGCGGACCTCCTTGACGTCCTTGAGCAAAGCGACGTCGATGCCCTCCGGGTCATACACATAGCCGTTGGAATCCGAAACCGTGACGACCTTCGCGCCAAGCTCCTCCGCCTTCTCCGCAGCGTAGATCGCGACGTTGCCCGCACCAGAGATGACAACCGTCTTGCCGGCAAGCTCCTCGCCCTTCTCGGCGAGCATGTGGGTGAGGAAATAGACCGCGCCGTAACCGGTGGCCTCGGTGCGCGCCAGAGAGCCGCCGAACGTGAGGCCCTTGCCGGTGAGCACGCCAGACCACTCGTTGCGCAGGCGCTTGTACTGGCCAAACATATAGCCGATCTCGCGGGCGCCGGTTCCGATGTCGCCGGCGGGGACGTCGGTGTTGGGCCCGATGTGGCGGCAGAGCTCGGTCATGAAGGACTGGCAGAACGCCATGACCTCGCGATCGGACTTGCCCTTCGGGTCGAAATCGGAGCCGCCCTTGCCGCCGCCCATGGGCAGCGTGGTGAGGCTGTTCTTGAAGATCTGCTCGAAGCCAAGGAACTTCAGGATGGACAGGTTGACACTGGGATGCAGGCGCAGTCCGCCCTTGTAGGGTCCGATTGCAGAGTTGAACTCAATGCGGTAGCCGCGGTTCACCTGAACCTTGCCCTCATCGTCGACCCAGGGCACGCGGAACATGATGATGCGCTCAGGCTCGACCAGGCGCTCGAGAAGCGAAGCCTGCTCGTACTCCGGATGCGCCTCGACAGCCGGCTCGATGGTCTCGAGGACCTCGGTGGCAGCCTGGAGGAACTCGGGCTGGTCGGCATAGCGCTCACGCAGCTCGGCAATGACCTTCTGGGTATAGCTCATATTCTCTCCTAACCTCAGGAACGTGCCGCGGGTGCGGCAGGGCGGCGCGCGCCGAATCCATGGCCCGCAAACGCCCCGAAAGAGTTTACGCTGTGCGCATGAACGCTTGGAGAAGAAGCCCTGTAGAAACGTACATGCAACAACGTAGAAACAAAGGCCGGGGGCGATTGTAGCACCCGGCGCTCCAGGCGACGGCGCACTCCCGTCACACCCCCTCCATCTTTAGAGATTGACGATTTACCTAATATCGTCAATGTTCTATCCTTCGTTCGCCCATACCTTGCATAACTCCTAAGGAGCCTCCATTGAATCCCGTCCGCTCTCTTTGGTGCCGCGCATACCAGACATGCTTCCGTGCCGCCATCCCGCTTCTCCCCTATCGCGAGCCCACGCCGCTCGCCACCTTTGCCGATTGCGCAGAGGTGCTTCGCGAGCACGGCGCAACCAAGGTGCTCGTGGTGACCGACAAAACGATCTCTGGGCTTGGCCTGCTCGACCCCATGCTCGCCGAGCTCGCGAAGGCGGGCATCGAGGTTGCCATATTCGACCGCGTGGTCCCCAACCCGACCATCTCGAATGTCGAGGCCGCCCGCGAACTATACCTGGCCGAGGGCTGCAAGGCCATCATCGCGTTCGGCGGCGGCTCCGCCATGGACTGCGCGAAGGCCGCGGGTGCGCGCATCGCACGCCCGCGCAAGCCCGTGGCGAAGATGCGCGGCGTGCTCAAGGTGCTAGCAAAGCTGCCGCTGCTCATCGCCGTTCCCACCACCGCGGGGACGGGCTCCGAAACCACCCTGGCCGCCGTCATCACCGACGACGAGACCCATTACAAATACCCCATCAACGACTTTGCGCTCATTCCGCGCTACGCCGTTCTCGACTACTGCACCACCCTCGACCTGCCGGCGAGCGTCACCGCGACGACCGGCATGGATGCCCTCGTGCACGCGGTCGAGGCCTATATCGGCAGGTCGACTACGCGCGATACGCGCGCCAACGCCATCCAGGCGGTGCATGAGATCCACGAATACCTCCTGCGCGCCTATCGTGACGGCCACGACGCCGTCGCTCGCGAGCATATGCTGCGCGCCGCCTACCAGGCGGGCCTTGCCTTTACCAAATCGTATGTGGGATACGTGCACGCGGTGGCCCACTCGCTGGGCGGCCAGTATGGAATTGCCCATGGCCTCGCAAATGCGGTGCTTCTCCCCCTCGTCCTCGAATCCTATGGGCCGAGCTGCGAGAGGCGCCTGGCGGACCTTGCCCGCAAGGCGGGCGTCTGCGACCATGGTGACGACCGCGACGCATCGCGCGCGTTCATCGCCTGGGTGAGGGAGATGAATGCCGCCATGCAGATCCCCTCAACCCTTGGCGGCATTCGGGATGAGGACATCCCCCTCATGGCGCGCCACGCGGACGCCGAGGGGAATCCGCTCTACCCCGTTCCCCGCCTGATGGACGCCCGAGAGCTGGAAGAGCTGTATCACCTGGTGAAGACGCCTGCCGGCCTCGATGCAGCGGCCTCCAAGCCCGCCTCGGCACCTGAGGAGAACGCCTCGTCCGCCTCCGGGGAGCACGCAACCGCCAGGGCCCAGGCCGCGTCTGCCGCACCCGTGGTCGGCCGACATCCCGAAAAGCTGGCCGCACGCGCCGACGCCGCCGAGGGGCCACGGAAGTCGGATGAGGCGCGCAAGGCGGCCGGCCCGTCTGGCGCCACGCCCGACAAAGTTGGCCATCATCCCGAAAAGCACGCCGGCAACGCCGCCCTAGAGAAGAACAGGAACCGCACCCATGTGCATCGATAAGACCGTCGCGCGATGCCGCGCGCACTTCGAGACCGGCGCCACCATTCCCGTCGACGCCCGCATCAAGGCGCTCAAGGCGCTCGAGCAGGCCATCGTCGACAGCGAGGACCGCATTAACGCGGCGCTCAAAGAAGACCTGGGGAAGTCCGCCACAGAGAGCTATATGTGCGAAGTCGGCATGACGCTCGCCGAGCTGCGCTACCAGATTCGCCACGTGAGGGCATGGGCACGCCGCCATCGCAAGCGCACCGGTCTCGCCAACTTCCATGCCACGAGCTTCACGATCGCGGAGCCCTACGGCGTGGTCCTCGTCATGTCCCCGTGGAACTACCCCTTCATGCTCACCATGGAGCCGCTGGTAGGGGCCATCGCGGCGGGAAACTGCTGCGTGGTGAAGCCGAGCGCCTACTCGCCCGCGACCTCGGCGGTGATGCGCGACCTCATCACATCGTGCCTCCCACCGGAGCTCGTCGCGGTCGTCGAGGGTGGCCGCAAAGAAAACACCGAGCTTCTCGACCAGACCTTTGACTACATCTTCTTTACCGGCGGCGTCACGGTTGGCCAGCTCGTCATGCGAAAGGCGTCCGAGCACCTCACGCCCGTCACGCTTGAGCTGGGCGGCAAGAGCCCCTGCATCATCACCGACTCCGCCGACCTGAAGCGCGCCGCCGCGCGCGTGGTCTTCGGCAAGTACCTCAACTGCGGGCAGACCTGCGTCGCGCCCGATTACATTCTGGTCGACCGCAGCGTGCACGACCGCTTCCTCGAGCTGGTGCGTGTCCAGATCAAGGCGATGCTCGGCGAGCAGCCGCTCGACAACCCGCAGTGGGGAAAGATCGTCAACGAGAAGCACTTCGCGCGTCTTCTCGGCCTCATCGACCAGAATAAGGTCGTGGTCGGAGGCGCGTCGCGCAAGGAGACCTTGCAGATTGAGCCAACGGTGATGGACGGCGTCGCCGAAGACGACCCCGTCATGGGCGAGGAGATCTTCGGCCCCATCATGCCCGTCATCCCCTACGACACCATCGAGGAGGCCGAGGCGTTCATCAAGCGGCGACCGAAGCCGCTCGCGCTCTACCTGTTCACCAAGGACCGTGCGCTCGAAGACCGGTTTCTCGAGCATGTCCCCTTTGGCGGCGGGTGCATCAACGATACCATCGTCCACCTTGCAACCAGCGAGATGGGATTCGGCGGCGTTGGCGCCTCAGGTATGGGCAGCTACCATGGCAAGAAGAGCTTCGAGACCTTCAGCCATGAGAAAAGCATCTTGAAGAAGCACCTGTGGCTCGATCTCCCCATGCGCTACCAGCCGTACACGCCTACGAAGGACAAGCTCATTCGGATGTTTTTGCGATAGGGCACGCCGCCTCAAGGTGCCGCCGCCATCGAGCGGTCTGCTCTAGGGCTGAGACGGCGAAACGCCTGGCATTGGTCAATTGACCTGTGGGCTGGGCGACAACCGTGCATCGTCGCCACCGCTATGGTCGATTCATGCGCATGCTGGGCAACACGCTCATGAATCGCCCGGCTGATGGTCGGGAGGAATGAGCCCTGGGCAGCACGCACATGGACGGATCCCTCCAATGGTCAAAGCGGGTGGCATCTGGGCAGGATCGATGCACCATGCGACGAGAATGCTCGTCAATTACCGCATCGGCCTGCCCAGGGGCGGCCCGCTTTGACCAATGGCGCCTCGGAAGCATGACCGTCCTACCCAGAGCTCGCAACGATTGACCACCGGAGAATCCGTCTGCGGTCAACCTGCCCAGAGCTCATCATGATTGACCACGATACGCGCTCGCCCGAGGTGCGCCAGCGCCAAGGCGAGCGAGCCCTTGCCTCGAAGCCTTCGCACCGAACTCCCGGTTGGACCTACATCCAAAAACTTCTTGTTGGCGGTTGCCCGATGAGGTGTTTGGCCCTATAATGCAGGTTCTGGACGTCGGGACGTGGCGCAGCTTGGTAGCGCGCCTGCTTTGGGAGCAGGATGTCGCAGGTTCAAATCCTGTCGTCCCGACCATATTGCGGGCGTAGTTCAATGGTAGAACCTCAGCCTTCCAAGCTGATGACGCGGGTTCGATTCCCGTCGCCCGCTCCAGTAGAATCGCAAGCCCGGCATCCCCGTGATGCCGGGCTTTTTTTAATATGAGAAAGCCATTGTCAAGCGGCATGACGCGGCAGGTCCGGAAATTCCGTTCCGGACCTGCTCTTATTCCAGCCGGTCGGGCCCGCGCGGATGCTCGTTAGTCGTCGCTCGCCTGGCAAGCTAATATCCGCGGGCTCAGTGGCGCGGCATGCGGGGTATGTCGCCGCGCGCTACCGCATTTCGACTCTCCGTCCGGGACCGTCGGCCGAGGGCCTGAAGTCTCTGTTCTCGGGCGCGGCCGTCTGGCTGCCCATAAAAAAGGCTCGTGAGCCGGTCCCGGCGATGCGTCGAGGCGCGGGCCCTCCCGGCGGGAAGGCTATCGGCGGGCGGTCACGAGATCGTGCCCTCGGCCCGGCACCCTATCTCCCAGACCCAGCACGCGAGCTCGCGCGCCACCGCCACGTTGGCCACGCACGGCCTCTTGCCGGCGGCGCGCAGCGCCTCGTGCCTGCGGCAGAGCCGGGCGGTCGCCTCGTCGCACCGGCGCTTGACCGCGGGCGGCACGGAGGAGCCCCTCGGCGCCCCCTTCGGCTTCGGCGAGCAGGTCTGGAAGTGCCACGCCGCCTCGACCAGCGCGCGCCTCGAGGCTGTTATTGCTAATCTGAGTTTCACCGTTTAGACCAACGGGTCGCGCCGAATCCGCCAACGCATCCCCGCCGATCTCGCCAACGTATTTTCACCGTTTCCGCCAACGGGCGTAC
>NZ_JACJKQ010000002.1 GCF_016901575.1 Enorma phocaeensis
ACCCGGGCGGCGCCCCCTCCTGAGGAAAGGCTATTCGGTTGGGGCCGGTACCGCGTGCGCGGAACGCCGGTACTCGGTAGGCGGAACAGCGGTACTATTTACGCGTGCTAGACACTAAACAGAATGCCGCCTTTGGGCATTATTATTTGTGCTACAAGATTCGTATCCAATTTGGGTAATGTCGTCAGCGCCATTAGCGATGGAAATGTCGTTTGTGTTTGACGGATTACGAGGAGTAAATCCAATCAATCCCATTTTGGCAATGGAGCTCAGTTTTTTGATAGGGTGCGTCTCCGGTTAGTATTCCAAAATCAGATATACACCCATTTGATTTTGCTGGGTTGCATGTCCCGAACAACTAATCATCTTTAGTCAAAACTATCTCGAGCAAATAATCATTTAGCTGCATGGACGGTGGTAAGGCGATGGGGCTTTGCATGCTTGTCACGCACGTCGCAAAACAGCGTCGATTCACTGTTCCATTCAATGGGTATTTATGAGCTGCGCATGGGAAGCCGAATCAAATCATAATTACCCTGCTTAGTGCATCCCAGCGTTCAGCTACTCGTCTAATGCGGCGAACATGGCCGACGCCGAGTCATAGGACTCAGCGGCAACCTCCCCTGCAAGGATACCGCGAGCTTCGCGCATCGCCGCTTCGGTCTCGCTGTTGTATCGCGGCTGCCGAACGTCGAAGGGCAGTCCGCCCTCGAGAATCGATTTGTACAGGAAGATGTTGATCGCTTCGGTGAGCGTCATTCCGAGGCTTTCGTAAATTGATTCTGCTTCTGCTTTGATTTGCGGATTGACCCTCATGCTGATCGATGCGCTCTTAGCCATTGTCACTCCTTGCATTGACATTGCATATACATCGTATCACATATCCATTTGCTGCGAGATTGTTCGCGCTGTACGGCTATCCTTAATAAGCGCGCCTTGCATATTCTTCTGGCTGGAAGAGGAATAGGGGGCGTATTGGCACAACTCCGAAGGAGGCCTCGCATGCAGCTGCTTTCAATTCTCCGGATGGCAAGCGGAGCCTCTCTGTGGCGCGGGCTCGACTATGTGGAGCAGGGGCGCGTGAAGAACCTCCGACCCGGCGGCGAAGGTGTCTTCGATGCCGAGGTGGAGGGTACGGCGAATCTGCCCTACACCGTTCACGTGGACACCGTGCACGTCCGGCAGTCCCATTGTGACTGCCCGCACGCGGCGGGTACGAAGCGCATCTGCAAGCACATGGTGGCGACGGTGTTCACCGCCTATCCCCAACAGGTCGATGCATTCAAATGGGAGGTCGAGCAGGAGGAGCTGGCTTTCCAGCGTGAAGAGGAGGCCCATCGCGCAGAGCTCGTCCGTTACGTGAATAGTCTCAAGAAGGACGAGCTTCGTGAGGCGCTGCTCGCCGCGCTGATCGAGCTTGAGGAGCGCCAAGATCGTTGGTGGTAATAAGCGCGGCGCTCGCCGCCCTACCTGTTCACGACTATCCACGTGCCCGCTCGCGGGCTACCTTGCCGCTCGAGCTTCCCGTCTGCGCGAAGCTCGCTGACCAAACGTTCCGTCGAACGTTTCGAGCAAGCGAGCACTTGCGCAAGGTCGGCAATAGCTCCCTTCGGATTGCGTGCATTGTATTACCGCCACCGATTACCGCCATTTTGGCGGTAATCGGTGGCGGTAAAGCTGTGACTGGCACCTGCCGAAGCATTCGGTCATGAAATAGCCGGCATTGCGTGCATGCTGACGCCGTGCGTGATGTTCGTCGGATGTTTAGCGCCAGGGCGCAACCCCCAGCTTGCGAAGGATTGTTCTGTGAGCGCGGTTATCCATAAGCAAGGTGCGTTCAATTCCCTGATTGGACCGAGATATGGAACCGCGCTAGCATCAATCCAAAGGAGGTACATGTTGAAGATTGATTTGATGCGGCCGGAAGAGTTGGGCGACGCAGTGCGTCTGTTTGTTGATGCGGTGCATCAGATTAACCGGGCAGACTACGCGCCCGAGCAGCTCGATGCATGGGCGCCGGATGATGCCGCGTTTAGGGCGCAGCTGCAGAACAAGCTTGCCTCATCGTTGACGCTCGCAGCGTGCGACGGCGACACGCTGGTGGGTTTTGGGAGCCTTTTGGGGGCCGGCGAGCTCGACATGCTGTATGTGGACCCCGGGCATCTTCGTCGTGGCGTCGGCCGCGCGCTTGTTCAGGCGCTCGAGCAGGAGGCGTGCCGCCGCGGCAGCTCGCATCTTACGGCTTATGCCTCGATCACCGCCCGTCCCTTCTTTGAGAGCATGGGCTATTGCGTGGTGCGAGAGAACACGGTGCTCCGTCGGGGCGTGGTGCTCCAGAACTTCCTCATGTTCAAAGAGTTGCTAAACATCGAGTGAGGCTCATCTGGGATCTTTCACATGCGTGTAGCGTCTCGGTGTCTGCGCCGGTCCGGGTGACTTGATGGGTAGAATCCCTGGCAGTCCGTAAATTCTGCTGCGAGGAGCATGATAGGCATGAGGCTCGCGCTCGTTCTTTATGGCTACTGCCGCATGGTGCTCAAATAAGGTTTGCCACGTTTGAAGAGGCTTACGTGGGGCTGCCTCAAATTAAGCGGCATCCTCCTTCACGCCCAGGTTGCGGAGGGTCTCCACCAGGTCGGGCTCGAAGCAGTTGAAGAGCGGGAAGGATTCGATGCCGTCCGGCATATAGCGCTGGGCGAAATCCGAGGGGTCAAGGTCGCGTACGAGCGCGCTGCCATAGCCTGTCCCCTCGAAAATCGCCCGCGAGGCAAAGATCTCAAAGCCGATGGCTCCGTGCCGCTGCGCCTGTATGACCACGATTTCTGCCGAGGGGTCGTAGCGGAAGCTGCACCACGGCAGATATGCCAGCCGGAGCCGCACGCGCTCGGCGGTGGGGCTCTTGTGGATGTGCCCGGTCACAGACCCGCATACATATGGCTCCCGGCTGCCAAAGAGCAGATACCCATCGGTGGTTATGCGAAGTCGCTCGTCGTCGATGAACGCGATCATGCCGCGCCGGAGGCGATGTGCGCTTACCAGGCATCTGCCTGCGCATGCCGCGGCAAGGAGGCCCGCCGTCGCGCAGATGAACGATGCCATAAGCGTTGGCGAGGGTCCGCTGCCCGAACGGGTCTCGCTGGCGATCTGCGGCAGGTCAAAAAGAAGCGCGAATGCGACGAGCAAAACGATGGCGACGCATCCGCATATCGCTGCAGCGACCTTATTTCGCCGTATCTTTCCTTCTCGTGTAGCGCCTTCGCTGCCATAGCGCTTGCGGTGCTCGTCCACGGTAAAGTCGACATCAAAATGGATCCGCTTCATGTGCTCCCCCTGTCGGACCATGGTTGTCCGTTCGAGCCGGTTTTTGCTGCACCTCCATAGTATCTGGAGGTGAGGCGCAAACCCCTGTGGGCATACATGAAAAACTATGCCCCAATCAGGCAATTGACCCTACCTCTTGAGTGGACTCCAGGGAATAGAATCGCGCTTAAGAACCGAATGCGAGAGGAAGGATTTGTCATGGCATGCGATCATATGCAAACGGTACCCGGCACCGGCGGCGAGGCCTACGTCCCCATGAGCGAGCGCGCAGGAGCGGAGTCGACGGTCTATTTCACGCGCGACCTATCGGCAGAGGGGCTTCGCAAGATCTTCGAGCGCGTGAAGGCGGGCATGACCGGAAAGGTCGCCATCAAGCTTCATACGGGGGAGCAGAACGGTCCCAACATCATTTCTCGTCCGTGGGTGAAGAGCCTCATCGAGACCGACCTTCCCGGGGCCACGGTCGTCGAGACCAACACCTTCTACAAGGGCGATCGCTATACCACCGAGCAGCACCGCAAGACGCTTGAGGTAAACGGCTGGACATTCTGCCCCGTCGACATCATGGATGAGGACGGCGTCACCACCTTCCCGGTCGAGGGCGGCAAGTGGTTCCATGAGATGCATGTTGGCAAGAACCTCTCCAACTATGACTCGCTCTTTGTGCTCACCCACTTCAAGGGCCACGCGATGGGGGTGCTGGGGGTGCCGCTATGGTGATTGCCTCAAAAGAGCAGCTGCTTGCTGCCGATGCCGAGCGCGACCGCGCGATTTGCGGGCACGCGCTCGCGACGATGCCTCCCGAGCGGACGCGTATGGCAGACAGGGGCGCCCACGATCCTACGCCGACGCCGTATTTCATTCTCGAAGAGCTGTTGCAGCCGCTTGGGCTCACCCCGGACGATCATCTGCTTGACGTGGGGTGCGGCGCCGGACGCGTGCTTGCCTACGCCGCGGGGCAGCTGCCTTGTCGCGTCACCGGCGTCGAGCTCGACCCACAGCTTGCCTCGGTCGCCGCTGCCTGGGCTGCTCGCTTTCCTCGCCTCGATGTTATCCAGGGGAGCGTGCTCGAGATCCCGTTGGCAGCTTTTAGCCATTACTATCTGTTCAACCCCTTCGATACCTCGGTGCTCGTTGCTTTTCTCGACAAGATTGAGCGCGAGGCCGTGCGTCCCGTCACGCTCATCCATATGTCGGATAACGGGGAGACCTACGCCTATCTCGCCCGCCCTACATGGCGACTCGTGCGCGATGGGTCCATTCAGACGTATCCGTCGTCCTCGGGGCGCGCGTTCGATGTCTATGCGTATCCGCAGCATTGGTCGATGTGGCGCTACGAGCTGTCGGCATGATGTGCTCATACGATGTGTCATCAACAAAGCAACAATATTCTTTGCAGGTAAAGCGGCCAGAATCCCCCTTCATTTATTCCTAAGTACTGTGTTGGAAACAATCGGAGGCGCCCGGGCAGAAGAGAGCCATCTACCACTTCGACCCGGCTGCTGCATGCTCCGGGCAAGAAAGGGGGCGGGCCCATGTGCACGGGCATCCGCTTTACCGATTCAAACGGTTCCATGTATTTCGGTCGCAACCTTGACTGGACCCAGGGCTACGGCGAGCGCGTGGTGGTGACGCCCCCTGCCGCGCAGGTGCCGGCTGCCTTCGAGCGTTCCGGCGACCTTGATGCAAAGCACGCTCATGCGGTGATCGGTATGGGCATCATCGCCGAGGGCGTTCCGCTCTATTTTGACTGCGGCAACGACGCAGGCCTTGCGGTGGCGGGTCTCAACTTCCCGCAGAGCGCGCGCTATGCGGCGGATCCGGCGTCGGTGGTGGCGGGGGATTCCGAACAAGAAGCAGGGCCTTCCACCTCGTCTAAGAGGCGGGTCGGCGCTGTCGGGGCTGATCGAGGGAGCAATCCCATCAACGTCGCGGCCTACGAGTTCCCGTTCTGGGTCGCGCGCAATTTCGCGACGCTGGATGACGCGCGAGAGGTGCTCGGACGCGTGACGGTGGTTGCAAAGCCGGTATCGCCCCAGCTCCCGGTTGCCAATCTGCATTGGATGATCGGTGATGCCACGGGTAGCGTCGTGGTCGAATGCCTGGAGGGTGGTCTGCGCGTGTGGGAAAACGACGTCGACGTGCTCACCAACGAGCCTGATTTTGGCTGGCATCGACAGAATCTGCGAAACTACCTCATGCTCTCGGGCGCTGAGCCGGAGGCGGCGACGTGGGACCGAGCGCGTTTGGCGCCCTTCGGGTCTGGAATGGGCCTGCAGGGGATGCCCGGTGACTACAGCGGCCCCGCTCGCTTTGTGAAGGCGGCGTTCGTGAACAGCCACTACCCGGTGCAGGACACCGAAGGGGCAAACGTCACGCGGCTCTTCCGCACGCTCGCATCGGTTGCGGTTCCCATGGGCGCGGCGCAGATGTCCGATGGTTCCTTCGAGATCACCCTCTACACCAGCTGCTTTGCTGCGGCGAGCCTTACCTACTACCATGCCACCTATTCTGATCCGCAGATTCGGGCATACCATCTTGCCGCGTACGACCTGGGCGGCACCGAGCCCTTTGTTGCCCAGGCGGCATAGCGCCGCATCCCACAGAAGCGGTCGGTCAGGGTAGAGACAAGGGTCCGCCCTGGCCGCCTCGCCCCATTTCATCTTTTCGTCCTTAAGAAAGGGCACATCGTGCATATCACCTTGACGGAGCGGGCCCCTCGGCCCGTTGGGGACGCCCATGCCGCGAGGGCGGCGAAGTTCCTCGTAACACCTATCATCATTCTCATCTTGGCCCAAATGGGGGCCACCGGCGACAACGGAGCGCTCTCGCTCGCGGCGTCGGCGCTCACAAGCGATCTGGGCGCCACCACGGCGCAGATCCAGCTTGCCAATATGGTCTATCCGCTCGTTGGCGGCGCGTTCATGATCGCGGGCGGCCTGGCGGGAACCATCGTCGGCTGGACGCGGACCTTCCGAGGCGGCATGTTGCTCTGCGCCTTGGGAGAGGTCGTGCTCGCGCTCTCACCGTCCATGGAAGTGTTCATCTGGGGCGGCCGCGTGCTCGTCGGCCTCGGTGCGAGCTTCATGATTCCCTCGGTGCTCGGTCTCATCCCGCTCATCTATCAAGGGGCAAACAGGACCATCGCCTTTGGCGCGATCGGCGCGGCGTCGGGGCTGTCGGCGCTGTTGCCGCTGGGTCTTGGCGTGGTCATGGAGGCCGCCGGCATGCGGGCGACCTTCCTGACGCTGGCCGCCTACTTTGCCATCGTGTTTGCCTGCTCGTTCGCGCTCCCACATATCGAGCAGCGGCGTGCCAAGTCCTCGTTTGACGCGGCGGGCGTTGGGCTGGCGGCGTCAGGCCTCTTCTTGCTGCTCATCGGCCTGTCGAGCATCTCTTCGTGGGGGCTCGTCGCCCCGCTCGCGGGAGCGCCCTTCACCATCTTCGGCATCTCTCCGGCGCTGCCGCTCGCCCTCGCCGGCCTGGCGGTCCTCGGAGTCCTCGTGGTCGTGGAGCGTCGCGTCGAGGAGCGTGGCGGCATTCCGGTGCTGCCGAGCGTGTTTTTGACGACGCCTCAGGTCCGCGCGGGCCTCGTGGCATGTGCCCTCACGTTCTTCTTCATGGGCGCCCAGTCCATTCTCATGGCGCCCTACCTGCAGCTCGTCGCAGGCTGGTCGCCCGTTGCCGTGGGTGCGATTTCCATCGTCACGGGCGTGCCCACCTTCGCGCTTGCCCTGGGAATCCCCAAGCTCGCGCCGCACGCCGAGCCGCGCCGCGTGATACAGGCGGGGTATGTGGTCATGGCGCTGGCCCTGGGCGTCATGGCGCTCTCGGTGACCTTGGACGGCGCGAGCGCCCCGCTCGTCTACCTGGGCGCATTCCTTGCCGGCGTCGGTGCGGGAACGGTCTCCTCGCATGCGAGCAATGTCGTCGCAGCCGCCCTGCCCGAGCGCGAGGCTTCCCAGTCGGGCGGCATCCAAAGCACGATGCGCAACGTCGGCCAGGCCTTGGGCGTTGCCCTGCTTGGAGCGGTTCTCCTTTTCGGGATAACCGGGACGGTGCGCGAGAGGGCGGCGGACGCCTCTATCTCGGAGAAGGCCCAGCGGCAACTTGCGGGCGTGACCATCGATCTGGGCAGCGACCGCACGTTTGAGGACGAGATTGCCAAGCTCGACCTCACGTCGTCCGAGAGAGGCGAGCTGGTAGGCATCGAGGCCGACGCCAGGCTCGGGGCGGTGCGCACCGCATACGTGGTCGGCGCCGTCATCGTGCTCGCCGGCCTGGCGACGACTCCCTCGATCGCGCTGACGCGCCCCTCGCGACGCGACCAGCCGAAGGCGGCATAAGGCCTGTCGAGCGGGCCCGGCCCCACGCGTGCACGCAATGCGCCGCATGCGTCGGGGCGGGGGCCGCTCATTTCTTCAGCTTGTTTACGCGCCGGTCATAGGTGAGGATGCCGTTGAGCTCGTCTTCGACGTCGGAGAGCTGGGTGTAGACATAGCCGGCCAGCCCTTGGGCGGAAAGCTCCTGGGCCCGGCCGATCTCGCGGAGCACCGCCTGGCGCCATGCATCGATCGAGGGGTAGTTGCCGTAGCCGTATCCTATGGGCGAGGCGCTGTGCTCGGCGACGAGCTGCGTGAGCCCGCCGAACTCGGAGAGCACGAAGGCGCGTCCAGCCGGGTCGCGGAGCGCCCCCAAGGGTCGGAAATAGTTGTGATGCGAAAGAAAGTCGCCGCAGCGCTGGTCATACCAGCCGCTTGTCGCATCGACGGGCCGCGTGGGGTCAAGTGCCCGCACGGCCCGGCAAGCGGCGGCAGCGTCGAATTGGCCCCAGCCCTCGTTGAAGAGCACCCAGGTCACGATTGAGGGATGTCCCGCCAGAAGGCGCACCATGTCCTCGCAGGACCTAGTCCATTCGTGGCGGTATTCGGCGTCTGCAGCCGAGAGCGCCGCCCGGTGCGAGGGGGTGTCGTCCCGGAAGCGGCTCCACGATGCCTGAAAGAGCGTGGGCTTCCGGCTGGTGTGCCAAGGGCTGTATGCCCCTCCGCCCGATACGGCATCCTGCCACACGAGCATCCCGAGCCGGTCGCAGTGGAAATACCAGCGCTGCCGCTCGATCTTGATGTGCTTCCGCAGCATGTTGAACCCGGCGGAGCGCATCTCTTGGATGTCATGCACAAGCGCCGCATCGGAAGGCGCCGTCATGAGCCCGTCAGGCCAGTAGCCTTGATCGAGCACGCCGCGGACAAGCAGCGGCGTTCCATTTAGATGGAGACGGGGGCATCCGGCCCCGTCCCGTTTCACCTCGACGGTGCGAAACGCGCAGTAGCTGCGGACGCGGTCCCGGGGAACCTCCGGGGCGTTCGCGTCAAGCGTGACGAAGGCGTCATAGAGATAGGGCTCGTCCGGCGACCAAAGGCGGGGGCCATCGACGCTCAGGGTGGCATGGGCGAGCAGCCGCCGTGCGCACTTCTCGCTTGGTGCGAGGGCGAGAGACGAGCGCGCCACGATGGCCCCGTCTGAGTCGCGCAGGCATACCTGGAGCGTCGCGTCGGCGGGGGAGGTGCCGTCGCGTCGCGATGGCCGGGGCGCCTCAGTGCTGTCGGTGCGGACGTCTCGGGCATCGATGGCGGTCACCCGGACCTCAAGCTCGCCCCGGGCGGTTCCTTGCAGCGCAAGCCCGGCTATGTAGATCGCGGGAACCACTTCGAGCCAAACGCTCTGCCAGATGCCGCTCTGCGCGGTGTACCAGATGCCGCCGGGGCGAAGCCGCTGCTTGCCGCGCGGCTGGGTGCCGGCATCGGAGGGGTCATAGACGCAGAGGGCGATCTCAAAGCTGCCGCCCGCCTGCAGGGGAGAGGTGGTGTCCGGGGCGTCGCCGTCGCGAGAGGTTGCATCGTCCGTGTCGACGCGTGCCACATGGGGTGTGATGTCGACGTCGAAGGGCAGGTAGCCGCCTTGGTGCACGGCCGCAAGAGAGCCGTTCACGTAGACGGCGCAGATCCAGTCGACGGCCTCGAAATGCAGGAGTACCCGCTCGTGCCGGGCGCACGCGGGCATCTTGGCATCCCGTCGATACCAAAGCAGCTCGTCAGGCGAGAGATGGCGCTCCATGCCTGAGAGCGGGGCCTCGGGAGAAAAGGGGACCAAGATCTTTCCGTCCCATGTGCTGGGCAGGGGAGCTTCGGATACCGCTTTGCGCGCTTTTGGAGCGGGGAGAGGACCGGATCTTCCTTGGGGAAGCGGTGTTACGGCATAGTCCCAGCGACCGTTGAGCATGGTGTATGCTTCGCGCTGCAAGGTCGGGCGCGGATGCTCCGGAAGGACGTAGGCGGGGTCGATCGAGTCTCCCCATGGCGTCGACAGCGGGAGAAGCTCGCCTCGTTCGTGGGATTTGGCGCTTTTGAGAACCCGTATGATGTCCAGCATATCCGGCTACCCTTCTGTGCGGTTGTCCGTAATGCTAGGGCAAGAGCGTCCTCAATCCAACAGGCCCGCCGCCCGAGCTGTTCGGACGGCGGGCCTCGGCGCTCTTTTGCGCGGTGCCCTGGCGGCAGCGGGCTGCAGGTGTGCTCCAGAACTAAGACGTCCTGCTACGACGAACGATGGCTGCTGCAATAAAGGCGATGGCGGCGCCGATCACGCCTGTGCCGACAAGCAGCGCGGACGCGTCGCCCGTCTGGGCGAGGGTTTCCCCGCGGCCCTCGGTGCCGGCGGCGTGGCCACCGGGCTTGTCGCTGCCTTCGGGGCCGGCCCCGTCAGATCCAGCGGCGCCGTTCGAGGGGCCCTCGCCGTCGTCTCCGCCGGGCCGTCCCGGTGAGCCGGTTCCCGAGCCGTCTTCGGCGCTGCCGGTGTCGCCGGAGCCGTCCTCTCCATCGTCATCGCTTCCGCCAGAGCCCTCGCCTCCGGGCGTGTCGGGGAGGTCCGGCACGTCGCCCTCCGGCTTATCGCCAGGGTCGGTGCCCGGTCCGCCTTCGGCATCGCCTGCGCCTCCCTGTCCGTCATCCGGCTTCTCGTCCGTGCCGCCGTCGCCTCCGGGCTGCTGGCTGCCGTTGTCGGGATTGGACCCGTCTGGCTCGTTCGGGGCTCCTTCCTCCCCGTCGCCCTCGGTGTTGTCGCCGGCTCCTCCGTTCGAAGCGTCACCATCGCCGGAGCCGCCGTTGCTAGGCGGCGCCTGATCGTCCCCATCGGAGCCGTCGCCGCTTCCGTTGCCGGGGGGATTTGTCTCGCCCCCGTTCTCGCCATCTCCGTTCTCGGGCGGCGCGACCTCGCCGGAGCCGTCTCCGTCGGGCTGTTCCCCTCCGCCGTTCTCGACATCGTCATCGGGGGCGAAGTCTGTGCTCGGGTTGAGTCTGACGTCATAGGCCACCACGGAGAACCCTGTATGGCCAGGCGTATCCGAGGCGCCGCTATCGGCTGCAAGGGACGTAGCTCCCGGCGTCTCTGGGTCGTTCGTGCCTGCAAGGTCTTCTGCTGCGACCTCAAATGCTCCGTCACGCGAGAACCCGACGAGCTCTCCGTCGCGATAGAGCTCCCAGGCGCAGGTCGCCTTGGCGAGGTCGTCGTTTGGCATGGTGGCCCTCACGCGAGCCACGCCGTCGGCGAGCGTGACCTCGAGCTCGGGCTCAACCGTGCCGTCGGACCCCACAAGCTCGGCGTATGACTTTGCGCCATTGATGATCGCGGCGTCGGTGTCCAGCGAGAAGTAGCGTACCTTTCGCGGCATGGAGGGGTACTGTGCGCACCACTCCAGGACCTGGGGCGCCAGGTCGCGCTCGCCGAGTTCGTAGAGGTACTCGGCGAAGTTGTAGCCGGTTCCCATGGTGAACGCCACGGCCATGCGGTTGTATTTCACGCCGGTCGCGGCATTCGATGCCAGGTCCTGGATGGTCTTCACGGCGTCGGGGTCTCCGCGCAGAATGCGCACCGTCGCCCCATAGGCGCCGTACTTCTTCACGTCTGCCGCGATCTGCTCCGTATAGGGGCTTGCGGAGAAATCGTAGTCCGAGTAGTCCCATGAGTCGAAAAAGTGGAGGCCGTTCCACCAGGTGGTCACGTGGGTCCAGATATAGGTGCCCCAATCGTCGCCGTTCATCCAGTCGGGGACATAGGAGGGGTCTTCCGCCATCCGGGCAAGCTCGGCGTCGCGGCGCCTCGTGGCGTTCATGGCGTTGACGTGGTAGTACCGGGACGGGTTGAACGCGATGCCCGCCGTCCGCGCCTCCTCGATGCCGCCGTGGCGCGACCCCGCGATGGAGTACAGGTTGTTGGTCTCTTCGGCGACGGCGATCACGTTGTTGTCCAACATGTGCCCGTATTCGTGCGACATGCCCCATCCATACATGCTCTCGCCCGACAGGAAGGACGCGGCCGAGCTTTCGGGCATGTGGAAATAGCTTCCGTAGGCATACATGGTGGAGGGGCTGGAGACCGTGCGCGTGAAGGCCGTGTGCACGCGCGCCGTGGTGATCGCGTTCGGGCCGCTCGCTTCGCCGGCATCGAATCCGTCAAAAGCCCAATAGAACTCGAGCCTGTTCTGGATGGCGGTGTTCGAGCGCTCGACATAGGCCTTGGCGTCCGCTTCCGAGGCGAGGCCTTCGTAGGCCTTCGCCATGGCGGTCGCGCTGATGGCAAACTGCGCATGCCCGTCGTCGCCCATCTGGATGAGCGTCATATCCGCCGCCTTGCCGGCTCGCGCCAGCTCGGCATATGCGCGGATGTCCTGCACGTAGGTCCAGAAGCGCTCGGGATGAGCCGGGTCGTGCTCGTAGAAGGGGTGCTCGCCGAGGCTCGTGCCCAGAAAGGGGCTCGCCTGACCGGCTTCGCCCGCGGCCGCGCCGCCGCCAAGGGCGCCCCCGGCGCTGGGGACGGCGGCTGCGGCCACGTCGGGCGCGTCCGCAGCCTCGATGCGCACGCGGGCGCTGTTGTCGGTGGAGTTGTTGCGCAGGTAGAGCATCGACCCATAGGTCTTGGTCGTGAGGTCGATCGTGATGCGGTTCTCGCCGTTGACCAGCTTCGAGCGCTGCTCCATGTTGAGCGAGGGGTAGTTCGAGGTGTCCGTCAAGCCCACCTGTCGCCAGGCGATCGCGAGCTTGCTGGGGTCGTCGGCGTCGACATGGACGACGATCTCATTCTTCTGGCCCGGCTTGAGATACAGGCCCGTGGCGTCGAGGTTGTCAAACTGATACCCCTGGTTCGTGCGGCGCGCCTCTGCCCAGGGGTCGCCCAGCTGCGATGCCGTCTGCACCGAGTCGGCGAGTGCCTCGCGGTTTGCTTCCAGGTAGGCGGCATAGCGCTCGATGCGATCGACCTGCTGCAGGCGGATGCGGCGCTCGGGCGTGTCGATGCCGGCGAAGTGTGCCTCCACCATGGCGCGCAGGCCCTCGACGGCGCCGGGCTGGCTCAACTCTTCGCGCAGGTCCAGCGCGAGGTTGTCGGCAAAAGGATGCTCGAGCTCGTCAAACGCGGCGACCACGTCGGAGGCGGCAAGGGAGATGCGCGCGTCGTCGGCGGGATCGATGCCCACCGATGCGATGGCTTCGGGCGTGCCGGAGCGCTTTACCGAGAGACGTTCAAGGGCGGCGCGGGCCACCTCGGGAGACGATGCCGCGGCTACGGTCGAGCCTTCGGCCCAGGTGCCGGACAGCACCACCTCGATCGGGTCGTCGACGCTGTGCGACGTAGGGGCGCCTGCGAAGCTCAGCGCTGCCCCCTGGGCGAGGTTGATGCGGTCCGCGCCTTCGAGGCGCGCGCCCTCGCCCAGCTCGAGCGAGGCGTTTGCGTCAATACGGATGCCGAAGGTGTTGTTGGGATTGTTGTTTCCGATGGTGCCGCCTGCAATGGAGAGCGTTCCGCCGTCGAGCACGTGCACCACGCCGTCGCTCGATACATTTGACGAGTTGCCCGCGATGCTGCCGCCTGTCATGCGGACGACGCCTTTGGTCCACACGATTGACTGCGAGTAGCTTGTGCGGTTGCCGGTGATGGCTCCGGCTCGCATCTCGAAGGTCGCGCCGCGCTCCACGGCAACCGCCGCGTTGCGCATCGCAAAGCCGCCTCGGAGTTCGCCGCCGTCGAGCACGAAGGTCCCGCTGTGGACATAGACGGCGCCCCATGGCTTCCAGGAGCACTGGGCGCGCTCGATGGCCGTGCCTGCACGCATGGTGAGGCTCGACCCCTCGCGGACGGTCGCGACGGCCTCGTTGGAATCGGTGGCGGCGCCGTCGAGGACAAGTTCGCCGGCATCCGGATCGGCCGCTTCGAGGGTGAGCGAGGCTCCGCCGAGGACGCGGAACATGCCGGCAGCCTTGCCGCCCTCTAGGGGATAGCCCGCCGCCCGGGTGATGGTGGCTGCAGAGGCGGCGCGCAGCGTGACGGCGCGCCCGGCGTCGAGTACCGCGGGCTCCGTGATGCTGACAGAGCCCGCGACCTCGATGACATCGCCCGTCTGCGCTGCCTTGAAGGCCGCGGGGAGCGATTCTGCAGGCATGCGCTCCGCCCCGCGAACGAGCGTGACGCCGCTGGCTTCAACAGGCGCCTCGGCTGCAGGCGAATGCTCCTCCTCAGATGCGGCGCGCCCTTGCGCCCCTGCGGTCTCGCTGTTCGAGCTTGCGTCGCTTGGCTGAGGGCCCACCACATCGAGCGTCTCGGTCCCGGAAGGCCCGACCGTCTCTAGAGAAAGCCCGTCTGTCGGTTGCCCGGCGTGCGAGGCATCGGCTGCGCCGACGCTTGCCGGGGCAAGGCTTGCCGCCAGAAGCGTCCCCAGCACCACGGGGGTGATTTTGCTGTATGCCATGAAGTTCCTTTCGCATCTCGCGCCCCGGACGGGGCGGTGCCGCGCTGCGGATTTTGAGCGCGGAGGCTTAGGTATGTCCAGGTGCGACGCAGTTATACCCCACTGACACTTCGTCAATGGATTGTTGAGGCGCGATTACATGCCATTTCCAAAAACCTATGAATGTTATAGGAAAGAATAGCGGCAGGCAGAAGGCTTGAAGTGGTGGTTGCACATGGCTAACTAATATGTAAGAATCCTTGTAGCAATTAACAGCGCGCACGGTGCCAACGCCTTGCGCCGAGCGTCGCCAGATAAGGAGCGTCCATGGCAACCGAGGTCCGCATCTGCAAAAAATGCTCGGGAGTGCAGCCCGGCGATTTCAAAGGCGTCGTCAAGAAAAAGCATCGCAAAGTCGGATGCTTCGGCGTCTGCGCCAAGAAGCATCCGGAGCTCAAGGGGTCTTGCTATGTGAAGGCGGGGAAGAGGGTCGTGGCGGCTTCCTCAAAGGAGGAGCTGCTGCGCGCCGTTGCGGGGGCGTGCTAGCCGCGCCTGGGGTGTGAGGTGAGGTGCCAGCCGCCGCAGTGCGGGCACCTGTAGCAGCTCAGGCCGCGTCGCCCATGCTCGGCGCAGGCGGCGATGGCCTCGAGTGCATCCGCCTTGGTGTCGTAGCGCGCCTTCGAGCTGCATGCGCGCTCGATCCTGGCCTCCTCGCGGCGCGCATCGAGCTCGTCGAGCCCACGGCGACCTGCGGCAAAGAGGTCGTCCAGTCCTCCTGCCGAGTTCAAGAAGTCGTCACGCTGCCGCGCCCGTGCCGAGGGCTTCCTGCTTGTCATGATCGTTTCCCACCTTGTAGCCAACGCGCGCCTATCCTTCGTAGAGCCATTATGAGGGAATCTCCCGCCGCGGTCGCGCGCGATCTGTGTCTGGGCAACGTGGGATACTTGCCCCAAGGGAGGTTCATGACATGAGATCGATTCACCTACGAAGGGCGTCTGCCCTTGCGGCGTTGCTGCTGGGCGTCGCGCTTGTTCTGGGAGGCTGTTCGCAGATTCCCTCGGTCGTGGGCGAGGCGCTGGGGGAGCTTGTCGGGCGCGACTATCCCGCCGAGGTGCTCGACGCCCTCGCGATCGCCGACGACGCCGTGACAGACGTCAACGAGGGCGTCCCGTCGTTTTCCGAGGACGACCTCGCGTATGCGCGCGACCATCTGGGATATGAGTCGTATAGCATGCTCGATCTGTTGGGGCGGTGCGGGGTCGCCATGGCATGCGTCGGGCCGGAGACCATGCCCGGTCCCGACGAGGAGCGCGAATCCATCGGGGACATCCATCCATCGGGGTGGCACAGCGTGAGCTATGACATCGTGGAGAACGGCAGCCTCTACAACCGCTCCCATCTCATAGGTTGGCTCTTGAGCGGGGAGAACGCCAACGAGCGCAACCTCATCACCGGCACGCGCTTCATGAATGCGGACCTCATGCTGCCGTTCGAGGAAGAGGTCGCCCGCTATATCGACGACACGGGAAACCATGTGCTCTATCGGGTGACCCCGATATTCGAGGGGACGGAGCTTGTGGCGCGCGCGGTCGAGATGGAGGCTGTCTCGCTTGAGGACGACGGCGCTGGCGTGTCGCTTAACGTGGTGTGCCGCAACATCCAGCCGGGCATCGGCATCGACTATGCTACGGGCGACAGCTGGGAGGAAGACGAGGGCGCGTCTCAGGAGGGTGCCTCTGTGTGGGAAGAGATGCTCCCGGCGCTTCAGTAGCGTCCGCGCAGGGAGTACCAGCCGTGCGATTCATCGACCGCAAGCGGCACGCCGAAGAGCTCCGTCATGGTCTCGCTTGTCAGCAGCTCATCTTTGGGGCCGTCGGCAAAGATGGTCGCCTCTTTGATGAGCAGCACGCGCTTGATGTCGGGGATGATGTCTTCGGGATAATGGGTCACCAGCACGACCGAGCGACCCTCGCTTGCCAGCATGCGCATGGTGTCGCGCACGTGGTACATGCCCTCGGGGTCGAGCCCCGTGCAGGGCTCGTCGAAGATGAGGACGCTGGGGTCGCTCATGAGCTCCCGCGCCACGAGCGCGCGGCGCACCTGGCCGGTCGAGAGCGTCATGACGTCGCGGTCTGCGATCTCCGCGATGCCCAGGCGTTCGAGCGCGTCCATGCCTCGCCTGTGGACCTCAGGGGTCATCTCGACGTGACGAGGAAGGCCAAGCGTGCCGAACATGCCGCCGCATACGATGTCTATGACGGGAAGATGCACGCGGACCTGGTCGTGCATGGTGGCGCTCACGATGCCCAGGCCACGCTTGATGTCGGAGAGTTCGGGCCGCGCGGAGCCACGGAAGCGCACCGGCGGCTCCTCGCGCCACAGCGGGAAGACCTCACGGGTGAGCAGCTGGATGAAGGTCGACTTTCCTGCGCCATTTGGACCGAGCAGCGCCACATGTTCGCCTTCCGCGAGGTCGAAGCTCGGCACGTCGAGGATGGTCTTGCCGCCGCGAACCACCTGTGCGTCGCGCAGCGAGAACAAAGGGGCGCTCCCTTCGACGTTGGCTTCCTCTTCGTTCAGCTCCTCGGTTCCCATGACCATACCCTTCCTCTTGCCTCGTGTCCGCTCGAATATGCTACGCTACTTTACTACACCAAAGCGTATACGTGAGCAAAGGAAGTGCGTTATGCCTGAGATGCTAACGCTCGATGCGTTCGAGCAGGCCTCCGAGAAGGTTAAGGAAGTCACCCAGAAAACCGAGCTCGTCGAGAGCGTCCACTTCAGCCAACAGACGGGCAATCGCGTGTTCTTCAAGCCTGAGAACATGCAGCGCACGGGTGCCTACAAGGTGCGCGGCGCCTACTACAAGATCTCGACGCTCACGCCCGAAGAGCTCGGGCGCGGCATCATCACCGCGAGCGCAGGCAATCATGCCCAGGGTGTTGCGTTTGCCGCCACGCGGGCAGGCGCGCGATCGATCGTGGTCATGCCCACCACCACGCCCCTCATCAAGGTGGAGCGTACCAAGGGCTACGGCGCCGAGGTGGTGCTCTACGGCGACGTGTATGACGAGTCGTGCGACTACGCCATGCGCCTCGCCGAGGAAGAGGGCTATACGTTCATCCATCCCTTCAACGACCCGGTGGTCGCTACGGGGCAGGGCACCATCGCCATGGAGATCGTTCAAGAGCTGCCGCTCGTGGACACCATTCTGGTTCCGGTGGGCGGCGGCGGCCTCGCCTGCGGCGTATCGACGTTCGCCAAGCTCTATAACCCCAAGATTCGCGTGGTCGGCGTGGAGCCCGAGGGGGCGGCGTCGCTTACACGTGCGCTCGAGGCGGGACATCCGGTGAAGCTCGACTCTGCCAACACCATCGCCGACGGCACCGCGGTGCTCGAGGTGGGCGACAAGGTGTTTCCCTACCTGCAGCAGAATCTCGACGACATCATCACCGTGCCCGACGACGAGCTCATCGTCGCCTTCCTCGACATGGTGGAGAACCATAAGATGATCGTCGAGAACTCGGGCCTGCTTACGGTGGCTGCCCTCAAGCACCTGCCTGCCGAGAACAGGCGCATCGTGTCGATCCTCTCGGGCGGCAACATGGATGTGATCACCATGTCGAGCGTGGTGCAGCACGGCCTTATCGCCCGCGACCGCATCTTCACGGTGAGCGTGCTTCTGCCCGACCGCCCCGGCATGCTCGTCAAGGTGGCGTCGATCATCGCCGGCGAGAACGGCAACGTCATCAAGCTCGAGCACAACCAGTTCGTAAGCACCAACCGCAACGCGGCGGTGGAGCTGCGCGTGACCATCGAGGCGTATGGCCCAGCCCATAAGGAGCAGATCGTGGAGGCGCTTCGCGCGGGAGGATTCGATCCCACGCTGGTCCAGACCTCGCTGTAGCGGACAATCGTCCCGGGGCGCGGCGCTTGATCGGATGCGTCTGGTATGACTGCATCGAGGAACAAGAGGAGTAGCGCCGGATGCTTGAAGGTGCGGCTCTATCGAGGCCTCCGGCGCCGAGCGATGCCATCGATTGATGGCGGCGTGCGCGCGAGAGCGCGCGGGTTACCGTTCATGTACGTATGAGACCACTTTCGCCGAATAAAGTGTTTCGAATGCGTTTCATTATCGCGCCTGGAGAATCAGGTTATGCCGTCAGCGAGATACTCACGACTTAGCAAATGCGATGACGGGACGAGTATCGGACGTGCCATCCCACAGCGAGCAGGGTGCGAAGCACTCCAGGCGCCACAGCGCCAGAGAGCGGTGAGAACCTGCGGTGGACGGTCGAGAACACACCCCCGAGCAGTGCGGCCAAACGTGTGAGCGGCCATGGGCGATCCCCGTGTGAGCGCTGGCACCAACGTCGCGCCGGAGCCTCCGTGATGGGCATCGGGCAGGAGCGCCTGCCGTCTCGCATTTCTTGGTCGAAGCGCGAGAGGAAGCGAGGGCGCACATGCAGATGCGTAGCGATGCCATCAAGAAGGGGCTGGCGCGAGCGCCGCACCGAAGCCTGCTGAAGGCCGACGGCCTCACCGACGAGGAGCTCGACCGGCCGCTCGTAGCGGTGGTTTCCGCTCAGAACGAAGTGATTCCCGGACATATCCACCTCCAGCAGATCGCTGACGCCGTCAAGGCGGGCGTGCGCATGGCGGGCGGAACCCCGCTCCAGGTCAACACCATTGGCGTGTGCGACGGCATCGCCATGAACCACGAGGGGATGCGCTACTCGCTGACAAGCCGCGAGGTCATCGCGGACTCTGTGGAGTGCGTGATCCAGGGCCATCAGTTCGACGCCATGGTGCTCATCCCCTCCTGCGACAAGATCGTCCCGGGCATGCTCATCGCGGCTGCGCGCCTCAATATCCCCACGATGCTCGTCTCGGGCGGCCCCATGCTCGCCGGCCGCGACCGGTGCGGGCGCCAGACCGACCTCAACACGCTCTTCGACGCCGTGGGCCAGGTTACCGCCGGCACCATGACCGAGGAGGAGTGCGCCTGGCTCGAGAACACCGCCTGCCCCACCTGCGGCAGCTGCTCGGGCATGTTTACCGCCAATTCCATCTGCTGCCTCGCCGAGGCGCTCGGCCTGGCGCTTCCCGGCAACGGCACCGTGCCCGCCGTGTATTCCGAGCGCATCCGTCTCGCCAAGCGCACGGGCATGCAGGTGATGGACCTCGTCCGCAAGGGAATCAGCGCCCTCGATATCCTGAACGAGGCAGCCATTCACAACGGCATGGTGCTCGACATGGCCTTTGGCGGCTCGACCAACACCATGCTGCACCTCACCGCCATAGCGCATGCGGCGGGCTGCCCCATCACCATGGACGACTGGGACGCCGTCTCTTCCGAGACGCCCAACATCGTGCGCATCGCGCCGGCAGGCCCCCTGCACATCGAGGACCTGAACTCCGTCGGCGGCATCCCTGCCATCATCGGCGTGCTCGGTCGCGCGGGGCTGCTGCGCGAGGACGCCTGCACGTGCCACGGATGCATGGCCGATTGGATCGCAGCCTGCCCGCCGGCGGACGGCGAGATCGTGCGCGAGGTGGACAACGCCTACAGCCCCATCGGCGGCCTCAAGGTCATGCATGGCAACCTGGCGCCCGACCGCGCGGTCGTGAAGCGCAGCGCCGTCGCGTCCGACATGATGCGCCATTCTGGCCCCGCCCGCGTCTTCAACAGCGAGGAGGAGGCCTGCGAGGCCATCTTCGGCGGCAAGATCAACGCAGGCGACGTGGTGGTCATCCGCTACGAGGGCCCCGCCGGCGGTCCGGGCATGCGCGAGATGCTCACGCCAACCTCGGCGATCTGCGGCATGGGGCTTGACCACTCTGTCGCCCTCATCACCGACGGCCGCTTCTCCGGCGCGAGCAAGGGCCCGTGCATCGGCCACGTCTCGCCCGAGGCGGCTGCCGGCGGCCCCATCGCGCTCGTTCAGGAAGGCGACATCATCGATATCGACATCGAGGCGGGAACGCTTGAGCTGCGCGTGGACGCCTCTGAGCTCGAACGCCGCCGCGCCGCTTGGAAAGCGCCCGCGCCGAAGTATGCCACGGGCGTCCTTTCTCGCTATGCCAAGCTCGTCACCAGTGCCGACAAGGGGGCGTATCTCTCATGACAGACATCAACCAGGCGGCTTCGCTCGCCGGCAGCCCGCGTACTCCCGACATGCCCGACGATATTCGCCAGCACATCTGCGTCTCTGCGGCTCAGGCGACATCGGGAACCGGCACCACACGCGCCGAACGCCTCGCTCTGAAGGAGCTCGCCATCAGCGGCAAGCCCTTTGGTCCCGGTAGTGCTACCGAGCACGAGGGCAAGACCATGACCGGCGCCCAGGCAATCATCGCGTCGCTTGAGGCCGAGGGCGTCGACGTGCTCTTTGGGTATCCGGGCGGCCAGGCCATCAAGATCTACGACGCGCTCTACGACTCGAAGACCATCCATCACGTGCTCGCGCGCCACGAGCAGGGTGCCGTGCACGAGGCGGACGGCTATGCCCGCGCCACGGGCAAGGTCGGCGTGGTGCTCGTGACGAGCGGCCCCGGCGCCACCAACACCGTGACGGGCATCGCCACCGCCTACATGGATTCTGTTCCGCTCGTGGTAATCACCGGCCAGGTCACGCGCGGCGTCATCGGAACCGACGCCTTCCAGGAGGCAGACATCGTCGGCATCACCATGCCCGTGGTGAAGCACAGCTTCTTGCTGCAGAGCAACGACGACCTGACCCGTACCTTCCGCGAGGCCTTCTATATCGCGTCGACCGGGCGCCCCGGCCCCGTGCTCATCGACGTTCCCTCCGACCTTGCCGGCGCCGAGATGGTCTTCCACTATCCCGACCATGTGGATATCCCCAGCTACCGTCCGACCTACAAGGGCAACGCCAAGCAGGTGCGTCAGGCCGTCGAGCTTATCCGTGCCGCCGAGCGCCCGCTGCTCATGGTGGGCGGCGGCGTGGTGTCGAGCCATGCCTGCGACGAGGTCGTGGAGCTCTCCGAGAAGATGCAGATCCCGGTGGTGACCACCCTGCTCGGCAAGGCGGCCATGCCGTGCTCGAACCCGCTCAACCTGGGTCCCGTCGGCATGCACGGCTCCAAGTATGCCAACATGGCGGTCACCGAATCCGACCTCATCATCGCCGTGGGCGCGCGCTTCTCAGACCGCGTGACCGGCAAGCTTTCCGAGTTCGCGCCGCATGCAAGGGTCATCCATATCGACATCGACCCCGCCGAGATCGGCAAGGTGCGCGACCCGCAGGTGCCCATCGTGGGCGATGCGCGCAACGTCGTGGCAGCGATCAACATTCGTCTCGACAAGGTCGGCGCGCAGCCGGTGAGCCAGAAGTGGGTCGAGCAGTGCTTCGAGTGGCGCGAGCGCTGGCCGTTCTACACCGCCGACTTCACCGACTATCCTGACCGCATCGCACCCGAGGTCGTGCTCGAGCGGCTGTCCGAGAAGCTCGATCCGCACGCGAGCGTGGTCACCACCGAGGTCGGCCAGCATCAGATGTGGGCGCACCAGCACATCCATCGCGAGGAGTCTCGAACCTTCATCTCGTCGGGCGGCCTGGGCACCATGGGCTTCGGTTTCCCGGCGGCCATCGGCGCCAAGATCGGCAGGCCCGACGCCCAGGTGGTGTGCATCGCCGGCGACGGATCGCTGCAGATGAACATCCAAGAGATGGCGACCGCCGTCGGCAACGGCGTGGCGGTGAAGGTCCTGCTCATCGACAACAATGCCCTCGGCATGGTGCACCAGTGGCAGCGCCTGTTCTATCACGAGCGCTATTCGTGCACCGAGTTCACGGCAAACCCCGACTTCGTGAAGCTCGCCGAGGCATACGGATGGGCTGCCGAGCGCATCTCGCATCCCGACCAGATCGACGCCGCGCTCGACCGCATGCTCGCCTGCGATGGCCCGTACCTCTTGGACGTCATCATCCCGACGGCCCAGACGGTCTATCCCATGGTTGCCCCCGGTGCCGCCATCGATGACATCATCGGCGCCATCGACGTGACGCTCGGCGGCGTGCGCGTGACCGAGAAGGGCATGAGCCCGGCAGGCTCCATGGGTGGCACGGTGGCAGAGCCCCTGCCGCTTACGGCGCGGACGGACGGCGCCTCGCGCGTCGCCGGTGCCACGAAGGTCTCTTCGGCGGATGCCGAGATGGGCGCCGAGGCAAAGCCTGCGGATGTCGCCGACGCGAAGGGAGGCGAGTGAGATGAAATACATCCTCTCCGTGCTCGTCGAGAACAAGCCGGGCGTGCTCTCCCGCGTGACCGGGCTGATCAGCCGTCGCGGCTTCAATATCGATTCGCTCACCGTGGCGCCTACCGAAGACGTCACCATGAGCCGCATGACCATCATCGTCCAGGCGGACGAGGTCGGCTACGAGCAGATCACCAAGCAGTTGCACAAGCTTGTGTCCGTCTACAAGATCTCCGACCTCACCGACGAAGACGCCATCGAGCGCGAGCTTGTTCTGTTCAAGGTGCTCGCTCCGCCCGACCGTCGCCACGAGATCATCGAGATCGCCAACATCTTCCGCGCGAACGTCGTGGATGTGGGCAAGAACTCCCTCACGGTGGAGGCGACGGGCACGCAGAGCAAGCTCGACGCGCTCGAGGACCTCTTCCGCGGCTATGGCATTCGCCAGCTCACGCGAACAGGCAAGATCGCCATGTCGCGTGGGGCGCGAGATTCGTAGGCGCGGCTGGTCGGCGCCGTGCGGCCGTCGTGCGGCGGGTTCGGCTTTCAATCGCTGATCGCATGCCGAAGCGTGCTTTCGCCTCCTATCAAGCCGACCCGCCCCGGCCATGACCGCTCTCTGGCGTCGCTCGGCCTTCAGCCCATTCGTCTCAGAAGCCCCCTATTTTCCCATTACTTGGTAACACCAGCCACGAACAACTAAGGAGAAGAACATGGCTGTTACGATCTATTACGAATCCGACTGCGATCCGAAGGTCATCCAGGGCAAGAAGATTGCCATCATCGGCTACGGCTCCCAGGGCCATGCCCATGCCCTGAACCTGCTCGATTCCGGATGCGACGTGCGCGTCGGCCTGCGTGAGGGCTCCAGTTCTTGGGCGAAGGCCGAGGAGGCGGGCCTCAAGGTCACGAGCATGGACGAGGCGGCTGAGGAAGCCGACGTCATCATGATCCTCACTCCCGACGAGACCCAGCCCAAGGTGTACGAGGAGCACATCAAGGCCCACCTCAAGCCCGGCGACACCCTCGCCTTCGCCCATGGCTTCAACATCCACTTCGGCTATATCGTTCCTCCCGAGGATGTGAACGTCATCATGTGCGCCCCGAAGGGCCCGGGCCACATCGTGCGCCGTCAGTACACCGAGGGCTCCGGTGTGCCCGACCTCGCGTGCGTGCAGCAGGACGCTACCGGCGACGCCTGGGATATCGTGCTTTCCTACTGCTGGGGCGTCGGCGGCGCCCGCTCCGGCATCATCAAGGCCACCTTCAAGGAGGAGACGGAGGAAGACCTCTTCGGCGAGCAGGCCGTGCTCTGCGGCGGCCTCGTCGAGCTCGTCAAGGCCGGCTTCGAGACCCTGACCGAGGCGGGCTATCCGCCGGAGCTCGCGTATTTCGAGTGCTACCACGAGATGAAGATGATCGTCGACCTCATGTACGAGAGCGGCATTCACTTCATGAACTACTCCATCTCCAACACCGCCGAGTACGGCGAGTACTACGCCGGCCCGAAGGTCATCAACGAGGAGTCTCGCGCCGCCATGAAGCAAATCCTGGCACGCATCCAGGACGGCAGCTTCGCCCAGGAGTTTGTCGACGACTGCAACAACGGCCACAAGTGGCTCTTTGAGCAGCGCGAGAAGATCAACGAGCACGAGATCGAGAAGACGGGCGAGAAGATCCGCTCCATGTTCTCCTGGATCAAGAAATAACTTTTGGCTTACCGGTTTGGTTTGGTAGGGCATCCTGACGCGTAGCCGCGGCGGCCCGTTCTCTTTCCTACGCCTTAATTCAGCAGAAGCCCGGCACGCCCGTTGCGGCGGCCGGGTTTTTGCGTATGGCTGCAACGAAGGGGACGGGCTGTTCGTACATAGCAATAAAGGGAGGTGAGTCAGTGGCATGGGGCAGCGAGGGGCGCATGGATGAGGCGCGCCGCGATGCACGCTTGGTGCGTGCCGTGGTGCGTCGCGGGTCGCGCGATGCGGCAGATGCGCTGGTGAGACGGCATTACGACGAGGTGTACCGCTACTGTGCGCGGCGGCTGCATGATGCGGACGGGGCGCGTGACCTGACACAAGACGTCTTCATTGCGGCATTGCGGGCGCTGCCACGCTTCGATGCTCGTCGCGCGTCGTTTCGTACCTGGCTGTTCCACATCGCGACGAACCGGCTCACAGACTATTGGCGCATGCGGCGGCCTCCTACGGTGCCCGTCGAATCGGTCGAGCTGGAGGATCTTGCAGCGGCGCGCCCTGTGCTCGACGAGACCGGGCTCTTAGCTCGTCTCGATCGGACGCTTGCAACGGGAGACGCACGGGTGGCGGAGGTGGTGCGCTTGCGCATCTTTGGCGAGATGGGATTCCGCGAGATCGCCACGGAGACGGGACAGAGCGAGGCGGCGGTGAAATCCCAGTACCACCGGTTTATGCAGCGGTTCCGCGCGGAGCTGGAGCGGGATGCGGTGGGACGCGAGGAAGGTGGGACATCGTGAGGGAAGATCGGATTCCAAGGAATGGGGCGAAGGGCTCGGTTGCAGCTCGTGGGCGGGCTGCGGGGCGGCGCGATAGGCTCACGAACGTGCCCTGCAAAGACGGGGGCATGGTGGTGCGGGCGGTTGAGGCGCAACGCGGCGTGCTCACAGGTGGTGTCACGGATACACCTGGAACATGGGATACCGACGACGCGCTGGCGGCGGCGTGCCGGAGCGCGGCGGATGCGCAGATGCCCCCGCTCGATGCCGCAGTGCGCGAGCGGATGATTCGGGAGGCGGTCGCAGAGGGCCTGGGCCAGCTCGAGCTCCCTGAGGCCCGTTTGCGGGAGGCACTGCGAACGCTCACGCCGGTCACGCTCTTTGCCGGCGTGGGCGATGCGGTTGCCTGTGCCGTTGCGGGGGCTGCGGCAGTGTTTGCCTGCATCGCGCTCGCGTTGTCCTCGGCATCTACCGCGAGCGTGGTGCCGGTAGCGGCGTTTATGGGGGCGCCGGTGCTCTATGGGCTCTTGCTTTCGCTCACCATGTGGAAGGACGCCCGGGGGAGTCTGGCGGCCTGGCGGCGCACGTGTCGAGTGACGGTATACGAGGTCGGCGCGCTGCGCATGCTCGCCTTCGGAGTCGTATCGCTTGCGGCAAGTGTTCCCGCAACGGGGGCGCTCTGGCTGCTTGCGGCGGGAGCGGTGCCGCTGGCTTGGCTGTTTGCGGTTGCCTGTGCAGGCTTGTGCGTCTTTGCGGCGCTCGCGCTTGCGTCGCTGCTCGCGGCCGATGGCCGGGGATCCGTGGCGCAGATGGGGGCATATGCCGCGCCGGTGGTGCTTTGGACCGTGGTGGGGGCGGTTCTGCTGCACGATGCGCACGGCGCGGCGTTCGTGATGCGCGTTCCTGCGGTCGTGTTCGTGGTCATCGCGCTGTCGGCCGTCGGGTGCTATCTGGTCGAGCTCCGCACCTTTGTGTGGCGCGGGTGCGGCGGGACGCGTCCCGCGGCGGCAGATGTGTGAGGGCGAGGAGGAGTCATGCTGGAACTGCAGCAGGTAACGAAGCGCTTTGGAGAGCGCACCATAATCGAGGGTGCCTCCCTGGTCTGCGGGCACGGCGTTACTGGTCTCATTGCGCCCAACGGCGCGGGGAAGACGACGCTCATCAAGATGCTCGCAACCCTGCAGACGCCGAGTGAGGGCCGTATCCTCCTCGATGGTGAGGACATCTACGGCCTCGGGGAGGCCTACCGCGCCCACGTTGGATACCTGCCGCAGCAGGTCGGCGTATACCCGAGTTATACGCCGCGGCGCTTCCTGCGCTATGTGGCGGCGCTCCAGCGCGTGCCGCGTCGCGTTGCCGACCCTCGCATCGGGGAGCTTCTCGACCTGGTGGGTCTGGCCGAGGTGGCCGACACCCGCATGCGGACGTTCTCGGGCGGCATGATCCAGCGCGTGGGCATCGCGCAGGCGCTCATCGCCGACCCCGACATCCTTTTGTTCGATGAGCCCACGGCCGGCCTCGACCCCCGCGAGCGCGCGCGGTTCCGGAGCGTCATCCACGGGCTCGCGGCGACGCGCACGGTGATCCTCTCGACACATATCGTTTCAGATATAGAAACTATCGCTGGGCAGATCGTGCTGATTCGCGACGGGCAGGTGAAGGCGTATCAGCACGCATCCGAGCTCACCGCCCCGCTTGTCGGGCGCATCCTTGAGGTTCCGCTCGATGCCCCTGAGCTACCTGGCGAGCTCAGGCTCGGCGAGCGGGAGGGTACGGCGGGACCGGTGCGTCGCATTGCGCTGCCGCAAGCCATCGCAGCAGGAGAGCTCCCTGCGGGAGCCGTGGCAAGCGCTCCGACGCTCGAGGATGCCTTCTTGGTGCTATATCGCGACGCGCACGTGGACGGTGTGGATGCGTCGGGTCCGCGCCGGGGCGCTCCGTGGCGCAATTGGAGAGGGTTCCGATGAGGGCCCTGATGGTCGCGGAGTTTCGCAAGCTCGCCATGATGCCGGTGCTCGCGGGGTTCCTTGCACTGAGCCTGCTCTTCAACGCATTGATCGTTGCGGGGTCGTCATACCTGGTCCCGTACGTGCGCTCGGCGGCTGGGGTGACGCGCTCCTTTGGGGGGCGTATCGACGAGACGATGCGGGAAGCCTTTGCGGCGGGCGCGACCGAGGAGGACCGCGCGCTGCTGGGCGATGCGGTGGCGACGGCCGAGAACATCTTTGAGGGCATGGATACGGCAGAGCTCTCCGCGCACTACACAGCCCCTTTGGGACCCTCGTCGCTCGCAGCTCTGATCGAGCGCAAGTACCAGGCGTTGCAGGCGCGGGTGGACCACCTTGCCGCGACAGGCGCAGCCCTTGATCTCTACGCAGGGCCCTACACCCACGACGTGCACCAGCTGCTTTTTGGCAGACTTATGCCCGCGGTGATCGGCGAGGGAGCGTTGGCGGGCATTGCTGTCGCCCTCTTGTTGCAAGAAGTGGAGCGGATGGCCGGAACGCGCCAGATGCTCTTCTCCTCTGCTATTGGCCGTCGCATCATGCCGGTTAAGCTCGCATGCGCGGCTGCGGTGGGGCTTGCGTGCTACGTGCTGCTCGCGGCGGCTACGCTCGGCGGCGCGGTCTTCTTCCTAGGTGCGGGCGACCTCATGGGTGCGAACGTGTCGAGCCAGTTCAACTTCTTGGTCGAGGGGAACCTCATCAAGCCATTCATGACCTGGGGCGATTTCACGGTAGCGGGATACTTGCTTGCCACATGTGCGCTCGGGGCGGCTTTGGTGCTTATGGCCGTGGTGACGGCGAGTGCCTGGGGCACGCTGTTTCGCGATGCGTACCGCACGGCGCTTGCGCTTGCGGCCGCCTGCGTGTCGATGCCCGTTATCTCGGACATGGCGGCGCGGATGGGGGCGTGGGAGATGTACGCGGCAGCCTCATTTTTGCCGGTCAACGTATGGCTGCGGGCTTGGGCATGGTTTACCGACCAAGGGCGCTTCTCCTTCATTCCCTGGCACGAGGCCGTCGCGGTGGGCGTGGGACTTGTTGGCGTGGCGGCGATGGCTGGTTGGTCGTACCGGCGGTTTTCCCGGAGGGACGTGGTGGTATGAGACTTGTGATCGGTGAGCTGCGCAAGCTCTGGCGTTTGTCGATCGTCCTTGCGTTGCTTTTGCTCAGTGCTCTCTTCTACTTGCTCTTTCCGTCTTATTATGTGACCGTTGGCCTGGGACGCAACGAGCCGGCGCATACAACGCTGATGCTCGCGCGCTCCTGGGCCGGGCGATTCGGCCCTACCATCGATGCGCGCGAGCGGGCCGAGATCGCTCAGGACCTCGCGGAGGAGCAGGGGCGCTTGGCGGCCTTTCTTGCGACGGATGAGCGCGCGCAGGCGCTCGGCATCACGAGCTGGGACGAGCTGCGGGCGGCGGACGAGGCACGTCTGGAGGATGCCGCCGCCGGGATGGAGCTGCCTGACGATGGCTTCTCCGAGCTGTGGTCCGCGGTGCTCGAGGATGCAGACGGCTACCTGATCCAAGAGATGGAGGCCTATCTCGTGGGGTGGGACGCTCGCGCCGCCGATCCGGACTATACCGTTGCGCTGCCCTCGTATGTTGGGGATGCTGCCTTCGCACGTGTTCGCGAGCTCGGGATGCGTGCAGAGGATGGATATCTATCCGTGTACATCATGGAGATGCTTGGATTCTATATGCGCTATCTAGCCGTGCACGTGCTCGCTGCGACGCTTGTGCTCGTGTCGCCTGTGCTCGTGCGGGATCGGTTGCACCGGGTCCGGCCGTTACAGCTGACCTCGCGCAGCGGGCAGCGCGTGCTGTGGGCGCAGTTAGTGGCGACGCTTGTGAGCGCGGCGGGCATCGCTGTGGTGTGCTTGGCAGCCTATGCGGTGCCGCTCGCAGTGCTCGGCGTGTTCGACCTGGGCAGCAGCATGGTCGGGAGTCTCGCGTGGGACGTGCGCTTCCCCTGGTTCGATATGAGCATGGGTCTCTATCTTGGTATCCGTGCGGCGATGGTGCTCATGCTCGGACTTGCGACGGCTGCCTTCGCGTTTGCGCTCTCGCGCGTGAGCGCAGGATACGTGGGCGTTTTGCTCAAGGCGATCCCGCTCTTTGTGGTGTTGGGTCCGCTTGCGTCTCCGATGCTCTTCGATGCGACATTTTGCATCCGCGAGCCGTGGTCTGGTGCAGACTGGGTGATTCCGCCCGGCGGGGAGGCTGCTGCACTTGCGCTCGTTGCCGCGGCAGCGCTGGCACTGGCGTGCGGGCTGTGCGCGCACCAGAGGTCGCGCTCAGGCTTGCTGCGCTAGGAGCCATGTGGTGATGAGGCGGTGCAGGTGGGTGCCGGTGCAGGTAGGCGCGCGAACTCCCCCAACCGATTCGAACGTCGCTCGCTACGACCCCTGGATTCCTCGTGCCAAGCCAAAAGTGAGACTATAAGGGCCGTGGTCTCGCTTTTGACCTCGTTTCGAGCAAGAAACTGAGACTACGTTGCCTCTGGACTCAAATGGAGCGCCGCCCTGATTCGGCGCGGGGGCGGGTCCGAACCAGGGCGGCGCTGCCGCGGCGTATATACGCGCCAAAGCGTTGTTACGACGGCAGCTTGCAGACGTCGATCCAGGTGCAGGGGGCACAGAGCTGCTCAAGCTCGTCGCAGGTGAGGCGGACGGCGCTGCTCGAGCTTCCTGCGGCAGGATAGATTTCCTCGAAGCGCCTGAGCGAGGCGTCGAGATAGATGTCGCAGCCGTCGTTGACGGCAAACGGGCACACGCCGCCCACCGCATGGCCGATGCGCTCTTCAGCGTCGGCAGCCGAGAGCATCTTGGCCTTGGTGTGGAACTGCGCCTTGTACTTTGGATTGTCGATGCGCGCGTCGCCTGCGGCGACGATCAGCGCCACGCGGTCTCCGACGTAGAACGAGAGCGTTTTGGCGATGTGTGCGGGCTCGACGCCGACTGCCTGCGCCGCGAGCTCCACCGTGGCGCTCGAGGTGTCAAACTCCATCACGCGGTCTTCCATGCCGCGTTCGCGCAGAAACGAACGAACCTTATCAATCGCCATGCCGATTCCCTCCCCGTGGGCGCTTCGCGCGGTCGCGTCTGTATCGATCGCGCTGAGCGGTGCAGCGGGCGCCATGCGCCGCACGAAGCGCTGCGCTGTAGCGAACCCATCCAGCTTAGCGCCGCCACGCCTTCGAGAACAGACCTGATCGCTCTCGACTCCAATCGGTAACCGATGCGGCGACACGTGTGAAAGGGCGCCCGGCGGATGACCGTCGAGCGCCTTGGACTGGCCGATGGTGCCGGACGGGCGCATGGCTTGGGTGGCGTGAATCCCAGCGACCCGCTTCTGGGCTAGACCGTCATGCCTCCGTCGACGGGGAGCACGGCGCCCGTGACATAGCTCGCCATGTCGCTCGCCAGGAATACGAAGGCGTTTGCAACGTCTTCGGGCCGACCGACGCGCTTCATGGGGATGGCGTCGGCGATGGGTTTGATCATCTCCTCGGGGAGGGATGCATCCATATCGGTTGCGGTGACGCCGGGCGCGACCGCGTTCACGCGGATGCCGCGCGGGCCCAGCTCGCGGGCAAGCGAGATGGTGATGCCGTTAACGGCAAACTTGCTCATGGGATAGCCCACGCCGGAGGGCTGGCCCATCTTGCTCACCATGGAGCTCGTATTGATGATCACGCCTCCCTCTTCAAGCACGCGGGAGGCTGCCTGGCAGCCGTTGAGGACGCTCTTGACGTTGATGTCGATGATGCTGTCGAACTCCTCGGGCGTGTAGTCACCGAGCGGCGCCCCTTCGTTGGACGCCCGTGCCGCCGCGGAGGCCGGTCCTGCCTGCGCGCATGCCGTTTTGATGCCACGTCTGCAACATATCGAGAGGCGCTGGGTATAAGGACCCTCGTGACCATCTTCCGGCGTGACGCCGCCCGCGTCATGCCGAGGAGCCGACCTCGTGTGGAGAGGGCCGACCATGAAATGTCCCGTATGCAAAGACGTCACGCTGCTCATGAGCGAGAAGAACGGCGTGGAGATCGACTACTGTCCCGAGTGCCGCGGCATCTGGCTCGACCGCGGAGAGCTCGACAAGATCGTCGAGCGCGCCCGTACCGCCGAGCAGAGCTATCGCGAGGAGCACCGTCGCGAAGCGCGTGACGATCGTCGGGCCTATAGCAGCTACGACGATCGCGACTCGTATGAGGAGCGCCGCCGCGACGAGCGCCGTCGCGAAGAGCGCCGCTACGACGATGACCGCTACTACAAGGACAAGAAAAAGAAGAAGCAAAACCCCATGTCCGCCCTTTCCGACATCATGGAGATCTTCGGCGGAGACTAGCCCTGGGCCCGTCGACGCTGCGGCGTCGACGGGGATTCCCGCAGCGTGCCGACGGGTGCCGCCCGGCGGTTCTCCCGCGGCGTTCGGCGTGTGTCCGGGCGCCGCGCTATACTACCTTCCATCACAAAGGGAGGTATCGACGTGGCCCAGCAAGAGGAAAAGGTATTTGTTCGGGGGGTTTCTGTTCCGCAGACGGCGCCGGGCGCCCCGAGCGTCGGCGTGGTGCTCGAGGGCGGCGGATTCCGTGGCATGTACACCGCCGGCATCACCGATGTGTGGATGGAGCGCGGATTTACCGCTACGGCTACGGTGGGCGTGTCGGCGGGCGCCACGTTCGGCTGCAACTTCAAGTCATTGCAGATCGGACGCTCGCTCAGGTACAACAAGCGCTTCTGCGCGGATCCTCGCTATGCCAGCCTGCGCAGCCTCATCACCACGGGCGACCTTTTCAACAAGAAGTTCGCCTATGGACGCCTGCCATGGGAGCTTGACGTCTTCGATGTGGAGACCTTCCAGGCGAATCCCATGCGATTTACCGTCGTGGCAACCGATATCGAGACGGGAGAGGCGGTCTATCACGACCTTGAGCTCGGACAAGAGGACGATATCGAGTGGATCCGCGCTTCGGCGTCCATCCCCGCGCTGTCTCGTCCCGTACATCTCGAGGGGCGCAAGCTGCTCGACGGAGGCACGGCAGATTCCATTCCATACGATTGGATGCTCTCGCAAGGCTATGGCCGCTGTGTGGTGGTGTGCACGCAGGACGGCTCATATCGCAAGCAGCCCAATGGCCTCATGCCGTTTTTGAAGGTCTGGCTGCATCGCTATCCCAAGCTGGTCGAGCTGCTCGCCAACCGCCATCTGCGCTACAACGACCAGCGCGACCGCCTCTCCCGCCTCGAGAGCGAGGGGGAGGTATTTGTGATTCGCCCATCGGAGCCGATCGTGCTGCCCACGGTCGTCAAGGATCCAGAGCTGTTGCAACAGGTGTATGACTTGGGCCGGCGCGATGCCGAGGCGACCTTCGATGCCATGATGGCCTACGTTCGATAGGGGGCGTCGTGAACGAGATCAAATGTCCCAAATGCGGCACGGTGTTCCGGGTCGACGAGACCGGCTACGCAGACATTCTGCGTCAAGTCCGCACCGATGAGTTCAAGCGTGAGCTGGGGGAGCGCGAGCAGCTGCTGCAGCAGGAGCGCGACCAGGCAGTCAGGCTCGCCCAGCAGGAGGCGGAGGCCCGCCTTCAAAAGGGCGTGTCAGAGCGCGACACGAAGATCGCCGAGCTGACCGCGCGGCTCGAGGCGGCGTCCTCGGAGCGCGAGCATGCATGCCAGCAGGCGGCGGCCGAGGCGCGCGCCGAGGCGGGGCGAGTCCAGGCGGAGCTTCAACGCGAGGCCGACCGCCTGAAGGCGGAGCTGGCGTCGCTCGAGGGGCGCCAGGAGCTTGAGCTGCAAAAGGTTCAGGCCGAGGCCGACCGGCATCTTCAAGAAGAGATGGGCCGTGCGCAGGCCGCTGCCGAGGAGCTGCGCTCCCAGCTGCGTGAGCAGAAAAACGCTGCGGCGCTCGAGCGCGAGCGCGCGGTGGCGAAGGTTGTTTCCGAGCGAGACGAGGCCCGCTCGCAGCTCGCGAGCGAGCGTGCCGTGCGCGCTTCCGAGCGCGAGCAGCTCAGGGCCTCCCATGCGCTCGAACTCGAGCAGGCCGCAAAAACGAGCGAGGCCCTGATTCGCTACAAGGATGAAGAGATCGAGCGCCTGCGCGACATGAAGGCGCGCCTGTCCACCAAGATGGTCGGAGAGTCGCTCGAGCAGCACTGCGAGACCGAGTTCAATCGCATTCGCATGACGGCGTTCCCCCATGCCTATTTTGAGAAGGACAACGATGTGAGCGGGGGTACGAAGGGGGACTATATCTTCCGCGAATGCGACGAGGCGGGCAACGAGATCGTCTCGATCATGTTTGAGATGAAAAACGAAAACGACACGACTGCCACCAAACATAAAAACGAGGACTTCTTCAAGAAGCTCGATCATGACCGCACTACGAAGGGCTGCGAATACGCGATTCTGGTGTCTCTGCTCGAGCCGGAGAGCGAGCTCTACAATGCGGGCATCGTCGATGTGGGCTATCGCTTCCCCAAGATGTACGTGATTCGCCCCCAGTTTTTCATCCCTATCATCACCCTGCTCAGAAACGCCGCGCTGAGCTCGCTTTCCTACAAGCAAGAACTCGCGCTGGTGCGCCAGCAGAACATCGATGTCACCACATTTGAGGAGAAGCTGCTTAAGTTCCAAGACGGCTTCTCTCGCAACTATGAGCTTGCGAGCCGTAAGTTTCAGACGGCGATCGAGGAGATCGACAAGACCATCGCGCACCTGCAAAAGACCAAGGAGGCCCTGCTTTCGAGCGACCGCAACCTCCGCTTGGCAAACGACAAGGCCCAAGACCTCACCATCAAGAAGCTCACGCGGGGCAACAAGACCATGAAGGCGGCATTTGAGGAAGCGCGCGCTGCGGGCGGGCGAATCTCGCCGGAGGACGACCAGGGGCAGGTTGTCAAAGAGTAGGCGAGGCGCCGCCCAGTTGTGTTGCCTTCGCGATATGCCTGCTCCACCTGCGGTGCAGGTTGTGTGTCCTATAATGAAGCCCTCGAATCGGCCACCGCGACACAACGACAAACGACGCGATTTGCAAGGGGAGAGCATATGGGCGGTTTCTTTGGCGCGGCATCCAAGCGCGACGTGGTGCTGGACGTCTTCTTTGGCGTGGACTATCACTCGCATCTGGGGACCAGACGTGCCGGCATGGTGTTTTGTGAGGGAACGGGCGGTTTCCAAAAGGAGATCCACTCGATTGAGAATGCTCCGTTCCGCTCCCGTTTCGACAAGGACCTCGAGCATTTTCATGGCACGAGCGGCATCGGCTGCATTTCCGACACCGATCCGCAGCCGCTGCTCGTCCGCAGCCACCACGGGACGTTCGCCATCACGACCGTGGGCATCATCAACAACGCCGACGAGCTCATCGAGCGCTATTTCGAGCAGGGCGGCGCCCAGTTCATGGCGATGAGCTCCGGCGCGGTGAACCATACCGAGCTCGTGGCGGCGCTCATCAACCAGAAGGACGACCTTGTCGAGGGTATCAAGTTTGCCCAATCGCAGGTCGAGGGCTCACTCACCCTGCTTGTCATGACCGAAGACGGCGTCATCTTCGCGGCGCGCGACCGCATGGGCCGTCTGCCGGTCATCATCGGGCGGGACACGGCCGGCGAGGGCTACTGCATCTCGTTTGAAAGCTTTGTCTACCATAAGCTGGGGTACGAGGACGCCTACGAGCTGGGGTCGGGCGAGATCGTGCGCGTCACGGCCGAGGGCTACGAGACGCTCTCGCCAGCCACTTCGGAGATGAAGATCTGCGCCTTCTTGTGGGTGTACTACGGCTATCCCAACTCAAATTACGAGGGCGTGAACGTCGAGGTCATGCGCTATCGCAACGGACGCATCATGGCGCGCGACGAGGCGGCGGCGGGCACGCTTCCCGAGGTCGACTACGTTGCCGGCGTGCCGGATTCCGGCCTTCCGCATGCCATCGGCTATGCCAATGAGTGCGGCGTCACGTTTGCTCGTCCGTTCATCAAGTACACCCCCACCTGGTCGCGCTCCTTCATGCCTACCAACCAGGCGGTTCGCGACCGCATCGCCGAGATGAAGCAGATTCCCGTGCCCGAGCTTATCGAGGGCAAGCGCCTGCTGCTCGTCGACGACTCCATTGTCCGCGGCACGCAGCTGGGCAACACCGTGGACTTTCTTTACGAGGCGGGTGCCACCGAGGTGCACATGCGCTCGGCCTGCCCGCCGATTATGTTCAGCTGCAAATACCTCAGCTTCTCGCGCGGCAAGTCCGACCAGGACCTCATCGCGCGCCGCGTGGTGCGCGAGCTTGAGGGCGAGGAGGGCGACAAGCACCTCGATGAGTATGCTGACAGCTCGACCGAGCGCGGCAAATGCATGCTGCGTCAGATCTGCGAACAGCTGGGGTTCGATTCTCTGAGCTATCAGAGCCTGCCGGGCATGCTCGAGGCCATCGGCATCGATCCCGCGAAGGTATGCACCTACTGCTGGGATGGCAGGGAGTAGCGAGGCCCTTCAAGGTGACTCGACGGGGGAGGCGGCATCCAGGGGGTGGCGCCTCCTTTGGTATAGGGGAAGGTGATCGGTGTGCGTGCGTTCATCGCGCTGGAGCTTCCGCAAGATTTCGAGGCGGACGTCGCCGTGCTTGCGCGTCAGCTCCAGGCGCAGGTCCGCGGCCGCTTCATGCGGCGTGACACCTACCATGTGACGCTGGCGTTTCTTGGGGAGATCGATGAGGCGGCTGCGCGCCAGGTGGTGGACGCCATGGATCTTGCTTGCGGCGGCGCGCCTGCCATCCAGCTTGTCCCCGACGGCCTCGGCACGTTCGGCCGTCCGCACGACGCCACGCTGTGGCTGGGGTTACGGCTGACCCCTGAGCTCGATGCCCTTGCATCTGCCGTGCGCGACCAGCTCGATGTCGCGGGCGTCGGCTACGACCAGAAGGCCTTTCGTCCGCATATCACCCTGGCGCGCCGCGCGGCGCTGCCCAGGCGGCCGCTGGACGGCCCGATGTTCCCCGCTCCGGCCACGGCCTGCCGCGTCACGCTGTTCAAAAGCGTGCTTTCGCAGGAGGGTGTCACCTATAAGGCGTTGTACCGAGCCGCGTTGGGGGGATAGATGGCCGCCGGACTCCAAGGCCCGTCGCGCCGCCGGCGCGCGCCCCTCTTGGGGGCGGCGGCTGTCGGCGCGTCCGTGTCGTGGGTGGTGCGCGTATAACTTTGAACCTTGTGCATCGCATGATGTGAAAATTGAACTAATAGTTCAATATCAACGTGGTATACTCCCATAAAAATTGAACCTAAGTTCAATTTTGAATCTGACGGGAGTGACATGCCGTGGGCGAGACGTTTTCAGAGCGACTAAGACATGCCTTGGCGAATGCCGGCATGAAGCAGGCCGATCTCATTCGTTGCGCCGCCCAGCGTGGCGAGCGGTTGGGAAAAAGCCAGGTAAGCCAATATGTAAGCGGAAAAACCGTGCCGCGGCGCGACGTGATGCGCCTGCTCGCCGACATCCTTTCGGTCGATGCGGCGTGGCTCGCCGGCGCGGACATGCAGGGCGCATGCGCCAAGGGCGCCGGGGCGGGCAAAGCCGCATCAAGCGGAGGGCGAGCTTCCGCGCGGCGTGAGGCCGCCCGTCGGGGCCCGTCTTCTCGGGACTCAGCTCATGTCGCGTCGCAGGCGGCGGCGCCCGTTCCGTCATCATCAGTTTCGCAAAGGAGCATCCCCATGCGTGAGTTCAAAAAGTCTTCCAAGCTTGACAACGTTCTATATGACGTGCGCGGCCCCGTTGCCGATGAGGCCGCCCGCATGGAGTCGGAAGGGCTGCGCATCCTGAAGCTCAACATCGGCAATCCGGCACCCTTCGGCTTCCGCACCCCCGACGAGGTCGTCACCGACATGCGCCAGCAGCTTCCGGAGTGCGAAGGCTATTCGGACTCTCGCGGCCTGTTTTCAGCACGCAAGGCAATCATGCAGTACGCCCAGCTCAAGGGGCTGCCAAACGTTGGCATGGATGACATCTACACCGGCAACGGCGTTTCCGAGCTCATCCAGCTGTGCATGAACGCGCTGCTGGACACGGGTGACGAGATTCTCATCCCTAGCCCCGACTACCCGCTGTGGACTGCCTGCGCAACCCTTGCCGGCGGCACGCCGGTTCACTACATCTGCGACGAGGAGGCGGAGTGGAACCCCGACTTGGCCGACCTCGAGTCCAAGGTCACCTCTGCCACCAAGGCGATCGTGATCATCAACCCCAACAACCCCACGGGGGCGGTCTATCCGCGCGAGGTGCTCGAGCAGATCGTCGAGATCGCTCGGAAGCATCAGCTCATGATCTTCTCTGACGAGATCTACGACCGCCTGTGCATGGACGGCATCGAGCACGTCTCCATCGCCTCGCTCGCCCCCGATCTTCCCTGCGTGACGTTCTCGGGCTTGTCGAAGAGCCATATGATCGCCGGTTACCGCATCGGATGGATGATTCTTTCCGGCAACAAGCGCTGCATGCGCGATTTCGTCCTCGGTGTGAACATGCTCTCCAACATGCGCCTGTGCTCGAACGTGCCCGCGCAGTCCATCGTTCAGACCGCTCTCGGCGGCCATCAGAGCGTGAAGGGCTACGTGGCGCCGGGCGGGCGCGTGTATGAGCAGCGGAACTATGTCTACGAGGCGCTGAACGCCATTCCGGGCATCACCGCGGTCAAGCCGAAGGCAGCCTTCTACATCTTCCCGAAGATGGATGTCGAGCGCTTCAACATCACGGATGACGAGCAGTTCGCGCTTGACCTGCTGCACGAGAAACGCATCCTCATCACGCGCGGCGGCGGCTTCAATTGGGGCAAGCCGGACCACTTCCGCATCGTCTATCTGCCGCGTATGGGTATTCTGCGCGAGGCGCTCGACGACCTTGCGGACTTCTTCGAGCACTATCGTCAAAACTAGCGGCGGCGAACGGCGTCGGAGGCGGGTCCGGCGCCGTTCACGGCTCTATTGGCAACGTTCGCGGCATCTTACATTCCGCTGACAATTACCTGACAGGCGCTTTGTGTGTCACGGGTAGGTTGAATATGCATAGTCGTCCCCATGCGGGGACGCGGGACAGGCGGGAAGGTGGTGCACCATGAACGTGAAGTTGGTGCGCGAGAGCGAGTTCACCGGAACTAAGGGCAAGGTGCTCAAATATGTGGGGTGTACCTATGCCATGATCATCCTGAGCCAGTTCATCAAGGCGTTTGGCATGAGCGCGGACGCGGGAGCCCTCATCGACCTGTCGAGCTTCGTCTTCTTCCTCTCCTTTATTACCTATCCGCTCGGCATTCAGGCGGTGCGCCTCGCCCGCGAGCTCATGGTGGCGCAGCCCTCGCGCCAGGCCGCCGGCATCTAGTCCGGACGGCGGCGCGCCTCAGCGCGCCTCAGGGATTGACGCGGTCTATCGCCCCGGTCTGAAGGCCGGGGCGATTTTGTGTGCACACAGATTCTTCGTGGTGCGGACGATCATCCCGCCTACACTTGCAACGAGCCGAAAGGCTGGAATATCGGGCGATGGGCCCACGAAAGACTGGCGCGAGATTCGCGCCCATGACAAGCGCCGGAAGGCGCAGGAGGAACGTGCATGACTGAGTTCGGCAAAGTTGAAGAGATGGACAACGAGATGGACGAGACGATGGCCGAGGCCGCCGCGATCGCAGGCGTGTCCGAGTTTGACGAGATGGATGTTGAGGACGCGTCGATTCTGGCCGACGACGAGGCCGAGGATGCGGCCGAGGACGACAGCGAGGAGGACGAGGCTGCCGATCAGGACGGCAAGGTGGCTCCTGAGAACCTGGACGACCAGCTCTTCGATAAGCTGAACCGTGCCGCTCGCCTTATGCGTGCCCGCCGCGACGTGCTCGCCGAGCAGGCGGCCGAGGAGGCCGAGCGCCTGAACACGCTGAAGCGCGCCCTCAAGCTTCTTGAGCTCAAGCCCAAGATGGAGGAGAAGGAGATGGCCGACCTCATGGGCATGCGTCTCCGTGAGCTCAACGACATCCTGATCCAGGCCGAGAAGCAGGACATCGTCGCTCGCGTCGAGCCCGAGGACAACGACATGCGTCACGTGGTGGTCTTCGCCAGCGAGGATGCCATGGAGCTCGCCGAGGCCCAGGGCAAGAAGCGCAAGAAGTATATCCCGCAGCTCTCTGCTGAGTCCGCCGAGCAGCTGCTTTCCCTGCTTGACATGGTCATCGACCCGCTCACCGAGATGGGTCTCGACCGTCCCGCCGAGAAGCGCGACGAGCGCGGCGGCGACCGTGGCGGCCGCGGCGGCTTCGGCGGCGGCCGCGGCGGCGATCGCGGCGGACGTGGAGGCTTCGGCGATCGCGGCGGACGCGGCGGCTTCGGCGGCGGCCGCGGCGGCGACCGTGGCGGACGCGGAGGCTTCGGCGACCGTGGCGGCCGCGGCGGCTTCGGCGGCGACCGTGGCGGACGCGGCGGCTTCGGCGACCGTGATCGTGGCGGCCGCGGCGGCTTCGGCGACCGTGGCGGTCGTGGCGGATTCGGTGGCCACAACGACCGTGGCGGACGCGGCGGCTTCGGCGATCGCGGCGGACGCGGCGGTCGCTACTAGGCACCCGCACGCCGCTCCTGGGTTGCGCCGACGCGTGCCGTCACGCAACCGGAGATTCTCGTGCCGATAAGGTATGAGCTATTGGCTTTGGACCGCCCCAGCTCCTCTGCTCGAGGCTGCTGGGGCGGTCTTCGTTCAAACAAGCGCGCCTTTCCGACATTTACGGCGGCAGTGTGAGATAGAGCGCTCTAGTCGTGTAATAAAAAGCCTGGTAGAAGCCTTGTCCATTTCGCGATCATGTTCATCCCCTCGGCTAAATGTAGGAAAAGCGAATCCTTTTTCTCCGAGGTCCAGGCCGTTGGCGATTCTGGCAAGGTTGCGGTTCCACATTGGCCATAAAATAAGAGGCGCCCCCGATTTCTCGGAGGCGCCTCTTGCTTACGCGGTGCTCTGCTGCGCTCGAGCGAGCGATATTAGCCGAAGTAGCGCTTGAGCAGGCCGGCGAACGCCTTGCCGTGACGGGCCTCGTCGCGAGCCATCTCATGCACGGTGTCGTGGATGGCGTCCAGGCCGGCAGCCTTGGCGCGCTTGGCAAGGTCGGTCTTGCCGGCGGTGGCGCCGTTCTCGGCCTCGACGCGCATCTCGAGGTTCTTCTTGGTGGAGTCGGTCACGACCTCGCCCAGAAGCTCGGCAAACTTGGCGGCGTGCTCGGCCTCCTCAAAGGCTGCCTTCTCCCAGTACAGGCCGATCTCGGGATAGCCCTCACGATGGGCGACGCGAGCCATGGCCAGGTACATACCCACCTCGCTGCACTCGCCTTCGAAGTTGGCGCGCAGGTCGTTGACGATGTCCTCGGAGACCTCGGGCAGCTTGCCGACGCCCACGACGTGCTCGGCGGCCCAGGTCATCTCGGTCTCGGACTGCTTGATGAAGCGGTCACCGGAGACGCCGCACTGGGGGCACTTGAAGTCGGCGGGCAGCTCCTCGCCGTCGAACTCCTCGACATAACCGCAGACGGGGCAAACAAACTTCATGCTGTTCTCCTTAGAACGCAGGCGATTGCGCGGCGACCCGGTCCCTTCGGTCCCTCTCCGGTTGCCGCGCGCGTACACGACTATTATGCGCTAAATGTTTCCGGATTGGTAGCTATTAGGACGGATTCTTAAAAAGATTTCGATATCCGCGCGTAACTACTCGGTAAGCAAAGGGGCCCGTGCGGGCCCCCGTCAGTTCCAAGGCAGCTTGACGCGTTCGCGCCAGCTGCAAGCTGATGTGTTCGCGCAGGTCAAAGCGCAGGCTACTTGCGTACGACGAGCAGCGGGTCGCCGACCTTCACGAGGGGGCGTCCGCCGAGCAGGGTACCCGAGCTGCCGATGTGATTCACGCGGACGCTGTCGCCCACGTTGGAGATGATGAGCGTCACGACATCCTCATAGCCGGCAGAGGAGATCGCCTCGGGCTCGAAGGCGATGAGCGGGGTGCCCGCCTTCACGACATCGCCCTGGTTGACGAAGCAGGTGAAGCCCTTTCCGTTCATGTTCACGGTGCCCAGACCGATGTGCATGATGATTTCCTCGCCGTCGTCGGTGAGCATGCCGATGGAATGGTTGGTCACCGTGGTCGCGGCGATGCGGCCGTTTGCAGGGGCATAGAGCGTGCGGCTGGTGGGAAGGATGCCGTAGCCCTCGCCAAAGAGGTGGGCGGAGAGGACCTCGTCGTTGATCTCCTCAAGACGCATGAGGATACCGGATACCGGCGAGTAGATGGTGTCCGGGCGGGTTGCGAACGATGCAGCCTGCGGAGTCTCGACGCCCGAGTCGGGCGTGACGGTGCCCTTGATCTTATCCCAGAGTTTCATGTGCATCCTCCTATAGGTATGCAGGATTGCGGCGCTGCCGCTGGTCTTCCCACCCATCATACCGAAAAGGTGGGCCGCTCATGCGATTAGGACGTTCGGCGGTCGGATTCTACACGCCCAAGGGCGCATGCGATCCGGGGCCGTTCTCGAGGGCGCGCCGGCTCCCGCGGCGGGCCCTCCCTGCTCTTGGCCGGTGCTGGCCTGGCAAGGGGCGAGGCGTCGGAGGCGATGGCGCCTCGGGACACCCGTTTGGGATGCCGGCGGTCCTGCTTTCTAGCGGGGCAGCCCGTCGATGAACGCGGCAAGGGCGTCGGCGTCTCCGGTGAAATGGAACGCCCTCATGCCCGCCACCTCGGCTCCGCGGCAGTTGTCCTGGTTGTCATCGATGAACAGGCAGGACGCGGGGTCGAGCCCATAGCGGTCGCACAGCAGCGTATAGATGGCGGGGTCTGGCTTCATGAGGCGCTCGAAGCCGGAGACCACGCGTCCGTCCATAACCTGGTAGGCGGGGCAGTGATTGAGTTGCTTGTCGATTTCGGTCGATGCGTTGGAGAGCAGATAGACCTTCAGGCCCTCATCCTTGAGGCGCAGGGCAAGGCGGTTGGTGGGTTCGATGGGCCGAGAGTAGCGCTGCCACTCCGCGGCACATGCGTGCAGGTTGGGGTGAAGGCGCTCGGGCAGGTGCGCTTGGGCAATGCGCTCCATGGTGGGCACGGCGATGACGCCGGCGTCGAGCAGCGACCATTCGCGGCGTCCAAAGTAGGCGCCGGCAAGCAGGTGCGCGTCCTCATCGGAGTCGGTGTACTGCTGGGCAAAAAACAGGCCGTCGAAGGTCATGAGCACGCCGCCCATATCGAAGACGACGGCGCGAAGGGCAGCGGTGCTTCCGTACATGATGTTTCCTCCGTTCATGTTGGTGGCGCTTGTGGCGCGAATGTCAACGACAAGTATATGCGCATCTGTGAACACTTCGGCGTTGGCCCAGGGCGGTGAGCTTTGTCAGCGTTTTGTAAGGCAGCTGATTATGGCCATTTTCATTCAAAAACTGAGTTCTTTCATTTGTCACATTGTCACAGAGAGGGGAATCCCATGTCGGTTACATCTGCGGAGCAAACCGCTCAGTCGCATAAGCTCATGGTCTTCGTGCTGAGCATGTCGCTCTACGGGCTTGCAACGCTTGTTTCAGAGCTCATCCCGTCGGTACAGGTGGGTATCGTTGAGTTCTCGGTCGAGTTTTTCCTGTTTATTCCGCTTACGCTTGCCATGCTGTTCGACCCGCTCTCGGTCGCGCTCGGCGCAGCCACGGGAGAGTTGGTATTCAGCGAGATAATGCTCGGCCAGTTTGGAGGAATAGGCGAGGTTGAGAAGTTTCTTACCGTGAGCATCGCGGTCTATCTTGCTGGAACGGTCGTGCACGACCCGCGCAATCTCAAGCTGGTGGGCGTCGCTGCCTTTGGCGCCACCGCCTTGCAGCTTGCCATGAGCGCCGGTGTGGACATCTTGAAGGTGGTTTTTGCGGTTGAGGAGTTCGAGGCTGTTCCGGGCCTGCCTGAGTCGGTCTTCTTTACTGAGGGCTTTGCCGCTGTGAACGACCTTCTGTTTTCGGGAATACTGTTCTGCCTGCTGCCGACGCTTTTCTTGGTGCCGCGCCTCTATGGAAAGATTGAGCCTCTGCTGGGCATGAAGCCACGCACCCCCGAAAACGCCCCGCGTCCCGTCGTAGGCAGGCTCGCCGCCGCATCCGTTGCATTGTTCGTCGTCGCCGCGGGCGCCGCCTGCCTTTCCGAGGCCGGCATGAGCATTGTCGAGTGGGAGGCGGATTGGGCAGGCGATATGCAGGCGATTTTTGTCGGACTGCTGGTTGCCGTTGTGATTGCGCTGGTCGCATGCTACTGCCTTTTCCGCTCCGCGAAGCTGAGCCGAGCTTAGGTTCCAAGGGGCTGGGACATGCCGATCATCTCAATTCATGACCTTACCTTTACCTATCCCGGCGCCGAGAAGCCTACCCTCCGCAATGTGGATCTTGAGGTTGCGGAGGGCGACTTCCTTGCGGTGATGGGGGCGAATGGCTGCGGCAAATCGACGCTGTGCAAGGCGATCAACGGCCTTATTCCGCAGTTTATCGCGGGCGACCTGTCCGGCTCGCTTGTGGTGGACGGGCTGGATGCGCCGACGGTTTCTATCGGAGAGCTCGCACGTCATGTGGGCTATGTCTATCAGGATTTTGAGAACCAGCTCGTTCGCCCTACGGTGCTCGATGAAGCGTCATTTGCATGTCTCAACTATGCTCAGCCTGATTATGTGGAGCGTGGCATGCGTGCGCTCGAGCTCTGCGGTCTTTCCGAACGGGCTCGCGACTACGTCTGGTCGCTTTCCGGCGGCCAGAAGCATCTGCTCGCGCTCGCGGGCGCCCTCGCTTTGGAGCCGAAGGTCATTATTCTGGATGAGCCGGTGGCGCAGCTCGACCCCCTTCACGCGCACCAGACCTACGAGGTCTTGCGCGACCTGAACGAGCGCTTTGGCAAGACCGTCATCGTCATCGAGCATCACACCGACTTTATCGCGGAGTTCTGCCGCCATGCCGTGCTCATGAACGGCGGCGCCGTCTCATGGGTGATGCCCGCTCGCGATGCTCTGCGTCAGCTCGACGACCTCAGAGCGAGCGATATATATCCGCCACAAATTGCCCAGGCGGCGCAAGAGCTCAAGGACACGGGAATCCTCGACGCGGCGGTCCCGCTGCCGACAACGGTTGATGAGGGGGTCGGCGCATTCGCGGGCATTCCATTTCACGCCGCTGGTGCTCCGGGCGTTTCCGCTTCGTCGAGCGATGAGCCGGCCGTCGCCTTTAAGCAGGTCTGCGTCGCCTATCGCAGCGTCAAGGGCGACCCGGTCACGGTCTTCGACCAGTTGGACCTTACCATCCATGCGGGCGAGAAAGTGGCGCTGGTCGGGTCAAATGGCGCAGGCAAGACAACGCTCATGAAGCTCATGTGCGGGCTTGTAAAGCCGACAAGCGGGACGGTGGCGCTGGCGGGCGCCTCCACGCGCGAGCTTGCTCCGGAGGAGCTTTCGGATCGGGTGTCGCTGGTTTATCAAAATCCCGAGCAGATGTTCATCAAAGATACCGTTCGGGCAGATATTGAATTTGCCATGCGCGCCCGTGGGGTGGACGGCCGGCGAGACCGCGCTCAGGCGCTCATCGATCGCTTCCGCTTGCATGACCTCGCCGATCGCGACGGTCGCCTCATGTCTGGCGGCCAGATGCGGCGCGCCTCTCTTGCCATCGGCATCGCGCTCGATCCCCCGATATTGTTGCTGGATGAGCCCACTGCAAATCTGGATATCGCTACGCGTCGGGAAATCGTTCGCACGGTCGCCGACCTACGCGGCATTACCGATACCGTAATCATCGCTACCCATGATATGCAGCTTGTGTGCCAGTTTGCAGACCGGGTGATCGTGCTTGACCATGGACGCGTGATAGGGGATGGAACCCCGGACGAGGTGTTTCAAGACCGGCGGGTGGTCGAGGCGTCAGGCATTCGCCCGCCTGAGATTTTCCGAATGGCACATGCCCTCGATCCAGGTGCCGTGTGCTACGACATCGAGGATTTTCTCATGTGTTTCGATGGCTATCGTGCGCTTGCCCTTGCGGCTGCGGAGGATGCTCCGGCAGGAGATGGGGAGCAGGAGCCTGGTTGCCTAGACGAAAGGAGACTGGCTTTCCATGCTTGAGAAGCTTTCGGAAAATGTGATGGACAAGGTGTCTATCGACTATGTGCGAAACCAGGTGCTTAAAAACGCCTACGGAAATGACGATACTCCCATTGCGGCCTTGGATCCGCGCGTGCTCATTGTCTGGTACCTCTTTTTCGGTATAGCACCATGGTTTATGGGCAGCGTACCCATGCTGCTGGCGATGTTTCTCTTTACTGCCGTCACAACACGCTTGGCGCGCGTGGCGCCTCTGGTGCTGGTCATCTTTGCCGTGGGCGTGTTCGCGCAAACGGGCTATATGTTTGTGGCCGCGCTGGTCTTTGGGGGCAACGCCGATACGTTGACGCCGCTTCTGGTGCTTACGCTCAAAGTCGCATCCTGCTCGTTGGCATCCATTACGGTGTTCTCGGGCCTTGACCCTGACAGGCTCTCAAGCGGCCTGCTGTGGTTTGGTTTTCCTGAGCGGCTGTCGTTTTCTATCTCATTTGCCTACCGCATCCTGCCCATCATGATGGAAGAGCTGCAGAACATACTGCTCTCATTTCGCCTGCGAGGCAGGGCACCTGCGCACGACACCCTGCTGGGAAAACTGCGTTGGTTGGTCTATCAGGTGAAAACCATCGTGCAGTCGTTTTATCCGCTTATGCTCAACATGGCGAAGCGCTCCCGCACCACGGTCGAGGCTCTTGAACTCAAAGGCTACCGCTACGCGTCTGCCAATCCAGACGTGCTCAAGATCCGCCTCTCGTCGCTTGCTGTCGGCAGCAACGACGCCGTCTTCATCGCTGCGTCGGCGGCCTATGCGTTGTTCTGCTTGGCGCTGCCCGCCCTTCTGGAGGTCCTGTAGATGCGTATCGATTTTCACACCCACGGCAAGCTTGCTAAGTACCTGAAGTACTCGCCCGCGTATACCGACTGGCTATTTTCCGAGGCGCGACGCGCCGGTCTTGACGCCATCTGTTTGACCGAGCATTTCAACACGCTGGGATTTGAAGAGGTGTATGCAGATATCGCTGCGCGTTATGATCGTCGCGGAGACGCCTTTGACGTGGGCGGCCTTCTGGTCTTTCCCGGCATGGAGATCGATGTCGCGGAAGGCGGCCATACGTTGGTGCTGGGTACCATGGAGGAGATTCTTGATTTCAACCGCGCGCTTGAGCTCCATAAGCCAAAGGGCTCCTTTCTGTCCCTGGCGGAGCTGGGGCAAGAGGTGCGCCGGCGCGAGCTGTTCTTTGGGTGCGCGCACCCATTCCGCGAGCCCGGGCATATTCCAGAGCAGCCGGATGAGGCGCTCGAGGCGTTTGAGTTCGTTGATCTGAACGGCAAAGATCTCGCCCATGGTCGGGATGACGCCATCGAGCGCACCGGTGCCTTCGCACGCCGTTTGGGGATTCCCATGGTGTCGGGTAGCGATACGCACCAGGCATTTCAATACGGCTGCGTTGCGACATGCATGGAGCGTGCCGTGGACACGGTTTCGGAGCTGCGCAAACAGGTGCTCGCGGGTGCGTTTACTATCGAGTTTGCCGATGACCTTGCATTTCGGGTGAGGACTGCCGGCCTTCTCAAGCGCGCTCTGAAGGAGATCGACCGTTTAGGCGGTAGCTATGTGGACGTTTTGCTTGCCGGCGCCGAGTAACGGCTCGCCCGACGAGCCACGAGATGGCTGGCGGCAAGGCCGCTGCACCGTTTCCCTATCCAAAGGAGGCCGCCATGACCGACCCGGCGCTGTTTAGGCAGCAGACCGCCTATACTCCCGCTGAACAGGTGATCATGGACTATATCGTCACGAATCCGCAGGAGTTTCTGCTGCTCTCAATCAAAGAGGTTGCGCGCCGCCTCGAGGTGTCCGAAGCCACCATCTCGCGTTTTGCGCGCCATGCCGGATTCGACGACTTCAAAGCGCTAAAAAACGGCGTGGCGTCGCAGACGCTAGGTCCTGCGGACAAGATATCCGCCAGCATTGACGAAAGCGGGGGAGACGCGCGTGCGTTCATGATCCAGCAGCGTGATTACATCGAGACCACGCTGGAAGGCCTGGATGCGGCTCAGTTCGAACGGGCGGTTGGGGCGGTGGCCGGCGCGCGTAGGGTCTACCTTCATGGCAAGGGCGCTGCCGGCGCGCTGGCAGAGCTGCTGGAGTTCAGGCTGAAGCGGTATGGAATCGCCGTAGAGCGACTGGCATCTGGTGGTTCGGAACTCATGGAAGGTCTTGCCTATGCCGGTGCCGGCGACGCTATCGTGCTGTTTGGCTTTCAGCGCGTGCCGGTCGAAGGGCAGGTGCTCATCGATGTGGGCAGACGATGTGGCTGCACGACCGTCATCTTTACCGATCGAATGGTGCAAGGGGGAGGTCAGAAGGCGGATGTGATTCTGTATACCTATCGTGGGGAGCCGCGCGCCTATCATTCCATGACGAGCGCCGTCGCCTTGCTTGATGCTTTGGTGGTGGCTGTTGGCGCGCGTCTGGATGGGAAGGCGCTTGAAGGCCTTGATCGCATCCGCGACCTCAAGCGTGCCTACGCACACCTTATTCCGCGATAGGGGGCGGCTCATCCTCATTGATGTGGAAGCGCGTCGAAGGCTGTTTGAGAGTTAGCCATAGCTAACGCATTGTACATCCCATGCTCGTATCGACTCTGCTCGCCACCGCGGCGCCAGATACATAAAATAGCTACGGTTAACATCGTTGTGAGGAACGGTATGAAAGACATGCGCCATGGGGGAGAGGGTGGCCAGACCACCCTCGAGCAGCTTGAAATAGGAAAAGATGCAATCATCGCGTCGGTCGACTGCGATGACGCGGCACTGCGCCAGCACATACTGGATATGGGGCTCACGCCGGGTACCGAGGTCACCATGATGAAGTACGCCCCGATGGGCGACCCGATGGAGATCCGTCTGCGCGGCTATGAGCTCACCTTGCGCCGAGACGACGCGGCGCACATCGCGCTCACCGGGGTGCATGACGCACACGACCGCCCGCGACGTGACTCCAGGGGCCCCTCGGTCGCACATCCCGCATTTGGCGAGGGCGCCGCCCGGCCGCGGCGTTCGGGCTCGGCGCTTGCCGAGTCGGCGCCGCTCTCGTTTGCGCTTGCCGGCAACCAGAACTGCGGCAAGACCACGCTGTTCAACCAGCTCACCGGCTCGAATCAGCACGTGGGCAATTTCCCGGGCGTCACGGTCGATCGCAAAGACGGCCAGATCAGGGGGCATGCGAACGCGCGCATCACCGACCTGCCGGGCATCTACTCGCTGTCGCCTTACACGAGCGAGGAGGTCGTGAGCCGGCGCTTCATCCTGGACGAGCATCCCGATGCGATCATAGACATCGTGGACGCCACCAATATCGAGCGCAATCTCTACCTCACCCTGCAGCTCATGGAGCTCGACCTGCCCATGGTGCTCGCGCTCAACATGATGGACGAGCTGTCCGCCAACGGCGGGTCGGTATATGTGAACGCGCTTGAGGCGGCGCTCGGCATTCCCGTGGTGCCGATCTCTGCCGCCAAAAACGAGGGCATCGGAGAGCTCGTCGAGCATGCGCTGCACGTCGCTCGCTATCGCGAACGTCCCGGCCGCGTTGACTTCTGTGCTCCCGACGGTCCCGACGGCGGGGCGCTCCACCGCTGCATCCACGGCATCTGCCACCTCATCGACGACCACGCGCAGGCGGCGGGCATTCCCGTGCGCTTCGCCGCGACCAAGCTGATCGAGGGCGACCGGCTCGTCACGCAGGCGCTTGCGCTGGAGCAAAACGAGCTCGACGCCGTCGAGCACATCATCTCCCAGATGGAAGAGGAGTCGGGCACCGACCGCATGGCAGCCCTTGCCGACATGCGGTTCTCGTTTATCGAGGATGTGTGCGCCCAAAGCGTCGTGAAGCCGCACGAAAGCCGAGAGCATCTGCGCAGTGTGGCGGCCGACCGCGTCCTTACCGGCAAATACACCGCGATCCCGGTCTTCATCCTCATCATGATGCTCGTGTTCTGGCTTACCTTCGATGTGGTCGGCCAGCGCCTTTCCGACCTGCTCGAGCTTGCGATACAGGCCTTCACGGGCATCGTTGACCACGCCTTGTACGACTTTGGCGTCAATCCGGTCGTTCATTCGCTGGTGATCGACGGCGTCTTTGCCGGCGTGGGCAGCGTGCTGTCCTTCATGCCCATCATCGTGGTGCTGTTCTTGCTGCTTTCGGTGCTCGAAGACTCTGGCTACATGGCGCGCGTCGCCTTTGTCATGGATAAGATCCTGCGCAAGCTGGGCCTTTCCGGTCGAAGCTTCGTGCCCATGCTCATCGGCTTCGGCTGCAGCGTCCCCGCCATCATGGCGACGCGCACCCTTCCCTCTGAACACGACCGCAAGATGACGGTCATGCTCACGCCCTTTATGAGCTGCTCGGCAAAGCTTCCGGTGTATGCACTGTTCTCGGCTGCGTTTTTCCCCGACTATGCGCCGCTGGTCATGGTGTCGCTGTATCTGCTGGGCATGGTGGTCGGTGTGCTCGTGGCGCTCGTGCTCAAGCACACGGCGTTTCACGGCGATCCCGTCCCCTTTGTGATGGAGCTTCCCAACTATCGTCTGCCCTCTGCGAAGACCACGCTGCTTTTGGCGTGGGACAAGGCGAAGGGCTTTGCCACCAAGGCGTTCACCATCATCTTCGTGGCAAGTGTGGTCATCTGGTTCCTGCAGACCTTCGACATTCGCTTCAACGTGGTGACCGATCAGGCGCAGAGCATGCTCGCGGCGCTCGGCACGCTTATCGCGCCGGTGTTCGTGCCCCTGGGATTTGGAAACTGGATTTCCGCCTCGGCGCTGGCGGCTGGTTTTGGTGCGAAGGAGAACGTCGTCGCGACCCTTACCGTGCTCATGGGTGGTTCGACGGCGGCGCTCGCGCAGCTGTTCACGCCGCTCACGGCATTTGTGTTCTTGACGTTCGTGTTGCTGTACACGCCTTGCGTGGCGGCGATCTCTGCCGTGAAGAACGAGCTCGGCGGCCGCTACGCCCTTATCGTGGTGCTCATGCAGTGCGGCGTGGCGTGGGTGGTCGCGCTTGCGGTGAGGCTGTGCGGCATGGCGCTGGGGCTGGCGTAGCGCGAACGCCCGGGCGCGGACGCGCCGCATGCAGGCAGGAGAGTCAGAAGAGGGCCCGGCATACAGGCGTGCCGGGCCCTCGCTTGCGCAGGCTGCGCCGGGTTGCTACGACGCGCGGTTGAGAATGGCCACCTGGCAGCTTGCCATGGTCATGAGCGCCGCCCGATGCGCCTCGGGCGTTACGCCGGCACAGAGGCTGGCATCGACCGAGACGGGGACCTCGGGCAGCGTCGCCTTGATGATGAGTGCATTTGAGACGACGCAGATGTCGGTGCAGACGCCCACGAGCTCGATGGACTCGATGGGGTCGGCCGCGTTCTCTTGCGCCAGCCAATGGGCGAGTGCCGGCGAACCGAAGGCGGGCTTCTCGAAGACGGGGGATTCGCGGTCGCGCCGGATGGCGTCAAGGCCGTCGATGAGCTGCCAGCCGTCGGTGCCCCGAATGCAGTGCGCGACGGGCAGATTTGTGCCTTCCTGTGTGGAGAGGTAGTCGTCGCCGTGCGTGTCGAGCGTGAAGACGACCTCGCCGTCGAACGAGCGCGCCGCTTCGACTACGGCGGGCGCGATGGCTTGCGCCTCGGGTGTGCCGAGGGCGCCGTCTACGAAGTCGTTCTGCATGTCGATGACGATAAGGTAGCGCTTTCCCATGGCTGCCTCCATTGCGTGGGGAACGTGTCGTTGGTTCATTGTAGCGTGGGGGCGTTCTCGCCGGAGCGCCGTCGATCGCGAGAGATAATACTGAGAATACCGGGCGGACGGATGCGCCGCGCAGGGCGTGAGGGGGCGGGCATGGCGGAATACCAGCACATATCGCATGGGTTCGAGCCGGTTTTCGACGAGCGCTCGCGCGTGCTCGTCCTCGGCTCCTTCCCATCGGTGCTGTCTCGCGCGCACAGCTTTTACTACGGCAATCCGCAGAATCGCTTCTGGCGCGTCATGGCGGCATGCCTCGGCGAAGAGGTGCCGCCAAACGCCGCGGGCGCCGTGTCTGAGGAGATGTCGATCGAGGCGAAGCGCAGGATGCTGCTGCGCCATGGCGTCGCGTTATGGGATGTCATCGAGAGCTGTGACATCAAGGGGTCGAGCGACGCGAGCATCAAGCATGTCGTGCCGGCGCGCATCGATCGCATCGTGGACGTGGCTCAGCTTGAGGCGGTGCTGTGCAACGGGGGAACCGCGGGACGGCTGTACCGCCGCCATCTTGAAGAGAAGGTCGGTCTGGTCGCCCAGGTGTTGCCGTCGACGAGTCCTGCGAACGCCTCATGGTCATACGAGCGCCTGCAGGCGAGGTGGCAGGAGGCCCTGCTTCCCTATATCGGCGGCGCCGCGGTGGGGTAGGGCCGGGCAGCGCATGGGGTGGCGCACAAAGGAGTGTGGCTGGCCGCTCGTCTCGGCGTTTGCGTCGGCGCGCTATCGGGGCGCTTGCAGCTTCGTATAGAGCAGACGAGGAAGGCGGCAGGGGACGGCGAGAACGTCGCTCCGCGCTGCGCCGGGTGAGTCATACACCTGGGGTGCTTCTCGGGCTGTGGGGTCGCCTGCACGCTTCGGCACCTGTAGAGCGCCGAATGCCATGGTGCCGCGATCGAGTTCGGGCAAGGTATATCCCATGCGGACGGCGGCGATCATCTTGTCGATGGCTTCCGAGAGCGGACGCCTCCACATGCCGAGTCGCGGGCAGCGCATGAGGCGCTCAAGCAGGGTCCCGCCTCCCGCCGCGATGCCGCCGGACCACACAAGTCCATAGTCGCCGCACCTCGAGCGAAGCCTCTCGAGCTCGGCGATGGCTGCCCCGCAATCCCTATCGGGCGTGATGGCGATGCCAAAGACGCCCATGGCGCCAGGGGTCCAGCCCGCGGCGTGAAGGCGGTCGAGCAGCCGCGTGAGGGTCGCGGCGCTGCCGGGGCGCGCGCCGTCGTTGGCGGGGGCAGCGCCGATGACGATGAGGGCGTCAGGGCAAGGATGGCATGAGGGCGCACCGCCTGCACCCGGGCATGGTGACGCGCCGCGAGCGATCGTCTCGTCGAATCGGGACCCTTCGTCAAAAGCCTCGCTTTGGGGAGGCCCCGACTTCGAGGAAGATTGCGCGCAGACCTCGAACACGGGCTTTCCGCGGGCGGACACCTCAAGGCGAAGGAGTCGCGCCCCTCCCTCAGCGGCGTTGAGCCTCAGGGCGGAGATATGCTCGTAGGCCTGGTAGGCGTCCAGAACGTCTGCGGCTACAAGATGCGAGGCATCGTCCAGGCCGTCTCCGTCGATCGCATCGGGTGACGCCGTGGCGACGGCCACGGTGCGGGGAATGTTGCGGAGCGCGCTCATAGGGAAGCCTCCGCATCGCTTGCCGCATCATCCAAAATGGTGATCTGCGTCGCCTCGACGACCTCTGGCATGTTCCGGGACTCCATCCAGGTCGTCTCATAGCTGACGTTTACATGGTCTCCCTCTCTGAGCGTCGCCGCAGCAGCAGGTTCCCGCTCGGCGGCGCTCACGCGCTCGTCCCAAATGAGGACCTCATCGGCGAGCTCGACGCGAAACTCGGTATAGGTATCGACGTCGTTTGCCCATCGGAACGGCTCGTCGAGCACGAGCGTGAACGAGCCTCCCTGCGCATCGAGGTCGACGACGCTGCCTTCGAGCTGGACGATGGTCGGTCGGGCCGCTGTGCTCACCAGCGAAGAAACCACCAGGGCGATGGCTGCGATGACAATGAGTGCCAGGACCGCCTTGCCCGCGGCGCGAATCTTCGCCTTGCCCTGTTCGAGGTTGGCGGCCACCTGTGCCAGCGCCTCTCCAGCATCTGCGTCAAGGCCGGACGATGCGTTAGGCTCCTGCGTGTTGCCTGGTGCAGCCACCTCGACGCCGTCGCCCGCCCCGGCATCGTCCCGCTCGATACCCAGCAGCTCGTCGAGGCTCATCCCATACAGGCGGGCCAGGGCGATGAGGTTGTCTGTGTCGGGCGACGTCTCCCCTCGCTCCCAATTCGACACCGCCTGGCGGCTTACGCCCAGGCGACCCGCCAGCTCCTCCTGCGTGATGCCGCGAGCGCGACGCGCTTCAGCGAGGCGTCGGGCGACCTCGACGTTCATGGCTTCTCCTCTCGCGATGAAAGGTGCAGGGCTCAGGCGGGTGCCGACCGTCGTCTCTACGATGGCGCTGGCTGCCGCCTTCTTGATGCCAGTGTATCCGTGAGAAGGGGGAGAGGCTAGCAAGCGGCGGATGTCATATCGTCCATCTGCGCAATCATCGCTTGCATAGCGAGACGGGGCGTCCTTTTGGGCCAGGGGGGACGAGAACGGGGGCATGGCGGCCTAGAATCACGGCGGCCGCCGCCAGAGCCTCAGGCGGAAGCGGGCGCCCGGCCCCGGGTTCGTCTCTCCAGGTCCGCGCGACGCGGCGGGCTGTCGGGCGCGGGCGTGCGGGGAGGTCGACCGGGCGCGGCGTCTACTCCGTTCCCAAGAACGCGCCCGACTGGCGGTTCCAAAGCTGGGCATATTCGCCGCCGGCCCGTACGAGGTCTTCGTGGCACCCGTCTTCGACGATCTCGCCGTCGCGTATCACGACGATGCGGTCGAGCTCCGCCACGGTCGAGAGGCGGTGCGCGATCACCAGGGAGGTGCGCCCGCGCATGAGGTTGGCGAGCGCCTCCTGGATGAGCCGTTCGCTTTCGGAGTCAAGGGCGCTCGTCGCCTCATCAAGCACGAGGATGGGGGCGTCGATGAGGATGGCGCGGGCGATGGCGATGCGCTGGCGCTGCCCGCCGGAGAGCTTGACGCCCCGCTCGCCCACCTGCGTGTCGAAGCCGAGCGGAAGCTTCTCGATGAACTCAAGCGCGTTTGCCTCGGCGGCTGCCCGGCGGATCTCCTCATCGGTCGCGTCCGGCCTTCCGTAGGCGATGTTCTCGCGCACGGTCCGATGAAAGAGCAGCGGCTCCTGAGGGACATAGGCGATATGCTGGCGCAAGCTGACCTGGCTCACATGCGCGATGTCCTGTCCGTCAATGAGGATGCGCCCTCCCGAGAGGTCTGCTAGGCGCAGCAGCAGCGTGGTGAGCGTGGTCTTGCCGCTTCCCGAGCGCCCCACGAGCCCTACGCGCTGCCCGGCCGGGATCGCAAAGTCAAATCCGCGGAACACCGCGTCGTCGGCCCCGGCGTCGGCGTAGCGGAAATCGACGTCGCGAAACTCGATGGCGCCTCGGGGGACCTTGAGCGCGGGGGCCGCGGGGTCGTCGGCCACGAGGCGTGGCTCGTCGAGCGCCACCGTAAGGTCGTGAGCCTCGCCAAACACGCGGTTGATCTGCTGGAACATCTGCGACAGCATGTTGAAGCGATTGCAGAGCGTGTTGGTATAGGTGAACATCATGACGAGCGTTCCCGCCGAGATGCCAAACCAGGCGCCGCCGCCCGCAATGAACACCGCCGTGATGCCCATCATGAGCACGATAAGCGAGCTTGTGACCGCCCCGGTCTTCACGGTACGGCGCATGCGCTGGCTGTCGGCGGCGCGCACCTCTTGGTTGGCGGCCTCAAACAGGTCCTGCTCGTACGCCTCGCGTCCGGCGGTCTTGACCGCGAGGATGTTGGTGATGGAGTCCGAGAGCTCTCCCGACAGGCGGTTCTGCGCCGCCGACGCCGCCGCGTTGATGGGCAGGATCTTGCGGTAGAGCTTGAAGACGATCGCAACGTAGAGGGCGAGCACCACGGCGAGTATGGCGACGTAGGCGGGCACGACGGGCGCGAGCATGGCGAGCGTGAGCACCGCCGTGGCCGCCGTGGGCAGCGCCGAGTAGGTGAAGTTATCCATAAGGAGGCTGTATGCCGAGATGAATTTCTGCGTCGAGCTGACCAGCGAGCCTCCGAAGCGGTTGGTGTGAAAGGTCATCGACTGGTTGGAGAGAGTGTCGAATGCCTGGCGGCCCAGCTCATAGCCCGCATGTATCTCCAGGCGGGCGCAGGTGTAATCCTGCAGCTTGCTGCAGACCTGGCCGGCCACATTGACCGCCACGAGCGCGATGATATAGGGACCGAAGGTGGGGAGCACCTCGTTGGGCGCCACGTCGCCCTCGCTGACCAAATCGACGATGGCGCCCACGATAAGGGGGTTGGCAAACGTGAGGAAGAAGACGTATCCCAGGGTCACGGCTACGTCTGCTACAAACATGGGCAGCTGGCTGCGGGTGACGCCCCAGTAGTAGTGAAGGGTCCGAAGGGTGACGGAACGCTTGCGGTCGGCCACGGGAATTCCTTTCGACGCTGTTTGGCCCGTATGGTACCCCAAGTTGTTTGCGATGGGCCTCGCCTCGGTCGAACATGGGGCGTCAGGTCCCGATGCCACGCGCCGCGTCGCGCGCGATAGGGAAAATGTGCACGTTTCCTGCGCGAGTCCGCCGCGACGCTTGACGTGTGGGGCGGCAGCCTGCATACTATGCAACGGTTCACGCACGAACCCGCTGCCAGAGACAGCCGGTGCCAAGGGGCAAGCCCCAAGGCTCAAAGGGGGTACCCGCCAGCCGAGGTGGTCGAGTTGATTTGCCTTCTCGCCCCCGTCGCTCATGCAGCGCGGGGGTTTCTCTTTTTCGAGGCATCCCCGCCACTCTGCGGAGGGTCGTGCCCGGAAAGTTTCAGAGGAGGTGTACACGAATGCCCCAGCAGTACAAGATCGACAAGGTCGCCGAGATCGAGTCCCATATCGCAAACACCAACGGCGTGTTTGTCGTGGGCTACAAGGGCCTGACCGTTAAGCAGGCTCAGGAGCTGCGCCATCAGCTTCGTGAGGTCGGTGCCGAGATGAAGGTGTATAAGAACAACCTCGTCCGCCTCGCCCTCAAGAACCAGGACCAGCCCGAGATCGACGACGTTCTCTTTGGCCCCACCGCCTACGTCTTCTACGAGAACGAGCCCGTCGAGCCCGCCAAGGCTCTCAAGGAGTTCGCGCAGAAGTCCAAGGGCGTGCTCGAGATCAAGGGTGGTATCTCCGAGGGGAAGGCTGTGACCGCTGAAGATGTCAGCGCCATCGCCGACCTGCCCACCAAGGATCAGCTGCTTGGCCAGATCGCCGGCCTTATCAACGGCTTCGCCCGCGACATCGCAGTTTGCGTCAACGGCGTTTCCAGCGGTCTTGCCCGTCAGATCCAGCAGATCTCCGAGCAGAAGGCTGCCTAGCGGCCTTCTGCGGCGTCATCGCCGCACCCCGGCGCGCACGTCGCGCCGCCTGACATGTGTTTTAGCTCCGTGCCCACAGGGCACGGCAACTGAAAGGATTGCTTACCATGGCTAAGCTTACCAACGATGAGATCATCGAGGCCCTTAAGGAAATGACCCTGCTCGAGGCTTCCGAGCTCGTGAAGGCCATCGAGGACACCTTCGGTGTCTCCGCCGCCGCTCCCGCCGCCGTCGTGGCCGGCCCGGCTGCCGCCGCTCCCGCCGAGGAGGAGAAGACCGAGTTCGACGTCGTGCTCGAGGGCTTCGGCGACAACAAGATCCAGGTCATCAAGGTCGTGCGCGAGCTCACCAGCCTTGGCCTCAAGGAGGCCAAGGAGGTCGTCGAGAGCGCTCCCAAGGCCGTCATCGAGGGTGCCAAGAAGGAGGACGCCGAGGCCGCCAAGGAGAAGCTCGAGGCTGCTGGCGCTGCCGTCTCCCTCAAGTAAGTGCTCGCAGGCTTCACGTCTGCCGCTTATCGGGGCTCCGCAGAGATGCGGGGCCCCTTTTTTCATGCGGCTCGTCGGGGAGAGCACCCGGGCGAGCGAGTGCCCCATGCGTATCTGCGGCGTTCGAGTCGCTAGGGGGGCGCTCGCCGGTCAATCTGATAGTCATCTGGGCGGCATGGGCGCGCCGCGTTCGCCGTGGCTGGTTGCGGGCTGCGCATGCTGCTCGCCCATCTCGACCGCTCGCCCGGCTTTTTATGCCGCCCGGGGACAGTCGTTCGGCGACCCCTTGTGATTTGCTTGAGTTTTCTTCCTAGCCGCGGGCTTCGAGGTACTATTGCTCACGTATCGCGTACCAACGTCCCGCGGCGCTCAGGCATGACACCGTGGGGCATACACCTGCGCCGACGCCTCGGCGCCCGAAAGGAACCTCATGAAGGCCATAATTCCTGCCGCCGGTCTTGGAACCCGTTTCCTGCCGTCGACGAAGTGCACCCCCAAGGAGATGCTGCCGGTTCTCGACAAGCCGGTTATCCAGTATGTAGTGGAGGAGGCGCTCGAGCCCGACGAGGTCGATGACGTCATCATCGTGACGTCTCCGGGCAAGCCCGAGCTGCTGAGCTACTTCCAGCCCGACCGCTCGCTCGAGGGGCTGCTCCGCGAGCGCGGGAAGGGCGCCTATGCCGACGCCGTCGCCGCGGTGGGCTCGCTGCCGGTCGACTTCCGCTACCAGTATGAGCCCCGCGGCCTCGGTCACGCCATCCGCTCTGCCGCGGACGCCTGCGCGGGGGAGAGCTTCCTGGTTCTTCTGGGCGACTACGTGGTGCCCGCCCGCGACATCTGCACCAAGATGCTCGAGGTGTCGCGCGCCCATGGCGGCGCGAGCGTCATCGCCGTGGCGCCCTGTGCCCCCGACGAGGTCTCTCGCTACGGCGTCGTCGCGGGCGAGCGCGCAGGCTCGCTCCCCGGCTCTGAGGACGTGGCAGACGACGAGCCGGGCGCGGTGTGGCGCATCTCCGGCCTTGTCGAGAAGCCCTCGCCCGAGGACGCTCCCTCGAACCTCTACATCGTGGGCCGCTATCTGCTTTCCGCGCACGTCATGGAGCTTCTGGCAGACCAGGAGCCGGGCGCCGGCGGAGAGATCCAGCTGACCGACGCGATGGCCCGCTCGCTCGACCGTGAGAACATGTATGCCGTGGTCATCGATCCGCTGTCTGGCTACGATACGGGCACGCCTTCCGGCTGGATGGCCACCAACGCCCTCATGGCGGCCGAGGACCCTCGCTTCCGCGACGCCTTCTGGGAGGCCATCGACGAGCGCGGCGGCCTCAAGCGCTAGGCGCCTCGCGGCCGGCAACCGAGCAAAACGGTAAACATATCGCATGAAATCAGGGAGCCCTGCCGCTCGTCGGTGGGGCTCCTTGCGTTTGGCTTCACCTAAAACTCATGAACATCTGTTCGTTATAGTGGCCCTGAGCAGGCATTCTGTAAGAAAAAAACTTTGCTAGCCCAAGCTTGCCCACGAGTCAAGCATTTTCTTGCCTAACGGTAGGCGATTGGTAAACTTATAGGTTGCGATAACTGGCTAGAGAGGCAGCGCCGGCCCCCATCGGCCGCCCGTCTGCGTCCCGGCCAACCAACCCGCCTTTATCTTGAAGGAGGAAACACCTGGTGGCAACGATTATCCCGCAAGCAACACCAACCGAGCGCGCACGCGTCAACTTCGGGAAGATCCCGCAGGCGATGCCGCTGCCCAACCTCATCTCTGTGCAGAAGGAGTCCTTCCAGCGGTTCATGGGCGAGGGCCTTCGCGAGGCTTTCCGCGAGTCCAGCCCCATCCAGAGCCAGAACCATGTGCTGGAGGTCACCTTCGGCGAGCACCAGTTCGGCGACCCGTCCCACACGGTCGACGAGTGCCGCGAGAAGGACATGACCTATCAGGCGCCGCTGCTCACCGATGTCCGCCTTACCAACAAGGAGACCGGTGAGATCAAGGAGCAGCTGGTGTTCATGGGCGATTTCCCCATGATGACCGACCAGGGCACCTTCATCATCAACGGCACCGAGCGCATCGTCGTCTCGCAGCTCGTCCGTTCGCCGGGCGTCTACTATTCCACCGAGATGGACGGCGGCAAGCAGGTCTACAAGGCGCAGGTCATTCCCGCCCGCGGCGCCTGGCTCGAGTTCGAGGTCGATAAGCGCGACCAGCTCGTGGTCTCCATCGACCGCAAGCGCAAGCAGTCTGCCACCATGTTCCTGCGCGCGCTGGGCATCGCCGTCACCAACGACGAGATCTACTCGCTCCTCGGCGATTCCGACGTCGTGAAGCGCTCCATCGAGCGCGACACGGCCCTCACCCGCGAGGACGCCCTCATCGAGATCTACCGCCGTCTGCGCCCGGGCGAGCCGCCCACCGTGGATGCCTCCCGCAGCCTGCTCGAGGGCCTGCTGTTCAACCCGCAGCGCTACGACCTGGCGCGCGTGGGCCGCTACAAGGTGAACAAGAAGCTCGGCCTCACCACCGAGGAGACGGTGACCATCCTCACCGACGAGGACATCATCGCCACCCTCCGCTACCTGCTCTCGCTTGCCGCCGGCGAGCCTGGCTTCAAGACCGACGACATCGACCACTTCGGCAACCGCCGCGTGCGCACCGTGGGCGAGCTGGTGGTGAACCAGTTCCGCATCGGCATGAGCCGCATGGAGCGTGTCGTGCGCGAGCGCATGAGCTCCCAGGACATCGACGAGATCACCCCGCAGTCGCTCATCAACATTCGCCCGATCGTGGCCGCCATCAAGGAGTTCTTCGGAAGCTCCCAGCTGTCCCAGTTCATGGACCAGGCGAACCCGCTCACGGGCCTTACCCACAAGCGCCGTCTCTCGGCGCTCGGCCCCGGCGGCCTCGCCGGCCACAAGTCGGGTTCGAGCCGCCGCACCAACGTGCCGACGGCCGTCCGCGACGTCCACAACTCGCACTACAGCCGCATGTGCCCCATCGAGACCCCCGAAGGCCCCAACATCGGTCTGATCGGCTCGCTGGCGCTCTATGCGCGCGTCAACGAGTACGGCTTCATCGAGGCCCCGTATCGCCGCGTCGAGAACGGTCGCGTGACCGACCAGATCGACTGGATGACGGCTGACGAGGAAGAGGACCACATCATCGCGCCGGCGAACACGCCCATCGATCCCAAGACGGGCGAGTTCGTGACGCTCGACGCCGACGGCAACCTCGTGCGTCCGCACGCAATCGTTGCCCGTACGCGCGACTTCGACGGCTCCTTCGGCGCCCCCGCCGACGTTCTGGTGGACGAGGTCGACTACATGGACGTCTCGCCGCGCCAGATGATCTCGGTCGCCGCCTGCCTCATCCCGTTCCTCGAGCATGACGACGCCAAGCGTACCCTCATGGGCGCGAACATGCAGCGTCAGGCCGTGCCGCTCGTGCACCCCGCCGCCCCCTACGTCGGCACCGGCATGGAGCGCCGCGCCGCCATCGACTCCGGCGAGGTCACCCTTGCCCGCCATGCAGGCGAGGTCATCTTCGCCGACGCGTCCAAGATCACCATCAAGAGCGCCGAGGGCCTGGACGAGTACAGGCTGCCCAAGTACCAGCGCTCGAACCAGTCGACCTGCATCAACCACCGCCCGCTCGTGCGCGTGGGCGACGAGGTGGCGGAGGGCCAGCCCATCGCCGACGGTCCTTCCACCGATCACGGCGAGCTCGCGCTGGGTCAGAACCTCACCGTCGCCTACATGAGCTGGGAAGGCTACAACTACGAGGACGCCATCGTCGTGTCCGAGCGCGTGGTTGCCGAGGACCTGCTCACCACCATCAACATCACCCGTCACGAGATCGATGCCCGTGACACCAAGCTCGGCCCCGAGGAGATCACCCGCGAGATCCCCAACCTCTCCGAGGACATGCTCGCGAACCTCGACGAGGACGGCATCATCCGCATCGGCGCCGAGGTCGGCCCCGGCGACATCCTGGTGGGCAAGGTCACCCCGAAGGGCGAGAGCACCCAGACCGCCGAGGAGCGCCTGCTCAAGGCCATCTTCGGTGCGAAGGCCCACGACGTCCGCGACACCTCGCTCAAGATGCCGCACGGTGCCTACGGTCGCGTCATCGACGTGGTGCGCTTCAGCCGCGAGGCTGGCGACGACCTCGCTCCGGGCGTGAACGAGCAGGTGCGCGTCTACGTCGCCCAGCGCCGCAAGATCCAGCAGGGCGACAAGATCGCCGGCCGCCACGGCAACAAGGGCGTCATCTCCGAGATCCTGCCGGTCGAGGACATGCCCTACATGGCCGACGGCACCCCGGTCGACATCATCCTGAACCCGCTCGGCGTGCCTTCGCGTATGAACGTGGGCCAGTTGCTCGAGTGCCACCTCGGCTGGGCCGCCGCCTGCGGCTGGGATCCCGAGAACGCCGATTCCGACACCTACGTGCCCGGCCCCTTCTTCGTCTCGACGCCCGTCTTCGACGGTGCCTCCGAGGACGAGATCGCCGAGGTCATCCGTCGCGCCAACAAGAACATGATCAACCTGGCGCGCGAGCGCTACGGCGAGAAGATGCGCCCCGAGTTCGTGACGCAGCTCGACGACCGTGGCAAGACCACGCTCTACGACGGCCGCTCCGGCGAGGAGTTCCGCGAGCCCATCACCGTGGGCACGTCCTACATGCTGAAGCTCGGCCACATGGTCGACGACAAGATCCATGCGCGCTCGACGGGCCCCTACAGCCTCGTCACCCAGCAGCCGCTCGGCGGCAAGGCGCAGTTCGGCGGCCAGCGCTTCGGCGAGATGGAGGTCTGGGCGCTCTACGCGTACGGCGCCTCCAACGTCCTGCAGGAGATCCTCACCGTCAAGTCCGACGATACCGTGGGCCGCGTCAAGACCTACGAGTCCATCGTCAAGGGTGAGAACATCCCCACGGCCGGCGTGCCCGAGTCCTTCAAGGTTCTCGTGAAGGAGATCCGCTCGCTCGCGCTCGACATCGAGCCGCTCCACGACGCCGAGCCCGCACCCGCTGCAGCCGTCGTCGAGGAGGACGAGCTCGAGCTCGATCCCTTCACCGACCTGCCCGAGATCGACGGCGAGGCCGCCTCGCCCGCTCTCGACGCCTCCGAAGACCTCATCGCCACCACCACTGAGAAGGAGTAGTTGACTGTGGCAGAATTCGAAGCTACTGATTTTGACGCGGTAAAGATCTCACTTGCCAGCGCCGACCAGATCCGCTCGTGGTCCTATGGCGAGGTCAAGAAGCCCGAGACCATCAACTACCGCACCCTGAAGCCCGAGAAGGACGGCCTGTTCTGCGAGAAGATCTTCGGTCCTGCGAAGGACTGGGAGTGCTCCTGCGGAAAGTACAAGGGCATCCGCTTCAAGGGCATCGTCTGCGAGCGCTGCGGCGTTGAGGTGACCACCTCCAAGGTCCGTCGCGAGCGCATGGGCCATATCGAGCTGGCGGCCCCCGTCAGCCACATCTGGTATTTCAAGAGCCCCACGACCTTCCCCATGAGCCGTCTTCTGGACATCAAGTCCAAGGACCTCGAGAAGGTGCTCTATTTTGCCAGCTATATCATTACGCACGTCGACTATGAGGCGCGCGAGGCCGACGCCGAGGACCTCCGCGAGGAGCTCGCTGCCGACCTCGAGGAGCTCGACGCCGAGTGCGCGCGCCAGATCGAGAGCCTGAAGGAGCAGGGCGACCCCGAGAACTTCGACGAGTTCTCCGATGAGGAGCCCCTCACCCAGGAGGAGATCGCTGCCGGCATCGTGGATATCCAGGAGGAGACCCGCGACGAGAAGCAGCTGCGCTCCGACGCCTTCCAGGCCTTCATGAAGCTCCAGGAGCGCGACCTCATCTCCGACGAGCCCCTGTTCCGCGAGATGAAGCGCTACTACAGCATGTACTTCTCCGGCGACATGGGCGCCGAGGCCATCCGTGACCTGCTTTCCGCGATCGACCTCGAGTCCGAGGCCGAGAAGCTCAAGGCCATCATCGCTGACGAGGACGGCCAGAAGCAGAAGCGCGAGAAGGCCGTGAAGCGCCTCGAGGTCGTGGACGCCTTCCTGAAGGGCGGCAACGATCCGGCCAACATGATCCTCGACGTCATTCCGGTCATCCCGCCCGACCTGCGCCCGATGGTGCAGCTCGACGGCGGCCGCTTCGCCGCGTCCGACCTGAACGACCTGTATCGTCGCGTGATCAACCGCAACAACCGTCTCAAGCGCCTGCTCGACCTGGACGCCCCCGCGATCATCGTGAACAACGAGAAGCGTATGCTCCAGGAGGCCGTGGACGCCCTGTTCGACAACGGTCGTCGTGGACGTCCGGTGTCCGGCCGCGGCGGCCGTCCGCTGAAGTCGCTCGCCGAGTCGCTCAAGGGCAAGCAGGGCCGCTTCCGTCAGAACCTGCTCGGTAAGCGCGTCGACTACTCCGGCCGTTCGGTCATCGTTACCGACCCGAAGCTCAAGCTGCACCAGTGCGGCCTGCCCAAGACCATGGCGCTCGAGCTGTTCAAGCCCTTCGTCATGAAGCGCCTTGTGGAGCTCGGCAAGGTCGAGAACATCAAGGGCGCCAAGCGCGCCATCGACCGCGGCGCCAGCTTCGTGTGGGACATCCTCGAAGAGGTCATCGACGGCCGTCTCGTGCTGCTCAACCGTGCACCGACCCTGCACCGTCTCTCGATTCAGGCCTTCGAGCCCGTGCTCGTCGAGGGCAAGGCTATCCACCTGCACCCGCTCGTCTGCGAGCCCTTCAACGCCGACTTCGACGGTGACCAGATGTCTGTCCACGTGCCGCTTTCGCAGCAGGCGCAAGCAGAGGCTCGCGTGCTCATGCTCTCGAGCAACAACCTGCGTTCGCCCGCGTCCGGCAAGCCGGTGAACACCCCGCGCCAGGACATGATCATCGGCGTGTACTACCTCACCCAGGAGCGCGACGGCATGCAGGGCGAGGGCCATGTGTTCGCCAGCTTCGACGACGCGCTCAACGCCTATGACGCCCGTACCGAGATCGACCTTCAGGCCAAGATCCAGGTGCGCGTGTCCGCGGCGGAGGCAAACGTCATCAACGAGGACGGCACGCGCCTGTTCCGCGTGAACAACGGCCGCGGCGACATCGTGGACTACGATGTGACGGGCACCAAGACCTGCCGCTTCGAGACCACCATCGGCCGCATCGTCTTCAATCGCCAGTGCCTGCCCGATGACTACGAGTTCATCAACTACAAGATGGGCTCCGGCGACGTGAAGCGCCTCGTGGCCGAGTGCTGCGACCGCTACCCCTCCTCCGAGGTGGCTCCGATTCTCGACAACATCAAGTTCACCGGCTTCCACTACGCCACCCGCGCAGGCCTCACGATCTCGCTGTGGGACGCCCTCATCCCTGAGGAGAAGCCCGAGATCCTGGCCAAGACGCAGGCCGACGTGGACCAGATCAACGAGTACTTCGAGGACGGCTTCATCAACGAGCAGGAGCGTCACACCGAGGTCGTCAACGCTTGGACCGCGGCGACCGACAAGGTCGCGGCCCTCATGCTCGACATGTTCGACGAGGAGAACCCGCTGTACATGATGGCCGACTCAGGCGCCCGTGGTTCGAAGACCCAGCTGCGTCAGCTCGGCGGCATGCGCGGCCTCATGGCGGACATGTCCGGTGAGACGATCGACCTTCCCATTAAGGCCAACTTCCGCGAGGGCCTGCTGCCGCTCGAGTACTTCATCTCCACCTACGGCGCACGTAAGGGCCTGGTCGACACCGCGTCGCACACCTCCGACTCCGGTTACCTCACCCGCCGTCTGGTCGACGTGGCGCAGGACGTCATCGTCCGCGAGGAGGACTGCGGCACCACCGAGGGCGTGACCTATCGCCTCACCCTCCCGGAGACCGGCGAGATCAACGCCGACCTCGTGGGCCGTTGCTTCATCGAGGACGTCGTGGCCCCGGACGGGGACGTGCTCTTCCACACCGACGAGTACATCGAGAGCACCGACGATATCCAGCGCATGCTGGATGCCGGCCTCAAGAAGGTCAAGCTGCGCGCGCTGCTCACCTGCCGTTCCAAGTACGGCGTGTGCCAGAAGTGCTACGGCTGGGACCTCTCCACCCGTCGTCCGGTCGCTATCGGCACCGCGGTGGGCATCATCGCCGCCCAGTCGATCGGCGAGCCCGGCACGCAGCTGACGATGCGTACCATTCACTCCGGCGGCGTCGCGGGCGTCGACGACATCACGCAGGGCCTGCCTACGGTCGGCCGCATGTTTGACGTCGTCGGCAACGTGAACGAGAAGATCCTGGGCCGCGAGGCAGACCTTGCCCCGCACTCCGGCATGCTCTCGATCAAGCCCGAGAAGTCCGAGTACGTGCTCACCATCACCGACCGCGACAACCCGTCGCGCATCATCGACGAGATCCGCGTGCCCGCGTCCGTGCGCTTCATGCCCGGCATCGAGGACGGCGCCGAGGTGCGCGCCGGCGACCAGCTCACCAAGGGCTTCGTGAACTTCCGCAACCTGCGCAAGCTCACCGACATCGAGTCGACCATGCACACCTTCGTGCAGTCGGTGAAGGAGGTCTACACCTCGCAGGGCGTCGACTTGAACGACAAGCACATCGAGGTCATCGCCCGTCAGATGCTGCGTCGCGTCCAGATCACCAACCCCGGTGACTCCAAGTACCTGCTCGGCCAGTACGTCGACCGCTACGAGTTCGCCGACGAGGTCGAGCGCGTCGCCCGCATCGGCGGCACGGCCCCGTCTGCCGAGCCCGCCATCCTGGGTACGCTCAAGGTCGCGTCCTCCATCGACTCCTGGCTGTCCTCCGCGTCGTTCATCCGTACGGCAGGCGTCCTCACCGAGGCCGCCATCGAGGGCAAGGTCGACCACCTGCTCGACCTCAAGTCCAACGTCATCGTGGGCAAGAAGATCCCGGCGGGCACCGGCCTCAAGCCGTATGCGAACGCCACGCTCACGTATCGCACCGCGGACGGTTACCAGGCAATCGACGGCCCCACCTCGCCCAACGCAAAGTCGCTGCCTGAGTGGGCGCCCGAGGAGCTCAAGGATCTCGACGAGCAGCTTCCGCAGCAGGTCGACTGGGCAAGCTTCGACGAGTACGGCAGCCCGGACGGGTCCTTCACCCGCAACGGCCGCACCATCTCCGCCGAGGACGCGCGCCTGTATCTGTTTGACGACCTGGGCGTGTCGCAGCGCTGGACCAACAAGTTCAGCGAGGTCGGCATCGAGACCGTGGGCGACCTCGTGGGCAAGTCCGAGGAGGACCTGCTTCGCATCGACGGCATCGGTGCGAAGGCCATCGAGGAGCTGCGCGACGGCCTTGAGGCCCACAACCTGCTCTTTATCCTCGACAACAACGACGACGTCGCGGATGAGGAGGACCTGTCGCAGCTGCTGCAGATGGTGTTCTCGCCGGACGGACCGGACGACATCCTGCTGGGCACTTCCGCCCCGCGTCACTATGACGACGAGGAGATGATCGGCGCCCCCGCCGAGAGCTCTCAGAAGAGCGGCTCCGGTGTCATCAACGAGGACATGGCCTCCCTCGACGAGCTTCTGAACCAGCTTGTCGATACCGATGACGATGCCGACGAGGAGACGATCGGCTAGCGAGGCACATCGGGTGCTTTGCGACCCATAGCGGCTTTCGCCCCACGGCGATCGACCTATACACGAGCGGCCCGCTTCCTTCCGGAGGCGGGCCGCTCGCTGTATCGATGGGCTGCATGCGTGCCGCGGCGCGATTGTTGCGCAACGGCTGGCGCCTTCGATGTCGCGCGGGGGTATCAGCGGCGTGAGATCGCGCGCGAATTGGCAAAGTGGTGTGCGGCAAACAACGCCAGCGCCCTCTATGGGGGCAGGTATTGCGACGCTGATTACTGGTTCGATATGTGCTCATAGTTCGCATGCGTGTCGGAGGGGCGCGCATGCGGGAGTGCCTCGAGGCGGCATTGACGGTTGCGGGGAGGTGGGGAAGAGGGGCTGGGGCGCCCCGGTCAAAGCAGCGGGCCCACATCTCTATCAAACAATGTGGAGACTTTCCGAAAAAGCACCAAATTAAGGAAACGCCCGGTGGCGTGGTCTGTTGACACTGCAGGCTCGCGCGCGTATTCTAGCGAACTGCGTGTTTCGAAGGTGGATGCTGACGCCTCGATTCAAGCCGTTGCACCAAGTAAAGCTGGAATCATCTGAAGAAGGAGTACGCTTTGCCTACTATTAACCAGCTGGTCCTCAAGGGCCGCAAGTCCAAGCCTGCGAAGTCCAAGAACGCGGCACTTCAGCACAACCCGCAGAAGCGCGGCGTGTGCACCCGTGTGTTCACCACCTCCCCCAAGAAGCCGAACTCGGCCCTTCGTAAGGTCGCCCGTGTTCGTCTGGTCAACGGCATCGAGGTCACCGCTTACATCCCCGGTGAGGGCCACAACCTCCAGGAGCACTCCATCGTCGCCATCCGTGGCGGCCGTGTCCGTGACCTGCCTGGTGTCCGCTACAAGATCATCCGCGGCGCCTACGACTGCGCTCCGGTCAACAACCGCAAGCAGTCCCGCTCCCGCTACGGCGCGAAGCGTCCGAAGAAATAAGGTTTACACATCTCATTCGCTTCGGGCCGCGTGATCGCGCCCGGGCATAGCAGAAGCGAAGTTTCTTACAGAGGAGATAACACATGCCGCGTCGTGCATCCAAGAATCACCGCCGCGAGGTCATGCCGGATTCGGTGTACAACAACCGCCTCGTGACCCAGCTCATCAACAAGGTCCTTCTCGACGGCAAGAAGTCCGTTGCCGAGCGCATCGTCTATGACGCGTTCGACATCGTCGCCAAGAAGTCCGAGCAGGACGCCCTCGCCGTCTTCAAGAAGGCGATGGAGAACGTCAAGCCCACGCTCGAGTGCAAGCCCAAGCGTGTCGGTGGCGCTACCTATCAGGTTCCTATGGAGGTCAACTCCCGTCGTTCCACCCAGCTGGGCATCCGCTGGATCGTGAACTTCTCGCGTGCTCGCAAGGAGAAGACCATGGCTGAGCGTCTCGCCAACGAGATCCTCGACGCCTCCAACGGCGTCGGCGCTTCCGTGAAGCGTCGCGAGGACGTCTTCAAGATGGCGGAGGCCAACCGCGCGTTCTCGCACTATCGCTGGTAATCCAGGAAGGGTAGATACTCATGGCTAAGGCTAAGTACAAGCTTTCCGACACCCGCAACATCGGCATCATGGCCCACATCGACGCCGGTAAGACCACCACGACCGAGCGCATCCTGTACTACACCGGCAAGACCCACAAGATCGGTGAGGTCCACGACGGTGCCGCCACCATGGACTGGATGGTCCAGGAGCAGGAGCGCGGCGTAACCATTCAGTCTGCTGCCACCACCTGCTTCTGGCACAAGGGCGGCAAGGCTGGCGAGGGCCCTGCCTACCGCATCCAGATCATCGACACCCCCGGCCACGTTGACTTCACCGCCGAGGTCGAGCGTTCTCTGCGCGTCCTCGACGGCGCCGTCGCCGTGTTCGACGCCGTTGCCGGCGTTCAGCCGCAGTCTGAGACCGTGTGGCGTCAGGCCCGCAACTTCAACGTCCCGCGCATCGCCTTCATCAACAAGTATGACCGCATCGGCGCCGACTTCTGGCACGCCATCGACACCATGAAGGAGCGCCTGAACGCCAACGCCGTGGCTATCCAGGTCCCCATGGGCGCCGAGGACCAGTTCTGGGGCGTCATCGACCTCGTGACCATGACCGCTTGGGACTTCAAGGCCGACGACAAGGGCATGACCTATCCCGAGCCCATGGACGAGATTCCTGCCGAGTTCGCCGAGATCGCCGCTGAGAAGCGCTCCGAGCTGCTCGACGCTGCCGCCGAGTACGATGACGAGCTCATGATGATGGTCCTCGAGGACGAGGAGATCCCCGTCGACATGCTCAAGGCCGCCATCCGCAAGGGTGTTCTCGCCAACGAGCTCAACCCGGTTCTCGTGGGTTCCGCCTACAAGAACAAGGGCGTCCAGGAGCTCCTCGACGCCGTCGTCGACTACCTGCCGAGCCCGCTCGACGTCCCCGCTGTCGAGGGCACCAACCCCGACAACGGCGAGACCGAGACCCGTGCCGCCAGCGAGGACGAGCCCTTCGCCGCACTCGCCTTCAAGATCGCTACCGACCCGTTCGTCGGTAAGCTCACCTTCTTCCGCGTCTACTCCGGTCACGTCGACGCCGGCTCCTACGTGGTGAACGCCACCAACGGCCAGCGCGAGCGTTTCGGCCGCATCCTCGAGATGAACGCCAACGACCGTATCGACGTCGACGGCGCCCACACCGGCGACATCCTCGCCGCCGTGGGCCTCAAGAACACCACCACCGGCGACACCCTGTGCGCCGAGGGCCACGAGATCGTTCTCGAGTCCATGGAGTTCCCCGACCCGGTTATCGACGTCGCCGTGGAGCCCAAGACCAAGGCCGAGCAGGACAAGATGTCTCTTGCCCTTGCCAAGCTCGCCGAGGAGGACCCGACCTTCACCGTGCGCACCGACCACGAGACCGGCCAGACCATCATCGCCGGCATGGGCGAGCTGCACCTCGAGATCATCGTCGACCGTCTCCTGCGTGAGTTCAAGGTCGAGGCCAACGTCGGCAAGCCGCAGGTCGCCTACCGTGAGGCTCCGGGCCACGACGTCGAGCGCGCCGAGGGCAAGTTCGTCCGTCAGTCCGGTGGTCGCGGCCAGTACGGCCACGCCGTCATCAAGCTCGAGAAGATGGAGGAGGGCTTCGGCTACGAGTTCGTCAACGCCATCGTCGGCGGCGTCGTGCCGAAGGAGTACATCCCGTCCATCGACAAGGGCATCCAGGAGGCCCTCGAGACCGGTGTCATCGCCGGCTACCCGGTGGTCGACGTCAAGGTGACCCTCTTCGATGGTTCCTACCACGAGGTCGACTCCTCCGAGGCCGCGTTCAAGATCGCCGGTTCCATGGCCATCAAGGACGCCCTCAAGAAGTCCGATCCGATCCTCCTCGAGCCCATGATGGCCGTCGAGGTGGAGACCCCCGAGCAGTACATGGGCGACGTCATGGGCAACCTTTCTGGTCGTCGCGGCAAGATCGAGGGCATGGACGATCGCTCCGGCTCCAAGGTCATCCGCGCCAAGGTGCCCCTGGGCGAGATGTTCGGCTATGCAACCGACCTTCGTTCGCAGACCCAGGGCCGTGCGTCCTACACCATGCAGTTCGACTCCTATGAGCCGGCGCCCAAGTCGGTTACTGACGAGGTTGTTAGCAAGGCCGGCGGCAACGCGTAGGCTCTCGCGATCATTTGTAAGCTAGTCATCGCGAGGAAGCCCTCGCACATCAAGGAGGTAACGTTGTCTACCCAGAAGATCAGGATTCGCCTCAAGGGCTATGATCACGAGGTCGTCGACCAGTCCGCGAAGCTCATCGTCGACACCGCCCAGAAGACCGGTGCCCGCGTCTCCGGCCCCATCCCCCTGCCGACCGAGCGCAACCTCTACACCGTCATCCGCTCGCCGCACAAGGACAAGGACTCCCGCGAGCAGTTCGAGATGCGCACCCACAAGCGCCTCATCGACATCCTCGACCCCACCAGCGGCACCGTCGATTCGCTCATGCGTCTCGACCTCCCCGCGGGCGTTGACATCGAGATCAAGCTCTAAGCGATAGGGTCTTAGAACTCTCACCGGAAACCCCCAAGGAGTTCCACGCGAACGTCCTCGCCCTGTGGGCTGCGGAATGTTCGCTTTGGAATCTCCTTGGGGGTTTCCTACGTTTACAGGCCCTAGGGGTCGCCAACCATTTAATATCCTTGGGGGTATCTGGGTACGTTGCGGCGTCGGATACCCCCAGGGATATTCTTATCGGGCGAACATCGATTTGCAGGTGAGGGAGGGCTGTCGGGGAAGGGGACTGCGCTTTGGCGCTTCCGCAGGCAAAGCCGAGGACCAGCCGAAGCACAGCCCCCTTCCCCGACAGCCCTCCTGCTGCGACCAGCAATTCCTTTGTGAGCAATACATGGAGACGCCCGTGCGCGTGTATACTAAGCAGCTGTGTCAATCGGGAGGATTCTGTCTCGACGAATTGCTGCATATCAGGGTTGCTCGCAGCTTCACGTGCCGGAATGCAAACGTTAGACGCAAGTTGGTAGTGGTCCTCTAGGGGCATCCGCAAGGGGCGGATGCAGTGTCCCAAGACCACCGAGAGTTAGGATCATTGAATGATCAGCATGATTCTCGGCCGCAAGATCGGTATGACCCAGGTGTGGGACGAGAACGACAACGTCGTCCCCGTCACGGTCATCCAGGCTGGCCCCTGCGCCGTCTCGCAGGTTAAAACTAAGGCGACCGATGGCTATGACGCCGTTCAGATCGGTTTCGGCGCCATCAAGGCCAAGAACGTCAACAAGCCTATGGCTGGTCACTTCGCCAAGGCCGGCGTCGAGCCCGTGCGCTACCTGCGCGAGGTCCGCGTCGAGAACGGCGAGGACCACAAGGTGGGCGAGGTTGTTACCGTCGCCGACTTCGCCGACGTCGCCAAGGTCGATGTCATCGGCACCTCCAAGGGTAAGGGCTTCCAGGGTCGCATCAAGCGCTGGGGACAGCGTCGCGGTCCTATGACCCACGGCTCTCACTTCAAGCGTCACCCGGGCTCCATCGGTCAGTGCGCCTACCCCGCGCGCGTCCTCAAGGGCGTCAAGATGGCCGGTCACATGGGTAACGAGCGCGTGACCGTGAAGAACCTGTCCGTTGTCCGCATCGATGCCGAGCAGAACCTCATTCTCGTCAAGGGTGCCGTCCCTGGCGCGAAGAACGGTCTGGTCGCCATCCGTATGGCTTAAGGGCCAGTCCCTAACGCCCAGCGTCATACCAAGGAGAACACAGAATGTCTAAGTTTGAAGTCAAGAATACGGAGGGCACGACGGTAGCGTCCGCCGAGCTCGCCGCTGAGGTGTACGGCATCGAGCCCAACATCCACGTCATGCATCACATCGTCAAGTGCCAGATGGCCTGCTGGCGTCAGGGCACCCAGTCCACCAAGGGACGCAGCGACGTCTCCGGTGGCGGTGCCAAGCCGTGGCGTCAGAAGGGCACCGGTCGCGCCCGCCAGGGTTCGACCCGCGCCGGCCAGTGGCGTCATGGTGGCGTCATCCATGGCCCCAAGCCCCGTCTGTACACCAAGCGCATGAACAACAAAGAGGTCAAGCTCGCCATGCGTTCCGCCCTTTCTTCGAAGGTGCGCGACAACGAGCTCGTGCTGGTGGACGACTACGGCTTCGAGAAGCCTTCCACGAAGGCCGCCGTCGCCATGCTCAAGGCTCTCGGCCTTGAGGGCAAGCGTCTCACCATCATCGTTCGCGAGGATGACATCAACGCGTTCCTGTCGTTCCGCAACATCCCCAAGACGTTCATCATCACCCCGTCCGAGGCCAACACCTATGACCTCCTCAACAACGGTGCCCTGCTGATGCCCGCCGATGTTGCCGCTCACTTCGGGGAGGTGCTTGCTTAAATGACCGCCCACGAGATCATCATTCGCCCGATCGTCTCCGAGCGCTCCTTCTCGTTCATGGAGGAGAACAAGTACACGTTCGAGGTCGCTCGCAACGCGAACAAGTATCAGATCAAGGACGCCATCGAGGAGCTCTTCGGTGTTCACGTCGTTCGCGTCAACACGCTCAACGTGAAGCCCAAGAAGAAGCGCGTGCGTTACGTTGCCGGCTATACCCGTCAGTGGAAGAAGGCCGTCGTGACCATCGCCGAGGGCGAGTCCATCGAGATCTACGGCAACCAGGCCTAAGACTCGGGTTGTCTAGTCGCCTCCCGAAAGGGAGGCGAGGGTCTAAGTGGTTCCGGGCCCAGATTATGGAGCCGCCCGGTACCGTGGTAATCCGGTGTCGTCGCACCCCGAGGCGAGAGCCTCACATCCCTGCCTGCGACGGCCAACGGATAGAAGTTGAAAGGGATAGGGAATGGCTGTAAAGCATCTTAAGCCGACCAGCGCGGGTCGCCGTTGGCAGACGATCTCCGACTTTGCCGAGATCACCTGCACCAAGCCCGAGAAGTCGCTTCTCGAGCCGCTGCCCAAGAAGGCCGGTCGCAACAACCAGGGCCGCATCACGACCCGTCACCAGGGCGGTGGCGTGAAGCGCCGTTATCGTCGCATCGATTTCAAGCGCAACAAGGACGGCGTGCCCGCCAAGGTTGCCACGATCGAGTACGACCCCAACCGCTCCGCCCGCATCGCGCTGCTCCACTATGTGGACGGCGAGAAGCGTTACATCCTGGCCCCCAAGGGCCTCAACGTGGGCGACACCGTGCTTTCCGGCCCTGAGGCCGACATCAAGCCGGGCAACGCCCTTGCGCTCTCCGACATCCCCGTCGGTACGCTCGTGCACGCCATCGAGTTCCAGCCCGGCAAGGGCGCCGCAATCGCCCGTTCCGCCGGCACCGCCTGCCAGCTCATGGGCAAGGAGGGCAAGTACGCCATCCTGCGCATGCCCAGCTCCGAGATGCGTCGCGTCCTGGCTACCTGCCGCGCCACCGTTGGCGAGGTCGGCAACGCCGATCACTCCAACATCGTCATCGGCAAGGCTGGCCGCAAGCGCTACATGAACGTCCGTCCCACCGTTCGTGGTACGGTCATGAACCCGGTCGACCACCCGCACGGCGGTGGCGAGGGCAAGAACCACACCTCTGGTCGTCCGTCCGTCACTCCTTGGGGCAAGCCGACGAAGGGCTATCGTACGCGCAAGAAGAAGAAGGCGTCGAACAGCCTCATCATCCGTCGTCGCAAGAAGTAGTTTTCGGATACCGAGTATTAGGAGTTAGCACCTATGAGCAGAAGTCTCAAAAAAGGGCCTTTCGTGGAAGCTCGCCTTCTCTCGCGTATCATCGCGATGAACGAGGCTGGCAAGAAGGACGTCGTGAAGACCTGGTCCCGCGCGTCCACCATCTTCCCCGAGATGGTCGGTCATACCATCGCCGTCCACGACGGGCGCAAGCACGTCCCGGTCTATGTCACCGAGTCCATGGTCGGTCATAAGCTCGGCGAGTTCGCGCCGACTCGTACGTTCCGTGGCCACAAGGCCAAGTAGGGGGTTTCACGTAAATGGCAACTAAAGCTACCGATACCGAGACCCGCGAGGTGCGCGCCGTCGCCAAGTACGTGCGCGTGTCCCCCAGCAAGGCTCGCCTCGTGGTCGATCTCATCCGTCGCAAGCCGGTCGCTCAGGCTTTCGATATCCTGCATTTCTGCGAGCGCGCCGTAGCCGTGGACGTCGAGAAGGTCCTGCGCTCCGCCGTCGCGAACGCTGAGAACAACAACGGCATGCGCGCCGACAACCTCGTTGTCGCTGCCGCCTATGTCGACGAGGGCCCCACGCTGAAGCGTATCCGTCCTCGCGCCAAGGGCTCCGCTTCCCGCATCCTGAAGCGCACGAGCCACATCACCGTCGTCGTCGCTCCTCGAAAGGAGGCATAACGAGCCATGGGTCAGAAAGTCTACCCCACCGGATTCCGTCTCGGCATCACCGAGAACTGGCGCTCCCGCTGGTTCGCGGACAAGAACTATGCTGAGACTCTCGGCAACGACCTCGAGATCCGCAAGTTCTTGGCCAAGCGCCTCCATCGTGCCGCCGTCTCCCGCGTGGAGATCGAGCGTGCCGGCGACAAGGTGAAGGTCATCATCCTCACCGCCCGCCCCGGCATCGTCATCGGCAAGAAGGGCGCCGAGATCGACACCCTTCGTGGCGAGCTCGAGAAGGTCGCCGGCGTTTCCAAGGGCCAGCTCTCCGTCGACGTCATCGAGGTCAAGCGCCCCGAGCTCGACGCCGTGCTCGTTGCCCAGTCGATCGCTGAGCAGCTCGAGGGCCGCGTCGCCTTCCGTCGCGCCATGCGCAAGGCCGTCCAGTCCGCCCGCAAGGCCGGCGCCAAGGGTATTCGTATCCAGTGCTCCGGACGTCTCGGCGGCGCAGAGATGGGCCGTCGCGAGTGGTACCGCGAGGGCCGCGTGCCGCTGCACACCCTGCGTGCCAAGATTGACTACGGCACCGCCACCGCCCACACCACCATGGGCTCCACTGGCGTGAAGGTCTGGATCTACCTGGGCGAGAAGCTCCCGGGCCAGCCTGTTCCGAATCCTGCGCTCGAGGGCTCCAGCCGTCCTCGTCGTCGTAATACCGAGAGGAGGGGTCAGTAGTGCTTGCCCCTAAGCGTGTTCTTCACCGCAAGGTGCAGCGTGGCTCCATGAAGGGCCAGGCCAAGGGTAACACCGAGCTGCATTTCGGTGATTACGGCATCAAGGCTCTCGAGGCCCACTGGATCACCAACCGCCAGATCGAGGCTGCGCGTATCGCCATGACCCGTTACATGAAGCGTGGCGGCCGCGTGTTCATCACGATCTTCCCCGACAAGCCCATCACCAAGAAGCCCGCCGAGACCCGCATGGGTTCTGGTAAGGGTAACCCCGAGGAGTGGGTGGCCGTCGTGAAGCCGGGTCGTATCATGTTCGAGATCTCCGGCGTGTCTGAGCCCATCGCCCGCGAGGCCCTTCGTCTGGCCCAGCACAAGCTGCCTATCAAGACCAAGATCGTTTCCCGCGCAGATCAGGACGGGGAGGATAAGTAAATGAAGCCCGCAGAGATTCGTGAGCTCTCCGACGACCAGCTCGTCGAGAAGCTGAAGGAATGCCGCGCTGAGCTGTTCAACCTTCGTTTCCAGATGGCCACCAGCCAGCTCGACAACACCGCTCGCGTCAAGACCGTGAAGAAGGACATCGCTCGTATCCTCACGGAGCAGCGCGCCCGTCAGATTGCAGCGGAGAAGACCGCTGCCGCAGAGTAGACCTGGAGTAAAGCATGACTGAGAAGACTGAGCGTAACTCGCGCAAGGTCCGTACGGGCGTCGTCGTCTCCATCTCTGGCAACAAGACCATCGTTGTCGAGACCATGGAGCGCAAGCGTCATCCCAAGTACGGCAAGATGATGACCTTCACCAAGAAGCTTCATGCACACGACGAGGAGTGCACCGCTGGCGTGGGCGACCGTGTCCGCGTCATGGAGACCCGTCCTCTGTCCAAGATGAAGCGTTGGCGTCTTGTCGAGATCATCGAGCGCGCCAAGTAAGCTGTCTTAAGACGTTATCCGTCGGCGACGTGCGCCGTGCGGCCTAAGGCCCAACAGGCATGCGCGCACCTCTCGCCGACCGAAGTTCGGAGGAACTACCATGATTCAAATGCAAACCATGCTCAACGTCGCCGACAACTCCGGTGCGCGCAAGGTTCGCTGCATCAAGGTGCTTGGCGGTTCCAAGCGCCGTTATGCGGGAATCGGTGACGTGATCGTGGCTGCCGTCCAGGAGGCCACCCCTGGCGCCAACGTCAAGAAGAAGGACGTTGTGAAGTGCGTCGTCGTCCGCACCGTGAAGGAGATTCGTCGCAAGGACGGCTCCTACATTCGCTTCGACGACAACGCCGCCGTCGTCATCAACAACGACGGTTCGCCCGTGGGCACCCGTATCTTCGGGCCCGTTGCCCGCGAGCTGCGCGACAAGAAGTACATGAAGATCGTCTCGCTTGCTCCCGAGACCCTGTAAAGAAAGGAGAGAGCAGCTATGGCTATGTCCATCAAGAAGGGCGACACCGTCAAGATTCTCTCCGGCAAGGATCGCGGCAAGCAGGGCGTCGTTCTGCGCGCGTATCCCGCTGAAGGCAAGATCAAGGTCGAGGGCGTTCAGATGGTCAAGAAGGCCGTTCGCCCCAACCAGCAGAACCAGCAGGGCGGTATCGTTTCGCAGGAGGCCAAGATCGACGCCTCCAACGCTATGCTCGTGTGCCCCAAGTGCGGCGCTGCCACGCGTGTGGGCCACAAGCAGGGCGAGCTCGACGGTCATCGCACCAAGATTCGCGTCTGCAAGAAGTGCGGCCACGAGTTCTAAGTTCTGCCTTTGACTGTGTCAAGAAAGCCTCCGACCGTTTCTGGTCGGAGGCTTTTTCTGTTTCAATGCTTACGTTCGTGTAATGCAGAGCCCTTCCAGGAAAACCGCCCTGCCTGCAGGTGGAAAGGATAATGGAAGGGCATCACAGCCCTCGGAACGCTGCGTGTTAGAAGGTCTTTGGAGGCTTCCGAACCGCCCTGCGCAGCTAGCTCCGACGGCTGCCAATGGGAGCTTCAGATTCAAATTCAGCGGCTATGGCGGCGAAGCGCGCGGGCACAGGAGAGACGATGTCGACCGGATTGCCGTCGACCGGATCTGTGAAGGACAGCTCGCGCGCATGCAGCATGAGGCCTAAGGGGTGGTTATGCCCGTATAGGGCATCTCCCACAATGGGAAAGCCGCTGCTGCTCAGGTGAACGCGAATCTGGTGCTTCCTGCCTGTTTCGATGACCACGGAGAGCAGCGAAAAGGTGCGGTGGCCTATAGTCGCGCTGCGCAAGAGCCTTGCACGGCTGACGGCATGCTTTCCGGTACGGCTGACGCGCATGCGCCGAGCATCGTGCCTGTCGCGGCCGATGGGCGTATCAAAGGTGTGCTCATGCCAGGGAAAGGCGCCCTCAACGATGGCGAGATAGCGCTTCGTCGCACGATGCTCCGCAATCATGCGGTCGTAGAGCGGCTGCGAGCTTTTCTGTCGTGAATAGAGCACGATGCCGGTCGTTTCGCGATCAAGGCGCTGCAGCGCTTGGAGCTCTTTGGGGTTGCTGTGATAATCCAGCTGCTCGTCATCGTGCCCGGAGAGGAGCTGGCGGGCCAGATCGCTGAGGGTCTCTGCCCCGGAGCCGTCGCCATGCACGATGATGCCGGCAGGCTTGTCCAGCGCGAGAAGCGTCTGGCTCTCGTAAAGCACGGGGCAGGGGAGTGCCGGTGCCGATGAGTGCATCGTGACGCCTCCTAATCCACGCCGACGAAAAGGCATCCGGCGCTTGCGCCATGCTGCCGCGGGGAGGGACGTTTGCCTGCGAGGGAGGCGTCGAGGGAGCGGGCCGCGCGCAGCACCTGGACGTAGGTTTCAGATGGGTCGAGGAGCGTCGCATCGACCAAAAAGCGACTGACCCCGGCATTCAGGAGGCGCGGAACCTGAGGCGTCAGGTCGAGCGGCTGGGCGGCGTAAAGACGTGAGCGACCATGGACGTCGGTATGAACGGGCAGCAGGCGGTCATCGATGTTGCGCAGGTAAAGGCTTTGACGGCGCAGGCGGCAGCGCCGGCAGTCATGGACGCATGCATCGGCGACCTGAAGAATGCAATGCTCGCTCGTCATGACGCGGGGCCGTCCAAAGACCGTGATGCCGGCGGGAATGGGCGCGTGGGGAACAAACCGCTCGATTTCGTCGATGGTGAGCTCAGGGGAGAGCCAAAACCCTCGCGCGCCGCGATGAAACAGGTGCATGCAGGCGGCGAGGTTGTGGACGGGTATGCACGAGCGCAGCTCCGGGAGGGCGCCCGCGTCGCTGCTGAGCGCGAGATGGGAGATGTTGCCGATGGCGACAGGCGCCTTGGCGGCGACCCAGCGATCGAGCCTGCCGCGGTCTTTCTCGCGACATACCTCATCGAGCAGGGGGATATAGCCGCGCCCGAGGGCGTCTGCCGGAGAGACGCCCTCGGCGTCAAGGTCGTCGGCAGAGAGGTAGATTCGCACGGCGCCAGCGCGGCGGGCCTCCTCGGCGGCTTCGAGCGAGGTTACCAGGGCGCAGACGGAGGGCTGCTCAAGGCTTCGCGCCCGGGTCGTGGCACAGGCGGGGTCAGAGGCGGATGCGGTCTCGGCGCTGAGCGCGACAGAGGAGAAGGAGGGAAGGACCGACAGTGCCTGCGCACGCCGACCGTAGGGTGCGAGAATGCATGCTTCAAGCAAGCGGCATGCCTCGGAGCGTATCTTGTGGACGGCGGAGAATCCCATGCCGCAGCCTTCGTCAACCTCCACCTCAAACGTGGAGGCCTCGAATGGGGAGCTCCCAAGCCGACCAACATGCTCTATAAGATCGTCGCGGCTGACCGCCTTGGTGCGTGCGGGCTCGACTACAAAACCCACGGCGCGCGCCTTCAATGCGGGGTCGTCGACGCATGAAAGCTCCACGCTAAAGGGCTCGCCGATGCGAGCGCGAATGAGAACGTGAACGGGGCGCTTGCGTGCGATCTCGCGTTTGAGCACGGCGTCTGCCGCATCGATGGCACGCTGGCTGCGAATGATGCGAACGCGGCATCCCGAGGGCATGCGGCGCGGTACGGAGACCTCGATGACGTCGCCGGCGGTGGCGTCGGCGCGCGCGATGGCGGTCAAGAACTGGTCGGGCTCTGCATCATGGCGAAGTTCAAGAAGGTCGCCGGCGCCAACAGGCTCGAACAGCGAGATGCGTGCGGTTCCGGCAGGGCCCTTGTCGCGCTCGCGGAAACGTTCTGAGCGGGTTTTCGGGCTGCGGGGGTTGAAGCCCACGACCTCGCCGACGAGCTGGCCGCGGTTGTTGGAACGCTCATAGCTCATCATGTCGTCATCGGAGGTGCCGTCCTGGTAGGCATGGGTGAAGTCTCGATTGAAGCAGCGCTTGAGCTGGCGTGCGCGCGCCTCGCGCTGCTCGGCAGGGGCCTTGCGGCCGGCGAGGAGGTCATCAAGCTCTTGACGGTAGGCGTCGACGACAGAATAGACGTAGTCGGGCGCCTTCATGCGACCTTCGAGCTTGAGCGCATGGGCGCCCGTGGCGAGCAGTCGCGGCAGCAGCTCGGACGTGTTGGTGTCGCGCGGGCAGAGCGGCCGGCCGCGTCCGGCGGGAGAGAGGACACGGCCCTCTTCGGTCACGAGGTCGTAGGGAAGCCGACACGGCTGTGCGCACATGCCGCGGTTAGCGGAGCGACCGGCGCAGGCAAAGCTTGAAAGCAGGCAGACGCCGGAATAGCTAAAGCAGATCGATCCGTGGGCAAACACCTCGAGGTCGATGTCGACGCGCTCGTGAATAGCGGCGATCTCGTCCAGCGAGAGCTCCCGCGACAGGGTGACCCGATCGGCGCCTGCACGCTTGCACCAGGCGGTGCCGCGCGCATCATGGATGTTCGCCTGGGTGGAGATGTGGGTCTCGATGTCTGGCATCAGGCGGCGAACTTCAAAGAAGAGGCCCCAGTCCTGGATGATGAAGGCGTCGGCACCGAGCGCCGCACAGCGACGGATGAGTTCGAGGGCATCCACCATCTCGGCGTCCTTGATGACGATGTTGACTGTCACGTAGACGCGCGCTCCGGCTAGGTGGGCGGCGCGGCAGGCGGCGGCAAAGGATTCATCGGTAAAGTTATCGGCCTTGCGACGGGCGTTGAACGAGCCCATGCCGCAGTAGATGGCGTCCGCTCCTGCGGCAAGCGCCGCTGCAAACGGCCCGGGGCCGCCGGCAGGTGCCAGCAACTCGGGCCGGCGGGGGCCAGCGGGTTCGGAGCCGGTCAATGCGGTTTGGTGATCCATGATGTCCTGCCACGAGTCAACGAAACGAAACATGTCTTAGCGAAAGTATAAGCGTCGCCTGCCTGCGCGGGACAGGCTCAACCAAAACGCCCGCAACCCATCTCGAAGAGGATGGAAGCGGGCGCAAATGATGTTCGCTTCGGATTTATGCAGATACTTTCAAAGAGGCCGAGTAGCCGGCGAATATAGAGAAGAAACCCGCAGGTTATCTTGGCTTCGATACCGGGCCTACGGTTGTGTGCCGATTGTTGGTGTCCGCCACGCTGCGGGGCGGCCGGTCGCCCTAGGACCGATCTCCCCGATACTACACCTTTCCCGTCATGCGGCCCTCCTCCTCTCCTCGATCGCCCCGACCACGATGAGCCTCGCCCGCTCGACGACCTCGGGCGACGGCGGCTCCGGCTCGGCAGTCGACCTCTCGACTCCGCGCAGCGACGCCGCGTCGATGAAGTTCATGTCCATCCACTCCTCGTTGACGTCGATGAGCACGGAGCCCACGAGGCGCTCCATCGCCTCGACGGAGGGGAAGACCGAGACGACCTTGGTCCTGCGCTTGATCTCCTCGTTCGCGCGCTCCTGCACGTTGTTCGTCCGGAGCCTCACGTGGTGCTCGAAGGGGAAGTCGAGGTAGGCGAGCGCGTCCGCCTCGGCGTCCTCGAGGAGCTCGCCGGCCCGCGCCGACATCGCGCCCAGCTCCTCGCAGGCCCTGCGGTAGGCGGCGCGGACCAGCGACGGCTCGCGCTCGGCGAACACCGCCTTGAGCGCCGCCAGCGCGCAGGCGCGGTCGTCGCGGCGGCTGAACCAGCCGGCGGCGTCGCGCTCGAGGTGCACGATGCAGCGCTGCCAGGCGGCGCCCGGGAAGACCTCGGAGACCGCCTGGACGAGGCCCTCGTGGGCGTCGGAGGTGACGCACCTCACGCCCGAGACGCCGCGGCGCCTGAGGCCCCTGAGGAACGCCTTCCACGAGCTCGCGCTCTCGGCGTCGACGCACCCGAAGCCGACGAACCTCCTCGACCCGTCCTCGCCGCACGCGATGGCGGTGACGACGGCCTTGGACTGCACGTGCCCCTCGTCGCGGCACTTGAGGTAGGTCGCGTCGAGCCAGAGGTAGGGGAAGCGCGCCCCGTCGAAGCGCTCGGCGCGCATCGAGGCGACCTCCTCGTCGAGGTCGGCGGTCATGCGCGACACGCGCGACGGCGAGAGGCGCGCGAACTCGAGGGCCTCGGCGGCCCTCTCTATCTTCCTGGTCGAGAGCCCCCGCACGTACACCTCGCGCACGCAGGCGACCATCGCCCGGTCCACGCGCGAGTAGGGCCTCACGATGTCGTCCGGGAAGTAGCTCCCCTCCCTGAGCTTCGGTATCCGGAGCGTGATCTCCCCGACGACCGTGAGCAGCGTCCGCTCCCGGTAGCCGTTCCTCCTGTTCCCCTCCCCGCACAGCTCGTCGGCCTGCGCGTCCATCACCTGGTTGAGTATCGACTCCAGGGCCCGCCGCGCGAGCTCCGTGAGGTCGAGAGTCCCGTCGTCCCTGACCGGGAGGTTCTCCAGCATCCCGTTTTCCTGTAGAGTGTCCATGGTGGCCGTGTCCCTTCTTCTCGAATCGACGTTTCAGCGATATCGATTCTAGGGCGCGGCCGCCGCCCTCGGGCAGAGGCCGGACACCACGATTCGGCACACGATCGGGCCTACTCGAGGTGTCGGGAAAAATCTGCATAAAACCGAAGCAAGTGGATGAAAGAAGGCGAAGGGCGGGGTCCCTGGGCGGCTAATCAGTGAAAACGTGGCGCTGGAGCCGCTGGAAGGCATCCTGAACGCGCGAGAGGGGCAGCGCGAGATTCATGCGGATGTGGTGCGGGCCGTGGAACGGCCGGCCGTCCTGCCAGCCGACGCCGACGTCCCAGCCGCGGCGCAGCAGCTCGCCGACGTCGCGGCCGTGTGCGGAGCACCATTCCTCGCAATTGAGGAAGAGCATATAGGTGCCCTGTGGACGAACGACGGAGATGCCGGGGAAATGCGCGTCGACCAGGTCGCAGGCCCAGGTGACGTTGCCGTCGATGACCTGGCGGAGTTCGTCGACCCAGGCGCGGCCTTCCTCGCTATATGCCCCGATGAGGGCGTGCATGGAGAGTACGTTCATGGCGTTGTAGTGGCTCTTGGAGGACTGCGAGACGACGCGGTCGCGCAGGTAGTCGTCATAGATGATGTGGTAGCTGCCTACAAGGCCTGCCAGATTGAAGGTCTTGCTCGGGGCGTAGAGGGCGACGGTCCGCCGCCGCGCGTCCGCGCTGATCGATTGGGTCGGGATGTGCGTATGGCCTGGAAGCACGATATCAGACCAGATCTCGTCTGAGATGACGACGACGTCGTATTTCCTATAGAGGTCGAGCGCGCGCTCGAGCTCCCAGCGCTCCCACACGCGACCGCAGGGATTGTGCGGAGAGCAAAGAACCGCGGCGTGGATCCTGCCATCCGCGAGACGACGCTCCATGTCCGCATAGTCCATGTGCCAGCAGCCGCCATCATCAAGGACAAGAGGGGAGAGCTCGATGCGGCGCCCGATGTTCTCGATGCTCTTGGTAAAGCCGATGTAGGTGGGGCTATGCACCAAGACGGAGTCGCCGGGCGCGGTAAAGGCCTCGAGGGTCGAGACGAGGCCGCCCAAGACGCCGTTTTCGTAGCCGATGCACTCGGGGGTGAGGCCGGTGACGCCGTTGCGGTCGCGTTGCCAGGAGATGATGCGATCGAAGTATTCCTGGCGCGGCTCGAAATAGCCGAAATGCGGCTGCTGAAGACGGTGTGCGACCGCATCGGTGATCGCGGGGAGGACGGGAAAGTTCATATCGGCGACCCACATGGGTATGCAGTCAAAGCCTTCGCGCGGACGCTCGGGCGCACCGCCGCCGGTGCCAAGGCCGTCGACGGCGACGGCGTCCTGCCCGTGCCGATCCATGATGGAGGTAAAATCGTAGGTCATCGGGTCTCCTTCGACGGAGGGCTGTCAATCCGCTCGTCATGATACCGCTCCTTGCGCACATGGTGCGCTCCGGCCCAGAGGCGCTGCCGCCGGCGGAGGCTCCGTCACAGGTACGCCTCGGGGGCGGCTAGACAGCTCCCAAGCAATCGGGACATTGTGAATTTCAACAGGTCGCGGAGTTTTTCTGGCAATTCGGCGCGCACACGCGTATCATACCGACTCGTATTGCCCGGCTCCTGTCGGCCATTCGGCGTGCCGCGACAGCCTACGCGACGCACCGACGGCAGGAGGCACGAGGACAACCCGACCAGGCGCTCCGGAGACACCGGGTGCCCGCGAGTGGCCAAGCCCCGTGCTTAAAACCCCATGAAGGAGTGAACATGGCTGAAGAGAAGTATGTCCCCCGCCTGAAGACCAAGTACCTCGATGAGGTGCGTCCCGCGCTTCAGGATAAGTTCCACTACAAGAACGTCATGATGATCCCGAAGATGGAGAAGATCGTCGTGAACATGGGCGTCGGCGAGGCCGCGACCGATTCCAAGGCCATCGACGGTGCCGTGCGCGACCTGCGCCTGATCACCGGCCAGCAGCCCATGGTGACCCGCGCTCGCAAGTCCATCGCGTCCTTCCGCCTGCGTGCCGGCATGCCCATCGGCGCCAAGGTCACCCTGCGCGGCGACCGCATGTGGGAGTTCTTCGACCGCCTCACCTCGGTGGCCATCCCCCGTATCCGCGACTTCCGCGGCATCTCGCCCAAGAGCTTCGACGGCCGTGGCAACTTCTCCATGGGCGTGACCGATCAGCTCATCTTCCCCGAGATCCCGTTCGACTCGGTGGACCGCACCCGTGGTATGGACATCACCATCGTTACCACCGCTGAGACCGACGAAGAGGCCCGCGCGCTTCTCGACGGCTTCGGCTTCCCGTTCAAGAAATAAGGTAGAACTGTCCCAGCGAGGCCGGCAGGGCAAGGGGTCCTGCCGGCCTGGGACTGTACATACGTGTAAGGAGGAAATACGTGGCTAAGACATCGATGATCGTCAAGCAGCAGCGCGAGCCGAAGTTCTCGACCCGCAAGTACACCCGTTGCCAGCGTTGCGGCCGTCCGCATTCGGTCTACCGCAAGTTCGGCATCTGCCGTGTCTGCTTCCGCGAGCTTGCGCTCAAGGGCGAGCTTCCTGGCATCAAGAAGGCCAGCTGGTAAGTCACTGCCAGTGCATGCGGTCCGATCGCCGCGTGCAGGGAAGAGCGCACATGATCTGGCTTGTTCGCCACGGGTGAACGAGAACCGCATGTGCGAGTTCATCAAGAACGAAGGAGAATCTGTATGAACCTTACAGACCCGATCGCAGATATGCTTACGCGCATCCGTAACGCAAACGCTGCGAACAAGGCCACGGTCTCTATGCCGAGCTCCAAGAAGCTCGTGGAGATCGCTCGCGTCATCTACGAGGAGGGCTACATCGAGTCGTACACCGTCGAGGACACGACTCCCCAGAAGACCCTCCACATCACCCTTAAGTACGGCCCCAAGAAGCAGAAGGTCATCTCCGGCATCCGCCGTATTTCCAAGCCGGGCCTGCGCAAGTACGCCCGTGTCATGGACCTTCCCCGCGTCCGTGGCGGTCTCGGCACCGCCATCATCTCGACCAGCAAGGGCGTCATGGCTGACCGCGACGCTCGTAAGCTGGGCGTCGGCGGCGAGATCGTCGCCTACGTGTGGTAAGCGGCTAGGCGCGTAGAAGGAAAGGAGAACACCGTGTCCCGTATCGGTAAGAAGCCTGTCCAGATTCCCGCCGGAGTCGACGTGGCAGTGGACGGTTCGCATGTGACCGTCAAGGGCCCCAAGGGCCAGCTCGAGCTTGATGTCTACAACAAGCTCTCCATCGAGGTCGCCGACGGCGTCCTCACAGTCGTCCGCCCTGACGATGAGCGTGAGACCCGCGCTCGTCACGGCCTTACCCGCGCCCTTATCCACAACATGGTTGTGGGCGTCTCCGAGGGCTTCACGAAGTCCCTCGAGCTCGCCGGCGTCGGTTACCGTGTCGTCCTGAAGGGCAACACCCTCGAGCTTTCGCTGGGCTTCTCGCACCCCGTCCTGTATCCCGCTCCCGAAGGCATCACCTTCGAGGTGCCCGACAACACCCACATCAACGTCAAGGGCATCAATAAGCAGCAGGTGGGCCAGGTTGCCGCCGAGATCCGCGGCAAGCGTCCGCCCGAGCCTTACAAGGGCAAGGGTATCCACTACGTTGGCGAGCACATCCGTCGCAAGCTCGGTAAGGCCGCTAAGTAGTAGGGAACTCACTCGTAAGACCAGCACCCCGTCAGGTGCTGGCAGAAGACTAAGGAGTCTCAATGAACAAGAACAAAGCGAAGCTCGCAGGTCTGAAGCGTCGCCAGCGTCGCGTTCGTGGCAAGATCTTCGGCACCCCGGAGCGTCCGCGCCTGCGCGTGACCCGCACCAACGCCCACATCTATGCCGCCATCATCGACGACACCAAGGGCCACACCCTCGTCTCCGCCTCCACGCTCGAGGCCGAGTTCAAGGGCGGCCACAACTCCAACAAGGAGGCCGCTGAGAAGATCGGCGAGCTCGTTGGCAAGCGCGCCCTCGAGGCTGGCATCACCAAGGTGACGTTCGACCGTGGCGGCCGCATCTACCACGGCCGCGTCAAGGCCCTCGCCGACGGCGCCCGTGCCGCCGGACTCGAATTCTAGGAGGTAAGTAGCACATGGCTCGTAATCCCAAGCAGCAGCGCGAGGCCTCCGAGTTCGAGGAGCGCGTCGTCTTCATCAACCGTGTTTCCAAGACCGTCAAGGGCGGTCGTCGCATGTCGCTCGTGGCGCTCGTCGTCGTGGGTGACGGCAAGGGCAACGTGGGTCTTGGCATGGGCAAGTCCGCCGAGGTGCCTCTGGCCATCTCCAAGGCTTCGCTCGACGCCAAGAAGAACATGTTCCACGTGCCTGTGACCGAGACCGGTACCATCCCGCACGAGGTCATCGGCCACTTTGGTGCTGGCCGCATCATCATCAAGCCCGCTGTCGAGGGTACCGGCGTCATCGCCGGCGGCGCCGTGCGCCCCCTCTTCGAGCTTGCCGGCATCAAGAACGTTCTCGCCAAGTCCCTGGGCACCGACAACGGCCTCAACATCATCAAGGCCGCTGCCGAGGGCCTGAAGGAGCTCTCGAGTCCGGAGGAGGTCGCGCAGCGTCGTGGCCTTACCGTCGCCGAGATGTTCGTTGGTAAGGAGCAGTAAGCATGGCTGACACCATCAAGATCAAGCAGGTCCGCAGCACCAACGGCTGCAAGAAGGACCAGGTTAGGACGGTCCGCGCCCTCGGCCTCGGCAAGATCAACCGCACCCGCGAGATCACCGACAACGAGTCTGTCCGCGGAATGATCTTCAAGGTCAAGCACCTTGTTGAGATTGTAGAGGAGTAGCAAATGCAGCTTCATGATCTCACTCCCGCGCCGGGCTCCACGCATCGGCGTAAGCGTATTGGCCGCGGTAACTCCTCCGGCCACGGCACCACGGCCGGTCGCGGCCAGAAGGGCCAGCTCTCCCGCTCTGGCGGCGGCAAGGGTTCGGGCTTCGAGGGTGGTCAGACCCCGCTCGCGATGCGCCTGCCCAAGCTCCCGGGTTTCCGCAACCCCAACCGCGTGGAGTACACTCCGGTCAACATCGCCCGTCTCGACGAGAAGTTCGAGGACGGCGCTGTGATTGACGGCGCCTCCCTCAAGGCCGCCGGCATCATCAAGAAGGAGTATGAGCCCGTCAAGGTTCTTGGTGAGGGCGAGACCACCAAGAAGTTCACGGTCAAGGTCGACAAGGTTTCTGCCTCTGCCAAGGCTAAGATCGAGGCAGCAGGAGGGTCGGTCGAGCAGCCGTGCTAAATGGTCTGAAGAACGCGTTCCGCGTCAAAGAACTGCGGGACAAGATTCTCTTCACCATAGCGATGCTCGTTGCGTACCGCATCGGTGCGCACGTTCCCGTGCCCGGCGTCCCCGTCCAGGGGATGCTGGGCCTTTTCGGCGGTGACGACTCCGTTGCCGCCGGCGCCATGGCGCTGCTGAATCTGTTCTCCGGCGGCGCGCTGAGCTACGTCTCGGTCTTTTCGCTGGGCATCATGCCCTACATCACGAGCTCCATCATCTTGCAGATGCTGCAGAGCGTGGTACCCAGCCTGCACGAGCTTGCCCGCGAGGGCGAGGTCGGTCAGACCAAGATCACCCAGTATTCTCGCTACCTTACGCTCGCGCTCGCCATTCTCAACTCGATCGGCTATCTCTTCCTGTTCAAGAGCTTCGGCATCAACTTCAATGGCGCCGGCGCTCCCGAGATCATCTTCGACATCATGATCGTGGGCACGCTCACCGCGGGCGCCATGCTCATCATGTGGATCGGTGAGCTCATCACCCAGCGTGGCATCGGCAACGGCATGTCGCTCATCATCTTCGCGAACATCATGGCCGGCCTGCCTCAGGCGATCATCTCCTCCATGCAGGGTGGCGCCACCGGTGTGATCATCACCGTCGTCATCTTCGTGGTGATTCTTCTGGTCATTCCGCTCATTGTCTTTATCGAGCGTGGCCAGCGCCGCATTCCGGTACAGTTCGCCAAGCGCGTCGTGGGCCGTCGTCTTATGGGTGGCCAGTCCACCTATCTGCCGATCAAGGTCAACACCGCCGGCGTCGTGCCGATCATCTTTGCTTCGGCACTTCTGTACTTCCCGGCTCAGCTCGCGGTGTTCTTCCCGGGCATCGACTGGGTGCAGGCCGTCGCGGGTGCCCTGTCCTCCGGATGGCTCAACTGGATCTTGAACGTTGTCCTCATCGTGTTCTTCGCCTATTTCTACACCTCGATGGTGTTCAATCCCGATGACACGGCAGACAACCTCAAGAAGCAGGGCGGCTTTATTCCGGGCGTGCGTCCGGGCAAGGCTACGGCCGCCTACATCAAGAACGCGCTGAACAAGATCACGCTTCCGAGCGCCATCTTCCTGGCGGTCATCGCGATCGTTCCGTCCATCGTGTTCTCGTTCACCAACAACCAGCTCATCCAGTCGTTCGGTGGCACCTCTATCCTCATCATGGTGGGCGTCGTTCTCGACACCATCGCCAAGGTTGAGAGCCAGCTGAAGATGTACGACTACGACGGCTTCTTCATGTAAGGGAGAAAGGAGACCCTCATGAATATCGTGCTGTTGGGTGGTCCTGGCGCCGGCAAGGGCACCATGGCCCAGCGTCTGGTCGCAGAGTTCGGCATCGCCCACATCTCCACGGGCGACCTGCTTCGCACCGCCGTGAAGGGCGGAACCGAGCTTGGCATTCAGGCCAAGAAGTACATGGATGCAGGAGAGCTCGTTCCTGACCAGCTGGTGATCGATCTGGTGAAGGAGCGTCTCGCTGCCGATGACGCGCAGGAGGGTTTCATCCTCGATGGCTTCCCGCGCAACACCGTCCAGGCCGTGACGCTCGATTCCGAGCTGTCCGCCATGGATCGTACCATCGACTGCGCGCTGCTCATCGACGTTGCGCCCGAGGTCATCGTCGAGCGCCTCTCCGGTCGCCGTACCTGCCGCGCCTGCGGCTACACCGGCACCGCTGCTGACGCCGTTTGCCCGAAGTGCGGCGGCGAGATGTATCAGCGCGATGACGATAAGCCCGAGACCATCAAGAACCGTCTTGATGTCTACGAGAAGTCGACGAGCCCGCTTGTCGAGTACTATCGTGGACAGGGTCTCCTCAAGGCTGTCGACGGAGCCCATGCGATCGACGAGGTCTATGCATCCGTGAAGGAAGCGCTCGGTCTATGATCAAGATCAAGTCTCCCCAAGAGATCGAGGCTATGAAGAAGGCCGGAGCACTGTCGAAGATGGTGCTCCGGCACGTTGGGGCCATGGTGCGCCCGGGCGTCTCGACCTTCGAGCTCGACCAGCTTGCCGAGCAGATCATCCGCATGCATGGCGGCATTCCCGCTTTCAAGGGCTATGGCGGTTTTCCCGGATCCATCTGTGCATCGCTGAACGATGCCGTGGTCCACGGCATTCCCAATCCCGACGTCATCCTGCGAGATGGAGACATCATCTCCATCGATACGGGTGCGATCGTCGATGGCTGGGTAGGCGATAACGCATGGACCTTCTACGTCGGGAACGTCGCTCCTGAGGTTCAGGCGCTTTGCGAAGTCACGCGCGACTGCCTGAAGGCCGGAATCGCCCAGGCCGTTCCGGGCAATCATATCGGCGACATCGGCCATGCCGTTCAGACGCTCGCAGAAAGCAACGGATACGGAGTGCTGCGCGACTACGTCGGCCATGGCGTCGGGCGCAACATGCATGAGGATCCGAACGTCCCCAACTATGGCAAGAAGGGCAGGGGCGTTCGTCTCCAGGCCGGTATGGTCATCGCGATCGAGCCGATGATCACGCTCGGTACCCATCGAGTGACCGTAGGCGCCGATGGCTGGATCGTTCGCACGAACGACCACCTGCCTGCAGCTCACTATGAGAACACCATTGCGATCACCGATGACGGCCCGATCATTCTTACGGCCGACGCCCAGGGCGAATGGTGCTCCATGCAGGGCGGCGTTATGTAACACCTATCACGGGAGCCCGTCCGGTATCAACCATCCCGTGCTCAGACAGCGCTTTGCGAACTGCGCGCGGGACGGTAGATACCGGACGGGCACCCGGTGTCTCAAGCGGGGATGACGGTTATGTGATTCCCCGCGGTCGATGCCCTTGGAGGGTCAACGCTCTTGAGGCATCAGGCGGGGCATATGTCCCCGCGCGCAGTTCGCGACAGCGCTGTCTGAGCACGGGGACATATGCCCCGCCAGATGGCGAGAAGCGACGCTGCAACAATTTGTGAAGCGTTGACGAAAAAGCGAGATATAGCACTTTTGTGTTGTATCATGCTCAGTTGCTGTCGTTTCGAGAGAAAGATGTGCTTGTGAAGAAGGAAGATGCAATCGAACTCGAGGGTACGGTCACCGAGCCCCTGCCCAACGCCATGTTCCGCGTTGAGCTCGAGAATGGTCATAAGGTTCTCTGCTCCATTTCGGGCAAGATCCGCATGAACTATATCCGCATTCTTCCCGGCGATAAGGTTGTCGTGGAGCTTTCCCCGTATGACCTCACGCGCGGGCGCATTACGTATCGCTACAAGTAGCGTCAGCACAACATGTATGCATGTGCGATCGCAAGGCCTGCTCAACCTGCGGTCGCGTTTGCATGTTGAGATCCAGCCATTGTGTTTCACGCCTGCGGCTGGGCGAGTAGATAGTAGGTTGAAGTCTGAGCACTACCGAAAGGAAGAACGATGAAGGTACGTCCTTCGGTCAAGAAGATGTGCGACAAGTGCAAGATCATCAGGCGTCATGGCAAGATTCTCGTCATCTGCGAGAATCCGCGCCACAAGCAGCGTCAGGGTTAAGAGAGGAGAACTAAGTTGGCCCGTATTAGCGGTGTCGATCTGCCGCGCGAGAAGCGTGTCGAGATCGGTCTTACCTACATTTACGGCATCGGCCGCACCACCGCCAGCAAGATCTGCGCGGACACGAACATCAATCCGGATACCCGCGTCAAGGACCTCACCGAGGAAGAGGTTGACGTCATCCGTAAATACATCGACGAGAATCACCTCATGATCGAGGGCGACCTCCGTCGTGAGCGTAACCAGAACGTCAAGCGCCTCATGGACATCGGCTGCAACCGTGGCCTGCGTCACCGCAAGGGCCTGCCGGTCCGCGGCCAGCGCACCCACACCAACGCTCGTACCCGCAAGGGCCCGAAGCGTCAGATCGGTGCCAAGAAGAAGAAATAAGGAGAGCGCTAGAAGATGGCTACTGCAAAGAACAAGCGCGGCGCCGCCACCCGTATCAAGCGCGCGGACCGCAAGAACATTTCGGTGGGTCAGGCTCACATCCGTTCCACCTTCAACAATACGATCGTGTCGATCACCGATCCCCAGGGCAACGTCATCGCTTGGCGCTCCGCTGGCCAGGTCGGCTTCAAGGGTTCCCGCAAGAGCACGCCGTTCGCCGCTCAGATGGCCGCCGAGGCTTGCGCCAAGGCCGCTATGGAGCATGGCATGCACAAGGTCGCCGTGTTCGTGAAGGGTCCGGGTTCTGGTCGCGAGACCGCTATCCGCTCGCTCCAGGCTGCTGGCCTCGAGGTCACGAGCATTCAGGACAAGACCCCCATCCCGCACAACGGCTGCCGCCCCAAGAAGCGTCGTCGCGTGTAACTCTGAAAGGATCGAAATACAATGGCAATCGACAGGACGCCTGTTCTCAAGCGCTGCCGCCAGCTCGGGATCGATCCCGTTGAGCTGGGCTACAGCAGCAAGAAGGAATCTATTCGTCAGCCCAAGCGTCGCCGCAAGGAGTCCGAGTACGGCATGCAGCTGCGCGAGAAGCAGAAGGCTAAGTTCATCTACGGTGTGCTCGAGAAGCAGTTCCACCGTTATTACGAGCGCGCTCTCAAGATGCCCGGCGTCACCGGTGAGAACCTCATGACGCTGCTCGAGAGCCGTCTCGACAACGTTGTCTTCCGTCTTGGCTTCGCCCGCACTCGTCGTGAGGCTCGCCAGACCGTCCGTCACGGCCACTTCACCGTGAACGGCCGCCGCGTCGACATCCCCTCCTTCCTCGTGAAGCCGGGTGACGTCATCGCCGTGGGCGAGAAGTATCGCGACCTCCTTCCCATCAAAGAGGCTCTCATCCAGTCCGAGCGCTTCGAGGTTCCTGGTTGGCTCGAGGTGGATATCGAGAAGCTGTCCGGCAACGTTCTCTCGCTCCCTTCGCGCGAGCAGATCAGCACCGATATCAAAGAGCAGCTCATCGTCGAGTTCTACTCCAAGTAGTCCATTTGGGCTGCTGAGGCTGGAGGTTATACATGTCAGAATTCATTAGGCCTCAGGTTCAGGTCGATGAAATCAACGAGACGTCTGCACGCGTCTCCGTTGAGCCGCTTGAGCGCGGTTACGGTGATACGCTGGGCAACTCCCTGCGTCGCGTCCTGCTGTCGTCCCTGGAGGGCGCTGCGGTCGAGGCGATTCAGATCGATGGTGCCCAGCATGAGTTCACGACCATCCCGAACATGGTCGAGGACGTCACCGACATCGTCCTGAATGTCAAGGGCCTGGTCTTCAGGTCTCTCGGCACCACCGATGAGGCGACTGCGACCATCTCGGTCGACGGTCCCTGCGAGGTCACCGGTGCGGACTTCTTCATCCCGTCTGAGTTTGAGCTTGTCAACCCCGAGCAGCACATCGCCACCCTCAACGAGGGCGGCCACCTCACCATGAGCATGCGCATCGGCTATGGCCGTGGCTACGTTTCCTACGAGGGCAACAAGCGTGACAACGATCCCATCGGGGTCATTCACGTCGACTCGCTGTTCTCGCCCGTTCGTCGCTGCGCCAAGCTCGTTGAGGCCTGCCGTGTCGGTCAGCACACCGACTACGATCGTCTCGTTCTCGAGATCGAGACCAACGGCGCGCTCACGCCGCGCGACGCCGTGGTGCAGGCTGCCAACATCATCAATCAGCACATGCAGGCCTTCATGAACCTTGCCGACACCCCCGAGGTTGAGGAGGAGGTCTCGATCTTCGCCCCCGAGGTCTCGAGCGACAATGCCGAGCTCGACAAGCAGATCGAGGACCTGGACCTCTCCGTCCGCTCCTATAACTGCCTCAAGCGTGCCAGCATCCACTCGGTTCGTCAGCTTGTCGAGTTCTCCGAGAACGACCTGCTGAACATCCGCAACTTTGGCGTGAAGTCCATTGAGGAAGTCAAAGACAAGCTTGAGTCCATGGGCCTGAGCCTGAAGGCTTAATGCTTCGCGTATAGAGGAGAACGTACACATGCGTCACAACAAGAAGAAGGGTCTGAAGCTTGGCACCGACGCCGCTCACACCCGTGCGATGAAGAAGAGCCTGGCCAAGGCCCTTCTGGAGAACGATCGCATCAAGACCACCGAGACGCGCGCCAAGGCGCTGCGCAGCTATGTCGAGCCCATCATCACCTGGGCCAAGAAGGGCGACCTGCACTCTCGTCGTCTCGCCATTGCCAAGCTCGGCGACAAGCACCTCGTCGCCGAGGTCTTTGACAAGGCCGCTCAGGGCATGTGGGCCGACCGCAACGGCGGCTACACCCGCATCATGAAGCTCGGCCCCCGCAAGGGCGACAACGCTCCTATGGTCATCATGGAGATCGTTTCCGAGCCCGTGGTGAAGAAGGAGCGCAAGGTCGCTCCTGCTCCCAAGAAGGCTGCTGCTCCCACCAAGGTCGAGAAGGCCGAGGAGCCCGCTGCCGAGGAGGCTCCCGAGGTCGTCGAGGCCACCGAGGAGAACGCTGCTGAGTAACATCGCAGCTATGGCTATAGTGCCTGATCGCGAGGGGTGCGTATGCGCCCCTCGTTTTTGTATGTATGCAACTTCTGCGTGAGGAGCATGATGATCGAGGTCATCCACGCACATATGGAATATGCCCCGGCATCGACTTCGGATGAGGCCGGTCACGCCGGCTCCCGCTCACCCCTTGTAGCCCTCGGCGACGTAAGCCTCCGCGTGCGGCCGGGGGAGGTCGTCTCCGTGGTCGGCGCGAACGGCTCGGGCAAGTCGACGCTGGTCAACCTGATGTGCGGCGCCCTTGTCGGAGAGCCTGGCGTGGTTGTGGTTGATGGCGTCGATCCTGCGGACGGTGACCTTGCGCGTCGCCAGGTCCGCAGAAGCGTCGGGCACGTCTTTCAAAATCCCGCCGACCAGATCGTGTCCACCCTCGTCCTGGATGAGGTCTCGTTTGGTCCGCGCAACCTTGGCTGGGACGAGCAGAGGATCGCCCGGGCCGCGAGCCATGCGCTCGATGCGGTCGGGTTGTCCGGGTATGAGGCCCGTGAGGTCGAGGAGCTGTCGGGTGGCGAGCAGCAGCGCCTCGCCATCGCCGCCGTGCTTGCCATGCAGCCGGGCTATCTCGTGCTCGATGAGGTGACCTCGCAGCTCGACAGCGCTGCCCGCCCCCAGTTTCGCGCGCTGTTTCGCAAGCTTGCTCGTCGTCGGAGCTGCGGCGTGGTCCAGGTGACCCATGACCCGCTCGAGGTGCTCATGGGCGACCGCGTCGTAGTCGTCCGCGCGGGCGGGATCGTGTGGGAAGGGGAGCCCCGGGCCCTGCTGGTCGAGCATCCGACGCTATGGGGCGAGACCTTGCCGCCAAGCCATTACGTTGACGGGCTCAAGGCGGCTTTTACGGCAGGGTATGACCCTTCCAGGGGTGTTGAGCCCGAGGACCTCATCTCGTGGGTGAATTCGACCTCTGAGGGACGGGGGGCGCGTCAGGCGATCATCGATGCGATGAAATGGGGCTCCAAGGCCGCTTCGAGCGTTTCGTGCGAGGAGCATGAGGGCGCGAGAGGGCCGGGCATCATCGTCGACGGCGCGTTCTTTGCATACGATGATCCCCATGCCGGCCTCATCCATCCTGAGACGGCGCTGTCGGATGTAAGCGTGGAGGTGCCGCGCGGATCCGTAACGCTCGTCGCGGGCGCAACGGGATCGGGAAAATCGACGCTCGCCGCTTTGGTCGCTGGACTCGAGCAGCCGCTCGCCGGCACGGTCGCGGTTGGCGGCGCTGCCCCGCACGCGGGGGATGTCGCCCTGTCGTTTCAGCATCCAGAGCGCCAGCTGTTTCTTGAGAGCGTCGCGCGCGAGCTCGCGTTTGCCCCTCGAAACCAAGGCGAGCCGGAGGAGGTCGTCGCGCGCCGCGTCGAAGATGCACGCGTGAGGGTCGGAATCCCCCCCGAGCTCATGACGCGCGACCCCTTTTCCCTCTCAGGCGGTCAGGGCAGGCGCGTGGCCATCGGCGGCGTTTTGACCCTGGACGCCAGGGCGTTGGTGCTCGACGAGCCTACAAGCGGCCTTGATACGCGTGGACGCAGCGACCTGCATGCGCTCGTGCGAAGCCTGGCGCGTGACGGCATGCCGGTCATGGTCGTAAGCCACGATTTGGAGGAGTGGCTTGACATCGCGGACCGCGTGCTGTTCTTGCGCGACGGCAGGGTTGCCTGGAGCGGATCGGTGGCGGACCTGAAGGCCGATGCCGCCGCCTTCAGCAAGGCCGGCCTGTCGGCCCCCGAGGCGTGGAGCGTCGGCTGGGCGCTCGATGGGACCTGCCCCGCAGGGGGCGTGCCGAGGGCCGGGCATGGCGCTACGGAGCGCCATGCCCGCAGGGGGAGATCAGAGCGCGGGCGGGCTGTGCGCGACCTCGATGCGCGCGTCAAGATCGTGGTGCTGCTCGCGTTGACGGCGGCGGTCTTTGCCGTGCCGCAGCCCGTGGCGCTTGCGCTCTGGGCGGCATCGATAGCCGTCGCCCTGCGGTTGGCAGGGGTGGGGTTTCGCCGCACGGTCCATGCGCTGCGGCCGCTCTCCATTTTGTTTGCGATCATCGTCGTGTGCAATCTCATCTCCCTTGATGGGACGGCCGAGGTCATGCTTGCCACGCCGTTCGGCCTCAGCCTGTCGGGAGCATGCCGTGCCCTCATGGCCATGGCGCGCATTCTTCTGCTCGTTGCCGCGGCGCTGGTGGTTTCGGAAACGTCGACGCCGACGCAGCTGGCGGATGCGGTGGTGCGGCTCATGCGTCCCCTCAAGCGGGTCGGGGTCCCCGTGGGGTCTTTTGGCCTGACCCTCTCCCTCGCCCTCCGCTTCATACCTCTTGCCATGGAGGAGGTGACGCGTGTTGCCTCCGCCCAGCGGGCGCGCGGGGTCAAGCTCGACGAGGGCGGGGCCATTCGCCGCGTGAGACGTTGGGGGGCGGTGTTGGTGCCGGCCGTCGTGTCGCTGTTCCGCCGCGCCGACCGCGTCGCCGAGTCCATGGACGCCCGGTGCAGCAGCGAAGAGACCGCTGCCGAGGCGCCGAGGCGTCCGCTTGGGTCGCGCGACATCAGGACGCTTTGCCTGAGCTGTGGCATCATGGTGGCGATAGCGATCGTGTCGTGGATGGTTTCGGGTTGACCCCGGGAGCCGAAGGAGCGTGTCATGAACCAAGAGGGCAAGTCGGGCGTTTCCGTCCTCGGTGAAGGGACTTCTGAGGCGGGGGCCCTCGTGCTGCGTATCGCCTATGACGGCGGAGCGTATAGCGGGTTTGCGGAGCAGCCCCAGCCGGATGTCCATACCGTGGCGGGTGAGCTGAGGCGTGGGCTCGAGACCTTTCTGCGGCGAGGGGTGGACCTTACGTGCGCGGGCCGCACCGATGCGGGCGTACATGCGCTTGCGCAGTACGTGAGCATGCCTGCCACGGCAGAAGAGCTCGCCATCCCGCGCCGTCGCTGGCTGCGCGCCATGGATGCCCTGCTCCCGCGCGACATCGCCGTGGGCGAGGTCTATCACGCCCCACAGGGCTTCTCGGCGCGCTTCGACGCGCGCGCGAGGACCTACGTCTACCGCATTGCCGACCGTCCGGATCGCCCGGTGCTCACGCGGAGCCACGTCTGGTGGCATCGCTTCCCGCTCGACGAGCAGGCGATGCTCGAGGGAGCACAGCATCTGATCGGCGAGCATGACTTCAAGAGCTTCTGCAAGGTCGCCTCGGCAATCGACAAGCCCACCTGTCGCAACGTCATGGGCGTCGGCTTCGAGCGCACCTGCGAGATGGGGGAGGACGTGCTCGCCTTCACCATCACGGGCAACGCGTTTCTGCATTCGATGGTGCGCACCATCGTGGGGACCCTGGTCGAGGTCGGAACCCATCGGCGGAGCCCCTCCTGGGTGGCCGATGCGCTCGCTGCCTGCGAGCGGACGGCGGCGGGGCCGACTGCCCCGGCATGCGGGCTCACCTTCGCTGGCGTGACCTATGACGAGGGTGTGCTCATTCCCGTTGAGTAGGCGCCCGAAAGCGCCGTGCATGCCGCGCGGGCAAGTGTGTGGCATGCGTGGTGACAATCTGTGCATGGCGTGCATCCCGACTGTTGACGGATAGCCTGTTTTTGGTGGTGATACCATGGCAGAACAGGCAGAGTCCCGTCGTTCTGGAGGCTGAACAGTTGGCGCGTCGAGTGAAACAGCGTCCGCGTGTGACCGTTGTGGCGGCAGTGCATGATGCCGCATCGAGCATCGCGCGTCTCGCCGAGAGCGTACTGGGGCAAGAACTTCAGAGTGTCCAACTGATAGTGGTGGATTGCGACTCGCGCGACCGCACGCTCGAGATGTGCACGCGTGCCGCCGAGCGCGACATGCGGCTCGATGTGATTCACCTCGATACCGACGATCTTTGCCGGGGCCTCGATGCGGGAATCGAGGAGGCGCGCGGGACCTATCTGCTCTTTATGGAGCAGGAGGACTGGTTTGGCATGCGCGGCTTGGAAAACATGGTCGACGCCGCCGGGCGCGACGGTCTTGAGCTCATCATCCCTTCCTTCTCGTTCGACACCTATTACGACAGCGGCGAGCGTGCCTCGCATAGGGTGAGCTTTGCAAGCGATGCCACCTCGACGGCGCAGGAATTTAGGCACAACGCACACATGCTCATTGACGAAGGCCTGTTTGACCTGCATAAAGGCAAGCTCATGCTGCGCGACCGCGTAGACGAGATGGGGCTTCGCTTCGGCATCGCGGGCGACCCGGCCGACGTCATCCTGGGATATATGGAGACAGTCGAGCGCGTGGCCGCGGTCGAAGAGTCGGTCTATCACGCGCCTCGTCCCCAAGAGGTGGCACCCACCTCGCTCGACCCCTACCTCTATACGCGCTGCGAGCGGGAGCACGAGCGCCTCGTGGGCCTGGCGAGCCGTTGGTCCATGTTGGAGGATGCGGAGCTCATGCGGGCCATCCATCGCCGGCACCTGAGCCAGGTCATCCTGAGCATCGAGAACGTCTGCGCGACGCGCGCGATATCCTCTATCGAGCGCTCGGAGCGGGTGCGCGACATGATCGAGGCGCCGAGCACGCGTGAGACCGTTTCTGCCCTTCAGGCGGACCGTGGTCGGTTCGGGTTCATGTTCTCGCCGATCGCGAAGGGCAACGTCGCTGCCTGCTGCTTCGGCGCGCGCCTCAATCGCTTCGCCCGTGGTTCGCACCTGCCGTTTATCAGTGCGGGCTCCGCGGCGTAGCGTGGCGGGCGGCAGCGGCGGCTGCCGACGTTCGTGATGCCTTCATCATCCGTTACATTTTGAATTTATTGGTGCTCTATACACCTTTGCGAAGATTCTTGAGTAAACTATGCATCTAAAGCAAATTCTCTCAGGTGTTTTCAGATTTGAGGTATAGGGTATGGCAAAAAAGCGGAACGGGCGTCAGGATGCCATCCGAGACATCGTGCGCAACAAGAACATCCGCACGCAGCGCATGCTGGTGGATGAGCTCAAGGCGTGCGGATACGACTGCACGCAGGCGACCGTGTCGCGCGATATCGCCGATATGGGACTCAGGAAGCTCCCGGAAGGCGTCTATGTCCTGGCCGAAGACCTTCATCTGCAGCGCATGGTCTCCGAGCTTGTCATCGAGGTGCTCCGTACGGAGAACCTCGTGCTCATCAAGGCGCAGCCTGGCACCGCATCGGGAATCGCGGCGGCGGTCGACGCCGCTGAGCTGCCCGATGTGCTGGGCTCCCTTGCAGGAAACGACACGATCCTGGTCATTGCTCGGACGGCAGAGGACGGCGAGCGCCTGGAGGCGTTGATTAGCAAGCTGTGCAACCCCCATCGCTAGCGAAGGGGCGAGGGCGCGGCGGCATGTGCGCGATGAAATGCCCAGGGCCATCCGATTGAACGACGTCGTTTCGCTTTTCCGACATTTTGAGAATACCCTATGAGTAACCGCTGGTGGGATAAGCCGTCTGCCAGCGGTTTTCATATTGACTATTCAGCGTCTCCTTGAAAAAAGAACCTGCAATGTCGGAAAAGCGCATCCATTTTTGGATCGGGACGAGGCCTCGGCCTCGCACGTGCGTTGTGGAAGGGGCCTACAGCACGGCCAAGCTTGAGCCCGCATGCGGCACGTTCCGATGGCGCATGCTGAATCGGGAGCGGACTGAGACGGGCTGCGAACCCTGGCTGCTTCGTGTACACTCATGGGCGGGCCCGCAGGGCCTGCCTCAGGCAAGATCTATTGAGCGAAGAAGGAATCGATCGTGATTGCATTTCTCCATATCCTGATCATGGCGCTGGTGATGCTTCTCCCTATCGCCCTGATTGCCTTGCTGGTGTACTACTTCCTGCATACGCGTAAGCAGTAGGAGCGTCTGGGAGGGGGTGCGGCGGCGATCATCCGGAATCGCGTGTTGGGTGGACGGCACCTTCCTCGATGACATGCCTGTAACGAGAAAAGGCCCCTTGCGGGGCCTTTTCTCGTTACGAAGCTGTCGTGCTATGAGGCGGGCGTTGTGGTTTCGCCGCCGCCTCCGTCTCCGCCGCCGGTACCGGGGTCGGTGCCCGCACCAGGGTCGGTCGTGGCTGGCGGGTCGGGATTCGTAGCCGGGGTGCTGGGGTCGGTCGTGCTCGCCGGAGGCGTGTCAGGCGTCGAGGGGCTCGTGGACGGGGAGTTCGGCGAGTCGGGAGACTCGACGGTCTCGGGGGTCTCCGGCTCTTCCGTCTCGGCGTCGTCGGTGGTGGCGGACTGCATGCCGACGAGCGACTTGCCTTCGACCTGCCAGACGCTGTTGTTCTTGTAGGTGGGAGTCTCCCCGGTGGGGAACTCCTCGCGTGCGACGCCGTCGAGGATCGTGTTCATGATGTTGCGCACGATGGGCAGGGTGAGGTCGTCGCCGAGCGCATCGCGACCGCCGATGCGGATGGGGATGGCTCCCTCGGAGTAGCCCGTCCACGTGGCGATGGTGTACTGCGGGGTGTAGCCGCAGAACCACAGGTCGGCAACGTCGGTGGTGGTGCCGGTCTTGCCGGAGAAGGGCTGGTTCACCGAGAGGCGCGCGGCGCTACCGGTGCCGCGGGTGATGACGCCGGAGAGGATGTCGGTCACGACCTCGGTCACGCCGGTGTCGAGCACCTGCTCGCCCGTGGTGTCCTGCTGATAGACGACCTCATCGTCGCGGTTGGTGACCGACACGATGGCGGCGGCATCGCGGTGAACGCCGCCGGTGGCGAAGGTGGAGTAGGCCTCCGCCATCTCAAGGGTGGAGATGCTCGCGACGCCCAGGGTGGTGCTCGTCACGTCGGGGATGTCGGCGTCGATGCCCAGCTGGCGGCACAGATCGATGATGTTGCTGTTGCCCACGGCCTTTGCCACCTGCACGTAGCCGGTATTCGACGAGAGCTCGGTCGCGCGGGCGAGCGTGATGGTGCCGTAGCTCTGGTTGCCGTAGTTATGGATCTCGTTCACGCCGTTGTCGAAGGTCATGGGCGAGTTGCAGTTGATGGGGATGCTCGGGTTCATGCCCTCGTTGATGGCGGTGGCGAGGGTGAAGCCCTTGAACGAGGAGCCCACCTGGCGGCCGGAGGTGGCGTGGTTGGTGTGGCCCTCGTCGGCATAGTAGTCGCGGCCGCCGACCATGGCTTTGATCTGGCCGGTCTTGTTGTCGATGATGGTCACGCCCGCCTCGAGTCCGTCGAGGCCGACGGTGTTCAAACGATCGGTCACGGCCTGCTCTGCTGCCTGCTGCACGGTGGGGTCGATCGAGGTCTGGATGGTGAGGCCGCCCGAGAAGATGGCGGTGTAGGAGAACTGCGACTGCAGCTGCTCGAGCACGTAGTCGACGAAGTACGGATATGCGTAGACGTCTTTGCCGGTGCCGGAGCTCTCCGTCACGTTGAGGACGATCTCCTCGGCCTGGGCGGCGTCGTGCTCCTCCTGCGTGATCACGCCGTTGGAGAGCATGCGGTCGAGAACCGTGTTGCGACGCTGGAGGGCGAGGTCGGGGTTGACCGTGGGGTCATAGGTTGAGGGGGAGTTGGGAAGGCCGACGAGCAGCGCCGCCTCAGCCAGGGTGAGGTCGCTCGCGGGCTTGGAGAAGTAGGTTTGAGAAGCGGCTTCGATGCCGTAGGCGCCATGTCCGTAGTAGATGGCGTTGAGGTACATCATGAGGATCTCTTCTTTGGAGTAGGTCTCCTCGACCTTGAGCGCAAGGTAGGCCTCGCGGACCTTGCGCTCAAGGGTGATGTCGAACTGCTCGTCAGACAGGATGGTGTTGCGCACGAGCTGCTGGGTGATGGTGGAGGCGCCTTCGGAGCCGCCCGTGAGCTGGACCACCACGGCGCGCATGATGCCGATGAGGTCGACGCCGTTGTGCTCGTAGAAGCGCTCGTCCTCGGTGGCGACCATGCCGCTCTTCACGTAGTCGGAGCACTCGTCCCACGAGATGTTGGTGCGGTTCTGCGTGTAGAAGCGCGCGATCTCGTTGCCCGCGGAGTCCAGCACCACGCTGGGCTCGCTCGTGAGGTAGAGGTCGGTGTCGGTGTAGTCGGGCAGATTCTGCAGCCAGCGGTTGACGTTGCCGAGCATGCCGACGCCAAAGGCAACGCCTGCGACGAGGAAGAAGCCTAGCAGCGAGACGATGACGATGGGCGCGGTATGCGTTTTGGCAACGTTGCGACGGTGTCGTTCGCGTGGACCCATGAATACCTCCAAAGATGCCCCAAAACGAGGAGTTCCAGGGGATAGCGAGGAACATAAGTGTTTACACATTAGCGCAACACGTGCGCGCGGGCCCTCGTGTATCCTAGTCCCAGTCAAATTCCAGACCGATTGCATACCTTTTACCGGCGACAAGGAGGTTCGAGGGCATGACGGCGCAGGTTTTGAATGGCGCCTGCGAACTGCTGGCGCCGGCGGGCGGCATGGACGCGCTGCTGGCCGCCGTCAACGCCGGCGCGGATGCCGTCTATGTTGGCGCGGGCCGCCTGAACGCCCGCGTGAGCGCGGAGGGCTTCACGCCGCGCAGCCTGGCGCTAGGATGCGCGTACGCCCATGAGCGCGGCGCCCGCGTGTACGTCGCCCTCAACGTGCTCGTGTTCGAACGCGAGCTCGACGAGGCGGCGGCGCTTGCGCGTCAGGTCGTCGAGGCTGGTGCCGACGCGCTCATCGTCGCCGACATCGGCCTCGCCGCGCGCCTGCGTCGCGAGGATCCCCATATCGAGCTCCACCTTTCGACCCAGGCCGGCGCCCAGTCTCCCGAGGCCGTTCGCATGGCGCGCTCCCTGGGCTTTGCCCGCGTCACGTGCGCGCGGGAGCTCGCCGTGGCGGAGATCGCGTCGCTTGCCGCCACGGGCGTCCCTATCGAGACCTTCTGCCATGGCGCCATCTGCATCTCGTATTCGGGGGCATGCGCGTTTTCAGAGCGCCGCCGCGGGCGATCGGCCATGCGAGGCGACTGCACGCAGCCCTGCCGCCTCTCGTATGGCTTGGTGGACGGCGAGGGGCGCGAACGTGCCCGGGTGTCGGGAGACAGGCTCTTGTGCCCGCGCGACTATCTGGGGGTAGGGCATGTCGCGGAGCTCGTGGAAGCGGGGGTGTCGTCCCTCAAGATCGAGGGACGCATGAAGAACCCCGACTACGTCTACAACGTGACGCGCGCCTACCGTGCCGCGCTCGACGCCGCCCTGGGCGGGCGCGCGGTCGACGTCGGTGCGCTCACGCGGCAGCTGGGGCGTTCGTTCAACCGTGGCTTTACCGACGGCTACCTTTTGGGGCGAAGCGGGTCTGATCTGATGAGCTGGGAGCGCTCGTGCAACCAGGGCGTCCGCGTGGGCAGGGTCGTGGAGCGCAGGCATGAGGCGGTGCGGGTCGAGCTCGAGGCGGCGGTGGCTGCCGGCGACACGCTCGAGATCCGCTTCGTGCCCGATGCCGAGACGGCTCCCGACGCGCCGGCGCGCTGGCCGCAGGTGCCTTGCTCCGTCGATGGCGCGCCGGGCGACGCCGTCTGGATTCGTTGCAAGCGCAAGGTCTCGGTCGGAAGCGTGGTGCACCTTGTTCGGAGCGCGGGAGTGCTCGACGAGACCGCTCGCCTGCTCGACGCCGCCCGCAAGGAGGTGGCGGCGCTCGAGCGGGCAGGCGTCGCGCGCGATGCGGATGACGCGTGGGCGGACGCTGCCCGGAGCGCCGGGCGAGGCGCCTGCGCCGGCCCGGGTGTCGCAGGCGCCGACAGGGGGACGGGGGCTCCCGCCGTCGGATGCCTGGTCACCGAGGAGACGTCCTTTGACCTCACTGGCCCGGGACGGGAGCGCCCCGGGACGTCGCCGTCGACCGCCGTCGTGTTGGTAGACGACCCCGGCGAGGCGAGGCGCCGTCTCGAAACATCGACGGGGAGCGAGGTCGCCACCTATGCGTGGCGCATGGCGGACGATCCCGGCGCCTGGGAGGACATGCTCGGCAACATCACCGTGGTGCTAGACGAGGTGCTGCGTCCGGCGGACGTGCCCGCTGTCGAGAGGATGTGCCAGGCCGCCGCGCGGGTGGTATGCAGAAACCTGGGCGAGGTGGAGGTCGCCCGCCGCGCGGGCGCGGATTTCGACGTCATGGCTCCGCTGTATGCCGCCAATGCCGAGGCGGCGCGTGCCTACGCAGACATCGGGGCGCGCCGCGTCTGGCTGACAGGAGAGCTTTCCGCCCGCGATGCGGCGGAGGCGGCGTCTGAGCTGGCGGGGGAGGTCGAGCTCGGCGTCGTGGCACGGGAGCGGGCGGAGCTTATGGTGTGCGAGCATTGCCTGCTGACCGCGGAGGGCGCCTGCAAGGGCGACTGTGCGCGCTGCGAGCGACGTCGAGGGGCCCGCTACCTCGTGGAGAGGGGCGGGGCCTGGCTGCCGGTGCGCGTGGACGCGCATGGCCGGACGCGCATCTTTGACGAGGGACCCGTCGAGCGGCGCGATCTTGTCGCGGCGCTGGGCGCCGGCGTCGCCTGGGCTGCGGACGCAGGCGTGTCCCGCCATGTGGGCCCACGCTTCCAACCACACCCCGATACAGAAGGAGGCATCGATGCCGACGAGTAGGTTTGCCCATGTGCGGCCCGCCGGGGGCGGGCGGGAGGCGGCGTCCGAGGACGGCGCCCCGGAGCCTCCCGAAGGCCGCGTCCTCGGGAGGCATGCGCGCAACCAGGCCGTTGCGTCGGGCGTAGCGGACGTGGCGCCCGTCGTCGAAGACCCTCCTGTGGAGTCGGGCGAGGCGCATTCGCCCCGCTGGCTCATCCTGCTGGCGACCGCGCTCGTCGCGCTGCTCGTGCTTGCCTTCGTGCCCATGCTCGCCATCTCCGCGTTCGATCACAGCTATGCCGATGACTGGCATTACGGCGTGGACGCCTATCTGGCGCTTCAGGCGGGCGGCGGCCTGGTGGAGGCGGTGCGCGCCGCGGTGCAGGAAGCCGTCGACACCTATACCTCCTGGCAGGGCACCTATTCTGCCATCGTGCTCATGGCGCTGCAGCCCGGGGTGTTCTCGGAGTCGCTCTATGGCTTGGGCGCCGTGGGCATCATGGCCGTGCTCGTGCTGTCGACGGGGTACGTCGCATCGGTGGCGGTGCGGGACGTCTGCGGCGGCGGGCGGGCGCTCTGGCTGTCTGTTACCAGCATGGTGCTGTTGCTGCAGACGCAGCTTTTGCCCAGCCCGGTCGAGGGGTTCTGGTGGTATAACTCGGCCATCTACTACACCTTCTATCACTCCCTCATGCTCCTCATGGCGGGGATTTCCGTGCGGCTGCTTCGCGCGCGAACGAGGCGCGGGGAGCTTTCGGGCGCCGGCTCCGCTGTGCGCGCCGTCCTTCTCGTGCTGCTGGCGCTCGTGGTCGCCGGCGGCAACTTCGTGACGGGGCTCGTCACGGCCGTTGCCCTGTTTTCGGCGACGGTGGCGGGGCTTCTCAGGCGCCCCCGACGCGCGGCGCTGCTCGTCCCCGCCCTCGTGGTGCTCGTTGCGGGCTTTGTGTTCTCTATGGCGGCGCCGGGCAACGAGGCGCGCCAGACCTCGCAGTTCGCGGGCGACAACCTGGGCGTGTTGCTCACGCTGGTGCGCAGCGGCCTTGCCGGCGTGGAGTACCTGGTGCTGTGGACGAACGGATACCTCGTCATCGCCCTCGCGGCGTTCGTGCCGCCGGCTGCCTATCTTGCCCGCCGGTCGCGGTGCTCGTATCGGCTCCCCGCGGTGCCCGCGGTGGCGTCGCTGCTGCTCTTTATGGCGAGCTTCACCCCAACGTTTTTCTCGATGGGAAACGTCGGCCCCGGGCGCGTGCAGAACATCCGCTACGACCTCTTCGTGCTGCTCGCGTTCCTATGCGTGGGATGGTTTGTGGGCTGGTGCGTCCGCCGCGTCGAGGCGGGCGGCTACCTGCGGGGCGCGTCTGGCGCCATGGCGGCCGGCCGCTTGGCCCCGCGGGCGACGACGGCGCTCTACGCGACCCTTGCGGGCGTGCTCGCCTTGTCGTTCGTGGCGCTGTCCGTGGACGAGCGCTACGTCGACGACCTCACGTCCATCTCGGCGGCGACCTCGCTGGTGACAGGCGTCGCGCAAGAATATGACCAGCAGGTGTGGGAGCGAATCGACCTTATCGAGTCGACCTCCCAGCCCGTCGTCGAGGTGCCGTTCTACACGGTCGGTCCGAAGGTGCTCTTTATGGGCGACATCCGCGACAACATGGACAACTACATCAACTACCGGCTCGCCCAGTGGTATGGCAAGGATTCCATCGTGGGATATCACTCGCAGCTGTAGGGTCGGCGAGGCGTTGTCTCCCTCGGGATTTCCCACATCGCGTGAATCATTCACGACGAGAGGATTTCTCGGCTATATTAGATAGGTTACGCGAACACCAGCACCGCCTCGGCAGCCGGTTGAGGCGAGGGTGCTATCTCATGAGGAGGACAGAGCTTTGCTGTCAGTCGACGAGCAGATGCGCATCATCACGTCTGGCGCCGCACAGATCGTGCCGGAGGCGGACCTCAGGAAGAAGCTCGAGCGAGGCGTGCCGCTCAACATCAAGCTGGGCGTCGATCCCACCAGCCCCGACCTGCACCTTGGCCACGCCGTTCCGCTGCGCAAGATGCGCCAGTTCCAGGACCTTGGCCACAAGGTGACGCTCATCATCGGCAACGGCACCGCCATGATCGGCGACCCGTCAGGCAAGAACACCACCCGTCCGCAGCTCTCCCAGGAGCAGGTGGAGGCCAACGCCGCCACCTACGTGAGCCAGGCCATGAAGATCCTCGATCCCGAGAAGACCACCATCGTCCACAACGGCGACTGGATCCTGTCGCTCGACCTCAAGGGCATGCTCGAGCTGTGCTCCAAGTTCACCGTGGCGCGCATCCTGGAGCGCGACGACTTCACGAAGCGCTACCAGTCGCAGACGCCGATCGCCCTGCACGAGTTCCTGTACCCCGTGATGCAGGCGTTCGACTCCGTCCAGATCCACGCCGACGTCGAGATGGGCGGCACCGACCAGCTCTTCAACCTGCTGGCAGGCCGTGAGCTCATGGAGAAGATGGGCATGGAGCCGCAGGTGGCGCTGACCATGCCGCTGCTCGAGGGCACCGACGGCGTGCGCAAGATGTCGAAGAGCTACGGCAACTACATCGGCCTGACCGACGCGCCGGCGGACATGTTCGGCAAGACCATGTCGATTCCCGACGAGATGATCGGCAAGTACTACCGTCTGGCGAGCTCCAAGACCCCCGACGAGGTGGACGCCATCGAGGCCGCGCTTGCGGACGGCTCCGCCGACCCCTACGAGCTCAAGCGCGCGCTTGGCCGCGACCTGTGCGACACCTATCACGGCGCCGGTGCCGGCGACGAGGCGCAGGCCGCCTTCGACCACGTGTTCAAGGAGAGCCAGCTGCCCGAGGACATCGCAGAGGTCGAGGTCGACCTCACTCCCAACGACGAGGGCCTGGTGTACCTGGCGGGCGTCCTGCACGCCGCCGGGCTCGCCTCGAGCATGGGCGAGGCTCGCCGCCTGATCGACGGCGGCGGCGTGAAGATCGACCAGCAGCCGGTGGCTCCGAAGAGCTACAACGTCGATCCGTCGCTTCTGCATGCGGGATGCGTCCTGCAGGTCGGCAAGCGCAAGTTTGCCCGCCTGAAGTAGCGTGCAACCGATAGCGTGCTCATCGATGGGGTCGCGGCCTTCGGGTCGCGGCCCCATTGCTATATGTACCTTGGGACGACGCCCCTTCGTATCGATCTCGCTGCGCGGCATCGCCGACGCATGGTTTTTCTGCGCGCCAGGTGGACGGATCGCGGCGTGGGGCAGGGGATGATCGATTCTCATCATCTGTGGGCACGGAATGTGCGGCGAGGCGGTGCCGGTGGTCAAGATGCCCCCTGGCTGGGCGCGCCTCCGGCATCGTGAGGTCTCCTGGGTCCTCCTTTTCATGGCCTCGCTCGCCTGCGGGCGATTCCGATGTCGGGCAAGCCATAGAGCCGGTGGCAAGGTCGGTCCCATATGCCTGTGCCTGACTCGAGGCCGCGCGTCCTCCCGCCGCGGCGCCCGCTCGCGCTCACGTGGTCGCCCGCGTGGCTGCAGCGCGATTCCGATCCGATGCATCGAGACGGCGGCTCTCGGGTACGATGCATCCAACGAGGGACATCGAAGGGAGCGCATATGGCGGGCGAGACGGGACAGGCGAATGGCATGCTGGCGAGCGGGGCGGCTGTCGGGGGCGGCGCCGGGGCGCTGCGGCGACTGATCGACGTGGCGGAGGGACGCGAGCCGGCCGACGTGTTGTTCGTGAACGCACGCATCGTCGACGTGTACGGCCACCGCGTGGCTTCGGGTCGCGTAGCGGTGCGCGACGGAGCGATCGCCTCCGTGCTGTTCGACGACCGCGACGCCGACGTGCCTGACGGCGCGGCCAAAGAGGTCGTCGACTGCGGCGGCCGCTACCTGGCCCCCGGCTTCATCGACGGGCACCTGCACATCGAGTCGAGCAATATCCGTCCAGCAGAATACGCTCGCATGGCGCTTACGCGAGGGACCACCACCGCGGTCGCCGACTGCCATGAGATCGCAAACGTCTGCGGCCTCGACGGCCTTTCGTTCATGATCGCAGACGCGCGCCGAGCCCCGCTCGACATCAAGTTCATGATGCCCTCCTGTGTTCCGGCGTTGCCCGACGAGCAAGCGGGCGCGAGCATCTCGGCCGCAGATATGCGCGCGTATATCGAGGGTCATCCGGGCGAGATCTTCGGATTGGGCGAGATGATGAACATGCCCGGGGTCTATGGCGCGGACGGCGAGACCTTGGAGCGCATCGCTGTCGCTGCGGCAACAACGTCTGGCCAGGTAGACGGCCATGCGCCGCTCGCCAAGGGGCATGACCTCAACGCCTATGCCGCGGCGGGCATCATAGCCGACCATGAGTGCACCGGTCCCGCCGAGGCGCTCGACAAGCTCTCGCGGGGCATGTACATCATGTTGCGCGAGGGGACCTGCAGCCACGATCTGGCGCAGCTCGCCCCACTTGTGCTGGAAGACCCCGCACGCGCCCGGCGCTGCTGCCTGGCAACCGACGACCGTGCGCCGTCGGATGCGCTCGGCACGGGCATGATCGACAACGCGTGCCGCATGGCTATCGAAGCGGGCATCGACGCGGTGACCGCCATCTCGATGGGGACGCTCTCGACCGCTGAGTGCTTCGGGTTCGACCACGGCATGCCCAGCCCCCAGGAGCGCCGCGGCGCCATCGCTCCGGGCAAGCGGGCCGACATGCTGCTTCTTGATGACCTCACCTTCCAGCGGCCGCCCGCGCGCGTCTACGCCGCGGGGCGTCTCGTCGCTGCCGACGGGGCCTTCGTGGGCGAGGTCGAGCCCGCAAACGAGGAGGTGGAGCGCCTGGAGGGTCTGCTCAGGGGCTCGGTGCGCCTTCCTCGGCTTTCCAAAGAGCTGTTCTCATATCCCTTTGAGCCGGGCACGCCCGCCATCGATGTGGTTCCTGGAAACGCTGCGACAGGCATCGTGGAGCCCGAGGACGCCGACGGTCTGCGCCGCATCGTGCTTATCGAGCGCCATGGGCGCGGGGCGGCGGCGCAAGATGCCGGGGCAGACGGCGACGGGCCCGCGGGCACGGGCCTTGTGGGCAAGCACGTCGGGCGCGGCTGGGTGCGCGGCTACACCATCTCGGGCGGCGCCATCGCTTCGACCATCGGCCATGATTCGCATAACGTGTGCGTGGTGGGCGACAACCCCTCGGACATGCTTGCCGCGGTCGAGGCGGTGGGCCAGGGCGGATTCGTGCTCGTTCGGGGCGGAGAGGTGGTCGCACGCATCGGGTTGCCGCTCGGCGGCCTCATGAGCGATCTGCCCGCCGAGGAGGTCGCGCGGCAGCATGACCATTTCATGGCGGAGGCGCGCTCGATGGGCATCGAACCCCCGCTCGACCCCATCATGGGAATGATCTTCCTGCCGCTTCCCGTGATTCCTGTGCTGCGCATCCGCCCCGAAGGGCTTTTTGACGCGCTGCATTTCCGCTTCGTCTAACCCGGGCGAGGACATCGGGGCGGGCGCCGCCCGCCGCCATCGTGGCGCGCGGGGCATCGTGCTACCGCGGGGCATGCGGGCGGCGCGCCCTACGGCCGCCCCTCTCGTGCGCGGTGAAGCTCGACGACGCGGGCGCCCAGAAGCGCGGCGTCGCGTCGGTCATGCGTGGCGACGAGCATGCAAGCCCGGCCCTCGCGCTCGCTCACCAGTGCCGCCGCGGCATCGCGCGCGCTGTCGTCTAGACCCGCGAAAGGCTCGTCGAGCAGCAAGATCTCGTGGGGCGCGAGCAGCGCGCGGGCGAGGGCGACGCGGCGGCGCTGGCCGCCCGAGCAGGTTGCGACGGGTTGGTCCAGACAGGAACCGAGGCCAAGGCTGCCGAGCAGGCGGATGGCCTCATCGGGCGAGCTGCCCCTCGGTGACGCGGCGAGCAGGGCGTTGGCAAGGACGCTCGCCCCCTCGATGAGGCGATCCTCCTGAAAGACCATGGAGATGCGGGCATGCTCGGTGCCCTCGACATCGCCGTCGGCATCCTCGAGTCCCGCGACGATGCGCAGCAGCGTCGTCTTGCCGGTTCCCGACGGCGCCATGACGGCCACGGGCCTGCCGGGCGCCACGTCGAAGGAGACGGCGCCAAGTCCGGACGAGGGCGAGAACTGTCGGGACACGTTCCTGAGACAAAGCACGACGCCAGACGCCGACGCTGCCTGCTGCCCCCGGTGCGCATCGGAGGCGTGCCGGCGCGCGGCGGCGGGTCCCCTGAGCGCTGCCGCGTGCAGGGCGCGCAGGGCGAGGGTGAGCAGGCGCTCCATGCATACCGACAGCGCCACCACGGCGACCGTCCACGCAAACAGGTCGGCGGTGTCGAAATGAACCTTTGCGTCGTAGAAGGCCTCGCCGACCGATCCCATGGGAATGCCGATGATCTCTGCCGCGACGCACGCCTTCCACGCCATGCCGAGCCCCGTGGTGCATGAGGCGCTCAATGCGGGCGCGAGCTGGGGAAAGAGCACGAATCGTATGCGACACCGCCAGCCAAGGCGAAAGACTCTTGCCATCTCGCTGAGGCGAGGGTCGCAGGCGCGGATCCCCGCGAGCAGCGCCTCGTAGGAGAGCGGCACCACGACGAGCATCACGACAAGGACGGATAGCTCGCTCGAGCGCAGCCACACCAAGGCCAGCACGGTGATCGCGGCTACAGGAACGCTCTTTGCCAGGGCTATGGGCGGGGCAAAGAGCTCTTCGAGGCGGCGGTTGCGCGCAGCGAGGGCGGCCCCCGCCGCCGCCACCGCCATGCCGCCGGCGAACCCCGCGACGACGCGCGCAAGCGAAAAGGCGATGCGCTCCCAGCTTGAGGGCTGTGCGAGGTCTGCGACGAGGTGCGTGGCGACGGTCAGCGGCGCCGGGAGCAGCAGCTCGCTTCCAAGCGCGAGCGCTGCCAGGTGCCATGCGAGCAGCCAGAGCGCAACCGACCAAAGGGCGAGGCCGCCCGTCCTGTGCGCCCTGGTGTTTCTCGAGGGGCGGCCCGTCCCTTCGCGCCGCCCACGCCTTGTCCCTCGACCCCCGGTCATGGACGGCTATGCCTGTGCGACGTCGACCAGATAGAACTCGTCGTCGGGCATGGCGCCTCCCACGCTCACGGGGTCGGCGTCTGCCAGCGTCTGGAGATAGCCCTCCAGCTTGCCGCGCATCGGCTCGCCGTACTCGCACACGATATGGCAATAGGGGATGGCGCGTTCGGCGACCGCGGCGTCGATGATCCCCGCCGCCTCGATGAGTTGAGCCGCCGTCTGCGGGTCGTCGTTCACGAAGGCGACCGACTGCTCATAGGCGCCCAAGAATTCCTCGACGGTCGCAGGGTTGTCTTCGGCGAACGCGCGCCTGACCACCGCCACGCCGGTGATGAGCGAGGCGTCGCTTCCCGCCTCCGCAGCGGCCTCGTCCCAGGCGTCGCTGAGGTCGACGGCGATGCGCGCCCCCTCGATCTTGGCGAGCGCGCTGGTCGCAAAGGGCTGCGGCAGCATGCACACGGCGGCGGCGTCCGCCTGAAGCGCCGCGAGGCATTCGGCGTGCTCGCTGTGCCACTCGATGGCGACGTCTGCGCCGGGCTCGAGACCATGTGCGCGCAAGACGTACTCGAGGGCGTACTGGGGCGTCGAACCGCGTCCCGCGGAGTGGATGGTTTTGCCTGCGAGGTCATCCACGGACTGGATCGCCTCGCCCGCCTCGACGATGTCGAGGACGCCGAGGGTGTTGATTGCGACCACGGCGATCGCGCCGTCGGTTTTCTGGTAGAGGGTCGCGGCGAGGTTTGCAGGCACGCAGAGGGCGTCGAGCTCGCCTTGGATGAGACGTGGGGCGAGCTCGTCCGCCGAGCCCGCGAGTGTGAACTCGTAGGTGTTGGCGAGCGAGCCGATGCCGGCGGGGTTGGTGCCGACAGGGCTGCCGCCGCCGTCTTCCGGCGCATCGATCGCCCCCACGTTGTCCATGAGGCCAACGAGGCCCATGCCGGTCGGGCCCGACAGCGCCCCGATGCGCATGGTGGTCACGGCGTCGGGCGCCTCGGCGGATCCGGCGGGAGTGGAGGCGCTGCCGGCGCCGTGTTCGTTGCCGCTGCAGCCGGCAAGCGCCAGGCCGGCGAGGACGCCGAGACTGCCGGTGATGAGGGCGCGCCGAGAGACCGGTCGCCTCCCGAGCGAGCGCCTCATGGCCTCGGTGTCCCGCTGATCGTCTGCGCCGCTCCAAGCGCTTGCCTGTGTCCTCATGGAAAACCTCCCAGATATCCAATCCGTTATGCCTGCTGGCCGTCCGCCGTCACGCGGAACGGCATGCTCCATGCTGTGTGGTCGGAATGCAGCAGCCGCTCGGCGCGCTCCGACAGCGGCTCGCCGAGATATGTCTTATAGCATTCCTGAACGGCGGGGTTCTCGTGGCTGAAGCGCAGCTGGCTCGCGCGGTCGATGGCGCGAAGCGTGCCGCCTCGGTCTGCTGCGCGCTCCTCGCCCTCATGGATGGGCTGTCCGCCGCCTCCGACGCAGCCGCCGGGGCAGGCCATGACCTCGACGAAGTCATAGTCGACCTCGCCGCGCTCTATGGCCCGGCACAGCGCGTCGGCGTTCTTGAGGCCGCTGGTCACCGCGATGCGCAGCGTATGGCCCGCCAGGTCAAAGGTCTTTTCACGCCAGAGGCGGTCGGGTCCCTCGTGGCGAACCTCGCGGAAGGCGTCGACGTCGGGGTTCTCGCCCGTGGTCAGATAGTATGCCGAGCGCAGGGCCGCCTCCATGACGCCGCCCGTCACGCCAAAGATGTGTCCGGCTCCGGTGGCGACGCCCAGCGGGCGGTCGAACTCCTCTTCGTCGAGCAGGTCGACGTTGACGAAGCGGCTGCGCAGCTGGCGCGAGAGCTCGCGCACGGTGAGGACGGCGTCAACGTCGGGGCCGGCCTCGGTCGAATGCATGTCGGGGTAGGCGGCCTCCATCTTCTTTGCCACGCAGGGCATGTAGGAGACGACGAAGATGCGGGCGGGGTCGACGTCGAGCAGCTGCGCATAGTAGGTCTTGGCGAGCGCCCCGAAGATCTGCTGGGGAGACTTCGTGCTCGAGACGTGGCCCAGCAGGTTGGGATGGCGCTCTTTGATGAAGCGCACCCAGCCGGGGCAGCACGAGGTGAACATGGGGCCCTGCTCGCCCTTCGCAAGGCGATGCAGCAGCTCGCTTCCCTCTTCCATGATGGTGACGTCGGCGGCGAAGTCCGTGTCGAAGACGTAGTCGAAGCCAAGGCGACGAATGGCGGCCACCATGCGGCCCACCGAAGGCGTGGTGCCCTTGAGGTCGAGCCCCTCGGCCCAAGATGTGCGTACGGCGGGGGCGACCTGGGCGATCACGATCTTTTCGGGGTCGTAGATGGCGTCAAAGACCTTTTGGGTGTCGTCGCGCTCGTGCAGGGCCCCTGTCGGGCAATGCGTGATGCACTGGCCGCAGTACGTGCAGTCGAGCTCGGCGGCTCCGTCGACATGGGCGCGAGATCCCGAGTCGACCAGGTCCCATACGCCTAAGCCTTGGACCTTTTGGCAGGTGGAGACGCAGCGCAGGCACGAGATGCACTTGTCGGGCTCGCGAACCAGCGGGAAGCGCCCGTCGACGGCGTCGCCCGAGAGCTTGTTCTCGTAGGGAATCTCGTGGACGCAAAGCCGGTCGGTGAGCGCCTGGAGCTGGCAGGTGCCGTTGCGGAAGCAGGTGGGGCAACGGCGGTCGTGCCGCGACAGGATGAGCTGCAGGTTGGAGATGCGGGCACGACGTACGCGCGGGGTGTCGGTGTTGACCACCATGCCCTCTGCGACCTGGTTGTTGCAGGCCGCCACCAGGTGGTCGATGCCCTCGACCTCGACCAGGCACACGCGGCAGGCGCCGATCTCGTTGATCTCTTTCAGATAGCACAGCGTGGGGATGTCGATATGATGCTCGCGCGCGGTCTCCAGAATGGTCGCGCCTTCGCGTGCCTGGATCTTCACGCCGTCGATGGTCATGGAGACCATGCCGTTGCTTACCATGCCGTCCTCCCGTTCTCATGCAGGATGCCGCAGCCAAAATGATCGCAGTTGAGGCAGCGGAGCGTCTCTTGGCGAATCTCTTGGTCCGAAAGCCCGAACTCCACCAGCTCGAAGTCGCGTCTCCGCTCTTCTGCAGGCCGTTCTCCCATGACGGAGCGGCCGCAGGGGACGCGGTCGTCGAGACGCGGGGCGGGCACGTCGATGTCGGGGTCGACGGTGTGGTGGAAGCCCAGGTAGGTGTCGATGGCGCGTGCGGCCTTCTTGCCGTCGGCGATGGACAAGATCACGGTCGCGGGTCCGCGCATGCAGTCGCCGCCCGCAAAGACCCCCGGCATGCCGGGCACGCCCAGCTGGTCGTCGGTGTCCATGCGCTTCCAGGTGCACGGGACGCCTTCGGCCTCGAAGGGCTCGGACTGGATGTCTTGCCCGATGGCGATGATCACAACCTGGCAGGGGAACTCGACCGCCTCGCGCTCGGCGGTCACCGGAGCCGGACGGCCGCGCTTCACGGGGCCGATGATCTGAGGCTGGGCCTTGAGGGCGCGTACCCGCCCGTCGCTATCGGTCAGGATTTCGAGAGGGGCCATGAGCGAGGCGATCTCACAGCCGTCTGCCACGGTGCCGTCGATCTCTTCGGCGAGCGCGGTCATGTCGGCGACGCGACGTCGATAGACCACGGTGACGCTCTTGGCGCCCAGGCGCATGGCGGAGCGGGCCGCATCCATCGCTACGTTGCCGCCGCCGATGACGCAGACATCGAGTCCCGTGTAGTCGTCTGCGGCGCCTAGGCCGATGTTGCGCAGCATTTCCACCGCGGGCACCACGCCCGCGGCGTCCTCGCCTGCGATGCCGAGCTTCTTGTCGCCGTGTGCGCCGATGGCGAGATAGACGGCGTCATAGTCGCGGCGCAGCGATGCGAGGGTGGCCTCGCTAGCGCCGTCGACCTGCTGGTCGAGAAGGATCTTCACGCCGGCGGCCTCGATGGAGGCGATCTCGTCGTCGAGGATGCTCTTGGGAAGGCGGTAGTTGGGGATGCCGTAGCGCAGCATGCCGCCGGCCTTCTCGCGCTGCTCATAGACGGTGACGTCATGGCCCCAGCGTGAGAGGAAGTAGGCGCAGGTGAGTCCAGATGGGCCGGCGCCTACGACTGCCACGCGCTTGCCCGAGGCCGCCTCACGGCTCGTGGCGCGCGGCGCGCCGGCGTGGTCTACCGCGTAGCGCTTGATGCCGCGGATGTTTACCGCGTCGTCCACCATGGTGCGACGGCAGGTCTCCTCACAGGGATGTTCGCAGATGTAGGCGCATGCGCTGGGGAAGGGGTTGTCTTTGCGGATGAGCTCCACCGCCTCGTCGAATCGGCCTGCCGCGGTGAGTGCGATGTATCCGGGGATGTCGACGTGCGCGGGGCACGAGACCACGCAGGGCACGCCCTGGCTGGTCGCACGCAGGCACTTGCCGGTGGAGGCGTGATACTCGAAGTCGTCGCGGAAGGCCTTGACCGACATGAGCACCTGCTCGGCGGCCTGATATCCCACCGCGCAGTCCGAGCTCACCCGGATCTGCTCCGCAAGGTCTTCCAGGAGCTCGATGGCGCCCGGGGCGGCGGAGCCGTCGATGATCTTCTCGAGCATTTCGGTCATGGCGCCCAGACCCACGCGGCACGGCGTGCACTTGCCGCAGCTTTGGGCATGCGCGACGCCCACGAGCGCGCGGGTCATGTCCACCGGGCAAGTTCCGCGGGCATTGGCTCCCAGCCTGCGGCTGGTATTCGAGCACATCTCGCCCAGGGCGCCGTACGAGCTGTCGTTCTCAAATGGCATAACGGTCCCTCCTTGTCATCATCTGCGGACGCGGCGATACGTCTGCATGGATGTCGCCCATTGGTGCCTTCAAGATATTGATGAGCTTGATTGACAGTAAGAAATTATTATCACACTCAAATGTATATACCACTTCTCACGATAGGCCAAACCGGTGAGAAGTCACGGGGAGGTGGGTGAGCGGTCGGGTGCCACTCGTAAAAGGTGCGGCGGGCGCCTTCGACGCCTTCGGATACGGGAAGGATTGCGGGGCAACGGCTTCCGGCAGCCTCTTTTTGTCTCGAGATTTCAACTCGCTTCGGTTTTATGCAGATTTTTCTCGATGCGCCGAGTAGAGGCATGTTTTTAACAACAAAACCCCAGGATTCAGAGCCTCAATTGTTGGCTCTGCTCGACGAGTCGGAAATTATCTGCATAAAACCGAAGCGAGTTGTTTTTGAAAGCGCCCGCTTCCCCAGCAACGACCTCGGGAGTTGCTCGAATGGTGCCGTCGGCTCCATGCGGCTCGGCATCTCGCTATAGCGACACGCCGAGCCGGTCCAACACGAAGCGTCCCACGCCGGCGTCGTCGTTCGACATGGCGACGACGTCTGCGGCGGCGCGCACCTCGGGTTCGGCGTTTGCCACGGCGACGCCGGTGCCGGCGGCCTTGATCATCGAGATGTCGTTGATATTGTCGCCAAAGCCGAGCGCGTCCTCGCGAGGTATGCCCAGATGCCCGCAGAGCCACGTGAGGGCGGCTCCCTTGGTGGCATCGCGGTCCGATACCTCGATGTTGTTTGCGTACGAGCGCACCACGGCCACGCTCTGATCACAACGGACCGCCTCTTCGATGGCGTCGCGATCGGCGGGGTCGCGCCAATAGACGCCTACGCGCTCGATATGCCCGAGCGAGTGGGCGAATTCGACGGGGTCTCCCTCAAAGGGCGTGCGCGTCGAGCGCATGGATCCCAGCACGTAGGGGTCGCTCACAAACTCGGGCAGCCGTTCGATCTGTTCGCAAAGCATGTAGTCATGGCCGTCGGCGAAGAAGTCGAACACGACGTCGTGTCCCTGGGCAAGTCTAAAGAACCACAGGGCGCGCTCCAGCCCGAGGTCGACGCGATGCAGGGCTTTGCCGCTGGCAAGGTCGCTCACCAGCGCCCCGTTTGCGGAGACGGCATAGTGGACGGCGGGATGCTGCAAGATCTCGGGAACGATGCCCATGAGCGGCCTGCCCGAGCAGGGCACGAACTCGATGCCGCGTGCGGCGAGCTCGTCGAGCGCCTGGCGGTTGATCGGGGTGATGCGTTTGTGCGAGTCAAAGAAGGTGCCATCAAGGTCTGAGAACACAATCATGGATGCGGTCCTTAGGTGAGCGCGCTGCTCAGTGACGGTCGGCGATGGGCACATAGGTCACGTCGTCCATGACCGAGTTATACGCGGGGCGGATGATTCGGTGCGCGCCATACAGCTCTTCCATGCGATGTGCCGCCCAGCCGGCCATGCGGGCCACGGCGAACAGCGGCGTATACAGGGTTTCGGGCACGCCGAGGATATTGTAGATGAAGCCCGTGTACAGGTCGATGTTCGCGCAGATCGGCTTCGTGGTGCCGCGCACGTCGCGCATGACCTCGGGGGCGAGCCGCTCGATGCGCTCGATGAGCGCGAACTCCTCGCCCTTGCCCTTGGTTTGGGCGAGGCTGCGCGCATAGCGCTTGCAAATCTGCGCGCGCGGGTCTGAAAGGGTGTAGATGGCGTGTCCCATGCCGTAGATGAGGCCGGACCCGTCGAAGGCCTCGCGGCGGAGGATCTTTGCGAGATATGCCGCGACCTCGTCGTCGTCATCCCAGTGCTCCACATGCTCGCGGATGTCGGCATGCATGCGCGTGACCTGGGAGTTCGCACCGCCGTGGCGGGGGCCCTTGAGCGAGCCGATGGCCGCGGCGTAGGCGGAGTATGCGTCGGTCGCCGAGGATGAGAGCACGCGGCAGGCAAAGGTGGAGTTGTTGCCGCCGCCGTGCTCGGCGTGCAGCATGAGCATGACGTCGAGGAGCATGGCCTCTTCGTGCGTGAAGTCGGGGCCGCCGCGCAGCACCTCGAGGATGGCCTCTGCCATCGAAGACGAGGCGTTGGGCGCCGGGACCACCACGCGGACGCCGCTCGTCTCCGCCTCGTGGGTGATGTGCGCGATCGCGGCGATGCGTGGGAGTCGCGCAAGCAGCGAGAGGGCCACGTCGATCTCGTGCGGGGCGGAGGTGTCGTCAGGGGTTTCGTCGAAGGCGTACAGCAGCAGCACCGCGCGCTGCAGCACGTTCATGATGCTCTTCGATTTGGTGGTGATGGGGAACTCGGAGATGTACTCGTCTTCGAGCAGGCGGAGCCCGCCGATACGGGCACCGATGCTCTCGAGCTCGTCGTAGCGGGGGAGCGCCCCGGTGAGCAGCAGGTAGGCAAGCTCCTCGTAGCCGAACCGGTCCTCGGCGTGCGCGTTGTCGATAAGGTCGGCGATGTCGTAGCCGCAGATGGTGAGCTTGCCCTCGTCGGGGATGAATTTGCCGTCTTCCTTGCGGTAGCCATGCACGTCCGAGATGCGGGTGAGGCCCGCCACCACGCCCGAGCCGTCGGCGTTGCGCAGGCCGCGCTTCACGTCGTGCTCGCGGAAGAGCTCCTCGTCATAGGGCTCCATCGACGCGCCGGTGTACAGGCGCGTCGAGGCGGGCGAGATGCGGCGCGATTTTGCGAAGTCCTGCGTACGTCGCTGGTATACGGTGCTGTGGTTGTAATACTGGTCGATCACAGCCGCCTCCCATCCTTGAGTCCCTATGGTTGTAGCGAACTGGGCGCCATCAGGTGGCGTCTGGAGCCCTGTGTGGCTTGCGTCAGATTATGAAAGCGGAGCGCTCGGGCTCCGCTTGCGGCATCGCCTTACAGGCGATACATGAAGTTGAAGACGTCCTCGCGCTGGATCTGCACCGTGACGCCGATCTCGTCGCCGGCTTCGACGAGCTTCTCTTGCAGCTGCGTGAAGTCGAGCGAGGAAGAGCCCATGTCGGCGAGCATGGTCATGGTGAAGATGTCCTCGATGATGCTCTGCGTGATATCACGGATATCGACCGTCGCCTCGCCGAGAACGCGCGAGATGCTGGCGACGATGCCGGGGCGGTTCTTGCCGAGGACGGTGATGACGATACGGTTCGAGGCGAGGTCGGCCATGGTGGTCCTTTCTGGTAGGCGGGGCGAGCCCGACGGAGGTGGGGCCGGGAGACCGGCAGGTTCCCGGGCTCGCCGGCGACCTGCGCCTGCGAGATTCAAGTAGCGCCTCCTGTGCCGAGACATCGGCGGTGGGCGATACACGTATTCGACATTGTACCCATGCTGTCGAGCCCTTCATTCGCGCTGGTCCCGATGACACACGCAGGTAACACACATGTGAACGTGCATTAAGGAGGCTGTACGCCGTGAGCGGCGGGGATGTGCCGGTGAGCGGTCGTAAGGAACAAAAACGTCTGGCTGCTCACAAATAATTCTTGAAGTGCGTCCTCGGGACGCTTGCACGTAAACTACATCTGAGAGGTTGTTACTCCCCAAGAGGCATCATTCGCAGTTGTGTCCGCTCCACGCGGCTCCCACAGGGTTCCGGGTGGAGGCAGCTCATAATGTGCGGACAGCTCGCGGTGATGTGTTCGATAGGGGAGTTTTTTCATGCTCGTTACCAAAAAGATCAACAACAACGTTGCCCTCGCCCAAGACGCCGAGGGTAACGACCTGGTGATCTTTGGCCGCGGCGTCGGTTTTCCCGCCACGCCCTACGAGTTTGACGATACGTCTGCCGTGCAGCGCGTGTTTCGCGACGTGAATCCCGAGATCGCCGCCGCGGCGTCGATCACCGACGACGTGCTGCTTGTGGCATCTGACATCGCCGACCTGGCGCGCAAGGAACTCGACGCCCACCTGAACGAAAGCCTTGCCTTCACATAAGCCTGACGCGGCGGGTCATAGACGGTCCCCGGCGCGTCCGATACACTGGAAGCCACCTCACCGCAGGTGGGTTCCAACCAAAAGAGGGGAGCAACCCATGCCATTCTCAGAAGGATTCCTATGGGGCGGCGCCACCGCCGCCAACCAGTGCGAGGGCGGCTACGACGAGGGCGGCCGCGGCCTCGCCAACGTGGACGTGATTCCTCACGGCCCCGACCGCGGGCCTGCCATGCGCGGCGACGGTACGCCGCTTTCCTGCGACGACGCCCACTACTACCCGAGCCATGAGGCCATCGACCTCTACCACCGCTATCGCGAGGACATCGCGCTGCTCGCCGAGATGGGCTTCAAGGTCTACCGCATGTCCATCGCCTGGACGCGCATCTTCCCAGGCGGCGACGAGGAGGAGCCCAACGAGGCGGGCCTGGCCTTCTACGAGGACGTCTTCCGCTGCTGCCGCGATCACGGCATCGAGCCGCTCGTGACCATCACCCACTTCGACCTCCCCGTCCACCTCATCGAGGAGTACGGCGGCTGGCGCAACCGCGAGCTCATCGGCTTCTATCAGCGCCTGGCGCGCACGCTCTTCACGCGCTACAAGGGCTTGGTACGCTACTGGCTCACCTTCAATGAGATCAACATGATCTTGCACCTTCCGTTCATGGGCGCGGGCTTGGTCTTTGCGGAGGGCGAGGACCGCGAACAGGCCCAGTACCTCGCCGCCCACAACGAGCTCGTCGCGAGCGCCTGGGCCACCAAGATCGCCCACGAGGTCGACCCGGGGAACAAGGTGGGCTGCATGCTCGCCGCGGGCAGCTACTACCCCTACAGCTGCAACCCCGCCGACGTGCGCGACGCCCAGCTCAAGAACCAGGAGAACTACTTCTTCGTGGACGTGCAGGCCCGCGGGCACTACCCGGCCTACGCGCTGAAGAAGTTCGAGCGCGACGGCATCGACGTGGGCATGACCGCCGAGGACGAGCGGGTGCTCGCCGAGAACCCCGTGGACTTCGTGTCCTTCTCGTACTACTCGTCGCGCTGCACGGCAGCCGAGCCGCCCGAGGGCGCCGAGATGACGGGCAACGCGTTCCACGGCGTGAAGAACCCCTACCTGGCGGCGAGCCAGTGGGGCTGGGCGATCGACCCGCTGGGGCTCCGCATCACGATGAACGACCTGTGGGACCGCTACCAGAAGCCGCTGTTCATCGTGGAGAACGGCCTGGGGGCGAGGGACGTGGTGGAGGCAGACGGCTCCATCGACGACGACTACCGCATCGACTACCTGCGCGCCCACATCGAGGCCATGCGCGACGCCGTCACTGAGGACGGCGTGGAGCTTCTCGGCTACACCACCTGGGGGCCGATCGACTTGGTGTCGGCGTCCACCGGCGAGATGTCCAAGCGCTACGGCTTCGTGTACGTCGACCGCGACGACGCCGGCGAGGGAACGCTCGAACGTCGGCGTAAGAAGAGCTTCTGGTGGTATAAGAAGGTCATCGAGTCCAATGGAGAGGACTTGGATTAGAAGGGGATCTGATGATCATGGGACTGTTCGACATGTTCAAGAAGAAGGAAGCGCCCGCCCCCGCCGCGCCGGCGACGCCGCCCTCCGTGGCCGCCGAGGCCGCCGTCGTCCGCTGCGCGAAGTAGGCTCCCCCCGCGCACAAGGGTCCCGCCGCCGGGTGCCACGCGCGCCCGGCGGCTTTTTGTGCGCGAATAAAGCCTTCGATATGGCGAAAGTCCTAGATGCCCCCGCGGGAGCATCGACCCTGCCCGGTGGACCTTTTGTGGCGCACAGCTCCAATCGCGCGAGGCGAGCGGCGTGTGCTACACTACCGACTTGTTCTGTCTTGGTCGGAAACCAAGACGCCTTACGTCCTGATTGGTAACCAGGACACGATCATAAGGAGTCCCTGCATGAAACCTGGAATTCATCCCGAGTACATGGAGTGCACCGTTCGCTGCTCCTGCGGCAACACCTTCGTGACCCGTGCCACGGTCCCGGAGATCCGCGTCGAGCTTTGCAACGAGTGCCACCCGTTCTACACCGGTCAGCAGAAGTTCGTTGACACCGGTGGACGCGTCCAGCGCTTCGCCGACAAGTTCGGTGGCGCCGCTCAGGCCACCCTCGAGCGCGAGGCCGCCAAGAAGGCAGCTCGCGCGAAGGCCGCAGAGGAGGCCGCTGCCAAGAAGGCCGCCGAGCGCGAGGCCAAGGCTGCCGAGAAGGCCAAGCGTGCCGAGAAGTACGCCGCCGAGGCCGCCAAGAAGGCCGAGGCCGAGGCTGCCAAGCCCGCCGAGGCTCCGGCTGAGACCGCCGAGACCGAGGCTGCCGCCGAGTAGCCCTGCTCGATAGTTCGGGATTGAACGCCCTGCGTCAAATCGGCGCAGGGCGTTTTTTCGTAGCACGGCACCTTGCACCGCGGTGCAGCGTTGCGGAGTCTCCGTTTGAGATGCGGGTGCCAGACGGGGACGCCGGACGCGGGCGCGCCGTGGTTTCTCCGTGGCGCTGGGCATCCTTCATGACCCCGTATAAGGCAAAGGGATAGAATAGCCTGCGTCTGAGTATGTCCGTCGGGGGTTTCACGCGTACTACCTGCTGCGATGCCGGTCCTGCGCGGGGTTCCTCCGACGCTACCACGAAAAGGGAAAACCGCATGGGATTCGTTTCAAAGCTGCTCTCGTTTGGCTCCGACAAAGAGCTCAAGCGCTATTGGAAGACGGTGGCGCGCATCAACGAGCTCGAGCCCACCTATGAGAAGATGGACGATGCCGAGCTTGCCAACCAGACGGTGCTCTTCCGCGAGCGCTATGAGGGCGGCGAGTCGTTGGATAGCATGCTGCCTGAGGCATTTGCCGTGGTGCGTGAGGCGGCCAAGCGTACGGTGGGCATGCGTCACTTCGACGTTCAGCTCATCGGCGGCATGACCTTGCATGAGGGCCGCATCGCCGAGATGAAGACGGGCGAAGGCAAGACGCTCGTCTCTACCTGCGCCGGCTATCTCAACGCCATCCCCGGCAAGGGCGTGCACATCGTTACCGTGAACGACTACCTCGCCAAGCGCGACTCCGAGTGGATGGGCTCCATCTACCGGTTCCTCGGTATGAAGGTGGGCCTGCTGCAGAACGGCATGCCGCTCGAGCTCAAGCGTCCTGCCTATGCCGCCGACGTCACGTACGGCACCAACTCCGAGTTCGGCTTTGATTACCTGCGCGACAACATGGTCACGCGCGCCGAGCGCCGCGTGCAGCGCGGACATGCCTTCGCCATCGTCGACGAGGTCGACTCGATCTTGATCGACGAGGCCCGCACCCCGCTCATCATCTCCGGTGCCGGCACCAAGTCTGCCAGCACCTACAAAGACTTCGCCCGCGCCGTCCGCGGCCTCAAGCGCGCCGAGGAGGTCATCCATGACCCGCTCGATCCCGAGCCGGCTCCCGAGCCCGACGGCGACTTCGTCATGGACGAGGCCAAGCACACCATCGCCGCGACCGAGCAGGGTCTGAAGAAGATCGAGCAGCGCCTGGGCATCGACGACATCTATGCCGACCTTTCCGGCCAGCTGGTGAACCACCTCCAGCAGGCGCTCAAGGCCCAGTACATGTTCCATCGCGACAAGCAGTACGTGGTCACGGGCGGCGAGGTGAAGATCGTCGACGAGTTCACGGGTCGCATCATGGAGGGCCGTCGCTACTCTGAGGGCCTGCACCAGGCCATCGAGGCAAAAGAGGGCGTGCTCGTGCGCGAGGAGAACCAGACGCTCGCCACCATCACCCTGCAGAACTACTTCCGCCTCTACGACAAGCTCTCGGGCATGACGGGTACCGCCATCACCGAGGACGCCGAGTTCCGCGAGATCTACGACCTGCCCGTTCAGGTCATTCCGCCCAACAGGCCCGTCCAGCGCATCGACCATGACGACCTTGTCTACCGCACCATCGACGCGAAGTATCGCGCGGTGGCCGACGACGTCGCAGAGCGCCACGCCAAGGGCCAGCCGGTGCTGGTGGGCACCGTGTCCATCGAGAGCTCTGAGCGCCTTTCGCGCCTGCTCAACAAGCGCGGCATCAAGCACCAGGTGCTCAACGCGAAGTACCATGAGCGCGAGGCGCACATCGTCGCCCAGGCTGGCCGTTTTGGCGCCGTGACCATCGCCACCAACATGGCCGGCCGTGGTACGGACATCCTTCTGGGCGGCAACCCCGACGAGCTCGTCGACGGCATGCTCGCCGACCGCGGCATCGAGCGCGACCAGGCCGATCCCGAGCTCGTCGCAAAGCTGCGCGAGGAGGCCAAGGCCACCTGCGCCGAGGAGCGCGAGCGCGTGAAGGCCGCCGGCGGCCTGTGCGTCATCGGTACCGAGCGCCACGAGTCCCGTCGTATCGACAACCAGCTGCGCGGCCGCGCCGGCCGTCAGGGAGACCCGGGCGAGACCCAGTTCTACCTGTCGCTCGAAGACGACCTCATGAGGCTCTTCGGCGGCGACCGCATGGACAAGATCTCGGCCATGATGGCAAACGCCGATATGGACGACCTGCCCATCCAGCACAAGATCATTTCCAAGTCGGTCGAGGGCGCCCAGCGCAAGGTCGAGAACATCAACTTCTCCATGCGTAAGAACGTGCTCGAATACGACGACGTCATGAACAAGCAGCGCCAGGTCATCTACGCCGAGCGCAACAAGATCCTGGACGGCAAGGACCTCGCCGGCCATATCACCGAGGTCATGGACGACACCGTGACCCGGTGCGTGGGCGAGTTCGTGCCGAGCGACTCCCACAAGGGCGAGCGCGACATGGAGGGGCTGCACAAGTGGCTCGTCGAGCTCACCGGGCATCTCGACGCCCCCACGTTCGAGGACGACTTCGAGGACGCCTCCGAGCTCAAGGACAAGGTGCTCGACTACGTCAAGGCCTGCTACGACCAGAAGGCCGAGCGCCTGGGCGACGAGCTCATGGGCGAGCTCAACACCCAGGTCATGCTGCGCGTCATCGACACCCGCTGGATGAACTACCTGCAGGAGATGGACTACCTCAAGCAGGGCATCGGTCTTCGCGGCTTTGGCCAGCGCGACCCGCTCGTCGAGTACAAGAGCGAGGCGTTTGCCGCCTTCCACCTGCTGGTGAACACCATGTATGAGGACTATCTGCGCACGGTGCTGCGCATCGAGGTCAAACAGGCCCCGGTCGCCGCTCGCCAGCCCCAGCCCTCTGAGCTTTCGGGAGCGACCTATTCGGGACCTTCCGACGCCGATGCCGGCTCTTCGACCATTACGCGCCAGGCGGCCGCGAACGCCGCCAACGCGGCGGGCAAGGCGCCCGCGCCCTCTCAGGGCACGGTGAAGACCTATGTGAAGAGCGAGTCCGGCGACCCGTATGCCAACGTGGGCCGCAACGACCCGTGCCCCTGCGGAAGCGGTAAGAAGTTCAAGAACTGCCACGGCAGGGACCGCTAATGGCGGACACCGTCGCCCCGGTGGTCGAGCAGCTGGACGCGCTTGAGACACGCCTCGCGGAAGTCGAGTCATATCTGCATGTGGACGAGAAGCGGGCTCGCGTCTCCGAGCTCGAGCAGGCGACCGCCGCTCCCGGCTTTTGGGACGACGCGGCGCGTGCCCGCGCCACCATGGCCGAGCTCTCGTCCGCGCGCGACGACGTGAAGGCGGTCGAGGCGGCTCATGCCCAGCTTGCAGACGCCCGCGCCGCGCTCGAGCTCGCGTCCGAGATGGAGGGCGACGACGAGGTTGCCGAGCTTTTTGCCGAGGCCGCTCGCTCTGCCGAGGAGCTCGCCCGCGCCGTCGACCAGATGGAGCTTACGAGCTGGTTTACCGGCGAGTTCGACCACGGCGACGCCATCGTCACCATCAAGCCCGGCCAGGGCGGGCTGGAGGCCCAGGACTGGACCTTCATGCTGTTCAAGATGTACATGAAGTATTGCGAGCGCCGCGGCTGGAAGGTGACGGTCAACGACTGTCCGGCGGCGGAGGGAATCGGCATCGATCGCGCGACGTTCACGGTCGAGGGCAAGGACGCCTTCGGCATGCTTCGCGCCGAGGCGGGCGTGCACCGTCTGGTGCGCATCTCGCCGACCGATGCAAAGAAGCGTCGCCAGACGACCTTCGCCGGCGTCGAGGTGATTCCCGTCCTCCCCGACGACATCGATATCGAGATCTCTCCCGATGACATCCGCGTGGACGTGTACCACGCAAGCGGCCCGGGCGGCCAGGGCGTCAACACCACCGACTCCGCCGTGCGCGTGACGCACCTGCCGACCGGTATCGTGGTCACGTGCCAAAACGAGCGCAGCCAGATCCAAAACAAGGCTGCGTGCATGGCGATTCTCAAGGCTCGTCTCTACGAGCTCGAGCTTCAGAAGCGCGAGGACAAGCTCGACGAGATTCGCGGCCCCAAGCACGACATCGGTTTTGGCAACCAGATTCGCAGCTATGTGCTCTATCCGTACCAGATGGTCAAGGACCTGCGTACCGGAGTGGAGACGGGCAACGTCGATGCGGTCCTCGAAGACGGAGACCTGGACGCCTTTGTGGTTGGCTACCATCGTTGGGCTACCGGCAACGCGGATTACGCGCCGACCTCCGAGGCCGACGACATGTAGCGCCCCGAGCATCACGGCATAGCATTATTCTCGAAGCTCCGGCAAGAACCGATCGGGATGGGCTGATTGGCTGGGCTCATGCTGGTGGATTCTTGCCGAGCGCTTTACTACGTCCGACGGCTGCTGCTGCCTGTCGCGCCGGGGAGGGGGACGCATGGTTCGTCGAATGGATGCCAAGGCCATTATCAAGTCTCAGTTCGTGCACGACCTGCCGCTTGTGACGGCGGGCTGCGCCGTCGCCGCGCTCGGCATCGATGCGTTCATGGTGCCCAACGGCCTTGCTGCCGGAGGCGTTACGGGCCTGGCGACCATCATCGCCGCGCTGGGTTCGCGAGCCGGCGTCGTTCTGCCCGTCGGTATCCAGACCATCGTGTTCAACGCGCTTCTGCTGTTGCTGGCATATCGTGCGGGCGGAGCTCGCTATGCGTTGAGAACCGTCGTGGGCTTCGTGCTGCTCGGCTTCTTTACCGACGCCTTTGCGCCGTTCGTCGCCCCCTTCGTGCCCGACGACCTCATGCTGTCGGCGCTCTGGGGCGCCATCATCTCGGGGCTGGGCTATGGGCTGGTGTTTCGAAGCGGTGCGAACACGGGCGGGTCGGATACGGTCGCCCAGATCATCTCGCGCAAGACGTCGCTGCCCGTGGGAAGCACGGTCATGGCTATCGACGTCGCGGTGTGCGTGGCGAGCGCGCCGGTGTTTTCGGTCGGTAACGCCCTTTATGCCGCCCTGTCCATGGTGATCATGGGCTATGTGGTCGATATGGTGGTCGACGGCGGCAACCGTCGCCGCGCCGCCTTTATCGTGTCCGAGCGCTATGAGGCCATCGCGCAAGACATCATGCGGGGCATGAATCGAGGCGCCACGCTCATCGATGCCCACGGCATGTGGAGCGGCCAGGATCGCCCCATGCTGTTCGTGATTCTGGGGAAGCGCGAGGTGACCATCCTGAAGGCGATCGTCGCCGAGCACGACGAGCGTGCCATCATGGTCATCACCGATGTGAACGAGGCCTTTGGTGAGGGGTTCAAAGGGCTGGACGTTTAGCCCGTCTGTGGCCTGGCGGCTCCGGCGGCCTTGCCGGGGCTGGGGCCGCGGCGCTCTACAGGAATTGTATGGCGCGCTGCTACAATGGGGTGACCACATCGATTTCGGGAGCCCATCATGACCGAATCCCAGGACAACACACGCGACGAGCAGGTATCTTCGGTGCTCGATGACGCCTCGGCGCCGACGGTCTCCTTGGCAGACGCCTCGGCGGGAGGGCCGGGCGGAGAGGGTGCGGCTGCGGCGGCCCGCGACGGCCACGAGCAGGCCGACGGGCCCCGTGCCGACGTGGCCGTCGAGGACGCCTCTGCGGCGTTTTTCGCCGATGCCTGCGAGCGCGCCTCGATCGCCGAGCAGGAGATGCGCGAGCGTGACGAGGCGATCCGGTCGCTTGCGGGCCAGCCCTCGACCACCTGGACGCTTCCCGGCGGCTCGCGATCGGTGACGGGCACTCAGAAGATGCCCAAGGTTCCCGAGGCGTCCGCCGATGAGCCCAAGCCGGCTGGGCACGACGGCGACAGCGCGGAGGTAACGGAGTCCCGAACGCGGCGAAACGTCATCGTGGGCGTCATCGCTGCTGTGGCGGTGGTCGCAGCCATCGCCATCGGGGGCTTCTTCGTCATGGGCGGACCGGCTCTGTTTGCCCAGGTGAGCGTTGCGGACGTCGAGCGGACGCTTGAGGCGGACGCCGACTTCATGGATGGCTTTGCCTCAAACGACTACGTGACGCCTTCGGCGTATGACCTCTCGAACGTCGAGATCGTGAACACCGGCGAAGGGCAGGACGGGTCGGTCACCGTCCAGGCGACGGCACTCCTCACTAACGAGAGCTTCGAGAGTGACTGCTCGGTGACGCTGCTCTTTGTGCGTGCGGGCGATGCGTCGTCGTTTGCCCAGTTCTCCGACATCGAGGCCGCAGGGCTCGACCGTGCGGCGTGGGTGGGCGTGGTGCTTGATAGCTCCGCCGCCACGCGGGCGATCTCGGGAGTCACCGAGGACGCCGAGATTTCGGGTGACTTCACGCCCACGTTTGACGAGGCGTCCCAGACGTGCACGTTTACGACTGAGACGAGCTACGACCTGTGGTTTGGCACGCGGTCGGTGCAGACCCCCTATACCTATTCGTTCGACGGGGACGCCTGGACGCGTTCCCAGGGGGACGCTCAGTCGAGTGTCTCATATAGCTCCGATGCGCTGGTGGGCGAGTATACATCGCAGGGTGGGGACGCCACACGCATGACCGCCTTCAGGGTGACCAACGTCGATGCGGCGGCGGGCACGTTTGTGGTGGAGTACCAGGCGACGCCCTCCGGATTTGGAAGCGAGGCCATATCGGGCGTCATCACCTGCACCATCTCGGCCGTCACGGCGACGGACGCCGCGCGGGGATATCGGCAGGCGGATGGATATGCCTACGCCTTCACGGGCGACGGCTCAAGCACGGGCGGTGACAACACGGCTCACATCGAGGGCTATCTTGGCCTCGACGGCGCCATCGTTTTCGACTTTACCGGCGACTACACACGGATGCCCTTCCTCTTCGGCGACCCCACCAACGAATCTACCGAGATCGCCGGCACCGTGGTGAAGGGGTAGTCGGAGATTCTGGTCAGAAATGTGCCGTGCTGGGCAGCTAGTCGCTTTGGCAGAGCCCAGGGCTTGTCCACAACAGCCGGCGCGTGCCCAGAGAACGTGCGAATTGACCACGAGGCACGGTGCGCTGCGAGAGAAGCGCATTACATTACGAATAGAACGGTCCCATTAGCATAGAATCGTGCATAACGGATTATGCAGCAGATATAAGCGTCTGTTGGGCGGGGGCGATGAGGATGCGCGAGCGACGAGTATCTTTGAAGCAGCGCCACGTGTTGGCCATTGCCATCGCAGCGCTGGCAATCATAGCTGCCTTCGACGTGCGGCTGCTTGCAGGGTCTCTCGCGGGCGGGGAGCGGCAGAATCGATGCGGCATCTCATGTGTATAAAACGCCGTCTTCGAGCATGGATGGTGCATATTGCAACGAACGGGCCTAATCTGTGGCGTTGACGTTCGGCTATTCGCGGGGCACATGCCGCCTTCAAACGAGTCTTTCGGTGTTCAACCTGCGGCGTCTCCCGTGTCGCTTCTGTGTGGCAGCGGGGCTACTGGTAAAATGAACCCGTTTATGTAGTTGAAACGCACGACACGAAGGAGTTCCAGTGGGTAACCACTTCCGTAAGCCCGGGGACGGTGAGGGCGCATCCTCCGTGCAGACGCCGGATGTTGTCGCTTCGCACTTTACCGTTGTTCCGGATGTCGCGGGGCAGGCCTCCGCGGAGCCGCAGGCCGCTCCTGTGGCGACGGCGAGCGAGCCGGATCCGTTTGCGTACAACCCCGATCTGAACCAGCCTATGCCGGTGGACGTTGCTGCCCCGGCGCCCGATGCGGCCGCGCCCGCCGCTGCCGTGCCGACCGTGCCGGCGCCGGACGCACCGAAGTCCGATCCGGACGAGTCGCGCCTCTTCATGTCTTCTGTTCCCGAGGTCACGCAGGCCCAGCCGAGCATCCCCTCGGTGCCCGACCCGTCCCTGCCTCCGCAGGTTCCGGACGTACGCGTGGTTCCCGAGGTCACGGCAGACCAGCAGGCCGAGGTCGCAGACCTTGACGCGGCGCTTCAAGACCCCGGCTTCACCTCGGTTTTTGCTCCGGTAGGCGATTCTCGTCGCAAGATGGCGCGAGAGGCCGGCGTCGACCCGGTGATCCTCATGGAGCATGTGACGAAGGTCTATCCGGCTCAGCCCAACAAGCCTGCGCTCGATGACGTGAACCTCGAGGTGTATCCGGGCGAGTTCGTCTTCCTCGTAGGCCACTCCGGCTCGGGCAAGACCACGCTTCTGCGCAGCATGACGCGTGATGTGAAGCCCACGTCGGGTCGCATCCTCATCGCTGGCCAGGACCTCATGCGCATCAAGAATCGCAAGGTCCCGTTCTTCCGTCGCCAGATCGGCACGGTGTTCCAGGACTACAAGCTGCTTCCCGGCAAGACCGCCTACGAGAACGTCGCATTCGCGCTTGAGTGCATCGGCAAGCCGCGTGGCGTCATCCGCAGCCAGGTGCCCGAGGTGCTGCGCCTCGTGGGCCTTGCGGACCAGATGGACTCCATGCCCGACCAGCTCTCCGGCGGCGAGCAGCAGCGCGTGGCGGTCGCCCGCGCCATGGTCAACCGACCGCCGCTGCTCATCTGCGACGAGCCCACGGGCAACCTCGACCCGGCGATTTCGCTGGGCATCATGAAGCTGCTGGAGCGCATCAATCGCACGGGCACCACGGTCATCGTGGCGACGCACGACCGCGAGATGGTCGACTCCATGCATCGCCGCGTGGTCGCCCTCGAGGCGGGGCACGTGGTCCGCGACCAGGAGAGGGGAGGCTACGGTAACTATGGCGCCTAGCAACCTTGGATATTCGCTGCGCGAGGCGGGCAGCCACTTTGCGCGCAACTGGACCACGTCGCTCGGCGCGGTCATCACCATCTTCTTGTCGCTTTTCATCATCGGCCTCTTCATTGTGGGCTCGGCGATGATCACCTCGGCCATCGGTACGATCGAAGACCAGGTCACCATCAACGCATTCATCTCGGACGACGCCTCGGACGAGGACGTCGAGGCTTTCATGGAGAAGCTCCAGAGCTGGGAGAACGTGAAGAGCGTCGAGTTCAACGACAAAGACGACGCCGTGGACGATTACCGAAGCATGTCCAGCAACGCCGACGCCACGCTGGCCGCGCTCGACGGTGAGAACCCGCTGCCCCGCTCGTACAAGATCGAGATGGAGGACCCCTCGCAGGTTGAGGACATGGCAGACCAGATCAAGCAGGATTCGGATTTCCAGCAGATCGTAGATGGAGGCGACGTGGATGCGAGCGTGCTCTACGGCCAAGAGGAGGTCAGCCGCCTCTTCGAGGTGACGAGCTATATCCGTCTTGCCGCCGTGGTGCTGGTGGCGCTGCTCACCTTCATCGCGTTCATCTTCATCAACAACACGATTCGCCTGTCCATCACCGCGCGTCGCCGCGAGATCGGCATCATGCGTCTCGTGGGCGCGTCGAACAGCTTCATCCGCGGGCCGTTTGTGACTGAGGGCGTCATCCAGGCCATTCTTGGCGCGCTGCTTGCCATCGGCGTGCTGGAGCTTGGCCGCAACCTTTTGATTCCGCGCATTCAGACGGCGATTCCCTGGCTGTCGTTCAACATTCCGTTTGAGATGTACCTCATCACGTATGCCGCGCTGGTAGTCGTGGGCATTGTGATCGGCCTGTTTGGATCTGCCATCGCGATGAGGCGGTATCTGAAGGTGTAACAGCGGTTCAATCCCATCGAGAGGCCCCCTTGCTGCCTTCGCTGGTCCCCGCCTTGCCGCATCGCGACGCGGCTGCGGAAGCGCTCAGGCAGTGAGGGGGCCTCTCTGCTTTCGTCGTCGTGGATGCACATGCGTTGGAGATGCGCGGGCGCAAGCGTGCATGGGCATGGCGATTGACGTCGTACGCCGGCAGCCGGCTGCAACGGCTTGAGAACGAGCATGCTGATGCATGTAGCAGTGACAGGAGGTGCGCATGGGGCGCAAACGACACGGAGGAGGCCGCAGGCCCACGCGATCGCAGCGGCGGCCGGGGCTTACGGGCACCGTGCGGCTTACCGACGCAGGCGGTGTGGTGGAGACCGCCGAGGGTCAGTTTCGCCTGACCTCGCGCGGGGTGCGTGAGGTCATGAACGGCGACACCGCGGTGGTGAGCCTCCATCGCGGGCCGCATGGCGAGCGGCGAGCGGTCATCGAGAACGTGGTCGAGCGTGCCCAGAACGCGCTGGTGGGCACCTATGGCGTGGCGGGTCCGCTCGGCGTGGTGCATCCGCTCGACACGCGCATCAAGGCAGATTTCTTTGTGCTGCCGCGTGATACTTCGGCGGCTGATGCGGGCGTAGAGGTGGGCGACGTGGTGCAGGCGCGCATCGTGAGCCATCCGACGCGGTACGAGTCGGGCGTGGTCACGATCGAGCGGCGGCTTGGCACCTCGGACGCTCCCGACGTGGGCATCCGCTGCGTCATGGCTCGCTTCGACCTCGAGGACGGATATCCCGCCGGTGCCCTTGAAGAGGCGGATGGCCTTGCGATCGACATCGCGGAGGCGCTTCGCGACCCCCTGCGCCGGGACATCCGCGAGCGCTTTGCGCTCACGATCGACCCGGTGGATGCGCGCGACTTTGACGACGCCCTCTCGCTATCCTCCGAGCCCGATGGGGGATGGAGGCTGGGCGTCCATATCGCTGACGTGTCGCACTATGTCGCCTGGGGAAGCTCCATCGACCTGGAGGCCCGGCGCCGCGGCACCTCGGTATATCTCGCCGACCGCGTGCTTCCCATGTTGCCCGAGCGGCTCTCATGCGACCTGTGCTCCCTGCGGCCTGGAGAGGACCGTCTTGCGTTCACGGTGGACATGAGGCTCGATAGGAGGGGGTGCCTGCGCGACTACCGGATGTATCCGAGCGTGATGCGTTCGCGCGTCCGGCTTTCCTATGACGAGGCCGACGCGCTTATCGCATGCGACGACGGGACGTCCGCTCCTGCCGGCGCGTCCCCCCATGTCCGCGCGGCGGCCGGCGAAGGGGTCGATCTCGCCGGCTTTCTGAGCGACGCCTACGCCCTTTCAAAGTTGCGCCAGGATGTCCGGCATGCACGCGGGGCGGTGGATTTCGATACCGTCGAGATTCACGCCCTGCTCGATGACGACGGCCGTCCGGTCGAGCTGGCGGCCCGTCGCCGGACCCCTGCGACGGGCCTTGTCGAGGAGGCGATGCTGCTCGCCAACGAATGCGTTGCGGACTATCTCGCACGCGACGACGTCGCGGCGGCATATCGCGTACACGAGCCGCCGACGCCCGACCACCTGCATGCCGCGGCCGAGGTGCTTCAGGGAATGGGCGTCGTCGACAGGCAGCAGGCGTCGGCGATCGCATCGGGAGATGTCCGGCAGATCCAGCGGGTGCTCGCCGATACGGCGGGAACCCCGGCGTCCGAGGTCGCCAACGCCTTGTTGCTGCGCGCGATGCAGCGCGCGCTCTACAAGCCTCACAACGAGGGGCACTACGCGCTGGGCGCCCAGGCGTATTGCCACTTTACCAGCCCGATTCGCCGCTATCCCGATCTTGTGGTGCATCGCGTGCTCAAAGGCGTGCTCGCGCGGGAGCGCTTGGGCGCTCGCGAGGCAAAGCTGCGCGCGGGGCATCTCGTGGGTGCGGGCAGGGAATCGCTCGATGCGGTGCTGCCGCAGGTCTGTCGGTCGAGCAGCGACCGGGAGCGGCTAGCCGATGCGGCGGCCCATGCCTCGCAGAAGGTAAAGGTCGCCCAGTATTATGCCGATCGCATAGGGGAGCGGCTGGCCGGGGTGGTCTCATGGATCGACCAGCTCGGCGTGTTCGTGCGCCTGGACGAGACCCATGCGGAGGGCCTCGTGCACATGAGTGCCGTGGGAGACGAATGGTTCGACTTCGATGAGCAGGCCCTCGCCCTTACCGGAGCGTCTACGGGGCGCCGCATCCAGGTGGGGGACCGCGTGATCGTCGAGATAGCGGGCGTGAACCAGGTGCGGGGACATCTCAACCTGAGCATCGTCTCCCTGCCGTCCGCGCTCCGCCATGCGCTACACTGATAGTCCGACCACCTTCGGAGGAGATACCATGGACTTGCCATTTACCGAGCGTGACATCCAGTACGCCGAGAACTTTCTCGCCCAAGGCGATATGGGTACCGCCCTGCCGCTGCTGCTTGCCCTGCGCGACGAGGCCGAGGAATATATCGATGCGGAGTGCCAGACAACCGATGACACGCAGTTCTTCAGCTTTGCCGACACGTTCGAGCGCCTCGCGTATCGACGCGTTGAAAAGGATCCGCGCACGCTGGTCCAGGTGGGCGCGCCCTTCGACCGCCTCTATTCCGACCTGGCATTTGCCTACATTCGCCAGCAGGAATACGTGCTCGCGCGCGACGCCCTCATGCAGGCGGTCCGCTGGAACCCCATGAACTGCAACTATCGGTTGGACCTCGCCGAGCTCTTCCGCGCCCTGGGAAACACCCAGGAGTGGGCAGCCCTGTCCGCGTCGGTGATCGAGCGCGCCTCGGACCCGACGGCGGGGGGACGCGCCTATGCGAACCTCGGCCAGTTTTTCTTGGACGAGGACAATCTGGCTGCGGCGGTGGGCTGCGCGCGCCTCGCCCTGAACTCTGCGGGCGGCGACGCGCGAACCACCCGGCTCATGGGACGCCTGAACTCCGAGCGTCCCGAGTGGCAGGAGATCGAAGACGCCGAGGCGCTGGCGACCCTTGCCGAGCAGGGCATCTCGGTCAGCCCGAACGCCGAGATCGCGGTCTGTTTGCTGATGTGCGCATCCGATGCCGCTGCAGAGGGCGATAGAGACGAGGCGACGCGCCTGACGGTCCGTGCCCGCAACCTGGTGGGCGAGCCCGCCGCGAAGGCCCTCATCAAGCTGATCCGCGAGTCCGATGCGGAGCTTGCGCAGGAGCAGGCGTCCTCGGGCGCGGAGGCCGGGGATGTTCGGGAGGCTGGGGAGGACGACCATGCCTAGTCGCAAGGAGCGAAAGCTTATCGCAAAGAACCGCTCGGCGAGGCACGAATACGTTATCGAGGAGACCTACGAGTGCGGCATCGAGCTCGCGGGCACCGAGGTCCGGAGCCTGCGCGAGCGCGCCTGCCAGATCACGGACACCTTCGCGCTCATCCGCCAGCGGGAGTGCTGGCTCATGGGCGTGCACATTCATCCCTACAGCCACGGCTCCATCTTCAACCGCGATCCCGACCGTAGGCGCCGCCTGCTGCTCCATCGCAAGGAGATCGACCATCTGGATGCCAAGCTGCGCAACCGCGGCTACGCGCTCGTGCCCTTGGAGCTGTATTTCAACGAGGACGGTCGCGTCAAGCTGCTGCTGGGCTTGGGACGCGGCAAGAAGCTGTACGACAAGCGCGAGGACATGGCGAAGCGCGACATGCAGCGCGAGATCGACCGTGCGCTGAAGGAGCGCAACCGCTAGCGGCCCAACAGCGCGAATGCGGGAAAGCCGCCCTTTGCGGAGGGCGCCCTCGGCCCGTCCGACGGCATGTCGCCCGATGGCGAGCGACCGGTGCGCGCCATGACAAAAGACGATATGGACCTGCTCGCGGCTGATTTCGCCGCCGCCGCGCGGCGCGCGCAGCAGGCGGGATTCGACGGCGTCGAGATTCACGCCGCACATGGATACCTGCTCAGCCAGTTCCTCAATCCGCTTTGGAATCGTCGCGAGGACGAGTTTGGCGGTCCCATCGAGGCGCGCATGCGCTTTCCGCTCCAGGTCACCGCTGCGGTGCGCTCGGCGGTCGGTCCCGGCTTTCCCCTTTTGGTGAAGATCAACAGCTCCGACGGCGTCGAAGGGGGCATGACCGAGGACGAGAGCCTGGTGGTCTCGCAGGCGCTTGCGCAGATGGTCGACGCCATAGAGGTGAGCGGCACCACCTACGGCAAGGTCAAGATCGCGGGGCCGGAAGGGCACCGGTGCCTCTACGCCCGCTACGCCGCCCGCTTGGCGGAGCTCCTCGACATACCCGTCATTCTGACGGGCGGCAACAGGCTGGTATCCGAGCTGCAGGGACTTCTCGATACCACCGACATCGCCGGTTTTGGCCTGGCGCGTCCGCTGGTCTGCGAGCCCGATCTTCCACGCATATGGCAGCGAGACCCGGCCTACTGGCCTCGTTGCGTCTCGTGCAGCCGGTGCTTCCCGGAACCGGGGCGCCGATGCGTGCTGCAGGCGAAGGGGTAGGGGAACCAGCAAGGATGTCGGGCCGACCGGCAGGGCTGTCCGCCCGGTCGGCCCCGTCCATCGATTTCCCTACCGCTTCAGGGGCATAAGAAATGCCAGTGTGCTACCCTCATAGGTGTAAGCAGGAGATGTCGCGCCGACGTCTCCGCGAGTGAGGGGAATGCCATGGATCTCACAGCTCTGTTCAAGATGACCTACGGCCTGTATGTGGTCTCGGCGGAGGCCGAGGGCCAAAAGGCCGGCTGCATCATCAATACCGCCACGCAGGTCACCGCCGAGCCGCCGCGCATGATGGTGGCGGTCCACAAGGACAACGTGACCACGGAGGTCATTCAGCGCGCGGGGGCCTTTACCGTGACGGCGCTCGACATGACGGCGGACATGCCCTATATCGGCAACTTCGGGTTCCGAACGAGCGCCGGCTACGATAAGTTCGAGAAATATGGCTGCGAGACCTCGGCGGTGGGCAGCCCCTATTCTCCCGAGCACGTCTGCGCCGTCTACGCTTGCAAGCTCATCGATACGGTCGATGTGGGGACGCACTACCTGTTCATCGGCGACGTCGTCGACGCCCAGAAGCTTTCCGATGAGGAACCGCTCACCTACAGCTACTATCACTCGACGCTGAAGGGCAAGACACCGCCTAAGGCGTCCTCCTACCAGGGGTAACGTTCCCATCTGTTGTCGGTCGGCGTCAATCCGTAAATTACTACTGATATTGTGTCCTATTTGCGGAGATGCGCCGCCTGCAGAATCGCGGGTTTGAATCGCCGCCTGACGGATATACTAGCCATACGTTCATCGCCTATGAAAGGACTTACCATGGCTGACGAGAAGAAGTATAAGTTCGTGTGCGTCGTCTGCGGCTTCGAGGTCGAGGTCGACACCCCCGAGCTGCCCGAGGACTACGTCTGCCCCGTGTGCGGCGTCGGCCCTGATCAGTTTGAGCTGGTCGAGGAGTAGCTTCGGCGAAACAGGCTTTTTGCTGTGGACAGGACCCGGGAGACCGGGTCCTTTTTTCATGCGCATGAGGTTTGCCTGCCTTGCGCGCATCCGTCGCCGCGCTAGACGATGGGCATCGCCTCCCAGCTGCCGTCGGCTCGCGGGACGTCGATGGAGCGGTATCCGAACCGCGCGGCGTGCTCGTATGCCTTGAGGATGCCGTCGCAGATGTCGTCGGGCATATGGCCGTCCGATCCCACGGTGAGCGGAACCTCGGCTTGCCGCAGAGCAGGAAAAATAGACCGCTTGGCTATTTCGAGATGCAATCATTCAATTTTCTGGATAAGCAAGTAAATACTTTTTTAAAATCATGCTATAGCCAATCCCACCAGAAGGGAGATGCAATAATGTTTCGAAGAATATCCATCCTGCTATTACTCCTTTTGTCAGTCACGGTTTTCCCTGTTCCTGCGCATGCGTATACTCTAAACGGACACCAAATGTCCCAACAGTTTTGGTACAGACCCTCTATTTCTTTTTATGCTGATACAAAAGAATCGTTCAGGACGGCGATGCAGCGTTGGAACGCCTATCTTCCCGAATATCGAAGGGTTTGCTTTGACTCCACGACCCATCCTTTTGCCAATTTTCCTTTCCAAGATGGCAGAAACTTGATTTATAAAACCCCAAGTAGCGATCCTCAGAACCTTGCGTATAACCGTTATTATCGTGCCACGTATTCTGGCATTACCTACTTGATAGAGTCTGACATCAATATCAATAGTAATAAGAAGTGGATTAATGGATATGCTGCAGATGCTTTCGATGTCCGAAGTGTATTTCTACATGAGACCGGTCATACGATAGGGCTGGGACACACTCAGGACACTAGGAGATCAGCGGTAATGTATAAAAACTTCGATAAGGGAGAAATACGCGATTGGCCCACTACGGATGACATCAATGGAATAAACGCTTGCTATTCCTAACATACTAAGGAGCCACAGCATGTGTAAGCGCAACGTATTTCATAAGCTCTTTCAGCAACTATCCCCTCTTCATATTGTAGCCGCGTTATTTATTGCAATTATTATTACGTTGGGTGCTCAAATTGCAGCTAGAACCTCAACTGGATATGATGCTGACTATCATTTCTCAAATGACAGCGTAAGCGATATTAGTTCTGATGACATGTCTAATAAAGCATCATGGGAAATCGTTCAGACAATCGATGCAACGCTCGCGGATTTTTCAATATCGGACTATTATGCTAATTCAACCCTAATATGCACTGCGTCCTATATTGGATGCTCAGATGGTATGATGGTTAGGCCGCTGAACGGCGCTGATCCCATGATTTTTACTGATTATTACTTTGACATTTCCTCTGTGTATAAAGGTCAGCCCAAGGAGTCCGAGAATAGGCTGACAGTGCGTCAAAGAGGGGGAGAAGTGGGCTCAATAAAGATGGTTAACAATGGGGCTGCAACGCTGGAGGACGGTGCCACCTATCTTCTGTTTCTCTATTCAATTGCTGATGGGTCAGATTACAACACAGAGGGGCCGCAATTTTATCTGATTGGCGGTGAGGCCGGATGCTGGATTCAAACGGAATCTGGTTTTGAAAGCCCGATGAGTGGAGATGTTGTTCAAGTAAACGAGCTACAACAAGCAACGCTGAGCATGAGTTCGGAGAAGCTCAGTGAGGTGAACGCCATTGACCAGTTCGAAAAGATAAAGACAGAGTACGAATCCGGTCTCCTTCCAAAAGAATACTATTTGGAAATGAAGCGTATCGCAGAAAAAGAATCATCAAGCTATGCGACGGTAATGACTGAATCAGAAATCGAAGCTTATCATAATAAGCTGATAGATCAACTAGGGTCTCAACCTCAGATAGTAGAACAATAGAAAGTCGGCGAGGCTGGAAGATTCTGGTTTCCTGACAGAGTGGTTTTTACGTTCTGTAACATTGCTCATTCGCGATGTTCTAAAAGAATAATTTGCATAGAGACGGGACGCCCACGCCCTCCAATTATGAGGTCGTGGGCGCCATATATATTTGAAGCCTGTATCTAGTAACTGTTTATACAATACGCAGAGCCAAGCGTTGCCTTGTTGGCCCAGCATCCACCGCCGCGCTAGACGATGGGCATCGCCTCCCAGCTGCCGTCGGCTCGCGGGACGTCGATGGAGCGGTATCCGAACCGCGCGGCGTGGCCGTATGCCTTGAGGATGCCGTCGCAGATGTCGTCGGGCATATGGCCGTCCGACCCCACGGTGAGCGGAACCTCGGCTTGCTGGAATCGGGCGAGCAGGCCCTCTGCAGGATAGTAGTCGCCCACGCCCTTGCGCCATCCGGCGGTCGAGAGCTCGACACGTTTGCCGGTGTCGTGTGCGCACGCTGCCATTTCGTCCCAGAGCGGCGCGAGGTCGATCGTCGGAGCGAACCCGGCGTTCACGAACCGCATGGCAAGGTCGGGATGGGCCATGGTGTCGAACAGCGGGCATTCGCAGGCGCGGCACCACGTGGCGGCGTATCGGCGCCAGACTTCGTCGGGGCCAAGCTCCTGCCAGATGTGCTGGTCGGTCGCGTCGTCGATCCAGGCGCCGTCGTCCTGCGCGCCCAGCCAATGGACGGACCCCAGGCGTACCCGGGCGCCTTCGCTCCAGCGGACGATGTTGTCCTCGCACCCCTCATACCAGTCGCACTCGAAGCCATAGATGTACTCGAGTTCCGGGTGGGCGTCGGCCGCCTCCTGCCACGCCGCGCGATGCGCGGCAAGCTCGTCTTCGACCACCTGGACGTCTCCGGCGGGGTCCATGATGCGCGGCAGGGTGAGGTGGTCGGTCGAGACGATGACGCGGCATCCGGTCGCGACGGCCGCATCGGCGTTTTGCATGAACGTGCCCACGCCGTCAGAGAAGTGCGTATGCGTGTGGGTGTCGACGATGGATCGGGCGGGCAGTGGGGTGGCCATGGGAAATCCCTCCAAGTTCGGTGATCAGAAACGGTCGGTATCGATGCGGGCGGAATGTGCCATGGCATCCTCCTTGGTCGTTTGCGCACAAGCATATCGTATCCGCCCGCCTCGTTCTCGGCCGCGCGGGCCGCAGGCGTTCACGCTCGCGACCGCGCGGGCCCTCGGGTCCGGGAGCCTCCTATTCGGCGTACAAGGGGTTCGACCAGGCGGTGCGGCCCTGGGCGTCGACGCATTCCACACGCAGGTACGTCTCGTCGCCGCGCAGCTTGAACTCAGCATGGGTGAGGCCGCGCCCACCCTCATCGATCACGGTCGCGCCTGCATTGATGTAGCCTCCGGCAACGAGGTTCACCCGCTCGCAAGGGCTGCACTCAACCCAGACGGTGCCATCGGTGACGCCCCAGTTGTCAAGTGCGGGCCCAGAGGTCGAGTAATACGCGCCCGAGAGGAGCGCGCGCACGATGTCGTTGCGGGTGAGCTTGGGCGCACATACCACGATCCATCCGCCAAAGGCATCGTCGAACAGCCCGTGGTTATGGTTGTCGTCCGCCGCGATGCCCGAGATGCGCTGGCCGCGACGCAGCATGAGGTCCCAATAGACGGTGTCATATCCCGTCCCCGACTCGTTGTGCGTGTCGTAGTTGAAGACCTCGATGCCGAAGGCGCCGGTCAGTCCCACGACGTCTGCCGGTTCCACGCGGCTCCAGATGGGATGGTTGTAGGTCACGATGCATCCATGGCGCGACAGGGTGTCTGCAAGCTCCTGGGCGACCGCGAGGCCGTCCCAGCCGCCATGGCGCTCGATGGGCGGCAGCTCTTGCATGTGGCTGAAGCGCTCGGGCGCCGCCTCGACCATCTCGTCGGTGCCCAGGATGCCATGCATGTGGTGCGTGGCGAGGCGCGCCCCGGACGCGTCCTCGTCGAGCAGGACCGCCGACGCCTCGAGGCCCGGCAGGATGATGAAGTCGCTGCGGTCAAGCTGCGGGCTGTAGTCGGTATAGAGGTCGTGGTCGGACAGGCAGAGGAAGTCATATCCCTGCTCGCGGAAGCGCTCGGCAGCCTCTTGGGGCGTCCAGTGGCCGTCGGAGTTGGTGGTGTGGCAGTGCAGGTTGCCCTTGAAGCGAGGCGTCGCGGCGGGAAGGGCGGTCTGGTTGGCAAACGACATGAAGGCTCCTTCATACGTCGATGCCCCCGGCAGCGGAACCGCCGGGGGCAGGGGAGTGGATTGCTCTTGGCGGTGCGGGATGCCTTAGGCGGCCTCGCGCAGCGCGCCCTCGGGGATGGCCAGGCAATCGTGCTTCGGAATGCTCAGATAGACGTCCGCGCCGGGATCGAACATCTGGAAGCTGCGGAACAGCGTATCGACGAACAGCTTCACGGCGCCCACGCGCACGGTGTAGCGCAACACGTTGCCGCGGGGGACGCTGTCGACCACCATGGCCTTGACCTGGTAGGCGTCGTCGCTGGGAGCGGCCGGCGCGCTCGAGATGCCGATGGTCTCGGGGCGGATGGCGACCACGTGCCCCGCTGCGACCTGCGACCCGGTGACGGTATGGAACTCGTCGCGCGACAGCTGGTTGTAGCTGCCGATGAAGCTCGCGGCAAACTCGGAGACCGGCTGCGTGTACACCTCGACGGGGCTGCCGGACTGCTCGATGCGGCCCGCGTGGAACAGCTGGATCACATCGGACATGACCATGGCCTCGTCCTGGTCGTGCGTCACGAAGATGGAGGTGAGGCCAAGCTCCTGGTGGATCTCGCGGATGCGGGACTGCAGCGCCTTGCGGAGCTTCGCGTCGATCGCCGAGAGCGGCTCGTCGAGCAGGAGCACCTTGGGCTCGGTCACGATGGAGCGGGCGAGCGCCACGCGCTGCTGCTGGCCGCCCGAGAGGCTCGCGGGGTAGGTGCGCTCCTTGCCCTTGAGCTCGACGAGCTCGATGGCGTGGGCGACCTTCTCGGCGATCTGGTCGGCGGGAACCTTCTGCATCTTAAGACCGAAGGCGATGTTCTGCTCCACGTTCATGTTGGGGAACAGGCTGTACTGCTGGAACACCATGCCGATGTTGCGCTTGGAGGCGGGCATGTCGGTGACGTCGACGCCGTCGAGGATGATCGAGCCCTCCGTGACGGTCTCCAGGCCGGAGAGGCAGCGCAGCAGCGTGGACTTGCCGCAGCCGGAGGGGCCGAGCAGCGTCACCAGGTCGCCCTTCTGGATGCCGAAGTCGATGTGGTCGAGGACGGTGTTGTCGCCAAAGCGCTTGACGACGTTGTGGAACTCGATGTAGGCCATTAGTTGGATTCCTTCCTGGTGGTGGTGTTCTGCAGCTTGAGCACCAGCGCGGTGACGAGCGCGACCACCACGAAGATGACCACGACGATGGCGCTGGACAGGCCGCTGGAGACATCCATATTGGCCTGGAGGAACACCTGGATGTTTTGGTAGTTGGTGCCGGCGATGTTGTTGGCGAGCACGAAGTCGCCGAAGATGATGCTTTCGGCGAGCAGGCTCGAGACCAGGATGCCCGACCAGATGTTGGGGAGCACGACCTGCACGTAGGCGCGGAAGCGCCCGCAGCCGAGCATCTCGGCCGCCTGGATGAGGCGCTCGGCGTCAATGGAGTTCAGCGCGTTGCGGATGCCCTGATAGATGTAGGGCAGCACGAGGATGGTGTAGGCGCCGAACAGCATGAACAGGCGGTTCGACAAGATGGTGCCCGTGCCGGTATACAACGAGATGATGCCGATGGACAGGATGACGCCCTGCAGCGCATAGGGAATCATGCAGAGGAACTGCATGATGCCTGAGAACTTGCGGTTCACGGCCACCACGACGTACATGGCGGTGAGGATGAGCGCGATGGTGATGAGCACGCTCACGATGCACAGCACCAGGGTGCGCCCGATGGACATCCAGAAGGTGGTGTTGCTAAAGAGCTCCACGTAGTTGCGCAGGGTGAATCCGGACGGCAGGATGTCGGTCCACTCCACGAACAGCGAGTAGATGAGCGTCACGACAAAGGGGACCAGCAGATACAAGGCGACAAGCCCCAAGAAGATCTTGGCGCCGAGGGACGTCTTGCCGGCGACGGCTTGCTTGCTCATACGATCTCCCTCCCCTTGGCGGCGCGGCGCGTGAAGTAGTTGTTGATCAGGGTACAGGCCACCATGAGGGCGATGAGCACCATCGCGAGCGCGCCGCCCGTGGCGGCGTCGGTCTGAACGTCGCCGCGGAAGCGCGAGGTGATCTGCAGGGCCAGCAGCGCGTAGTTGTTCATGACGAGCGCGTAGGCCGTGGCATAGGCGGCAAGCGCGTTCGAGAAGAGAACCGAGAGCGTGCCCAGGATAGACGGCATGAGGTTGGGGATGACGATGCGGAACCAGTAGTCGAAGGTCGACGCCTTGAGGATCGTCGCCGCCTCGCGCCACTCCCTGCGGATGCCGGCGAAGGCGGGGATCAGCAGCAGGGTCGCCAGCGGAATCTGGAAGTAGATGTACATCATGACGAGGCCGTCGGCGCCATAGAGGTTGAAGTTCGCCAAAAACGGGATGCCGAAGCGCTCGCCGATAAGCGTGAGCACGCCCGCGTTGCCCATGAGGATCATGAACGCGAAGGCGAGCGGCACGCCCGAGAAGTTGGACATCATGTTGAGGACCATGGTGAAGGCGTCGCGCACGCGCGGGCTCGCATCGTAGCAGAAGCGCGCGGCGAGGAACGCCACGACGATGCCCGCCACGGCGGACACGAGGCTGATCCACACGCTGTTCCAGATGGACTGGGTATACAGCGGGGTGGTGAAGACGCGGAGATAGTTCTCAAGGCCGAGGACGCCCGAGTCGCGTCCGATCACCGAATCGATGGCAAGCTGCGCGAGCGGCGCGAGCTCGAAGAGCACGACCACGACGAAGAACGGAACGATGGCCAGATAACCCATCCAAGGCCGCCGTTTCGCCACCTTCGTGCGGGATGTCTGCGTCGCCTGCTCTTTGGCGACGTCTTGTTGCAAAACGTTTTCCATAATGACGACGGGGCGGTCGCTGGGACCGCCCCGTCACGCTCCTTTCGGGTGTGACTATCCCAGCGCGGGGATGATGTTCTCCTGATACCAGGTGATCATGTCCTGGCACACGCCGCTCCAGACGGACTCGTCGACCGTCTGGACGTGGTCGCCGTACTGCTCGTCGGGAAGGCGCAGGGCGGCGACGTCCTCGGGCAGCTCGACGTCGCGGATGGGGGTTGCGTAGCCGCGGGCGAGGTTGATCTGGCCCTCGTCGGAGAGGATGTACTCACGCGCGAGGCAGGCGGCCGCGGGGTGCGGGGCGTTCTTGTTGATGATCGTGCAGTAGCCGGACTGGATGCTGGCGTCGCTGGGGATGTTGACGCTGAACGAGGCGTTGGGGTTGTTGGTCTGGATCTGGTCGCGGTAGTTGAGCGAGTTGTAGTCCCAGTTGAGGCAGACCTCGATCTCGCCGGACTCCAGGCGGGCGAGCGACGCGTCGGAGACGTCGAGGCGGCCCTGGTCGGCGAGCTGCTGCAGGAAGTCATAGCCGGGCTGCATGTCGTCGATGCCGCCGCCGAAGGCGTAGGCTGCGGCGAGCACGGCGTACTGGGCGACCGCGGCGGCGGTGACGTCGCCTACGCACACGGTGTAGTCGCCGTCGAGGATGTCCTGGAAGCTCGTGGGGGCGTCCACCGCGTCATCGTTGGACATGATGGAGATGGTTCCGTAGTAGCCCACGATCCAGTCGCCGTCGTCGTCCTTCGCCCAGTCGGGGATCTCGTCCCAGTAGCTGGTCTTGTACTTGAGCGTGAGCTCCTGCTCCTCGGCGGTGGGGCCCCAAGACTGGCCCACGTCGCCGATGTCCTTGGTGCCGTCGGTTCCCTCCTCGCGGAACATGGCGAGCTCCTCGGAGGAAGACATGTCCTGGTCAGCGTGGGTGATGCCGTACTCGGCCTCGATGTCCTCCCAGGTCTCGACCCAGTTTGCCCAGGTGTCGGGCATGCCCACGGACTGGATCTCGCCCTCCTCCTTGGCCTGGGCGATGATGTCGTCGAGCGACATGCTGTTGTAGTCGACGGCAGCGGCGGCGTCTTCGCCGTCGCAGCCGGTGAGGCCGAGGCCGGCGGACACGGCAACCGCCGCGGCGCCGCCTACGAGGGCGAGAAACGACCTGCGGGACACCGAGTGTCCCATGGCGTGACCATGCATGCTCTTGTTCACGGGTGCTCCTATTCTCATGCGATGTTGAATGCGCATGCCGCCCCGGCGACTGCCGGATACCGCACGGTAGATGATCTGCGGCCGTTTGCGCATGTTTCCGTTCGCAACGTTACCGATGCGGGTGCGTGACTATTCGCTCGCCGCAAGAACTTGTCACAGCCCTGACGATGGCTGACATTGCTTGGTGGCGAATTGTTACCGTGCGCTTACATGGGGCTCGATTGTCAAGAATCATCAGATGCCCCGCCTTCCGTTACGCCTTCGTTTCGAAACGGGGGCGAAACACGGGGGCAACGGTTTGGCAACGGGGGCGCCCTACCATGAGTCAGCCCGATTCGCACCCGAGCGGCGCTGCCGCGCGGCCCTGTCGCATCGCCCTTCTCCGCCTGCGTGGCGGGGCGGGCGGGGGCGTGGCGACACCTCTTGCCACGCCCGTGGTCCGATGCCTGTTTTATACGGCGGACGCATCGCGGGGCGGCCGGCATCATGGGCGCCCTGACGGGCGCCTGACCGAAGACGAAGGAGTTGCAGATGCAGACGAGCAAGGAAACCCGCGTGCACGCGTCGAAGGCGACGGGGCTGTACCGCCCCGAGTTTGAGCATGACGCCTGCGGCATCGGTGCCCTGGCCAGCATGAATGGCACCCGTTCGCACCAAATGCTCGACGACGCCCTCTCGGTGCTTGTCAACCTGGAGCACCGTGGCGGCAAGGGGTTGGAGCACAACACCGGCGACGGCGCCGGCATCCTCTTCCAGATGCCGCACACCTTCTTTCGCAAGGAGGCGCAGAAGTGCGGCCACCTGCTTCCCGACGAGGGCGGCTATGCGGTGGCGATGCTGTTCTTCCCGCAGGACGAGGTGGGCGTGACCGATGCCCGCCGCGTCTTTGAGGCGGGCTGCGCCGAGGCGGGCGTCCCGCTGCTGTTCTGGCGCGAGGTGCCCGTCGACCCGCATGATCTGGGCGAGACGGCGCGCGCGTGCATGCCTACGATCCTGCAGGCGTTCCTCGGTCTGCCCGAGGGGGTGGAGCCGGGCGATGCGTTCGAGCGGCGCCTCTATGTGTGCCGGCGCATGATCGAGAAGCGCGCCGACGCCGAGCACGCGCTCGCCGACAAGATCTTCTACATCTGCTCGATGAGTTCTCGCACGATCGTGTACAAGGGCATGCTCGTCGCCACCCAGATGCGTCGGTTCTTCACCGACCTCAACGACGCGGCGGTGAAGACCGCCGTGGCGCTCGTGCATTCGCGCTACTCGACCAACACGACGCCCAGTTGGGAGCGCGCGCACCCCAACCGCTACATCATCCATAACGGCGAGATCAACACCTTGAAGGGCAACGTGAACTGGATTCGGGCGCGCGAGCCCAACCTGTACTCGCCGCTGCTCCAGCATGACCTGGAGCGCGTGCTGCCCATCATCAACCGCGAGGGCTCTGACTCGGCGATCCTGGACAACGTCCTCGAGTTTCTCGTCATGAACGGCCGGCCGCTCGCACGCGCCGCGTCGCTGCTGATTCCCGAGCCGTGGGACCACAACGAGGCCCTCTCGGATGTCCGCCGTGCCTACGATGCCTACCAGTCCATGTTGATGGAGCCCTGGGACGGCCCCGCGGCGATCGCCTATACCGACGGGCGCACCCTGGGCGCGGCGCTCGACCGCAACGGCTTGCGTCCGGCGCGCTTCTACGTGACGCGCGACGACAGGTTCCTGCTTTCGAGCGAGGTTGGCACCATCGAGGTCGAGCCGGAGAACATCCTGACCGCAGGCTGCCTGGGGCCCGGCGAGATGCTCGAGGTCGACCTGGGCGCCGGGCGCGTGGTGTGCAACGACGAGCTGCGCGAGCGCCTCGCCAAGGAGAAGCCCTATCGCGACTGGATCGCCGAGGAGACCCTCGAGGTGCGCGACCTCGCGCTGCCTGAGGCGGCACCGCTTGCGGCGGATTCCGGGGTGGACCCGGTGGTTCGCATGGCGCGGCTGGGCTATCACTGGGACGATGTGGACGAGGTGATCCGCCCCATGGCGCAGACCGCGTCCACGCCTCTGGCCTCCATGGGCATCGACGCCCCGCTTGCGTGCCTGTCGGCGCGCCATCGTTCGTTTTTCGACTACTTCTTCGAGCTCTTCGCGCAGGTCACCAATCCTCCCATCGACGCCTTGCGAGAGAGCTTCGTGACCTCGACCGTGCTCTATCTGGGCAACCACGGCAACCTGCTGGAGGATTCCCGCACCTCCTGCCAGCTTGTTCGCCTGCCCGGCCCGCTGCTCACCCAAGAGGACTTCGAGCGCATCTGCGCGGTGGAGCGCGTGGGGTTCAAGGCGCGCCGCTTCCGCGCGGTCTTTGTGCGCGCGGCGGGTCCGGGCGCGCTCGAGGAGGCGCTGGAGCGCCTGGCGCGCGACGTGGAGCAGGCGGTCCGCGACGGGGCGAACATCATCGTGCTCTCGGACCGCGCCGGCGTCGACGAGGTGCCCATACCCTCGCTTTTGGCCGTATCCTCCGTGCACAACCATCTCATTCGGGCCGGCGTGCGAACGTTTGCGGACCTCGTGGTGGAGACGGGGGACGCCGTCTCGGCCCATGACTTTGCGGCCCTGGTGGGCTATTCGGCGAGCGGCATCTATCCCTACCTTGCGCACGACTGCATCCGCCGCCTCGCTGCTCGAGGCGACCTGCAGGCAAAAGACGGGCGCGCCCTTGCCGCCGAGGAGGGAATCGACAACTACAACCGCGCGGTGACGGCGGGCATCGTGTCGATCATGTCCAAGATGGGCATCTCGACGGTGCAGAGCTATCACTCGGCCCAGATCTTCGAGGCGGTCGGCCTCGACCAGGAGCTTGTCGAGAGGCACTTTGCCGGGACGGTGAGCCGCGTGGGCGGTCTGGGCGTCGCAGACATCGAGCGCGAGCTGCGCGAGCGCGTCGACGACGCCGATCGCATCCTGGCAAGTCCCGCCCCGGGCGAGCTCCCGAGCCTGGGCCTCACCAAATGGCGCCCGCTGGGCGGGGAGGACCACCTTATCGACCCTGAGGCCATCTATCTGCTCCAGAAGGCCTGCCGCGAGAACGACGCCGACGCCTTTGCGGCCTACAGCGGGCGTCTCCACCGTGCCGGACGTGCGGTGCGGCTTCGCGACCTTCTGGATTTCGACGCCTCCGGCCGCAGCCCGGTGCCGCTCGAAGAGGTCGAAAGCGCTCGCGATATCGTGCGTCGCTTCAACACCGGAGCGATGTCCTTCGGGTCGATCAGCCGCGAGGCGCACGAGTGCCTCGCCATTGCGATGAACCGCCTGCATGGACGCTCAAATTCGGGCGAGGGCGGCGAGGACCCGCGCCGCGAGACGCCTCGCGCGAACGGCGACTCGGCGAACTCGGCCATCAAGCAGGTCGCATCGGGGCGCTTCGGCGTGACGAGCCGCTACCTTGGGTCTGCCGCCGAGATTCAGATCAAGATGGCGCAGGGTGCCAAGCCGGGCGAGGGCGGGCACCTGCCGGGCAAGAAGGTGTATCCCTGGATCGCCGAGGTCCGTCGCTCGACGCCGGGCATCGGGCTCATCTCTCCGCCGCCGCACCACGACATCTATTCCATCGAGGACCTGGCGGAGCTCATCTTCGACCTGAAGAACGCCAACCCGCGCGCCCGCGTGAGCGTGAAGCTGGTGAGCGAGGCGGGCGTCGGCACCATCGCCACCGGCGTCGCCAAGGGCGCTGCCGACAAGATCTTGATCTCTGGCCATAACGGCGGCTCCGGTGCCGCGCCGCGGGATTCCATCTGGCATGCGGGCCTCCCGCTCGAGCTGGGCCTTGCCGAGGCGCAGCAGACGCTCGTGCGCAACGGCCTGCGCAGCCGCGTGGTGCTCGAGGCGGACGGCAAGCTCATGGACGGCACCGACGTCGCGGTCGCCTGCCTGCTGGGCGCCGAGGAATTCGGCTTTGCCACCATGCCCCTCGTCGCCATGGGCTGCCTCATGCAGCGCGACTGCCAGCAGGACACCTGCCCGGCGGGCATCGCGACGCAGAACTGCCGGCTTCGCCAGGGCTTTGCCGGAAAGCCCGAGCACGTCGAGAACTTCATGCTGTTCGTGGCGGAGCAGATGCGCGGCGTCATGGCGCGCCTTGGCTTTAGGACCGTCGACGAGATGGTGGGGCATCCCGAGTGCCTGCGCCAGATAGAGGTCGAGGGCAACTGGAAGGCGGGACTCATGGACCTCTCGCCGGTGCTTGCGAACGCGTCGTGCGAGTTCGGCGCACATATCGAGGGAGCGGAGGGGCGGCACTTCTTGCCGAGCATGGCCGCCGACGTCGAGCTCGAGCGCACCCTCGACGCGACCCTGTTCTTGCCGCTCACCCGCGATGCTCGCGAGCACCTGCGCCCCGTGCGGTTCCGTGCCGACATCGCCAACGTCAACCGCTGCGTGGGCACCATCCTGGGCAGCGAGGTCACGCGCGCCCATCCCGAGGGGCTTCCGCAAGGGTCTATTGTGGTGGACTGCGACGGCTCGGCCGGGCAGAGCTTCGGCGCCTTCCTTCCCGCCGGCATCACCCTCAACGTGCAGGGCGACGCCAACGATTACTTTGGCAAGGGTCTTTCGGGCGGCATCGTCTCGGTGCGTCCGCCTGAGGCCGCGACCTATAAGTTCGACGAGAACGCCATCGTGGGCAACGTCGCGTTCTACGGCGCCACGGGCGGCAAGGGCTTCGTAAACGGTCTTGCCGGCCAGCGCTTCTGCGTGCGCAACTCCGGTGCCACCGTGGTGGTGGAGGGCGTGGGCACCTGCGGTTGCGAGTACATGACCGGCGGCTGCGTGCTGGTGCTCGGAGAGGTCGGACAGAATTTTGCCGCGGGCATGACCGGCGGCGTCGCATTTGTCTACGACGAGTACGGCACACTCGACTCGATGTGCAACACCGGCAGCGTGCATGTGGTGGCGCCCTCGGATGCCGAGCTCGAGCAGATTCATGCCCTGATCGAGGAGCACGTGCGCTATACGGCGAGTCCGCGCGGCATTCGGCTGCTGTATCGCTTCGCGCACGTCTCGCGCCACTTCCGCAAGGTGGTGTCGCCCGGCTACGAGCGCGTGATAGCCATCGTCGCCGCCGAGGAGCGCCGCGGTGTCTCGCGCGCCGATGCGCTCGAAGCGGCTTTCGAGGCCGTGACCGCATAGCCCGGCAGGCGGCCTCGGGGCGACGCGGGCATGTCTGTCGGCCGCGCCGCCTTGTTGCCGCGCGGGCGCCGAACGTAGGGCGCAGGTATCGAACGCAGATAGTTTCACGCCCGCCTGCTCGCCAGGCGGGCGAAAAGAGAGAGGACACCAAGATGGGCAAGCCGGGGGCATTTCTCGACCACGACCGACAAGCGCACGGGTTGCGGCCGGTGGAAGAGCGCACGGCCGACTTCGAAGAGCTGTATGTGAACCTCGACGCCGAGTCGCAGCGCGTCCAGGCAAGCCGCTGCATGATGTGCGGCGTGGCGTTTTGCCAGATGGGGGCTTCGTTTGGAACGGCTCGGCCAAGCGGCTGCCCGCTTCACAACCTCATCCCCGAGTGGAACGAGCTGGTGTGGCGCGGCCAGTGGGAGCAGGCTGCTGCCCGTCTGGCGCTGACGAGCCCCATGCCGGAGTTCACGAGCCGCGTGTGCCCGGCTCTTTGCGAGGCCGCCTGCAACCTGGGCCGCGTCAATGACGAGCCCACCACCATCCATGACAACGAGCGCGCCATTTCCGACTGGGAGTGGGCGCATGGCGGACCTCGTCGGTTCGGGCCCGCCGCGGAAGATGCACCATGCGTCGCCGTGGTGGGATCGGGGCCTGCGGGCCTGGTCGCCGCGTGGGAGCTCGCGCGCCGGGGAGCCCGCGTGACGGTGGTGGAGCGCTCGGACCGCGCCGGCGGCCTGCTCATGTATGGCATTCCCAACATGAAGCTGCCCAAGGACGTGGTCGAGCGCAGGACGTCTCTCATGGAGGAGCTTGGAATCGAGTTCCTCCTGAACACCGACGCCTCGCAGGGGTCGGTAGCGGAGGGGCTCGCGCGCGACTTCGACGCCGTCGTGGTCGCGGTGGGCGCCGGGGCGGCGCGCGGCATCTCGGCCGAGCATGCCGATGCGCCGGGCGTGGTCTTGGCGGTCGACTATCTCACCGATTCGACCAAGGCCGTCCTCTCCGGGGAGCAGCCTGCCCTGAGTGCCGCGGGCCTCGACGTGGTGGTGATCGGTGGAGGCGACACGGGCAACGATTGCGTGGGCACCGCGGTTCGCCAGGGAGCCCGTTCGGTGCGGCAGCTCGAGTTCATGCCCGCCTTGCCCGAGCGCCGGCTGCCGTCAAACCCCTGGCCCGAATGGCCTCTCGTGCGCAAGACCGACTACGGCCAAGAAGAGGCCATCGCCCTCATGGGTGGCGAGATGCGCACGTGGGCACAGGATACGGTTGCCGTCGAGCTTGATGATGGGGGCCATGTCCGGGCGCTGCGCGTGGTCGATCTTGACTGGACGAGCGGGTCGCCCGTCCGCATCGAGGGCTCTGAGCATGAGATCCCCGCGCAGCTGGTGCTTATCGCCTGCGGCTTCACCGGTCCCGAGCGCGGCGTGCTCGACGCCTTAGGGGTCGCCGTCGCCACTGAAGGACGTCCTCTGCCGATCACGGCGCCTGATTCCCATCGCTGCGTCAAGGCGAGGAACGAGACGTTCCAGGTGCCGTGGGCAGGTAGGCGCGCCTCGGCAGGCGTGCCGGACTCGTCTGAACGGGACGCGGAGCATGTCTCGTGCGGCTCGTCGGAGACGCCGCCGATCTATGTGGCCGGCGACGCCCGCACCGGCTCGTCGCTCGTGGTCAACGCCATGGCCGACGCCCTCGCCTGCGCACGTGAGGTCGCCGACGCCCTTGGTCTGTAACCCGGCGGCTGTCGAGTAACGTACAAGCGGCACCTACGAAGTCTTGATCCCATGCCCGTGGTCGTTGTCTTACTCCCACGGGCATGGCCGCTAAGACCCGTTTTTTGGGGGCTTAGCGGCCATTCTGCATAAGAAGATTCTCCAAAGCGTCCATTTTGCCATACAAGTTGACCTGCATACTGGGCCTGCGGTCGTGCAGGGAGTTGACCAGCGTGCCGGGCTTGTATTCTCAAGAAGTCCGCCTGCATGCCGGGTCTGCACCATAGAGAGGTTCGGGCCGTGCACTGAACCCGCGCTCTGTATAGATTCAGCCAGAGCCGGAGCCCGGGCCCGCAATGGTCTAGCCAGAGCCGGAAGCCTGGGCTCTGCAACGGTCCAGCCAGAGTCCGGGCCTAGGTCTGTATCTACGGACGCCTCTTTGGATGGTTGCCCTGTGCCGCATTCCACGATGCGTGGAAACGCCTCGCAGCGTCTTGGCTGCGGGGAATTCCGGCTGCGCGGAGCAGGTTGTGCAGACGATAGGGGCGGGCCAGGTCCTGATAGGTGAATCTCAGCACCGGGAAGCCGAGAAGCGTGATCCTGCTTTCGCGCTGTCGCTCTGCGACGAGGGCCTTCGCGGTCGTGCTGCCTACCAGCATGTTTTCGTCGGTGTACTTGCCCATTCCGTCGAACTCTCCAACGACGATGCGCCCATCGGGAAGGCGCCAGAGGAAGTCGACGCGGTAGACTCCGCGGGGGTCGAGCGGGTTTGGAAGCTCGACCTGCAGCTCGGGAAGCAGGTAGCCCTGTTCGATGAGAAATGCCCTGACGCGCGATTCCCCTCCGTTCTCGCTGCGGCCGTCGGCATACGAGATGACCTCCGCCGCCCTCCGCAGCCCGTGACGGCGCTTCTGCTCGCGCGCGATCTGTGCGCAAAGCTGTTCAGGGGACTGCCCGGTGCGTCGCAGGGCAGAATCGGCGATGGCGAGTCCGAGGGAGAAGGGCGCCTCGCGAAGGCATTCGAACACCGTCTGGGTAAACCCCGTGACGGGGATTCCGCCATGCATTTCAACGCGGTCTCGAGGAGACGGCGTGCGTGACGAGATGGGGATGAGGCTCGTTGTTGCCCGCGATACCTGCTGCCTGAGCGGCTGTCTCTTTGAGATGACGTATATCTTGTCGAGCAGGGCATGCGCGCATTCGTTTTGACGCGACAAGAAGCGTCTCGACGCGCATCGATGTGGCGGTCTGCCTCGACATCCGGGGCGGATCTTGGGCGGTCATCGGTTGTCCATGCCGTAGGGAGCGAATGTTGCTGTACGGCGATATCGACCGTCAATGCCTATGATGTCGCGAATAAGGCGCAGGTAGAAGCCTGCATGCTCAGCCTGTGGCTTGCGGATGCGGTCCTCGGGGTGAAAGAACCCCGGGCCGTCGACGCTCGTATGGATCGGCGCGGCGCGGTCATAGAGCTGCACGTGGCCGACGTGCAGCCAAGTGTCTTCGATGCGGGCTATGCGCAGGGCGATGGTCCCGTCTCTCCAGCGGTCGGTGGCGCAGAGCGCTTCGTTGAACACGTCATAGCGCCTGTCGGTGCACACGTCCACGAGCGTGCAGATTCCCGTGCCCGTATCTTTGTAGCGAATCTCGAACCGTGAGAAGAACTGCGTTTCGATGACCTTGCGGATGAGTGCGACATCCTGTTTGGCGGCATGTGCAGGAGGGTGGGCGAGGTATTCCTGAAGCGGCGTCCGGCCCTCAAAGGCGGGGAACTCAAAGAGGACCCATTCGGTGAAGAGGGTGTTGAAATGCTCCTCGTCGAGAAGCGGCTCCTCGCCATGGAACATGGCGGGGTCGACAAACTCCAGGAACAGCTCGCTGGATAGCCCGAGCGCCTCATGCTTTCGGGCTATCAGGTTTTCTGCCGCGGCGCTTACGGCCGTCTGCGCCGCTTGGGCAAGCCTGCGCGTCTTTTGGAGCCGGCGCTCGCGGTCTGACGTGCTGCGGTGATGCGGAGCGTCCATCATGTGCCTCCTCGCTCGTGGTCGGCGCGCGAAGTGATCGCCGAGATTGCGAGTAGGTTAGACCCGACCGTCTTGCCATGTTCTAACAGGAATTCTCATCATTCTTTCCAAATGTCTCGCTAGAGCATAAACGCACAGGTCAGAGTCTCAAACAAGAAAAGATGAAAGATGGTTTGCCGAGAAAAAACCGTGCGAAAAAAGCCGGCATCGCTCTTGACAGCGATGCCGGCGCAGGATCTCAACATGTATGTCAAGCGCGAGGCTTGGCAGGCACGTCAGGACTTGGTCTCCATGCGGGTGTGGCACTTGGGGCAGGTGACGATGATCTTGCCCTTGCCTTTTGGCACCGAAAGGGTCTGCCCGCAGGTGGGGCACTTGAGGAACGCCTTCGTCTTGCGGTCTTTCCACATCTTTTTTGCGGTGCGGGCCTGGCGCTTGAAGTCTGCCGTCGCGCCGCCTGCGCCAGACGGTCGTGCAGAGCTGCGGCCGCTCGTGCGGGCAGGCCCTCCAAAGCGCGCCCCGATGCCGGGGATGCGCGCCATGATGCGGCGGAAGGCGTCGTTCTCCTGGCGCCGCGCCGCGCCGTTTTTGGATAGGGCGCGTACGAGCGCGAGCGCGAGCAGGGCGAGCGCGATATAGGACAGCGGCTGCAGCGAGAATATGGTGCCCACCAAGGTGAGCACGACGCCGACGCCGCCCAGCGCGAGCGAGAAGTCGTCTACGCCATATCGGTCCTTCATGAAGTCTTGCATAGGGAGCCATCATCTTTCCAAGCAGTTTTCACATGTTGCTAGTGATACCCAGAACGATCGGCGTCAATCGCCTGCCCATCCTGTTCCAAAAAAGCGCCCGCATCGACGGATGCCAGGCTCAGGGCGCCCGGCACCCGCGCCCCGCCGCAGATGTATGCCCAATGCGACGGGGCGCCGGCGGCGCCGGGCGGTGTCTCCGCGGGGTCTCTGCCCTATTTAGCAAGCTTGTCGATGACGCGTTCCACCTCGGCGAGCTTCTCGTCTTTCTCCTCTTGGGAGCCGGACTCCATGGCCCCGCGCACGCAATGTTCGATATGCGCTTTCAGCACATCGGCATTGATGCGGCCCAGAATGGACTGCGTGGCCATGAGCTGGGTGGATATGTCGATGCAGTAGCGGTCTGCCTCCACCATCTTGATGATGCCGTCGATCTGCCCGCGTGCCGTCTTGAGGAGGCGCAGCGTTTTTTCGGTATCGGCCTGCATGGGTTTACGCGGCAGAGACGGAGAGGGCCTTGAAGTCGCCGGCTGCGGCGACCGCTGCCTTGAGGGCCTCGACATCGACCTCTCCGTCGCACTCGACCTCGACCGTGTTGGTCTCATGGTCGGCGTCGGCGTCTGTTACGCCGGCGACCTTCATGAGCTCGGTCTCGACGGATGCGTCGCAGTGGCCGCAGTGAAGGCCCTCGGTCGTGATCTGGTAATGCATGGGTTTGCTCCTTTCTTGGGGTGGCGCTCTTCGGTGCCTCGGCCATCAGCGGCAATGATGCCCGGACTTTGGGCCCGGGGCCGTTGCGGGGCGGCGAGATGCCTGCGAGCGCCGGTCTACCTACGAGAGTATCTGCCTGCGAACGGTCTTGTCCGCATGGGAGACGATGCCGAGACGTGCGGCCCGGGAACAGGTCTATGTTCTCACACCGCGGAGGATTCGGATGCGATGCGGCTGGTGGCCTTGGGCCTGAAGCCGCGCAGCCTGAGGGCGTTGGTCACCACGCACACGCTCGACAGGCTCATGGCCGCCGCGCCGAACATGGGTGAGAGCTGCCAGCCGAGAAGCGGGTAGAACACCCCTGCTGCAAGCGGGATGCCGCAGGCGTTGTAGAACAGCGCCCAGAACAGGTCCTGCTTGATGTTGCGGATCACCGCACGTGACAGCTCGATGGCGCGTGCGACATCGAGGAGGTCGCTGCGCATGAGCACCACGTCGGCTCCCTCCTTGGCGATGTCGGCGCCGGTGCCGATGGCAAGCCCCACGTCGGCGCGGGCGAGTGCGGGGGAATCGTTGATGCCGTCTCCCACCATGGCAACGCGTGCCCCGCCATCCTGCAGCTCCCGCACCTGGCGCTCTTTGTCGGCAGGCATGACGTCTGCGATGACGCGGGTGACGCCCACGCGCCGGGCGATGGCCTCTGCCGTGAGGCGGTTGTCGCCCGTGAGCATGACGGTCTCCACGCCCAGCTCGCCAAGCGCGCGGATCGCGGCGGCGCTCGTGGGCTTCACCTCGTCTGCTACGGCGATGGTGCCGGCGAGCCGTCCGTTGCGGGCAAAGAAGAGCGGCGTCTTCCCGTCGCGTGCAAACGCCTCGAGCTCGTCCGCGGGAACCTCGATGCCGAGCTCGGCCATGAGCTGCGCGTTGCCGGCGGCGATGGGGTTCGCTCCTTCGCGGGCGACGACGCCTCGCCCGGGAACCGCCTGGAAGTCCTCGACGACGCGTCCAACGACGCCCATCTCGTCGGCGCGCGCCATGATCGCCTCGGCAAGCGGGTGCTCGCTCTTGCGCTCGAGGGCCGCGGCGAGCTTCATGAGGGCGCGCTCGCTCATGACCGGCTTGCCGTCGGCGCCTCGGGCGGGCAGCACGTCGGTTACGGCGGGGCGGCCTTGGGTGACCGTTCCCGTCTTGTCGAGCACCACGGTCTTGACGTTGTGCAGGGTCTCCAGGGCCTCGGCGCTCTTAAAAAGCACGCCCATCTCCGCCCCCTTGCCCGTGCCCACCATGATGGCCACGGGGGTGGCCAGGCCCAGGGCGCAGGGGCAGCTGATGACGACGACGGCGACGGCGGCGGTAAGCGCGTGGTTCACGTCGCCGGTCGCGACCATCCAGGCCGCGAACGTGACGGCTGCGACGACCAGCACTGCCGGCACGAAGATGCCGGCCACCTTGTCGGCAAGGCGCGCGATGGGTGCCTTGGTCGCGTTGGCATCCTCCACCAGGCGGATGATTTTTGCCAAGTTGGTGTCGCCTCCGACGCGGGTGGCGCGGAACGTGAACGAACCGGTTCGATTTATGGTGGCGGCGCTTACGGTGTCGCCCGGCGCCTTCTCGACGGGAATCGACTCGCCGGTGAGGGCGCTTTCATCTACGGCGGACGTTCCCTCGAGCACCACGCCGTCAACGGGGACCGCTTCGCCGGGGCGGACGAGCACGGTCTGCCCCAGCTGGATGTCGTCGACATCGACCACGGACTCTGCGCCGGCGGAATCCACGACGGTCGCCGTCTTGGGGGCGAGATCGATCAGCTTTTCGATGGCGCCGCCCGTCTTGGACTTGCTGCGCGTTTCCAGATACTTGCCCACGGTGACAAGGGTGAGGATGGTGCCGGCGCTTTCGAAGTACAGGTTGTCCATGGCGATCATGTGCGCCGCGTGCACCGACTCAGGGGTGCCTCCCGCCAAGGCGTCTGCCATGAGAAACATCGCATAGACCGACCATGCGACGCTTGCGGTCGCCCCGATGGCGATGAGGGCGTCCATGGTCGGGGCGCCGTGGAAGAGCGACTTGAAGCCTCCGGTAAAATACGCCCGGTTCATATAGAGGATGGGCAGCAGCAGCATGAGCTCGGTCAGGGCGAGCGTCATGGCGTGGGTGCCGTCGGTGAAAAGCGATGGCAGCGGCCAGCCCAGCATGTGTCCCATTCCGATATAGAACAGCGGAACCAGAAAGACGATCGAGGTCACCAGACGGGTTTTCATCGACTGCGCCTGTGCCTCGAGCTTCTTGGTGGGGGACTCCATCTTTGCGGCGCCCCTTCGCGCGCCTCTGCCCGCGCCCCCGACGCTGCCCGCGTCCCCCGTCGCTCCGGCGGGGGCGGCGGAATAGCCGGCGCGATCGACTGCGGCGCAGATCTCGTCGTCGGTCAGCCTTGATTCGTCGAAGTCTACAGCCATCGACCCAGAGAGCAGGTTCACCGCAACGCCCTCCACGCCGGGCAGCTTGCAAACCGCCTTTTCAACGTGGGCTTGGCATGCGGCGCACGTCATGCCGCCGACGTCAAACGTTTCGTGAGCCATGCGTGCCTCCTTTCATAGCGATGACGTCACGCACATGTCTTAATGATGTCGCGTGACGACGTCATGTTCCACCACCATCCTATACCCCCACCCCCTGGGGGTGTCAAGTACCTGATTCTCCCTCTCTACGTTTGGGGTATCAGCAGGATATAGGACCAACGAAAGGGGTCGAAATGGGATTCTTCTCCGAGTTCTCCAAGGCGGTCAAGGGCGATGAGGCGGGGGATCGGTACATGGTCGCAGGAAAAGGCGTCACCTGCCCCCACTGCGGGGGCACGCGGTTCATCGAGGGCTCTGCCCTTCTGGACTCGCGCGGGTCGTCCCTCTTCGGCGTCGAATGGGCGGGGGACTCTGCCGTGACGCTCACCTGCACGAGCTGCGGCCATGTTGACTGGTTTGCCGACGAAGGGCTTGTCGAGAGGCAGTAGGCCTCCCGCCCCCGGTGTGATGCCTGACGTTCTCGGTGTGATGTCTGCCGCCCCCACACTTCTTATGCAGACTGGCCGCATCCGCAAGCTTTCTTTAGCAGAATGGACGCTAAGACCTCGAAAAAGGGTCCTGAGCGTCCATTTTGCAATAGAGGCTTCTTCTGAGCGGCCATTCTGCAATAGAAGTTCCTGGTGACGTCCGTTGTGCAGCGGAAGTTCGCGCCGAGCCCTGTCGGCTCACGCCTGGATGGGTGCGCGTCCAAGGGCCGACGAGCCAATCCTCATCCATCCGCCATGCGCCGCCCTTTTTTGGGGCCTGGGCTGCCCGCCAAGAACGAGCCGGCATAAGGCCGTGTTCTTTGCGTGCAGGGGACTGCTCTGCCCGTATACTTGCTTGCGGCGGAACTGCTCTATCGCGTCTTGTTCGTCCCGGGTCACGGGGCGTGTCGCGATCCGCCCCGACCAATGCTGACGTTTATCGAAGATATGCTACGCGGCAGGCGCTGTGGAACGCTTGCGCCGTGTGCGGAACGGAACTACCAGATATGTCAACAACCGAAAGCCTCGCGACCGCTTCTTCCGAGGGCCCGGTCGAAGAGACGACCCTTGCTGTCGAAACGGCGGGGGAGGAGAGGTCCGGGGAGCCGGGCACGACGGACGGTCCCGGCTTTGCCGATCTCGGCCTCTCCGAGACCGTGCTCAAGGCGGTGCGCGACCTGCGCTACAGCTCTCCGACGCCCGTTCAGGCTGCCGCCATTCCGGCTGTGCTCGAGGGGCGCGACCTGCTGGCCGCCGCCCAGACGGGCACCGGCAAGACGGCGGCCTTCTTGCTGCCGACGCTCAACAACCTGGGCCATGTGGTGCGCCCGGGCCGCGATCGCAAGCGTGCGCGCGGCCGCGGACCCCTCATGCTCATCATCACCCCGACGCGCGAGCTCGCCCAGCAGATCGACGAGGTGTGCGCCAAGATCGCCGCGCGTACCCGCCACATCGCGGTGACCGTTGTGGGCGGCGTGGGCTACAACCCCCAGCGCAGCGCCTTGAAGCGCGGCTGCGACGTGCTCGTGGCCACGCCCGGCCGCCTCGTCGACCTCATCGAGCAGGGGGCGTGCCACCTGGACGAGGTCTCGGTGCTCGTGCTCGACGAGGCCGATCGCATGCTCGACATGGGCTTCTTGCCCCAGGTGCGGCGCATCGTCGACCAGACGCCCGCCGAGCGCCAGACCCTGCTGTTCTCGGCGACGCTCGACGAGAAGGCGGTGGGCTCCATCACCGATCTTGTGGACGACCCCGCCCGCGTGGAGATTGCGCCGGCGACGTCCACGGCGGACACGGTCGACCAGTATGTGCTGCCGGTGTCCCTGGAGGCGAAAAACGCCCTGCTCGCCCAAGTGCTCAAGAAAGAGGGCGCGAGCCGCGTCATCGTGTTCTGCCGTACCAAGCATCGCGCCGACGCCTGCTGCAGGCGCCTCGGCCGCGCCGGCATCTCGGCGGCGCCCATCCATGGCGATCGCACCCAGGCGCAGCGCGAGCGCGCGTTGAAGGCCTTCCGCAACGGGGAGACCGACGTGCTCGTGGCGACCGACGTGCTGTCCCGCGGCATCGACATCAGCGACGTGCGCTACGTCGTGAACTTCGACGTGCCCGTCGAGCCGACCGACTACATCCATCGCATCGGCCGTACGGGCCGGGCGGGCGAGCTGGGCTGGGCGCTCACCTTCGTGACGAGCCAGGACGTCTCGGAGTTCTACGCCATCGAGGGCCTCATGAAAAAGACGGCTGACATCTATGATGCGGACGGCCTTGAGCTGGGCGAGGAGCCGCCGACGGTCGATCCGGACCGCGTGCCGGGTCGTCTGGTCGCCAAGCGCAAGACCAAGCGCGGCAAGTCGACCTCGAAGCGCCGTCGCGGCGGCTCGTCTGCCGGACGCGGAGAGGGCGAGCGCGCGTCCCGTCCGGCACGCCCCAAGCGCGCGGGCAGGACGCGCGTGCGCGAAGAGGTTGCTGGTGCTGCGGAGCCTGCATCCCGTCAGGAGGGCGCGGCCCCGTCTGCCGAGCCGACGCGCGGCGCGGACCACGGCAACTGGTCGCGCCACGATGCCCGCCGCGCCCGCGAGGGGGCGGCTGACGCCGAACGCGGCCGCCGCCTTGAGCGGTCCTCTCGCGCGGGGGCGGAGCGCGGCACGTCGGGCAAGCGCGCCGGGGGCAAGCGTGGCGCCGAGCCGTCCGAGCGGCGCGGTCGCGGCGGCAAGAGGCCGCAGGAGCGTGCGCAGCACGATTGGCGCAACAGCGATCTTCCCGAAGAGCGCGGGCGTCGCGGCGGGCGCGCAGGCCGCCCGGCCGCGCGTGACGGCAAGGGCGATCGCGCCGGTCGAGGCGCCGCACGCCAGTCCACCCGCCGGCCGGGAGACCGCGGCGGAAAGTAGGGGCTGCGGGCCATGCCTTGGGCGCCCATGCGCCCGCATCGAGTGATTGATGCGGGCGGCCGGCATGCCATCTCATGCAGACGGGCCCTCGGACTACATGTCCGAGGGCCCGTCTCTCGTTTGCGTGCCGCTGTGCCGCCAGGCCTAGCCGGTGACCTGTCCGATGAAGGCGCGGGTGCGCTCGCTCTTGGGATGTTCGAAGAGCTGCTCGGGCGCGCCGTCCTCCACGACCACGCCGCCTTCCATGAAGATGACGCGGTCGGCGACGTCGCGCGCAAAGCTCATCTCGTGCGTGACCACCACCATGGTCATGCCGCCCTGCGCCAGCTCGCGCATGACGTCGAGCACCCCGCGGACCAGCTCGGGGTCGAGCGCGCTCGTCGCCTCGTCGAACAGCATCACGTGGGGCTCCATGGAGAGCGCGCGGGCGATGGCGACGCGCTGCTGCTGGCCGCCGGAGAGCTCGTCGGGATAGTAGTCGGAGCGCTCTGCCAGGCCCACGCGCTCAAGCTCTTTGAGCGCGATGCGGCGCGCCTCCGCGCGCGGGCGCTTCAGCACCTTTTCCTGGGCGAGCATGACGTTGTGCACGGCGTCGAGGTGGGGGAACAGGTTGAACTGCTGGAACACCATGCCCATGCGCTTGCGCACGTCGTTCACATCGGTCTTCGCGGCACAGATGTCCTGCCCCTCGAAGATGATCTTGCCCGAGGTGGGCTGCTCGAGACGATTGAGGCACCTCAGTAGCGTCGACTTGCCGGAACCCGATGGGCCCAGCACTACGACGACCTCGCCCTTGCGGATGTCGAGCGAGATGCCGTTGAGCACCTTCGTCTCGCCAAAGCTCTTGTGCAGGTCGAAAACCTTGATGATCGGCTCGCCCTCAGACGGCGGGGCCGGCGTCGTGGTCTTGCTCATCGGGCTGCCACCTCCTTTTCGGCGCCTGCGGCTTCGGGCGCATGCGCATGACGCTTGCTTCTGCGGTGCCCGCGCAGGCGATCTTCAAGCACGCGCGTGATGCGCGAGAGCGGCAGGGTGATCACCAGGTAGAAGAGCGCGGCGACGATATAGGGCGTGATCGAGCCCGTCGAGGCGACGATGGTGCGCGCGTACATGACGAGCTCCATGACGCCGACGGCGGCGAGCAGCGAGGAGTCCTTGTACAGCGTGATGAACTCGTTGGTGAGGTTGGGAATCACGTTGCGGAACATCTGCGGGAAGATGACGAAGAGCATGGTCTGAAAGCCGTTCATGCCCAGCGAGCGCGCCGCCTCGGTCTGCCCCTTGTTGATGGATTGGATGCCGGCGCGGAAGATCTCGCACATATAGGCGCCCGAGTTGAGCATGAGCACGATGACGCCCAGCGGGAAGTTGGGAATCTGGATGCCGGCAAGCGGCAGGCCGAAGAAGGCGACATAGATCTGCAGGAAGAGCGGCGTTCCGCGCATGAGGTTCACATAGGTGGTGGCGATGCCGCGCCACAGGAAGAACTTCGAGAGACGCATGAGCGCCAGGACGAGCGCGAGGGGAATGCCGAGCGGGAAGGCGAGGGCGACGACGCCCACCGACATGAAGAAGCCGTTGAGGACCACCGGGAAGCTCGTCACCAGGACCGTGGGGTCCAAGAACAGGTGCAGGAAGGTGTTGGAGTTCCACGCCTGGACCCATTCCTGCTGCTCGAGCCATTGCGAGAGCGCCTCCGGCCCGGTGATTCCCACGACGGTGATCTGGGGGATGCCGTCTATCTCATGCTCTGAGCCATCGGCGAGCGTGTAGGTGGCGCCCACCTGCATGTCGCCGCCCTCCTGGGGGAAGTAGACGTCGTAGATGATGATGTTCAGGTGGCCTGCCTGGGAGAGGGGCGCATCAAAATCGAAGATGATGTCTTGGCCGTCGGTCGAGAGGTCGTAGGCGACCTCGTTGCGCGTCATGAGGTCGTCGCCGGTAAGCAGGGTCACGTTGAGGTCGTCCGTGCCGAAGGAGGTCCCATCGGGCACGTGGACCACCAGCTGGTCGACCCCCTCGCCCTCGTCAACGGTCGTCTCGAGGGTGATGCGCGACTGGGTTGCTCCTTGGATGGCGGTGGGGTCGTCGTCCGAATTGGGGCGGCCGGTGCAGCGCACCACCTGCATGGCCTCGGCAGCCTGGGGCGGCAGCGCGAGCCAGACGCAGCAGCTTGCCAGGCATGCCAGCGCGAGCGATAGCGCCACCGCCGCACGTTTGGGTAGGGTTCTCACGGTTTGACCTCGCTTACAGATACGCAGATACAAATGAGACGACTTCCGGCGAAGCGGCGTGCGGCCCCTTCTCGTCGCCGAGGAGGGGCCGCGCCATGTCAGATGCGCCTTATGAGGGGAAGTTTAGCCCATGTTGGCAGCGATGAGCTCATCGATCGTGCCGTCCTCCTGAAGCTTGGCGAGCGCGTCGTTGATGGCCGCCAGAAGCTCGGGGTTGTCCTTGGAAACGGCGATGGCGTACTCCTCGCCGGTGGCGGAGGTCAAGATCACATGCTGGTCGGTGTAGGCGCCGGCGAGCATCTGCTGGACCACGGCGCTGTTGCCGCACACCGCGTCGGCCTGGCCGGAGGCGACGGCTGCGAAGGCGTCGGTGAAGTTGGGGAAGGGCAGGATCTCGGCGTTGGGATAGTTCTCGGCGGCGAAGTCCGCGCCGGTGGAGCCGCTCTGGACGGCGATGGTGATCTCGGCGGAGTTGAGCGCCTCGGCGGCGTTGTCCTCCGTGAGCTCGGTGTTGCTGGACAGCGTCGCTACGGCCTGGTTGTCAACGTAGTACGGGTCGGTGAAGTCGACCTGCTCCTCGCGCTCGGGGGTGATGGAGATGCCCGAGAGGCCGGCGTCGGCCTGGCCGCCGGCGACGATGGCGGGCACGATGCCGTCGAAGTCGATGTTGGTGTACTCGCACTCAAGGCCGAGCTCCTCGGCGATGGCGCGGCCGAGGTCCATGTCGAGGCCCACGTACTCGCCGTTCTCCAGGTTCTCGAACGGCGGATAGTCGGGCGAGGTGGCAAAGGTGAGGGCGCCGTCGGTCACGAGTTCATAGCTGCCGTCGCTCTCGGCGGGGGCGGAGCCGCCGGTGGATCCCGTGGACGCGGGGGTGCCGCCGCAGGCGGCGAGTCCGAGCGCTGCGGCGAGCGCGACGGTTGCGACGCCCGCCTGCGGGAGAAGCTTCTTCAGCTGCAGGTTCTTCATGATCTCTCCTTCATGTATGCCGGCGCGGGGCCTTGTCTGCCATCCCCCAGATGGCATGCCCCAAATATGCGGATGCGTCGGGCGCTTACAGTTGAAGGTTAGTATCGCATGTTTTTCACTAAATGCAATAAAAAGGCCATGTTTATTCATCTGTAACAGTATCGAAGCAAAAAGTTTGCATCGAAAACGATGTATAGGCGAGGGATGTTTATTCGCTATCCAGTATGAAGATCGAGCTTGAAAGACGCCTGCGTCTCCGGTATAGTGATTGCGGGGGTATAACTAAGTAATACTAAGTAATACCAACGTCACATAACCACAGCAGTGGCCGCGCCTCTCAGCGGGCGATTTCGATCGGGTAGTGCAACATGCCCAATGGTCGGCGGGGCCTCAAACGCAGCACCAACGTTTCTGTGAGGAAACCATGACGGAACATATGACCCCGGTCGTCGCGAAGGTCTTGCCCGAAGAGAAGGCGGCCTTCGCGACGGCGACCCGTCGCGTGGGAACCACGCCGTCGAACGCCATACGCATGTTCATCGCCGCATTCAACCGATGCGGCACCTTCCCCTTCGACATATCGCCTGCGGGCGCGTTTGGACCGGGCGGTTCCGAGGAGAAGCCGCGGGACGTGTCGACGGCGGCATGAGGCAAGGAGGCGACATGGGAGCAGAGGGTGTCGCGCGGCGCATCGCGCGGGGCATGGGATGGGTCGCCGCCTGTCTAGGCGTCGTGATTGCCTATCTGGGGGTCAACGTGGCGGCCATTCTGCTCACCGAGCCCTTGTGCATCGTGCTGGGGCGGGCCACCTCTTCGGCCCTCGGCATGGACGTCGTTGCCGCTGCCGACTTGTATCTCAGCCTCTTCGTGCAGCTGCTGTCGCTTCTCACCTTTGCCCTCTGGTGGCGTCGCCTCCGGCCGTGCTCGTTTCTCTCTGCCCGCTACGGGGCGTGCAGCGCGTCTGCTGGCGCATGGGCGCGTCGCGTCGCGGGCATCGTCCTTGTGGGCGTCGCGGTGCAGCTGCTCATCGCCATCGCGCTCTCGCTGGTATGGCTCTTCGTTCCCGAGGTCATTGACGGTTACTCGGAGCTGATGGAAGACTCGGGGTCCACCTCGTTCAACATCTTGTCGGTCGCTGTGGTCGCCTTGGGCGCCCCGGTGGTCGAGGAGCTGACATGCCGCGGCGTGATGATGGAGTTTGCGCTTCGAGCAGTGTGCCCCGAGTGGCGGCCGCGCTGGCTGCGCAAGAAGAAGCGCCCCGCATCCCCCATGCCGGCCGCCGCCCCAGAGAGCGGCGATGCGGCGACGGCGTCCTCGAAGGACGGGCAAGAGGGGGCTGTCGCGGAGCCCGTCTCCTCCGCGCCGGCCTTGGGGGCGGCTGCGACGTCGAGGGCTGCCGCCCTTGAGCCTTCCCGGCCCGCTCCCTCCGTACCCGTCTCATGGAGGCGCTTCGCCGCCGCGGCGACGATCCAGGCGGCGATCTTCGCGCTGCTGCACGGGAACCTGGTCCAGAGCTCCTATGCATTTGTGGTCGGCTTGCTGTTTGCGGTGGTGGTGTGGCGCACGGGGAGCCTGGCTGACGGCATGATCCTGCATGCGGCCATCAACCTTTCGTCGTATTTCATGTCGGATTTCGTCGCGCTCCTCTCGATGGTGGCGGAGGCGCTCGTCTTCGTGGTGCCGGTCATCTTCCTGGTCGTCGGCTTTCGCCTGTTTTGGGATGCGACGGCGCCCCGGACGCATCGCGGCGCCGACGACGCCTCCTCGACGTTGGGATAGGATAGAAAGACAGCTCGTTCGCGGCCGACGCCGCCTGTCCGCACGTTCGAAAGCGAGATCGCATGTCTTCGCACGACGACCACTCAACCAGCCGCCTGCCGCACACCGCCGCCGGCATCCACGAGGCGCTCAGCATGGCTCGGCCCCACCGGGCCCGGCATACCCACGTGCCGCATCATTCGCACATGCCGGTCAAGTGGCACGAGGTGCTCGATAGGGCGGACCTTCCCGCATCTCAGGCAGGCCTTGCCGACAAGTCGTCGGTCATCTGCCGCGCGGGGCTGCTGCTGTTGGGCGGCGGGGCGAGCACGTGGCGCGTGCGCGAGGCCATGAACACGGTCGCACGCGTGCTGGGGGTCACCTGCTCGGTGGACGTGAGCCTGACGTCGATCGAGTGCACCTGCTACGACGATTCTGGGTCGTTTTCCGAGATCGTGAACCTGCCGACCACCGGAGTGAACACTGAGCGCATCTGGTATATGGAGAAGTTCGTGCGAGAGGTCAGGGTGTTGGGGCACGAGCTCACCGTGGGGCAGCTTCACGGGCTGCTCGACAAGGTCGAGCACGAGCGGGGGCATTATGCGCCCTGGCAGGTGGCGCTCGCCGCCGCCGCCGCCTGCGCGGCGTTCGTCTTCTTGCTGGGGGGCGGACCGATCGAGATGGGGTGCGCCTTTGTGGGGGCGGGCCTCGGCAACCTGGTGCGCAGGCTCATGATCGACCGCCATCTCACCCATTTTGCCTGCATCGGGGCGGGCGTGGCGACGGCGTGCCTGGTGTACCTCGGGTCGCTCTGGCTGCTATCGCTTGCCGTGCCCGGCGCCATGGAGCACGAGGCGGGCTATATCGGCGCCATGCTCTTTGTGATTCCCGGATTCCCGCTCATCACGAGCGGCCTCGACATCGCGAAGCTCGACCTGCGCGCGGGCATCGAGCGCATGGTGTATGCCTGCTCGGTCATCGTGGTGGCGACGCTCGTGGCATGGCTCGTGGCCTCGGTGGTTCAGCTGCGGCCCGACGATTTCACCCCGCTCGGCCTCGACCCCGCGATGCTTCTCGCCTTGAGGGCATTGGCGAGCTTCATCGGCGTCTTCGGATTCTCGATGCTGTTCAACTCGCCCTTTAACATGGCGGCGACCGCGGGCGTGGTGGGCGCTATCGCCAACACCGCCCGGCTCACCCTTGTGGACGCCGTGGCCATGCCGCCTGAGGCGGCGGCGTTTCTCGGGGCGCTCATGGCCGGTCTTCTGGCGTCGCTCGCCGGCATGCGCACGGGCTTTCCGCGCATCTCGATCACCGTTCCCTCGATCGTGATCATGGTTCCCGGCCTGTACATGTATCGCGCCGTCTATTACATGGGCGCCTTCGAGACGCTCGACGCCATGGAATGGATCGTGCGCGCGGTGATGATCGTGCTGTTTTTGCCCATGGGGCTTGCCCTGGCGCGCATGCTCACCGACCGCGAGTGGCGGCATTGCAGCTAGAGGGGCGCTTTCGGCGCGACGTCGCCGCGGGCCGCGTCGTGGCTTGCGTAGCGGCAGCGCTGCGCGATGCGTTCTCGGGCAGGGCCCTGCCTTGACCGGGCGTGCCCGCCGATGCGGGGCGGCTTCGAATGGGGGCGGAGGGCCCCGGGTGCCGTCTTTAGAAAAACACCCTTGCAAGTTGTTACATTTTGTCCTCGCTCGGTTGCATAATCTGGGTATGTCCGGTACGGCGTCCGTCGCCACAAGGCGCGGCTCCGCCCGTAAGCCATGTCGAGGCAAGGAGGCCCCATGTCCAATCGAATCGTTCTCAACACCATCTCCTACCATGGCTCTGGCGCCATCAAGGAGATTCCTGGAGAGCTTGAGCGCCGCGGCTTCAAGAAGGTCTTCGTGTGCTCCGATCCCGATTTGGTGAAGTTTGGCGTCACCGCCAAGGTGACCGACCTGCTCGACGAGGCCGGCATCGCCTGGGAGCTCTATTCCGAGATCAAGCCCAACCCCACCATCAAGAACGTGCAGGACGGCGTTGCGGCGTTCAAGGCGGCAGAGGCCGATTCGATCGTGACCATCGGCGGCGGCTCCTCCATGGATACCGCGAAGGCCATCGGCATCATCATCAACAACCCCGAGTTCGCTGACGTGCGCTCGCTCGAGGGCGTCGCCCCCACCAAGAACCATGCCGTGTTCACCATCGCCGTGCCCACCACCGCCGGCACCGCGGCAGAGGTGACCATCAACTACGTCATCACCGACCCCGAGAAGGTGCGCAAGTTCGTGTGCGTCGACACCAACGACGCCCCCGAGGTCGCGGTCGTCGACCCCGACATGATGGCAAGCATGCCTGCAAGCCTCACCGCCGCGACGGGCATGGACGCGCTCACGCATGCCATCGAGGGCTACACCACCAAGGGCGCCTGGGAGCTCACCGACATGTTCCATCTGAAGGCGATCGAGCTCATTGCCAAGAACCTGCGCGACGCCGTGGCCGAGGCCAAGAGCGGCAAGCCGGGCAGCGGCCGCGAGGGCATGGCGCTCGCCCAGTACATCGCCGGCATGGGCTTCTCCAACGTCGGCCTCGGCATCGACCACGCCATGGCGCACACGCTCTCCGCGCACTATGACACGCCGCACGGCGTTGCCTGCGCGATGCTGCTGCCCATCGCCATGGAGTTCAACAAGCCCGTCGTCGCCGAGCGCCTGGCCGAGGTCGCCGTCGCCATGGGCGTGAACACCGAGGGCATGACCACCGACGAGGCTGCCGACGCTGCCATCGATGCGGTGCGCCAGCTTTCTGCCGACGTCGAGATTCCGCAGGTCTGCGAGGCCATCAAGGCCGACGAGCTCGACCAGATCGCCGACGACGCCCTGGCGGATGCCTGCTACCCCGGCAACCCGCGCGACGCCGACCATGACACGGTCGTCGAGCTGTTCCGCAAGATCATGGCGTAATGGACCTCATCGCGTCATAAGCTAGACGTCAGGACCGCCTGACGCCTCGGCGCCCCAAGTGCCCTGCTCGCTGCCTATTCGTCGGGCGCATCGTTGATGCGCGCCCTCGTCACTCGGCGGCGATGGCATGGCGCTTGGGGCGTCTTTGGTATACGGGCCTCGCATGGCCGTCCCCCCTGGCGGGTTTTCGGCCTTGGCGCGGAACAGCCTTGTCGAGCTGGTCGGAGTTTGGGAGAGGGCGTCTGCGGCGGGTGGGGGCGGCTCCGCTAGTCACGGGGCACGCGGATGACGGTGCCTCCGCCGAGGACGACGTCGTCTTGAAAGACCACGACGGCCTGTCCGGGCGCGATGGCACGCTGGGGTTGCTTGAAGTCGATGCGAATGCATTCGGCGCCATGCTCCGGGCAGCCGGCTGTCCGCCGGATCGGGCTCCCGTGCGCGTCGTCTGCCGCGGGCTCGTCTGCCCGGCTGATGCGTACCGCTTGGTTTGGCTGGTGGTAGCGGATCTGCGCCGTCGCCTCGAAGGGCGTGTCCTGCCGCGCGGCATCGAGGCGCGCCTCCATCTCTGGCCCAGGAGCGCTCCATACCCAGTCTCCGGCAACGAGCGCCGAGGCGAACAGGTCCCGCTCCTCTCCGAGCGTCACCGTGTTCGCCGCCGTGTCGGTGGCGGTCACATAGAGCGGCCGTGCCGCGGCGATGCCGAGGCCCTTGCGCTGGCCGACGGTGTAGCGGACGGCGCCCCTGTGTTTGCCGAGCACGTTGCCCGAGGTGTCAAGCACCTGTCCCGAGGGCAGCTCCTCTCCGCGGAGACGCTCGATGAACGAGGCGAAATCGTTGTTCGGCACGAAGCAGATGCCTTGGCTGTCGCGCTTGCGGGCACAGGAGAAGCCCTGCTGCTCGGCGATGCGGCGCACGTCTCCCTCCTTGGTGAGGCCCCCTAGGGGAAAGATGACGTGCGCGAGGACGTCTTGGGTCAGGCTGTAGAGAAAATAGCTTTGGTCCTTTGAGCCGTCGGTCGCCTTTGCAAGCTCGAAAACGGGTGCGGCCCCCGCGCCTTCGCGCCGCTTCACGCGGGCATAGTGCCCGGTCGCGACGGCGTCGCAGCCCATGCTGCGCGCATGCTCGAGCAGCAGGCCGAACTTGATGCGGCGGTTGCAGATGGTGCAGGGGTTGGGGGTGAGGCCGTGCTCGTAGAACGTCACGAACTCGTCGATCACGTCGCTGCGGAAGCGCTCGCGGCAGTCGAGCACGTGGTGGGGGATGCCGAGGCGCCGGCAGACCTCCTCGGCATCGGCGATGTCCCGCAGGTTGCCGCAGGCCTCTTGCGCCTTTGCGGGGACGGAGGAGGGCGTCGCCCCGCTAACGGCGCCCTCCGCGTCATACAGGCGCATCGTGGCGCCGATGCATTCATAGCCCTCTTGTTGCAGCAGCCAGGCGGCGACGCTCGAATCGACGCCGCCGCTCATGGCGACAAGCACGCGCCTCCGGGGCATTACGCCTCCTCGGAGAACAGGGGAGTGGAGAGGTAGCGCTCTCCGGTGTCCACCAGGAAGGCGACGATGGTCTTGCCCTTGTTCTCGGGTCGGCGCGCGACCTCGATGGCGGCATGAAGGGCCGCGCCCGACGAGATGCCCACCAGCGCTCCCTCGGCGGTGCCCATGCGCCGCGCCGCGGCGTAGGCGTCCTCGTTCGTGACGGTGACGACCTCGTCGTAGATCGAGGTGTCGAGGACCTTGGGCACGAAGCCCGCCCCGATGCCCTGGATGCCGTGCGGCCCGGGAGCCCCGCCGGAGAGCACGGGCGACGCGGCGGGCTCCACCGCGACGACCTGAACGCCGGGCTTGCGTTCCTTGAGGTATGAGCCCACGCCGGTCACGGCGCCCCCGGTGCCCACGCCCGCAACAAAGATGTCGACCTCCCCATCGGTGTCCTCCCAGATCTCGGGACCCGTGGTGGCCTGGTGCGCAGAGGGGTTCGCGGGATTGTCGAACTGTCCCGCGATGATGCTGTTCGGCGTGGTCCGGGCAAGTTCCTCCGCCCGTGCGATGGCGCCGGACATGCCCTCGGAGCCCGGGGTGAGCACAAGCTCGGCGCCGTAGGCGAGCATGAGCTTGCGGCGCTCGACGCTCATGGTCTCGGGCATGACGATCACCGCGCGATATCCGCGCGAGGCGGCGATCGATGCCAGGCCGATGCCGGTGTTGCCCGAGGTGGGCTCGATGATGGTGTAGCCCTCGTGCGGGCGCAGCTTGCCGGCGGCCTCCGCGGCGTCGATCATGGAGCGGGCGATGCGGTCCTTTGCCGAGCCGCCCGGGTTGAAGAGCTCGAGTTTTGCGAGCACCCGGGCCTCCAGCCCCTCTTCGCGCTCGATGTTGGCGAGCTCAAGCAGCGGGGTCTTTCCGATAAGTTGGTCGATGGACGTATAGATCTTGCTCATGGTTCCTCCCTAGCTGCGGGTGGTCGGCAGTATTTTCTTCCCACCGCGCCATGTGGTCAACGCGATGTCCGCAGTATACCCTATCGAAATACTAGGAATTAATTAGCACAAAAAAGCTACCACTTTGCCAGAAACGGACATAACGACGATTTGGCGAGGCATATCTGTTATATTCAAAGATGCAAAGGGGGTGTCAATTTTGCTGGTTTCCACGAAAGGACGGTATGCGCTGAGAGTTCTGGTCGATTTGGCCAGACATCAGGGCGAGGGGCGCGTTCCCCTCAAGGAAGTTGCCGAGCGTCAGGGGATTTCCGAGAAGTACCTAGAGAACATCTTGGCCGTGCTCGTGCGGAGCGACATGCTCTCGGGCATGCGCGGTAAGGGCGGTGGTTACCGGCTTACCCGCGCTCCCGAGTCCTATACGGTCGGAGAGGTGCTGCGCCTCACGGAAGGCACCATCGCCCCGGTCTCATGCCTCGAAAACGGCTGCGAGACCTGCGAGCGCGCGCAGGGCTGCCCCACGCATCCGCTGTGGATGGAGCTCGACCGGCGCATCAGCGGCTATCTGGATAACGTGACGGTGGCAGATCTGTGCCTCGTCGAGGGGAAGCACCTGTAGGCTTCGCTTGGCGGCTCAACATCATCGCTGCGTGAAGGCGGCGGGCCGGACGCATGTCGGGTCCGCCGTCAGTCCTTCGTCACGACTCCCAGGATCGAGCACATGATGCTCACGATGATGCCGCCGAAGAACGCCGACCAGAATCCTTCGATGGCGATGCCGGCGCCCAGGAGGTTGACCGAGAGCCAGCCGGCGAGCTCGAGCATGAAGCTGTTCACCACCAGCTGGAAGATGCCGAGCGTCATGATGGTCACCGGCAGCGAGATGAGCGTCACCAGCGGCTTCACGAGCCAGTTGACAATGCCGAGGAACAATCCGGTGAAGGCGAAGCAAATCCAGGCGTCCATGGGGCCGAAGGGCACGATGCCTGGGACGATGAACGCCGCGACCGAGACGGCGAGCGACGTGACGATCCAGTTCAGCAGAAATCTCATGGGGGACATCCTCCCTCTTCGGCGGCGCCCGCGCGGGGCGCGCTATGATGGCAACGATGCGCGCGAGGCGCGTCGCCCCCCGATTATGCCCTAGATCGGATGATTGGGGACGGGTTCATTTCATCCATTGCATGGCGGGCACACAAAGGGGACGGCGTCCGGCGTTTGCGGGAGGGCTAAGGGAGGATCCATGCGGCAGGCATACACCTATGGCGATGTTCAGACGGCCGAGCCGGTCTCGGGCGTGGACGGCTCGCGCGTCATATCGTTTTTCATTTTCAACACCTGCGTGCATGTCCACGGATATGCAGGCGACGACGAAGACGCCCGCGACCCTGCCGTCGTCGAGCGTCTCGATGGCGCGCTCAGGGGCTTTCGCGACCGCTGCGTGTTCTTCGAGCACGCCTTCTCGCGCACGCGCGAGGACTCCGATATCGCCCGAGCGCATGCGGCGGCTCCCGCGCCGGTGGAGGTGGCGTCCGAGACCGCCGAGCTCGTGACGCTTTCTCTGGGGTATTGCGAGCGGAGCCGCGGACTGTTTGACATCACGATGGGCACGCTCACCAGGCTGTGGGACTTTCATGCCGGTGTGGTGCCAAGCGGGCGCGACCTCGCGTGCGCCCTTCCCCATGTGGGCTATTCCCATATCCATGTGGCCACGTCGGGCGGACGGGCGACCCTCTCCATCGATGACCCGGCGACGGTGCTCGACCTCGGCGGGGTCGCAAAGGGCTATATCGCCGACGACCTGGCGCGGCTTCTCGAGCGGCATGGGGTGAGGCGCTTTGCCATGAACCTGGGCGGCAACGTGCTCGTGCGCGGGGGGCGTCCGGCAGACGAGGCGCGCCGGCCGCCGGTGCGCGCGGGCGCGCCGTGGAACGTGGGCATCGTGAACCCGCGGGACGCCGCGCACAACCGCGCCGTGGTGCGCCTGGCGTCGGGTTCCGTCGTGACGAGCGGCATCCAGGAGCGCCAGTTCACGCGGGGAGGCGTCACCTACCACCACATCTTGGACCCACGCACCGGCATGCCGGCGCGGACCGACGTGGCGAGCGCGACCATCGTCGCCGACCGCTCGATGGATTGCGACGGCTGGTCCACGACGGCGTTCATGCTGGGGGCCCGCGATGCCATCGACTTCATCGAGGGACTCCCCGGTGTGGAAGCCGTCGTCATCGACGACTGCGATCGGGTGAGCTGGACGAGCGGCATCTCCGAGGACCTTTCGATCATTCCGACCTTGCCGCGCCTGTAAGGTCCCCCCGTCGCGGCGAGGTCGCCGCGACGGGGGCGCCTGCGTCCGCGGGCGCCGTTTTCCCTTGCGGAGATTCTTTGTATATGCAAGAAGCGTCGCGCGCCGCCCGAAGAAACCCGTGGCGAGCGTTCGTGTTGTGCTACACTGCACCCGAACCGATTTAGTTCGGTAAAGCATGTATAGATTGCGCTCTATTAGCGTCATGCAAGTATCCTTTATAAACGCTTCGAGGGAATCTGGCGGTCTCTAATGAATATTGATGCGATGTTTGATCGGCCTGACGTTCGTCAGCTCGTCCATGCGTTTTCGCTCTTGGAGACCGAACAGGAAATCGAGGCGTTTTTGACCGATCTCTGCACGCCGCGCGAGGTGTGCGACTTCGCGCAGCGTCTCCAGGTGGCTCGCTATCTGGATGAGGGGGAGCCCTATGTGCAGGTCCAGGCGCAGACCGGCGCCTCGTCCACCACGGTGAGCCGTGTCTCGAAGGCGCTCAACGGCGAGTATGGCGGCTACCGTCGCATGCTCATCAAGCTCGAAGACGGCGAGTAGCCGCGCGGGCGCGGGGAGCGCCACGACGCATGGACTCCTCGCGTCGAGGCGCTACCATAGTCCTCGATAGGCAGGCGAGGCGCCTGCCCGGTGAGGAGGACCCATGTCTGTACGAGCGAGCTTTTCTGCGGTGAAGACGGCTGAGGACCAGCGCGACCTAGCCGGTCTTGCCGAGGGCATCTGGCAGGAGTATTGGCCGGCGCTTATCGGCTCCGAGCAGACCGACTACATGGTCGAGCATTTCCAGTCGTTGGCGGCGATTCGCCGCGACATGGCGGAGCATGGCTACGAGTATTGGTTCGTCTGCGCTCCGGACGGGCGCCGCGTGGGCTATACGGGCGGCCGCGAAGAGCCGGAGACGGGCCGCTTCTTCATATCAAAGATTTATCTGCTCAAAGATGAGCGGGGGCATGGGTTTGCCCGCGCGGCGATCTCCTTTTACGAGGAGCTCTGCCGGTCACGCGGCCTTCGCGCCATGTATCTTACGGTCAATAAGCACAACGAGCTGGGAATTCGCGCCTATACCGGGACCGGCTTTGCCACGGTCGACGCCGTCGAGACGCCGATCGGCGGCGGCTTTGTCATGGACGACTACATCATGGAGAAGCCGGTATCGTAGGGACCCCCGTGCCAACGGGCCCCGGTGTCGTCGTGCAGGGCCCGTTCGTGTCCGCACGGGCGGATAGGATAAGATTCGGATACGACGTGAATGGAGGACCATGGCGATCCGAATCGTAGAGACCGGCTCCGGCGCGGCGCTCGCTGCGTCCGAGCTCGACATCTTGGCCGGCGACGCACAAACGACCACGCTGCTCGTCCCTGCATATGATGCCCGCGAGCGTGCGCGAAGGGAGCTCGCCGACGCCGGCTACGGCATGGGCGTGGACGTGCTCACGCCTTCGTCATGGCTGGAGTCGCTCTGGGAGCTCCTGGGCGACGGCCGGCATATGGTGCGCGCCGTCGAGCGCGAGCTGCTCATCGCCGGGTTGGTGGACGAGGCGCCGGACGGCGGGCTTGCCCCCCTGAAGAAGAATCCCGGCACCGTCCGGATGGTCGCGCGCATGGCGCGAGACCTTGCCCCATGTCTGGACGGCGCGGCGACGGGGGCTTCCCCGGGCGCCGACATGGCGGACGCCTCCTCCGCCGAAGGCGTCGTGGCTCGCATCGTCGGCGCATATCGTGCCCGCCTGCGGGAGCTGTGCCTGGTCGAGGCCTCGGATGCCGCCTGGGCTCTGGCGGCAGGGCTCGCGGCGACGGGGGACGAGCATGTCCCCGCCCGCTTGGAGTCGGTCGTGCTGCGCGACGTCCTCACCCTTCCGGGGTATCTGGTTCGCCTGCTTGCCGCCGTCGCCGAGGCGGGCGAGGTGACGTTTCTCATCGGTCGCGGCCAGGAATCGTTTGCCGACGAGCTCGAGCATGCCTTCTGCGCTCGAGGCTGCGCGGTCGAGCGAGGGGCGATATACCCCGACGGGACGCCGCCCGCGGAGGCGGTCTCGGAGCTGCCCGCGATCTCGTTTCTCGAGGTAGCCGGCCCCCATGCTCGCGCGGAGGCATATGCCCGCGGCATCGCCGAGCTGTTGGAGGGGGTCGCCTCCACGGAGGACGACGTGCCGACCGTGCTCGTCGTCGCCCCGCGGCCACAAGAGTTGTTCGACGAGCTCGCGCCACGCCTTGCCGTTCGCGGCATCGAGAGCGATGTCCGCGGGTTCGTCCGCTTCGCGCAGACGTCGGCAGGCGCGAGCTTCATGGCGCTCTCCGACCTTTCGCGCCGCATGGCGGACGCGGAGGAGGGGCGAGGGAGCACGTCCGAGTGGTGGCCCGCGCCCGAGCTCACCGACTGGCTCTATTCTCCGTTTTCGGGCATCGACGCGGCGCTTGCGCGCGCGTTCGACAAAAAGGTCCGCGGCGACCGCTCCCTGACGCCGGAAGGCGCGATGAGGCAGCTGCAATCGCTGCAAGGCAGGCAGCGCGCGCTTCGGAAGAAGATGGACCTGACGTCTTCGTGGGCGCAGGTCCCGGCGATTTGCGCCGACGTGTTTCAGGCCCTGCGCCAGGGGCGTCCGGTGACGGCGCTCAAGCTGATGCTTGCCCAGGTGGACGCCCTTCCCGCCTCCGCATGGGGCGAGCGGGGCGCACGCGTGCGCGCGTCCGTCGAGCGCGCGGCGCTCACGCGTGCGCTCGAGGTCGTGGGCGAGCTCGCGCATCGCCTCGGCGTGTCTCAGGCGGTTGCCTGCACCGTGCTGGAAGGCATCGCGGTCTCGTCGCCCGTCAGCTGCCTGCCCGAGGGGGCTCCGCGCGCCCGCGTCGAGTTCCAGGCCCTCTCCGACGCCGTCTGGCGTCCTCGGGGGGCGGCGTGCGCCGCGTTCTTTGCCGACGTCGACGTGCAGAGCTATCCGCTCGCGCATGCTGCGGGCCCGCTCGCCACCATGGCGGAGGGGCTTGGCGTGGAGACCGTCTCTATTGAGCCTGCCGCGCTGCTGCGCGTGCGCGGCGAGCGCGTGCTCAGGGCCGTCGACGCGGCAACGCTCGCCCGGGTCACGCACGACCGCCAGGCGAAGGACCGCTACCCGGCGGCCCTGTGGACCGAGATAGCGGCGCGCGCGGTCGACGGCGCGCCGAAGCGTTTTGAGGGCGAGGGCGATATCGTCCGCGACCTCGACGACGCGGGCGCCGAAGGGCTGGTCCGCCTCCGCGTGGCGTGCGAGCCTCCTCAACGCCTCAGCGCGCGGGCGGTTCCCTATCTCGTTCTCAAGCGCCTCGACTGCGGCCCGGACGGTGCGGAGCGCTTGGTTCCCCGCCAGTTCTCGGCGTCGCAGATCGAAAGCTATGCGACCTGCCCGCTCTGCTGGTTCATGTCATCGCGCGTGCGCCCCCAGACGCTTGACGCGGGTTTCGGAAATATGGAGAAGGGTAATTTCGTACACGACGTGCTGTATCGCCTCCATACGCTGCTTGCCGACCGGGGCGTCGCGCGCGTGACACCCGAGAACCTCGACGCCTGCCTCGAGGCGCTCGATGACGTCTTCGCGGCGGTCCGCTCGGAGCACAGGCAGAACAAGACTTCCAGCTCCGCGGCGCTGACCCCGCAGTCTGCGGTCGAGGAGGCGCAGGTCGAAGAGATTCTGCCCCTGCTCAAAGGCGTCATTCGCCTGGAGGCGCAGGCGCTCTCGCCGTTTGCGCCGACATATCTGGAATATGCGTTCAACGATCTGGGCGTCTCCTATGCCGGCATGCCGCTCGGCGGCCGCATCGACCGCGTCGACGTGGACGCCGAGGGCCGCGCCGTGGTGATCGACTACAAGCACCGTACCGGTGCGCGCCAGTTTGCGCTGCAGGACCCCACGCTGCCTGCGCGCGACGGCACCGTTTCCGCCGACGATCCGCGGTGGCTGCCGGAGCACACGCAGACGCTCATCTATGCCCAGGCGCTGCGGCGCGCCCTCGGTCTCGACGTCCGTGCGGCGCTCTATCTCGTCACCAAGGAGCACCCTTCCAAGCTTGTGGGGGCGGCGTCCGAGGAGCTGGTGGAGCAGGAGCGGGGGGACGGCCGCATCCCCGGCCTTCGCCACGGCTTTCCCGATGCCGAGGGAGGCTCCATGTCGTTTGACGAGCTGCTCGACCGCGTGGAGCGCGGCATCGCCGACCGCTTCGGCGAACTCGAGCGCGGCGTCGTCTCCGCCGCGGCGGACGCCGCCGATCGCTGCACGTTCAACCATCCGTTCGGATTCTCCAGAAGGGACGCCTAGCCATGGCGATCGACCTCAGCACACTCATGCCCCAGCAGCTCGAGATCGTGAAGACGCTCGACGGCCCCCTGTTCGTCTCTGCGGGCGCCGGCTCCGGCAAGACGTTTACGCTCACGCAGCGCATCCTGTGGGCCTTGAGTCCGGAGTCCGGGCCCTATGTTGACCATCTGGACCAGGTGCTGGCCATCACGTTCACCAAGGATGCGGCTGCCGAGATACGCGAGCGGGTGCGCGGCGCGCTCATCAAGGCGGGCATGGAGGACGAGGCCCTGCGCGTCGACGACGCCTGGATCTCGACCATCCACGGCATGTGTTCCCGCATGCTGCGCGCCCACGCACTCGAGCTCGGACTGGACCCCGAGTTCTCCGTCTTGGGCGACCCCGACGAGCTCATGGGGCAGGCGGTCGAGCGCGTGCTCGCGCGCATGCAGGAGGAGGGCGCCCTCGCGCCCCGCCGCGGCATCCTCGGATGGTTCGCGCTCCGCGGCGAGACGCGCCCCGGCGGCGGCGAGGCGGGGACGAGCGTCGTGGGCATCGTGCGGCGCCTGCTCGAGCTCTCGTGCTCGCTGCCTCGCGGCATGGAGGACGTGCATGTCGCGCGCGGGTTCGTCGACTTCTCGGGTTTGGCCGACGCATGCCGCGCCTATTTGGCGGACGTCTCGAGCGCAAAGAGCAAGGGCGCCCAGAAGGCGCTTGCCCTCCTCGAACGCGTGGAGGCGATCGACGCGTCTGCCGCGACGCTGCCGGAGGTCGTCGATCTTCTCATGAATCTCGACGTTCCCGCCGCGAGCGGGAATGCCAAGGCGGCGGCAGCGCTCATCAAGGCCGAGGCCGCCGAGGCCTTGGCGAACGCCTATGTGGCACTCGGCTCTGGCGATTTGGACGAGCTGCTGCTCTTCGCCCGCAACGTCGAGGCGGAGTATCGGAGCCTCAAGGCCGAGCAGTCGCTGCTCGACAACGACGACCTGTTGCGCCTGGCGTATGACGCGCTGCGCGACCACGAGTCGGTCCGCGCGGCCTATGCGGGCATGTTCAAGCTGGTCATGATTGACGAGTTTCAGGATACCGCCCAGCAGCAGGTGGACCTCATCGACCTGCTGGCGGGCGAGGGGGGCGTGCACCTGTGCACCGTGGGCGACGCGCAGCAGTCCATCTATCGCTTCCGCGGCGCCGACGTGGAGGTCTTTCGGCGCAAGGAGCGCGAGATCTCCCAGGCGTCCCAGGGGGAGGGGAGTGGTGCGGGGGGCCGCATCGTGCGCCTGGTCAAGAATTTCCGCAGCCATGCCGACATCCTCGACTACGTCGCGCAGGTCTTCGACGACGGGCGCGGCGGCATCATGAGGGATTTTCTCGACCTGGTGCCCAACGACGGCCGCGCCGACGGGCTTTTGGTCCGGGGGGCGTCGCGCAGGCAGGCGGTCTTCGTCGCCGCGAAGCGCACCGAGGACATCCGTCCGGCGCTTGCGGCGTCCATCGCCCGGCGCTTCCGTGCGCTCGCAGATGCCGGCCAGCCGGCGGGCGGCATGGTCCTTTTGCTGGGAGGCATGACCCACGCCGACACCTATGCCGACGCCATCAGGGCGGAGGGCCTCGACTGCGTCATCGCGGGCGGTTCGGTGTTCTCGCAGGCGCCCGAGGTCGCCGCGGTGCGCGCGCTCGCCTGCTCGCTCGCCAACCCCGTTGATACCGCCCAGGGCCTGGCGCCGCTCCTGCAGTCTCCCATGTTCGCCCTCGGCGCCCAAGAGTTCCTGGCGCTTGCCACGGCATGGGATCCCGCCACGGGCGAGACGCGCCGCCGCAACCTCGATGTCGGCATCGCCTCGGACGAGGACGCCCCGGGGCTTGACGGGCTCGAGCTCGTGGCGCGCGCCCGTGCCGTCTTGCGGCGCGCCTTCGCGCGCGTGGGGCGCGACCCTGTTGCCCGCATCGCCCGCGACGTGGTGAACGAGTCCGGCTGGTTCGTGCGGCTTGCGGACCGCGGCCCCGAGGGCAAGGCGGTCGCCGCGAACGTGCTCAAGGCGCTGGACGCCCTGGGCGAGGCGGAGGCGGAGCTCGGATGCGCCCCGCGACGCATCGCGCTTGCCTTCGACCGCTTCTTGGCGGGCAAGGAGGCACCGGGCGCCCTGAACGAGGAGGGCGGCGACGCGGTGCGCATCATGACCGTGCATGCCTCGAAGGGCCTCGAGTTTCCCGTCGTCGCCGTCGCGGAGTGCTTCTCGGTGCGGGGCGACTCCTCAAGGTTTCGCGTGCGACGCTTCAGCGACCGCGTGGACGCCGCGCTGCTGCCGTCGCGGTTCCCCTCGTTTGGCCTTCCGGACGGCTCCTCCGTTTCGGGAGACGATGTCGAAAAGCAGTTCAAGAAGGTCTTGAAGTGGCTTGACGGCGACCTTGCAGAGGAGGTGTGCGCCACCGGCTCGGTGGCAGGGGCGTTTATCGGCATGGGCGCCGAAAACCTGGACCTCGAGCTTGCCGAGCGGGCGCGTCTGCTCTATGTCGCCATGACGCGCGCACGCGAGCTCTTGATACTTGCCATGGGAGAGAAGATCGGGTCCGAGAACAAGGTCCCGACGCTCAAGTTCGACGAGACGACCGACTTGACCGGCCGCGTGCTCGAGCGCATCCTTCCCGGGTGGCCATCGCTTGCAGCTGATCGCCTCTATTGCGAAGGGTCCCAGGCGGGTGACTTCGAGTTTCTCCCGCTCGACGGGTTCACCTTCGCGGGCGTGCCTTACGAGGGCGTCGAGAAGCCAGGGGCCGCAGGCGGGCATGACGGCCCGACGTCGGGCTCCGATGCTGCAGGCGGCTTGCCGGATGACGACGGCCCCATGGACACCTTCACGTTGGTTGAGCCCGCCCGCGCGCCCGTGCGGACGGTGCCGGCGGCAAAGCCTCCGCGCGTCTCGTACAGCTACACCTCGATGGCCGCGGCGCTCCACGGGGAGGGCGAGGACCGCGTCGGCGGGCTGTCCGACCGCGAGATGCCCGGCCGGCCCGCGACGGATGCTGCCGAGATGGCGCTCGAGGAGGATGCCGCCCCGCTCGTCCCGTCTTCCGATGCGCAGGAGGCCTCTCCGCGGCCGCCGGTGTTCGAGGTCGTTGCTGCTGCCGTGGACGGCGAGGCCGGGGACGATGACGCCCCGGACGCCCCCGGACGCCCGGCTGGCAGCGCCTCCGAAGGCTCCTCCGAGCCCTCCGGCGGCGCTGTCGAGGATCCCACGGCGCTCGGCTCCGCCTTCCACGCGGCGGCGCAGTGGCTCATCGAGACCCGTCGAGATTTCGTGCCGGCGGCGCGCATCGATGCGCTTTGCGCGTACTGGGGCGTCTCCGATGCCCAGCGGGCGCGGCTCGAGTCGGCGCTGGGCCGATGGGAGGGCTCCGCGGTGCGGCGCGAGGTCATGGGGTGGCCTCTCGTGCAGGCAGAGGTGCCGTTTTTCTGCGAGGGCATGGACGAGGCGCGCGAGCGGTTTGGACCCTATGTCGAAGGCTCGATCGACGTCCTGTGCCGCGACCCCGCGCGTCCTGGGGAGGCCCTTGTCGTCGACTATAAGACGGGCGGCTCCGCATCCGAGACGGTAGAGGAGCTCCAGGCAAAGCACGAGCTCCAGGCGCGCGTCTACGCGGACGCCCTCCACCGTGCGGGGTTTGCCGACGTGACGCTCAAGTTCGTGCGCGTGGAGATCGAAGACCCGTCCCGTCCCGGAGAGCCCCAGGTGGTCACCTATCGGCTCTAGCTCGGGGGTGTCGCCGCCATGCGCGCGGCGGGCGCAGACGCGGCGGCGCTGAGCGCATGGCGCTGGCCCGCACGTCGTTCGACCTGGTGGTGCTCGACATCATGATGCCCGGCATGGACGGCTACGAGGTGTGCCGGCGCATCCGCCAGACGTCCGATGTCCCGGTATTGTTCTTGTCGGCGAAAAACGAGGAGCTCGACCAGGTTCGCGGGTTCGCCATCGGCGCGGACGACTACGTTACCAAGCCGTTCAAGGCGCGCGAGCTCGTGGCGCGCATCAAGGCGCGCGTGAGGCGAGACCGCCGCGCGAACGTGGCCGCGCAGCCCCGTGAGATCTTGAGCTCTGCAGGGCTCAAGCTGGACGTTTCGGCGCACGAGGCGACCTTGAACGGGGAGCCGGTTTCGCTCACGCCGACGGAATTCGGGCTGCTGGTAGAGCTGATGCGCGCCGGCGACGCCCCGGTCTCTGCGCAAGAGCTCTATGAGAGCGTGTGGCATGAGGTCTATAACGCCTCCTCGCGCAATTCCGTCATGGTCTGCATACGTCATCTTCGCAAGAAGCTCGCGCAGATCGATTCGTCGCGCCCCTTTATCGACACGGTGTGGGGCGTCGGGTATCGCATGAGGCAGGCGGCGGCGCGGGGCTCGGACTTGCCATCGCGCGAGAAATCATGCGTGCGCACGGCGGCGACATCGCGGCGCACAGCGAGGCGGGCCTTACCACCTTCGTGCTTACGGTGCCCGCGCCCTCCGCGTTCCAGACGGCGTCGTTCGCGGACGAGAGGTGACCCGTCGCGCGAAATGGGGTATACCATACTGCATTAGGTTTCGTCCGAGGGAGTACCATGGAGATCACGCAGCATCTGGACGTCACGCCCGAGGAGTTCTTCGATCTTCTGGAGCGCAACGTCCTGAAAGATATCGAGGATGCCACGGGCAAGGTCATTTCTGCGAGCAAGATTCACGGGCACCGCTATACGAAGGTGGTTCGCCAGGGCAGGCTCAAATCCGAGATGAAGGTGCGCATCAAGAGCTACCAGCCGCCCGAGCGCTACACGGTCAAGTTCAGCGCCCCGCAGGGCGAGACCTTGATCAGCTACCAGGCTGCTCCCGCGGAGGGTGGCGGCACCGACGTCACCTACATCGAGGAGTTCTCGCCCAAAGATCCGGGCTTCGGCCTCAACCGCAAGATCAACCAGATGCGCTACAACTTCAAGGTCCGCGAGCGCGCCAAGCGCACCCTGCCTGCCATGGAGAAGTACATCAAGCAGGAGCGAAGGCTGAAAGAGGAGGGGGTCGACCCCACGGGCGAGGCGGACGGCCCGTCCCCGGATGCGCCCGCGGCAGATGCCGCGCCTCAGGCGGCCGAGAACGCCCCCGGCTCTCACGATTCTGCCGACAAGGCATAGCGCGAGCTCAAGCAGCGCGACGTCTGAGCGATGGCGGGGCGCCGAGAGGCTGCGTCCCGCCTTGTATGTGGTTCCCTGGGAGGGCATGTGGAGTACGCACGGCATCTCGACGCGACCGTCGAGGAGTTTTTTGATGAGATGGCGCGCACCGTGAAGCGCAGCATCCAGCACGAGACGGGCAAGGAGGTTCCGACCTCGCGTCTTGACGGGTATCGCTACGCCCGCACCGAGCAGGATGGCAGGAAGCTCGTCCGGGGCAAGACGCGCGTCGGCTTCAAGCCGCCCCGCACCATCGAGCTCAAGCATACGTGGCCGGAAGGCGTGAAGACCATCAGATATGTCGTGGAGCCCGCGGACGAGGGCGGCATCGAGGTGACCTTCTGCGAGAGCTTCCGCCCCAAGGACAAGACGAGAGGCGTGCTCTCCGGCCTGTCGGACCGCGTCTACGAATGGGACATGAAGCGCAACGCGAAGAAGGCCCTGCGCTCCATCGAGCGCAACATCCAGATCTCGCGCGGACGCATCTCGTAGGACGCAGGCTCGCATCGCCCCACGATCGCTCTGGAGGTGTTGCGCTCATGGCGGCGGGGCGGCGGAGTGTCCGCGCCCTGGGGTAAAATGCTTGCCAGCAAACAGCGTCTGGCAAGGAGCGTCTCGCCCATGGCTTTCGTACACCTGCACAACCACTCTGAATATTCCATGCTTGACGGTGCGACCCGCGTCTCCGATATGGTGAAGCGCGCCGTCGAGCTGGGCATGCCCGCGGTGGCGCTCACCGACCACGGCTACATGTACGGCATCCCCGAGCTCGGTCTTGCCTGCGATGCCGTGAACCATGGCACGCCCGAATACAAGACCTGGAGCCACGACAAGAGCTTTCTCGAGAAAGGCCGCGCCGACGAGATCGAAGAGCCCGATGCCGAGCGTGACCCGCGCGCCCATGCCCAGTGGGGGCGCGACATGGCGGCATGGGAGGCGACGGGCTCGCTCGATTCCACCAAGCCGCCCGCGGTCATCAAGCCCATCTTTGGATGCGAGGTCTACTTCACTCCCGACGAGACCCTCGCGCGCGACCGCAAGCCGGAGCTCTACCACCTCATCCTCATCGCCAAGAACGAGACCGGCTACGTGAACCTCATGAAAGTGGTCTCGGACGCCGCGGTGAACGGCTTCTACTACAAGCCGCGCGTGACGCTCCCCAGCCTTCGAGAGCATGCCGAGGGCATCATCTGCTGCTCCGCGTGCCTCTCGGGCATCATCCCGCGCTATATCGACCATGGCGACATGGCGGGCGCCATCAGGTGGGCCGAGACCTTCCGCGATACCTTCGCCCCGGGCGACTTCTATATCGAGATCCAGGAGCACGGCCTCACCACCGACAGCGGCCTTACCGACGAGGAGCTCGACCGCAAGCTCATCGACATCGCCCGACAGATCGGCGTGAAGGTCATCGCCACCAACGACTTCCACTACCTCACCCGCGCCGACGCGCCGGTGCAGGACATCATGATGTGCATCGGCACGAACTCAAAGATGGACGATCCCAACCGCATCCGCATGACGGGCTCGGAGTTCTACATGAAGACCGAGGAAGAGATGCGGTCGATGTTTCCGTATTGCCCGGAGGCCTGCGACAACACCCTCGAGATCGCCGAGAAGTGCGACGTCGAGCTTGAATGGGGAAAGATCATCCTGCCCCGCTACCCCCTGCTCGACGAGGGGGAGACCCATGAGAGCCAGTTCCGTCGCGAATGCGAGGAGGGCCTGGCAAAGCGCTACGGCGACGACTGGGAGACCCGCACCATCAACGGCGTGTCCATCAAGGAGCGCTTCGAGTTCGAATACAAGGTCATTTGCGACAAGGGATTTGCCGCATACTTCCTGATCGTCGCCGAGTATGTGCGTTGGGCGAAGCAGCACGGCATCGGCGTCGGTCCCGGCCGTGGCTCGGCTGCCGGCGCCATCGTCGCCTATGCCATGGACATCACCACCTTCGACCCCCTCGAGAACGGCCTCATGTTCGAGCGATTCCTGTCGCCCGAGCGCTCCGAGATGCCCGATATCGACATGGACTTCGACGATGAGCGAAGGCTCGAGGTGATCGAGCACGTTCGTCAGCTCTACGGCGCCGAGAAGGTCACGCACGTCATCACCTACTCGACCATCAAGGCCAAGCAGGCCATCAACGACGCCGCGCGCGTGCTGGACTACCCGGTCTATATGGGGCAGCGCCTCTCGAAGATGATTTCTTCGGACCCGAAGGTGAAGCTCAAGCAGGTGCTCGAGCAGGTGCCGGGCAAGGAGGAGAACTACAACCCCGATTTTGCCGAGGCATACCGCACCGACGACGACTCTCGTCGCATCATCGACGCCGCCCTGTCGATCGAGGGCCTCACGCGCGGCGAGGGCGTGCATGCCTGCGCCGTGCTCATCTGCCGCGACCCGGTCAACGAGCACGTGCCCACCAAGCTCGACACCAAGGGCGGCGTCGAGATCACCCAGTACGAAGGCCATACCGTAGCGGACATGGGCCTGCTCAAGATGGACTTCCTGGGCCTGCGCACCCTGACCGTCATCTCGAAGGCGAAGGCGAACATCAAGGCCAACCACGGCATCGATATCGATGTGGACAAGATTCCCTTCGACGACCCGGAGATCTTCAAGCTCATGCAGGCCGGCCATACGGCGGGCGTGTTCCAGATCGAGTCCGCGGGCATGACGGCGACCATCAAGAACATGAAGCCCACCGAGTACAAGCACGTGGTCGCTCTGATCGCGCTGTACCGCCCCGGCCCCTTGGGCGCCGGCATGGTTGCAAGCTATATCAACCGCATGAACGGCAAGGAGCCCGCCGTCTCCTACGACCCGCGCCTGGACGACATCCTGGGCGAGACCTACGGCACCATGGTCTACCAGGAGCAGGTCATGCTCATCTCGGTCGAGATGTGCGGCTTCTCCAAGGGCGAGAGCGACTCCAGGATTCGCAAGCCCGTGGCGAAAAAGAAGATCAAGATGCTCACCGAGCAGGTCTTCAACTGGTCGGACGGCGAGGACGAGACCATCTACGACCACTGGATGAACGGGGCCGAGAAGAACGGCTATTCGCGCGAGACCGCCCAGCGCATCTGGGACGACGTTCTCGAGTTTGCGTCCTACGCATTCAACAAGTCGCACTCCGCCGGCTACGCCATCCTCGTCATGCAGACCGCCTGGCTGAAGGCGCACTATCCGCACGAGTACATGGCGGCCGTGCTCACCTCCTATACCGGCAAGACCGAGAAGATCACGCACTACGTCTCCGCCTGCCGCCACGACGGCATCCCCGTCCTCCCGCCAGACGTGAACGAGTCGGGTCGAGAGTTCACGGCGACCGCCGAGGGCGTGCGCTTCGGACTCGCGGGCATCCGCGGCGTGGGCGAGGGCGTGGCCGACGCCATCATCGCCGAGCGCGAGCACGGCGGCCCCTTCAAGAACCTGCACGACTTCGTCGACCGCGTCGACTCCAGCCAGGCGAACCGCCGCGTCATCGAGGCCCTCATCAAGGCAGGCGCCTTCGACTCAACGGGCTATCCGCGCCGCCAGCTCATGGGCTTCGTGGACAAGAACAACCCCGAGAACATCATCGACGCCGCAGCCAAGCGCCAGAAGGACCGCGCGAGCGGCCAGACCTCGTTCTTCGACATCTTCGGCGACGTGGCGGGCTCGGGCTTCGAGGTCGTGGTGCCCGAGCCGGACGGCCAGGAGTGGGACCGCCACATGAAGCTCTCGGCAGAGCGCGACGTCTTGGGCATCTACGTCTCCGACCATCCGCTGCGCCCCTATGAATATGCGCTCGGCAAGGCGCGCGAGTTCGCGCTCTCCCAGATCGATACGGGCTATGAGGTCATGGTGCCGGGCGGCGGGACCCAGAACCAGGCGATTCCCGAGAACAAGCCGTTCTGGTTTGCCGGCATGGTCGCCGAGGTCTCCAAGCGCGTCACCAAAAATGGCGACCCCATGGCCATCGTGCGCCTTGAGGACATGGAGGGCGAGGCTACGGTCGTCATCTTCCCGAAGGTCTACAAGAGCTGCGAGAACTTCCTCTACGGCGAGACCGACCCCGAGACCGGCGCGGTGCTTTCCGACGCGTTCATCCGCGTGCGCGGCAAGGTCGAGCGCTCGGACCGCGGCGACCAGATCATCGCCCAGGAGGTGGTCGCCCTCGAGCTTTCAGAGGAGAACAACCGCCCCAAGGTGTTCGAGATCATGATCCCGAGCTCTCGGTTCTCGCAGGGCAACATGGCGCGCCTCGCGACGGTGCTCTCCACGAATCCCGGCGGCGACCGGGTCGAGCTCTTTATCGAACAGGGCGACGGCCAGACCATGCGCGCCGAGATTCCCGCCCGGGTGAACGCCCGCTCCGTTCCGCTCATCGCCGAGACCAAGGCGATCGTGGGCAACAAAGGCAGGGTCACCGTCATCTAGCCCTATCCCGCATGCTGCATGCGCGGGCCGGCCCTTGTGCCGGCCCGTTTGCTTTGTGCCTCCGGCGCCGTCATGGCTCCCGCGTCAGGTCGCCGCCGCCTCTTGCCGCGCCCGTCCTGCACCCTGCCTATCCTTGTGCGCCGCTCGCCGGAAGGGGGTGAGTCGCCCGGATGCACGGGGGTACAATGCGCGGTATATCGTCAACATGATGCCACCCAATGGTGGAGAACGGAGAGGGTAGCCATGGCAGCGCTCGAGCTAGATGCGTTGGGCAGGATCGAGGTTCTTGACGAGGTCGGGTCTACCAATGACGAGCTCATGGCCCGCGCGCGTGCCGGGGCCCCGCACGGCGCCGCCTTGCGTGCGCGCTCCCAGAGCTCGGGCAAGGGGCGGCGCGCCCATCTATGGTCCTCTCCGGCAGGCGGCCTGTACATGTCGGTGCTCGTGGTGCCCGAGGTCCCTGACCGCCTGCTGCCCGGGCTTCCCGTCGCGTGCGGCCTCGGCGTGGTCCAGACCCTGTATCACCTGGGGTGCAAGAGCGCGCGCCTCAAGTGGCCCAACGACATCGTCGTCGACGAAGGCAAGCTGGGCGGCATCCTCGTCGAGGTGAGCCGTTCGTCAGGCCGAACGGTCGCGGTGTGCGGGTTCGGCATCAATTTCCGCACGCCCCATGTCGAACATCCCACGGACGGCTCGCTGCCGGTCGTGGGCCTCATGCGCTGTCTGCCGAGCGGTGCGATGCTTCCCGAAATCGATGAGCTCGCCGAGCTGCTGCGCGAAGGGGTCCTCCTGTCTGTCGAGGAATGGACGGACCGTGCGCTTGCAGCGGGCAGCAACGCCGTCCCGCTCACGGGCATCATCGACAACTACCATCAGTTCCTGGCATATATCGAGGAGCCGGTGGACGTCTTCTCGCCCGAGGGGTCCGACTACGACATCCGCGAGTCGGGCGTGCTGCGTGGCGTAGACGGCTGGGGGCGTGCGCGCGTCGAGACCGAGCCGGGCAAGATCGAATACTTCGACGCCTCGCAGGTCTCCATCCGCCCGCACAAGGGGGACGAATCCCGCTAGCGGACCTGTCGGACCGCTCGTGCAGGCATGGTCGCGTCAAGATGGAAGCGGCCGGGCCCCATGGGGACCCGGCCGTTCGTCGTAGACGCATGCTTTGTTATCCGAACAGCATGTTGGCAAGCGCTGTGCCGTTGTAGCCCAGGAATGCCCCGATGGCGGCGGCGATGAGCATGAAGCATATGGAGCGGATGACCTTCATCCACAGAGGAATCATGCGCTCGCGACGCCCGCGCTCGGTGCCGCGGTCAACCGGCTTGCCGCTCCAGAAATCGCAGACCTCGCTATGGGCTACCAGGCCGTGCTCTTTCTCATGCCTGCCTGTGCGCGGTGCTCCTTGATGCGCTTCCCGATTTCCATCGCGTGCGGTGCTCCCTTCGGTCGATCGACGCCACCCCTGTCGAGATGCACCATGACATGACGCGGAAAAGCGTACCCTCAAATGGTCCCGACAACGTCACGGCTGGAGCGAAATGGCTCCGTCAAATGTTCTTTACGTAAACTGTGAGCTGCGAAAACAATGAGGGCCGCACGGGCGGGCCGCACGTTGGCCCAAGGTGGGCGACCGCTAGTTGTCTCTTGCCACGCGCTTGAAGAGGGCCGCGAACAGGATGCAGCTCGCGGCGATCCATGCGGCGGTCACGGCGAGCGGGGAGAGGGCCTCGGAGGATATCAGCGTTCCGTCGACCGCCATGCCCATGAGGTCGTAAATGCCGCCGAGGGGCGTGAGGCTTGCGATCCGGGCGAGGTTCTCGTCTGCCATGCCAAACAAGGGTACGAGCGCCACCAGCAGCACGGGCACGCTGTAGAAGCCTGCGGTCATCTGGTCGCGGCAGGCAAGTCCCAAGACCAGCGAGACGAGCACCACGGGAATCGACCCGACAAGCCCCAGCGCCATGTAGGAGCCGAGCCATGAAACGTCTCCGCCGGCGATAAAGAAGCAGGCGAGGTTGTCCACGGAAATCGCAAGCAGGGCGAGCAGGGTTTTTGAGGCGGCGACCTCGCCCGCTCCCACGTTGGCGAGCATGAGGGTCCGGAGGGTGTGCTTCTCTTTTTCTTCGGCGATGCCATAGATCTCGATCATCGAGCCGACCATGCCGATCGTCATGCAGAGGGCCGATCCCAACGTGAATTTTATGATCTCTTGTCCCGCAAGGGCGGCCTGCCGGGCGTCGAGGCCGGCGTCTGCGGTGACATCGCCGATGACGATGCGGTAGAGCAGCATGAAGCCGATGGGCATGAGGCACACCACGGACATGGCGGGGTTCTTTACCAGGTCGACAAGGTCCTTCTGAAGGAGCGCGCCTATCTTGCGCAGCGATGCGTTCATGTTAAAACTCCCGTCCGGTCAGCTCGAGGAAGACCTCCTCGAGGTTGGGCTCGTCAGAGTGGATGGAGAGGCATTCGCCCGCTGTTAGCAGGTCGCCAACGAGCTCGGCAGCGGCGGCATCTTTTGTGGTCTCGACAACTCCGCGGGTGCGCGTCTCGATCACCAGCCGATTGCGGGCGAACTTGAGTGTAAGGGATTTGGGCCGGTCGCATGCGACGATCGCCCCGTCGTTTAGGATCGCGACCCGGTCGCAGACGCCCGTCGCCTCTGTCATGTCATGTGTGGTGAGAAAGATCGTGGTTCCCGCGCGCCTGAGCTCCGCAAGCATTCGATGCACCTCGGTTCGTGCGGCTGGGTCCAGCCCGCTGGTGGGCTCGTCCAAGAAAAGAAGCTCCGGGCTATGGATGAGCGCCGCCAGCAGCGCCGCACGCTGGCGCATACCTTTAGAGCAGTTCTTTACAAGGGTCTTTCGGTCATGTGCGAGATTCATGCGCTCGAGGAGCCTGCCGATGTCGCCCGCACCGCGCCCGCGCAGCCGCGCGTAGAAGCGCAGGTTCTCCTCGATAGACATGCGGTCATACAGGGCGCTCGTGTCGGAGAGGATGCCGATGCGGTCGTAGTCGGCGTCGCTGGCGTTCTCGATCGGCCGCCCAAACAGCATGATGCGCCCCGCGTCGCGTACGAGCTGGCGGGTAAGCAGCTTGATGGTGGTGGTTTTTCCGGCACCGGAGGGTCCCAGAAAACCGAAGCACTCGCCTCGCGAGACGGAGAAGGTGAGGCCATCGAGTACGCGCTTTGTTCCAAAGGAAAGCGTCACGCCTTCCATGGAAAGGATGGTGCTAGGCATCGCGTCCCTCCGAATCCTGGTCGTGGATCGTTTTCTTCGACGTGCGTCGGCGTTGCTGACTTTTCTTCTTGCCGCCCTCGTGTGAAAAGACGCCGGCGGCGAAGCAGCATGCGATGATGATCGCTCCCATGAGTGTGGGCTCCATGGCTAGCGCACCTCCTCGCGCTGCGCGTCGCGCGCGGCCTCGAGGGTTTTGACGCGGCGGTCGAGTCTTGCCGCCTGGTAGCCAAGCCCCATGGCAAGCAGGACGGTCGAGACGGCAAGCACGAATACGAGGACAGAGAGCTGCTCGAGGCTGAGCGGGGCGTTGGGGCCGAGGATGTCGGTGACGATCTCGGCGATGTGCTGTTCGGTCATGGCGTTCCTTTCTGTGGGCGGCGACCTCGCCGCCGGCGTTTCGGCACACCTGCATCATTGTCGAGAAGCACCTTGTGTACCAGGTGTTTTGTCTATCAGGAGCGGCGATGCCGACGAAAGGAGCAATAGGGGTGACGACAGGAGCAGCCGAATCTCCCGGAGGCGGATCGGTATGGGCGCCCACGCCCGTGTCCGATGCCCGTCTCCGCTTCGGTTCCTCCATCCTCATGAGAAAAAGCGTGTCACAACTGACACGAACCCCTCGAATGGGGCGCCCTCATGTCAGTTGTGACACGCTTTTGGGGCGGCGCGGTGCTGGCGGGGTCTTGTGGCCGCCTCGGCTTTCCCCCGGGGGATGCCGGGGCGTCTTGAAACCCCCCTGAGGGGCCTCCAACGCGACCTGCCTGGCCGCCGCTGCGCGTCACTTCCAGCCGTAGCGGGAGCGCATCTCTTCGGCACGCCCCTTCGCGAGCGGGATCGAGGTCTGCGCGGCGTCCGAGAGCGTGAGGTTAAAGCTGTTGCGGGTAAAGCGCTCGACCTTCGCCACTTTCTGGACGTTCACGATGTATGACCGGTGGCAGCGGAAGAAGCCGAAGCGCTCAAGCTCGTCGGCGAGCTCGTCGAGCGTCATCTGAACGGGATAGAGCTCGCCGCGCACCGAGGCGAAGTTCTGGCGATTTACGCTTTCGATGAAGTCGACCTCGCGCGGATCGAACAGCAGCGTGGCGTCGCCCGAGCGCGCGGGGACCTTGAACACATGGACCTCGTCTCCGGCATACTCAACGTCTTCGGGGGAGTCGCCCAGCGCGGTCTTTGCCGGCAGATAGCGGCCGTCCTCCTCGTAGAAGGCGGTTCCCGGCATGAGCAGCGCCTCGCGCAGCGGCTCGCCGCAGGTTATGACGGTGCCTCCGGCCTCTACCACCTGGCCGATCCATGTAAGGACGACGGTGCGGGCGGTGGGGGTGACGTCGGCAAGGGGGCGCTCGCAAAAGACCACCTCGGGCTCAAACAGGCTCATGCGGGCGAAGTTGGTGATGGCGCGCTGCTCGGGAGTGAGCTTTTTGAGCTGCTTGCTCGCGATGTGTTCCAGACCGAAATGCGCGATGGCGTCGCGTGCCGAGACGCTTCCGCCCGCGATGCGCGAGAAAAACGAGAGGTATGACCGGACGCTGTCGCGGTCGAAGCCCTTGTCTGTCTCCAGGAAGAACGCGCAGCGTCGGCCTGCATAGCGCTCATGGACATGGCGGACGGCGCGGTCGACCGCCTCGCGCCCGCACTCGATGTGTACGCTCGCGCCTTCTTCGCGGTCCAGCAACTCTTCGATGGAGTCGTATCCAGCCATGTCTCTCCTCTTGCTTGCGTCTGGGTCTTGCCCTGGGTCCACAGTATATCGGGTATCATGAGAAGCCATGAGTAGAAGCAACCCCTCACATACCGCCGCCCTCGTGCGGCGCGACCTCCTCGATGCGCTGCGCAATCCCACCGCGGTCGCGATGCTTCTCGCGTGCGCGGCAATCGCGGCGATCTTTGCCCTGACCGCACGCGGCGGGACCCGTTTTGCGCCCGGCGAGGCACCGGCGTTTCTGATGGCGGCGATGCTCGCGTGCGCGCCGTCGTTTGTCGGCTGCGCGATGTCGCTGTACATAATGTCTGAGGAGCGAGAGCGGGGCATGCACATCACCTTGGCCGAGGCGGGCGTGTCGATGGGCAGGGTCGCCGTGGCGAAGCTCATCGCGTCGACGATCTCGATGGCGGTCACCGAGGCGGTGATGTACCTGGCGATCGGCCCGGGCATCATCGCGCCTGGCGCCATGGCGGCGTTTGCCGCATGGAGCGTGGTGGCGTCGATGCCGGTACTTATAGGCGGGATCACCTGCGGCTTGCTGTCGCGCGACCAAACATCTACCAGCTGGATGTCGGTGATCATCATGGTGGTCGCCGTGTCTCCCGTGCTGTCGTTCACCTCAGACAACATCCACGCCGTGACCTGGCTGCTCCCGATGGGGTCCGCGGTCGAGCTGATCCGTCTAGCCAACGGCATGGAGCCCATGGCGCCCGCCGGGGTGCTCGTCGCGCTCATGGTCCTGTGGACGGCCGCCTCCGTCATGCTTGCCCGATATGCTTGCCGGCGGGCGTCCGACGAGCTTGAAAAGAGCGTCATGCGTCGCTAGGGACGTCTTGATGAGATGTCCATGTCCACGGCGTCGGGCCGGGCGAGTGCGGGCATGCCGTGTATCATGGGTCTGGCAAACGGCAACGGAAGGGTGGGCCCATGACAGCGGATGGCACGCAGGCACAGCGCGACGATATGGTGACGGACGAGGACGTGGCGGCGGCAGGGCGGATGCTCGAGTTCATCTCCAGCTGCCCGAGCATGTTCCATACTGCCCACGAGGTCGCTCGACGCCTCGATGATGCGGGCTTCACAAGGCTGTATGAAGGCGACGCATGGGATGTTCGGCCGGGCTCGTGCTGCTATGTGGCGCGCAACGGGTCGAGCGTCGTGGCGTTCAAGGTGGGGGAGCGCGCCGCCAGCCCGGAGGGGCTCCATTTTCAGCTGACCGCCGCGCACGGGGATTCGCCGACCTTCAAGGTGAAGAGCGTTCCGGTTGTCGACGGACCGGAGGGCGCGTTGTGCCTGGACACAGAGCCCTACGGCGGCATGATCGACTATTCATGGTTCGATCGCCCGCTTTCGCTGGCGGGCCGCGTGCTCGTGCAGCGCGGCGACAAGGTGGAGAGCCGCCTGGTGTCGCTCGAGCAGCCGATAGCGATGATTCCCAGCCTCGCGATCCACCTCGACCGAGGTGTGAACGACGGCTTTGCCCCCAACCGCGCAACCGACCTCTGCCCCATGGTCTCTGCCGGGCGCATGGATGCAGCGGGCTTTGAGGCCCTTGTGGCGGACGCCGCCGGCACGCGCCCCGAAGAGGTGCTGGCGCGCGACCTGTTCTTGGTGAATCTGCAGAAGGGGTGCGTGTGGGGCGCCGCGCAGGAGTTCGTCTCCGCCCCGCGCCTTGACGACCTCATGTGCGTCTTCGCCTCGCTGGAGGCGTTCCTTGCGGCGCGAAACCCGGGCTCGGTCAACGTGTTCTGCTGCTTCGATAACGAGGAAGTGGGGTCGAACACCAAGCAGGGGGCGATGTCCACGCTGCTTCGCGACGTGCTCGTCCGCACGGTCGAGGCGCTGGGCATGGGTGCGGAGGAGTACCGGCGCGCCCTTGCAAAGTCGATGTTGGTGAGCTGCGACAATGCCCACGCGGTGCATCCCAACCGCCCCGAGAAGCACGATCAGAAGAACCGCTGCCGCCTGAACGGCGGGCTCGCCGTCAAAGAGGCGGCAAACCAGCACTACTGCACCGACGCCTTCAGCCGCGCCGCCTTTGTGGCCGTGTGCCGCCGGGCGGGCGTGCCGTTGCAGACGTTTGCCAACCGCAGCGACATGGCGGGAGGCTCGACCTTGGGCAACCTCTCAAACATTCAGGCAAGCATGCATGCCGTAGACGTGGGCTGCCCGCAGCTCGCCATGCACTCCGCCTTCGAGACGGCCGGCACGCGCGACGTGGGCCTGGCTACCCGTGCGCTCCAGGCGTTCTTCGAGGCCGACCTGCATATTCACGAGGCCGATTCCGTAAGCTTCGCGTAGGGTCGCCAGGCGCTACGCGAGGCCATCGAGCTGCCCGATGTCGCCGCAGACGGGGATGCCCGCGGCGCGCGCCGCCTCGAGGAGCTCGGCGTTGCGGGCGTCCATGGCGCCGAAGGACGACCTCAGGCACACGACGGCGCGGCAGGCGAGCAGCGCCTCTTTTGCCCGGTCGACGGCTTCCGGGCCGACGGGCTCGAAATCTGCGGCAAAGATCGCCGTGGCGGCAAGGCGGGCGGCGAGCTGGCCGTCGATGTCGCCCGGATAGAGGACGCCCGCCGCGAAGGGGATGCCGCGTCGCTGCAGGGCCCGAAACGTCGACGTTCCCGTGCCGCCGCCCGCTATCACGAAGACCTGCGGCTCGCCGGCGGGGCGGGCAAGCTCGACGGAGCCTGAGACCGGGTCGTAGCTTGCGGGCTCGACGCCGTAGAGGCGCGAGACCATCTCGGTCGACAGGGCGGCGTCGGGCGCGCCCTGGAATATCACGCGCCCTCCATGTATGCAGGCGATGCGGTCTGCCGCGCGCAGGGCCATCCCGATGTCGTGCAGGGACGCCACGACGGCCATGCGCCGTTCTCGCGCCCGGTTCCTCAGCAGCTGGAGCATGCCGATCTGCGAATGGATGTCCAGATAGGAGGTTGGCTCGTCGAGCACGAGCAGCTTGGGCTCTTGGCAGAGGGCGCGCGCGATGAGGACGCGCTGGCGTTGGCCGTCGCTCACGTGGGCGGCGTCTCGGTCGCGCAGCCCCCAGGTGCCGGTCGCCTCCATGGCCTCGCGCACGCAGCGACGGTCCTCAGGCGAGAGCACTCCCAGGCTGCCGGTATAGGGATGGCGCCCCGCCTCGACGATGTCCTGGCAGGTTATGAGGTCGGTTTTGTGGCGGTCGGTGAACAGCGCCGCCATGGTGCGGGCGCGCTCGGTGCCGGGGATCGTGTCGAGCGCCCGCCCAAAGAGCATGATGGAGCCCCCGAGCGCCTTGAGTTGCCCGGCGATGGTTCGCAGCATGGTCGTTTTGCCGGACCCGTTGGGCCCCACGAGCACGAGCAGCTCGCCCGGACGTACCGCAAGATCGACGTCGCTCACCAGGGCGCGAGAGGCGTGGCCGACGGCAAGCCCGCGCGTCTCGAGGGCGAGGGGCGTGTCGCCTGGGGCGCCGCTCGGGGCGCCGTCCCCCGTTGAGGCGTCGGCCGGATGGGGGCGCATGCCGTGCGCATGGGGCGCGGCGGGGCGCCTGCACCGGTCTTGTCGTGCGCGGAGGTCCATCATCGGTATCCTTTCCGGCGCAGCATGAGCGCGATCACCACCGGCGCGCCAAACACGGCGGTGACGGCGCTCACCGAAAGCTCTACGGGCGAGAAGAGGGTTCGGGCGAGCAGGTCGCAGCCGCAGCAGAAAACCGAGCCTGCCAAAAAGCATGCGGGCATGACCAGGAGCGGCCGCGAGGAGCCGACGGCGAGGCGCGCCAGATGCGGCGCCGCGATGCCTACGAACGATATGGGGCCGGCGAAGGCCGTGACGGTCGCCGAGAGCAGGCTTGAGACGAGCACGATGAGCACGCGAAGGCGGCGCACGTCCACCCCGACGCTATGGGCGAACGCCTCGCCCAGCTGATAGGCGCCCAGGGGTTTCGACAGCGCGAAGACCACGATGGAGACCGCGACGATCGCCGCCGTGGCCACGCCGAGGTCGGACCACGAGGAGCCCGAGAAGCTTCCCTGCGACCAGCTCTGCAGGTTTACGATGTCCTGGTCGTCGGCGAACGCGATGAGGAAGTTGGTGGCCGCCGAGCACACATAGCCCACCATGATGCCGGCGATGATGAGCATGCTTTGCGTGCGCACGCGACGTGCCAGCACGAGGGCCGCCCCCATGGTCGCAAGCGAGCCCGCAAGCGCGGCGGCAACCGACCCCCACGGGGTCAGGACCTGGCGGGCGCCTAGCAGCACGATCATGGCGAGCGCCACCGCCAGGCGCGCGCCCGACGAGATGCCGAGCACAAAGGGGTCGGCGATGGGATTGTTGAAAAAGGTCTGAAGCAGGAAGCCGGAAAGCGACAGGGCCCCGCCAAGAATCGCCGAGGCCAGCACGCGGGGCAGGCGGATCTGCCACACGATTTGCGAGAGGGTCGTTCCGTCCGGCCCCGACAAGATGCTGTCGAGCACCTCCGCCGGCGTCGCGCCGACGCTTCCGATGCAGATGCCGGCGACCAGAAGGATGGCAAGCGCGCATCCCAGCGCGGCCCAGACGGCGAGCGCCCGAAGACGCCGCGCGGGCATGCGGCCGGAGCGGGCGCTCCGAGAGGAGGCGGGGAAGTCGTCAAGGGGCCTTGGGCGTTCGCGCTGCCCCTCGGGCGCGGGGTCCGCCGCGCTGTGATCGAGGCAGGGACGGTGCGCCGTCATCGGTCGAGCTTCCAAATGAAGCCGGAACTTTCGCCCGTGCCCTCGAGCGCCGCGCGAATGTCGGAGATGATCTGGTCCATTTCGGTCATGCGCTGATACATGTGCTCGTCGCATGCGTATACGTTGCCGTCTTGCACTGCCTTGAAATCCGAGAGGAGCGGGTTTTTCGCGACGAGGCCGTCGATGGTTGCGACCCCGGCGTCGACGGTGGTGTTGTAGATGATCACGTCGGCGTCTTTGGCGCGGGCGTAGAAGGTCTCCATATCGACGACCGATTGGACCGATGACGACGCGGCGTCCTCATCGACGGGGTCGAAGCTCATAAAGGTCCCGCCCGCAAGCTCGATCATCTGTGAGAAATAGTCCGACGAACGCCGCGTGACGGCGGCGCCGTCGTCGTTGATATAGAAGAAGGCGACGGTTGCATCCAGCGCTTCCTGCGAGGAGACGTCCTCGACGCGCTCGGCGATCGCCTCGAAACGCCGCTGCGCCTCTGCCTCGCGGCCGAAGAGCGCCCCCATGAGCTTGATCCACTCAAGGCGGCCGAGCACCTCTGGCTCGCTGCTGGACTGCTCGGTGAGCACCACCACGCCCAGGTCCTCGAGCTTTTGCTTTGCTTCCGGCGCATGGTTGATCTTGGTGTTTTCGATTGCAAGCGTGCAGTGGCGGTCGGCTACGAGCTCGAAGTCGGGGCTGCTGTATGTTCCGCCGAAGGCGGCCGTGCCGGCGCTGAGGGCTTCAGCCAGCGCCGCGACGGGGCTTTCGTCGGCCGTGACCGACGATACCGTGACCGCATCGATGGCCCCGATGCTGTCGAGCAGGCAGGCCATGCCTGTCGAGACGAGGTAGACGCTGTCGAGCGGCAGCTGGATGACGGCGATGTCTTCGGCGAGGCCTGCAGGAGCGTCCGCGCCCTCGGGCACCACGAGGAACCGGTCCCCGTTTGAGACGCAGATGAGCTGGTAGCCGCCGGCGTATCGGTCGATGGTGAAGTTGCGGGCGTAGGAGAGCGCGACCGTCTCCTCGGGGGTCCACCCGCAGCCGAGGTCGGTGTCGCGATAGTCCGCCTGGACGCGTGAGCCGCTCCCGGATGGCACGGCATGGGAGCCGGCATCTGTCGCCGCCTGCGAGCACGCCGCGAGCGGCAGCGCGAGCAGCGCCGCGGCGAGGGCGACGGCAAGGCGCACGCAGCGCCGGCGCCTTATCGACGTCGCCCGCACCGCATCGCGGGCGGCACGGGCTTCTTCGCACGTGGGACGGGACGAGTTGGCACGCTGGGCGATATGGTCGGAGAGCACGGGCTTCCTTTCTGGCATAAGGGCTCGGAAGATTCCGAGCGTCTTTACATGATACGTGTTTGCGTTCCGCCCTGTCCGCGACGACCTGTCGGGGATGTATGCCAGAAAGTTATCTATATGAAACTTTAAATGAGCCTTGTCAAGGAGTAAAAGTTCTACTAGGTTAACTTATGGTGATGGATCGGAGTGCCATTCGGAAGGACGAGAAGCCCATGGACGAGCCCCTCACACGACGCCGCTTCACCGAGGCCGTGGTGCGCAACTGCGCCCCGACGCTTCTGGGCGCCAAGCCTGCGAGCCTGTTCACCCTTCCAGGTTGTTTCAGGGCCGAGGACGAGGCATGCAGGCCCTGTCGCATGGCCCGAGAGCGCCGCAACACGCTTCGACGCTTCGTCGACGAGGCATGCGACGAGCTCGCGTCTGCAGGCGTGGTGGTCAAGGTGCTCTCATGCAGGACCTACGGCGCGCTCGTCTACGTCTATCGTCCCCTCGAGCTCGCGCGCCATCTCAGCGACGCGCGCATCGTGCGCGCCCTCGCCGACAACGGGTATCCGCTGGGGGCCCGGCGCCAAGAAGCTGGTTTTCCGGCGCCTGCGTGCCGCCTCGGAACGGCTGACCGCATGCCGGAGGGGCAGGCGGGCGCGTGCCGGCAGGTGTGGGAGCCGGACCTCGTGGCGTTGATCGGGGCGCTCGAAGAGCGGCTCGCTCTGGGCGGCATCCCCCATGAGATCGGGTTCTTCTTGGGATATCCCTACGAGGACGTCAGCGGATTCATCAAGTATCGGGGACAAGCGTGCATCTGCCTGGGCGCGTGGAAGGTCTATGCAAACGCGCGCCAGGCCCAGCGTCGATTCTCGCGCTTCAAGCGCTGCACGCGCCGGTGCTGCGCGCTCTATCAAAGAGGCGCCAGCCTCTCCGACCTGGCCGGTCCCCAGCAGCTGGTTTCTCTGTCCCGCGCGAGCGGGGCGTGAACACAGGTCCCCGGCGCCCCGGGTGCCACCGGGCGCCACGTACCCTACAGAAAGGATGAGAGATGAGCAAGGTCGCGATCGTGTATTGGAGCGGAACGGGCAACACCGAGGCGATGGCGGAGCTCGTCGCCGAGGGCGTGAACGGTGCGAACGGAGAGGCCGATCTGATCCAGGTTTCTGATTTCTCGGTATCCGACCTGGCCGCCTACGATGCCTTCGCGTTCGGCTGCCCCGCCATGGGGTCGGAGGAGCTCGAGAGCGACGAGTTCGAACCGGTGTGGGACGAACTCGAGCCTGAGCTCCCCGGTCGAAAGGTGGCTCTTTTCGGCAGCTACGACTGGGCGGACGGCGAGTGGATGGACCTGTGGCGCGAGCGCGCCGAGGCCGCCGGCATCACGGTCGCCGACACGGTCATCGCCAAGGACTACCCCGATGGCCCAGCGGCAGAAGCGTGCCGGGCGCTTGGCGCCATGCTCGCATAGGGCAGGTCGCCCGGCCGCCTCGCGAAGGCGCGAATGCCCTATACTGGCGGGACGATGGACTCGACGACGGAGGCGGCACATGGCGATGGACGACTGGCCACAGGTGGTGCGTACAACCGAGCGGCTTGTGCTGCGGCCATGGAGCGATGATGACGCCGAGGAGCTCTACGGGCTCGCCCGCGACCCCAGGGTCGGCGAGCCCGCCGGATGGCCTGCGCACGGCAGCGTCGCCGAAAGCCGGCAGATTATCCGCGACGTTTTGTCCGACGCCTATATATTTGCGATCTTCGAGAAGGCGGGCGCATCTGCTACGGCGGGCCCGTGCGACGCCTCCAGGCTCGTGGGATGCGCCGGGTTGACGCCCTCGCAGCATGTGGACGCCGCCGGCCAGACGGAGATGGAGCTGGGGTATTGGCTGGGCGTGCCGTTCTGGGGCAGAGGGTACATGACCGAGGCCGCGCGGGAGCTCGTACGCTTCGGATTCGGCGAGGCGGGGCTCACGGCCATTTGGGCCTGCCATTTTGACGGCAACGACCGCTCGAGGCGCGTGATGGAGCGCCTGGGCATGGAATACCACCACAGCCTGACGCGCTCCGACGGCGGGCAGGATGACGGGCGTCTCGAGCACGTATATGTGCTTCGCCGACCGTAGCCTCGGAAAAATGCGGAGGCTCTTGCGCGCTCATGTGTTGTAACTATACTAGTTACAAGTAACGAAGCCCAGGGACCCGAGGAGCGCGCCGCGCGGGCTGATTGCCGGCGGCGCGGCCCTTTGCGGGCGAGGGGCATGAGGTAAAAGGGACTGTTATGGAGGCGGCGCGCATCGCCGTCGGGACCGTTCGAGATTGGCTCGACGTGCACCCCGAGGCGGGCGTGCGCGTCATCTTCAACGTGTTTCTCGGGGAGGACGAGCGCATCTATCGACGCCTGCTGGGCCAGCCTGGGCGGCGGGGCTACGCGATGCGGTAGACGTAGCCCTCTTTGCGCGGCTTCGCAGCGGGCTCGGGGCCGTCCGCATAGCCCAGTATGCAGTGGCCGATGCCCTCATATGCGTCGGGATCGATCCCCAACCCCTCGAGGATGGCGCGGCCCTCCGGCCGCTCGAACTCCTCTTTGGCGCGGTGGATCCAGCAGCTTGCAATGCCGAGCCCGTGCGCCGCGTTCATGAGGTTCCCCATGACAAGGCTGCCGTCGTATACGTGCGTCGGCCGGTCCTTGCGCGCGAGCACGACGAGCACCGCGGGAGCCCCGTAGAAGGGGTCAGAGTCCGCGCCCATGATCTCCGCGTTCAGGCGGGAGAGCGCGTCGCGCGTCGCGCGGTCGGTGATGGCGACGATGATGGGCGACTGCTCGCCCATGCCGGTCGGCGCATACGTCCCCGCTTCGAGGATCTTGTCGAGCACCTCGTCGGGAACCGGGTCGTCCCGATAGGCGCGGACGCTGCGGCGGGTCAGAAGTGTTTCCATGACGTCCATATGCTGCTCCCCTTCAGTGGTGCCGCGAACGACGTATCCGGTTGATGCCCGCGGCTGCTTAGCTTGTACCCATATGTGTTCGAATGGTGCTTGCCGTGTGCGGTTGTGCAAGCCACGGGAATAATGTGGCGAAAGGGTGGTGGTACCCGGTGAACAAGCGAGCGGAGGATTCGTGAATAAGCGACGCGCGCGTACAGATTTCAAATCCGATCCGGTGGAGACACATGTCGAACTCGGGAACGAGAGACCATCGACGGAGCGCGTCGAGGTGCCCGGCTCGACGGGAGAGGGCGAGAACGCGGGTCCCGAGATTCCCGCAGGTGACAAGGTGAAGGGCGCAGTACAGATGGTTGCGGGCGCGGCGATCGCTGCCACCGGCGTGCCTATGTGCGTGCTCCCTGGCCCCGGGGCGGCTGCCATTGTGGGCGGGGTCGCGCTGGCCAGCAAGGGGCAGCGCACCTTCTCGGGACGCAAGCCCGTGCGCATCGAGGAGAAGCTTGACCATGCCGCGGCCAAGATGGGCGAGGTGGCTAAAGAGCAGGCCGCGCGCGCTGCGAAGACGGCGGCGCATGAGGCCCCGATCGTTGCGGACAGGGTCGCCCATGCCGCCGCCAAGCATGGTTCGGCGCTGGCAAGCTCGGCGGCTCATGCCGTGGCGAAGCATGGCCCCTCTGTCGCGAACAAGGTGGCGCGCGGTGCGGCGAAGGGCGTGGTCGTGGCAGCCAAGGCGGCTGCCGTCGTAGCGAAGACCGGCGGCAAGGTGGCCGCGGCGGGTGGAAAGGCGGTTGCCAAGAAGGCTCGGGAGCGCCATACCTGAGGGTCGCTCTGGGACTCGGCCCATCGAGACTGGAAGCCCGAGGGCGCGCAGAACGTGTCGCCGGCGTGTCGAGGACGCTGAGTTGAGGAGAGTCCGCGGCGCCGGCCGCAAGATGTAACTCTCGTATGTACATGTATGGCACCGGGCGGTATCGTAGCGGGCAATGAGTGGGAACGAGGGAGTCGGGAGACCTCATGCAGATATCGTCTCGTTTTTCCATCGCGGTGCACACGTTGCTGTGCATCGCCTATTTCTCGCCGACCAGAAAGGTCACGTCCGCCTTTATCGCGGGAAGCGTGAGCGTGAATCCCGTGGTGATTCGTCGCACGCTGGGCCAGCTGAAAGAGGCCGGGATGATCTCGGTCGAGGCGGGCGTGGGGGGAGCGACGCTTGCGCGCCCGGCATCTCAGATCACGCTGCTCGACATCTACCATGCGGTCGATTGCGTCTCGGGCGACCTGTTCCATTTTCATGAGCATCCCAACCCCGCGTGTCCGGTAGGGGGCAACGTCCACGCCCTCCTCGACGGCGAGGTGGCCGCGGCGCAGGCGGCGCTGGAGGACCGCCTGGCGCAGACTTCCCTGGCAGATCTCATCTCAGAGCTCAAAGGGCTTGCTCCGGCGCAATGATCTTCCGGGGCGGCGGCACGCGCCGCCCGTCCCTGCCGCCGAGACTCCGCCCGGCGCCTAGCGGCATAGGGGGACGCGCATCTCGACGCGGGCACCCGCCACAGCGCCTCCGCTTGAGGTGCGGTTTGACAGCTCGAGGTCGCCGCCGAGGGCGCGCAGGGCCTCGGAGGCGGTGAAGAGCCCGATGCCGTAGTGCTCGCCCGAGGCAGCCCCGGTACGTGAGGCGTCGTCGCGGAAGAAGCGCTCGCATCCGTGCTCGAGGGCGGCGGGCGTGAACCCCGGCCCATCGTCCGAAACGGCGATCGTGAGGATGCCCGGGCAGGAGCCCGTCGCGGCATCCTCGAGCCTCAGCGTCAGCCACACCTGCGTCCGCGCGTGGTCGACGGCGTTGGACGCCACGTTTGCCACGGCGCGCTCAAGCGTCTCGGCATGTGCGTATAGGTGCTGGCCTGCCAGGGCGTCGTCTTGCTCGACGGCGCACGAGACCCCGGCGGCGCGTGCGAGCGACGCCGTCGCCCGCGAAATCCGCTGGGCGAACTCCGACGCGTCGATTCGCCGCCCGGTCTTTTCGCCTGCCTCGCCGCGGGAGGCCTCGATGAGCAGCTGCACATATCGGTCGACCTGCCTGCAGCCGTCGGCTGCGTCCCGTGCCGCCGCGGCGACGTCGGAGAGGTCGTCCGCATCGCCTTTTGCCAGCGCCAGGGCTTCTTCTGCCACGTATTCCGTGTTGGCGCGGACGACGGTGAGCGGCGTCTTGAGGTCGTGCGCAAGCGCCGCCATCTGGTCGCGCTGCGCCATCTCGGCGCGCCAGCGCGCATCGAGCGATTCGGCGAGCGAGCCGCGCATGCGATCCATGGCCGCCAGCACGTCGTCGATCTGGCGGACGTTGCTCTCGCCCACCGCGAAGTCGAGCTCCTCCCGCCCGATGCGCTCGGCGGCGACGGTGAGCGGGACCATCTTGCGCACCAGGACCGACGACGCGCGCCGGGCGACGAGCGCGATGGCGAGGACGCTGAGCGCGCATCCTGCCGCGATCATGAGGTTTTGGGGGTTGGGGAGCGAGTCGCGCAGCTCGCGAGAGGTGTATTCGGGCAGGTAGGTGCTTGTGAGCACGCAGGAGGTGCCGTCGCCGAGCTCGGCCACGGTATAGGTCGTGCCGTCGAGGCCGAACGTCTCGGGCCCGCGCACGCCTTCGGAGCGCAGCTCGTCGGTCGCGTCGAGCGCCTGCTCGAGCGCGCTGTCGGAAAGGTCGGTGCAAAGCACGTCTCCCTCGTCGTCGACGAGCAGATACCGGTAGGCGCTGGGAATGGCGTCGACGCTGAATCCGTCTGCCTGCAGCGCCGACGCCGTCTCGTTGGTATGGGCGGCGCCATAGTTGGCCGTATAGGCGATGCCCGCGTTGAGCGCGATGCTCAGCGCGGTGAAGGCGGCGGTCCATACGCCGGCGAGCGCGACGAGCACGTAGAAGAAATAGCGCACGATGACGAAGGAGAGCGGCATGCGCCACGTCTGACGTTCGCGCCCGCCGGTTACAGCTGCCACTTGTACCCCATTCCCCAGACCGTCGCGATAGGGTCGACGCCCGCTGCGGCGAGCTTCTTGCGCGCCCTGCTCACATGCATGGAGACGGCGGCCTCGTCCGCCTCTCGCTCCCAGCCAAACACCGCCTCCAGGATCTGCCGGCGCGAGAGCACCTGCCCGCGTCGCCGTGCCAGCAGCTCGCAGATCTCGTATTCGGTGGGGGTGAGGGCGACGGGCGTTCCCGCCACCGCGACCTCGCGGGCGCCGAGGTCGATGCGCACCTCGCCGAAGGAGAGCGCATGCGTGTGGGTCCGGCCCTCGCGACGCAGGTGGGCGGCGATCTTGGCGCGCAGCTCGGCGGCGCCAAAGGGCTTGCGGATATAGTCGTCGGCGCCCATGCCGTAGCCCGTCACGGCGTCCTCTTCGGTGACCTTAGCGGTCAGAAACAGGATGGGCCCGTCAAAGCGGGGGCGCACCCGGCGCACGAGCTCGAAGCCGTCGATCCCAGGCATCATGACGTCGCAGAGCATGAGGTCGAACCTGCCGAGGTCGAGCCCCAGGACCTCGGCAGGGTCCGTGACGCCCCGCACCTCGTGGCCGTCACGTTTGAGGATGCGTCGCAGGGCGTCGAGGATCGACCGCTCGTCATCGATCGCTACGATGTTGGCCATCTCAACTCCTCGGGTCATGTGTCGCGCAGGCGTTCCGCCTGCGTCTGGCGGTCTCGCCGCGACGGTGTCGGCGGCTCGCCATCATGGTGCGCCACCATTCTAACGAAGCTATAACGATGCGCGGCACAAAGGGTGCGCGGGGCGGGCCGGCCGGCGCTCGCCCGGCCGGCGCCTCAGGCGTCGACCTCGGCCAGCGCACTCACCGCGGCCTCGGGCACCTTCTCTTCGTCTATCGAGCGATAGTGCACGCCCGAAGATCCCTGGGCGTCGATCTCGAGCCACCCGACATCGTCTGCCTTTCGGCCGAAATAGATGAGGGTGAGCGTGCGCGTGCCCCCGTCTTCGGTGGCGGCGGGCACCTGGTAGACGTAGTTCGACCCGGCGCCGGTGGCGTCTCCGTAGGAATCTACAAACGACTCCGCGTCGGGCGCCGGCGCATACATGGTGACCTCGGGGCTGATGAGGCGGTCGAGCGCCGACTGCGCGACGTGGCCCCACGAGCCGCATCCCGAGAGCGTCCCGGCGACGACGATGGCCCCGACGAGTGCCGCGGCGGCGGCTCCCCGGCGGAGCCTTCCGGCGCCCCGGCGCGCGGGAGGATGGACGGCGCCTCTTCCCTCGATGGGCGACGGGCATGGGGAGGAGGGGCCGTGCGCGTCGGCGAGATGGCGGCGGTGCACGAAACGGCTAGACATCGGTGCTCCTATCTTCAAAACGGTTGAACCACAGGGCGAGCGCGGCCGTCCCGGCGCCGCTCACGGCGAGGGAGGCGCATCCAAGGGCCGATGCCGCGCCGCATATCTGCGCGCCCAGGGCGGCATCGCGTGCCGCGGCCGCGATGCCCGCCTCGACGCCGAGCGATCCCAGCCGCGCTGGCCAGGCGAAGGGGACGGTCCCGAGCACCCCGGTGCCCGCGATGCCGGTGAGCTCGCCGGTCATGAGGCCATGGGCGAGACCGCCGACGGAGAAGAAGGCGAGGACCAGCCCTGCGGACCCGACGGCGATGGCGGCGTTTCGGCTCAGGCGGATGGCGAGCGCGAGCTCCAGCAGGTACAGAGGGGCGCTTCCCAGGCAAAGCCCGCCCCAGGCGAGGACGATGTGCGTCGGCCCGAGCGCGAGCCTTCCCGCCAGCGCAAGCGCGGCGCAAAAGATCGCCGTGGCGAGCGCGAGCGTCGCCGCTCCGGCAAGCCAGAGCATCGCCGCCTTTGCCAGGATCGCGATGTGCCGAGAGGGAGCCCCCGTCAGGTTTGCAAGGCGTCCGGCGCGGCGCTCCTCATCGACGGCAAGTCCGCAGACGATGCCCACCATGAGCGGCATCATCGCGCCGAGCATCTGCATGTAGGCATCTGCTCCCAGGGCGGCGTCCCAGGGGGCGAAGGCAAAGTAGGCGCCGATCGCGGCGCCCGCGGTGCAGGCGCAGACGAGGTGGACCGCCGCCAGGGGAGAGCGCCGCAGGCGAAGCGCCTCGGATGCGAGCGCGCGGGGGACGCTCATGCGGGCCCGTGTCGCAAACCTGTCCATCAGCGTCCCTCCGACTTCGAGAACCACAGGGCGCCCGCCGCAGTCAGGATGACGAACGCGGCGGCGGCGAGGGCAAGGCCTGCCAGCGTGAGCGTCCCGTCGCCGACGAGCGCGCCTCCGAGCACCATGTCTGCCCCGAGCGGCTCGCCGCTGGGCAGCACGGGAATGAAGGACGTGGGGATCACCACGGTCGCCGACGGCGGGAAGAGCTGCGGCACGGGGATGAGCGACCAGGCGAAGCTGCCGGCAATCTGCACCGCAAGCGGGCAGAAGATGCCGGCGAGCATGCCGGCGCGCGCGGTCAGGAATAGGCCTGCAGGAATCATCCACGAGCTCGTGATGACGTTTGCCGCCGCGCAGGCAAGCATGGTGAGCGTCCCGGCAACGGTCGGCCCCTGCGCGCTCATGACGGACCCGACGAGGTAGATGGCGCACACGATGAGATTGGAAAGCGCGGAGAGGCCCAGGCACACGAGCGCCTTCGCCCACCACGCGCGCCCGAGCGGCACGCCTTGGCCAAGAATCGCGCGCATGCCCAGGCGGGCGTCTGCCTGGGCGACACATCCAACGATGAGGGATATCGCCACAGGCATGAACAGGGCATACCAATAGTTCCACGCCGAGAAGGACTGGACGCCGTTCAGGGGCATGGCTCCGAGGACCGGCATCGGCAGCGCCATGGCGACCGCGATCCTCAGCGGCGCGGCGTGGCGAAACTTGAGCGCCTCGGCGCGAAGGGCTGCGGCACCGCCTGTCATGCCGCCCACCTCCGACGCTGCGTGCGGCTCTCTCGGCAGACGCTCATGAAGAGCCGCTCGAGGTCCTCGTCCCGGCGCAGCTCGTCCTCATAGGCGAGCCGTCCGCCGCAGATGATGCCGACGCGGTCCGCCATCTGCTGCACCTCGGGCAGAATGTGGCTGGAAACAAGCACGGTGATGCCCTGCTCGGGGAAGCTGCGCACGAGGTCGCGCAGCTCTTCGATGCCAATGGGGTCGAGGCCGTTGGTGGGCTCGTCGAGAATGAGCAGGTGCGGGCGGGCAAGCAGCGCCAGCGCGATGCCGAGTCGCTGGCGCATGCCCATGGAAAAGCGGCCGGCGCGCTTCTTGCCGGCGTTCTCGAGGTCGGCTATGTGCAGAACCTCGTCGATGCGGGACTCGGGGAGCCCCAGCAGCGTGGTGCGGACCCGCAGGTTCTCGCGCGCCGAGAGGTTGGGATAGATCGGCGCCTCTTCGATGAGCGAGCCGATCTCGTACAGGTCGCGCCGCTCCCATGGGTGTCCGTCGACAAGGATCTGCCCGGCGCTGGGCCGAAGCATCCCGCAGATCATCTTCAACGTGGTGGACTTGCCGGCACCGTTGGGGCCGAGAAGCCCGTACACCCGGTTTCGCTCCACATGGAGGCAGACGTCCTCCACCGCCGTCTGCGCGTCCGCACCGCGGCCAAACCGCTTGGTGAGCCCGCGCGTCTCCAGCATGCAATCCATGCGCCCATCCTTTCTCTGTGGCGTCTTCTGGTACGCCTCTAAGGATGGAGGGCACAACTAACAAAGCTCTAACGACGTTCCGATTGTTTTGTAGCTGCGCTCGGAGATGAGCTCGCGGTCGATGCGCATGAGCGGCTGGCCTCGGCGCACGGCGTCCGGCCACATTCGGTGAGGAGGGACTTCCAGGCGGGGACCGCTTCAATCAAAGAGCTTTTAGCGCTCATACACGGTCACCCCCTCGCGTGCTATTGCTTGGGCGAATGCATCGTTGCCCAAGTCGCGCCTCGAGACGACATCAACTTGTTTCTCGGTTGCGTCTTGGACATCCTGGACGAAATCGGTGAGCTCGAGAAGGGACAGCTTTCCTTCGTCGTATTCAACGCGCAGGTCGATATCACTATCTGGGCGAGCTTCTGTCCGTGCATAAGATCCAAAGAGAATCACCTTGGAGATGCCGGGTTTCTTTGCGGCCGCCTCGCTTACCGCTTGTGTGATGTGCTCGCGCGTGAGAACGAGGTTTCGTTGGTCGGCGTTTGCGCGCCCCTTATCCTGGCGCAAAGAGATGACGAACGGCATGCGCCCGTCGCGCACGGTCTGGCGTGCGAACAAATTGATGGCGGTTGAAACGCTCATGCCCGCTTCTTCGCAGAATGCCGCAAATGCCGCCTTCGTTTCGCTATCCATGCGTACGCTCAAAACCGACTGTGCCATACGATCACCTCTGTATGACATTGTATAGCATGATGCATTACTTTGAGCGAGCGATCGGATGGTGGAACTAAAAACTAAACGTGTCTCAGGGAGTGTCGTTGGCGCCGTTGGTGACAAGGTCGAATTCGCCGGCAGCGCGGCTATGCGACGGGGGCCGGCGGGCCTTGCAGGGCGACGACGCGCACCTGCCGCCCGTGGCGGCGCAGCAGCCCGATGAGGTCTGCCGTCTGAAGCAGGACGGTCGCGGTGTTGTCGCAGGGGTGCACGGCGACCGAGCCGCGGTCGACGAGCGCCTGGTCGATGACGACCTCGACGTGCCGCGCGCCGTCGTCGAGCGCCCCGAGCGGGGTGACCGCGCCCGGCACGAGGCGGAGCATCTGCTCAAGGTCGGCGGCGGATGCAAACGAGAGCCGCCGCGACCCGATGCGGCCCTGTATGGATTTGAGCGACACGTCGGCATCGTCGGGCATGCAGACGAGGTAATACGCGCGCTTCTTGTCGTCGCGCAGAAAGAGGTTCTTGGCGCCAAACGCGGCAAACGGGATCTGCGCCCGGCGCGCCTCGTCGACGGTGAACACCGCTACATGTTCGGCGAGCTGATAGGCGATGCCCTCGCGGTCGAGCAGCTCAAGCATCGCGCGTTTGTCATACATCGGCCGCCTCCGTTTCCGTTTGGCCTGGCCGGCGCCTTTGCCTGTATGCGCCATTGTGTCACACGGCGAGAGGGGCGCCCCGTGTGGCGGCGATTGTTTCGTGCGGATGAAGCGGCGTTCCCTGGACGGCGCCGCCCCGCGCCTTTGCCGCGCCCGGCCGCTGCGGCTACCATGGGAACATAGGGACACTTCAGGTGGAGGTGCGGCTATGGGAAGGGCTTGGACGATCTTGGACGGCTGCCTGGCATCGAGCGGCGAGCTCGCGCCGGACATGCCTGCGGGCGGCGCCGACGCTTCACGGCGCGCCGGCGGGCAAACCGTTTGTCTTATCGGGGTCGAGCGCGCCTCGGAGGCGCTGGGCGACAGGCTCGCCGCGGAGGTGGTCGAGCAGCTGCCTCATGCCGCCATGCCGTTTGCCGAGCTGTCCGAAGAGGGGGCCGTGGGCATCGTGGTGCTGCCGGCGGCCGGCCGCCGCGCCGCGGATGCCCCTCGCTTCGCCTTCGAGCTGGGCCCGACGAGGCTGCTCATCGTTGACGATACGGGCACCTGCGCCCCATTGCTCGACGCCTTGGTGCTCGAGGCGGCGCCCGTCGGCTCTCCGGCGGGCGTGCTGCGCTCCCTGTTCCACGTTCTGCTGCGCGAGCATCCCGAGACGCTGTCCCGCGTCCGGGGCGATTTCGAAGCGTTCGAACAGCTCATACTGGAGGGTCGCGAGCGCATCGATCGCGCCAAGATGATGGCGGACTCGCGCCGCATGCTCGGCCTGAACAGCTTCTACCAGGGGCTTTCGGACATCGTCGACCTTCTTGCAGAGTCCGATGCCTCTTGGGTGCCCCCGGCGGACCGCGCCCGCTTCTCGGTGCTCTCGCGCCAGCTCGACCGCCTCTCTGCCCGGCTCGAATCGCTGCAGAACTATGCGCTCCAGGTGAGCGGCCTGTATCAGGAGGGCATCGACGTGCGGCAGAACAACGTCATGCAGTGGCTCACCGTGGTCACCACCATCGCGATGCCGCTCACCGTCATCACAGGCTGGTATGGCATGAACTTCTCGCGCATGGGGCTGACGGACACGACGTGGGGCTATCCGCTGGTGACCTGCATATGCATCGCCATCGTCTTGGTGGAGGTGGCGGTGTTCCATCGTCGCGGCTGGCTGAGCTTCGGCGGCCGGCGACGCAGGAGGAAGTAGGCCGAGGCGCCCGTTTCGATCCCGCCGCCCGCTTCCGGTGTCCACATGCGCCCGTCCGCATCTTTCTGGAGTCTGCCGCGACGGCTGGCTCCTCCTGCTGGCTGCCCGGACGCGCGATGCCTCACGAGGCGTGGCGCCGCGCGTCCGGTCGCCGCCCATGCGCGGAGGCATCGCCTCGGCGCTACGACGACATGCTGGAGCAGTGCCGTTCCAGGTCATCGAAGATGAGGCAGGCAGGCGAGGTCCTCATCTTGACGTCCCCGTGAACGCTTCGCGTGCGTCGCGCGCAAAAGAGCACCGCCGCCTTGGCGCGCGACGTGTCTCTGGGGCTGCCCGGAGGCGTCTCCTTCTGGGAGAAGGACAGCTCGACGCGCCCGGCAAGGTCGGCTGCGAGGCCGGGATGGCCCATGGCGACGAGCTCGTCCTCGAACGGATCGAGAAACGTCCTGATGCGCCGATAGAGGTCGTCGCGCGTTCGGGGAAGCTGGCAGATGCCCTCGACGCTTATCGTTCGCGCGTCGTCGGGCATGAAGAGCTCGAGCGTGCGTGCGTCGCATCGGTCCCGGTCGTCGGTGTCGCGCCTCGCAAGCAGCACGTCCGCTCCGAAGGCGCGTGCCACCTCGTCGCGCGCGGTCATGCCGGCTCGCCTGCGCCTGCGCTCGACGAAGGGACTCGGCGCCTCGTCCTCCGGTGGCGGCACCGTTTCCGTGCAGGCCACCTTTCCGCGTCCGATGAGATGCACGATGCCGGCGAGCGCGGCGCACAGCGTGTTGCTGTAGTCCTGCGACGCCGTCTCGCCGTGGAATTGAAGCGCGCTCAGCATCACGGGATGCAGCGAGGGCACGCAGGGCCGGGGCTCGATGCGGTCGGGTATCTTCGCCTCGCGCCTCCGCCGCGCAAATCCGGAGATGAGGCAGAGGCAAATGTAGACAATCGGGATGCTCCAACCTACAAAGATCGTTGGAATGGTCGTGGTGAGAAAGCCAATGAGTGATTCGAGCATGGCGCTTTCCGTGTCGCGCGGAGTCGTGTCGTCTCCAGTGTAGGCGCAGCCCGCCGCGGAGCCTCGCGCCGACAGGAAGCCTTGCCCGCTCCTGACGTCTGCATGACGGGCGCTTGATGTGTGCAGCATTGCCGTGCGTCGCGCTGATGTGTGCCGCGCCCTGACCCTCGGCGCGCCTCGATCGCTGTGCCTCCGGCGCTACCGGGTGCGGCTCGGCGTGCGGGGCGGCATGTTTGCTGCTGCGAGGACAGCGGGCCGGGCAAGGGGCGCGTGCCAAGCGGATTTGCCTCATTGCCAAGATGATTTGCTGGCGGCCGGCGCCGTCGCAGGAGACAATGGAGACGAAAGCGTTTTGAGTCCGATGGAGGTCGTGCATGATTCACGAGAAGATCGCGGCGCTGCGGCGCGGCGCCGGCATGAGCCAGCAGGAGGTGGCCGATGCCGTCGGGGTGAGCCGGCAGACGGTGAGCAACTGGGAGCTTGGCCAAGGTTCCCCCTCGCTCGACAAGGCGGCAGAGCTCGCCCGCATCTTCGGCGTCTCGCTCGATGACCTGGCAAACGACGGGGTCAGCATAGTGAGCTCGGGCCGCCGCGGCCATGTGCGCGACCTGCATGTCCTGGAGGGCTTGGTGGGCATGGTCGGCGTGGTCGAATGCGGGGACGTGGTCATGCAGGACGCCGAGATTCTCGGCGTGAGCAACGGATGGCTGCGCGTGTCGCATGTCGTGAAGACCGCTACGTTCGGCAAGCCCCGCGTCGGCGAGGAACACGTTGTGCAGCTGATTGACCTGGCGGACGTCCAGGCGATCTCCGTCGACGTGAGGGAGTAGGCCATGTTTGAGATTCTGACGTTTGCGCTCGTCATCTATATCGTCTGCGCGATGCCAACAAAAAAGCAGATCCGTCGTCTCGCAGACCCCGAGGCAGGGGAGCGTCGCCGTGCCGACCTGCGCAAGCTTCTGCAGGACTATCGAGGCCGGTCGTGCTCGCTTTCGCTCAACGATTCCCACTACGTAAGTCCCGCGGCGACGCTCGAGGGCACGCTGGTGGACGTGGACGACGAATGGATGCTCATGGAGACCACCGACGACAAGGGGCGCCGCAAGCGCATCGTCATACGGTTCGACGAGGTCTCGTGCATCAAGGAGTAGGAGGGAGCGGGAGGACGACGTGCGCGGGTTTTCTTGTGCAGAATGGACGCACTAAACAAGCTTGTGGTGCAAAATGGCCGTTATCGGCCCCCTAAGGGGGTCTTATCGTCCATTCTGCATAAGAAGTTTCTTCGGAGCGTCCATTCTGCAACACAGATGCCCGGTGCCGGATCATCGGCCCTGATTGACGCCCGCGCATCGATGCCCTGGACGTCGAAAACGCTGGCACCCCTTCCTTCTCGGTGCCTGCGCGCCGCTCCTGCTCGACGTCGACGCACCGCTCCCGCTCGACGTCGAGGCATCGATTCCGCTCGACGCCACCGCACCGTTCCCGCCCGACGTCGACGCGTTGGCCTCACTCGACGTCGACGCGTCGGTCTTCCTCGACGCCACCGCTCCGCTCCCTGCTCCGATACATTCCTCTCCTCGGCCATAATCCGCCAGAGGTTTTCTGTGATGCCCCTTGCCAAACGAGGCGTTGGCTCTAATATGAACAACGTTCATTTTGAAGGCGAGGCGTCCGGACGGAGGCAGGTGCATGAATACCGTCGTCACATCGCGGGAGGAGATCCTCGCGGCGAGTCGTGAGCTGATCCGGCAGAAGGGCTTGCCGGCTCTCAGCGTTCGCTCCGTTGCCTCCGCATGCGGCGTATCCGTTGGATCCATCTACAACTACTTTGACTCCAAGGCAGACCTTTTCTCTGCCGCGGTGGAGAGCGTCTGGCACGAGATCTTCCATCAAGGCGACGACGCGGCAGCTTTTCAGGACACGCTGGCATGCATCGCGTGGATGTATAGCCGCATGGAGGACGGCTCCAGGCGCTATCCGGGCTTCTTTACCTTGCATGCCCTCAGCTCTATGCAGGGGGACAAGGTGGACGGGAGGCAGCGGATGGCGAAGGCGTGGCGGCATATCGTGGACGAGCTGTGCGGCGTGCTCAGGCGTGACGCCGGTATTCGCCCCGACGCGTTTGACGGCCAGATCACGGTCGAGCGCCTTGCCGACACCATCCTTTCCCTCATGATCTCTGCCTTGTTTCGGGGAGAGTATGACGCCGGCGCCGTCATAGAAATCGTGCGCAGAGTTTTGTATTAGCCGTCTGCCCCGCTTCGCCCAAGCCGGCTCCTCGATGCCGGCGCCTCGCGGTCGGGGCATATCACCGTGGAGGAGGACATCCATGAACGTGCAACGCAACACCTTGCTGCTGATCGCCTGCTTGGTTTGGAGCGCCGCCGGCATCAACATCTTGCGCATCGGCCTTGTGGCGTACCCTGCCTATCTCACGGTGGTGAACGTGCTGCTGTCCCTGGCGGTCTTCGGTGCGTTCCAGGTGTTTGTGTTTGGCAGGTTGGTGCGCAAGCATACCGACCGCATCAGCTCCTATCTTGAGGAGCGGCAGTTCTTCCTCAAGTTCTTTGACGCCAAGGCGTTCGCCATCATGGCGGTGATGATGACTGGCGGAATCGCGCTGCGGGCAAGCGGGGTCGCGCCCGAGCGGTTCATCGCGGTCTTCTATACCGGCCTGGGAGCCGCGCTGCTGCTGGCTGGGCTGCTGTTTGGATGCAACTTTGGGAAGGCGAGGCTGGCCGACGCACGGGGCCGTGCGGCGTGAGCGGGCTCGACGCACGGGGCCGTGCGGCGTGAGCGGGCTCGACGCGCGGGCGAACTCGGCGGGGGCAGGTGGCTGCTAGAGATGGCGGAGCGCTCGCTGCAGATGGCGGGCGAAGGGAGCGCCCCATCGTCGTATTCGGCACACGGGTCGCATGGCGATCGTAACAAGCCGAGCATGGGCTGCTGGAGGGTGCGTCTGCAAGACGGCGCGCCTTGGTGCCCTCACCTTTGGCGCTTGCGGTATTCGGCAAGGCGCTCGGCGTATGCTTTTGCCTGTTTGCGATACCTCAATGAGAACAAGACCGTCAGGATGAAGAACACGGCGAGGTAGCAGGCGACGAAGGTGGCCCAGGCCTCGGTGGTGGGCGGCAGCCAAGAGCCCATCAGCGCACATGCCGCGAGCACCACGAAGTACGTGATGCCGAACAGCGGAATGCGCGAGGCGTACGTGAGGCGTGTCCCGAGAACGTTGGGGTTGAACCAAATTTGCTGCAAGATGCCGCCTGCTATGCCTGCGATGATGGACGAGAGGCTGATGGCGAGGCCCTCTGTCATCCCGATGGCCGCAATTCCCATCAGCGTGGAGAAAAGGAGCATGGCAACCGTAATGGCCGATCCGGTGAGCAGGCCTCGTACGAGGGCATTTTCCGGCGGCGTGTCGCTGGGGGCGAGCAGCCCGCGGCGTTGCGTCCTCTCGTGATTGGTTGCGTTCATGGACTACCTCCCAACCATTCCAAGCTTGCGCTTGATGTTCGATACATAGGTCCGCGTGACAATGACGGTCGCGCCATTATCGAGGTCGAGGGCAAGGCGCCCGTTGAGCTCCGGGCGGATGGCGCGGACCGCGTCGAAGTTCACCAGCGCCTGTCTCGAGATGCGGACGACCTCGGTTCCTTCCAAGGCGGCTTCCAGCTCGTAGAGACGAAGGGGTGTTTCCAGCAGGCTTCCATTGCGCAGGGCGATGCAGGTTGTCGAGCCTGTGCCGACCTCGATGCTCGCGACATGCGAGAGGGGGACGACGCGGCGCTCGACGCGTCCGGGCTCATATCCAACGATGCGTCCGGCGAGCATGCGGATTCGCTCGGCAAGGGCCTCGGCGCGTTCACATGCTGGAGGACAGAGGATCTGCACCTCGATGGAGCCCCTTTCAGCATCTTCGATCAAGCGAACGTCCATGTCGCCCCCTTTCCCTGTAGCGTGCGCGGGCCTTCTGTCGGTGATTATGGTAAAGGATGCCATGCGGCCATCCCGCTCGACGGAGCCGAGTTGTGCAAACGAGGGCCTGAGTTGCGCATCCCCGGCAAAGGTCTCCTCACTCGGCGCAGATGTTCCGTCAACGTCGCCCTGCTCCTACAAAACATGCAACTTTTTACGTTTCTGGGCATAAAACGTAAAAAGTTGCATGTCGGCATGGCCGGCAGCCCGTTTGTGCGACCGCAATGCGTCGCACGCGCCCGGAAGCTTGATACAGCTGCCGCAGGCGGGAACGTCCGCAAGCCTGAAGCGACGGGGCGAGAAGCGCGCGGCTGGACTGCGGCGCGACCGCCCCACCGCCATGTGATTGATGCGTAATTTCACCTCACCTGTAGATTTCTAGGCAAGTGTTGTATAACGAGGGCGGCTCTGCAAACCTCGAAGGAGCTCGCGCACGACGGATGCGCAGGGAGCAGGCGGACGGACGTCGATGAAGCGGCACCCGCGGCGGGAGTTGACCGACGCTGCCGTGCAGAAAGGATGTCGGGATCATGAAGAGGGGAATCGAGGCGCCGACGTGGTGGCACAACCCCAGCATGGACAAGCTTGACCGCCGGACGCGCAGAACGCGCGAGGCGCTCTACGGCGCGCTCATGGCGCTGTTGCACGACCGTCCGCTCAGCAACATCACCGTGACCGAGCTCACGAATCTGGCCGATGTAAACCGCTCGACGTTCTACGCGCACTTTCAGGACATCTACGACATGGTCGACACCATGCGCTCCGATTTCAAGGCGGCGCTCATGCAGGTGGTGCTGGAGCAGGCGGACGGCCTGAGGACGTCGGGGGCGCATGGGTTCATGCGGTCGGTGTACGGATACTTCCGGGACAACCGGGAGATGTTCTCGGTGGTGTTCGGCCAGGGGCCGAACGAGGCGTTTTTCGGCGACGTGGTGACGGTGGTGCGTGCGGGCTGCATGGATGCGTGGGGCGACCTCGCAGACGAGCGGGGCGTCCGCGACGAGGAGCAGCGGCGCGCGTTGGAATACCGTATCGAGTTCGCGGCGCGGGGCGCGGTGGGCATGGCCCGCGCGTGGATCGAGGGCGGCTGCAAAGAGGACGTGGCGTGGATGGTCGACCAGACCGACGCGCTGCTCGCCGCCGTGCGCGATGCCGGCTAGCGGGCGGCGGCAGGCGCTTGTGAGGATGCCGCCCGCGGAGCTTCGCCTCCGCTAGTCCGGCAGGCAGGCCGGCAGCATGTCGCGCAGGGCGGCAAAGGCATACCGATTAAGGCGGTAGTGCGTCCAGCGGCCCTCCTTCCGAGGAATGACGAGCCCCTCGCGACAGAGCAGCGTCATATGGTGCGAGAGCGTGGGCTGGCCTACTCCAAGATGGGGGAGCAGCTTGCATGCGCAGAGCTCTCCCTGTTGGGAGAGAAGCTGGATGACATGCAGGCGCGTGGGGTCGGCGAGGGCCTTGAGGCGCCGCGCCGTGAGCTGCCGCGTGAGCTCGACGCTTCCGTCCAGGCAGCCTGCCTGTATGCGCTCCTTGAGGTCGATGGTTCGCTCGACAATCATGTCGGCGGTGGCGAGAAACGCCTCGTCCCCGTTGCCGGTGGGGTCCTCGAGCCCCCAGTCTTCCCGATGCCGCGCGGGAAGCGCAGGGCAGCCGACGCTGCAGCCCATGGTGACGAGAACGTCGACGCGGGGCAGCTCGCCGAGCGGCTTGGGCTTCTGGGACGAGGCATCTATGCCAAAGCGGTCTCGAAGCATGCGAAGGGCGTCGGGGTTGATGCGCTTCGCAGGGTGCGTTCCTGCCGAGCAGGGGGACAGGGCGTCTCCCGCCCAGGCGCGTGCAACGGCTTCTGCGATCTGGCTGCGGCACGCGTTGTGCGTGCAGACAAAGGCGACAACGGGAAGGCTGCTCATCTTGGCGCGTATGCTCCTCAATACATCGACAATCGTCAATTTGGTATAACACATCGATATATATCAATATATACTATATCCAGATGACGCCATGGCAAGAAGTCGCGGCGGGCGAAGGGGGAGCAATGCAAAGCACGTGGATTCTTGAGGCCTGTCTTGCATGGGAGGGAAACGACCCGGCAAGGCTGCTCGAGGCGCTGATGGCACATAAAGAGTGTCCGGCGTTTGGACCGGTGCACCATGTGCTTGTGGGCACGGCGCTTCTCACCTGCGCCCGGGCGGGCGAGAAGGACGCCGCGGAGCGTGACGCGCTGGCAAGGGAGCTCGCCGAGCTTGAACGGCGCGGGTCGTGCGTGCCTGGCGCCGCCTGTGCCCAATGGGGCGTCTGCGGCGCCGCCGCTTCATGCGGCATGGCGTTTGCCATCAGGGCGGGCAACGCCCCGCTTCGGCCTGAGGGCTGGAGCGAAGGCCAGCTTATGGTCGCCGACATATTGCAGCATATAGCGCATGCCGGCGCGCCGCGCTGCTGCAAGCGCGATGCCCGCATAGCGGTACGCTCGGCGGTCCCGTGGTTTAACCGAGAGCTGGGCACCGACCTCGCGCTTGACGACGAGAGCCCTGCCTGCGCAGTATCCGAGGCAAACGGCGCGTGCCTCCACGGCGCGTGCCCGTACTACTCGACGGAATAGGGCCTAGGCCTTCCTTTGGCATGGGCGTGGCATATGCACCTGACGGTTCCACATGGTTTCGTTGCGGCATCCGCTCGCTCTTAGCGTTCCCATTAACCTCCGCGGCTCCGGTTGCTCGGAGTTCTTTGCCACGCATCTTGTCCGCGAATACCTCGTCCGCCCTGAACGCGGTGAATGCGCCCAACTGTCCTTCCAGGCTCTGCCCTCGCGTTTTCACCCGCGCGTATCCGCACGTCCTCCCGGCCATGGAAACCTTCTTCTTATCGGCGGCGTGCCGCCCATCCCGCACCCGCATCGGGCAGCGACCGCATTAGCTCGCGCGAGTCCCCGCACGCAGCATGCCCGCTGGTAGAATGACCTTCAAGAAACCGAAGGAGGCTCATGACCGTCGACACGAGACAAGAGAGTTCGCATCCGCATGCCCAGCGCGCAAATGCCGAACAGCTTGAAACATCCATTCAGCGGCAGGGTTGCCAGCCCTCCGGCGCCTATGGCCGGCCCGGACCGCAAGGTGGCCGGCAGCCGCAGCCCGCCCACGTCAAGCCTCTGCTCACTGTCGACCAGCAAATCGCCCACATGAAGGACAAGGATATCACCTTCTACCTTTGCTCCGAGGCCGATGCGGCAGGGCACCTGCGTGCCAAATGCCAGTTCTTTCGCATCTATGCCTAACGCAAGAACTTCGACAAACATGTCGGTGGAGGCCTCGACGGCAAGTATGTCGGGCTCGACTTCGGCCAGCTTAGGTTGCTCTCGAACACCGATCGCATGCTGCGAGACTTGCTTCTCGTCATGACGCTCGATGTGGAGCACTTCGCCAAGGTGCGGTTGCTTGCGCTCGCCGAAGACCACGGCGAAGACGGGTACGGCGTCCTGCGCGACTATCTCGCCTCGGCTTCCAGAAACCAGCGCTCCTATATCCAGAGCGAGATCGACCGGCGCGAGGGCAGCCCGTACAGTGGCGACATGGTGCGGAAGTACCGAGACGACATGCTTTGGAAGTTAGAAGGGCTGCTTTGGGAAGTAGGCTGAGCGCCGCAGCAAGGTCGTCGCAATCCTTCTCGGTGTGCTCATCTTTCCCCACTAGTCCAACGGGTAGGCTGTCAGCATGTCGCGTGGGACGGCAAAGGCGTACCATCGTTGTCAGGCAGGCGCGCGTCTGAGGAGGCTGGCTTTGGAGTACAGGATTGCGGAGATACCGGGTTTTCGGTTTGCTGGAGTCTCGGCACGCGTGCCCATGCAGTTCGAGGGCGAAAACCCCGCGATAGCCGATCTCGTGCAGTCCATAACGCCTGGGCAGCGCCACGAGATGCATCGCCTGATGGAGCTGTCGGACGCTCCGCTGCCGCGCGAGGTGCTGAACGTCTCATGGGATTCCGACACCGATTTCCAACGCGAAGAGGGCATGCTCACGCATCTTGTCGGCGTCGCCACGACGGCGCCCACCTCTGAGGTGGGGGAGGGGCTTGCCACGCTTGAGGCCGCGGCGGGCACATGGGCGATCTTTCCGAGCGACGGTCCGTTTCCCGAGGACATGCAGCAGACGACGGCGCGCATATACGCCGAATGGCTTGGCAGCGCGCCCTATGCGCTCGACGGCTTCCGCATGGTTTCGTTTAGCAGAGTCCGCGATGACGGCACCGCGTATAGCGAGATCTGGATACCGGTGCGGCGCGCATAGCCGGCCCTCATAGGACGGGCGAGCGCCCTTCTTGAAGAAAATCGTCATGGGGCCTACATATCTTCCAATTCAATATCTACATCGGGATGGTTTTGCCAGCTCAGAGGCATCGCCGTTGTGAAGTGCGGCGCGCGAGATCGGTGATTGCCGCCTATGACGCGGCCTGGCGCACGGCATGCCGCCACTGTCACAGAGCAGGTGAGAACGCGCAGGTAAAAGGCGGTTTCTCAAGCGCCAAAAAGTACCCGTTCCCGCGAGCGTCTGCTCTGTCCCTACAACCCGCCCCAACCCCTCCACTCGTCACAAAACACCAGCTCACCGTAGCTGCCAAAAACTTTTGACAGCCCTTATTCGCCCAATGTGGTATCCGTAAAAGCACTTGGATGCTACAGTTTCCGCGGTTCGAAATTGCACAAGCCGGAAGGGGGCCGCGTGGAACTCGCAAAGCGCATCAAGCAACATCGCGAGCGGCTGGGCATGTCCCAGACCGACCTGGCGAACGCGGTCTTCGTGTCGCGGCAGACCATATCCAACTGGGAGACCGACCGCACCTACCCTGACGTACAGAGCTTGCTTCTGCTCAGCAACCTATTTGGCGTGAGCATCGACTCCATGGTGAGGGAAGACTCGCCCGAGATGCGCGAGGCCCTTGCCGCGGGATCAAAGAGGATGCACTGCTTCGGCATCGTCATGGCGGCATTCGGCCTTGCCTGCCTTGCGTGGGTGATCGTAGGCATCGTCCTGGATCTTGACACCGCATGCATCGTGGCTGTTGGCGCGGCGCTGTTCATCCCCGCATCGGTCGCCGCGTTTCAAATCGACAAGATGCGGCATGACAACCAGCTGTATGCCTACCAATCGGTCGAGGCGTATCTGGCGGGCGAGGACCCCGACGTGAACAGCCGCTACAACCAACGCGCCGGCGAGCACTGGGTCGCGCGGCGGGTCTTGCTCACCGTTCTCGCCATCGTCGTCGGGCTTTGCTGCGGATGGGGAGCCGCCGGCATCATCTCCCGGCTTCTGGGCAACTAGCGCTTTTGTCATGTGCCGCGCATCTCGCCACACGGCGTCGCCTCGCATGTCGTCCCATCACGCCTGCCGCTCACATCGGTATCAATCAAACATGTTTGAACGATAGCTTTGCAACCGTCTCAGAAAGGAACCGCAATGGCACAAGATCGCTTCGTCGAGGTGTACTCCCAGGGAGTGACCAACGTGCGCAAGATCATCGTCGACACGCAGACAGGGGTGAACTATCTGCTGATGTCGTCCAACATGACGGGCGGCAGCGGCATCACCGTGCTCGTCGACGTTGAGGGCAAGCCCGTGGTGACGCCGCTCGGCGAAAACGACCCCGTGGCCTTGGGCCAGCTGCTCGATCGGGAGTAGCAACGTCCGGCGCCCGCTCACGTGAGGCGGGCGCCGGATCGACCGAACTCTGATGTGCGGCTCGGTCGGTCGATGAACATCTTGACAAGGTCGTTTTGTGTGACGGCGTCATATCCATGCGTGTCAAACGATTCCTGGTCGTCTTCGCTGCGAACGACGACATCGCCTTTGCAATCTCTACCGCAAGCCGCCAGGAGAGAGAGCCAGTCCTGCTCTGGAATTCTGAGTTCTCCCGCCAGGGCGCGTCGTGCCTCCCCTTCGGGTAGCAGACCTTCGAAATATGGCTGAAACGCATCAAGCTTGTACGGGAGATTTGAGAGGGGGAGAGAAAACGAAAGCGGCGTAGCCCAGGCCGCGGAAAGATAGTTCGGGTCATGGCTAAACGTCATTGATGACCTCGAAATGGTCCCCACGGGATACATATCGTGATATGCGAGCCGAAAAACCTTGAAAGCGTCACCCATCAGTCCCTCCTTTATTCTATGCCGTCAATCGGAACGGAAATATGCCTGATGGTGTACCATGACATCGTCTAGAATGCCTGAGTCATCAAAACCAAGTCTCCAAGACGCCGGATCATAAGGATTATCAATTTCGTATTTCAAGCTATATCCACCGTAGGTTGCCTCAAAGCTATCGTTTGGTTGACCATACAGCTTTAATACATCTTCTCTGGTTGACCATCCCAGCATCAACCCACAGGGAATGCGTAGTTCCGTACCGGAAAAGTCGTAGTTACCATATATGACATGAATACCTCCCACCGTGCTCTCGGCGACAGGGATCGTGCTTTCGGTGGTGTTGAAGACACAGACGCTGATATCCTGCTCGTGGTTATTGGTCAACGAGACCCATTCCCATTCATAGGACGCATACGGGCCTTCCGCGCCAGCCAGAGAAAGCCCGGCATCCTCCTCGGAAATCACCCACCCATCGTCAAGGAAAGCCGCAAGGGGAACTGGTAATGTATAAACCGTATCATTGATCTGGATTGAAAAACTTTCCCAATCATTCGGGAGTTCAGGGGATGGTGGGTACAATTCTGCCCCTGACGCGTCGAGTTCTGTCATAAAATCGAGCGACATCAAGGTGGAGGTGTGCGGCAGGTAGGTGACTTTCGCAAACAGATTGTAGTCGTTCCCGCCCCACAGCGCGCGCCCTTCCTCGTACCTCTTTTCACTGATTTCAAAGGAATGCCGCTCGCCGGTCATATCTACGCCGCGCAGATAATAGTCGTCCGAACCATAGTCCCCGATCCCTCGCGAATATTCAAATTCCAGCCGCTCCAAATAGGCGGCTTCCGGGTGCTCGAGATAGGGTATATCCAAGATTAGAGGGCGGACAAGGAAAAAAGCAGCACCCACACACACAATGATTACAACCGTTCTTCCAATTATTTGCTTGAACGATTTATTTGGCTGAGCCAGTTTTACCATAGAAACGAGGGCTATAATCACGGCCAATAGTCCCAAAACGCCATTGACAATTACAGTTTGTATGTATCCTGTAATTCCGATGGCAAGAGCATCGGAACTCGCAAACCAATCCAATACTGCAAAGGCAGTAATAGGTAAGAAAAAAAGGATTACAAGCGACAAAACAAATAGTTTTATCCCTTTTTTCTCTGATTTGCAGTTGTGCTTTTCTTGATTAATTCTATCATCGTCCATAGTGTATGCCCTTTATCACAGATAGGAACATGATTCGTTGAGGTACAATGCCTTAGCCGTTTGTATCCATTCGGGGCAAGGCCAATACATCACCAGTCTCTGGATTTAAGTAAAGTGTAACCCACTGGCCAATTTCATAACGCTTGCCATGGATAATGGGCAGGGTGACTTCTTTTTCCTCGCCATTGACTCTGACAACACAAAAGGCGTAAACATCACCCTCGCTGTCTTTGCGGAATCCATGAACCTGAGCGGTGATAGGCCGTAGCTCTCCCAACTCGATTTTACGGCGGGAGCGATGAGTGCCGACAAAACGCCGGATCCAGAATATAACGAGATACAGCACCGCGCAAAACAAACACAATGACATTTCGGAAAGGGAAAATCCCTGTGGCAAATGTGAACACGCCAAACTAATCAATACTGGCAGAGTAACAATCATAACCAAAAACAACCAAGTTACCACACGAGCGTGTCTGTATTCCCGTTTCTCAGCCGCACTCATGACGAGCCGGAAATCCTCCTTCTTCGGATGATAGCGCAGCTGAAGAATATCACCCACTTTGGGAAGATCGTATATACGGGGGAATATCCAGCTTCGATACCAGTCTATACCCTGCCATTGAAAAACAAGATCCAGTTTGTACTTTCGCGGCTCTAAAACGCCATCGCTATCCTTTTTGTCAATTGTCTCAATATGCAGGACACGGGCTGTTATCGGCTTCCACTTTCGTCGTTCCAGCCACTTTATGACGCGCCACAGCAGGAAGAAAACGATAATCAGGATAAAAGGCAGAAGCGTCGGGAATATGATACTCCAAAATGCCGTCGAATTGTCCACGAGCCGCTCCTCCTTTCGGCTATGTATACAATCATTCAAGTCTCTTATATATTGCAAGCAGTAAGGTTGCCACCATTTGAAAGTAAAACCCAGATAAACTTTGGGTAAACAAGAGTGCCTTTGATAAAGGCTGAAGCTTAAGGGTTTGGGACTATCCCAAAATAGAAAAATGGCGCTTCGGCAGACAGCCCGGAGCGTCATTTTTCCGGTGTGTGGCCACACCGGATGTGCTTGCTAATCAGCAAGCCACTCCGGTATGGCAAGCACCGCTTTTCAGCAAGTGTACATACACTTGCTGTGCTTGCTGTTCTCTCAAATCCCAGTCCTGTGCTCGTCCCTCCGTAAACTCATGGGGCAGCAAGCACCACTTCCAGGTCGGCATGATGCGAACGGTGCCCGCATCTGTTTGAACGACGCCCTCTTCGCGGAGCGTAAGGACGAGCCCCTCGCTCAAATGCGTGAAGCGCATTCCTGCTTCGAGCGAGCCGATTTCGCGCCTCTTCGTTCGCTCGGCGCTCATATCGAAGCACACTTGGATCAGTTCGTAGGGGTCGAGTCCCAGCGCATCGCCCGTGATGAAATCGACCTTCGCGTTCGAGCCGTCGGGTACAGAAAGGGACGAGATGGCGTCGGTCCTCCTGCCAGAGAATCGACGTCGCAGCTCAAGGTATACCAGGGTTTCCAGGCGCTTGCCGTGGTCTTGCTGGCTGGCGCGCGAAACCGCCATGGCGAGGCCGTGGTCTTCGGCATACACCTTGGGCACTGCGGTCGTGTTTGGCTTTAACATGGTGGTGTATTCCGGTAGGTAATGTATGAGGTATGCCTGTTGCAGCAGCTCAAGCAGCTTTGTCACCTTGTTCCAGTACGCCTTGTAGCCCAGCTCCGTAAGGCGCTTCGACAGATCGTTAGACGAAAGCTCACAAGCTGTGTTGCGGATGGCGAACAGTGCCAGTTGCATCGTGAGCGAGATGTCTCCTCGCCCGGAGCGCTCGGCGACATCTCGCGCGACCACATCGCGGACGTAGCCCTGCAAGTGCTCGATGCGGTCGCCGATAGGTCGTTGCTGGATGCCGGGGAAGCCTCCCCACTGGAGATAATCGTCGAAGGCGCTCTCGTAGCGCGTTGCTTCCCTCGGGGAAAATGCTGTCTGTTCTGCGTCTGGAATCGCGATGCCGTTAAACGAGCAGTATTCGGCAAACGAAAGCGGCCACATTTCGTGGACATGGGAGCGCCCGCGGAAAGAGGAGGCTATCTCTGAGGACGAGACCTTCGAAGAGGAGCCGGTGATGACGAGGGTGACGGTCTCCTGCTCGGCAATGCGCTGGCAGAATCCCTGCCACTCGTCAATCTCTTGGACCTCGTCGAGGAAGAGATAGCACCCTTGATCGCGCGCCTCGGGCACTTGCCTCCAGTACTCCTCTACGATGGCCTGCATGATGTTGCGGTCTAAGGGTTTCAGACGTTCGTCTGAGAAGTCGAAGTAGAGCATGCGCTCGCGTCGCACGCCCTTGGCGAGCAGCGACTGCATGAGCTGGAAGAGGTAAAACGTTTTTCCGCACCGGCGCATACCGGTAATGATGTGAACGAGGTTGAAGCGCGCGGGCTCGGGGAGCTCGCGGATGATGTGCTTGCGAGGTGAGGGGGATGGGATGGTTTCTGTCATTCGCTCGCGCACAAGAGCCGTGACATCGGCAGCTGTCATGACTTCGCTCCTAACTTCTAAACTATAGTTAGAAGTATATAATAAAACTTCATAATATAGTTTAGAAGATACTGTGCCTGCTATTCCTCCCCGCCATCGATGTCGCCCTTCAGGCGGATCTTGTACGAGGCCTTCACGATGAGCAGCGCCACCGAGAGAAACACGAGCGTTGCGGCAACTGCCGCCATGGCCTCGAGGCTCACGAGCGCCCCGACGAAGATGGCGATCACGGCAAGCACGGGCATGAGCTGGATGAACGTTCGTGCGACCTCGCGCTCCATGTGGGCTTGGAGCTCGTCGTTCTCCTTCGCATGGAGCCGCCGCAGCTCCCGGTCGTCGGAGAGGGCGCGGCGAAGGTCCACGATGCTTTTGAGGGTGGCTACGGCTGCAACGGCGCACAGCCCCATCACCACCCCCAAGAGGAAGGCCGACGTGCTGGTGGTGCCGTTCAGGGCGGGCAGGTTCTCGGTTGCGGTGAGCGCGCCTCCCGTGACGAGCACGAGGCAGATGGCTGCGGCCGAGACGGTTTCGCGGCGGAGGCGTCTGCTGGCATCTTCGCGCAGGGCGTTCATGGTGGTCATGGTGGTTGCATCTCCCTTCGAGCGGCGTGTCGTCTTTTGCGCGGCGCATCTTGTGGCGCGCTGCGCGGCGAGGCTGCCCAGTATGTGGCGTTTACAGTTCTTCGTCGATTTCCGAGAAGTCGAAGACCTCTTCGATGGTGAGTCCAAAATAGCGGGCGATCTTGTAGGCGAGCGGCAGGGACGCGGTGTATTTGCCCACCTCGATGGAGGTGATGGTCTGGCGCGTCGTGCCGACGGCGTCGGCGAGCTCAGCCTGGCTGAGCTTTTGCGCACGCCTGAGCTCACGAATACGGCTCCTCATAGTCCTCCTTACCCTGGGTGCATCCGGATTGCGATATGCAAAGCAAGCTTTGCAATATAAGCATAGTATGCTTTGCAATAAATGACAAGTAGACTTTGCAAAGATTATTGCAGAGCCGGACAAAGCCGGACGGGTTTCCAAACGCTGCGCAGCGACTCGGCGCGGCTGCGCGTTTGCCCCATGGGGCGCGGGGCTGCGATGTTATCATTCTCAGCAATGAGTGCCTGCCTGTGTTCTGAGGAGTTTTCGATGGAGTTCCCCTCGCGCCGCCTCGACCCACGCATGCTGCGGGTCTGGTACGCAAGCTCGCTAGCGCTTATCGCGGGAACCGTGGTCGTAGGCGCGGCGGCGACGCTTGCCGTCCGCTGGTTCGAGGGTCCCTTGCTCATCCCGCTCATCATTACGGCGGCGCTGGTGGTCATCGAGCTTGCCGACATGGCGATCAGCCCGCGCGTGGAATATGCAACCTGGCGTTTTGACGTCACGCCCACCGAGGTTGACCTCTACCACGGCGTCTTCGTAAAGAAGCGCGTCATCGTGCCCCTTGTCCGCGTGCAGCACGTCGAGACGAAGCAGGGGCCGTTTCTGAAGGCGAACGGCTTGGCCGCCGTGCGCATCTCGACGGCGGGGGAGAGTTTTGAGATTCCCGGGCTTGAGGCGGACGATGCCAACACCCTGCGCGACCGCGTCGCCGAGCTTGCCCGTCTCGCCAAGGAGGACGTGTAGCATGGGCGCCGCTGACGAGAAGGTCGAAGACGGCAAGCTGGGGGTATCCGCAGGACCTGCCGCCCCCGACGTGGCGGACGCGACCGCGCCCGATGCTGAACGCGCCTCGGCCGAGGATGTCGCGGATCGTGCCGGCCAGGCATCCTCGGACGTGCCGGAAGCGGGCGCTTCGGCCGATCCGGCACGCGACGTGACCTTGGAGGGCCTCGAGCTTGAGGCGGAGCGGCTCACCAACCCGAAGCGCTCGCTGTTCGAGCAGACGGACCCGACGCTTGCGGGCGTGCACCGGGGCAGCGCGCTTTCGCTGATAACGGGCGCGGCGAGCGGTCTGGGCGTCGCGTTTGGCGTGTCGCTCGTGGCCGTCGCCCGGATGCTTGCGGGCGGTGGGATCGAAGAGGTCCCCGAGGTGATCGCCATCGCGGCCGCCATCATAGCGGTCAACATGCTGGGCGCGGTCGTTGCGTGGCGCACGCGTACGTGGGAGCTTACCGAGGCGGGCATCATGCTGCGCAGCGGCGTCGTCAACGCCAGGCAGCTCCAGGTTCCCTATGAGCATATCCATAGCGTCAACATGTCGTCAGGCATGGTCGAGCGCGTCTTGGGCCTCATGACGCTCGACCTCGATACGGGAGCGGCCGATTCCGAGGGCGAGGCGACGTGCATCAAGGGGCTCCAGGCGGGCATGGCGCACGCCCTGCGCGAGGAGCTCTTTCGTCGCAAGGCCGCGGTTCTTGAAGGGGGCGCCGCAGATGCAGGGGCTCCTGCCGAAGCCGTCGCCATCGAGAGCGGCCCTGCGGACGCCTCGCGGCCCCTGGCAGAGGGAGCCGCCTCGTCAGGGGCAGGTTCCGATGCGGCGTCCGCTCCTGTCCCGGACGCCCGCTACACCCTCACCGGCGGCCAGCTTATCATGGCGGCGCTGTCAGAGGTGCGCGTCGTGGCGCAGGCGGCGGCCTTTCTCATCCTCATCGTCCAGGCGCTGAACTTCTTGCAGGAAAGCCAGCTGGTCAACCTTTCAGAGGCCGCCGGCGGCGTCGCCGCGCTTCCGATGAGCCTGCTTGTCGGAGCCGCAGTGCTTCTGCTCGCGCTCGCCTTCGTGGTGGGCTTCGCGGCTTCGTTTGTCATCAGCCTGGTAGGCTTTGCCGGCTATCGCGCAGAGCGTGCGGGCGGGCGCATCTCGGTCGAGCGGGGACTGCTCAGCCACACGTCGCATACGGTGGCGCTCGAGCGCATCCAGGCGATCGATATCCGTCAGGGACTGATTCGCCAGCTCATGGGCTATGCCGAGGTGCGTGCGTCGGTGGTGGGGAGCATCGGTTCTTCCGAGGAGTCGTCCACCTCCGACGGCGTGGTGCTCCATCCGTTTATCCGCCTGTCGGAGGTCGACGCGTTTCTCGAGGCGATGGCGCCGGAATTTGCCGGAGCGCCCGCCGCGTCCAGCCTGGTGAGGCTTCCGCCCGCCGCGGCGCGCAGGCTGGTGTTTCGCACGTGTCTCAGGGTGTCGCTGCTTCTTGGCGCGCTGGTCGGCGCCGGCGTCCTCGCCGGCCATGTCCTGCCTGATGGAGAGGTCTGGGGGCTTTTGCTGATCGTGCTCGACGTGCTGCTTGCCGTCGTCGGCGCGACGCTCGGCATTCGCATGGCGCTGCATGCCGTCCTCCGATATCGGGGCAGTCGCATCGGGCACGACCGGAGGCGCCTTGTGCTGGTCTCAGGTGGCGTCCTTCGCCGGATGCAGATCGTGCCGCGCACGCGCATCCAGCATGCGACGGTTTCGGCGACCCCCTTCCAGCGCCGGCTGAAGCTCGCGACCTTCGCCACGCTCACTGCGGCGAGCGGGGACATCGCCCTGCGCGACCTCGCGGCATCGGATGCCGAGGAGCTGCTCGCGTGGATTCGTCCGGCGCGAGCCGAGCAGTAGCGATGGCGACGCGACCGGTCGCGCCGGCACCGGACCCGTCGCGCCCGCCCCGGGCTCGTCGCGTCGATTCCGGACCTGCCGCGTCTGCTCCCTAGCCTGTCTCGCCGGCACCAGACCTGCCGCGTCCGCGTCGCTTTATCCTACAGGGTCGACCTCCAGGCGCCGCATCCCCCGTCCCAACCCTTCCTCGCCGGGACCGAGACCTCGACGCCATGAAGCGCATGCTCCTGTTCATAGAGCGCTCCTACACCGAGCGCGTCACCTTGGCTCAGATATCCGAGGCGGGGATGGTGGGGCAGAGCACGTGCTGTCGCCTGTTTGCCCGATTTGTGAACATGTCGCCCGTTGCCTACCTCAACCGCTATCGGCTCTGGAAAAGCACGGAGCTGCTGAGGGATACCGACGCCTCGGTCACCGAGGTTGCGCTGTCGGTGGGCTTTGGAGGGGCGAGCTGCTATGCAGAGTCGTTTCGCGCGTGGCAGGGCATGAGCCCGAGCGCCTATCGCCGCGAGAACGGGCGTCAAGGCGGCGTTGGGGCCTGACGGGGCGATTACCTGGGCTCTGTGGCATGGGGGGTTTATTGTAGCGGACGCAGAAATAGCTCTCGGTGCGACCCCATGCGTACAAGTCTGATGACCGGGCTGGACCGGTGGGGCATGTATAAGACAAGGACGTCGACCATGCCGTCAGCGAGATGGGATTCTATATCTCAGGCAAATTCTGAAATCAACCGAATATTGACCAATGTTCAATGAAGGTGTATCCTGCACGCAAAGTGAGGAGGCACCATGGCCCGTACCATCAAGAATCCCGAGGAGCGCAGGCACGAGCTGCTCGCGTGCGCCATGAGGCTATTTGCCGAAAAGGGCTACGACAACGTGTCGGTCCGCGCGGTCGCGCGCGAGGCGGGGGTGGCTGCCGGGCTTGCCTACCACTATTTCGATTCCAAGCAGGCGCTGTTTGACGCGACGATTGAGGAGTACGCGCGCCAGAGCGCGGAGGCCCTCTGCCGGATATTCGACGACCGGTCGCTGACGCTCGATGAGCAGCTCGACCGCGCGCTCGCGCTCGCCGCTGATCAAGATGCGTTTCCCTACGCGGATTATTTCCATGCCGAAGGCAACGACGCCCTGCACGACCGGCTTTCGCTCGCCCTGTGCGAGGTGGTGGGCGCGCATGTGGCGGCGGCGCTTGAACGGGATGCTGCCGCGCGGGGCGCTGCTGCCCCGGAGGCCGGGACGCTCGCGAGCATGATGGTGTATGGGAGCATCGGGCTCGCATCGGGCCCCGGCATGCCCGATGGGCGGGCGTTGCAGGCTGCGCGGAGATATTTCGGGGCCCTGCTTGCCGAGTTCCGCAGGGGCGCCGACGCGGGGTAGCAAGGCGTCCGCGCACCCCGGCTCAGGAGATCCGCCCTGGCACATGGAGCCAGGGCTTTTCTCGAATGCAAGTATTGAACAATGTTTAATGAAAGGATGGAAGATGGGAAGTCATGAAGAAAACGGACCTGCCTCGGAGCGGCTGAAGGCTCGTTCGCGCGCGGCATTCGATGAGCAGGCGGAAAGCTACGACGGCGGCATGCAGGGAAGCCATGCCCGGTCGCTGTATCCATGGGTGGTCGCCGTCGCCAAAGAGGCGTTCTCGGGCCAGCGGGCGCCGCACATCCTCGATGTCGGATGCGGCACCGGGGCGCTCGCCTGCCGGCTGCTCGACGCCGTTCCGGGATGCCGCCTCACGGGGATCGACCTTTCGAGCGCCATGGTCGCGCGGGCTCGGGGGCGTCTTGCTGGCAGGGCGGACGTTCTCGAGGGGGACGCCGAGCGCTTGCCGTTCCATGATGAATCGTTCGACCTCGTGGTCTGCAACGACTCGTTCCATCACTACCCCGATCCCAAGCGCGCCGCGTTCCAGATGTGGCGCGTGCTCCGACGCGGCGGCATGCTCGTGGTGGGCGACGTGTGGCAGCCGGCTCCCGCCCGCGCCATCATGAACGCATGGATGCCTCTGTCCCGCGAGGGCGACGTGCGCATGTATTCGGAGTCCGAGCTTCGCGAGCTGCTCGGAACATGGTTCAAGCGGGTTGGCTGGGAGCGCGTCGGCTTTACGGCGTGCGTCGCCACGGCGCATAAGGAGTAGCCCGGGGCGCCGCCTTGCCCAGACGTTTCGGCCCGGTGGCACGTCCTGCGCAACAGAGCGTTGCTTGCTGCTCCGTCGCGGCCGCCTGATAATGGGCACACTGAGAGCGTCGAGGTCAGGAGGACCCCATGGCAATCAAGGACGTGCTTCCCCGTCTGCGCCGCGAACGAGGGCTCACGCAGGAGGATTTGGCGAAGCGGCTCTACATCACCCGGCAGGCGGTGAGCCGTTGGGAGACGGGCGAGACGACCCCGGGCATCGATATGACCAAGCTGATTGCCCTTACGCTGGACGTGCCGGTGACCGAGCTTCTGGAGATGCCCGAGCACTACTGCCAGAGCTGCGGCATGATGTTCACCGCGCCGGGTCAGCATGGCCACGAGGCGGATGGCACCGAGACCGAGGAGTTCTGCCGCTGGTGCTACGACGACGGCGCCTACACCTACGAGACCACCATGGAAGACATGATCGAGGAATGCGCGCCGCGCATGGCGGAGGCGATGGGCTGGACCATAGACGAAAGCGCCTCGCTCTTGGGGGCGGTGCTCCCCACGCTCAAGCGCTGGCGCGATGAAGAATAGGTCCGGCAGGCGAGCAGCGTCTTGAAATAGAACCTATGTTCGATTATGCTTGACGGCAAGGTAGTCTGCGGCAGAGGGGCTCGACATGGCGTTTGACTTCAAAAAAGAGTATCGCGACTTGTACCAAGCCAAGGCGAAACCGATGCGTGTCGAGGTTCCCGCGATGACGTTTGCCGCGGTCGCCGGCACGGGTGACCCCAACGAGGAGGGCGGCGCCTATTCACAGGCGCTCGCGCTGCTCTATGGGTTTTCGTATTCGGTGAAGATGGCCAAGATGGGCTCGTGGCAGCCTGAAGGCTATTTCGACTATGTGGTCCCGCCGCTTGAGGGGCTCTGGTGGAGCGGCGCCGGGGCCTTCAGCGGCACGGCTATCGTCGACAAGGGCGCGTTGTCGTGGGTCTCGCTTATCCGGCAGCCAGACTTTGTGACGCCCGAGGTGTTCGCCCGGGCGTGTGCCATGCTCGCCGAGAAGAAGCCCGAGCTTGCCGGAGCCCTCGATCGTGGCGACATGCGTCTGATCCGCTTTGCCGAGGGCCCGTGCGTGCAGATCATGCATCGCGGGCCGTACGACGATGAGCCGGCGACCATAGCAAAGCTGGCTTCATTTGTTGAGGAAGAGGGGCTTGAGACCGATATTGCCGAAGGCGGCGAGTCCCCGGTCGGTCACAGGGCGACGGGTGCATTCGATGCGGCTGCGGTGCTCGACGCCCTTGATGCGCATGGGGGAGTGCCCTCCGTCCGTCTGCATCATGAGATATACCTGGGGGACCCGCGTCGCACAAAGCCAGAGAATCTCAAGACGGTCATCAGGCACCCCGTGCGCGTCCGTGCGTAGGGCGCCCGCGATGTAGCGGTGCCCCCACGCTCAAGCGCTGGCGCGAGGGCGAGTGAGGGGCATGGGGCTGTATCGTGGGTATACTGTGAGCTGAGGCGAGGAGGTGCCACATGGTAAACGATGTTTCGGGGTGTGCTCGCTTGAGTAGCAAGGGCGCATATTCCATCTTCTCGTTCGGTCCGCATGTCATTCGTTTCCGAACCTCACGTGCTTTAAAGCGCTACCTTTCGATTAAGCAGTGGGATAACGGTTATCTTGTTGTTGACGCCGAATATGATGGGGCATCAGCGCCGGTCGAAGAGTATATCGATCTTGTTCCGATTCTGAACAACCTTTACTTCGACGCCAAGCGTATTTTGGCACCTATTAAAGAGGTTGTGGTGAGCTATGAGTGAGTCCGAGCTCAAGGCGGTGGCAGATGCGGCCGACATGATCGTGAATGGATATGCGTTCACCGTCACCGATGGGTCTGTTCGCGTGCTTAATCTGAGTGCTCCGTCGCGTGCCGTTGTGCTCTCTCATGCGGGAGAGGTTCTCGAGACAAGCATGGACGACATAGAGCTGTCAATAGTAGGGGAGTATTACTGCCGTAACCGCGATTTCTTAGCGGTGTAGCCATGCCAAAATACTTCGATTTCAAGGTATGTGGATACTACCTGTATTTCACGGCACACTGCATCGTTGAGTGTATGCATGTTCATGCGAGCGACGCGAAATTAACGGAAGGCGGTTCGGCTAAGTTTTTCGTTAAGAGCAACGGAGATTCTGTCATGCAGCATCGAGGGTCTCTGTCAGAGCGAGAAGCCCGCATAATCCAGCGCTTTATCAAGGCAAACTATCGCGAGATGTATCTTTCCTGGTCGACCATGAGCGACGAGGGGTTCTATGGAGACGAGAAGTAGCCATATCTTTCGAACGGGGAATGCGAATGGAAGCATTGAACATCGGTGAGCGGATGGGTTCGCTTCCGGGCGCGTCGAACGCCTTGCATGAGGTGTGGGGATGGATGGTCTGGTGGGTAGGCGGAAAGCAGTTCGCCTGCGAATTCACGGCGGCGCCAGACGCTAAGCCGCCCTATGCGGGAAGGCACCTGCTGTCGCTCAAGTGCGACCCAGACCGCATTCGCGAGCTGAGGGCCGAGTATCCAAACGCCGTGCTGCCGGGCTACTACTCAGACGGGCGCACGTGGATTTCGGTCGACTTGAATCTCGTCGGGTCGCCCGACGGTCCTACCGAGGAGCTTGTGCTCGACTTATGCGAGATGAGCTATCGCCTCGTGTTCGCGAAGCTTCCCAAACGCGTTCAGCGGGAGCTTGCGGCAAGCGCCTGAGCCCGTCGATCGGTTTTGGGGACGCGTGCTGCCGGCATGCATCGTATGAGGTGCCGCCAGCACGAGCGTGGCCAGCGGAGGGGCGAGCGTAGCGCGCTCAATCATGCTCGGAGGCCGTTTGTCGTGCGCGATACGCGCGAGCCTCCTCGACATAGCGACGTGCCCCGGCGATGGCGTGCTCCTGCTCCTCTTTTGTAACGGCTCGCACCACGCGCGCGGGGCTGCCGAGTGCAAGGCTGCCGTCGGGAATCGTCGCCCCCTGCGTCACGAGCGCGCCGGCGCCGATGATGCATCCAGAGCCAACGACCGCTCCGTTCAGCACGATGGCGCCCATGCCGACGAGCGTGTCGTCTCCCACGGTGCAGCCATGCAGGACTGCTCCATGTCCTACGGTCACGTTGCTGCCGATTTTGACCGGGCATCCCCGGTCCTCATGCACGATGCAGCCATCTTGGATATTGGTGCCCGCTCCCACGACGACTGCATCCGAGTCGGCGCGCAGCACGGCGTTGAACCATATGTTTACGTCTTCTGCCAGCGTGACGTCGCCGCACACCACGGCGCCATCGGCGACGAACGCGGTCGGATGGATGCTGGGCCGTACCTCAGAGTGATTCATGGCATCTCTCCTCGTTCATTTGGATGCGCGGGCCGTGGGGCGAAATCGATGCGCGTTGAGATGGAACGAGCCCGTCCCCGATTTGCTCAGATGGGATGGATCGGGTCCGTCCCCAATCATCCACTTGGATGGATTGGACCCGTCCCCGATCATCCACCTAGGAACGCAGAATCTTTTCCATGTCGCGTCCGCGGGCGAGCTCATCGACGAGCTTGTCGAGATAGCGTGCATTTTGTACCACGGGGTCTTCGATTGTGGCGACGTCCACGCCGCAGATCTTTCCTGTGATGAGCGTGCGGTTGGGATTGATGCACGGTGCCTGAGCGAAGAAGGTCTCGTAGTCGACCCCGGTCTCTATCTGGCGCTCGAGCGTCTCTTGGTCATAGCCGGTCAGCCAGCGGGTCACCTCGTCGACTTCGGCGCGCGTGCGCCCCTTGCGCTCGGCCTTTTGAACCAGCAAGGGATAGATCTTGGAGAGAGACATCTTTGCGATGGGCGTGCGGGGCATGGGGACTCCTTGGTTCGGGGCTCTCCGGCTCCATCGAGTATAGACGGCTTGCTTCCACGTTCGGGTCGCCAATATGGCAGGCGTCCGCGCTCGGGGCCGGGGCGGCGCCAGCAATCTGCACGCAATCCGTCTGCGCGTGCCCGCCTCGTCGAATCTACGTAAAGTTACAAAAATGGCCCCGATTTTGTAAAAAAGCCGAGCAACGGTGAAAAAAGAGGTCGCCGTTGCTCGGTTAAGTGCGAGCGACGGCGGAAAGTGGCGCGCCGCCGCTCATGGCGGTGACGGCAAACTGCGACGTGCTGGAGGCGGAGGCAGGGGGCGATCCCGCCCTCACGCCCTGGATCGGCAACATGCGCGCCGCGGCGGACGACATGGCTGGGCGCATTGCCGACATGCTGGCAGGTTTGGACCGGTAGCGCACCCTCGACTCAGCATCGATGCGTTCCATGCCGGTTTGCGGCGTGCAGATTTCAGGTGCTTCAAAGTTTTTTCCTTTCGACCGCACATTTCACTTCCGCCTCCCGTTAGTAGGGTTAGAGGGAGGTGATGCGGGGTGCCGTTGTTTTCTCGCAGTCAGGCAGATGCGGAGCGTCTGGTCGAAGAACACTACGCGGACGTTGTCCGATATTGCCGGCGCCATGCGCCGTCGGGCTTTGCCGAGGATGCCGCCCAGGAGGCCTTTCTGCGGTTTGTCCGTGCCTCTGGGGGCTATCGAGAGCGGGGGCAGGCGGGCGCCTACCTGATAGCCATCGCGCGCAACGTCTGCATCGACATGCTGCGTGCGCAGGCGAAGGGCTGGGACGAGCTTCCCGAGACGGTCAGCGACGGTCGTGATGAGCCGGGTGAGAACGACGGCGAGCATGATGTCGCCCGCGCCCTCGCCTCGCTTCCGCGTGCCCAGCGTGAGGCCGTCGAGCTCCGATACGGCCAGGGGCTGGGGGTTGCCGAGGTCGCGCGCGTGATGGGGATAAGCCGGTTCTCCGCTTCGCGAACCATCTCGGCCGGTCTAGAAGCGCTTCGGGGGCAGCTCCAGCACGCGCGGGGCGGTCTCGGGAAGGAGGGCGTCGATGAGACGAAGTGAGAGGCAGGCGCTGGAAGCCTCATTGCGGAGCCATTTCCACCATGTGGATGAATCGCTGGCGACGGACGAGCCGATGGGTTCTCGGGAGCGACTCGTGGCGGCGCTTGCGGCACAGGCGGCGCGGCCTGCCTGGCCGGGATGGCCACATGTCGCCGCGGTGCAGGTCCGGTATATGGGAGCCATGTGCTGGGCGCTGCATCTCGTCGTGGTGCTGGCGGCGTTTGCGGCGGCTGGGGCGGGCGTTTCATACGGGCTGCTGGCCGGAGCGCTTGCCGCCGTGCTCGCCCTTGCATCCCTTTCGGAGGCGACGCGCTCGCGCTCCTGCTCCATGGCGGAGCTTGAGGCGTCGTGCGCGGTCAACGCCCAGTCGGTCGCCTGTGCCCGCCTGGTGGTGCTCGGCTGCATCGACGCTCTCCTTATCGTTGTAGTTTCGGGCCTGGTGGCATCCGGCTACTCGCTCTGGTTGATGGCGGCCCAGATCGGCGCGCCGTATCTGCTCGCCGTCGCATCGGGCCTCGCCGTCGCGCGCCGGGTGTCGAGCTCCGACGCGACCGTGGGCGCGATGGCGAGCGCGGCGCTGGTGTTTGCGGCGTGCCTCGGGCTGTATCTGGCGCTCCCTGAGGCATTCGGTGCCACGTCCGGGGCCATCTGGCTGGGCGCCGCCGCGTCCGCCGGCGTGTTCGCCTGCATTGAAGGGCGCCGGTGGCTGCGCGCAGCCGCAGGGATATCGGCGTCGCCCCAAGTCCTGCTTGATGTCAACTGAAAAGAGGATGGTGTGTATGGAACTCCAGCTTGACCGTCTGACCAGGAAGTTTGGTCCAAAGATTGCGGTCGACCGCGTAAGCGCCGCGCTCTCTGCGGGGGTGTATGGCCTGCTCGGCGCCAACGGCGCGGGAAAGACCACGCTCATGCGCATGATCTGCGGCGTGCTTCGCCCGACCGGGGGAGAGGTCTCCTACGACGGCGTGCCGATCTCGCATCTGGGCGATGCCTACCGCTCGCTTCTGGGGTACCTTCCCCAGGACTTCGGCTACTATCCCGAGTTCACGGCGCTCGACTTCATGGAATACATGGCGGCGCTCAAGGGCATCGGGAGGCATGACGCGCGCGCCCGCTCGCTCCGCCTGCTCGATCAGGTGGGGCTTGCCGGCGAGGAGCGGCGCCGCATCCGCACGTTCTCGGGCGGCATGCGCCAGCGCCTCGGCATCGCGCAGGCGGTGCTCAACGACCCCGAGGTGCTCGTGCTCGACGAGCCCACGGCGGGACTCGACCCCAAGGAGCGCGTGCGCTTCCGCAACCTCATCGCGAGCCTTGCGCAAGACAAGATCGTGCTGCTTTCGACGCACATCGTTTCAGATGTCGAGTACATCGCCGACAGGATCCTCGTCATGCGCGGCGGCGCGATCGTGCTCTCGGGTTCTCCGGCGCACCTGGTATCCGAGGCGGAGGGCAAGGTGTGGGAGGCGACGCTTCCCGCGCGCGAGGCGGAGCGTCTTGAGGGCAGGCTCACGGCAAGCAACATCCACTATCTGGATGGCGGCGCGGCGTGCGTTCGCTACGTCGCCGACGCCCCCGAGCTCGCCGGGTCTGTCTCGGTGGCGCCCACGCTCGAGGACCTCTACCTGTATGTGTTCCGCGAACCTGGCCCGGCGCTCGCCGCGGGCGTGCATTTCAAGGAGGACCGCCATGGCTAGCCTTGTCGTATTCGAGTTGAAAAAGATGCTCACCAGGCGTGTCGCCGCGGCGGTCAACCTGGGGGTCTTGGTGTTCATGGCTGCGATCATGACGCTCAACGTGGTCCAGACGCAGACGACCGACGCCCAGGGCAACATACTCCCTGGGCCCGACGCCATCGCACAGGTCAAGGAGAACGACGACGCGCATGCGGGCACGCTCGATCCCGGGCGGGTCGCCTCGGACATAGCCTCCTATCAGGAGCGGCTCTTTGAGCGCATCGACCGCGAGGCGGTGGGCGGCATGACCGGCGCCGCGGTGTATGACCTTATGTTCGAGGCCTTTGACACCGAAGAGGTCTATGAGCTCTACAATTCGTATTGGAGCACGCTGCTTGCGCCTTGGCGCATCGCAGGGGAGGAGCCCGCCCAGACCGCTGCGCGGGTGACGCCCGAGATGGCTGCCGACTGGTACGGCGCCGTCGCGCAGATGACGGAGAGCAATCTGGACGACGGACAGGGCGGCACGTGGGCGTACTCGGATGCCGAGCGCTCCTATTGGACCGACATGCAGGCGTCGGTCGAGCGGCCGCTTTCCTACGGCTATGTAGGGGGATGGTCCAATATCATCAGCTGCGTGGCGTTCTTGGTGTTCGCGATCCTGTCGATCTGCGTGACCGTCGCCCCGGTGTTCTCATTCGAGTACCAGTCGGGCGCCGACGCGGTGGTGCTCTCCACCAGATACGGCCGCTCAAAACTCGTGGCGGCAAAGGTGGTGGCGGCGCTGCTCTATGCGACGGCGTACTTCGCCATGGCGGCGGCGATCGTCGTCGGCTTCTCGCTGGTGTTCTTCGGGCCTGACGGCTTCTGGCTTTCGATACAAAACATCTCGCTTTCGTGCCCGTATGCCTTGTCTGCCGGCCAGGCGGCGCTCATCTCGGTCGGACTCATGTACCTTGCTTGCATGGGGTTCACCTGCCTCACGCTCGCGCTCTCTTCACGTACGCGCTCGACGCTCTCGGTCTTCGTGGCAGACGTGGTGCTTGCGTTCTTGACGGGCATGGTGCCCTCTGCGGGCATCGGGGCGCTCGCCCATGTGCTCGCCCTCTTCCCGCTGGGATTCACCAACTTCGACGCGCTGTTTTCTGCGATGAACTCCTATCCCGTGGGGCCGGTCGTGGTGGACCTCGTCGGGATGGTCGTCGCGGCATATATCGTCCTGTCGGTGGCGATGGCGCCCCTTGCCGCCGCCTCGTTCAGGCGGCATCAGGTGCTCTAGGAGGCTCGGCGGCGCGCGAGCGGGGCTTAGTCGAGCGCGATGCCGCCGAGCCATCCCCAGCGTGGCTCCGCCATGACGCCGTAGGCGGAAATCCAGAGTTCGAGCGGGGCGGTGAGCACCTTGCCGTCGTTGCAGTGCATGACAGACCCGTCGCCCGCGTAGAGCCCTACGTGCCCCCAGGATCTGCCGCCGCACCCATAGGGATGGGACGGGGTCGCCACGATCATGCCCACAAGGAGGCCGCGGGTGTCTGCCTCATGGCACCAGCTGTGGTAGAGGCCCGAGGCATCGCCGGTGACGCGGCCGATGCCCAGCCGGGCAAAGACAAGTTCCACCCATGCGGCGCATTGGTCGGGAGCGGTTGGAGGGGTGGCGTGTGCGCTCACCACGAGGTCCCGCTGGCGCCGCGTGCCCTCCATCAGCGGCTGGGGCTCGTGCCCGGGCGGAATCGGGCGCCAGGCGGGCTGCCCGTAGATCGTCATGGGCGCCGCGCCGGCGGCGTCAGCGGGGGCAAGGAGCCCGCGGCGGTCCAGGGAGGCAAGCAGGCGCGCGCGATAATCGTTGGCAGCCACGGCCCACCTCCCTCCTCGGGCGAGGGCGCTGCCTTGAGGCGCGCCCGATGCCGCTCGCTCGATGTACATCTTTGCGGCGCCATGGTACCAGAGGCGCCGCTTCTTTTCTCCCGCGCGGGCGAGATGGCGCCGAAGCCCGGTATCATGCTGTCCAGACAGTTCAGCGCAGGCGGGCTGGGCGACGGTCTTTCCGCCTGCCCACAAGACGATGGGGAGCCGTATGAACATCCAGGTCTTTGGAACCAAGAAGAGTTTCGACACCAAGAAAGCCCAGCGCTACTTCAAGGAGCGCCGCATTCCGTTTCAGTTTGTAGACCTGCGCGAAAAGGGCCTGAGCAAAGGCGAGCTTCAGAGCGTGGCGCGCGCCGTGGGCGGCCTCGACGCCCTGCTGGACGAGAAGGCGAAGGACCAAGACACGCTCGCTCTCGTGCAGCATCTGGTCGAGAGCCAGCGCTTCGAGAAGCTGCTCGAGAACCAGCAGGTGCTGCGCGAGCCTATCGTGCGCAACGGCAGGCAGGCAACGGTCGGCTATGCCCCGGACGTCTGGAAGGGCTGGGAGTAGGCCTTCAGGCACCGTCCGGCTCGGGTGCGACGATTTCGCCACATGTGCAGAATCTGTATAGAATCGGATTAATTCTGCATATCATCTGCCGCATTACGCCGTCCTCGCGCCGTCTGCCGCATCGAGGCTGCGCGGCACAACGCATTCTGCCATCATGGTAGGTTATAGGATGCGCTCGGACGGACGTCCGTGTGTGCGTTTCGTTGTGAGCGGTGCTTCCCAAGGAGGTTTGCATGGAATACAAGATTGTCGGCCATGAGCCCGAGCGGTTCTTCCACTTCTTCGAAGACATCAGCGCCATTCCGCGCGGGTCGGGCAACGAGAAGGGCATCAGCGATTTTCTGGTCGCCTTCGCGCGCGAGCGTGGGCTAGAGGTGTATCAGGACGAGGTGTACAACGTCATCATCAAGAAGCCCGCGAGCGCCGGCGCCGAAGGCAAGGCGCCCGTGATGCTGCAGGGCCATATCGATATGGTGTGCGACAAGCTGGCCGGCGTCGAGCATGACTTCGAGCGCGACGGCATCGACATCGTTGTCGAGGACGGCGTGATCCGCGCGAACGGCACGACGCTCGGCGCCGACAACGGCGTCGCCGTGGCGTTCATGATGACGCTCCTCGATGACGACGTGCTCGAGCATCCCGCCTTGGAATGCGTGTTCACCACTGACGAGGAGACCGGACTCGTGGGCGCCGAGACGCTCGACAAGTCGCAGATCTCCGCCCGCACCATGATCAACCTCGACTCCGAGGAAGAGGGCGTGGCCACGGTGAGCTGCGCCGGCGGCGTCGTCGCCCGTCTTGTCCGCCCCGTGGAGCGCGAGCACGCCGCGGGCTCGACGCTCACCATCGAGATCTCGGGGCTGCTCGGCGGCCATTCCGGCAGCGACATCCATCTGGAGCGCGGCAACGCCAACCTCCTCATGGCGCGCATCGTCTGCCGCCTGCTTGCCAAGACGTCGGGCAGGCTCGTGTCCATCGACGGAGGCACCAAGGACAACGCCATCACGCGCGAGAACACCGCGGTCCTGCTGTATCCCGATTCGGATGCCGCCCGCGACGCCGCGGTCATCGTCGAGGCGGTCGCCGCCGACATCGCCCAGGAGCTCGAGGAGTTCGATCCCAAGTTCTCCTGCGCCTCCACCGTCGCGGATGGCGTCGAGGCCGATGTGCTCTCCGACGCGGATGCCCGTGCCGTCATCGGCGCGATCCGCCTTGCCCCCAACGGCGTGATGCGCCGCAACGTGGCTGCCGACGGCGCCGTCGAGGTATCCTCCAACCTGGGCGTTCTCGTGACCGAGGACGACCGCGTGTGGATGCTCCTCTCGCCGCGCTCCTCCATCACCTCGCTGCAGGAGGATGTCAAGGACCGCATCCAGGTGCTCGCCGACACCTTTGGCTTTGACGCCGCCTTTGAGAACGAGTATCCCGGCTGGAGCTATGCTCCGCACTCCGCGATTCGCGACGTGTTCTGCGAGAGTTATCGCGAGCTGTTCGGCACCGAGCTGCGCATCGAGTCCATCCATGCCGGTCTTGAGTGCGGCCTGTTCGCCGAGGCGCTGCCCGGTCTCGATGCCATCGCCGTGGGCCCGTCGCTCTACGACGTGCACACCCCCGACGAGCATGCCCCCATCGATTCCATCGAGCGCTTCTACCAGCTGCTCGTCGACGTGCTCAAGCGTCTTGCCGCGTAGCCCGTCGCATCGGTCGTGACCTCACGGAGCCCCTCGCAAACCCGCGAGGGGCTCCATGCGTGAAGCCCCATCGTCTCACGCGATGGATAGAATAAGGAAGCTCTTTGGATGCCCGTTTCACATTGCTTGATGTTGGAACGGATGATGCCCTCTCTATCCTCGGAGAGCTTTTCAAGACCTACAGCCCCGTCACCATCACGAGGGTGGACTAAGAAGTTTGGCTTGAGTTTGCGAAACATGGACTGCAGCGCGCCTCCACGCTGTCTTGTGATCGGCTTCTCGCAGGCCGAAGCGACGAATTACCTCGTTAATCTCGTTAAACGCTCCAGCAGACATAGCGACCAACACTCGCTCGTCGTTTTCCATGACGGCAACCGGCTCTCCCGCTGCCAGAACTTGGTAGCGTGCTCAACGGGTCTGCGAACCGCAACGTGAATGTGGACCGGCTCGTCGGATTCGCCCAGCCAGAAGAACAGGGCGTAGCGTCCGAGCGTGAGGATGGTGGGCATCAGGCTGCTCTCCATCCGCTCTCGGGGTCGCTTGCGAACTCGAAGATGAGGGGGGCGTTGTCACGCAGGAACGACTCGAGGCGCGCGAGGTCATCTTCGGCAAAACCGTCGACATCATGCCAGCGATACGCGGGCATGAGGCAACGTGCGCTATCGAACCCCCAGTCGCGCGGGCGCTTGAAGGGCGGCCCAAGGTCGAGGCGTCTTGTGCGCGGCCTTGGGCCGCCCTGTAAACGCGGGGCGGCTGGCAGCTCTTGCGGGCGAGGCTCCCTGCCGGGATCGTCGCGCCGCCTGAGCTGGTCGCCGCCTATTTGCGGCGCAGGTGCAGCACGATGCCCGCGGCGCATGCCGTGACGCCCGCGATTCCGAGCATGGCGGCGAGTGCGGATCCGCTGGAATCGCCCGTGCCGGCGAGCGTCTCGGACGTGCCCGGCGCGTCTTCGTCGTCATGTGCGGAGCTTCCCGTGCCTGTTCCCGTTTCGGTAGACGGGGGTTGATCGCCGGGGTCGCTCCCGGTTCCCTCGTCGGGGTCGAGCGGGGTAGAGGGGTCTGGATCGTCCGGTCCTTCCGGATCCGGGCTTTCAGGTTCCTCCGGGTCGGGCGTCTCGGGCTCCTCTGGGTCTGGCTCCTCCGGGTCGGGGGTCTCCGGGTCCGGGGTTTCCGGGTCTGGGTCATCCGTGCCCGGTTTCTCCGGGTCGGGCGTCTCGGGCGTATCGGGGTCGGGGTCCTCGGTTCCCGGCTCCTCCGGGCCAGGGGTTTCCGGCTCCTCCGGATCGGGGTCTTCTGTGCCTGGCTCGCCGGGTTCGGGCTCCTTCTGCTCCGTCTCAAAGCGATATGACCCGTCGTTGCCGAGTGCGGCTGAGAGCACGAGCCTCCCGTCCGTTCGCGCTCCGGTGAGCGACTGGCTGTACGTCGCCGTGCCCGTCGCATTCGCCGTCTTCGCCGTCTGCACGGTCGCCGTCTCGCTCGAGCTTGCCGGCGTCCCCGCGTCGAGCTCGTAGCTGCCGTCGTCTCCGATATGCCAGGAGGGGTTCTCCTCTTCGGCTACCTGGTAGGGATGCACCGCGCTGTATGCTTCGGCTGAAGCGGTCCCGCTGCCGTCTGCAAAGGTGGCTCGATAGGCGGTCGTCATATAGTAGAGCGTCTCGCCTGCACGCGGCGCGCGCGTGAGCGGCGTGAGGTCGCCCGGATCGGGAAGGGTTCCGGAGGGCGGCTGCGCCCCCGAGGCGACGGTATAGAGCGGCTGGTCCTGTGCGAGCACGTAGGCGCTGTTGCCGCTTGCCGCGGCGCCGGTGACTATGGTCTTGGCCTGCGCGCCGCTGCCGGCGCCTTCGACCAAAAGGGCCGTCGCGGCAAGGCTGCCCGTGGCGTCTTCATACCCGGCAGCTCCCAGCGCCGCCTCGACGTCTCCGCGCGTCGTCGCCTCTCCGCTGCGTACGCGCTCGATCGCGTCATCTAGCTCCTTGCGCGGGGCAACCTCGAAGACGAAGCGCAGCGGGCTCAGGCCCTGCGCGCCATCGATCGACATGCTCGCATCCCCGTTGGCGCGAAGCGTGACATCGGTGCGCAGGGCGGGCACGGCGTCAGAGGGAATCGAGAGGTAGACGGTCTGGTCCCGCGTGTCGAGGTCGGTTTCGACGGCGATATAGAAGTCGTAGAGCGCGACGTCGCCGCCGGTGTAGAAATTGGGCAGGTTGCCGATATAGAGATAGGTCTCGCACACCGCCCTCGCCCCTGCCGCCCGGGCCTGTTCGATGCTCTGCTGGGCCTGGGCGTCGGCGGAGCCCGTCGTGACGGCGTCGATCTCGCGCTGCGAGGCGAAGCGGTAGGGAAGGCCGTTGTCGCCCGCGACCATACGGTGGTCGGCGTCGATGTACCACGAAACGCGGTTCGAGAACGCGCCGCTTGCCGGGTCGTAGGAAACCTGCCCGTCCTCCATGGCATCATAGAACAGCTTGTACGCGTCGTAGCCCAGGTGATAGCGCTCGTTGATGCTCTTGATCAGGTAGTCGAACTCGTGCGTCGCGCCCGAAAGGTCGCCCGGGTCCTTCAGGCTTCTCTCGATTGCCTGTGCGGCGAGCGAGCCGGTGAGCAGGGTGTCGCCATATTGGACGCCCGCTATCGATGCGACCTCCATGCCCGTGCCCACCGCGCTATGCGCCTCTATGCGGGCGCCTCCGGCAAGCGCGTCGTCGGCATCGACGGGAGAGGTATAGCGGACGTCAAACATCTCGTCGAGGGCGGATGCGAACGCCCAGTTCACCGCCGATGCGCTGCGCGATGAATAGTAGCGGTGCACGCAGCTCAAGGTCGCGGGGTCGCCCTCGTCGAGAATGCCTTTGATTGCCGGCAGCTTGACGGGCTCTGCCACGATGCCCGACCCGCCCGACCCAAAGAGCTCAAGCGTCACGGTGGGGTCGTCTTGCCCTGTCGCCCGGGCATAGGCGCGGGCGGCTTGCGCAAGGTTCTCCTTAAGGTCCACAGGGCTCCCCCCGACCGTCGCCGTGAGGTCGCGCGCAGCCTGGCCCTCTGCGGTGTCGAGCAGGTAGGCGACCGCGTCGGTGGTGTCGATGCCGGTCGTATAGATGGTGAGCTGATCCCCGCCCTGCGCGTAGGCATCGTCCACACGCTGCTGCACCAGGCGCATGGTGAGCATGGTGGCAAACATGCTATCGGTTCCATAGCCGGTTTCGTGCGCATTGGGGAGCGGGCCCAGGAAGCCTTCCAGGTTCCCCGTGTAGGCGGGCGGCTTCTCGATGTCGGTGTTTGCCATGGGCGGGTTCTCCACGCCCATGACGATGAGTTCGGGCGAGCGGCCCTGGGCGCCCGCGGCTCCCGCCCGAGAAAGCATGTCTCCGGCGAGGTAGATGCCGCGCTGCAGATACGACCCGCTCTTGAGCCGGGCGTCTGCCGTCGCTGCTGCGCTGCCGTCGGCTACGTTTGCCGTCACGTTGACGGCGTGCTCCGAGGCGTCGTAGCTCAGATAGGTGCCGTCGGCGGCGGGCCGGTAGGTGGCGAGCGGCATGAGGACGGTCGTCTCTGAGGAGTATCCGATAACCGCGACGCGCGTGGGCTTGGCGCCCGCGTCGTTTTCTGCCATGAGGCGCCCGATGGCGCTGTTCAGGGCGGAGACCACATAGTCCGCATAGGGGCGTTCGGCATAGGTCATGCTGCCGAGCACGCCGTTCAGGCTCACGACGAACACCACATCGTGCCCCCCTCCGTCTTGCTGGTGGATGGATGCGGCCTGCGCGATGGCGGAGATGCTCACGAGGAAGTCGTTTTCGGGGTCTTTGAAGGAGCCTGCGGCCATGCCTGCCGCATCAGCGGATGCCTCATCGGAATAGACCGAGCCATCGACCCAGATGCGACCGGCGTTCGCCGTGCTGTAGGATCCATCCTGCTCCCCCGCGCCGAGAAAGTCCCGCCAGGTCGAAGAGGTGTCCGGATCTGCAAGCTTGGTCACGCCCGCTATCGCGGAGCCGCTCTCATCTTGAGAGTCGTCGGCGGCAGGGGCGCCGCTTCGGGTCGTGTTCGATGGGCCTGGCCGTGCCGACGCAGGTGCACCGGCGGCAAGGAAGAGCGTGGCGGCCATGCCGAGGGCAAGGACGATGGCGGCAAGGCGACGGATGGGGCGGGCCATGGGACCTCGATTCTGGGCGGCGAGAGAGAACGGGAGGTATCCTGTTGACGGTGCGTCACCCTACGTAGTTGCAACCCGCTTACCCGTTTCCCATAGACCTATACCGCCTACCCTCCGCGCGGGCTCGGTTAAGTAAAACGCAAGGAAGCGGACGGACCCCCCCGGCATGCCCGTTCCTTGGGGGCAATGCGTATCCGCGCGATGGGGTAGACTGGGTAGAGCACTTCGATAGAGAGAGGAACCTCATGTCCGAGACCCCCGTCAGCACTCTCGAGAACCCTTCCGCGCGCCGCACCTTTGCCGTCGTCGACGGCAATTCGCTCATGCATCGCGCGTTCCATGCCGTTCCGCCCACCATGAACGCTCCGGACGGCCGTCCCACGAATGCCGTGTTCGGCTTCCTCAACATGTTCCTCAAGATGATTGACGCCTTTCATCCGGATGGCGTGGCGGTCGCCTTCGACCGTGGCAAGCCGCGCGTGCGCATGGAGATGCTCCCGCAGTACAAGGCGCAGCGTCCGCCCATGGATCCCGACCTGCGCCAGCAGTTCCCCATGATCAAAGAGCTGCTCGGAGCCATCTCGGTGCCCATTTTGGAAGCCGAGGGATGGGAGGGCGACGACATCCTGGGCACGGTCGCCCGCGCCGGCGAGCAGGCGGGCTGCGACATGTATCTCATCACCGGCGACCGCGACATGTATCAGCTCACGACCGACCACGTGCGCGTCGTGGGCACCAAGAAGGGCCTCTCGGACGTGCAGATCATGACGCCCGAGAGCGTCGAGGACCTCTATCATGGCATCACCCCCGAGCTCGTGCCCGACTTCTATGGGCTGAAGGGCGACTCGTCCGACAACATCCCGGGCGTGCCGGGCATCGGTCCCAAGAAGGCGAGCGCCCTCATTGCGCAGTACGGCTCTCTCGACGAAGTGATCGCGCACGCCGACGAGGTCAAGGGCAAGATGGGCGAGAACCTGCGCGCGCATATCGACGACGCCCTGGTGAGCCGCAGGGTTGCCACCATCCAGACCAATGCCCCGGTCGAGCTCGACTTCGAGGGGACGCATTTTCCCGCGTTCGACGCGCGCGCCGTCTCGGACGCCCTGGGCAAGCTCGGCATCATGGCCATGCAGAACCGCTTCCTCGCACTTATCGACGGCGAGGGCTCGGTGGTCGACGAGCCCTCGACACTCGAGGTTCCCCAGATCCTTCGTGCCGCCGCCGCGACGGGTGAGGGCATGGCCGAGGCGTTGGCGGAGCTTGACCGCGCGCTTTCGCAGGGCGAGTGGCTGGGCGTATGCGTAGACGACGACAAGGAGTCGGGCGCGCTGTTCGGCCTCACGCACACGCTGTGGGCGGCGACGTCCCAGGCGGTCGTCGCGATCGAGGAGCCCGATGGCAGCGGCGCGTGCCCTGTTGCCACGGATGGCTTCGATTGCTCGCGGGGCGTGATCGCGGGGTGCCTGACCCGCTTGCTGCTCGAGGGAAAGGTCGCGTCTCCCGATATCAAGGCGCTGCTTCACGAGCTTTCGCCGGCAGACTCTTCAAAGCCGCAGGCGCTCGACCCGCTGGCGGTGCCTGTGGAGGGGCTGTTCGATACGGTCGTCGCCGCCTACCTGCTCGACTCTGTTCGCTCGAGCTTCGACGACGCATATCTGGCCGACACCTACCTGCACGTCGCGCTCCCCCTTGCCGCCGGAGCTGACGACGCGCCCTCGGGCGCGCCCGCTGCCGCTGCCCTGTCTGCGGTCGTGGCGAGAGGCGTTGTGGAGCCGCTTTCGAATGCGCTCGAGTCCGCTGGCGCCGAGCCTGTGTTCAGCCAGATCGAGATGCCGCTCGTCTCCGTGCTCGCCGCGATGGAGCGCACCGGCATGCTCGTCGACCCCGAGCGTCTCGCCGCTATGTCCGAGAAGCTGTCTGGCGAGATCGACGAGCTCGCGTCTCGCATCCGCGGGCTTGCGGGCGACGACTCCTTCAACATCGCGAGCCCGATGCAGCTCTCGCATATCCTCTTCGATGTCATGGGCTTGCCGACCAAGGGCCTGAAGAAGACCCAGCGCGGCTACTACTCCACCAACGCCCGCGTGCTTGAGGAGCTTGCTCGCGATTACGAGATCGTGCGGCTCATTCTGGAGTATCGCGAGAAGACCAAGATCAAGAGCACCTATCTGGACACCTTGGGCCCTCTTGCCCAGAGCTATGGCGACGGCCGCGTGCACACCACCTACAACCAGACCATCACCGCAACGGGGCGCCTCTCGAGCTCTAATCCCAACCTGCAGAACATCCCCACGCGCTCCGAGCTCGGCCACACGGTCAAGACCGCCTTTTCGGCAGGGGAGGGCGCCGTCTTCGTGGCGGTCGACTACTCGCAAATCGAGCTGAGGCTGCTTGCGCATCTGTCGGGCGACGAGCATCTCATCCGGGCCTTCAACGAAGGGGAGGACTTCCATGCCGAGACCGCGGCGCGCGTGTTCGGCGTGCCGGTCGATCAGGTCACGCGCGAGCTTCGAAGCCGCGCCAAGGCGGTGAACTTCGGGATCGTGTACGGCCAGCAGGCCTACGGCCTCTCGCAGTCGCTCGACATTCCCATGGCCGAGGCGCGCGAGATGATCGACCGCTACTTCGAGGCGTATCCCGGCGTGCGCACCTATCTCGACAACACGGTGGCGGAGGCCAAGCGCAACGGATACGCGGAGACGCTCTTTGGCAGGCGCCGCCCCATTCCCGAGCTCAAGATGCGCAACCCCGCCCAGCGCTCCTTTGGCGAGCGCACCGCCATGAACCATCCCATGCAGGGCACGGCGGCAGACATCATCAAGATCGCCATGGTGCGCGTTGCCAGGCGCCTGCGCGACGAGGGCTTCCGCGCGCGCATGATCTTGCAGGTGCACGACGAGCTTGACTTCGAGTGCCCGGTGGACGAGGTCGACCGCCTGGTCGCCATGGTGCGTGAGACCATGGAGGGCGTGGTCGAGCTCTCGGTGCCGCTCATCGCCGAGGCTTCTTGCGGCGAGACCTGGGCCGACGCGAAGTAGCGACGTCCCTCGGGGCGATGTGGCGCACCTGCCCAAACGATAGGGGCGGGCGCGTCGTGAACTATCGACGCGCCCGCCCCCTGCAATGCTTTGTCTTGCTTGCTGCCTGCCTTAGCGCTCCTTCGCCGCGAGGATGGCGCGGATGAGCGCGGCGACGCCGCGGTCGTTGTTGCTGGGAAGCAGGTATTGCGCATGGGCGCGCATGTGCTCCTCGGCGTTGGCGACCACGAAGCTGTGGCCCGCGGCCTCAAGCATCTCGATATCGTTGTAGGTGTCGCCGATGGCGGCGGTGTCGGCGATGTCGACGCCCAGCTGCTCGCACAGGTGGTGTAGGCCGGAGCCCTTGTTGACGCCCTTGTTCATGAAGTCGAGCCACTCGACGCCGGCGCCCGCCACGCACAGCTTGTCTCCGAAGGCGGGGCCGAAGACCTCCTCGCTCGCCTGCTGGCTGTTGCGGTTCGGGAAATAGATGGTGTACTTGTTGGACTCGACGTCGATGTCGTCGAAGGAGTCAACGTAGTTGATCACCTTGTAGTACACGCTGAGCGCGTCGTGATAGGGGTGTCCGCTGGCGAGGACATAGGCCTCGTCGAAGGCGCACAGCACCGGGATGCCCGAGCCCTCCTCGATCGTGGCGCGGACAAGCTCGTGGTAGACGGCGGGGTCGATGAGGTCTTTGTAGACGTAGTCGCCGCGGTAGACGATCGATGCGCCGTTGTCGGCGCAAAACGCCATGTCATGCCGGTGCTCGGGAAACATCATCTGGAGGGTGGGCGCGGGCCTGCCGCTTGCCGGGCAGAAGATGACGTCGGCGGCGCGCAGCTCGTCGATGAGCTCGGCCATGCCTTCGGGCTGGGATTTGTCATCCGCCAGCAGCGTGTTGTCCATGTCGCACGCGATGAGCCTGATGGAGCCAAGGTTGGGATCCTGGGTGAAGTCCAGCATGAAACCCCTTTCTCGTATTCGAAGATTCGGCGGTATTGTACGGAAAGCGCCGGGTCGTCTGCGGTCGTTTGCCGAATTCAGCAAAGCCAACACAAGAAGCGCTGACACCCTGTATGGGGATGCTGCGCGCGGCGCAGCAAGGCGAGATGCTACAAAATACGTAACAGAGAAGAAATATTGTGAATCTCGCTTGTTCTGCGCGCACTTTAGCGTATGATAGCGACCAACCTGAAACGGCTTCCGTTTATCGACGTTTGGATGCCGTTCGCAGGTTTGGTATTGCACGGACTGACGTTTGTATGGAGAGCAACGTGGGCTTTGAGATGGCTACATACGAGGGCATGGCGACCGTCGCCATCCTTCCCAGCCAGAACGCCCTTGCGGCTGCCATCCGACGCCAGCGTGCTATTTCCCGACGACGATAGCCTGTCGTCTCTGTTCGCGTGAGGGTTTGACCCTCAGCAGAGTTCGTCGATAGGTGCGTCGGGTGTTCCTCCCTTGGGGGCCATGGTTTCACGTGCGTGGTCCGTTTTGGGAATTGTCATAAGGACAACTCGATATTCGCGTATGCGCAGCGCAAGCACTCTTTAGGCGAGCTCATCCGGTTCCATCTGTACGTTCATGATTCGAAGGGAACTCCCATGAGCAAGGAAAAAGTCGTACTCGCGTATTCTGGCGGCCTGGACACCTCCGTCTGCATCAAGTGGCTCCAAGAGGAGAAGGGCCTCGACGTCATCTGCGTGCTGGGCAACGTCGGCCAGGAGATCCACGGCCTTGACTACAAGAAGCAAAAGGCGCTTGACCTCGGCGTCATCGATTGCCACGTGCTCGAGCTGAAAGACGAGTATGCCGACGAGTACCTCACCCGTGCCATCGCTGCAAACTCCATGTACGAGAACAAGTACCCGCTGCTTTCGGCTCTTTCGCGTCCTCTGCTTGCTGCCAAGCTCGTCGACGTGGCGCACCAGTATGGTGCCAAGTACGTGGCGCACGGCTGCACCGGCAAGGGCAACGACCAGGTGCGTTTCGAGGCTTCCATCTTGACGCTCGACCCCGAGCTCGAGGTCATCGCCCCGGTTCGCGAGTGGGACCTCAAGTGCCGTCCCGACGAGGTCGCCTATGCGCACGAGCACGGCGTTCCGGTTCCCGAGGGCGCAAACGACAACCCCTACTCCATCGACGACAACCTGTGGGGCCGCGCCATCGAGTGCGGCGTGCTCGAGGATCCCTGGAACGAGCCCCCGCACGACGTGTGGGTCATGACCAAGGACCCCGAGGAGACCCCTGACGTGCCCACCTATGTCGACATCGACTTCGAGGGGGGCAAGCCGGTCGCGCTCGATGGCGAGAAGATGCCCCTGGCGGCCCTCGTCGAGAAGCTCAACCACATCGCCGGCGACAACGGCTACGGACGCCTCGACCTCATGGAGAACCGCATGGTGGGCCTGAAGTCCCGCGAGTGCTACGAGGTGCCTGCCGCCCTCACCCTCATCAACGCCCACAAGGCGCTCGAGGACCTCACGCTTGAGCGCGACGTGCTGCACCAGAAGCTCTATCTGGAGCAGACCTGGGCCACCTGCGTCTACAACGGGCAGTGGTTCAGCCCGCTCAAGAAGGCGCTCGACGCCTTTATGGCCGAGACCCAGAAGTTCGTGACCGGTACGGTGCGCGTCAAGTTCTTCAAGGGACATTGCACCGTCATGGGCCGCAAGAGCCCCTGCTCGCTCTACGACTTCGGCCTGGCGACCTACGACCGCGACACCACCTTTGACGAGAAGGCCGCCGAGGGCTTCATCCAGATCGAGACCCTCTCTCTCAAGACGTGGGCCAAGATGCAGGGTCCCACGTCCGATGCCGCCAAGGGCCTGGCGTAGGCACCTGCCCGCGCCTTGCGGCGCCCCTGCGTCCCTGTCGGCACCCGGCATGCCATCGCCCGCCACGCCGCCTTGTCGCCGCGGGCGGGCGCGCCGCCCAAGCCGTTCTGTGTGTTCTCGCGCCTCCGGAAGCGACTCGCCGGAGGCGCCTCCCAAGCCGTTTGGAGTTCTCCCATGTCCATCACCTCATGCCTGGCGTCCCTCGCGCCCGAATACGATATCGAGCTCATGTGCACGACCCCATCCACGCTCAAGGAGTGGTGCTCCTCGTGCGGCCCGCGGACGAATGTCGCGGCGTTCGTTGGCTGCGCCACGCGCGCGACGTACGACGCCGTGAGCCTCCAGGCGCTGCTGCACCGCGGCGGCGTGAAGACTTCGGTGAAGCGGTTCGCGGTCGGTCTCGCCGAGGGGGTCTGCTAAATGGCGCTCTGGGGAGGCAGGTTCGAGCAGGGCGTCGCCGAGGTGACGCAGGAGTTTGGCGCGTCGCTGCCCGTGGACAAGGCGCTCTATAGGCAAGACATTGCCGGTTCGAAGGCGCATGCCGCCATGCTTGCCGCCCAGGGCATCATCTCGCATGAGGACGAGCGCGCCATCCGCGAGGGCCTCGAGGGCATCGAGGCCGACATCGACGCCGGCACATTCGTCTTTGATATCAATGACGAGGACATCCACATGGCGGTGGAGAGCGAGCTCACGCGTCGCATCGGCGAGGCGGGCGGCCGCCTTCACACGGGCCGCTCGCGCAACGACCAGGTGGCGACCGATACACGGCTCGCTGCCAAGGCGCTCGCCCGCGACCTCATGCAGGCGAATCTCGGCCTGCGCCGGGCGCTTCTGGTCGAGGCGGACAAGGCGGGCGCCACGGTGCTGCCGGGCATGACGCACCTGCAGCATGCCCAGCCGGTGCTGCTCTCGCACCACCTGCTCGCCTATGTCTGGATGTTCACGCGCGATTTCGGCAGGCTCCGCTCCGCGTTTGACGCGTCGGACGCGTCCCCGCTCGGCGCGGCTGCGCTGGCGGGCACCACCTATCCGCTCGATCGGCGCATGACGGCCGAGACGCTCGGCTTCTCGAGCGTGATCGATAACTCACTCGACGCCGTGTCTGATCGCGACTTCCTGCTCGACCTCGAGTATGCCTGCGCCGTCATGGCGGTGCACCTCTCGCGGCTCTCGGAGGAGATCGTGCTGTGGAGCTCGCAGGAGTTTGGCTTCATCACGCTTTCCGACTCCTATTCCACCGGATCGTCGATCATGCCGCAGAAGAAGAACCCCGACTTCGCCGAGCTGATCCGTGGAAAGACCGGCCGCGTGGTGGGCGACCTCACGCAGCTTCTCGTGACGCTCAAAGGCCTGCCGCTCGCCTACAACAAGGACATGCAGGAGGACAAGGAGGGCGCGCTCGACGCCGCCCATACGCTCATGCAGTGCCTGTCGGTGATGACGGGGATGGTGTCGACGTGGACGGTGCATGCCGACCGCATGCGCGCCGTCATGCACCGCGGGCATCTCGCCGCGACCGACGTGGCCGATTATCTGGCCAAGCGCGGCATGCCGTTCCGCGAGGCGCACGCTGTGGTGGGCCACCTGGTCCTTGAGGCCGAGAAGCGCGGCTGCGACATCTCCGAGCTGCCGTTCGAGGCGTTCCAAGAGGCAAGCGAGCTGTTCCGGCGCGATATCACCGGCGCCCTCGACATCGATGCGATCGTGGCGGCGCGCACGACCGAGGGCGGCACCGCTCCGTCTGCCGTCGCCGACCAGCTCAAGCGGGCGCAGGCGCGCTATCTGGTGGACGAGTCCTCTATGGCGCTGCTGTCTCCGGTTGTCGAGATGGGGCACGGCGCCTAAGAGGTCCGGCACGCGTCCCGGGTCCACGCCGGGGCAGCCCGGCTGCGGGCGAGATAGATGCACTGCGGCGCTCTGCCGGACGCCTTCTGGGGGCCGGCGGGGCGCCGCCGCATGTCGCGGCACATTTGTGCGCATCATGCACGCGTGGTATCCGAACATGGCGTTTGCGCCGGTTTCGAGTGCGGAGATGCACGAGTCTTTGGTTGCGCATACAATTGAGCGGTATCTATAACACACCTATATAAAGGAGAATTCCGTGAGTACCTCCGCTCCGCTCGACGCCGCCTCTCGCGACCGCCTGTACTGCGACATCCTTAATCGCGAGCTCGTGTGCGCCCTTGGCTGCACCGAACCCATCGCCGTCGCGTATGCCGCGGCGCTTGCGCGCGAAACGCTCGGCGCGGAGCCGACTCACCTCAAGGTCGACTGTTCGGGGAACATCATCAAGAACGTCAAGAGCGTGACCGTTCCCAATTCGGGCGGCATGCACGGCATCGAGGCCGCAGCGCTGCTCGGCGCCGTGGGCGGCGACGCCTCGAGCGCCCTCGAGGTGCTCGAGTCGGTGGGGGAGCGCGACCTCGCCCGCACCCACGAGCTCCTTGCCGCCGACGCATGCGAGGTGTCGCTCGCCGAGGGCGTCCCCAACCTGTATATTCGCGTCGTTGCCACGGCCGGCGGGCACGCCGCAGAGGTGGTCATCGCCGATCATCACACCAACGTCGTCCTGCGCGCCCTCGACGGCGTGGCGCAGGAGGGTTCCGTCGCGGCCGCCCAAGGCTGCATGGACGCCGCCGACGCGTCGCATGAGCAGGACGTGGCGTTGACCCTCGACGGCATCATGGAGTTTGCGCGCACGGGGGACATCGACGCCGCGCGCGAGGCGCTCGAGCGCCAGATTCGTCTCAACAGCGCCATCTCTGAAGAGGGCCTGACCAATCCCTGGGGCGCCCAGGTGGGCAAGACCCTGCTCGCCAGCCGCTATGACGACGTCGCCTGCCGCGCGCGTGCCCGCGCCGCGGCCGGTTCGGATGCGCGCATGAACGGGTGCTCCATGCCCGTCGTCATCGTCTGCGGCTCGGGAAACCAGGGCATCACGGCGTGCATGCCGGTGGTTGAATACGCCCACAAGTTCGGCGTGTCCCACGAGGGGCTGCTGCGCGCGCTCGCGCTCTCGAATCTTGTCGCGGTGCATGTGAAGAGCTACATCGGAGCGCTCTCGGCGTTCTGCGGCGTGGTGTGCGCCGCCTGCGGCGCCGGCGCGGCCATCACATGGATGGCGGGCGGCACGCCGGAGCAGGTGGGCGCCACCGTGGTGAACACGCTGGGCAACGTGGGCGGCATCGTGTGCGACGGCGCCAAGTCGAGCTGCGCCGCAAAGATCTCGGCTGCGGTGGATGCCGCCATTCTGGGGCACAACATGGCCATGGTGGGCAGGAGCTTCCGTGCGGGCGAGGGCCTTGTCCAGGAGACCGTGGAGGAGACCATCGCGAGCATGGGATACGTCGGCCGCGTTGGCATGCACCCCACCGATGTCGAGATCTTGAACGTGATGATCGGCAAGACGCGGGTGTAGCTTCTCGGCGCCTTGCGCGGAGGGCTGTTGCGAGCTGCGGCAGGCGCCGCTCGTGGTCAATCTGGCCCCCTCTGGGTATGAACTTTGCGCCTGTGCGGCCTGGATGGTCGATATATGTCCCATCTGGGTATGCCCCGCGTGCCGAGGAGGCCTTCTGGTCAAAAGGGGCGTCCCCTGGGCGCCCCGCGCCGACGTATCGTGGGCGACGTGTCCTGATGATGCGTTGGACGCGTGTTGCGGCGCGCCCTCGGCTATCGATGCCCGGCGGTGTCTTGCACGATATCGAGCAGGTCGCGCTCCTGGCGCTCGTAGAAACGCTCCTCGATTTCGTTGAAGCTCGCGGCAAAATCTGCCATGGAGCCTGACCAGGTCGCGCGGACGGGGTTGCCGCGGCCGACAAAGGCGGTCTGGAGTCCGATGTCCGGCGAGCAGAAGTCGCGCTTGGGGTCGTTGCCCACCATGAGGGCCTCTTCGGGGGAGCATCCCAGCCTGTCGAGGTTTTCGCGATAATACCGCTCCGAAGGCTTGCAGCGGGTGCTGTTCTCCATGGTGGTCACCACGTCGAACGGCATGTCCAGCAGGTCTCCCCAGCCCATGCGGCACTCGATGCACGCGCGGCTGAAGCTCGGGTTGGTGAGCAGCGCCACGCGGATGCCGCGTGACACGAGCAGGTCGATCGCCTCGTGGGCGCCCGCGCGGGGGCGGGCGGCGATGATGGCGTCGTTGCGGCGGGGGAGGACCTCTCGCTCGTAGAACTCAAAGGCGTCGGCGACCACGGGGTCGTCGAGCGGCACGCCGCAGCGCGACTCGATGCTGCGCGCGAAGAATTCGCCGTTGGTGCGCAGGTCGTCATCGGGGCGCTCGTTGTTGTTGAGCTCGAGCATGGCGCCGGTCACGGTTGCGAGCATGGAGAGCGGGCTTTTCCGCGCGATGTCGGCAAGCAGGCGCGCCATGTCCATGGCGTAGACCGCGATGAACGCGCTCAGGTTGATGTCGAGCAGTGTGTCATCCATGTCGAATACGACAGCTTTCAGCATGGCGTCCCTCCTTTCGGGGCGTGCGTCCGGATGCGAGGCGCGAAGGGTCGCCGCGGTGCCCGAGGCCGGCTCGTCGGAAGCCAGATGCCGGGGGCGGGCACCGCGACGGTCACAGGGCGGCACGGCTAATTGTTCATTCTTACCCATTTTGCCGCGCTTGTTTCCAAGATGTTTCGTTCGGGATGGCTTCGCGCGGCGCCTTGAGCGACGCTCGTGCCGTTCGCCGGCGCAGGTACGCCGCCTATCCCGCTCGTTGGGACCGCTTCGGGGGCATTGGTAAAAAAATCGGTCGACAACCTTGAAAACAGGCCGAATTCCTCGTACCCTATAAGACCGTGAATGCATCTGCTTCACATACGTATCTGTCGGCCCCCGAGTTGTTCCAGGCGGCGCGCGCGGATGTCAATCTTGGCGCTCGCGTTCACTGCAGGTCCTTGCAATCGGGGCCCCGTAGTTCGAAAGGGGTCCACCTTTGAGTGAGATTCAGAACTCGTCCATCTTCTCCCTCGACGACGTAAACGATGAGGAGATGAACAGCCTTATCGACGGCACGATCACCGACTTCGATGAGGGCGATCTGGTCAACGGCACCGTTGTCAAGATCGAGAAGGACGAAGTCCTCGTTGACATCGGATTCAAGTCCGAGGGCGTCATCCCGGTTCGCGAGCTTTCCATCCGCAAGGACGCCAATCCTGCAGACATCGTTGCCCTGGGCGATCCCATCGAGGCCCTGGTCCTTCAGAAGGAGGACAAGGACGGTCGCCTGGTGCTCTCCAAGAAGCGTGCTGAGTACGAGCGTGCTTGGAACCGCATCGAGGAGAAGTTCAACTCCGGCGAGAACGTCGAGGGCGAGGTCATCGAGGTCGTCAAGGGCGGTCTCATCCTCGACATCGGCCTGCGCGGCTTCCTGCCTGCGTCCCTGGTCGACCTTCGTCGCGTCAAGGACCTCACCAGCTATCTGGGCACCCGCATCGAGGCCCGCGTCATCGAGATGGATCGCAACCGCAACAACGTCGTGCTCTCCCGCCGCGTGGTGCTCGAAGAGTCCCGCAAGGCCGAGCGCACCGAGATCCTCTCCAAGCTCAAGAGCGGCATGCGCCTCAAGGGCACCGTTTCCTCCATCGTGGACTTCGGCGCCTTCGTGGACCTGGGCGGCATCGACGGCCTCATCCACATCTCCGAGCTCTCTTGGAACCACGTCAACCACCCCTCCGAGGTCGTCAAGGTCGGCCAGGAGGTCGAGGTCGAGGTGCTCGACGTCGATCTGAACCGCGAGCGCATCTCGCTTGGCCTCAAGCAGACCACCGAGGATCCGTGGCGCACGCTCGTCAAGAAGTACCCCGTGGGCGCCATCGTCGAGGGCACCGTCACCAAGCTCGTGCCGTTCGGCGCGTTCGTCGACCTTGGTGAGGGCATCGAGGGCCTCGTGCACATCTCCGAGATGGCTAACAAGCACGTTGACCAGCCCAGCCAGGTCACCCATGTGGGCGCCAAGGTGCAGGTCAAGGTCATGGAGATCGACCTCGACCGTCGTCGCATCTCCCTGTCCATGAAGTCCGCCGCCGAGACGCTGGGCGTCGAGGTGGAGGTTGCTCCGCTGGACAAGCCCGAGGAGAAGGACGCCGAGTAGCCTTGTAGCTTCTGGTGTTTTGTACGGTCCGTCACCTAAGCGGTGGCGGACCGTTTTTTGTTTTCCCTCACAGGACATGATGGCTCCTGTCGCGACATAGGTATGGAAAGGGTTCGAGCGTGGAGGACGAGGCGAACATGGCGGGCGCATCTCTTGCGGAGCGCCCGGTGGTGCTTTTCGATTTCGATGGGACCGTTGTCGACACGGGGCCGGCGGTGCTGCGCGTCGCTCGAGAGACCCTGTGGAGCGCGGGGTATACGGACGAGCAGATCCCCGACCTCACACCCATCATCGGCCCGCCGATCGAGATGGGCTTCATGATGACCATGGGCGTGTCGCGCGAGGAGGCGGACTGCCTCGTCGCCCGGTATCGTGAGATATTTGCCGAGACGGTGCACCCTGGCGACTATCCGCCGCCCGAGGGCATGGTCGAGCTGCTGCGCGACCTGACGTCTGCAGGCAGGCGTCTCGCGGTTGCGACCTCGCGCTTGGAGCGGAGCTGTCTTGAGATGCTGCGGGGCATCGACCTCGATGTGTTTGAGGTGGTATGCGGTCGCGTCTACGGCGTGCGCGAGACCAAGGCGGATTCGATTCGGGGCGCGCTCGCAGGCTTGCATGCCCGCCCTGAGGACGCCGTGATGGTGGGCGACCGCTTCAACGACGTCGAAGGCGCCCACGAAGTCGGCCTGCCGTGCGTGGGCATCTATTCGGGCGCTGCCGCGCCTGGGGAGCATGAACGTGCGGGCGCCGAGGCGATCTGCCACTCGGTCGAGGAGCTGCGAGCCATATTGCTGCCTCGCTGACGGGCATAGCCCTGCCGGCGGCTGGTGGCCTCGGCTGATTCGGGTGCCTGGTGGGCACGCACGTCCGGGGCCGGCCTGTCTGACCCCCATTGCCCTGCATGGTCGCCTCTGGCAGAATCGAGTCGACAAGAGGGACGGAGACTCGACTCAAGGAAAGGCGATGCACCATGGACGCAGCTATCGAGGCAAAGATTGATGCCTATATCGATGAGGTTTGGGAAGACGTCGTCGGCGACATCGAGCGGCTGGTGTCATACCCATCGGTAGCGGATGCCGGACGGGCAGAGCCCGGGTCCCCCTTCGGCAAGCCGGTCCGGGGCGCGCTCGACTGCGCGCTCGGCATTGCCCGACGTCTGGGCTATGAGACCTCCGACGATGACGGATACATGGGCATCGCGGACATTCCCGGCGAGCGGATGGAGCATGTTGCCACCATTGCGCACGTGGACGTCGTTCCCGCCGGCACGGGCTGGGCGACCGATCCGTTCGCCATGGCAAGGCGCGATGGATGGCTTCTCGGCCGCGGCGTCATCGATGACAAGGGCCCTGCGGTGCTGTCGCTGTATGCGGGAGCCTTTCTGCTCCGCGAGGGCGTGCGTCCCCGCTATACCTTCCGGGCCCTGCTCGGGTGCGACGAAGAGGTGGGCATGACCGACGTCCACCATTATCTCGCGTCACATGAGCAGCCCCTGTTCCTGTTCACCCCCGATGCGGAGTTTCCTGTCTGCAACGCCGAGAAGGGCTGCTTCGGCGCCGTCTTCACGAGCGGAGAGATCTCGGGCGGCCGCATCCTCTCCTGGAGCGGAGCCGAGGTCACCAACGCCATCCCCGGCGAGTCGGTGCTGGAGATCGCCGTCGATGCGGCATCGCTGCCCGAGCCCGTCTCAGGTGCCGGCCGCATTCGTATCGAAGAGGTGCGTCCGGGCGTGGCGCGTATCGTCGCCACCGGTATCGGCGGCCACGCATCGCTGCCGGAAGGCACCATCAATGCCATCGGCCTTGTAGTCGACTACCTGCGCGAGGCAAGCCGTGCGCGCGCCGCGCGGGGCGAAGGGGCGCTGCTCTCCGCAGAGGAAGAGCGGTTCTGCGAGCTGCTGGCGCGCGTACATGCCGACACGGCCGGAGAGGGTCTCGGCATCGCGAGCCGCAGCGAGGCGTTCGGTCCGCTCACGGTCAACGGGGGCACCATCGACGTCGCCGACGGCCACATCAGGCAGACTATCGACGTGCGCTTTCCCGATAGCACCACGGTGGCGTCCATGCTCGGGGCTCTGCGCGAGCTTGCCGGGCAATTTGGCGCTACGATTGAAGAGACGCGCAGCAAGCCGCCGTTTTCGGTGGGGGCCGACCATCCGGCGGTGCAGACGCTGCTTGCGGTCTATAGCGAGGTGACAGGAAACGAGGCGAAGCCGTTCTCGATGGGCGGGGGAACGTACGCCCGAAACTTCGAGCGCGCCGTTTCCTTCGGACCGGAGGGAGACGAGGGCGAGGTTCCGTCGTGGGTGGGTCCGATGCATGGCGCCAACGAGGGTGCCAACGAGCAGCTGCTGCGCCGCGCGCTCAAGATCTACATCCTTGCCATCGTTCGCCTCATGCAGCTCGACTTCTAATACGAGCATGTAACCAAAGCCGTCCCTGGGGCGACTCGTCGCCCCAGGGACGTTCGACCGCCTCGAAGGAGCCATCATGGAATCGCTCGATCCCATTGTCCAACAGTTCGTGTACCTGCTGATCATTGCGGTCGCAGGTCTCTTTGGCGCGTTGCTCTACCGTCGCCATGCGGCCAGGGGGCGCCGCGACGAGCGTCCGGCGGCTTCAGGGCGGCGCCAGCAACGTAAAGCAAGGCCGCGCAAAAAGCGCTAATTGTAAGCTGGCCGTAAGGCCTTCGTCGGGGAGCCGTAACGTTTCATAAGCGACGGGTAATGACTGCCGGACGAGGGCATATGGGCTTCTTGGCGGGCGTTACAGTACCTTCCGGAACAACGGATGGAGTGCGTTTGGGGCAGGTGGACATGCCCGACGCCGGTGCAGATGGCAAGCACCGATCCGTCCGCATCTCACGCAACGTGTTCTTTGGAAGGAGAACCATGCTCGACTTCAATTGCTCTCGTCGTCAGTTCCTCGGCATCTTTGGTGGCGCTGCTGCCGTCGCCGGCCTCGGCCTCGCGGGATGCGGCGGCGAGACCGGTGGCACCGCTGCGGGCTCCGCTGGTGGCAGCTCGACTCTTACGGGCACCGTTACCTATGATGGCGCCTCTTCGTTCCAGGCTCTCGTCGAGGCTGCCGCCGAGCAGTTCATGGCTGAGAACCCCGATGTCTCCATCACCGGTTCCGGCAACGGCTCGGGTACCGGCCTGACCGCCGTGGCCGACGGCACCGTCACCATCGGCAACTCCGATGTCTTCGCCGAGACCAAGCTCGACGCAGACCAGGCTGCGACCCTCGTTGACCATGAGGTCGCCGTCGTGGGCATGGGCCCCGTCGTCTCCCTCAACGTGACCGTCGACGACCTGTCTCTCGACCAGCTCAAGGGCATTTTCTCCGGCGAGATCACCAACTGGAGCGAGGTCGGCGGAGAGGACGCCGAGATCCATGTCCTCAACCGCAAGTCTGGCTCCGGCACCCGCGCCACCTTCGAGGCCGCGGTCTTCGGTGCCGGCGCTGAGGAGAGCACCTTCAAGGGCGATGCCGAGCTCGACAAGTCCGGCGACGTTCAGACCCAGATGGGCTCCACCGACAACGCCATCTCCTACCTCGACTTCTCGCACTTCGACGAGACCAAGTTCAAGGCCATCAAGGTCAACGGCGTCGACCCGACCGACGAGAACGTCACCGACAACTCCTTCCCGATCTGGGCGACCGAGCACATGTATTGCCAGGAGGATGCCGACGAGGTGACCGTTGCGTTCCTCGAGTACATGCTCTCCGACGACGTCCAGGGTTCGCTCGTCGAGGAGCAGGGCTTCATCCCCGTCTCCAGCATGACCGTCGTCAAGGACGCAGAGGGCAACGTCACCGAGAAGTAGGATCGGCCCTCGTTTCTACGCCCTGTGCGTACGCATAGTACGCGATACTGTTCGAAAGGTGCGCTATGGCAAAGCAGATGCCAAAACGCAGCCTTGAGAAGGTCGGATTGAGTGTCACGGGCGCATGCGTTGCGCTCGTGACACTTGTCGTTGTGGCGCTTATCGTCATGGTTGCGCAGCGCGGCCTGTCCACCTTCATCAAGGACGGCGTTGATGTTCTCAACTTCTTCACGGGCACGGTGTGGAACCTGGCGGTGACCGATGAGGCCACCGGTCTGCCCTTCACGGGCGCGCTTCCGCTCATCGTGACCTCCTTCGCGGTCACGATCATCTCGACCGTGATCGCGCTGCCGATCGCCATCGGGTCGGCCATCTACGTGGTGGAGATTCAGCCGAAGTTTGGCCAGAAGTACTTCCAGCCGCTCATCGAGCTTCTCGTGGGCATCCCTTCGGTCGTCTTCGGCCTCATTGGCTTCCATGTCATCGTTAGTGCGGTGCGCGCGATCTTCAACGTCGAGATGGGCCTCGGCATCCTGCCCGGCTCCATCGTGCTGGCGCTCATGATCCTTCCCACCATCACCACGCTCTCCATCGACGCTCTTCGCGCCGTACCCGATAGCTATCGTCAGGGTTCGCTGGCGCTTGGCTATACCCGCTGGCAGACCATCTGGCACGTGGTGCTTAAAAGCGCCACGCCGTCGCTCATGACCGCGGTCATCCTGGGTATGACCCGCGCCTTCGGCGAGACGCTCGCCGTGCGCATGGTCATCGGCGGCGTCGAGGCCATGCCCACATCGCTCATCGACTCTGCGTCCACCATCACCACGACGCTCACCACCTCCATGGCGGTTTACGCCACCGGCTCGGTGCAAAACGACGCGCTCTGGACGCTTGGCCTTCTGCTCATGGGCATGTCGCTCTTCTTCATCCTGATCATCCACCTCATCGGCGCGAAGGGGGCGAAGTCCCGTGGCTAATGCAACCGCTCCGGCGCAGGACGCGCGCATCAAGCGCTCCATGCGCAACGATAAGATCGCGACGGGCATCCTCACCGTGATCGTAGCCATCGTCATGGCCATTGTCGTGTCCATGGTCGTCTACATTCTCTTCCAGGGCGTGGGCCAGCTCTTCCAGCCGGGCTTCCTCACCGAGGCGAGCCGTTCCAACGGCACCGAGGGCGGTATCGCCTACCAGCTCTTCGACTCGTTCTACCTGCTGGTGCTCACCCTCATCATCTCGGTGCCCATCTCGCTGTTCGCGGCGGTCTTTTTGGTCGAGTATGCCCCCGACGGGCCCGTCACCAAGATCGCTTCGACGGCCATCGAGACCCTGTCCTCGCTGCCGTCCATCGTGGTGGGCATGTTCGGCTTCCTCATGTTCTCGGTGAATTTTGGCTGGGGTTATTCGCTCATCTCAGGCGCCATCGCTCTCACGATGTTCAACATCCCCATCCTCACCCGCGTCATCACCCAGGCGCTCGAGGACGTTCCCGCAAGCCAGCGCGACGCATGCCTGGCCATGGGCCTTACGCGTTGGGAGACCACGATTCACGTGTTGATTCCGGCGGCTATGCCCGCCATCGTGACCGGCGTGGTGCTCTCTGCCGGCCGCGTGTTCGGCGAGGCGGCGGCTCTGCTGTTCACCTCCGGTATGTCGAGCCCCGCGCGCCTCAACTTCCTGTCCCTGAACTTCGCGAGCCCCACCTGCGCGTGGAACATCTTCCGTCCGGGCGAGTCGCTTGCCGTGCACATCTACAAGATCTACGGCGAAGGCAGCCCCGAGGCGCAGCACATCGTGTGGGGCACCGCCGCGATCCTTATGATCTGCGTGCTGCTGTTCAATGTGCTCTCCCGCATCGCAGGCAAGGCGCTCGCTAGGAGGATGACTGCCGAATGACGAACGAGACCGATCAGTTCCTGGCCGACGTCGATTCCAGCGAGAAGGGCGCCCGCATCTCGGGTGTGGCGGTTTCGGACGAGGTCATGCTTGAGACCCATGATGTGAACGTCTACTACGGCGACCATCATGCCCTGCACGACACGAGCCTGAAGTTCCACAAGGGTGAGATCACTGCGCTCATCGGCCCGTCTGGCTGCGGCAAGTCGACCTATCTGCGCAGCCTGAACCTCATGAACCGTGAGATCAAAGGCTGCCGCGTCGAGGGCGAGATCATCTACCAGGACCGCAACATCAACACCAAGACCGAGAACCTCTACGAGCTCCGCAAGTCCATCGGCATGGTGTTCCAGCAGCCCAATCCCTTCCATAAGTCCATTCGCGAGAACATCACGTTCGCGCCGAAGCGTCACGGCATCAAAGACAAGGACACGCTCGATCAGATGGTCGAGGAGAGCCTGCGCGGCGCCGCGCTGTGGGACGAGGTCAAGGACAAGCTTGACCAGAGCGCCTTCGCCCTTTCCGGCGGCCAGCAGCAGCGCCTGTGCATCGCGCGCACCCTTGCCATGCACCCCGACGTGATCCTGTTCGATGAGCCCTGCTCGGCGCTCGACCCCATCTCGACGCTCGCCATCGAGGACCTCATGGCATCCATCGTGAAGGATCGCGCCATCGTGATCGTGACCCATAACATGGAGCAGGCCTCCCGTGTGTCCAACCGCACCGCCTTCTTCTATATGGGCGATATGGTCGAGTACGGTGAGACGAACCAGATCTTCCAGCGACCGAAAGACAAGCGTCTGAACGACTACCTGACCGGTATGTTCTCGTAAGGACGCCTCGATGCCGGGCGCCGCCTTCGTGCCGGCGTCCCATCGTTATTGTTTTTCGCATCGGCCCGTCGCGCCTTCCTGCCATGCCATTCATGTGCGACGCGGCTCTTCCCCTATATGCGGCGACCCATGTCCATCTGGGTCGCCGCTTTTCGCTATGAAGGGCAAGTGGGCGCGGGCCTTGATGGCGGGGCGCCCACGTCTCCGGCGATGCCGATGGCGTGGGCGCCCTCATCTCAAAAGGTTGCTCAGCAGGGTTACTCAGCGGGCTCCGGAAAGGGGAATCCCGCGCGGTCGGCGCGCATGAGCACGGTTGCCGCCTGTGCGCGCTCAAGGCCTCCCTGCGGACGGAGCTCAGAGATGCCGCCGATGCCGCGCAGGTATCCTTCGCCGACCGCCCAGCTCACGCCGTCTGCGGCCCAGTCGGACACGGAGGCGCCGTCGACGAAGTGGGAGAGGTCGCCATCGGCGGATGCGGTTCCGGCCATGCGCCACGCTCGCCGCGACGACGTTCTGCCCGGAGAGCGCGGCCCGCCCGAAAGGGCCCTTAGCCCTCCAGCTGTTCGCTCACCTCGAGCCAGGAGGTCTCCAGCTCGTCGATGAGGTCGTTCACTTCTTTGATGCGCTCCTGCTGCGTCTCGAGTGCCTGGTAGTCGGTGGGGTCGATGTCCTGAAACGCCGCCTGGAGCTCCTCGGCGCGGCGGCGCTGGGTCTCGATCTTGCGTTCGAGCGAGGACGCCTCCTTGCGCAGCCGCTGGCGCTCGGCGTTGGAAAGTCCTGATGCCTTGGGCGCCGTCTCAGGCGCCTTGGCTGCAGCGGCGGGGGAGGGACGCTTGCCGGCTTGAGGGGACGCATGCTCGACCAGGCGCAGATACTCGTCCACGCCGCCGGGCACGTGGCGAAGGCGTCCATCGATGATGGCGTACTGCTGGTCGGTCACGCGCTCGATGAGATAGCGGTCATGCGTGACGAGGATGAGCGTCCCCGGCCAGCCATCGAGCAGGTCTTCCACGATGGCGAGCATGTCGGTGTCCAGGTCGTTGCCGGGCTCGTCGAGGATGAGCACGTTGGGTTCCTCGAGCAGGGTGAGCAGCAGCATGAGGCGCCTGCGCTGGCCGCCCGAGAGGTCGCCGATGCGGCTCCAGAGCTGCTTGGTGGTGAAGTCGAGGCGCTCGAGGAGCTTCTCGGGGCTGGTCTCCTTGCCGTCGACCACGTAGACGCGCTTGTAGCGCGAGAGCACCTCGCGGATGGTGAACTTTTCGAGCGGCTTGAGCTCTTCGAGCTGCTGGGAGAGTACGCCGAACCGTACCGTCTGGCCGATCTTCACGCGTCCCGACAACGGCTTCAGGTGGCCCTGGATCACCTCGAGCAGCGTCGACTTGCCGGCGCCGTTCTCGCCCAGAAGGCCAAAGCGGTCGCCTGCTCCGATGAGCCAGGTGATGTCGTCCAGAACCGGTACGGAGGCGTTGCCCTCTGAGCCTGGATAGCCCGCCGTGACGTCGATGACATCGATGACCTGCTTGCCGAGGCGAGATACCGCGAGCCGCTTGAGCTCGAGCTCGTTGCGCAGGGGCGGAACGTCGGCGATGAGCTCGCGGGCCGCCTCGACGCGGAACTTTGGTTTTGTAGAGCGAGCCTGGGCCCCGCGCGAAAGCCAAGCGAGCTCCTTGCGCGCCATGTTGCGGCGGCGCTCCTCGGCGACCTGTGCCATGCGGTCGCGCTCGACGCGCTGCAGGATATAGGCGGAGTAGCCGCCCTCAAAGGGGTCGACGGCGCCATCGTGCACCTCCCACATGGAGGTGCACACCTCGTCGAGGAACCAGCGGTCATGGGTGACCATGAGCAGCGCGCCCGACCCTGCCTGCCAGCGGCTCTTGAGGTGCTGGGCGAGCCAGTTGATGGTGCGCATGTCGAGGTGGTTGGTGGGCTCGTCGAGCATGAGGATGTCGTAATCGCCGATGAGCAGGCGGGCGAGGTCGACGCGGCGGCGCTGGCCTCCGGACAGCTCGCGCACCGTGCCCTCCCACGGAACGTCTGCGATGAGTCCGTCTAAGATCTGGCGGATGCGCGGACTCGACGCCCACTCATATTCGGGAAGGTCGCCCACCACGGCATGGTGCACGCTGTCGGTGTCCACGAGGGCGTCTTTTTGCCCCAGGAGCCCCACGTGGACGTCGCGACGCCGGGTGACGCGCCCCGCGTCGGGCTCGAGCTCGCCCGAGAGGATCGAAAGCAGGGTCGATTTGCCATCGCCGTTGCGTCCGACGATGCCGATGCGGTCGCCCTCGTTTACGCCGAGCGTCACGCCCTGAAGAACATGTTTGGTTGGATATTCTAGGTCGATGCCGTCACATCCAAGCAGGATTGCCATAGGACCCCTTCGTCATCGTTTTTCATGGCGCCGCGGAGCGGGACGGGCCGCGTCCCTGGCCCGGGCGAATACAATCAATCCTATCACGCGCTGCCTGGGCCTGTGAGGCACCGTGGTACACTGTGGGGACGAATGCGAGCGATGCGTCGGGGAGGCTTCTATGGGCGGCTGTTTCTTCTTGTTTTTATTTCCCGTCCTCGTGGCCGTGGGCTTCGTGTGCGCGGTCGCGTTTTTTGCGCTGCCGATCTATGCCGCGTTTGCAGCGGTCATGGCCGTCATCACCGCGATCGCCTTTGCGGTGATGAAGCAAAAGGGCGTCTTCGAGCTCGCTGATTCTGAGGTGGCATGGCAGCGAGTCGCGGTCAGCGTGGGCAAATGGATGCTCATCCTCACCTTCGTCTTTTTCGTATTGAGCGGACTGGGCGCGTTTGCCATCTGGCGGTTCGTCATATAGCGCGCCGCCGCCGCATGTTATTGCAAGAGGTATATTCATGATTAAAGCGGCCTTTTTTGATATCGACGGCACCTTGCTGAGCTTCAAGACCCATCAGATGCCGGAATCCACCCGTCGCGCGCTTGCCCGTCTGCGCGAGCAGGGCGTGAAGGTGGTGATCGCCTCGGGGCGATCGACCCTTGAGCTGAACGATTCGCTGCGCCAGGGGTTCGACGCCTACATCACGCTCAACGGTCAGCTGTGCTATGACGACGAGGGCGCGTACCGCGACGTATCGATCGCCCCGGCCGATGCACGCCATATCGTGGACGCCGCATTCCTCGAGCACCGCTATGACATTTTGATTCAGCAGCGCGAGCGCAGCTTTGTGAGCAACCTGAGCGAGCGGGTGCTCGAGGTCGGCGCCAAAGTGGGCATCACCTACCATGCCGAGGACTACCGGCAGGCGCTCGCCGCCCCGATCTACCAGTTCTGCGTGTTCGTGGAGCCGGGCGAGGAGCGCGTTTTCTTGGACCACACGCATGAGGTCAAGGCGACGCGCTGGAACAATCTGTTCTGCGACGTGGTTCCGTGCGCGGGCGGCAAATCCTTCGGAGTCGCGGCGACGCTCGAGCGCTATGGCCTCGCGCCCGATGAGGCGATTGCGTTTGGCGACGGCGAGAACGACATCAGCCTGTTCGAGGCGGTGGGAACGAGCGTCGCCATGGGCAACGCGTCGGATGTCGTGAAGGAACGGGCGACCATGGTGACCGATGACGTGGACAGCGACGGCATCTGGAACGCCTGCGAGAAGCTCGGCCTGCTCTAGGCAGCCAGGCAGCGAGTGCGAAGTAGCCGGGTGCGAAACGCCGTGGTCGGCGCAGGTAGGGCGGGCGCCTTCCCCGTCCGTCGGCCTGGCCGCGCGTCGGAAGGTTTGCTTCGCGGGCGTAACATATGGGCTTCCTGTTGGAGACTGGATAACCGCAGGGGGTTCAGGTAGAGTAAGCTAACGCTAACTAATAGGGGCGGGTACGGATGTGCCCCTCCCCGAGCTCCGAAAGGCCGACCATGTCGATGCTCCATGAATCCGGCGAGGACTATCTTGAGGCCATCCTCATGCTTCAGATCAAGTGCGGCAGTGTCCGCTCCATCGATATCGCGACGTTGCTGGGGGTCACCAAGGCGAGCGTGTCCAAGGCCATGGCAAATCTGGAGGCGCGCGGCTACGTCGAGATGGTCAAGCGCGACGTGCGGCTTACCGAGGCGGGGCGTGAAGTCGCCGAGCGCATGCTCGAGCGGCACGAGTTCTTTCGCGGTCTCTTGATCGCGGCCGGCGTCGACCCCGAGGTCGCGACGGAGGAAGGCTGCCACATGGAGCACTGCCTGTCGGACGATTCGTTCCATAAGCTCCAGGCGTATCTGTCGCGCTGAGGGTATTGCCGGGCACACGGCATGCAGAAGGGCGCCCGGACGATGCGTGTCGTCCGGGCGCCCTCATAAGGCGGACATCTGCGCGCCGCCGTCTTGAGCGAGTGGATGAAAGAAACACGTCCCCATCCATCCCAAGTGGATGAAGGGGGCACGTCCCCATCCATCCACCTGCGGCTACTTCATGTGGGCAGGGGTGTGGCCGGTGCCGTTCGTGTCGTCGGCATGCCTGAGGTTGGGCACGATGCGCTTCACGATCCAAAAGATGGCTACCACCGCCACGATGGCGATGATGACGTACTTCACGACGTCGGAGACCCATTCTGCCTGCTCGGTCACGGTCTCCCACGCGCTTCCCGCGGCGGCGCCGAGTGAGCAGAGCACGGTGTTCCATATGGCAGAGCCGACCAGGGTGTAGATGGCAAACTTGACCATGTTCATGCGCGCTACGCCGGCGGGGATGGAAATGAGGCTGCGCACGATGGGCACGAAGCGGCAGATGAGCACCGAGATCTGGCCGCGACGGTCAAACCAGTCGATCGCCTTGGCGATGTCGTCTCCCTTGAACCCGAGCAGCCGCATGGGGCGGGTCTCGAAGAAGCGCATGAGGCGGTCGCGGTTGAGCACGTACCCGATGCCGTAGAGGATGTAGGCGCCAAGCACCGAGCCTGCGGTTGCCGAGACGATGACCAGGGGCAAGACCATATCGGTCGTGGTGGTGAAGAAGCCCGAGAGGGGGAGGATGAGCTCGCTGGGGATGGGCGGGAAGATGTTCTCGATAAAGATGAGGGCTCCCACCGCAAAGTAGCCAAACTGATTGATGAAATTGAAGAACAGGTCTTCCATGACTCTCCTTTAGTCGGATGCGCCGTTCGGCGTGTTTCCGTGCTGTGGGAAGTGTAGCCGAACTGAAAGGGGCGGCGCCGTTTTCCACCGTACCCTCGCAAGAGTCCGGCTGCAGGTGTGGCCAGCGGTAGAGGAAGCTCTGTTGCCTTAATTATTATAGTAGATATAATAAATGGTGAAATAACTGATGGGAGGCGATAGATGGCATCGACGGTATCCGAGGCGAGCAAGAACGCCATTCGGCGCCTGCTATGGGACGGGCGGGCCCGAAGCAAGCGCGAGCTCGCGCAGCTGACGGGCCTGTCGGTCGCGACGTGCAACGGGGCCCTCAACGAGATGGAGCGCATGGGCGAGGTCGCCGTTTCCGAACGCGTGCAGGGTCCCGCGGGCAGGAGCACCGCCTTGTATCGCGTACAGGAAGACATGGGCCAGCTGCTCGCGATGCGACTCGAGCTCTCGGGTGCCAAACGGGCGCTGGTATCGGAGGTCGTCTCTGTGACGGGTCGAGTGCTCGCGCGTCTTGAGGAGACGGCCGAGCGGGTCGACGGCGAGGCGCTCGTGCACGTGGCGGCTCGTGCGCTCGATCGGTTTCCGGGGGTCGTTCAGATAGCCCTGGGGATTCCCGGAATCGTGCAGGGCGGCGTGGTGCGCGACTGCGACGCCCGGGAGATGGACGGGATGCATGTCGTGTCGCTGCTGGAGGAGGGCACGGGCGCCTCGGTCGTTGCCGGAAACGATATGCATATGAAGGCGTACGGGCTGTATCGAGAGCTCGGCATCGAAGACGAGATCGTGACGCTTGCCTATTTTCCCCACGGGGTTCGCCCCGGCACGGCGACCATCTATCGCGGCGAGGTGATCGAGGGCGCGAACAGTTTTGCCGGCATGGTCGGCTTTGTGCCCGTCGAGGGAGCCGAGGGGCTTCGCGCCCCTGAGCCCGCCTCGTTTGCGGCGCCCTGTCCCGATCTTGTGGCGCGCTGCCTTGCTTCGGTAATCGCCGTGATCAATCCCGACCTCATCCTGTGCGCGGGCGACCTGGTAGATGCGGATGCGCTTTCCGGGGTCGAGGCGTTGCTGGGGGAGTGGATCCCCCGCCGCTATCTCCCGCGGCTGGAGTATCGAGACGACATGGACGCGTGCTACGTGCGGGGGCTCGCCGCCCGCGCCCTCGACATGCGTCTGGATGGGACGCCCTCGCACGCCATGCCGCGAGCGGCGGCGTGCAGGGAGTAGATGGTTGGAGGAAATATCTCATGACGGAGAAAGAAAAGCGTGACCAAGGGCTGTGGTACGACGCGAACTTCGACGAGGAGCTTCTCGCTGAGCGCATGGAGGCGGAGCGAAAGGTCTTCAGGCTCAACGCCCTCGCTCCCGACCAAAGCGAGGAGCGGGCCGCCGCGCTCGGGGACCTCCTGGGGCGTTACGGCAACGATGTCGAGGTGCTCGCGCCGCTGAACGTGGACTATGGCTACAACGTGAGCATCGGCGACGCGAGCTTCATCAACCATAACGCCTACCTCATGGATGGCGCGCCGATCGCCATCGGAAGCCATGTGTTTATCGGTCCCTACTGCGGCATGTACACCGCACAGCACCCCCTTACGGCAGCCGAGCGAAACGCGGGGCTCGAGCGGGCGCTCCCCATCACGGTCGAGGACGACGTGTGGATCGGGGCCAACGTGACCATTCTGCCCGGCGTGACCATCGGCGCGGGCAGCGTGGTCGGCGCGGGCAGCGTGGTCCTGCGCGACGTGCCCGCCGGCGTGGTCGCCGCGGGCAACCCGTGCCGCGTCGTGCGGGAGATAACCGATGCGGACCGGCCGCGCGACGCCTGACGTCTCGCGCGGCATTTGTGGACGGATGCCCCGCGAGGCTGTACGTCTCGCGGGGCCCGCGTGCCGCTGCGCTGCCTCGGTTTGGATGCGACGGCAGCCGCGTCAGCTCTTGTCTACACGCATGGCGCGCATGGCGTTGAGGATCGCGATAAACGCTACGCCCACGTCGCCGAAGACGGCGAGCCACATGTTCGCGATGCCGAGCGCGGCAAGCAGCAGGATGATGATCTTCACGCCCAGGGCGAACACGATGTTTTGCCATACGATGCGCATGGTCTTGCGGGCTATGTGCATCGCATGCGCGATGTTCGAGGGCTTGTCGTCCATAAGCACGACGTCTGCCGCCTCGATGGCGGCGTCCGACCCCATCGCCCCCATGGCGATGCCCACGTCGGCGCGGGTGAGCACCGGCGCATCGTTGATGCCGTCGCCGACAAAGGCGAGCTTGCCGCCGTTGGCCTCGCCTGCGAGCAGGGTCTCCACGGCGTCGACCTTGTCTTCGGGGAGAAGCTGTGCGTGAAACTCGTCGAGACCGATCTCGGAAGCGACCGATGCCGCAACGTCGGCGCGGTCGCCGGTGAGCATCACGCAGCGCTTCACGCCGGCCGCATGCAGGTCGCGAATCGTCTGCGCCGCGTCGTCTTTCACCACGTCGGCGATGACGATATGTCCCAGGTAGCGTCCGTCGACGGCGACATGCAGCACGGTTCCGACCATGTCGCAATCGCGGTATGCGACGCCGTGCTCTGCCATGAGCTTGTCGTTGCCCACCAGCACCTGCCGGCCGTCGACGCGCGCGGCGACGCCGTGGCCGGATTCCTCATGGGCGTCTGCGACGCGCGTCTCGTCGACTGCCCCCGCGAACGCCTGCTTGACCGAGAGCGCGATGGGGTGGTCGGAAAACGCCTCGGCGTGCGCCGCCTGCTCGAGCAACGTGCTCTCGTCGATGCCATCGGCGGGACGGATGGCGACCACGTCGAAGGTGCCGTTGGTGAGGGTTCCCGTCTTGTCGAAGACCACCGTGTCGACCTTCGCGAGCAGCTCGAGATAGTTCGAGCCCTTCACGAGGATGCCGAGCCGCGACGCCCCGCCTATGCCGCCGAAGAAGCTGAGCGGCACCGAGATGACGAGTGCGCAGGGGCAGGAGACCACCAGGAAGGTAAGGCCGCGCAAGATCCAGTCGCTCCAGGCGCCCAGCCCCAGGAGCGGCGGCAGCACCGCAAGGGCGAGGGCGGCAAACACCACGGCCGGCGTATAGATGCGGGCGAAGCGCGTGATGAAGTTCTCGGTGCGCGCCTTCTTCTCACTGGCGTTCTCGACAAGCTCCAGGATGCGCGAGACGGTGGACTCTCCGAAGGGCTTGGTGGTGCGGACGTGCAGCATGCCCGTCATATTGATGCAGCCCGAAATGACCTCTGAGCCGCCCTCGACATGGCGCGGCACGGACTCGCCGGTGAGGGCCGCGGTGTCGAGCTGGGAGACGCCGTCTACAACGACGCCGTCGATGGGCACGCGCTCGCCGGGCTTCACCACGATGACGTCGCCAACCTGGACCTCGTCGGGATCGACCTCTACGAGCTTGCCGTCGCGCTCGATGTTGGCATAATCGGGCGCGATGTCCATGAGCTCGCTGATGGATTTGCGGCTCTGCCCCACGGCGTAGCTCTGGAAGAGCTCTCCGACTTGGTAGAAGAGCATGACGGCGGCGCCTTCCGCCATGTGCGGGTCGGTGTCGGGAAAGATGACCATGGCGAAAGCGCCGATGGTCGCGACCGTCATGAGAAACGCCTCGTCGAAGGCGTCTCCGCGGCGGATGTTGCGCGCCGCCTTGATGAGCACGTCGTATCCGGCGATGAGGTAGGGGATGAGAAAGAGCACAAACGACGCATAGACGTCGCCCGGCTTGCCAAAGGCTGCGCCCAGCACCCCGGTCTCGTCGATGACCATCACCACCGCGAAGATTGCCAGCGCGATCAGGATGCGGTTGCGCCACTTCCGCTGCTTCTTATTCATCGGTAACTCCTCTTGTCAGACCATATATGTGAACATACGTTCATATATATCAGCCGAGTAAAGGGCTGCCTTGCCAGGCGGCCCTTGAACGAGCGGGATTTATCCCGAAGGCTAGCGAATGATCTCGCAGTCGGGCTCTACCTGCCGGGTGAGCTCGACCACGCGAGCGAGCACCTCGTCGAAGGCGTCGTCTGCCGCGGTGAGGGTGAGCTTCTGAAGCAGGAAGTTGACGCGTGCCTGCTCGACGCCGTCGAGCTTGTTGATGGCGTCCTCGAGCTTCTGGGCGCAGTTGGCGCAATCGATCTCATCGAGCTTGAATGACTTGCGCATGGTGGGGAGTCCTTTCTGTGAGGGGTCGCAAGGTCTTGGATTGCAGGTCGCCTTGTCAGGCGCCTTGGCTGCTGGCTGCGCGGCGTGCCGCCTTGGTGCCGCCGGGGCCGGCCGTTATTCGCAGATATGGTTCATGCCCTGAGCGAGCATGGTGTGGACGTGGTCGTCGGCAAGCGAGTAGATGAGGCTTCGCCCGTCGCGGTCGAAGCGCACGAGGCGAGCCTGCTTCAGGATGCGCAGCTGATGCGAGACGGCGCTCTGCGTGGCGCCGATCGCCTCGGCGATGCTTCCGACCGAGCGCGGTTCGTCGTAGAGGGAGTAGAGGATCTTGATGCGGGTGGTGTCGCTGAAGATCTTGAACAGGTCGGCAAGGTCGTAGAGCAGCTCCTCGTCGGGCATGCAAGGCTCGGCGTCGGGTGCGCGACCGTTCGTCGCAAGGGGTTCTTCCATGGCTCTCCTTCCATATATGAACATATGCTCATATATCTAGTTCCGATTATATGAACGTATGCTCATAAGTCAAGGATAAACTTCGGGTTTTGGGGGAATGGCGCAATGCGGCGGTGAGCGGCGGGGCGGTCCCCTTTGCACAGCCATCAGGTCTGGGGCCTTTGTGCAGCCGTCGGGGCGTTGCCGCCCCGCTTCGAGGGGCGTCCCGTGCGGCGCGGAGGGGTGGTTGTCGTCGATATACAATTAAAATGCTAAAACGCATCGAAATATGCAGCGATAATGAGGCGTGAAACAAGGGCTGTTTCAATTCTGGTCAAAAAATACGTCGATATAGCATTCTCGACGGGGGACGCGACTCTCGAGGGACGTCTGGCGGCGGACGAGGGCCCGCCTGGGGCGCGATTCCGGTCGAAAGGACGGTCCGGTTGGCGGATTACGTGCTTTGGGCCGCCAGCCTGCTGGCCACGTGTCCGCCTGCAGATCCTGTATAGCCATCTGAAATGCTATATCGACAGATGTTTTGACCATACTCGCTCGAAGTTATGTGAGCGGATGCCCGTATGGGGTATCTTCATGCTTGAACCATGTCGACCGCCGCCGTCCTGCGCGCGGGGCTGGCGGCTGGAGGGTGCGCCTGGACACAGACGGGGCCGACCGGCCTCGTCGCATGCCGGGGCGCAGATAGAACTGCACCTGAAACGTCTACGAATGGAGCAAAGACCACATGATTATCGAGCAGCACGCCCTCTGGGGCGACGAGGCGACCGCCGACCGTCCTGCAACCTATACGGCATATCTCGCCGACCCGCTTCCTGCAAAGCCAGATGCGCGCAGGCCTGCCGCGATCATCTGCGGCGGAGGGGCGTTCACCCGCATCGCCGAGCATGAGCAGGAGCCGGTCGCGCTCGCCTTTCTCAATGCGGGCTATCAGGCATTTGTCTTGGACTATGTGACGAGCTCCACCGGCGAGGTCGCCTATCCCAATCCCGAGGTCGACCTGGGCCGCATGCTCTCGACGGTGCGCGCAAACGCCGACGCCTGGCGCGTCGATCCGGCGAAGGTGTGCGCGGTGGGATTCTCGGCGGGCGGCTTTGTGTGCGCCTCGGTCGCGACCTCATGGAAGGACCGCGACTTTGCCGCCTTGGTGGGGGACCGTCCCGAGCGCATCCGGCCCGACGCGGTGGTGCTGGGCTATCCCCTGCTCGACCTTCGCGTTACCCGCGACGAGCAGACGCGCGACCCCCGCATCGACCTGCGCGTGCCCAAGACAGGCGGGAAGACGGGGCGCGACCTGCTCAACGACTACCTCTCGATGGTCGTGGGCGGCGAGGCGACCGAGGAGCGCCTTGCCGAGGTCTGTCCCACCACGCACGTGACGCGCGACGTGCCGCCCACCTTTATGTGGGGCACCTCCGACGATAAGACGTGCCCGATCGCTCAGGTGCATGCCTTTGCATCTGCGCTCGCCCGCGAAGGCGTGGCACACGAGGTGCATGTGTTCGACCAGGGCGGACACGGGCTCTCGGTGGCAAACGACAACACCAGCTTTGACAACGAGGACCGCCAGCAGGCGGTGCGTCCGTGGTTCGACCTCGCATGCGCCTTTCTGGCGCGTCGGGGCGTGGCGTAATCGCGCGGGTGCCTCGATCGCGCGACGGATCGGGACTCGGCGCGGCCGGTCGGCGAACGGCAGGATTCGGGCGGAGAGCGGTTCTGGTCCGTGGCGGGCGTTCCTACGCTACACTGGCACATGGACAAACCGTCAACAGGGAGGTAGTCATGTGGGCATATGAGAGTGCGTTCTACCAAATCTACCCCATTGGGTTTTGCGACGCGCCGCACACAAACGACGGCGTGACCGTCTCGCGCATCCGCAAGGTCGCCGACTGGGCGGACTATTTGGAGGAGCTGGGCGTGGGCGCGGTGCTGCTCAACCCGGTCTTTGATTCCAGCACCCACGGGTACGACACGCGCGACCTGCATCACGTCGACTGTCGCCTGGGAACCGACGAAGACCTTGCCTTTGTCGTCAAGACCCTCCACGAGCACGGCATCCGCGTGGTGCTCGATGCCGTCTTCAACCATGTGGGACGTGAGTTCTGGGCATTCCAGGATGTTCGCGAGAAGCGCTGGGACTCGCGCTACCGCGACTGGTTCTTTACCAACTTCGACGGCAACTCGGCGTTCAACGACGGATTCTGGTACGAGGGCTGGGAGGGCTGCTTCGACCTCGTGAAGCTCAACCTGCGCAACAACGAGGTGGTCGAGTACCTGCTGGACTGTGTGCGCAAGTGGCGCTCCATGTTCATGATCGACGGGTTGCGGCTCGACGTCGCCTATTCGCTCGACCACGACTTCATCCGTCGGCTTCGCGGCGTCGCCGGCGAGCTCACGGCGGCGTCTGGACCCGAGCACGAGTTCGTGCTCATCGGCGAGACGCTGCATGGCGACTACAGCCAGCTCGTCAATCCGGAGATGCTTCATTCCTGCACGAACTATGAGTGCTACAAAGGCCTGTATTCGAGCTTCAACAGCACGAACATGTTCGAGATCGCCCATTCGCTGCACAGGCAGTTCGGCGGCGACCCGTGGTGCATCTACCGCGGACTGCACCTTCTGTCGTTTGCGGACAACCATGACGTCACGCGCCTGGCGAGCATCCTTACGGATCCGGCATGCATTCGCCCCGCCTACGGCCTGCTGTTCGGCATGCCGGGCATCCCCTGCCTGTACTATGGCAGCGAGTGGGGCCAGGAGGGCCATAAGGGGGCCCATGACGACTGGGATCTGCGCCCGTCGTTCGACGAGCCCATGTCCAACGAGCTCACCGCGTATATCAAGGGTCTCATCGCCGCGCGCACGGGCGGGGGAGCCGGATCGAGGGCGCTGTGCTACGGGACCTACCGCAACGTGGTGATCACGAACAAGCAGCTCCTTTTTGAGCGCGTGGCCGAGGCGTCGGACGGCGCGCCCGCCGAGCGCGTGCTGGTTGCGGTGAACGCCGTGGGCGAGCCTTTCAGCTTGCAGGCGGCAGAGCTCGCGGGCGATTTCGTCGACATGCTCGCGGCCGCCGACGATGCGCCGCTCCATCTGGACGGCACCCTTGCGCTCGAGCCCTACGAGGTGCGCTATCTTCTGAGCGGCAGGGCATAGGGGCGCGCAGGAGCGGTCAGGTCCGCCGGCTCAAGCATAGGCAGCAGCCGCGCGCCCACCAGCTGCGCATCGGGGTGCATGACGGGCTCGAGGCACAGATGCTGTCGTCCTCGCTGCGGCGCATGAACGAGGAGCACGAGGGCTTCGACCCCGTCGTGCGGATGGCGCCTTTCGGCGCCCTGCGCTCCATGCTGGAAAACGGTTTGGTCGACGTGCTGCTGGAGAGCCGGGATCCCCATGGCGAGCCGGACGGGGCGTCGGTCTTTCGACGCATGCTGGATTGTCCGTCCGTGTGCGTGTGCTCGCCGGAAAACCCGCTCGCCGGCCGCGACAGGGTGGGGCTTGACGAACTGGCGGATGGAGGGCGCCTGGCGGTGGGGGACCCGCACCACTGCGCCGCGGCCACCGTCGAGATTCAGCGCGCGGCGGCGTCGCACATGCCTCCCGAGCGCGTCATGATGGCCTACAACATAGAGGTCGCGCTCGCGCTTGCGAGCGCGGGCGTCGCCTTTACCGTGCAGGCGGGCATCCCCGCCATGGAGGTGCCGCTGCTGCGCTATATCCCCATCGAGGGGCTTCCCGTGGTGACGCTCGGGGTGCGCGTGCGGCGTGGCAGGCGTACGGCTGTCCTCGACCATTTTCTTGAAGTGCTTGCCGAGCAGCTGCGGCGGACGCCGGAGCTTCGCTAGGCCTACTCCGCGGCGAGCGTGTAGGCCGCCGCCCTTCGGCCGCACGTCCTGCCGCCGGGGCAACCTTTCAAAACTGTCACCGACTACCTTGCCGTCGCGGGCTTCTTTTTGCAGGCGATGCCCCACAATGGAGGAGATGGACGGAGGTGGAGATGGGACTGTTGGCGAAGGTGCTCAAACGAGTTCTGCTCGCGGCGCTCGTGCTCGTGCTCGCCGTGTGCGCCGTCACCGCCTGGCGCGGCTACGGGCTCTATCGCGACGCCTTGTCACGTCATGGCATCGAGGAGGCGGTCGCCGAGCTTAAGGAGGAGCCCGGGTACACCTCTATCGACGAGCTGCCGCAGGTATACCTGGACGCGGTGGTCGCCGTCGAGGACCACCGGTTTTACGAGCATGGCGGCATCGACGCGATCGCCATCTGCCGCGCCGCGGTGAACGACCTGCGCACGCTCTCCCTGCGCGAGGGAGGCAGCACCATCACGCAGCAGCTCGCCAAGAACCTCTTCTTCACGCAGGAAAAGCGTTTCTCACGCAAGGTCGCCGAGGTTTTCATGGCGTTCGATCTCGAGGCGCTCTACAGCAAGCGGGAGATACTCGAGCTCTATGTGAACTCGGCCTATTTCGGTGACGGCTTTACCGGCATCGGGCAGGCGGCGCCGGGCCTTTTGGGCAAGAAGCCGCAGGACATGACCGACTACGAGAGCACCCTGATGGCGGGCCTCCCGAACGCCCCCAACGTGCTGTCCGCCGACCAGGACGCCGCCGCTGCCAGGCAGCGCCTCGTGGTGCGGCAGATGGAGAAATACGGCTTTGATCCCGGGGCGGCGGGATAGGATATCGGGATAGGATGCCTCGGGGGCGGCATCTGGGGGCGTCGGCCCGAGGCGGCGTCGGGCTACTGCTGCGAGCTCACGTAGCTCTCGTCGATGGTGATCTTGCAAACGGTGCGCGGATAGTGCTTCGACACGATGGCCGCGACGCTCCGGCGCAGCTCGTCCTCGCCGAGCGGCAGATCGGACGGGCGCACGCAGTCAAAGATCACGTTGGTGTGGGTGGGGCCCGGCACGCAGCGAAGATCGTGGATGGTGATGCGTGGGTCGATGTCCTTCACGGCGCGGTCTATCCAGTTGCGCATGTCGTGCACGGCGGGGTCGTTCGTGACGATGGGGTCGTAGTGCAAGGTCACGATGAGGCTGTCTTCGGTCTTGAAGTCCTGCTCGATGTTGTCGATGAGGTCGTGGCTTTCCCTGGGGTCCTCTTCCGCCGCCATCTCGACGTGGGCGCTGGCGAACTGGCGGCCCGGGCCGTAGTCATGCACCATGAGGTCATGCGTTCCGAGCACGCCGGGGTAGCTCATGATCTTGTTGCGGATATGCGCCACCAGCTCGGGCGAGGGGGCCTGGCCGAGCAGCGGATTGATGGTGTCTCGCACCAGTCCGACGCCGCTCCACAAGATGAAGACGCCGACGGCGAGCCCCGCCCATCCGTCAAGGTCGATGCCGGTGAGATGCGAGATGACGGCGCAGGCGAGCACGGCGGCGGTGGAGATGACGTCGTTGCGGGAGTCGATGGCGGTGGCGGCGAGCGTCTCCGAAGAGATGCGCCGGCCGAGGTTGCGGTTGAACGCGGCCATCCAGAACTTGACCGCGATCGATGCCGCGAGCACGCCCACGAGAGCGGCGGAGAACTCCGTGGCGGCGGGGTTCACGATCTTGTCGATCGACGAGCGCACGAGTTCGAATCCGATAGCCATCACAAGCGCCGCGACGACGAGGCCGGAGAGATATTCATAGCGGCCGTGGCCATAGGGGTGTTCGGGGTCGGCGGGGCGGCTGGCGAGCTTGAAGCCAAGCAGGCTCACGATGTTGCTCGACGCGTCGGAAAGGTTGTTCACGGCGTCCGCCACGATCGAGACCGACCCCGAGAGCACGCCGACGGTGCCTTTTGCCAGGCACAGGGCGACGTTGCACAGGATGCCGACGATGCCGGCGAGCTGTCCTGTTGCGCTGCGAACCGCAGGGCTTGTGGTGTTGTCTGCGTCGGGCACGAAGTGCCTGATGAGCCATTCGGTCATGGATACCTCCATGGAAATGAATCGGGTGCAAGCACGGGGCGCGTCGCGTCGCGCTTTGTGGCGCGGGGCTCCCGGGAATCGTTCGCAAAGACTCTAGCACGTCGCCCGGCGCCGTGCCGCGCGAATCTGGGCGCGGGGAGCATGCCTTTGAGGCGCCCGATCGGCAAGGCGGTACAATCTGGAGGTCGTAACGTGTTCGCAACCCGGCAGCTGTAGGCTACGCCAGCAGCCGGGCCGATGGAGCGTTGTGGGGGAAGTGCCGTGGAGTTCGAGTTTGTCGCCTTGCAGATGCTGATGGTGTCGCTGCCTATCCTGTTGGGCTGGGCCATTCATAAGCTGGGCTTTCTTGACGACGAGCTCGATTCGGGCATCTCGCGCCTCGTGATGAACATCGCCTTGCCCTGCACGATCCTCTCGTCGCTGGGCACCTCGCCCGAGCTTCCCGAGACCGGCGTCATGCTCGCCATCATCGCGGCGACCTTTGCCGCCTACATCGTCGCCATCGCCATTGCCATTGTGGCGACGGCGGCCATGCGCGTCCCCGCCGATGCGCGCGGCGTATACCAGTTTGCCATGGCCTTCGGAAACTGCGGCTTCATCGGACTGCCGGTCATCTCGGCGATCTTCGGCGAAGAGGCGCTTCTCTATGCGGCGATCTCGCTCATTCCGGCCAACGTGGTGCTGTTCAGCGCAGGGGCGATCATGTTCGACGCCGATTCCGAAACGGGCCTGCGGCGCAGGCTTCGCCGCGCCGTCTCGTCGCTCAAGAGCCCCACGCTCATCATGAGCGTCGTGGTGCTCGTGCTGGCGATGGCCGGGGTGAACGACCTGGGGCTTGTGGGCGATTCGGTCGCGATCGTGGGGCAGATGACCACGCCGCTCGCCCTGCTGGTCACGGGGTCTTCGCTTGCCAACTACAAGCCGCTCGCCATGTTGGGCAACTGGCGCGCCTATGTCGCCTGCGCCGTGCGTCTGGTGGCGATTCCGCTGGCGAGCCTGGCGGTCGCGAGGCTCTTTCCACTCGATGTTTACCAGCTGGGCATCGTGGTGGTCGACTGCTCCATGCCCGTTGCCACCGCAGGCATTCTGTTCTGCCTGCAGCATGGGCGGGATGCCATGCCCATGCTGCAGACGACGTTTCTCTCCATCATCGCTTCGATTGCGAGCATTCCGCTTGTAACGGTGCTCGTTGGAGCGTAGATTTCGGTCCTGCCTGCACGTCTCGGGCGCTGCTCGGGCATCCTTTGCGAGCGCTGCATGAGAGACGGATCCGTTAACACTCCAGATGGTAGTAGTGGCCCAGCGCGTCGGCCGCCAGGATCGCGTCGCATACCATGTCGGGCGTGACGGAGAAGGGCATGTTACCCATGGTGTCCGTGGGCGCGCATGCGGCTTCGGCGACGGCCATGATGCGCTCGCGCGCCACGTCTTCCACGCCCAGCGCCTCGAGCGTCATGGGCAGGCCGACCTCCATGCAGAAGCCCAGCACCTGCTCGATGGTCTCGGTGGGGGCGTTCTCAAGCACGAGCTGCACGAGGGTGCCGAAGGCGACTTTCTCGCCATGCAGCATCGCATGGGTCTCGGGAAGCTGCGTCATGCCGTTGTGCACCGCATGCGCCGCGGCCAGCCCGCAGCTTTCAAAGCCGATGCCCGACAGCAGCGTGTTGGCCTCGATGACGTGCTCGACCGCCGGGGTGAGGCAGCCCGCCTCCACGGCGAGCTTGGCTTTGACGCCGTCGGCCATAAGGGTGTCAAAACACAGGCGGGCAAGCGCGAGCGCGGCGCTCGTGGCCTTTTCTCCCGCGCAGGTGTCGCTGTCTGAATCCACCGATGCCTTGGCCTCGAAGTAGGTGGCGAGCGCGTCGCCCATGCCGGAGACGATCAGGCGCGCCGGCGCGGCTGCGATCACCGAGGAGTCCATGAGCACGATGTCGGGATTGGCGTTGAGGAACAGGTAGCGGTCGAAGACGCCGTCTTCAGAGTAGATGACGGAGAGCGCGCTGCACGGGGCGTCGCTCGATGCGGCCGTGGGGCACACGGCCACCGGGGCGTCCAGATAGTAGGCCACGGCCTTGGCGGTGTCGAGCATCTTGCCGCCGCCGATGCCCGCCACCACGTCGCAGCCGGCTTCGCGCGCGAGCGCGCATAGGCGCTCGATCTCGGTGTCGCAGCATTCTCCGTTAAACGCCTCGAACATCACGTCCGCCTTCGAGGCTTCAAAGCCGCCGCGCACCTTGTCGCCTACGCGCTCGATGCCTGAGGGCGTGGCGAGCGCAAGGACCTTGGTGCCCAGGGGCTCGACGTAGCGGGCCAGCTCTGCGAGGGCGTCGGGGCCCTGGATGTACTTGCCGGGGCTGTTGAAAATGCGTGCCATGAGGCTCCCTTCGTTGTAGGTGGCGGACTCGCGCGGGGCGAGCCCGCCCTTTCTTGTACCCGCGACGGGCGCAGGCGGTCACCTTGCTGCGCAAGGAGAATGAAAGGCTCGGTGGGCGGCAGGGCTAGGGCAGCGGCTCGTCGGTATCGATGACCTTCTCCTCCACATACCAGAACTTGCCCGTGCGCCACAGGTAGGTGGTGACGCCTCCGAAGCGCAAGGTGTAGCGCACCCCCTCGTCGCCACCGATGCTGCCTTTCGTGTGGCGCATGTCGACGACCTCGTCGACGGGGTAGGAGATCTTGTCGCTCCAGTCGACAGCGACCGGCCGCGCCACGCCGGCGGTGTCCACCTTGAGCGTCACGCCCACGTAGCGCTTCCTTCTGTGCATGGCGCCGCCTCCTGCCCAACGACTCATCGGTAGAACATGTGTTCTTATCCTATGATGCATCTCGCGCGGACACGGGTCAATCGAACACGATGTGGAGTTCGAGTTGCGGCCGGGCGATGTCGCCACCATCGTGGGGCGGTCGGGCGCCGCTTGCGCGCGGATGGAGGATGTCGCTGCGGATGCGGGCACCATCGCGAACGAGCTCGTCTCCCGCCTTGGTCCGCGCCTGCCCCGAATCTACCGTTCGTGACGTCGCACGCGTGGGCGCTCACCTTAAGAATTCGTTTAACATTAGCCGCGCGCCGCGCGCTACGCTTGTGCCAGGCGAGACGTAAGGAGGAGCATGGCGGGCGAGAGGGTCCTCGTCGCGGATGACGAGCGAGAGATCTGCGACCTGGTGCAGGTCTATCTGGAAAATGAAGGGTTTGCAGTCGAGGCGTTTCCTGACGGCGACAGCGCGCTCGCGCGCGTCGAGGACGCGTCTGCCGCGCCCATCGACCTGGCGGTGCTCGACGTCATGATGCCGGGCACCGACGGCTTCGAGCTCTGTCGCAAGATCCGCGAGCACCATACCTACCCCGTGATCATGCTGACGGCAAAGGGGGAGGAGATCGACAAGATTCGCGGCCTCACCCTGGGCGCAGACGATTACGTGACCAAGCCGTTCTTGCCGCTCGAGCTGGTCGCTCGCGTGAAGGCGCAGCTCAGGCGCTACAAGCGCTATGGAGTCGACGCCGATGCCCCGGAGGGCGACGCCCATGCCGCGCGTCGGCCCGGCGAGGTGATCGCCTATGCCGGCCTGGTCATGGACGTCCCTGGCCATGCCTGCACCCTGAACGAGCGCCCGCTGTCGCTCACGCCGACCGAGTTCTCGATCTTGCGCATCTTGCTCGAGGCGAACGGATCGGTCGTCTCGGCGCGCGACCTGTATTTCAAGACGTTTGGCGATACCTATTACGACAAGGGGTCGGGCTCCATCGCCGTGCACATACGCCACCTGCGCGAAAAGATGGGAGACTCCTTCGAAGACCCGAAGTACATAAAGACCGTATGGGGATGTGGTTACAAAATTGAGCGATAAACGCCGGATGGCTCCAACGGGTGCCGACCCCTCCAATCGGGCGCCTGCAGGGGCGTCGCATACGCCTGTCGCCCCCGCGGGCGCCGCGTCCGACACGGGCTTTGTCCGCGATGCGGCGAGCGCGCCCGTCGGCGGCCCGTGCGACCGCTCTGGCCGCGAGCGCCTGAGGGTCGTCGCGGTCGTGATCGCGGGCATCGCCGTGGGAATCATGCTGTATGTGCTGCTGTTCCGCTTTGTCGACGACGGCCTCAACGGCGCCTTCGTCAACTGGTTCTTCAGCACCTTTGTGAGCACCTGGGAGGTGGACTACCAGACCGGCGTCACCTACAACCTGGTCTTCAACCCCACCGGCGCCAAGGAGTTCTTTTTGCGTCTGGGCCTCGTGTTCGTGGTCGTGCTCGTCGTGGTGTCGGCCGCCGTCGCATGGTGGTATGCGCGCCGCCGCTCGCGCGAGACAATCGACGAGGCGGCCTCCCTGCTGTCGTTCTACATGCGTCACGACGCCGAGGCGAGCGAGGTGTTCCCCGAGGGATACGACGCCTTTGCGCTGCAGGCGACCCAGGTGAAAAACCAGATGCTCGAGCACGAGCGCGCGCTGCGCGACGAGGCGGCTCGCAAAAACGACCTCATCACCTACCTCGCGCACGACCTCAAGACGCCCCTCACCTCGGTGATCGGATACCTGTCGCTTCTGGACGAGATTCCCGAGATGCCGCTCGAGCAGCGCGCCCGCTATGTTGGCATCACGCTCGACAAGGCGCGCCGCCTGGAGCGCCTCATCAACGAGTTCTTCGACATCACGCGCTACAACCTGACGCATATCGAGCTCGAGGTGGAGCCGGTCGACCTGTCGTTTCTGCTCGTGCAGATGACCGACGAGTTCTACCCGCTGCTCGGCGCCCACGGCAATTCGATCAGGCTCGAGGTCTCGGGACATCTCGCCACCACCGATGATCCCGGCGAGCCGCTCATGGTCATGGGTGACGCCGCGAGGCTGGCACGTGTGTTCAACAACGTGCTGAAAAACGCCATCGCCTACAGCCATGAAGGGACGCAGATCGTCGTGACGGCAAATCTTGCGGCCTGCGAGGAGGCGGCCGACGGCGCAGGGCTCGCCGCCCGGGGCGCAGGTGCCCAAGGCTCCGGTTCGGCCGGAGACGCCGGCGCAGGAGACCTGGTGCGCGTGACGGTGACCGACGAAGGCGTCACCATCCCTCCGCACAAGCTCGAGGCGATCTTTGACAAGTTCTTCCGGCTGGACGAGGCGCGGGCGTCCTCGACGGGCGGGGCGGGCCTGGGCCTTGCCATCGCGCGCGAAATCGTGGAGCTTCATGGTGGGCGCATCTTTGCCGAGAGCGCCTCTGGCCGCACCACCTTCACCGTCGAGCTGCCGGTGGGGTAGGCCCGGCACCGCCCGCCGCGGTCCTGTGCGGCGGGCCCCAAGATATAGATAGCTGGGTCCGTGACGCCTGCCGGGCCTGGGGCCTGCGCGCCGCGCTTGGGCGCCCGCCGGGCTGGGGCTTGCGCACAACGTCCGGGACGCCCGCCGAGGCTGAGACGTGCGCCGCTTACGAGCGCCTGTCGGTCCAGGCGATGCGTCGCGTTGAGCATCGTCGTCAGATTCTGGGCTGTCCGCTCCCTTAGCATGCAATTCTTTACGTTTTTGTCGCCAAAACGTAAAGAATTGCATGTTTTCTATGGGGGAATAGGGGTCGAGGCTTCCAGGGCCCCCGGCGAGCCGCTCTATGCGGCGGACGCTGCCCCAGGGCCCCAGCGAGCTGTTTTATGTAACAGGCGCCCCCCCGGCCTCGGCGGGGCTGCGTAAAGTGGTGGGTACTGCTCTTCCAGAGTCCCAGCGGGCTGCCTCCTGAAGCGAAGGCGGAGCCCCCACGACACGGAGGGCGGCTTTGCGGTGCACGGCGTCCCCGGCTTATGCAATCCGGTGGAGACGCGCCCGACCGCGCTCGGCACTACATCTTGGTCAAGGGGGAATCTCTGCCACTCGCCGACGCCGGTTTGTGGAAGGCTCTTGAGGATGCGCGCGTTTCCTCCAATAGCCGATTTCGAGCATCCGCAGGTAGTGGCTTCGCGCCTTTGAGCGCGCTTCAAGACTTGGCGGGGGCACAGAATGTGCTCATCAAAAAATCAATCAGCCTGACCTGCTAAAACACAACATGTAGTGAATCCGTCTACAAAGTTCACAGAATATGGTGCGAAAAGTGCAGGTATAGTTGATATCCGAGTCACGCGAAGGAACGCAAAGCACCCAGCAATTGGGTGCGAAAGGTAGCGAGCATGAAGATTATCAAGCGAAGCGGCGTCGAGGTCGCCTTCGACATCACCAAGATCGAGAACGCTATCCGCGCGGCGAATCTCGACGTTCCCGAGGCCTATCGCCTTACCGAGCGTCAGATCATCTACGCCTCGCAGAACGTCGCCGAGGCGTGCGAGAACGCCGGGCACACCGTTTCGGTCGAGGAGATCCAGGACCTCGTCGAGGACGAGATCATGGCGCTTGATAAGTTCGAGGTCGCGCGCAAATACATCATCTATCGCTATGTCCAGAGCCTGAAGCGCACCAAGAACACCACCGACGACAAGATCTTGTCGCTTATCGAGTGCAACAACGAAGAGGTCAAGCAGGAGAACTCCAACAAGAACCCCACCGTCAACTCGGTGCAGCGCGACTACATGGCGGGCGAGGTCTCCAAGGACCTCACCCAGCGCGTGCTGCTGCCCTCCGATGTGGTGGAGGCGCACAACGAGGGCCTCATCCACTTCCATGACTCGGACTACTTCGCTCAGCACATGCACAACTGCGACCTCGTGAACCTCGAGGACATGCTGCAGAACGGCACCGTCATCTCCGGCACGCTCATCGAGCGTCCCCACAGCTTCTCGACGGCGTGCAACATCGCCACGCAGATCATCGCGCAGGTGGCCTCCTGCCAGTATGGCGGCCAGTCCATCTCGCTCACGCATCTGGCGCCCTTCGTCGAGGTGAGCCGCCAGAAGATCCGTCGCCAGGTGAAGGCCGAGCTCGAGGAGCTCGGCGTCGACGCTCCCGACGACAAGGTGTCCGAGGTCGTCGAGGGCCGTCTTCGCGATGAGATCCGCCGCGGCGTGCAGACCATCCAGTATCAGGTCGTGACCCTCATGACCACCAACGGCCAGGCGCCGTTCGTGACCGTGTTCATGTATCTCGGCGAGGCCCGCACCGAGGCCGAGAAGCACGACCTCGCCATGATCATCGAGGAGACGCTCCGCCAGCGCTACGAGGGCGTGAAGAACGAGGCGGGCGTGTGGATCACGCCTGCGTTCCCCAAGCTCATCTACGTGCTTGAGGAGGAGAACATCCACGAGGACTCTCCCTACTTCTACCTGACGCAGCTCGCGGCCAAGTGCACCGCCAAGCGCATGGTGCCCGACTACATCTCCGAGAAGAAGATGCGCGAGCTCAAGCTGAGCCTGGGCGAGAAGCCGGGCGAGGGCGATTGCTACACCTGCATGGGCTGCCGCAGCTTCCTCACGCCCGACCGTTCGGGCAACGGCTTTGACAACGTGGCCCGCGCCAAGAACTACGAGCCTGGGAAGCCCAAGTACTACGGCCGCTTCAACCAGGGCGTGGTGACCATCAATCTGCCCGACGTGGCGCTGTCCTCCGCGGGCAACGAGGAGAAGTTCTGGGAGATCTTCGACGAGCGCCTGGAGCTGTGCCACAAGGCGCTGCGCTGCCGCCACGACCGTCTGAAGGGCACGCTCTCCGACGCCGCGCCGATTCTGTGGCAGTATGGCGCGCTTGCCCGCCTTGACAAGGGCGAGACCATCGACAAGCTGCTCTACGGCGGATACTCCACCATCTCGCTGGGCTATGCAGGCCTCTACGAGTGCGTGAAGTACATGACGGGCGCCAGCCATACCGACGAGCACGGCAAGGGCTTCGCGCTCGCGGTCATGCAGCATATGAACGACAAGTGCGCCGAGTGGAAGGCCGCCGAGAACATCGACTACTCGCTCTACGGCACGCCGCTCGAGTCCACCACCTACAAGTTCGCCAAGTGCCTGCAGCGTCGTTTCGGCATCATTCCCGGCGTCACGGACAAGGGCTACATCACCAACAGCTATCACGTGCATGTTTCCGAGGAGATCGACGCCTTCGACAAGCTCAAGTTTGAGAGCGAGTTCCAGGCCCTGTCGCCGGGCGGCGCCATCTCCTATGTCGAGGTGCCCAACATGCAGGACAACCTCAAGGCTGTAATCCGCGTCATGCAGTACATCTACGACAACATCATGTACGCGGAGCTCAACACCAAGAGCGATTACTGCCAGGTGTGCGGCTACGACGGCGAGATCAAGATCGTTGAGGACGACGGCAAGCTGGTCTGGGAGTGCCCCAACTGCGGCAACCGCGACCAGGAGAAGCTGAACGTGGCGCGCCGTACCTGCGGCTACATCGGCACCCAGTTCTGGAACCAGGGGCGCACCGAGGAGATTCGCGACCGCGTGCTGCATCTGTAGCGGTTTCAGGGCGGAGCCCCCGACATGCCATCTCGTGCTCAAGCAGCGCTGCGCGAACTGCGCGCGAGACGACATGGTCGGGGGCTCCGCCATATCGTTGCCAGGGCAGTGCGAGCTGCTATCTGCATCATTGTCGGTTTTCCTGTCTCTCCAGGCGCATCGCGCCTGCGCGGGGAATGAAGGCATGTTATGAATTACGCCGAGATTAAATACTTCGACATCGCAAACGGCGAGGGGGTCCGGACCACGCTGTTCGTGAGCGGCTGCCGGCGTGGCTGCCCAGGCTGCTTTAACGAGGCGGCGTGGAACTTTTCTGCAGGCAGGCCCTTCACGGCAGAGGTCGAAGACAAGATCATCGAGAGCCTGGACCATGAGTTCTGCGACGGCCTCACCCTTTTGGGCGGCGAGCCCATGGAGCCCGAGAACCAGCGGGGGCTCGTAGAGTTCGTCGAGCGGGTGCGAGAGCGTTTCCCGCGCGGCGTGGGGGCGAGCGGCGGGCCCGCGAAGACCATCTGGTGCTTCACGGGCGACCGGCTCGAGGAACTCATGGAGGGCGGGCGCCATCACACGGAGGTCACCGAGCGCCTGCTGGGCTGCATCGACGTCCTCGTCGACGGCCCCTTCGTGCAGGACCTCTACGACATCACGCTGCGTTTCCACGGGTCTTCGAACCAGCGGCTCATCGACCTCAACGCCACGCGCGCCGCGGCAGCCGAGAATGGCTGCTCGCTCGCCGAATCCGTGCGCCTGTGGCAAGATGAGCCCGTATACACCACGCATAGCATGTAGGTTGCAGGCGAGGGTCCGTCACGTCTCAAGACGATGCGGGTCCGTGTAAGGCGGGAGGCACGGTGGAGCAGGTCGCGCGTCACAAGATGGGTCTCGAGGAGCTGCCGCGGGTGCAGGCGATATGGGAGCATCCCGTCTTCCAGCATGAGTATCGTCGCCTGGAGCGACTCGAGCGCGACCGGGTGTTCTGCCGGCATGGAATGCGACATCTTTTGGACACGGCGCGCATCATGTGGGCGCGAAACCTCGAGTTGGGGTGTGGCATCGACCGCGAGGTGGTCTATGCTGCCGCGTTGCTGCACGATGTTGGCAAGGCGGGTCAGTACGAGGGGGGAGAGCCCCACGAGGTGGGCGGGGCCCGCATCGCCGCGCGGGTCCTGGACAGCCTGCCCGACGACCTTGCCTTTGCGCCGGCCGACCGCGAGGCGATCCTTGCCGCCATCCGCGGGCATCGCCGTCTGCGCGAGGGGGCGGGCATGCTCGAGCGACTGCTCTTTCAAGCCGACAAGGCGTCGCGCGCCTGCTTCGCCTGTCCCGCAGTGGTGCGGGACGCGTGCAGCTGGCCTGACGAGAAAAAGAACCTCGACATACGGGTATAGACGCGGGGCCCCGGAGCCGGCCTGCCCTCGCGCCAGGCATCGCCCGTGCCTTCCCAGGGGGCTCGCTGCCACGCTTCTCACGCCGCGCCGGCGCGTGTTCCGGCATTGCGAGCCGTGCCTTTGGGTATAGAACATCACTGGAACTGCGAAGGCGCCGGCGGCATCGTGGCCGTCGGCGCGGAGGATGGAGTGATGTTCATGTGTGACAAGAAGCTGCCCGAAGACACGTCTGCAGGCGAGGAGCGCCGCCTCGCCCATCGCGACAAGGCGGGCGTGCCCATGGCCCGTCGCGAGCTTGCCGCCGTCGACCCGGCGATGCTCGAGCATGCCGACAAGATCGTGATTTCCGGGCTTGAGGTATGGGCGAACCACGGCGTGTATCCCGCGGAGACCGAGCTGGGGCAGAAGTTCGTGGTCTCGGCGACCCTCTATGCGAATCTGCGCCCGGCGGGCGAATCCGATGACCTCGACGCGTCCATCGACTACGGCGCCGTGTCCCATGACATCGACGCCTTCATGCGCGACCATACGTTCAAGCTGATCGAGGCCGCCGCCGAGGCGCTGGCCAAGCACCTGTTGGAAAGCTATCGACAGCTGCTGGGCGTGCGCATCAGGTTGGAGAAGCCGTGGGCGCCGATCGGGCTGCCTCTGACGAGCGTGGCGGTCGAGATCGAGCGCACGCGCTAGAAGATATGAGAGGTGGCTGGAGCCTCTCTCCATGAAGCTGGCCCACCTTCGGGGCGTCGCGGGTTAGGATGCAGCCATGGACGGCGTCCGCACCGCATTCATGAGGAGGTCCCAGCCATGATCTATCGTACCAGCATCGGCCTCGACGTACACGCCCGCTCGATCGCCGCGGAGGCCAACCGCAGGCTCCACGTGAAGTCCGAGCGCCTCAGGAGCCGCGGGATGCGCCCCGCGAAGGCCAACGCTGAAGCCTGCAGGCTCTCCGCCGCGCCGCCGCCCCGGACCGGATATAGGAAGACCGCCCCCGCCCATGGAAACATGGGCTTGGGCGGTCTTGGCACTTGACAGGAGGATCTACATATCAGCCGAGGGCGTGGAGCTCCGGCGTCGCGGCGGCATGCACGTCGATGCGGTCCTCGAGCCCAAAGACCGCGTGGCTCAGCACGTACTCGCCGTCGTTCACGTAGGTCTCGACCATGTTCGCGTCGACGAAGATGTCGAGACGATCGCCCTCGCGGACCTCGGGCGTCTCGGAGGTGAGGCGGCACTTGCCGTTGTGCGGGCACACAGCGCTGCGGTCGGCGACGATGCGACCGCCCGTGCGCGCGATGCGGTATCCGCCGAGGTCGAGCGACTCGCCCTCGTGCAGCTCGATGGCTAGGTGGTAGCCGGTGCGCGCCGAGGCCTGCTCGGGGGACACCGGCAGGCGGTAGGCAGCGCGCACGTTGGGGTGGATGCGGAAGTAGATGTGGCCGCCTGCCACCTCAACCACGCGCGGCAGGCTCATCATCCCGCGCCAGGTGCCCTCGGCAGCCTCCACCGCGGCGGGCATGCGCAGCCAGGCGATGATGGTGCGGCGCCCCTCGGCGTCGAGCGCGCTCTGCGGCGCGTAGAGATCGAGGCCGTAGTCGAAGAACTGATAGCTGTCGGCAAGCGTCATGCGGCAGGTGTCCTCGTCGAAGTCCGCGAGCATGCAGATGGTCATGTCGGTGGGCGCCGCGCCGTCGTCGAGCAGGCCCATGGGGGAGACCATGAGGACGCCGGTACCGTCGACCTCGAACCAGTCGGGGCACTCCCACATCCAGCCGAGACCGTCGCGCTCGACCGTGCCGGCGAGCTCCCAGGTACCAAGGTCGTCGCTGCGGTAGATGAGAAGGCGCCCGTCGCGGTGGACCGTCGTGCCGAGCACGAGGTGGTAGCCGTCGCGCCCGCGCCAGACCTTCGGGTCGCGCGTATGGGTGGCGTCGCCCAGCTCCGGATCGGTGATCGCCGGGATGATGACGCGCTTGGCGTCCAGGTTGTCGAAGTGCCGCCCGTCGGCGGAGACGAGCTCCATCTGGCAGGATTCGAACCGGTTGTTCAGGTGTTTGTGGATGTTCTCCGGGTCGGTCTCGAGGTAGCGGACGCCGGTGTAGAAGAGGTGCAGGCGCCCCGCGCGCTCTATGGCGCTGCCGGAGAAGCAGCCGTTTCGGTCGGCGAGCTTCGTGGGGAAGAGGGCGATTCCCTCGTGCTCCCAGTGGATGAGGTCGGGCGACACCGCGTGCCCCCAGTGCATGGTTCCCCAGCTCGGGGCATAGGGGAAGTACTGATAGAACAGGTGGTACTGCCCGCGGTAGTAGATGAACCCATTGGGGTCGTTGATCCAGTTGAGCGGCGCCTTGAGGTGGCCCGTCTGCTCGATGCCGCGCACGTCGTGCTCCTTTAATCCGATGGTTGGCGGGGTCAGTCCGATATGGAGGTCGCTCCGTCTCGCTGATGTGCCGAGAGGCGACGGCACATCGGTCTTCGCCTTTCGGCTGCAGGGGTGCAACCTGCCAGGCGGCAGGGTTGCAGGCTACAGGGTTGCCAGCTGCTTGCGCCCGATGGTCTTGGCGAACGCGAGGGTGATGACGAACGTGCACACGATCGCGATGACCACCGAGACGAGGAACTGCAGCATGCAGTCGGGCCTGATGCAGATGACGCCGATGATACCGCACGGGACCTGCGCGTGCTCGTGGACGCCTCGGCGGTCGAGGTGTATGCAAACGGCGGCCGCGACGTGCTGTCCACGCGCTGGTTCCCGGTCGCAGAAGAGCTCTCGGTCGCCCTTCATGGCTCATGTGCCGCAGGCCATGTCTGGGCGATGGGCGATGGCATGGCCGGCACGTACTAGCTCGCCGCCCGGCAATCCATGGGAAGACGCTCAGGCGGGTTGCCGAAGGCGGGCGGCGATGGCGCGGTTGTGCGGGCAGTAGATGTCGAGCAGCATGTGAAACCGTGCGTTGTGGGTGGGCTCCATGAGGTGGACGAGCTCATGGGTCACGACGAACTCGAGGCAGATGGGCGGGTATGCCGCGAGGAGCGAGCTGATGCGGATACTCCTGCTTTCCGGGGTGCATGACCCCCATCGGCTCGTCATGTGGCGCACCTGCCATCGGTCGGCGTGAACGCCGAGGCGGGCTTCGACCCGTTCGGTGACGAGGGGCAGCGCGCACTCGAGCTCGTAGCGGTAGAGGGCCTTGGAGAGCTCCGCGTGCACAAGGGGGTCGAGCGTCTTGCGGGATGCCGCCTCGGTATCGAGCTCGCTTTCGTCCTCGGGCGTGGACAGCGAAAGTGCGGCTGCCAGGCCGGTTTCTCTGAGGGCGCCGATGAGCGATACGCGCTCGCCCCAAAGGGCAACGGTTCCGTCGCAAAGCGGCTCCTCTTCAAGGCGGGCGAGATGCTCGCGCCGTTTGGCGACGCGCTCCGCGATCCAGGTGCGTCGACGTGCCAAGAAGTCTTCGGCGTCAGCCCGCGTGCCGCGGAGGGGCATGCTCAGATGAACCGAGCCGTCGGGCCGTACGCGCAGGTTGAGGTTCTTGACCCGCCTGCGCTCGACTTCGACGGAGATGGGTCCTTCGGTTGTGTCCAGCACGACTTCAAACGACCGTCCGTCGCGACCGCCTGACAGGGGGTCGCCCTGATATCCCATGAGCCCTTCTTTCTGCGTCGTTGCGTGCGGCTGTACCTCGGAGTATAGCAAAGCGGGGACATGTCCCAGGCTTGCCGGGGCCTGTCTCCTGCCGACATTTCTCGTGGATTGCCGGCTTGCCATGCCCTGAGGTCGCAAGTCGGGTATAGTGGGCGCACGTGTTCGGGCAGGGGCCTGCCGGAGCTTCTGCCTCGATCGGTGCCCCTCGGTTCCAAGGAGGGACGCATGTCCAATCAAGGCAAGAAGGTCAAGGCACACTACCGGGGAACGCTGGATGACGGCACCCAGTTTGACTGCTCCTATGATCGCGGCGAGCCCATCGAGTTCACCTGCGGCGCCCATCAGATGATCGCCGGATTCGACGCAGCGGTCGTAGACATGGTGGTGGGAGAGAAGAAGTCGGTGCACATTCCTGCCGCCGACGCCTATGGCGAGCGTCGCGACGACCTGATCCTGCAGTTCCCGGCGGCCCAGGTCCCCAACATCGAGCAGATCGCGAAGGGCGACAAGCTCTTCCTGTCCGGCCCTGGCGGCATGCCGGTGCCCGTCGTGGTGCTCGACGTGAACGCCGAGGGCGTGCTGCTCGATGCGAACCACGAGCTCGCCGGCAAGGATCTCAACTTTGATATCGAGCTCGTCGAGGTCGAGGACGACTAGGCTTGCGGCGACCGCACATCCTGCACATGATCGGGCGGGGCGCCTCGGATGATTTCCGGGGCGCCCCGCCTGCTCGTTGTCGCCGCTTCTAATTCCGGGCCCTATCCTAAGCCGTTGCGCCCTGCGCCTTTCGAGGGTCCTCCGCGGGGCGTTCCCGTTTGAGGCAGGCGGGGCAAAGGCCTTCGAAGAAGGTGTAATGCGAGGCCACCGCATACCCGGTCGCCGACGAGGCCCGGGCGTCGAGGGCGTGGTCGTAGGCGAGCGGCATGTCCGCGACGGTGCCACACGAGGTGCACAGCACGTGGGAGTGCTCGTCGCAACGCCAGTCGAAGCGGCTGCCGCCCGGAGTCTTGAGCATGCGGATCTCGCCGTCGTCGACGAGAAGGTTGAGGTTGCGATACACGGTGCCGCGACCGATGTGCGGGTCACGCTCGCGGGCGACGAGGAAGATCTCGTCTGCGGTGGGATGGTTGTCCATCGTGCGGACGATGTCCAGAATGAGCTTGCGCTGCCGTGTGTTCCTGCGTCGCAAGTTGCCCTCCTTCCGCGTCGCGTTGATCGATGCCGCGTGCGTGCCGAATGTCGCGAGCAAGGGGTCGCTTTCGCTTTCAGAATAATGTTATCCCATGCATAGCCTTTTCACACGCGTTCTTGAGACGCCCCACACAACAGGCAAAAGCGTTCTGCGCTAGAAGCGGACGTCGAAGCCGTCCTCGCCTTCGACGAGGGGGAGCTCGCGCTCTTGCTCGAGGAGGATCTCGTAGCCGGCGTGGTTGTAGTAGCCGTGCACGCCGTCGAGATGTTTGATGATCGCCGCCGGCGTGCCCTGCACCTCAAGCTCCACGCGTCCGCTGCTCAGGTTTTTCACCCAGCCCGTCAAACCCTGCTTGTTTGCGACCCCTTGGTTGGTCCAGCGGAAGCCCACGCCCTGGACCGTGCCTTTGAACAGCAGGCTGAGGCGCAGCGGGGCGTTGCCCTCGTTCAGGCGTTCCTGGAGGCGGCGTATGAGGTCTCGTTCGCAGGGGCTGCGCAGCGTGGGGTCGATGGGGCCGCCCGAGTTGCCCGAGGTGCGAAAGCGGTCAAAAAAGCCCATGGGATCACCGGCCTTCCCCTGCGCCGTCCCCGGCGCTCTCCTGGCATGCGGCGCATGCCTCTTCGCGTGCGGCCTCCTGCTTGGCTGCAGGCTCGTCTGCGGGGAAGACGATGCCTGCTTGCCGGCGCGCCTCGTCCATGACGGAGAGGGTTGCGAGCGTCAGGCCGCGGAACGTTCCCACGGTGCCATACTCGCCCGCGGGGGCATCGCCGGCGGGGCATCCGGAGCGCACCGCCTCGACGGCGGCGATGAAGTCTTCGAGCTCGTAGGTCATGGTGTTGGGGCAGGTGGGGAGGTTGAACTCCTCGGTGCGGCCGCCTTCCTGGGAGCGCATGACCTTCGCGGAGCCACGTTCGACCTTGCCGCGATAGGAGATGCTCGCGTGCGAGGGGACCGAGATGGAATCCAGGGTCATGGTCGCCGTCTCGCTCTCAAACTGAACGGGCAGGTCGTCGTTGGTGATCTTCGAGAAGGCGATTTCGACCACGCGGCCCGGATAGCGGGCAAGGATCGTTCCCGCCCCGTCGATGGCGCCGTTGGTGATGTCGCGGGTCGACTCATCGAGGAGAACCGGGGCGAAGCAGATCGATTCCGGCTCTCCCATGAGCGCGACCGTCGCCTCGACAGGGTATACGCCGATGTCCATGAGGGAGCCCGACGCCATGGCGCAGTCGAAGATATTGGTGCGCTCGCCAGCGAGGATGTTGTCATAGCGAGAGGAATACTTGCCGAAGCGGATGCTCGCGCGACGCAGCTGCCCCAGGCGTGAGAGCAGTTCGCGAACGGTGGCAAACGCCGGGTCGTGTACGGGGCGCATGGCCTCGAGCGCCACCACGCCCGCGCGCTCTGCCGCGGCAAAGACCTTGGCAGCCTCGGCGCGGTTTGAGGCGAAGGGCTTCTCCACAAACACATGCTTGCCCTGAGCGATGCAGGCGAGCGCCTGCGGGGCATGGAGCGCGTTGGGGGAGCCGATGTAGACGGCGTCGACCTCGTCGGACGCCGCGAGCTCCTCGAGGCTTGTGAAGGGACGGGAGCCGCCGTGCTCTTTGGTGAAGGACGCGGCGCGCTCGGCGTCGCGCGAGAGCGTGCCAACAAAGACCGCGTGATCGCTTTGGTTGAGCGCCTCGATGAGGTTGTCGGTGATCATGCTGGTTCCGATGGTGGCGATTCGAAGCATGTGGGCCTCCTTGATGACGAGGCAGGCAGGCGTCGCGGGGCTCGCGGGCGGGTCGTGGCCTGTATGGGGCGCCCCCTAGTCGGCGTCTGCCGCGGTGAAACCGGTGTCGATGCTCAGTCTACCCGAATCTGCCGCCGTGGTTGCAAGCTCGTCGCAGCGTTCGTTGAGCTCGTGGCCTGCATGGCCCTTCACCCAGATGAATTCGACCTGATGCGGCTCCTTCGCCGTAAGCAGCCGTTTCCAGAGGTCGACGTTTTTGACGGGCTTTTTGGCCGCCGTCTTCCAGCCGCGCTTGATCCACCCGTCGATCCAATGCTTGTTGAAGGCGTTCACCACATACTGGGAATCCGAGTGCAGCTCGATCTGGCACGGGCGGTTGAGGGCCTCGAGGGCGGCAATGACCCCCATGAGCTCCATGCGGTTGTTGGTGGTCCGTTCGTATCCGCCCGAGAGCTCGCGGACGAACGTCTCGCCGCGGGGGTTGGTGTATGAAAGCACGGCGCCATATCCTCCGTTGCCGGGATTGCCTCGCGCCGATCCGTCGGTGTAGATGGTTACCTTCACAGGGTTCCTTTCTGGTTGGGCGTCAGTGCACCGGGCATACATTGTCGCGCGCCGTCCCCGCCGCGCAAGATGCTTCGGGAAAAAAGCGAGGACGCCGTCGTCGAGCGGCGCATTTCGCCCACAGGGCGTCTCGTCCGTGGTCGCCGCGGCGCCTCGATGGGACGGTGTCTGCCGTCCGTCCTGCCCGCTGCTCATGCCGGCGGGCCCCGGGCGCTCTTTGCCAAGCGCTTACAAAGACTTTGCCGGTCTCTGTCGGGTGGGGCGTAAGGTTGGAGAGGCCACAGTCCGGCGACATGCTCGCCGGGGCCAGATAGGGGGTACTATGTCAGAAGTCTTTTGGGGCGTCGCGCTTATGGTGGGCGCGGCCGTCGCCTTCATGGCATCCGAGGTGGTGCGCGAGCTCGAGCGCCGCCACGACGAGGCTGCGCTGCAAGAGACGGCGGATCAGCTGCTCTAGAGTGGCGCTGCCCTCCTGCGGCGGCGCGGCGGCCAGACGCGAGGAGGTAGCATGCAATATCGAGTCACCCCTACCGACGGCACGAAGATCTCTGCCCTCGGCCTTGGCTGCATGAGGTTTCCCGGCTTTGCGCTGGGGCGGCCGGACCAAAAGGCGGCAGAGGCCATCATCAGGCGTGCGTGCGAGCAGGGCATCAACTATCTCGACACCGCCTATCTCTACCCGGGAAACGAGCAGTGCGTCGGCCTGGCGCTCGAGAGGCTTGGGCTTCGTGACAAGGTGCTGCTCGCCACCAAGCTGCCCCATGGTTCATGCAAGCGCTCCGAAGACTTCGATCGGCTCTTTGACGAGCAGCTTCGTCGCCTGCGCCGCGACCATATCGACTACTACCTCATTCACAACATCACGAGCCCCTTGCAGTGGGAGCGCCTGCAATCGCTTGGAATCGAGGCTTGGATCGCCCGGCAAAAGGCCTCGGGCCGCATCCGCAACATCGGGTTTTCCTATCACGGCAGCGCGGGCGACTTCCCGGTGATGCTCGATGCGTTTTCCTGGGACTTCTGCCAGATCCAATACAACTATCTCAACGAGCACTATCAGGCGGGGACTGCGGGGCTTCGCGCCGCCGCGTCGCGCGGCCTGGCGGTCTTCGTCATGGAGCCGTTGCTCGGAGGCAGGCTTGCCCAGCACCTGCCCCCGGAGGCCGAGCGCATCCTCGAGCGAGCGGCGACGCCCGAGCTTTCGACGCCCGCCGCCTGGGGGCTTTCATGGGTGTGGAACCATCCCGAGGTGACCATGCTGCTCTCGGGCATGGCGTCTCCCGAGCAGGTTGACGAGAACGCCGCCGTCGCGGCGTCGGCGCTTCCCCATTCGATGGGGGCGCGGCAGCTGGAGGCAATCGAGCAGGTGGTCGAGGTCTTTCAGCGGCTGGAGCGCGTGCCGTGCACGGGATGCAACTATTGCATGCCCTGCCCCCAGGGCATCAACATCCCGGGGTGCTTTTCGGCCTATAACGCATCGTATGCCCACAGCTGGTTCACCGGCGTGTCGCAGTACTTTACCGCCTCCGCCATCCGCAGCGGCCGTCCAAAGCTTGCGACCAACTGCGTGAGGTGCGGTGCATGCAAGCGCCATTGTCCCCAGCATATCGATATCCCCGAGCGCCTGGATGATGTCCGACGCAGGTTGACCCCGGGCCCGGTGGGGGCTGCGCTCAAACTGCTTGGGAAGCGCTGATTTGCAGGCCTTTACAATCTGCTATGGTATCTGGTGCCTGTTGGGTGTAAGTTTCGAGGAAGGCGGGCGCGGTGCTCACCATTGGATGCCATCTCTCTATAGCCAAAGGGTTTGCCGCGATGGGCGAGGATGCGCTCGCCCTCGGCGCGAACACCTTTGCGTTCTTTACGCGAAACCCCCGCGGCGGCGCGATGCGCGCGCTTGACATGGACGATGTCGAGCGTCTGCGCGCCATGCTTGCCGAGCACGATTTTGGCCCGCTGGTGGCTCACGCCCCCTATACCTACAACCCCTGCTCGGCAAAGGAGCATGCCCGGGCATTTGCGCTCGAGGCGATGCGCGAGGACCTTGAGCGGCTCGAGGTGCTGCCGGGAAACCTGTACAACTTCCATCCGGGCGCGCATGTTGGGCAGGGCGTCGAGTGCGGCATCGAGCTGATCGTGGATGCGCTGTGCTCGGTGATGGAGCCGCATCAACGCACACAGGTGCTGCTCGAGACCATGGCGGGCAAAGGCACCGAGGTCGGCAGCAGCTTCGAAGAGCTCGCCCGCATCATCGAGGGCGTTGAGGACCGGCGGCCGGAGCTTGCCGGCAAGCTGGGCGTCTGCCTGGATACCTGCCATGTGAGCGATGCCGGCTACGATATCGTCCACGACCTCGACGGCGTGCTCGCCGACTTTGACCGGGTGATTGGGCTCGAGCGCTTCAAGGCCGTGCATGTCAACGACTCGAAGAACCCCTGCGGCGCGCACAAGGACCGTCATGCCTGCATCGGAGAGGGCTATCTGGGCTCCGATGGACTGGGAGGTGGCGAGCAGGTCTTTGCCCGGATCGTTTCCCATCGAGCGCTGCGCAACCTGCCCTTCATCCTCGAGACGCCCAATGACGCTGCGGGCTATGCGCGAGAGATCTCGTTGCTGCGGTCCTTGGCGGATCGCTCGGGGGAGAGCGCATGATGGATTCCAGTGCGCGCGTCGACCGGGTGGGCGTGCTGCTGATAAACACGGGCTCGCCCGACGCGCCCGAGCCCTCCGCGGTCCGGCGCTATCTCGCGGAATTCCTCATGGACCCCTGCGTGCGCCCCTTGCCCGGGCCCCTCTGGTGGATTGTGCTGCACCTGTTCGTGCTCCCGCGTCGACAGGAGGCATCGGCGGAGAAGTATCGCCGCATCTGGCGCGAGGACGGCTCTCCGCTCGTCTCCATCGCGGGTCGTTTGGCTCGGAGCGTGCAGGCAGAGGTTGCCCGGCGCCGGCCCGAGGCCGATTTCGTGGTCCGCCCCGCCATGTGCTATGGGCAGCCCTCGGTGGCACGGGCGCTTTCCGAGCTGAGGGATGCCGGCTGCTCGAGCGTTGTCGCGGTGCCGCTCTACCCGCAAAGCGCATCATCGACTACGGCGTCCGCCTTGACGCACCTGCGCGGCGCCCTCGCGGCTCTGGACTGGAATCCCCCGCTCATCGAGGTGGAGGAGTACGCGTCGCGCCCTGCATATCTCGATGCCGTGGCGGCGCGAATCGAGCGGGACGGCTTCGATGCCGCACACGACATGCTTTTGTTCTCGTTCCATTCCATTCCGTGCGCCCATGTGGAAGAGGGCGACACCTATGTTCACCAGGTCGAGGCGACATGCCGCCAGGTGGCGCAGCGCCTCGGGGTCCCAAAGGCATCGTGGCGCCTCTCCTACCAGTCTCCCTTCGAAGACAACCGCACATGGCAGGGCCCGTTTACATCGCATGCGCTTGCCGACCTCGCCCGCGTGCCGCGGAGGACCTTCATGGTGTGTCCGGGGTTTTCAATCGATTGCTTGGAGACCCTCTACGATGTGGAGTACGAGCTTCGCGGCTGCTTCGATGCCGCGGCGGTCCCCGGGGCCGAGCTTCGCTACGTGCCCTGCCTCAACGACGGCGCGGAGCAGGCGCGCCTCATCGCCTCGGTCGTCGAGGACTGCCTCGACGAGCTCCGCGGGGCCTGATTGCTTTGGTGATGCCTCGCCGGGTGCGGTCATGCCCAGGGCCGGTCGCCACGGACCTTGCGCCAACCCATCGCGCGCCCCTTCGGCGGCATGTCGCCTTGCGAGGGGCGGGCTATACGATGCCGGCTTCTTGCTTGGCGGCAAGGACGCGCAGCACCCGCTCATCGATGTCGTCTTCAGAAAGCGTCCCGGCGTATACGGCATCGAGCACGCCCTGGTAGGCCTCTTCGAGGTTTTCGGGAAGTAGCAGCATGTCCCCGCCCGCGAGAAAAAACCTCACGGCGGCGTCCGCCGCGCTGAAGCGCTGCGTTATCGCTCCCATTGAGAACGAGTCCGAGACGATGACGCCGGTAAAGCCGAGCTCGCCGCGGAGCACCCCGGTAATCATGGTGGGCGACAGGGACGCGGGGAGGCCGTCCGCCGCGAAGGCGGGCGTCTCGATGTGGCCGACCATGACGAGCGGGCAGCCGGCGGAGATGGCGGCGCGGAAGGGCTCAAGCTCGCACGAGGTGATCTGATCGCGCGTGCGCGAGGATACCGCCGCTCCCGTATGGGAGTCGCCGGGCGTGTCGCCGTGGCCGGGGAAATGCTTGACGCAGGGGAGCGTGCCCGCATCGAGCATCGCCTCGACCTCTGCGGATACCATGTCGGCGACGAGCTCGGGGTCGCTGCCAAACGCGCGCGGACCGATGACGGTGTTCTCGGGGTTGGTGAGCACGTCTGCCGATGGGGCGAAGTTTAGGTTGAAGCCGATGTCTTGCAGGTACCCGCCAATCGTCGCGCCCACCTCTGCCGCGCGTGCCGCATCGCGCGTGGCTCCGATTTCCGCCATGTTGGGGAAGGCGGGAACGTCGAAGAGGCCGGAGTTTGCAACGCGCGCGACGAGCGGTCCGCCCTCTTCGTCTACAGAGAGAAACGGGGCGATGCGTGCCCCGGTCGATGTGGCAAGCTCGCGCGTGCCGGCAAGGAGCTCGCGCACCTGCTGGGCGCTCTCGAGGTTTTGGCCAAAGTAGCAGATGCCCCCTACGGGAATGCGTTTCAGCCCCTTCTTGGTGAGCTCGCCGGCAACGGTCGCGCGGCTTGCGCCGGTAAGCGCCTCGGGCGTCACGATAAACAGCTGGGCGACCTTCTGCTTGAGCGTCATGGATGCCAGGAGCTGCTCGAGGGGGTCGTTGCCGGCAGGTGAATCGTTGCCCTGCGGCCCGTCCGCGCCGGCTTCCTGCGATGAGGGGCGAAGGGGGAGGGAGTCGGAGCCTGGGCCCTGCGCGGGCGCGTCCCCGGTCGCTCCGGGGCGGGCGCAGCCTTCGAGGCTTGCTGCTGCGGCGGCAAGAACGCCTGCCGCGATAAAGCCCCGGCGGCTGAACGGGGTCCTCTTCGCTGCGGTTTCCATATTCCCTCCCCTGTGCGTTTCCTACATCCTGCTCGCGGCGCATGATGCCGCCTCGTCGCCGGCAATCACGCCGCCGCCCGATGCTCCCGGGCCCCGACCGCGAGGCGCCGCCGCCCCTGCTCGTCCGAGTTTTCGAGGCGCTGCTCTCGAGGCGGCTGCGCCTTGGCCGTGCTCGGTGCTCCTGCAGGCTAGAGCGCGCTCAGATAGATGGCGCGCGCGTCATCGAGCGTGAGCTCCATACATGAGCCGAAGCGCTCGCCGCGGTTGATTCTAAGGCCGGGCATGAGCTTGTCGACATCCTCTTCCGTAACACCGAGGTCGCCCAGGGTGCGCGGCATGCCGAGCGAGCAGAAGAAGTCTTGGAGCTCGTCGATGGTGGCCTCGACGGCATCGTGGACGGCGCGTTCCGGGGTGATCTCCTCGTCGATGCCGGAGAGGTCGTCGACCTTTGGATCGACCGGTTCGATGCCAAAGACCTGACGGCCGAATTCCAGGAAGCGCTCGGGGTGCGCTCGCCAGACGAAGCGCATCCAGGCGGGGAAGATCACCGCCAGGCCCGCTCCGTGGGTGATCGTCGGATCAAGCGCGGAGAGCTCATGCTCAAGGCCGTGGCAGGTCCAATCGCCGTCGCGCTTTCCGGGAATCCCCAGGCCGCAGCCGGCAAGACCGTTGTGCGCGAGCGTGCCTATCCACATGAGGTTTGCGCGCGCCTCATAATCGCTGGGGTCGTCGGCGACCGTCTGAGCCGCTTCGATGGCGGCGCGGATCAGCCCGCAGGCGATGTTGTCGGTTACGGGGACCGCCGGCTCTCCCGAGAAGAAGCGCTCCATGATGTGGGCGATCATGTCTGTCACGCCCGCTGCCGTCTGATAGGCGGGCAGGGTGAAGGTGAGCTCGGGGTCCATGATGGCAAGCACCGGCCGGTTGAGGTCGGTGTTGATGCCGCACTTGAGCTGCTCGGCATCGTTGCTGATCACGCAGGAGTTGGATCCCTCCGAGCCGGATGCGGGAATGGTGAGCACCACGGCTACCGGCAGGCGGCGCTCCGGCTTCGCGCGCTTCATGAAGAAGTCCCATACGTCTCCGTCGTAGCAGGCGCCGAGTGCGATCGCCTTCGCGCAGTCGATGGCCGACCCGCCGCCCACGGGCACCACGACGTCCACCTGCTCGCGGCGGGCGCATTCGATTCCCTCGCGAACGAGCCCGATCTCCGGGTTGGGGCGTACGCCTCCGAGTTCGACATGCGTGACGCCTGCCGCGTCGAGCGATGCCTTCACGCGGTCGAGCGTGCCGGCGCGCACCACCGAGCCCCCGCCATACACGATGAGCGCGCGGCGATACCCGGCCGCGGCAACCTCCTCGCCGGTCCTGTCGCAGGCGCGGCGTCCGAAGACGAAGCGTGTGGGGGAGTAAAACGTAAAGTCGTTCATGTTCGCTCCAATCGTTGAGCCGTCGTGCTCATGGGTCGTTTCAGAGAGACATTCGATGCTGCATAGAAGATACCGCAATGGGCGCGCCTCGGTCGCGGCGCGGGGCATCGGCGCGTCCGGTCCGTCGCTCGCTTATCGAACGATGGAGAGCTCGCGTATGTCGTCGAGGCGAATGGGGGTCTTAACCACCATGAGCTCGCGCGACACAAGGTCTATGCGTGCGACGCATCCCGTGAGCGTCTCGTAGGCGTCGCGGTTGTAGTGCACCACGCGCACCACCTGCCCGCGGCGCAGCTGGGAAACCGTGCGCGAGAGCGCCTCCGCCTCTTCGTCGGTCAGCTCGTGGCGCGGCTCGCGCACGCGCTGCTGCTGCCGCACGAGCTCGTAGTAGCCTCGAAGCGCTGCGAACGGCATGAACTGGGCGGCGCGGTCTGCGCGCGCCCGCCCGCTGGCGCAGGTGCGCGGGGGCTCTCCTCGACCGCGTTGCCGGGGCGCTTCGTCACGCATGGTGTCCTCCCACCTGTTCGTTGCGCTCGCGTCCGGTGGCCTTGTCTCGGAGGCTCACCCCGCGTATGAGCGCGTTTTTGCCAAACTTATCCTTTACCGCGAGGACCGTTCGCATGAGGTCGCGCTCGCGTCCTTCCGCCTCGACGTCGCTAAACAGGTCAAAGGTGGCGAAGTCTTCGGGCAGCAGATTGCCGAGCCCCACGTTGATGCGGCGGATGGGCCGCCGCGGGTCTACGGTCTCGCGCCAGAGCGCCTCGAACTCATCCATGAGCTTGCGCAGCGAGTTGGTGCGCAAGGCGAGCTTGCGGGAGCCTCCGGCGTGTGCCCCGCCTCTCCCGCCGACCCGACGCTTCCCATGTTCGCCCACGACGTACGAGGGCAGGTCGCTTCCTGCAAGCCGGCCGTCCTGCACGGCGCCTATTGGGTCCTGCATGCCTGCCTGCACGTGGCGTTTGCCCGGGGCGCCCAGGTTCCTCTGGCCGCCTTGGCCCGGGCCGTCCCAATCCGCCCCGCTATAGGCATAGCCCACGTAGAGCGAGATGTGGTCGCAGACCTGCTGGCGCGACACCAGCTCGAGGACCGAGGTGTCCACCATCTCCTTGAACACGATGTGCGCCTCATCATAGGTGTAGTTCTGCGGCAACACCTGGCCGTTCACGTAGGAGGTCTCGGCTGGCCGGTAGGCCTGGATCTCGGCGATGGTCACCGGCTCGCGGCCGAAGGCATGGTCGATGAGGTACTCCGCGTTCACGCCCAGCTCGTCATAGAGGACGTCCTCGTTGAGCGCCGCGACGCCCATAAGGTCATAGACGCCGTGCGAGGCGAGCCGGGCGGCAATCCCGGGTCCGATGCCCCAGATGTCGGTGATGGGGCGATGCGGCCAGATCTCGCGCCGGAAGCTCTCCTCGTCGAGCTCGCCGATGTTGTCTGCCACATGTTTGGCGGTGATATCGAGCGCCACCTTGGCGAGAAACAGGTTGGTGCCGATGCCTGCCGTGGCGCAGATGCCCGTCTGGGTTCGCACCGCCGCCATGAGGCGCTTCGCGAAGTCGCGCGCGCCGAGCTCATAGAGCTTAAGGTAGGGCGTGGCGTCGATGAAGCATTCGTCGATAGAGTAGGGATGAATGTCCTGCGGGCTCACATATTCGAGGTATATGCCGTATATCTTGGCGGAGACCTCCATATAGTGGCGCATGCGCGGCTTCGCCATGATATAGGGGATGTCCTTGGGTATGTCGAACACGCGGCAGCGGTTGCGTATGCCGAGCGCCTTCATGGCGGGGGTGATCGCCAGGCAGATGGTGGACTCTCCGCGTTCGGGATCGGCTACCACGAGGTTAGTCTTGAAGGGGTCGAGTCCGCGGTCGGCGCATTCGACCGACGCGTAGAAGGTCTTCAGGTCGATGCAGACATAGGTGCGTTTTTCGGCGCTATCGTCGAATTGCGTGTCTTGGTTTTGCTTCATCGTCCCCTCACCACATCATAGAACATATGTTTCATTCTAAAGCATCGTAGCGTCGCATGCGGACACACATGGACCATCCACATGGGAGCGCCGGTAGCAAGAATCTTGCTTGTCGGCGGCCGACGCGTTTCCGGAGGTCCTCTTGTATCGGGCGCTGCGCTAAAATGGAGCACAGTCATCTTCGAGACCAGCGACGGAGCGCCTCGAAGCAAGCGCACAAGGAGGAAGCCATGCCAACTGTTTCCGCACCGATCGATGCGACCAAGACTTCTGCCTGGAAGGCCCTGGCAGCGCATCATGACAAGCTCGTCGAGGAGGGCATCGACCTCAAGGGCTGGTTCGCCGCCGATGCGAAGCGCGTCGAGAAGCTCAGCTTCGAAGCGGGCGACCTGCACTTCGACCTCTCCAAGAACCTCATCACCGACGAGACCGTGAAGCTGCTCGCCGACCTCGGCCGCGCGGTGAACCTCGAGCAGCGCCGTGACGACATGTACGCCGGCGTGCACATCAACACCACCGAGGATCGCGCCGTGCTGCATACCGCGCTTCGTCGTCCGAAGGACGAGATCGGCACCGTCATGGTCGACGGCCAGGATGCCGTCGCCGACGTGCACGAGGTCCTCGATCGCATGTATGCCTTTGCCGAGAAGGTTCGCTCCGGCGAGTGGAAGGGCGTCTCGGGCAAGCGCATCGAGCATTTGGTGTCCATCGGCATCGGCGGCTCCGACCTGGGTCCGGTCATGGTGTACGAGGCGCTCAAGCCGTATGCCGACGCCGGCATCGACTGCCGCTACATCTCCAACATCGACCCCAACGACCAGGCAGAGAAGCTCCGTGGCCTCGACCCGGAGACCACGCTCGTGATCATCGTCTCCAAGACCTTCACCACGCTCGAGACTCTCACCAACGCGCGCGAGGTCAAGGCTTGGATGCTCGACGCCCTCAAGGCCGCCGGCGCCGTCGACGGCACGCCCGAGCAGAACGCCGAGGCTATCAAGAAGCACTTCGTCGCCGTTTCCACCGCGCTTGACCTCGTCGCTGAGTTCGGCATCGATCCCGAGAACGCGTTCGGCTTCTGGAACTGGGTGGGCGGCCGCTACTCCGTCGACTCCGCCGTGGGCCTCTCGCTCATCGTGGTGTATGGACCCGAGCGCTTCCAGCAGTTCCTTGCGGGCTTCCATGCCATCGACGAGTACTTCCAGAAGACCCCGCTCGAGGAGAACGTCGTCGCGCTCATGGGCCTCATGAACGTGTGGTACGTGAACTTCTTCGGCATGAAGAGCCATGCCGTGCTGCCTTACACCCAGTATCTGCATCGTTTCCCGGCATATCTGCAGCAGCTCACCATGGAGTCCAACGGCAAGAGCGTGCGCTGGGACGGCACCCCGGTCACTTCCGGCACCGGCGAGGTGTTCTGGGGCGAGCCCGGCACCAACGGCCAGCATGCGTTCTATCAGCTCATCCATCAGGGCACCGAGGTCATCCCTGCGGACTTCATCGCCTTCGTGAACACCGCCAACCCCGCCAAGGACGGCGACCAGGACGTGCACGAGCTGTTTCTCGGCAACTTCCTCGCGCAGACCAAGGCGCTCGCGTTCGGCAAGACGGCCGACGAGGTGCGTGCAGAGGGTACGCCCGAGCAGATCGTTCCGGCGCGCGTGTTCACGGGCAACCGTCCGACCACCTCGATCTTCGGCGACGAGCTCACGCCGTTCGCGGTGGGCGAGCTCATCGCCCTGTACGAGCACATCACCTTCACCGAGGGCACCGTCTGGGGCATCGACTCCTACGACCAGTGGGGCGTCGAGCTCGGCAAGCAGCTCGCCAAGCAGATCACCCCGGCGTTCCATGACGACGAGGCCCTCGCGGCGCAGGACGCCTCCACGAAGGCGCTCATCGAGTTCTATCGCACACACCGCAAGTAAGGTGCGCGATGCCTCCTGCGACGTCGAGATGTCGTAATGGACGTATGACGCCGAATGATGGCGGACGGTTGTGGCTTACGGTCACACCGCCCGCCATTCTTTTTTGTTCGTTCACAAAATATGACTGATGCCTCGAGGCCTGTCCTTCTATCAGATGAGACGCCGCCCATCGTCAGCCATGCCCATACGGCTCGCTGCTTGGGTATAATGGTCTAGCCCGTCTTATTGTCAATCGTTGAAAGGGGCGACCGCCGATGGCGACCAAACTCGATGAGACGTCATCCACGCCGCTGTATGCCCAGCTCATGGCCGCGATCGTGTCTGCTATCGACGATGGCACCTATCAAATCGGCGATCGCATTCCCTCGGAAGAAAAGCTCATAGAGACCTATGCGGTGAGCCGCATCACGGTGCGTCGTGCCATCCGTGAGCTGGTTGAGGACGGGCGCCTTGTCAAGCGCCCCGGTAAGGGCACTTATGTTAACGAGCGTCAGGTCAAAGCGAAGTTTACGCAGGATAACGACGTAAACAGCTTCACGAATTCTTGCGCACAGAACGGCATGATCGCAGGGGCGCATCTCATTTCGCTCGATGTGGTTCCCGGCATGGATCAGGAAAGTGACTTCTTCGGGTATGGTGCAAAGGGCAGGCTTCTGCGCATCGAGCGTGTTCGCACCGCCGACGGCGTGCCCATCATGGTGGAAGAGAACTACTTCCCCTATGAGCGGTATGCGTTTCTTGAGCAAGAAGGCCACGAGAACACATCGCTTTTTGCGGTCATCTTCGCCCATCTGCATATGAAGCCCAGCCTGAAAGAGCCATGCACGCTCGATATCGAGAAGGCACCGACCACTTTGGCGGCGCATTTAGAGGTACCTTGTGGCGAGCCGCTCTTCCTGTATGTAGGCCGCTATTTTGACGATAACGGCGAGGCCATGTATCTAGGCAAGCAGCATATCGTGGGGTCACGCTTCACGTTCCGTATCTAGCAGGTGCCCGCCGCTTGCGTCAGGTGTTTGTCTGTTCCTTCATCCCGTATTATCCCGTACTACCGCTTACCACGATAATACTACCGTTTGCGGATTCCGATTCCCTGCTCCCAGTATGCAACCTCTGTTAGAGCCCTATGTAAATATGGCCTATTACCTGCATAAATAATAGATACAGCTGCTTGCATTGGGAGAATCTGCCGCAGTGGTTTCCACAAATGCCCTCTGGCGGTTCTGTGCCTTGAATGATATAACGGGTTATGACAGGTTATACCGACTCGCAAGGAGAGGGCGGAAACATGGCGCACATCATCATCGCCTCGCATGGCGGACTCGCCGAAGGTATGGTCGATTCTATCGGCATGGTTGCGGGAGGTGCCGCAGACCGCATCGAAACCTACAGCCTCCATCCGGGCGAGAACCCCAACGACTTTTATGAGGCGATGCGCGAGCGCGTTGCTCATGACAGCGAGCAGTACATCATCATGTGCGATATCAAGGGCGGCAGCGTTCACAATGCCCTTTTCCGTCTTACCGAGTTCCCCAACGTTGTTGTATTCGCAGGCGTGACGCTTGCTATGGCGCTCGAAGTTGTTCTGACGGTTCAGGATCGTCTTGAGCCCGATGCAGCAGAGCGCGTTCTCGATGCCGCGCGTGCGGGCGTCACCGTTTCGTTTGGTGGCGCGCTTCCGACTGACGAAGCGGAAGACGAGGAATTTTAGCTTCAAGCCGCGCGAGGGGCGCGGTTGCAAGGGAAAGGGGAGGCTCATGATTAAGCTTCTGCGTGTCGACCATCGTTTGCTCCACGGACAGGTTGCTGTGTCCTGGAAGAGTGCGCTCGACATCGACTGCATCCTGGTGGCAAACGACAAGGTTCCGGGCGACGCATTCCGTAAGTCTGCCATCAAGATGGCTAAGCCGGCAGACACGAAGCTTGTTATCAAGACCATCGATGATTCCATCGCGGCAATCACAAGCGGCGTCACCGACAAGTACAAGCTGCTTGTTGTGGTGGAGTCCATTGCCGACGCTGCTCGCCTGTGCCGCGCCTGCGGCATCAAGCAGCTCAACCTCGGCGGAACCAAGGCAACCCCCGAGACGCGCAGCCTTTCCAAGGCTGTGAATGTCACCGAGGATGAGACGGCGCTTCTGCGCGAGCTTATCGCCGAGGGCGTGGATGTCGAGATTCAGATGGTTCCCGACGATAGCCCGGTCAAGGCGGAGCGCGTTCTCTAAAGCAGCCTCGCAGGCGAATCTAGCACACAAATCCATAGATGCGTAAGCCCCGCATGCCGGGCTCGATACACCCGTTCAGTTTTTCGCTCAGCGGGAAGGGACTTTTGTGCGCAAATTCGCCCATACATCGGTCACCGCGACGCTGGTCAAGCCATGCGTTCGGGAAGATACGGCGGTCTAGCTACAGGTGCTAGGCCAAGAAGGAAGGAGTGGAGATGTTAGTCCAAGCGATTTTGCTCGGCCTCGTCGCCATGCTCGGCAACGCTGAGTACCTGTTGGGTACCAGCTGCCTCTCCCGTCCCCTGGTTATGGGTGCTCTTACGGGCATCATCATGGGGGATATTCCCACCGGCGTGACGCTGGGTGCCACGTTGGAGCTCGCCTTTATGGGTTCGTTCTCCATCGGTGCGAGCATTCCTCCCGAGATGATCTCGGGCACGGTGCTGGGTACGGCCTTCACCATCTCGACGGGTTCGGGGCTGGAGACGGCGCTCACTATCGGCATTCCTGTGGCATCGCTCGTCCTTATCGTAAAGAATGTCGGCATGGTCTTCATTCTGCCGCCGTTTGTGCACAAAGCCGATGACTATGCGGCCAAGGGTGACATGAAGGGCGTCGCTCGCATGCATTTCCTGGGCGGCTTCTTTGGCGTGAACCTCATCATCGGCCTGTGCGTGGCAATCGGCTTCTACGCAGGCGGCCCTGCCGTCCAGGCACTGCTCGACATCATTCCTGAGTGGGTTTCCAACGGTCTGCAGATCACCATGGGCCTGCTGCCCGCCATCGGCTTCGCGCTGCTGCTCAACATGATTATGAACAAGAAGGTTGCCTGCTTCTTCGTGCTTGGCTTTGCACTCTCTGTATACCTCGGTATCCCCACTACTGGCGTTGCCATCTTTGGCGCGGTCGCCGCGATTGTGCTCAGCCAGCTCCAGCATGCTGGCTCCACGCAGGTAGCTCTCGAGGGAGGTATGGACGATGACGACGAAGACTTCTAATGCGGTTGAGTCCGCGGCTTCGGGCGAGAAGAAACTCACCAAAAAAGATCTCAACAAGGTTGTCCTGCGCTCGCTGGGCATGGAGTGGGACTGGAACTACGAGCGGCAGATGAACATGGCATTTTGCTACAGCATGCTGCCGGTGATCAAGAAGCTCTATGACAAGCCCGAGGATCGTATCGACGCCATGAAGCGCCACCTCGAGTTTTTCAACACCACCCCTCAACTCTCCACGCTCATCCTCGGCATCACTGCCGCAATGGAGGAGACTGCTGCCAACGACCCTTCGTTCGACAAGGAGAGCATCTCCAACGTCAAGGTCTCGCTCATGGGTCCTTTGGCGGGCATCGGCGACTCCTTCATCTGGGGAACACTGCGCATCATTGCTACCGGCGTTGGTGTGTCGCTGGCGAGCCAAGGCAACATTTTGGGTCCGTTGCTCTTCCTCCTCATCTTCAATGTCCCTGCACAAGGTCTGCGTTACTACCTCATGCATATGGGCTACAAGCTGGGTAGCGGCTTTCTGCAGAAGATTCAGGAGAACGGTCTCATGGAGACCCTCACCTATGGCGCATCGGTGCTCGGCCTCATGGTGATCGGTTCCATGACCGCGGGCAACGTCGCGGTGAATGTGCCGCTCGTCATTGGCGAGGGAGATGCCGCGACCACGTTTGGCGATATCTGCAACACCATCATGCCTGGTCTGCTGCCCCTCGCTTTCACACTGTTCATCTACTACCTGGTGAGCAAGAAGAACGTCAAGACCACCACCTTGCTGCTGCTGTTGGTTGCCGTGGGTCTGGTCGGCTCGTTCTTTGGCATCCTGGGCGTCTAGGCGTCTGACCCATTCTGGCGGCGCGGGAGCACCGGAAGGTTCCCGTCCCGCGCCGTTTCGCGGCGCCGCAACGCATTTTTGTCCTGCACGCCGCATTCGAATTCACATCTTGAGAGACTTTTTTGATTCGTAAGGAGCTTAACTGTGTCTGATATGGTCAATTTCAATATGCAGAAGAAGGTCGACAGCGTGAACGGCGCCCTTGCCTTGCGCCCCCAGATCGAGCAGATCGTTGACGGCATCTGCGAGAAGGGCTACCGCAATATTTGCTGGATGGGCATCGGCGGCACCTGGGCGAGCGCCATGCAGGCGACGGTGCATATGAAGCAGTACTCGGGAATCGAGGTCTGGGCGGAGAACGCCGCCGAGTACCTCACCACCGGCAACAAGCGTATCGGCGAGGGCACCGTTGTGGTGACTTCTTCGGTCACCGGCAGCACGGTCGAGGTCGTCGAGGCCATCCGCAAGGCCCAGGCCGCTGGAGCTGAGGTAATCGGCTTCATCGACCGTCCCGAGACCGAGCTTGCCAAGATGGTCGACCACGAAATCGCCTACGACGAGAACGAGCAGCTCAAGTTTTTCATGGTGGCGGACCGCTTCATGAAGAACGCCGGCGATTTCGACCAGTACGACGCCCAGTACGCCAACTACGACGCACACCTGGCCCAGGCCCTGGTGGACGTCGAGTGCGCAGCCGACGAGTTCGCCGCCGCCTTTGCCAAGAAGCATTGCGAAGACCAGATGCACTACTTTGTGGGCGCGGGCAACCAGTGGGGTGCCACCTACTCCTACGCCATGTGCTACTGGGAGGAGCAGCTGTGGATGAAGACCAAGTCCATCACTGCGCCCGAGTTCTTCCACGGCATGTTCGAGATCGTGACCAAGAACACACCTGTCACCATCTACGTGGGCGAGGACGCCCAGCGCCCGCTCTCCGAGCGCGTGGTGCGTTTCATCCCGCGCATCTGCGCGAACTACACGGTGATCGACACGAAGGACTACGAGCTCGCTGGTATCGAGCCCGAGTTCCGTGGTGACATCTCGCACCTCGTGATGCACGCCGTGAACAATCGCATCGACGTGCACATGGAGATCGAGACGCGCCATCCCATGGACATCCGCCGCTACTATCGCAGGCTCGACTACTAACAACCATGTTCAAACGATGTGCCGCGCGGGGCTTTGCCGCCCCGCGCGGCATAGGCAGGAGGTGCGGCATGGACCGGAAGATGACCATGCTTGATTACATCGATGAGGCCCCCTTGGCAGCGCGTGCGAACATCGCTCGGCGCGACGAGCTTGTTGGTCCTGTAATGGGGCTTTGCGAGAGCGGGATGCCACGGCGTATCGTGTTAGTTGCGTCAGGCTCATCGTACAACGCATGCGTTTGTGCCCTGCCGTTTATGCGGTCCTGCCTGGGCGCGGCTTGCGCGCTACGGCTCGTGACGCCGTTTGCGCTCACGTATTACGAGCATGACCTCACGCCGGACGACTTGGTGCTCGTGGTGACGCAGAGCGGCCTCTCCACCAACGCGATTGAGGCGCTCGATGCCCTGCGTGTCCGCGGCCTTCGCGCCGCGTGTCTTACGGGCAACGTGGAGAGCGACGTGCGCGACCATGCGGATACGGTCATTGACTACGGCGTGGGCGAGGAGCTCGTTGGATACGTGACCAAGGGCGTCACAACGCTTACGGTGTTTTTAATGCTGCTCGCGGCACGTCTGGGAGCGTGCGAGGAGCGTGTGAGCGAAATCGAGGGCGCCCTTGGCGTGGCCGAGGCTGTACGTGCTGCGGCCGATCCCTTCTACGAACAGCACATCAAGCGCTTTACGGGTATGGACGTATGTTATTGCTGCGGAACGGAGCCCACACGTGGTGTGACCCGCGAAGGGGCCCTCAAGATCGGTGAGACGGTACACGTTCCCAGCCCCGCTTATGAGGTGGAAGAGTATATTCATGGGCCCAACCTCCAGCTGACGCCTTCCTACACCTGCCTCTTTTTTGATGCGGGCGACGAGGCCTCTGCACGGGTGGAGCGAGTGTGGAGGGCAACCTGCGAGGTCACTGACAGCGCATTTCTGGTGACGCCGCATTCTCTCGCTGGGTCCGACGGACGCGCCCTCGTCACGCCGCCGCTGCCCACACCTGATGTCGCTTCCCTTGCGTACCTGCCGTTCATTCAGTTGTTGAGCTATCGGGTGAGTACTGCTTTGGGAGGCACGCGCCAGCATCCGCTTATGAGGAGGTTCAAGGCGGTTGCCGCGGCCAAAACGGGGCATTTCGTCAATTACGACGAGGACGATTGATACAATGCCACTACCGTGATGAATGGCCCCACAGCTGCGGGGTTCATTCATATAAAGGCAACATGAAGTAAGGGGGCATGGCTGTGCCGTTTCCGTATCAGGCCGTCATCTTTGACATGGACGGCGTCATCGTCGACACCGAGCTGTACTACTGGAACCAGATTCGAGACTTCTCCGAAGCGTTCGGGCTGGGCCTGACCGTGGACGACCTCAACAAGCAGGTGGGGCAGTCCCACCAGGCTTTCCAGCGCAGCGTCGCCCGTTGGCTCAAACAGGGCGGCAGGGGAGACTACACCCCCGAGGAGGCCGAGCGCGTCTATGACGATTGGGCCCGCGACCTGCCGAAAGACTATCGTGCCCTGATGAACCCGGGAGTGGGCTCCACCATCGAGGCACTGAAGGGCATGGGCGTGCGCGTCGCCCTGGCCTCGTCTTCTCCTCGCCGCAACATCGATGCCGTGCTCGCGGAATGCGGCCTTACAGACGCTTTCGAGCTCATCGTATCGGGTGCCGACTTCAAAGAGAGCAAGCCCAATCCCGAGATCTACCTGCATACCATCGAGGCGCTGGGGTTGCCTGCGGAGAAGTGCTGCTGCATCGAGGACTCCGTTCCGGGCATCACTGCCGGCAAGCGCGCCGGCCTCACCGTGATTGCCAAGCGCGAGGAGCGCTTCGGCTTCTCGCAGGACGCCGCCGACATCATCATCGACCAGATTCCCGACTTGCTGTCGATTGCATAGAGGGGCTATCGACCTGCTCGGGGCCGGCGAACCCGGTTCCGAGATATTGTGGGCGACGCGGACCTAATGCATGTGGAGGGGCGGAGGCCGTACGCCCCTCCTTCTTTGACCAAGATGAAGGCATGACGCGCCGGTCTCCCGACAAATCAAGCTTGATGGTCCAAAGTGTTCGGCACGTTTATGCTGGTTGGACTTTTTGATACATCGCTATGTAAAGAAATCGCAGCTTATCACGTCGAGCGCGTAAAGAATATACATGGTGTGAGAGGGCCAGCGGGCGCCGTCCCTCCGAAGCCGCCCCGAAGTGTGCAAAAAATCGATTTGTCGGTCAACTTAAGGTGGCGCAGGGAGGACGCATAAAGAAAACCCGAGGATGCTGTTGAGATATATTCTCAATAAATGTGATGGGGCATGTGTATAAGCCATCTCATTGACCGACAAATCGATTTTTTGCACAGAATTCGCGCGCTGCGAACGAGAAGCTTTTCTCCAGCTCGATCTGGAGCACATTCTTATCCAGAATCAATCCATTCTTATGCATTTTGATGGGATGTCTCCCTTTATTGAGTGTTTGCGGCCCGTCGGGCAAGATGTCGGACGTGGCGACTCGGGAACGCGCCGATGTCGACGCTGGTTCCTAGCGCAAGAGGCCTATGCTGCATGAAAAGCTTCTTGCGTGTTTCAAGCGGGCGCCCATATCCGAAGCGCGTCGGGGGCGTGTCGGGCAACGCATATAAGGCGGCCGGCACGTCGTTCTCATTGACGCGCCGGCCACCCCATTATGCCGTGCAATCCGAGAGCGTGTTCAGGCGGATAGCGGCTATGCCTGGCGTATGGGCAGCGAGTTCATGGCGCCGTGGGCGGAGCGGACGGTTGCGGCGGCGCGAGCCCCCGTCGAGGAGCCTTCGTCATGCCATGTCGGCTTGACGCGTGCAGTCCAGCCGAGGGAGGCGTCCTTTGGCTGGAACCAGGTAGACCAGCGACGTGCAAGCGAGGGCGCGACCGAGCCGAGCCCCTCGGCTGCAAGACACGCCACCACCGGCAGGGCGATCATTCCAACGAGTGTGAAGACGGCGTTTGCGTTCATCATCGGTCCTCCTATCGCAAGCTCGGCGGCTATTGATGCCTCATCAATTGCATACCCGCTTTTATTGCGGCTAAGCGGGAGTTTTGGCGACCGGCGTCTAAGGGCCGCCGACCCGTTGGTCGGCAAGGCGTCGTTTGGAGGGGCGTATTCGCATGGAGGTGCGGCCTGGCTTGAGCACGGCGTGGCCGGCTAGCAGAGGAGCGACAAGCTTGTCTGCGCTATATGAGCGCCGAGGTCGTGGGAGTCGACGTTGCGGATCGCTGCGACGGCGTCAAGCGTGCGCGCAAGCGATGCCTCGAGGTCTTGTGCGTTCCAGGGCGCATCGAGCTGAGGGGGCGCATCCGTCTCAAGAAGCAGGCGATCCTCTGGGATGATGCGCGCATACTCCCGCCCGCGTTTGGTGGCGAGCATGTGCTCATTGACGGAAAAGAAGCAGCCTGCCCGCCGTGCCCGCGCGAGTTCATCAGAAGTTCCCGAGAACCAATGAAAGATGCATGAGAGCCCAGGCGGGGCGGCCTTTCCCGCAAGGCTGTATCGTTCCAGCACATCGAGCGCCGCGCCGGCGGACCGCACCGCATGGATCGAGAGCACGCGGTGGGGGAGGTGGCGCTCCGCAACGGTCTCGGCCATCCGGCAAAACGCTTCAAGCTGTCGCTCGCGCGCATGCTCGTGGCGACGGCTAAAGTCGAGGCCGACTTCCCCTACGAAGGCAGAGCTTGAGACGAGCTCGACAAGAAGGTCGACATCGCTGTCGGTGCAGCTTCCGTCCGAGAGCCACCACGGGTGCAAGCCGACACCCACGCGAACGGTGTCGCAGGACCCCAGCGTGCGCCGTGCCAGGAGCGCTTCCCGAGGCGCGACGGTGGTGTCAAGAATTGCGATCCCGAGTCTGGCGGCGTCGCTCGCGACCGCCGGCGCGTCAGCGATGCGGTCAAGGTGGCAATGCATGTCTACGAGGCGCGCTTCCATGGCTACGCCTTCCGATTTCCGGCAGGCATCGAGGCGGGCTCGTGGGTGCGCAGCCGGAGCGCGGGGGCGGCCGCTGCCTCGTCTGGGTGGCTGGTGGCAGGCTGGCCGCCGGCTGGCGCGCCTCCTGCCTCGGTACCGCGCGCGCGGCCCCGCCCTTTTGCCTGGGCGCCATCGATAATCGAGCGAATCACGTGGCCAGCGATCATCTGTCCCATGATGGGAGGCAGGTACGATGCCGTGCCAAGCGGGGCTTTCGGGGCGCCGGCTTGCCGCCCGGCGCGCGCGGCCCCGCCCGGTCGCCTCATGGGCTCCTCGAAGGAGGACAGCACGGTGAGGCGATCGATGCCGCGCTTGCGGCACTCCTTGCGCATCACGCGCGCAAGCGGGTCGTTTGCAGTCTCAAACACGTCGCAGACGCGCAGCTTGGATGGGTCGAGCTTCATGGCGCCGCCCATGCTGCTGATGAGGGGCACGCCCCGCTCGGCCGCCCATGAGGCGACGGCGAGCTTTGCGGACACGGTGTCGATGGCGTCCACCACATAGGCGGGCATGCCCTGCTTCGAGATGATGCCGTCCATAAGCGCGGGGACGTTTTCTGCTTTCAGAAACACATCGATGGGGCTGACCTCTGCCTCGGGGTTGATGCGGGCGATGAGGTCGCGCATAGCCTCCACTTTGCGTTTGCCGACGGTGTCGACGAAGGCGATTGCCTGCCGGTTGATGTTGCTCGGAGCCACCTCGTCGCCATCCACGATGACGAGCCTGCCCACGCCGCCGCGAACAAGCGCCTCCACGCAGTTCGAGCCGACGCCGCCCACGCCGAGCACGACGACGAGGCTTCGGCGCAACCGGTCGAGTCCCGCCTGCCCCCACATGAGTTCGAGCCTCGAAGTCGCCGTTTCGGGCGCGATGTCGCGTGAATCGTTCATAGGTGCCGCCTGCTCGTCGGGGTTCACTGGTGCTACGTAAGTATAGGGTAGCGCTCGAAATGAATCGAATGCGGTGGGTCTCCTGCTTAGGTGGTTTCGTGATGGAGACGGGGCGATAGTGCGGCAAATCGTCGCGGTACCTGAGACTATACGGTACGACCGACAAAGCTGCCGATTAATGTCAAGGCGGCAGGCGTGCGAGCAACAAGGAGCGACATGGCAGAGTTCATCTACCAAATGTATCAGGCGCGCAAGGCGCATGGCGACAAGGTCATCTTGGACGACGTGACCCTTTCGTTCTATCCCGGTGCCAAGATCGGCGTCGTGGGCCCAAACGGCATGGGCAAGTCTACGCTGCTCAAGATCATGGCGGGCGTCGAGGAGGTCTCGAACGGCGAGGCGCGCCTCACGCCGGGCTACACCGTTGGCCTGCTTCCGCAGGAGCCGCCGCTCGATGACGACAAGACCGTCATCGAGAACATTCGCATGGCCTTTGGCGACATGCTTGCCAAGATCGACCGCTTCAACAAGATCGGCGAGGAGATGGCCGAGCCCGACGCCGACTTCGATGCGCTCATGGCCGAGATGGGCAAGCTTCAGGACGAGATCGACGCGGCCGACGCCTGGGATATCGACAGCAAGCTGGGCGTGGCGATGGATGCGCTGCAGTGTCCCGACGCCGATACTCCGGTGAGCGTCCTCTCGGGCGGCGAGCGTCGTCGCGTGGCGCTCTGCAAGCTCCTGCTTGAGGCGCCCGACCTGCTGCTGCTCGACGAGCCTACGAACCACCTCGACGCCGAATCGGTGCTGTGGCTCGAGCACTTCCTCAAAAACTACCAGGGAGCGGTGCTCGCCGTCACGCACGACCGCTACTTCTTGGACAACGTCGCCGAGTGGATCTGCGAGGTCGACCGCGGCCACCTCTATCCCTACAAAGGCAACTACTCCACCTACCTGGAGACCAAGGCGGCGCGCATCGCCGCGCAGGGGCAGCGCGACGCCAAGCTTGCCAAGCGCATGGCATCGGAGCTCGAGTGGGTGCGCTCCAGCCCCAAGGCCCGCCAGGCCAAGAACAAGGCCCGCCTCGCCCGCTACGAGGAGATGGAGGCAGAGGCGCGTGCAAGCCAGAAGCTCGACTGGACCGACATCCGCATTCCCGTCGGCCCGCGCCTGGGCGCCAAGGTCCTCGAGGTCGAGCACCTGCACAAGGAGTTCGATGGCCGCGTGCTCATCGATGACCTCTCCTTCAGCCTGCCGCGCAACGGCATCGTGGGCGTCATCGGCCCCAACGGCGTGGGCAAGTCGACGCTTTTCAAGATGATCATCGGCTCTGAGCAGCCCACCTCTGGTTCCATCACGTTGGGCGAGACCGTGAAGATCTCCTATGTCGACCAGAACCGCGAGGGAATCGATGCCGACAAGACGCTCTGGGAGGTCGTCTCCGGCGGCACCGACAAGATGCTCGTGGGAGAGACCGAGGTCCCGAGCCGCGCTTACGTGGCGAGCTTCGGCTTCAAGGGGCAGGACCAGCAGAAGCGTGCCGGCGTGCTCTCCGGCGGCGAGCGCAACCGCCTGAACCTCGCCCTCACGCTCAAGCAGGGCGGAAACCTCCTGCTGCTCGACGAGCCCACGAACGACCTGGACGTCGAGACGCTCTCCTCGCTCGAGGCGGCGCTGCTCGAGTTCCCGGGCTGCAGCGTGGTCATCAGCCACGACCGCATGTTCCTGGACCGCGTCGCCACCCACATCCTGGCATGGGAGGGAACCGACGAGAACCCGGGCAACTGGCATTGGTTTGAAGGCAACTTCGAGTCCTACCAGGAGAACCGCGTGGCGCGCCTGGGCGAGGACGCCGCGAAGCCGCACCGCATCCATCGCAAGCTGACGCGCGACTAGCGCTCGACGCAACAGACGGCGCCGCTCGATCCCGTTTTGGCGCCAAGGCAAGGAGGCCCCGACGCCGCGACCAAGGTCGCATGACGGCGGGGCCTCCTTCTTATGCTTCGGGACCCTCTACTGACTCAACGGCCCAGGACGTCCCCTGGCCGCTCCGGCGCTTGATGGTCACCCTTGCTTCAAGACGCGCCCCGTCGCGAACGACACCTATGGGGAACGTGGCGCGCGAGCGGTTTCCATCGATGGCGTGGCGCTGCTTGGCGATGTCGAAGTAGCAGCTCAAGATGCCGAGGACGTCTGCGCCGAACGGCAGCAGGCGCGAAAGCTTGCCCAGCTGATCGCCGGGGCAGAAGACCTCGAGGGCGAAGTCGGTGGGGTAGTCCTGTCTCTTATACACATCT
>NZ_JACJKQ010000011.1 GCF_016901575.1 Enorma phocaeensis
TGGTCCTCTTATCCATGTGTCCTCCTTCGGCTGAGGACTACGCTAGGGGACCGGGGGGTCGCGGGGTGACAGAATCAAAAAACGAGGGGTGACAATTTCATTTGCTTATAACACAGTGGCATCCTGACTGGTAATCAAACTCTCCAATGCGTCTCCCGGTGTCCCGAAGGTTTTGGAGCAGTGGCATCCTGACTGGTAATCAAACGAGATCGCCGATCGAAGCGTCGACAGCCGTGTTTTGGAGCAGTGGCATCCTGACTGGTAATCAAACCGAGGGCGACGTCTACAACCGCGCCCACTTGTTTTGGAGCAGTGGCATCCTGACTGGTAATCAAACCCCCGTACTCGCCCGGCTCGTCGTCGCCGTGTTTTGGAGCAGTGGCATCCTGACTGGTAATCAAACTCCAGCCCCTTCTCGCGGAGGCTGCACGCGTTTTGGAGCAGTGGCATCCTGACTGGTAATCAAACTCGAGCGTGGGGATGTCAGCGGGGTCGTGGTTTTGGAGCAGTGGCATCCTGACTGGTAATCAAACCCCAGTAAGCGCCTCGAAACACCGCGCGTGTTTTGGAGCAGTGGCATCCTGACTGGTAATCAAACGGTAACATGTGGCCTTTCTTTAGCGTCGAGGTTTTGGAGCAGTGGCATCCTGACTGGTAATCAAACGGCCATCGTGCGCCTCATGGCGCCGTGCACGTTTTGGAGCAGTGGCATCCTGACTGGTAATCAAACTCCTCAGACCACATACAATCCTAGGCTTTGGTTTTGGAGCAGTGGCATCCTGACTGGTAATCAAACATTTCAGGCGGCAGGCCCTCCCACTCGAAGGTTTTGGAGCAGTGGCATCCTGACTGGTAATCAAACGGAGGATAGCGGATACATCGAGTGTCTGCTGTTTTGGAGCAGTGGCATCCTGACTGGTAATCAAACCAGAAGTGGGACGTGCTCGCCGGCATGGTGTTTTGGAGCAGCGGCATCCTGACTGGTAATCAAACGGCGCATATCGGCATGAAAAAAGGCCCTCGGTTTTGGAGCAGTGGCATCCTGACTGGTAATCAAACTGGTACGTCTGCTGGATGGAGCTGATGTCCGTTTTGGAGCAGCGGCATCCTGACTGGTATTCTATCGCGCTCCTCGGCTCGGCATACGTCGACGTGCTCTTCTGGCGCTACTGCGCAGGGGAGTCATGGGATGGTGTCGCACGCGAGTGTGGGATGTCTGAGAAGGCTGCGCGCAGGTACGCTGACGTCGCGATCGATGCCGCCGACACCTACGGAATCGCTAGGACCATGGATGGTGACGGCATGGCCGAATGATAGTAATTAATGCGATTGCCTTGGAAAACCTCCTCTATTATATATGGGATAGCATATATAATAGAAGGCGTCGAGAGGGGAGGTGATCGAATTGGAAGACTTCAAGAGAGGCCTCATCATCACCTTAATAGGAGTTGCCGTCGGCAAGCTCCTTGACGAGGAAGTCGAGGCGATAAAGAGAAAGGCTCCTCGTCCGCCCGGAAAGCACAGCAAGAAGCCTTAAGGAAAGGGGGCCGGGAGACCGGTCCCTCACCACCAGTCTACCCCAGAGGAGGGGAATGGAATGAGGACATTCATCATCGCCGCCGCGACTTCGTTCGTCTGCTTCCGCATCTGGCGTGCTGCCCGCGACAGGCGGGGCGAGTAACATGCCGGCGTCCGAGGCCCAGAGGCGGGCTACGGCGAAGTACGTGCGAGAGAAGGTCGTTCAGAAGCAGGTGCGGTTCTACCCGAAGGACGCCGATCTCGTCGAATGGGTTGAGTCCATTGACGAGCCGTTCTCGGCCTACGTGCGCAGACTCATCCGCGATGACATGGAGCGCGGGTCGTGTCCGCCAGTGACCGACTGTGACCAGGTATGACCAGATTTGACCAGGTCTGACCAGCCATGCCGGGTGTTTTCTGGTTTTGGAGCAGCGGCGTCCTATCCGGTAGACAAACTTTCACAGCCATTTCGGAAGCGGCCTCTCATCGCTTGAGGACGTTCTGATAACGGTTAGGGTTGGCTGCGTTGCATATCACGTGGTCGCGCATCACGATGGAAGCATCTCTTTCATCGAGCCAGTTAATCCCGATGGGCACATAAAAGGTGAAACGAAGTATTCGGCGAGATTAAAATGGAGCTTGGCAGAAACGACGCGTCAAGAGGAGTCGCGTTTGCGGCTCTGATTAGCGAGAACGGGAATAGAAATGGCACAAGGAGAGTAGAAGCCCTTAACGCCGATGTCGGTCATAGCGGAGATGACGGCTGACGAGCGTGACAAGTGGCTTATTGGCGATACCGTCGAGTTCGATCCCAAAGACCCGTTCAAGAACTTCACCAAAGACGAGCGCGAGAAGATCAAGCGCGTCATGGATGGAATCAACGGCAAGCGTCTTTGATCTGCGGCATCCTGGCTGGCAATAGCTTCATCCCCGAGGGTCGTGGCCAATTGTTGTCCGGACGCTTGGTTACTATGGGAACAAGGCCAGGACGAGTCGAGGAGGTAGTCATGAAAAGCGGTGCTCACACGGTCGTGCGGACAGACGGATTGCTGGCGATTGTGCGGCAGATAGGGCCCAGGTGTCCCTTGTCTGGCGTGCAAACCGAGACCATTCTCTAGACGAGATGGGTAACCCGTTTGATTTCGACCGGGACGGCCACTGGTCGATGCCGGAGCGTGCCTTTACGTATTACGGGGTGCGCCCACTCCTGAGCGGCGAAGGGGACCGCGGTGGGCGCGGCGGCTGCGGCTGTGGTTGCGGCTGCCTGATGGTTCTCATCGGCGTTCTGGTTGTGTTCTTACTCATTATTGGGTGAGCACGCAACAGCGCGCGCAAGGAAGTGCCATGGCCCCGATCAGCGTTGCCTCGCTCCGCAAGGACGCCTCAACACCATCGCGAGGACCGGCGTGGACTGCGTGCCCATCGCTATGTGCTATACTGCTATACATCTAAGCGAGGTGATGGAGATGCCGGGAACAACCGTGGCGTCGCAGGCACGTCAGACGCAGATGAACACGCGCATAGACCCAGCGCTCAAGGAGGCCGGGGATGCCGTGCTCGCGCGTCTTGGATACTCGCCATCGGCAGCCGTGCGCGGTCTTTGGCGGTTTGTGGTCGATCACCAGGACGACGCAGCTGCCGTGCGCGAGGTCCTCGAGCCAAATGCGTCAGCCGTGCTTTCCGATGAGGTTGCCAGGAAAGCGGCCGCAATCGCCGACCTGCGGTCCCAGTACGCGCAGACGGCTGGCGAGCTTGGCATTTCCAATAAGACCGAAGCGGACCTCCCGTCTTGGGATAACCTTCGCGAGGACTGGTACGGCGAGCGCCTGGAAAGGGAGGCGTAGATGTCACAGCCGTCGCGCGTTCTTCTTGATACCAACGTCTGGCTCGACGCGTTCGACGGCGCGCGGTCGCGCTCTCGTGCGGCGAACGAGCTGATCGACGCCTGCATTCACAAGGGGATCGACCTGCTCTTTGCGGTCGGCACGGCAAAGGACGTGTACTACCTCGTTGGGGCCTCGCTCAAGCGACAGGCGCGGGCGGCGGGAGGGGTGCTCTCCGAAAGGCAGGCGCGTGCGATATCCGCTTATGCGGCGGCATGCGTGGCGAACATGGGTGAGGTGGCAACGGCCGTGGGTGCAGACTCCTCGGACATCTGGCTCGCCCGAAAGTACCAGCGTATCCACGAGGACTTCGAGGATTGCCTCGTGCTTGCTGCCGTGCAGCGTGCAAAGGCGGATTTCCTCGTGACAAGTGATGAGGCGCTCCTGCGTCACGCTCCCGTGGCAGCGCTCTCGGTCGACGATTTCCTTGCATTGGTGGGGGAGTAGTTCCATGCAGGCCGCGAAGGATGCCAAGAACCTCAAGACGGCGGGGCTGGAAGGGAAGGCCAAGCGCCTTGTTGAGGTCGTGCGTGCCGACCCCTTTGGGACCCCGCCGGCCTATGAAGGGCTCGTCGGGAGCCTCGCCGGGCTCTACTCGCGCCGCATTAGCATCTGGCATCGCCTTGCCTACTCTGTCGACGCGAAGCCAGTCAACCATGGCGGCACGAGCTACGAGGGGACCGTCAAGGTGGTCCGCATGTGGACGCATTACGAGGGTGTGCGCGGGTAAGGTTTGCGCCGGCTCAACGGGAGGTTGCCATGCCGTTTTCCATCGTTCGCAACGACATCGCGCGCGTGCGCGCCGACGTGCTTGTCAACGCCGCCAACGAGCGGCTCGCCGCCGGGGGAGGGGTCTGCGGGGCGATCTTTTCCGGTGCGGGCGCGGGCAGGATGGCGGCCGCGTGCGCGAAGATTGGTCACTGCCCCACAGGCTCGGCGGTGACAACGCCGGGCTTCGACCTGCCGTGCCGCTGGGTGGTCCATGCGGTGGGACCCATCTGGCGCGGCGGGACGCATGGCGAGAGGGAGCTCCTGCAGAGCTGCTATCGCAGTGTGTTTGCCGAGGTGGCGCGCCTGGGTGCAGCATCGGTGGCCTTCCCCCTCATATCTGCCGGCATCTTCGGCTACCCCGTGCGCGAGGCGCTCGACGTGGCGCGGGCGGAGGCGTCGGCGTTTCTCGACGACCACCCGGACGTGGAGGTGACGCTCGTCGTCTTCACGCGCGACGTGGTGGCGCAGGGCGTGGCCCTTCTGGGAGAGCTGCGCGAGTGCGTGGACGACGCGTACGTGGACGGCAGCCCGCACCTGCGCGACCGCTCCGCCGAGCTCCGGGAGCTCTGCGCTCCCGAGGCGCGCCCCATCGCGGCGGCGCCCCTCGCCGCGCCCGCCACCATCGACGGCGGTCTGGGGACACCCGACGAGCTTGCCGAGTGTCTGGCGCACTTGGATGCCTCCTTCTCGGAGGCCCTGTTCGCCCTGATTGACGAACGCGGCCTTGCCGACGCCGAGGTCTATCGCCGGGCAAACCTCAGCCGGCAGCTCTTCTCCAAGATCCGATCCAAGCCGGACTACCGGCCGAGCAAGCCCACGGCGGTGGCGCTCGCGCTCGCCCTCGGCCTCACCCTACCGCAGACGCAGGAGCTTCTCGCCCACGCCGGGCTCATGCTCTCGCACAGCAGCAAGTTCGACGTGATCGTCGAGTTCTACCTCGCGCGCGGCGTTCACGACGTCATGACCGTGAACGAGGCGCTCTTCGCCTTTGACCAGCCGCTGCTCGGCTCGCAGTAGGCGTAGGCACCCGCACCCGGCAAATGTCGCCCGGCGGTTTACCTTCGCGCCGGCGTCTCCGCGTAGCCTTTGGGTCGTCAGGTGGACTGCGACAGAGGAGGCAGCAATGCGCACAGAGATCGTCTTCATCCTGGATGCGAGCGGGTCGATGACGGGGCTCGAGGCCGACACGATCGGCGGCTTCAACAGCCTCATCGAGAAGAACCGAGAGGAGCCGGGGGAGGCCGTGGTGTCCACGGTGCTCTTCTCGGACGGCTCGCGCGTCCTGCACGACCGGCTCGACATCCGCGAGGTGCCCCGGCTCACGAGGCGCGACTACGAGTGCTATGGGTGCACGGCGCTGCTCGACGCCGTGGGCGGCGCCATCAGGCACGTCGATTTGGTCCAGAAGGTGCAGCCCGCAGGCTACGAGGCGGACAGGGTGCTTTTCGTCATCACCACCGACGGCCAGGAGAACGCGAGCCGTCGCTACACGTACCCGCAGGTCAAGGGTATGATCGAGAAGCGCCGGAAGGAGGGCTGGGAGTTTCTGTTCATCGGCGCCAACATCGACGCCGCGGCGGAGGCGTCGAGCCTGGGCATCGCACCCGAGCGCGCGGCGGACTACGTGGCGGACGGACGCGGGACCGAGGTGCTCTACGAGGCGGTGGCGTGCGCGGTGGCAGAGGCGCGCGCGTGCCCGTCCAGCGCGGCGTTGGGCGACGCGTGGCGCGCGGGGCTCGACGCGGACGTGCGGGCGCGGAGACGGTAGGCGAATGCGCGCCCGTTACCTTTCCGTGCGAAAATGCCGCTCTCCGTTGGTGGCGCCGCCCCGCGCGGGCCGGGATAATCTTCCGTGATGCAAGAGGCCGCAGGAAGGGGAGACCATGATGCTCGCCCTTAAGGACATCCTCTACCAGGTCTGGAAGGCGCGCAAGGCCAGGGCCGCCAGGTAGCGTCGGCGAGAAGAACCTGCTGACCGCGGGTTCTTCTCGCCGTTTGTGTGAGTACGCTCCTCACGTTCGGCTCGCCTGACTGGAGGTGGCCATGGGCTGCCTGAGCGTGCTATTCAACCTGATCTGGATTCTCGCGCGAGGCTGGGTGACGGCGCTCGGGTTTTTGTCGTGGACATGTCCTGCTACGTCACGATCATAGGGATCCCTTAGGGCGGCAAGCGTTCAAGATGGCTGCGGTAGTACGATGGGTTTGGATGTCACTTGCCACCAGTCAACCAAGGGGCCCAGATCGGGCAACGTTGCCAATCCCCGGTGAAGCCCATGCGCCCCAGCCCGTCCTCGTTCAGCGGCCTGCAAAGCGTTATCTGGCCCAGCGACTCGTTTGGTTTTGGGCGGACTGTCGGTAACATGAGGATCAGCATCGACAAAGGAAGCTTCGATCAACTTCTTTAGAGCCGTCTCGGGGTGGGTCGACCACTTCGGGCAAGTACGCAAGGAGGCGCCCATGTCGCTCGTTCGTCTGTCAGAGCGCATATCCTATCTCCCGCACGTCGAGGAGCTTGACCGTCCCGTGCTGGCGCTCGTGCGCGGGGACCGCCTCGCCCTCGCCGTCGACGCGGGCTACTCGCCGCGCCACGTCGAGGACTTCTACCGCGAGCTCGTCTCGGCGGGCCTCCCGCTGCCCGACCTCACCGCGCTCACGCACTGGCACTGGGACCACAGCTTTGGCATGGGCGCCGTGGCAGGTCTCACGGTCGCCCGGAAAGAGACGAACGAGCATCTGCTCGAGGCGCGTGGGATTCTCTTGGACCCGGCCGACCCGCGTCGTGCGGACATCCGCTCGGCCCAGGGCTTTGCCGAGGAGTTTCCGCCCGGGGAGGACCCCGCCGTCGTGACCGCCGACCTCGAGTTCGAGGGCGAGCTCGAGGTCGACCTCGGCGGCGTGACGGCCCGCCTGATTGCCACGGACGCGCCCCACACCAACGACTCGACGCTCGTCTACGTCCCCGAGGAGCGCACCCTCTTCGTGGGCGACTGTTTCTGCGAGGACTACGACTCCGGCGACGACCCGTCCGTCTGCCGCCTCGACCCCGCGCGGCTGCGCGCGCTTCTCGCCACGATAGAGGGCCTGGACCCGGCACCGGAGACCTTCGTCATCGGCCACTGCCCGCCGGAGGGACCGGACGAGTTCCTCGGGTACCTGCACGAGCTGCTGCAGCCGGCCCCGGGGGAGGGAGGAACACATGCCAGCGCTTCGTGACGCGATCTATGGCCTTGCCGTGGGCGACGCGCTCGGCGTGCCGTATGAGTTCCGCCCGCGGGGGACCTTCACCTGCACGGGGATGGTCGGCCACGGCACGCACGGCAGGCCGGCGGGCACCTGGTCGGACGACACGAGCATGACGCTCGCCACCTGCGACAGCATCCGGGCGTGCGGGCGCGTGGACACAGGTGATATGCTCTCGAGGTTCCGTGCGTGGATCGAGGACGGCGCCTACGCCATCGACGGCGTGGTCTTTGACTACGGCAACACCACGGCCCGCGCGCTCGCCGCCGGCACGGGCTGTGCGGGCGAGCGCGACAACGGCAACGGCTCGCTCATGCGCATCGCGCCGCTCGCCTTCACGGATGCCACGGACGACGAGGTCCGCGCGGTCTCGGCCATCACGCACGCGCATCCCGTCTCAACCGGTGCCTGCGTGGACATGGTGCACGTGATGCGCGCGCTCGCAGCCGGCGCCTCGCCGGCGGAGGCGATTCCGGACCTCGAGGTCCTTCTCGCCGCCAGCGAGAAGGACCTCCGCTCCGGAGGCTTCGTGCGGGACACGTACTGCGCCGCGCTCTGGTGCCTTGCGGTCTCGGGGTCCTACGAGGAGTGCGTGCTGCGCGCGGTCAACCTCGGGGACGACACGGACACCACGGCGGCCGTTGCCGGCGCGCTCGCGGGCATCGCCTACGGCGTCGAGGGGATCCCGGGCGGGTGGCTCTCAGGGCTTCGGGGAAAAGACATCATCGAGCGCTGCCTGTTCTAGGGCCGCCGCGCCACGCCGTCATTAGCTCGGAGCTAATGAATCCTTCTTCTCAAATCCCTATGCTGAGCGTGTCGGATAGCAGGGAGAAGCTCGCCTGAAGTGCCAGGAGCTTCTTGGAAGAGAGGAAGCGGTCGTAATGTCTGACGCTGCACAGCAGCCGCGCTCGGCGGCAGCGATTGTCGGCTTGGTTCTCGGCATCATCGCAATCATCATCTCGTGGGTTCCCATCGTGAACAACTTCGCCTTCATCGTCGGGGCCGTGGGCCTGGTCTTCTCGGTCGTCGCCATGGTGGGAACCATGCGCAAGAAGAAGGCGGGCAAGGGGCTGGCAATTGCCGCCCTGGTGGCCAACATCGTCTCGATCGCCATCGTGCTGGGGACGCAGAGCATGTATGGCGCCGCAATCGACGACGCGCTTGATGCGCCGGCTGCGAGCACCGCGACGGCTCTGGGCGATGATGCCGACGCCGAGGCTCCCGCCACCTCGGACGTGGGGGACGCTCAGGAGTTCACGAACCTCGCCGTAGGGACGTCCGTGGAGCTCGAGAACGGCCTTTCGGTGACGGTCGACGCGGTCCAGACGGGACTTGTCAACTATGACGGGTCCTCGGTGGTCGGCATCCAGGTGACCTACGTGAACAACGGCGACGCCGGCGCCGACTATAACTCGTATGACTGGAAGGGCCAGGACGGCCAGGGCGCCCAGGAGTCGAGCACCTACTATGCCGACGGCACCAACGAGCTCTCCTACGGCACCCTCGACGCCGGCGGCAGCGTGACGGGCAACATCTATTTCGCCGGCGATACGGTGATGGCGCTCTACTTTGGCAACGTGTTTGCAGATTCCCCCGCGGCAAGCTGGGCGATCGCGTAGCATCATGCCGCGCAGAAAGGCGGGCTCGGCGCATCCGCATAGCGAGGACAGAAACCGTGACCGAGCGCGAGAGACGCGCGCCCGGTCACGGGTGCGCAAGAGGAACCGGTTGGATACCATAGGCAGAGAGAGACGATGCGTTCTTTTGGCACGGGGAGGTGGACGATGGGGCGCGACGCAGCGGGGGAGGGACCCCGGTCGGATGAGGAGCCCTTGACCGACGAGCTTCTGCGGGAGCTCATCTCCTCGCCGACGCCGATCGACTTCACCGATGCCCACAACATCACGCACCGCAGCCTTTCGGACTACCTCAACCGGCTGCTGGAAGCCAAGGGGCTCCGCCGCGCCGACGTCGTTCGGGCGGCGGGCATCAACGAGACCTTCGGCTACCAGATCTTCAAGGGCCAGCGCAATCCCTCGCGCGACAAGGTGCTGCAGCTCGCGCTGGCCATGGGATGCGACCTCACCGAGACGAACCGCCTGCTCAAGGCCGCCGGCGTCAACGAGCTGTACTGCAAGGACCGCCGCGACGCCATCATTCTGTTCTGCATCGACCGTGGGCTTGGGCTGCAGCAGGTCGACGAGCAGCTCTATCGCTTCCACGAGGACACGCTCGGGTCTTAGCGCCGCGGCGCTTCGCGTGCCGCGCTCGCCCGCGGCCGCCCCAAGGTCGGCCGAGCCTCCCAGGCCATGCCCCGGCATCGGTGTCCTCGCCGTTTGATACCATGGGCTCATGGATACGAATGACCCCACATACCACAGCCCGGGCGACGACGTCGAGCAGGAACTCGACGCCTACCTCGAGGCGCTGCGCCGCGACGATTGCTATCGGGTGCTGCGCAGGCTCAGCCGCTCGAGCGACCCGGCGTGTGGAACAACCGAGCTCGTTGCGTTCGAAGGCGTCAACGGCGCCAGCATGGGGCCGTTCGTGCGCAAGCGTCTGCCGCGGTGCCAAGGGCTGGGCGACGTCTACGAGGAGCTCTATCGACGCGAGCGCGCGGGCGACCATCTGCAGCATCTGCCGCGCGTTATCGACTGCTATAAGACCGCCTCCGAGCTCGTCGTGGTGCTGGAGTATGTTCCGGGCGAGACGCTTGATGGCTACGTCGCCCGCGAGGGCGCATCGACGGAGCTTGCTGCGCGGGTCATGCCGAGGCTGTGCGAAGCGGTCGCGGAGCTGCACGGGTCGACCCCGCCTGTCATCCATCGCGATATCAAGCCACAAAACATCGTGGTGTCGCCGCATGCCGTGACGCTGATCGATCTGGGCATCGCGCGCAGGCATCGCGCGGACGCTCGCGCCGACACCGTCCGGTTGGGGACGCGCGCCTATGCGCCACCCGAGCAGTTCGGCTTTGGCCAGACCGACGTGCGCAGCGATGTCTATGCGCTGGGCATGGTGCTGTGGTTTTGTCTCACGGGGAAGGAGCCTCAAGGCCAGCCGACCGCAGAGGCGCTCTCCGCCGCCGGCGTGCCCGGAAAGCTTGCGCGCGTGGTCTTGGTCGCATGCTCGTTCGACCCGAGCGACCGGTACCCGAGCGCCCTCGCCATGCGCGACGCCGTTATGGGTGCGCTGGCAAAGGGGGAGGGGCCATCGTCTTGTGGCGCACGTGCGCCACGCCGGGCGCTTGGCGATGTCGCGGCCACGGCCTCGGCTGCCGGTCCGGCGCATGCCGCAGGCGTCCCGACGCCGCCGGAGACGGGCTCGGCGCGTTCGTCACGGCGCGGGGTGCGCGCCGGCAGGCTTCGCAACGCCTTCCTCATCGCGTTGTGCGTGCTGCTGCTTCCGGCGCTGGCGGATGCGGTTCAGCACCCGACGGGCAACAACGTCGGACAGCCCATGTGGTACCTCGTCGTGCTCGCGTTTGGCTTCATCTATCCCGCCTGCGTCGGGGGCGCCTACCTCGCCCTCGACAAGCGCCGGCTCTATGCCCGCTTCCCCGCGATTGCATCTCGTACCTGGAAAGACGATCTCAAGGTCTACGGCATCGGCCTGCTCGTTCTTTTTGCCGTGGTCGTCGCGTGCAACGTCGCCACCCAGTCTTGAGAGGGCTCCGGTCGCACGCGTGTCCCGAAGGGTGTCGGCGCCGCCCGCCCGCATAGGGCGAGCCTTCGTTTCCGGGTGCTTGGCCGCTGGCGGCTTCGCACTCTAGGGGCTGCTGTCCAGGCAATATACAGCACACAGGGGAAATGCGGGCACATTTATGCATTGTTAATCGAGTGTCTAGAGCGGTTCATTTCGAATTTCACGTGGATCTGTGCAAAAAATCGATTTGTCGGTCATCGGGCGCTTCGTAGAGCCTCCATGCATACGTGCGGAGGGCCTCTTCCGCCAATAAAGGGGGTTATAAAATTGAGCCTTGTCATGCATACTGGCTTCCGGCGACCGACAAATCGATTTTTTGCACAAAATCATGCTTGCACGCGAGAAATGCTTTCAAGCAGGGGTTTCCCACTTCCAATCGTATTCATTTTAGGCCTGATAGTATGCAGTTTCCTCATCTTGGGGCAGCTCGCGGCGCGTAGCAGGCATTTCTGCCATGTCGCTCGACTGTGGCGCTTGTGACAATCTGGTTCGCCTCGTTCGTTTCGGGAGTAGAATAGACGCTTATTGAGAAAAGGAGGAATCTGTGTCACTGGAGTTTGGCCGGCGCGCCGATCTCGCCGACGTACGCCGCGTGGGCATCCCCCGCGCGCTTCTGTATTATCGCTATGGTATCGCCTGGCGCACCTTCTTCGAGCAGCTGGGCTGCGAGGTCGTGCTCGATGCGCCCTCCGACCGCGCCACCCTTGAGACGGGGGACCACCTGTCGGTCGACGAGTGCTGCCTCGCCTCGAAGCTGTTCTTGGGGCATGTCTCCGCCCTGGTCGACGAGGGCGTCGACGCCGTGTTCGTGCCCAGCCTCATGAGCTATGGCCGCTTCGAGACGTTCTGCACCAAATTCCAGGCGCTGCCCGACCTTGCCGAGAACGCCTTCATCGTCGCGGGCAGGCGCGTCCGCGTGATCTCGTTCCGCATCGACGAGCCCAAGGGCGACGCCGAGGAGGACGCCTACCTTGGCCTCGCGGCGCGTTTCGGCGCCTCGCGCAAAGAGGCGAAGCGCGCCTACAAGGCCGCGGCAGACGCCCAGCGCGCCTACGACGCATCCATGGCGCGCGAGCAGGAAAAGCTCGTGAAGGGCCTCTCCAAGCTTCCGGAGGCCGAGCGTCCGCTCACGATCCTCATCGCCGCGCACCCCTATGTGAGCCACGACCCCTTCGTCGGCGGCGTCGTCGAGGACGCCCTGCGCGAGCAGGGGGCGTGCGTGCTGTTCGCCGACGAGACCGACCGCTCCCGCGCGCTCAAGCGCAGCTACGACTTCTCGCACTCCATTCCCTGGATCGTCAACCGCGAGCTCATCGGTTCGATTCTCATGCTGCACGAGCATATCGACGGCATCGTGCTCATGAGCGCCTATCCGTGCGGCCCCGACTCCATGTGCGACGACGCCATCGAGCGCTGCATCAAGGGCAAGCCCATCCTCACGCTGACCGTGGACGCCCAGGCGGGCACGGCCGGCGTGGAGACGCGCGTCGAGAGCTTCGTGGACATCCTTTCCTACCAGAAGAAGGGCGGGTACCTCAATGCGTAGTTTCCAGTCGCAGCCCGAGCAGGGCGTCGGCGAGCCCCGCGTCAAGCGTCCCGCCGAGGAGCGCGGGCGCATCGTCATGCGCGAGGGCAAGCCGCGCCCGCTGTTCTTTACCGGCAAGCGCCCCAAGCGCGATCGTCACTCGCGCCGCAAGGTGTCGTTCTTCCATTTCCGCAACTACGAGCCGGCGTTCAAGTACTTCACCGAGCAGGTGCTCGATGCCGACTTCGTGCCCACGCCCACCCCGACGCGCGCCACGATCAAGCGCGGCGAGGAGATGAGCGCCGACTACGTGTGCACGCCGTTCAAGCACATCATCGGTGACTACGCCGCGGCGCTCGAGCAGGGGGCGGACGTCCTCGTGCAGGTGACGGGCTTCTGCCGCCTCAACTATTACGGCGAGCTGCAGGAGATGATCCTGCGCGATGCGGGCTACACCGACTTCCAGATGCTCAACTTCTCCTATGTGGCCTCGGGCAAGATGCGAGATTACATCGCGTACTGCAAAAAGGTGGTGAACCCCAACCTGTCGGTCGCCCATGGGGTGAAAAACCTGCTCGGCGCCTACCGCATGGTCGAGCACATCGATGCGTTCAGGGACCGCTACCTGGCAAACGCCGGGTTCGAGGTCGAGCCGGGGTCCTTCCAGCGCGTGCGCAAGGAGTTCATCTCGTCCATGAACGCGGCGAAGACGAACTCCGACATCGAGGACGGGTTCCGTCGCTCCATGGACGCGCTCGACGCGCTGGCGACCAAGAAGCCGGCGGACCCCGTGCGCGTGGGCATCGTGGGCGAGTACTACACCGCCCAGGACCCCACGAGCTGCCTCAACCTTGAGCAGAAGCTGCTGGACATGGGGGTGGAGCTTTCCAACGCCATGTCGATCTCGGCGTTCAACCTGCACTTCAACATCGATGCGGCGCAGGCGAGCATCTCCGAGTACAGCACCTACGACATGGGGCCGACCTCCACGTTCAACATCGCGGCGGCGAAGCGCTACGCCGAGGCCGGCTACGACGGCATCGTCCATATCAAGTCCGCCGGCTGCACGCCCGAGATCGACGTCATGCCGGTCCTGCAGCGCCTGTCGCGCGACTACCACGTACCGGTGCTGTTCCTCACCTTCGACACGCAGACCTCGGATGCCGGCTTGGACACGCGTCTCGAGGCCTTCTACGACATGATCGCCATGAAGAAGGTGCGCTAGGGGAGGCGTCGGCGCCGAAGGCTGCCGGGGCCGCGGGCGTTTCCGACGGCTGCCGCCCCCGGCATGGCCGGCGGGCGTCCGCGCCCGCAGCTCGGGCGGCGCTTCGAGGCGCTTGTTGCTCGCACACGACGCCGCGGCGCCGAGGCGCCGCGGATTTACGGGAAAGGTTTTTGCTCATGAAGGCATATCTTGGCATCGATACGGGCTCGATTTCCACGAAGGGCGTGGTGATCGGACCAGACAAGAAGATCATCGCCCGCTCGTACCTCTGGACCGAGGGCGACCCCTCGGGCGCGGTCCGACGCGTGGTCGATGACCTCCGCTCGCAGATCGACCTTGACGAGGTCGAGGTCATGTCCATCGGAACGACGGGCTCCGCCCGCCGCCTGGTGGGCGCCATGCTCGACGCCCAGGTGGTGAAAAACGAGATCACCGCCCATGCGGTGGGCACCACCTTCTTGCATCCCGACGTCCGCACCATCCTCGAGATCGGCGGCCAGGACTCCAAGATCATCTGCATCGAGAACGGCATCGCCGTGGACTACGCCATGAACACGCTCTGCGCCGCGGGCACGGGCTCGTTCCTGTCGAGCCAGGCGCATCGCCTGGGCGTCGAGGTCGAGGAGTTTGGCGAGATCGCCCTCACCTCCGAGAAGCCGGCGAACATCGCCGCCCGCTGCACGGTGTTCGCCGAGAGCGACCTCGTGCACAAGCTGCAGGTCGGCTATGAGAAGAAGGACGTCATCGCCGGGCTGTGCCGCGCGGTCGCGACCAACTACCTCAACAACGTCGGCAAGGGCAAGAAGATCGAGAGCCCCGTGGTGTTCCAGGGCGGCGTCTCCAAGAACGTGGGCGTGGTCGACGCGTTTGAGAAGGCGCTGGGCAAGAAGGTCATCGTCGACCCCGACGGCCACCTCATGGGCTGCTTCGGCGCGGCGCTGCTGGCTGCCGATGCGCCGAAGATGCGCGACGAGCCGTTCCGCTTCGACATCGACGACTTCGAGTTCCGCACGCGCGAGGTGGTCTGCGGGCATTGCGCAAACCACTGCGAGATCGTGTGCGTCTACCGCGACCAGGAGCTCATCGACTCCTGGGGCAACCGCTGCGACCGCGGCGCCATCAAGGTGCGCTAGGGGGCGCCATCGGTCCTGTGCCTGCCTGCGCCCCCCGGCCTCTTTCGGGGGCGCAGGCGGCCTCTGGTTCCGGTCGCTCCCGGCTGCGGCGCTGCGTCCAGGTTGTTTGCTGCGCTGCGTCCAGGTTGCACCCGGGTGCGGCGTGCAGGCGCCGCGAAGGCCGTCGCGAGGTGCGTCCGCGCTGTGGAGACCGGCATGAAAAAGGCCCCTTGAGGGGCCAGCTGTCGTGCGTTTCCGGGCGCGTGGTGCGGTGTGTGGTGTGGATGCGCCCGGTGCGAAGTGCGTCGAAGGTAGGGCCTAGATGAGGTTCATCTGGCCGGCGACCTTGTTGTACCAGTCCTGCCAGGTGGGCGGGCAGTACTTCTTGGCCGCTGCGGGGGTAAGCGTGGAGCCGTAGACGCGCTTGAGGTAGGAGACGTGCTCGTCGATGGCCTCTTCCCAGCTGCCGAAGGAACGCCAGCCGCCACCGGAAGCGCTCATGCCCCAAGCGTTGTAGCTGTTGGCGCAATGCACGCCCTTGGTGCTCTCGATGCACGAGATGGCGGGGGACCAACGGGGGTCGACGCCGTATTGCCATGCGGCGGAGGCGAAGGTGTTGCCGTAGCCGGCGAGGGGCGAACCCTCGAGATAGGCGTCGATGCGCGGGCCCCACTCGGCGACGAACTCCTCGCGGGAGACGTTCCAGTTCACGCCGCCCGACTCGACGGGCACGTTGATGGACTCGCCGGAGGTGCCTGCGGAGCTGTTGGGGTTGCCGCCGCTCTCGCCCTCACCGGTGCCCGGGGTGGTGTCGTCTGCCATGGCGGCAAGCTCGGCGGCGGCCTCCGCCTCGGCCTTGGCCTGGGCGTCGGCGCGGAGCTGCTGCGCGGTGGCGAGGGCGTCTGCGGCCGTCTGCTTCTCCTGCTCGAGCTGGGTCTTGGCCTGGTCGAGCTCGACCTTCTGCTGCTCCAGCTCCTGCTGCATGGCGTTGAGGTTCTCGATCGCCTCGTTGCTCGAGGACTGGATCTGGTTCATGTAGACGCAGGTGGTGATGAAGTCGCTCAGGCTCTCGGCGTTGAGCACCAGGCCCGCGAGGGGGTTGGAGCCCTTCTGGAACTTGTACAGCTCCTTGAGGGCCTCGCTGGCGCGCTCCTGGGCCCCGGGGAGCTGGGCCTCGATCTCGGCGATGTTGGCGGTGTTCTCATCGATCTTTGCCTGGAGCTCTTCGAGCTTGGCGACGGCCTCGTCGTAGGCCTTCGCGCTCGCCTCGACCTGCTCGGTGGCAGACGAGAGCTCGCTTTGGGTCTCGGCCGAGACGGCATATGCCGAAACGGGGGAGAGCACGGGGGTGGCGGCGAAGGCGACCGCGAGCGCAGCACAGGTGAGTGCGCGGGCGGGCTTGGACGCAACCACGGAGATGATGGAACGTTTTGAATCTCGCATCTATGTCCTCGACATTCTGCTTGCCTGAAACGCTGAAGCGATTATAGCCTGCACAAAAATTAAACTGACCCCCTAGGCAATCCTTAAGGCTCAAGTTGAAGGTTTATCACTGGTATCTACCTGCTGCTTTTATGAGTTGTTAAGATATTATGGGGGTTCAAGCTCACCTTTAAGGTTAAGGATATTCAAGGATATTCGGGCGTTTTCGGGGTGTGCGGGCTCCTCTCCTAGCTGGATGGGCAAGCTTCCTAGCTGGATGGGGACGGGTCCGTTCCATCCATGGTTGGGTTGGATGGGGACGGGTTCGTTTCATCCAACCCGCGGCCCAGCCGAACCCTGACGGCGGCAAGGGCGCGCCGCGGGCGGGGGCGGCGCCTAGGGGCGTCCGGCGCGCTGCCCTATAGAGCTGGCTCGTGTGCTAGCATGGGTCGCATATGCATGATGGCCTGGATGATGGTGCGGAGACGCACTGGCGCCGACGGCGCCAAGGGGAATGGGGTGCGACGCCCCAGCTATACCAGTAACCGTGATTCGTGATGTCGACCAGAAGGCGCCGCAGATCGGACGGCGTGGGCCGGCATCGAAGCGATAAGCCGGATCGCCTCTCATCCCATGTCTCGCGACCGGCGGGACGGCCCTGGATAGAAAGGAGCCGGCATGGCTCGGATCGACACCGATCCTACGTTGCATTCCCCGACAGATACGATTATGCGCGAGGTCGATGCGAGGCGGCATCCCGCTGCCCGCGCCTACGTATGGCGCCGCCGCGCGGCCGCGGTGCTCATCTCGGCGGCGCTCGTGGCGGGGCAGGCCCCCACGGCGGCATGGGCGCAGGACGCCGGGGCGGGGGAGTCCCCGGCGGCCGCATCGACGCAGCAGGCGGGCCTCGAGGACGCGGCGGGGGCCGACGCTTCCGGCTCAGAGGCGGCGCCTGGCGCCGAGTGCGCCCATGAAGGGGCCGACGAGTCTCGCAGCGACGCCTCCGCGGACTCGACGGATGCCGCGGACGCCTCCGACTCCGCCGCGACCGGCGCCGCCGAGCAGGCGGACGCGGACGGCACGGGCGCGCCGGCGCCTTCTGCGGACGCAGGCGACCAGGCGGACGCCGCCGAGGGCGCGGCGTCCCAGGCCGCTGAGGACACGATCACGGTCTCGGTAAAGGTGACGGGCGTCACCGAGCATGCAGAGGACGGCAGCTTCCACACCGAGACCTGGCTTCCCCTCGCGGAGGTCGAGGTGCCCGCGACGGGCGAGGTCACGGCGTGGGAGGTGTTCTCGTCCGCTCTTGACGAGGCCGGCTACACCTATGTCGTCGAGGGGTGGTACTGCCCCTTCTCCATCACCAGCCCCGACGGCCGAACGCTCGCGGCGACCACCGCTGAGCCCTACAGCTACTGGAGCTTCATGGTCAACGGCGACTATGCGAGCGTGGGCGCCGACCAGTATGTGATGCAGGCGGGCGACAGCATCGAGCTCGTGTACGTGGACGGCAGCGGAGAGGCCCTTCCCGAGGGCGAGGTCGACACGAACCCCGACGCGGAGCACCCCGACATTCCGAGCGACTGGAACGGCTTCGCCAACGGCGGCGGCGGAGCGGTCGTCGAGGACGCCGAAACGCCGACGGAGGGCGCCCAGGAGGCCTGGAAGGACTCGCTGCTGACCGATGAGGAGCGCGAGCAGTATGCCTCGCTCGCCGCATCCGACCCGCTCATCATCGACGGCAAGATCTATGTCGTGGCGTCTTCTGCCGTCTATGAGACGGAGCCTCCTTATAGCGCGACGAAGAGCCCGGCGCGCATCTCGGTCATCAATGCCTCCACCGGCGCGATCGAGCGTCAGGTCACCCTTTCGACCTCGCTCGACTCGGTGTGCCGCCCAGTGTATGCCGACGGCATCATCGTGGTGCCCCTTGCGGGGGGACGCCTGCAGGCGGTCTCGGCGGCGACGCTCGAGACGCTCTGGGTGCTCGACGGCATCGCGGGCGCCCAGTCCATCTCGAGCCTCACCGTCGCCGACGGCTACGTCTATGTGGCGACCGCCGATGCGCTGGGCACGGACTACACCGCGACGTCGGGCACGGTTCGCCGCGTGAACCTGCTCACCGGCGCCCTCTCCGGCACGGCCGAGAACGCCGCTTCTGGCTATTACTGGGCGGGCGGCATCTGGATGGACGGGTACTACCTGGTGGGCGACGACGCCGGCATGGTGCACGTGTATGCCTCCGACCTGTCGGGCGAGGTCTCGTCCGCCATGCTTTCTTCGGGCGTGCGCTCGACCCTTGTGGCAGACGGCGGCTATGTGTACGCGGTGACCAAGGAGGGCGTGCTGCACAAACTCGCCGTGGACGAGTCCGGCGCGGTGCGCGAGGTCGCGTCGGTTTCGTTTGCCGCGTCGAGCACCTCGACGCCCACGATCGCCGCTGGCAAGGCCTATGTGGGCGGCTCGTCGGCTTCCTACGCCGGCGTGCTCGCCGTGATCGATTTGGAGACCATGACGGTGTCGCAGTCGGTGACGGGCTACGCCGCATCCGACGGATCGGTGCAGGCGCTTCCCGGCGACGTGAAGAGCGTGCCGCTCATCTCGATTCAGGGGTCGGGCACCTACGCGTACTTCACCTGCAACAACCTGCCGGGCGGCCTGTATTGCTATCGCTTGGGCGACGCTGCCGCCTCCATGCTGTACCTGCCTGCGTCCGCCGACCAGAACTACTCCATGACCTCGGCGTTCGCCGGTCCCGACGGCACGCTGTACTACATCAACGATTCGGGCAACCTGTTTGCCCTGCGCGCGGCCCAAGAGGCGCCCGGCGATGAGCCCGGGGCGGGGGAGACACCGGGCGACGACGCCGGCGGCCCCGAGAACCCCGCGGTGCCGAGCGGGCCTGCCTCGTCGCGTCCGGCCGGCACGCAGATCCAGGCGTCGCACGCCCCGCTCTCCACGGCGCTCGCCTCGACGCGCGACGGCGCCGGGACGTCCGGGCGCGCTGAGGACGCCGCGCAGGACGACAAGGCGGAGCGGGACGAGCCTGCGGGCGCGGAGGCCGTCGCCTCGCTTGCCACGACGGGCGCAGACGTCGCCGAGGCCGTCGTAGAGCGCGGGGCGAACCCCGTGGCCGTGGGCGGCGTGGTCGCCGGCGTCGCCGGCGTGGGCGTGCTCGCCGCGGTCGCGCTCTGGCTGCGCCGCAGGGGAGGTGAGGCGTAATGGGCAAGAACGTAACGACGCCTCGGGACGCGCGCGAGCAGAGCCGCCCGGGTGCCGACGCCTTCATCTCGCTTGACGGAAGGGCCGACGCGCGGGAGGCCCCTTCCGCATCCAAGGGCACCGAGGCCCCTGAGGGCTCCTCCGCGCCGGGTGCGGGCGCGCCTTTGCCGGGACATGCCCCCTCGCGGGCAAAGGTGGCGGGGGCCGCTGTCGGGGCGGTGCTGTGCCTGGCGCTCGCCCTGGTTTCTTTGGGATTCGTCTATCCCGCGCAGGACGGCTCGTGGTCGCTTGCATGGCTGTTCCAGACGACTGAGGAGGCCGCCGACGTCTCCGCGCAGGGCTCTGTCGCCCCCACGGCGTCCGAGGACGATGCGGACGACGGCCCGGCGGACGACGCTGCCGCCGATGACGGCTCGGCCACCTCGGGGGAGGCCGACGCCGCGGCTTCGTCTGCGACGGGTGCCGACGACGGCGCGGCGAGCGCGGGTTCGCAGGGCGCCGCAGCAGGCGGCGCATCGGATGCCGGCGGCAGCGGCTCCTCGTCTGCCGATGCGTCTCAGGACGCCGACGCCTCGGGCGGTGCGTCGTCCGATGCCGGCGAGCAGCAGCCGGCGACCGTCACCATCAGCGTCTCGGTCAGCTCGTCCGAGGTGGGCGGCCCCGTGTCGGCGAGCGGATCGTTCACGTTTGAGGAGGGCGCCACGGCCTATGACGCGCTCTGCGCGCTCAACCTCTCGGTCAACGCCCAGAGCTCTGCCTACGGCATCTATGTGACCGCGATCGGCGGGCTCGCCCAGTTCGACCACGGCAGCAACAGCGGCTGGATGTACTCGGTCAACGGAGCCTCGCCCAACACGAGCGCAAGCTCCTATGTGCTGCGCGACGGCGACTCCGTGTCGTGGTACTACGTGGTGTAGGCATCAGGCATAACAGCGACCTTCCGCGTCCTCTTGACGCGGAAGGGAGGCGGCGGGCAGGACACATGCGATCCTGCCCGCCGTTCGTCTATCTGGTTCGTCTATCAGGCCCATCTATCGGGCTTACTTATCGGGTTCGCACATCATGCCCGCCTATCGAGTTCGCGTATCGGGTTCGCACATCATGCCCGCCTATCGAGTTCGCTCATCAGGACCACCTATCGAGTTAGCGTATCGGGCTCCCTTATCAGGCTCGCGCATTTCGTGGGCCGGCGTGCGCCGCGTTCATGCGATTCGTTCTAAACATGCAAGAATTTACGTTTTAGCGCCAGAAACGTAAATTCTTGCATGTTTATATTGCTGAGAGGCAGTCGATGGGCAGCCCAACAGCTGGGAGGGCGCACGGCCGGCGATTACGCGGCGCCAGGATTGTGGGAGGGGGCGCCGGGGCTGTGGGGGGCGCTGAAGGGCGGTTCTCGGCGCGGCACTCGATTACGCGGCGCCGGGGCCAGCCGTTCAGTGCCGGGGGAAGTCGGCCAAGCCTCATCGGCCGAGCCCAATCAGCCGAGTCCCATGCGCCGTGCCAATCAGCCGACGCCGGAGCAGGACTGCCAGGCCAATCAACCGGCCCCCAATCGCATCTTCTTGCCAATGAAAACAAAAAAGTTGCCGATGAAAAGAAAAAGCCGGCCCGCGGGCCGGCTCAGACGGTGACGTAGCAATCGGGCGCGCTGCTAACCGGCGAGGAACTTCTTGCGCGTGAAGAAGTTGTACCAGGTCACGCAGAAGGTGGCGATGACCTTCATGGCCTGGTAGCCCACGTTGAGCATGGTCACGCCTACAAACATGTACAGGTCGTTGAGGCCCAGCCCGATGCAGGAGAGGATGGCGAAGATCGTGAACTCGCGCTTGCGGCTCATGTCGTCGCGATGCTCGAACACGAAGCGCATGCTCAGCGCGTAGTTCAGGGCGACGGAGGTGAGGAACGACACCGTGGTGCTCACCAAGAAATCGATATGGAAGAGCTCAACCATCACGACGAGCATGATCCAATCCACCAAAAAGGAGAGGATGCCCACCGCGGCGAACTTGATGAACTGTTGCGTCACGGGGCGCTTGAGAACAGATCGCACAGAACCACTTCCAACGAGGATTGTCAGACACCCACCCGGGCGGAGGCCGCGGAGCGCGTCGGGCATGCGTGGGGCATGCGGGACGGTCGCGCTGCATAAGAGACCCACCCTGTGAGGTAGCAGAACTATACGGTAATCATCAAGAATATGTAAGCCGTCGCAGACGTTCTATACTAGATTTGCAAATTGCGGTCACAATGGCGTCCGGGCATCCGGTCGACCGACGATAAGGAGCGGGTATGGAGGACGTCACCAGCCAAGACGGCGAGCGGCCGCAGCGCGGTTCCGCATCGCCGAGCGCGCCCGTCCTTGCCATAGTGGTGCCGTGCTACAACGAGGCGCCGGTGCTCCCGCGCACGCTTTCCCTGCTGCTGGACGAGCTGGAGCTTCTTCGCAACGAGGGCTCCATCGACGCGTGCAGCCGGCTGCTGCTCGTGGACGACGGGAGCACGGACGGCACCTGGCGCCTGATCGCCGACGCGGCCGCTCGCGACGGGCGCATCATGGGCGTGTCGCTCTCCCGCAACAGCGGATTCCAAAACGCGCTCATGGCCGGCCTCATGGAGGCGCGCGCCTTTTGCGACGCCTGCATCAGCATCGATGCCGACGGACAGGACGACGAGCGCGCGATGGGGGCGATGGTCGAGGCGTTCTCCCGGGGCGCCCAGGTGGTCTATGGGGTGCGGTCGAGCCGGCAGGCCGACGGCGTCTTGAAGCGCGTCACGGCCCAGGGGTTCTATCGGTTCATGGCCGCCATGGGGGCGAAGACCGTCTACAACCATGCCGACTACCGCCTGCTCTCTCGTCGCGTGCTCGACGAGCTCTCCGGCTTTGGAGAGGCCAACCTGTACCTGCGCGGCCTCATCCCGCTTCTGGGATTCCCTTCGGCGACGGTGTCCTACGAGCGGCGCCGGCGCATGGCGGGCGAGAGCCATTACTCGTGGCCGGCCATGGCGGCGCTCGCCCTCGACGGCATCACGAGCCTCACGGTCAAGCCCATCCACCTTATCGCCATGGGGGGAGCGGCGCTGTCGCTGCTGAGTTTCGTGGGCGTCATCTGGGCGGTCGTCGTGTCGATTTCGGGCCATGCGGTTCCCGGCTGGGCGAGCCTGGTGTGCATCATCTGTCTCATCGGCGGGCTGCAGCTGTTTGCGCTGGGCTTGATCGGCGAATACGTGGGACGCATCTATCTCGAGGTCAAGAAGCGCCCGCGCTACATCGTGGAGCGCCGCGTCGGGCGCGCCCCCTCGCGTCGGGTCACGCCCGACGCTCCGCGTGCGGCCGAGGCGACCGAGGAGTCCTGACGGGCTGCGCCAAGGACGGTGCGCCAAGGACGGTCGGAGCGCCTCGACAGGCGGCCCGGCAGACATCCGAGGTGGCCCGGCGGGACGCCCCGGCAAGCGAGCGCCCCGGCAGGACGCCCCGGCATGCGACGAGCGGGCTAGCGGCCCGTCCCCCCGGCCCTGCTACCACCCCTGTCTTCGTGCTCCTCGAGAAAGATCTTGCGCGTCACGAAGTTCCACACCATCACGACGGCGGTGGCGAAGATCTTCACCAGGCGGTAGTCGAGCGTGAGCGCATCGGTGCCCACCCACATGAGGGCGTCGTTGATGATGAGGCCCAAAACCGAGAGCACGATGAAGATGACGAACTCGCGGCGGCGGCTCATGCCCTCGCGGTGCCGGAACACGTAGCGCATGCTCGCGAGGTAGTTGAAGATCACCGATACCGTGAACGAGATGGTTGCCGAGATCACCGGGTCGAGCCCAAAGGCCTCGGTCAGGAACACCATCACGCCGAAGTCGATGACGAATGCGATGGCGCCCACCACGCCGAATTTCATGATCTGTGCGAGAAGCTGCTTCACGGGACGCCCCCTTGTCATGTGCGATCGCTGTGTCCGAGGGGCAAGTGTAGCGCTTTTGGGGGACCTGGCCCCGGTCGGGGGCGGCGGTCGGGCAAATCCACAGGGGATGAACGCTCTGGGCCTGCCTGCGCGCAATGTCAACATTGACTGACTTTTTGTAGAGTATGGGCGGACCTTGGGGCAGGCGTGGCTCATACGTGAGATAATGACGTGCGTATGCTGCAAGGGGGGCAGCGTCAAGCGGGCCTCCTTTCGTATAACCAGTAAAGGAGAGCCCATGGCTGATTACATGCTTTGCTGCGAGTCCACTGCCGATATGACCCACGAGCACTTCGAGCAGCGGAACATCCCCTACGTCTGCTTTCATTACGAGATCGACGGCACCACCTATAAGGACGACCTGTACCAGTCGACCACTCCCGACGCCTTCTTCACCCGCCTGAAAAATGGTGCGCAGGCGAAGACCTCGCAGGTGAGCACCGGCGACTACGTCGAGTTTTGGGAGCCCTTCCTCAAGGAGGGCAAGGACGTGCTGCACGTCACGCTCTCTTCAGGCATCTCGGGCACGTACAACTCGGCGTGCCTGGCCGCCGAAAGCCTGTCCGAGCGCTATCCCGAGCGCACCATTCGCGTGATCGACTCCCTCGCCGCGTCCTCGGGCTACGGCTTGCTGGTCGACTATATGGCGGACCATCGTGACGAGGGCATGTCCCTCGAGGAGCTTTCCGCATGGGCGGAGGAGCACAAGCTCGACGTGAACCACTGGTTCTTCGTCTCCGACCTGGACTGCCTGAAGCGCGGCGGCCGCGTCTCGGCCACGAGCGCCCTCATCGCCACGGCGCTCAAGATCTGCCCGGTCATGAACGTCGACTACCAGGGCAAACTCATCCCGCGCGAGAAGATCCGCACCAAGAAGAAGGCCATCGTCCAGCTCGCTCAAAAATGCATCGAGCATATCCAGGACGGCGCGAACTACACCGGCAAGTGCTACATGTCGCAGTCTGCGTGCCTCGAGGACGCGCAGGAGGTCGCGCGCCTAATCGGCGAGCAGGTCCCCGCGCTGAAGGACAACATCCAGATCTTCAGCATCGGCACGGTCATCGGCTCGCACACCGGCCCGGGCACCGTGGCGCTGTTCTTTATGGGCGACAAGCGCGTCGACTAGCCGGCTCGAGGGCTCGGCGCGCCGCGCGCCGGACGGCTGGGGAGGCGAGGGTTCGGCGCACGTGCCCGGACGGCTGGGGGCGAGGGCTCGGCGCGCTGTACACCGGCTGGCCTGCCCTCCGTCTTCGCCGCCCGCCGCGCTTGCTTCGCAAGCCGCGGCGTCTGTCTGAGCTGCCCTCTTTTGATGTGTCCCGACCGAGCAGGTGGGGAATCTGGTAAGCTGTCGACGGGTAGGCGCCGAGGACGACCATAGAGGAATGGTGACAAGGCAATGGGCATTATGGATATCGTCGAGCCGATAGCGTTGTTTATCGGCGTGATTTTGGCGGCAGCCCTTATCTACGCCTTGATCGCAGCCGTGAAGTCGCGTTTTGGCCGCAGCGGCGACGGGCGCCGCGGCGGCGGCAGCCACATGCGCTAGGCCTGCCTCTACATCTCATGCAAACAAAAAAGGACGCGTCTGTGCGGGGCGCGTCCTTTTTGCTATGAGCTGAACGTCGTCAAGAGGCGCAGTCGGCCCACCTCATCCGGAGCTGCCGGAGGCGACGGGAGCCTGGCCGCGGCACACGGCGCCTAGCGCTTGCGATTCCGGAAAAAGAAGTGGGGGAAGCCCGTCTTCTGCTCCGGTTCGGCGGCGATGTTGTCGATGGCGTCGTCGGGGAAGGGGATGTCCGAGCGCGCCTCCAAGGGGTTGACCTCGCCTGCGGAGATCGGGTCGATGGAGGGCACGGGATGTTCGCCCTCGCCTTCAAGCTTGCGGTAGCGTTGCATCATGTCCGCCTGGAGCATCTGCGCCGACGGAGGCGTCCAGATGATGGCGTTCGCTCCGGCGCGGATGGTCTCCATGACGCTCTCGGCCGACTTGCCGCCCGTGGCGATCAGGGGCAGGGTGGGGAAGCGCTCGCGCAGCTGGCGCAGAACCGTCGGAGTGTCGCGGCTTGCCGCCACGTTGATGATCTTGGCGCCGGCGCTCACCTTGGCCTCGGCGTCGTCTGCGCGCACCACGGTCGCGATCACGGGGATGTCCACGATGCTGACGATCTGCGACACCATCTCGGCCGACGCGGGGGAGTTTACGATGACGCCCGCGGCGCCCTGCATCTCGGACACGGCGGCAAGCTGCACGGAGCGCTTGCCCTGCGTGGTCCCGCCGCCCACGCCCACAAAGACGGGGCACTCGGCAGCGGTGAGCAGCGCCTGCGTGATGGCCGGCTGGGCGGTAAAGGGGTAGACCGCAAACACGGCGTCGGCGTTGGCGTTGCGGATGACCGCGACGTCGGTGGAGTACAGCATCGATTTGATGCGCCGTCCAAACAGCGAGAACCCGCTGGCCTCCTCGATCTCGTCGGGCACGCGCAGGGCCGCCTTGCGCAGGTTCCCCTCGATCGGCGAGGGCTCGAGCGGCAGCACGCCGACGGGCGTGACCACATGCGGCGCCTCGGTGAGCTCGGGCGAGAGCTCGATCTCGGAGAAGTCCACGGCGGCGACGATGTCTTCGGAAAGCTCCGCCGGCACGCGCAGGGGAGGTTCAGGAGAGGGGCTCGGCATATCGACGTCCGTGTTGTCGGACGGCGTGGCTGCAGGCATATCTTCAAGGTTCATGGAGACCTCTCAATCATCGGGGGCGGATGGGGCATGCGCCGCGCGGACGCGAAACTGTCCTGTTGTACCCGTATCGGCTGTCGCGCAAGCCGATGATTATGGAACGCCCGCAAGCGTTTTACAAGGGTGCGGCCCTACTTTTTGCGGACGCGTGACGCCTTCTTGATTTTGGCGAGGTAGAACCCCTCGAATTCCTTGGTGGGGCGCACGGTGAGGGTGCCCTCGAGCCCGTTGGGAACCAGAGGGAGCGCGCCTGAGAACATGGCGGGCTCGAGCGGCGCCACCTCGCAGTCGCGATGGCGCTTGAGGGCTGCGCGGACCTGGTCCTCATTCTCTGCGGGAAGTATCGAGCAGGTGGAGTACACAAGGACGCCGCCGGGCTTGAGCACGGTCAGCGCCCGGTCGAGCAGCGCGCGCTGCGACTTGGTGACCTTGGAAAGGAGGTTCGGGGTGATGCGTTTCTGGGCACGCTCGTCGCCGGCGCGCACGGTGCCCGTCCCGGTGCAGGGGGCGTCCAGCAGGATCCGGTCAAACGAGAAGAACGTGTCGAGCTTGCGGGCATCGGTGCGCATGACGTTGATGTTGCGCGCACCGAGCTTGTCGAGGTTGTAGGCGAGCTTTTCGGCGCGCGGGCCGTTCATCTCGCAGGCGGTGAGGTGAGCGTTGCCGCCCGTGAGCGCCGCGATCTGGCTTGTCTTGCCGCCGGGCGCCGCGCACATGTCGAGCACATCCTCTCCGGCGGCCGCCTCGAGGACAAGCGGCGGCAGCATGGAGGAGAGGCTCTGCAGGTAGATCTTGCCCTCGCGGTAAAGATCGAGCTCCCACAGGGCGCGTTCCCTCGTGCCGGCGTCCAGAACAAAGGCGTCTGGATACCACGGCACGCGTCCAAAGCCGATGCCTGCGGCTTCGAGGGCCCGCGCGACCTCGTCCGCCGATGCCTTGAGGGCGTTGGCGCGCAAGGTGACGGGTCGCTCGCAGGCAGCGGTGCATCCTGCGAAGACCTGCTCCGCATCCGTTTGGTTGTAGGCCGCTTCGACCTCTTGGACGAGGAAGGAGGGCAGCTGCGTGGTGTCGATCATGGTCGCGCCTTCTCTAGGGTCTGTTCAGGTGGAGCCAGGGCCAGCGCCGCGGGCTCGCGTTCCATTGTGCCGCATCTGCCGGGCGATGCAAGGAGCCCGACAGATGCCTTGCCCAGGGAGCGGCATCGCGCCATGTTTTGCGACGCGGCACGGCTCGGCACGGCGGCCGCGCCCGTCTCGACGAGGTCGCCCCTCTGAGGCAGTGTTTGTTGCTCTATGCATGGCTTGATGTCATCTACCGAACATGTATGCATCGATTATTCATGGCAAAAAGAAAAAAGTCTCAGGAGGGGCTCAAACTGTGCAAAAAATCGATTTGTCGGTCATGGTGGGCGCATTATCGCGACCGACAAATCGACTATTTGCACACGTCACTGGCTGAAGGTGCAAAAAAGCCGATTGTCGGCCATGCATAATCGAGCTCCTTGACCGACAAATCGACTTTTTGCACAGAATGCCTCTATTTGCGTGATTAGCGCTATAACGTGCGAGATTGACGCTGCGAAGCGCCTCTCTACAGCAGGATGCCTGCGACGATGAGCGCGATGCACGCCGCAAAGGCAGCGATGTCGATCCCGCGGACGGGGTAGCGCTTGTAGGAGCTTGCCCGCGTGCGCAGATAGAAGCCGCGCTGCTCGGCTGCGAGGGCGCTCGCGTCGGTCTTGCTGACCGATGAGATGAGCAGCGGCACGCACAGCGGCAGCATGAGCTGGAGCTTCTTGATGGGGTTTTTGGTATCGTATTCGACCCCGCGCGCCGTCTGGGCCTCCATGATGGCGTTCATCTCCTGCGAGAACACCGGCACGAATCGCAGCGCCGTGGTGAAGGTGAACGCGTACTTGTAGGGAACGTGCAGCTTTTCCACGCAGGCGTTTGCGAGGTCGGTGAGCTTGGTCACCATGAGCATGAGCACGAGCGGGAGCGCAACGCCCAGCAGGCGCAGGCAGGCCTTGCCGCCGGTGATGAGCCCCTCGTCGGTGGCGAAGGCGACCACGGGCGTGCCGCTGCGCACAAAGGCGAGCTGCAAAAGAAGCATGATGAGCGCCACGGGCACGAGCAGCTTGAGCAGGCGGGCGAGCCTTCCGAGCACGCCCGCGTAGGCAGCGAGCAGCAGGGTGATCGCGAGCAGTCCCACGAGGGCGGGGTAGCCGTCCGACAAGAAGGTCGCGGCGATGATGGATGCGGCGAGCGCCAGCTTGGCGACGGGGTTCAGGCGGTGCAGAAGGGTGTCGCCAGGTACGTAGTCGATCACGTTAAGCATGGTCTGCAAGCTCCTTTACGCGGCGGACGATGTCGCTGACCTCGGAGATGTGGGCAAACGTTGGCGAGACGTCGCGAGCGAGGCGCCCGGCGAGGTCGATGACCTGCGGGGGCGTGACGCTGGCGCGCGCCATGAGCTCGGAGTCGGCGAAGAGCTCCGAGGCGGGGCCGCGCCCCAGGATGCGCCCGTCCGCCATGACCACGATGCGCTCGGCGAAGTCGCTCACGACCTCCATGTCGTGGCAAACCATGATGACGGCGCAGCCCTTGTCCGCCATGTCGCGCACGGTCTCCATCACGGTCATGCATTCCCGGTAGTCCAGGCCGCTCGTAGGCTCGTCGAGTACGACGACGTCGGGGTTCATGACCACGACGCCGGCGAGCGCCACCATCTGGCGCTGTCCGCGCGAGAGCGAGAAGGGGGCCTCGTCGCGGGGCAGCCCGAAGCGGTCGATGACCGTCTCCGCCCGCCGCTGCGCCTCGCGCGAGTCGACGCCCTGCAGCTCCAGCCCGAAGGCGACCTCTTCGATGACGGTGTTCTTGCAGATCTGCCGGTCGGGATTCTGGAACAGCGTGGACACGTGCGCCGCGATCGCCGAGACGGGGTTCTCGCCCGTGTCGAGCCCGGCGACGCGCACCCTGCCCCTGCTGGGTCGCAGCAGGCCGTTCAGCAGCTTGGTGAGGGTGGTCTTGCCCGCGCCGTTCTGGCCGACGACGCCCACGAGCTCGCCGGGATAGACCTCGAGCGAGAGGTCCTCGACGCTCGCGCCCCCGCCGGGATAGGTGAAGCCAACGTGCTCGAAGGTCAGCACGGGCGCGGCTCCCTCGGCATGCGGGCGCCGGGGGGCATGCGGGGAAGGCGTCGCCGCATGCGGGGTCGCGGACGTCTGGCCGGCGGCGCAGGCGTCCGCTGCGGCAGGGGCGGCGTCGGCACCTGCGGCGCCCGGGCCCGTCGCGTCGGCGCGGCGGATGATCTGCGCGATCAGGTCGTGCGCCTCCTCGACATTGAGGCAGGGGTCGTCGGCAGCGCACAGCCCCGCGGCGGCGAGGCTGTTGGAAATGCGTGCGGTGCGGGGGCTGTCAACGCCGAGCTCCCTCAAGAGCTCCGCGCGGCGAAACACCTCGTGCGGCGAGCCCTCGAGCGCGATGCCTCCCCGATCCATGACCACGATGCGGTTGCAGTGGCTCGAGAGCAGCGCGACCTTCTGCTCGATGACGATGACGGTGATGCCGAGGCGGCGGTTGATGTCGGCGAGGGTGTCGAAGACCACCTGCGAGCTCACCGGGTCGAGCGCGGCGGTGGGCTCGTCGAGCACGAGCACGCGCGGCTCGAGCGCCAGGATGGCGGCGATGGCGACCTTCTGCTTCTGCCCTCCCGAGAGCGTGGCGATCTCGCGGTGGCGAAGCTCGGAGATGCCCGCCGTCTCGAGCGTGCGCGCGATGCGCCCCTCGATCTGGTCGTGGGGCACCCCGAAGTTCTCAAGTCCGAAGAGCAGCTCGTCCTCGACTACCGAGGCGACCATCTGCGCGTCGATGTCCTGGGCGACCGATCCCACGGTGCGCGAGATGTCGGTGAGGGTGATCTCGCAGGTATCGTGCCCCGCGACGCGCGTGGCGCCGTAGAGCTCGCCGGTGAAATGGTGGGGGATCGCGCCCGAGAGGCATGCGGCGAGCGTCGACTTGCCTGCGCCCGAAGGACCGATGATGCCCAAAAAGTCTCCCTCTTCAACGCGGAGGGAGACGTCCGAGAGCGCGCGACGCGCGTCGGCGTCGTAGGAAAACGAGACGCCGTCCATCTCGATGATTGCTGCCATGAGAGCCTTTCCGCCGCGCCGCCGCGGCCATGTCGTGCTGCCTTCAGGAGTCGCGGGCAGCATATCACAGAAACGGCCCCGGACGGCCTGCGCGGCGTCCGGGGCATGGTTGCTGGGCACGGGGCTAGTCGTTCAGCTTGAGCGCCTTCTTGACGGGGATGTAGAGCGCGCCCACGAGCACCGCGTTGAACACGGCGGTGAGGGCGACGACCGGCAGCATCGCGGCGGCGATGGCCATGTCGAACTGCATGACGGCCATGCGGATGAGCATGAAGATGAAGCCCGAGACGAAGGTGGTCACGAAGGTGCCCACGGTGGGGACGACGGCCTTGGCGGGGGTCTTCATGCCGGCGTTCACGATGAGCGCCATGAGCATGGCGGCGATGCCCTCTGCCACGAAGTCCGCGCCGGGCAGGCTCGTGGTGATCTGGATCACGGCGGCGGAGACCAAGCCGATGACGAGCGCCTGGAGCAGGCCGGGGCGCACCACCAAGATGGTGAGGCAGAAGGCGGAGATGATGAACTCGGGGCTGATGAGGTTGCCCGAGATGGCGCCGATGGCCTTGCCGGCCGTCATGTTGAGGATGAAGCCCGCGGCCAGAAGGACGGCGAGCAGGACGAGGGCCTTGATGTCGAGCTTGCCGCGGTCGGGGGAGGAGACGGTGCGGGCGGCGGTGCGGGGCTGGGAGGAGAGCTGCTGGGACATGGTGGTCAACCTTTCTCGAGGATGCCGGCAAAGCGGCTGGTGAAGCTTCGTGTCGCGGTGCGACGTCGGGGGCGCGTGATGCGAGGGGAATCGGTCTCAAGGGGTCGCGGGGGCCGCAGATAACAAAAAAGCCCCCGGTCTCCCGGGGGCTCCGTGCCGCCTGTCTAAGAGATAGGCGTGATGGATCTCACCGTCGACCGACCGTATTCACATCACGCCACCACCAGTTCATGCGAGCGGTGCAAAGTGCGTTCTTCATGCTGGTGGCTCCTTTCGTGGTAGGGGCCCGAAGGCCTTTCAAGCGATTGAGGGCACTATAGCATAGCGAAGTGCCTTCGTAAGCGCGCACGCAAAAGATTGCGAGCATGTTTCCTGCGGGGCGGGCCGGGCTTACGCCTGCGCGTGCTGGGCGAGGTTCGAGAAGTCGTCGATGATGATATCCAGGCACTTCGGCAGCACGCGGGCGCCGAAGACGCCCTTGTTGTTGGAGATGACCTCGCCGTCGAACTGCATGCCGAGCGACGGCGTGCAGCTGATCTTGACCTCCTTCGCCTGGAACATCTTGAACTGCGGACGCCCCAGGCCCTTGCCGGCGGGATCGAAGACGCCTGCGATCGCGGTGGGCAGCAGCTGCACGAGGCGCGCCGGCTCGATGACCGCGATGTCCAGCAGGCCGTCGTCCATGCGGCAGTCGGGGAACAGGTTGATGTCGTTCTGGATGACCGCGGTGTTTCCCACCATGCACGAGATGCCGTCGAACTCGTCGACCTGGCCGTCGTGCTCGATGGTGAAGTGCGCCACCTGCGGCTCGAGCGTGGAGAGGGCCGACAGCACGTAGGCGATCTCGCCGATGTCGCTCTTCGAGGGAGCCGCCTTCTCCATGATGGTGGCGTCGAATCCCGACCCGGCGATGATGATGAAGCCGTGGCGGCAGATCTCGCCGGCCTCGTCTTTCCAGTAGAGCTCGCCCATGTCCACCTTGGCGGTGCGCCCCTCGCGGCACGCCTTGGCGAGCGCCGCCGCCTCGGGGGCGTTTCCGATGTTGGAGAAGAACAGGTTCGCGGTGCCTGAGGGGAAGATGAGCGTGGGGACCCCCGTGTCGCGCAGGCAGTCGAGCACGCTCGACACCGTGCCGTCGCCGCCCGACACCACCACGCGGTCGAACGAGGAGACGTCCTCTACCGCCTGCTCGGGCTCCATCCCGTCGCCGATGTAGCGCAGGACGATCTCGTCGCCGCCCTGGGCGAGCGTGTGGGCGAACGTGTAGATTTCGTCCGTGCCGGGGCCGGAAGCGGGGTTATGGATGATGAGGCAGCGCATTGCTTTCCGTTCTTCTATGGGGCTGCTATAGTTTCGGCGAACGTAGCGTATAGTTACGTTGACCGATATCCTACCCCCGCAGCCGGCGGTGAAACCAAGGCGACAGGTGAGCATGTATATTTCCACAGTTGAAGACCTTCAGGCGTTCTGCGACCGCGCGCGCACGTTTCCCGCCGTCGCGGTGGACACCGAGTTTTTGCGCGAGCGCACCTACCATCCGCGCCTGTGCCTGGTGCAGGTCGCCACGCCGGACGAGTGCGTGGCGATCGACCCGCTGGCGATCGACGACCTCTCGCCGCTTGCCGCCCTCATGGGCGACCCGTCGGTGGTCAAGGTCTTCCACGCCTGCTCTCAGGACATGGAGGTGCTGCTGCACACGCTTGGCGTGCTGCCCGCCCCGGTGTTCGACACCCAGGTCGCCGCGGCGTTTTTGGGCGAGCGTCTTCAGATCTCCTACAACGGGCTCGTCCACGCCTTCTGCGGCGTCACGCTTGCCAAGACCGAGTCGCTGACCGACTGGTCGCGCCGCCCGCTCTCCGAGAAGCAGCTCGACTACGCCCTCGACGACGTCCGCTACCTCATCGTCGCCTACCACGCCATCTACGACCGCCTGCAGGAGCAGGGGCGCATGTCCTGGGTCGCCGACGAGGTCGCCAACATCGCCGACCGCGCCCACTACGTCGTGGAGCCGCGCGAGATGTACACGCGCGTGAAGCGCATCACGTCCTGCACGCGCCGCCAGCTCGCCGTCGCTCGCGAGCTCGCGGCATGGCGGGAGACCCGCGCCGAGCGCAGCGACGTCCCGCGCAAGTGGGTCATGTCCGACGAGGTGCTGCTGGCGCTCGTGAAGCGCTCGCCGCGCGATGCCGCCGACTTCCGCAGCATCCGTGGCACCGAGCAGCTCTCCGAAGGCGATGTCTCCGCGGCGCTCGCGGCCATCGATCGCGGCAGGCGGTGCCCGGCAGACCACCTGCCGCAGGTGGGCCACGCCCGCAAGGCTCCCTCTAGCGAGCTCGAGAGCGTGAGCGACCTCATGTATGCGCTCATCCGCCTCATCTCCGAGCGTTCGGGCGTGGCGACGGCCATGATCGCCTCGCGCGACGACCTCATGGACTACATCGACCATCCCGAGCGCAGCCGCCTGCGCGACGGCTGGCGCTTTGAGCTCGTGGGCTCCCAGCTCGATGACCTGCTGTCGGGAAACATGGGCCTTACCGTCAAGGACCGCCGGGTCGAGATGCTCTAGACGGCGCGCCGTCCGGCCCCGCCGCTTTGCCCCGGATAGGGGGCAGCGGTCTGGGTACAAGGTGGGGAATGGCGTGTATCGAACAAGGAGTGAATGCACATGCCCATCTATTACGGTCTTGGCTACGGAATCGACACGAGCTACCTGCTGCTGGTCGCGGTATCGCTCTTGTTGGGCGTGGCGACGCAAGGCTATATCAACCGCACCTATAAGACGTGGCTGCGCGTGCCCTCGGACGGGCGCTCGGGCTCCGAGGTCGCCCGCACCATGCTCGACGCGAGCGGATGCTCGTCGGTGGGAATCCGCAGCACGCCCGGAACGCTGAGCGACCACTACGACCCTCGCGACAACAACCTCTACCTCTCGCGCGACAACCTCTCGGGCGGCTCGGTGGCAAGCGTCGCGGTCGCCTGCCACGAGGCGGGCCATGCCGTCCAGCGCGCCCAGGGCTACGCGTTCATGCGCTTCCGCCAGGCCCTCGTGCCGGTGGTGAACTTCACGCAGAACGTCTGGATGCTCGTCTTCATTCTGGGCGTCGCCATGAATCTTGCCGGCATGCAGACGCTGGCCATCGCGCTCTTCGCGTTCTCGGTGCTCTTTCAGTTGGTGACGCTGCCTGTAGAGCTTGATGCGAGCCGTCGCGCGGTCGCCTTTATCGAGTCGTCGGGCATGGGCGAGGTCAACGTGCGGGGCGCCCGCAAGGTGCTGACCGCGGCGGCCCTCACCTATGTGGCGGCGGCCCTTACCTCGATCTTGCAGCTGCTCTACCTGCTCGGCCGCACGAGCAACAGCCGCGAGTAGCCGTCCTTGGCGCGGCGCGGCAGGCGTCTCGCGGCGCGATGCGTCCCGGCGCGGCGTCGCGGCGCAACGCGGCCGCCGCGGCGTGCCGGTTCGTTTGTCCGCGCGGTGCGGTATCTTCTTCGCAGTCGATGAAAGGAGGAGGCGGCATGTGCGCCTGGAATCTGGTGGGCACCACGCCTGCGCGCGCCGACGTGCCCTGGCCAACCGCTCCCGAGGGAGGCCGGGCGTCTCGGGCTACGTCTTCTGGCGAGGACGCCCTCTCGGTGTCTCAGGCGGTTGAGATTGCAGCTGGCGCGCTCGACGCGCTTCCGCTGCTGACGGTGATCGGGGAGGTCACGGGCTTCCGCGGGCCGAACGCGCGCAGCGGGCACTGCTATTTCCAAATCAAAGACGACGCCGCGGCGGTGGACTGCATCGTGTGGCGCGGCGTCTACGGCAAGCGCACCTTCGACCTGCGCGACGGCATGCAGGTGCAGTTCACGGGCAACTTCAACCTCTACAAGCCCACGGGGCGCATGAGCTTTGTCGCCAAGTCCTTCACGCTGGCGGGAGAAGGCCTTCTGCGCCAGCAGGTCGCCGCCCTTGCCGAGAAGCTTCGCCGCGAGGGCCTCATGGACGAGGCGCGCAAGCGGCACATTCCCGCCTTCTGCTCGCGCGTGGCGGTGGTCACGTCGCTGTCGGGTGCGGTGATCGATGACGTGAAGCGCACGCTGCGCCGCCGCAACCCGCTCGTCGAGCTTGTGTGCGTGGGCGCAAAGGTGCAGGGGGAGGGCGCCCCCGATGAGCTCATCGGCGCCCTCGGGCGCGCGGCGGCGATCGAGCCCGCCCCCGACTGCATCTTGCTCGTGCGAGGGGGCGGGTCGTTCGAGGACCTCATGACGTTCAACGACGAGTCGCTCGCCCGCGCCGTCGCCGCCTGCCCGATACCCGTCATCACCGGCATCGGGCATGAGCCGGACACCTCGATCTGCGACATGGTGAGCGACCGCCGCTGCTCGACGCCTACCGCGGCGGCGGAGTCGGTGGCGCCCGCCATGACCGACCTCGCGGAGCTTCTCGCCGCCCGCGAGCGCAGGCTCGCCTCTGCGACCCAGTCGCTCGTCCGCGGGGCGGCGGGTCAGGTCGACACGCTTGCGCATCGCATCGTGATGGCGCAGGGCAGCAGGCTTGCCCAGCTGCGCTCGGCGCTCGACGCCGCGGCGCGCCGCCCGTGCCTGCAAGACCCCGCCTATGTGGTCGACCGCCGCGTCGCCGAGCTCGCCCAGACCGCTGATCGCCTAGCGGGCGCCATCGTGCGCGACCAGGGTCGCCATCGGGAGTCCGTAGAGCTTCTGGCCCCCCGCCTCAAGCGGAGCACGTCGGGTTTTTCCGGCAAGCGCCACGCGCTCGAGCTTGCCGCGTCGCGCTTGGCTCACGAGGGGCGGGCGCTTCTCGCGGCGCCGTCGTCTGCGCTTTCGGCCCAGGCGGCCTCCCTCGACGCGCTCTCGCCGCTCAAAGTGCTCTCGCGAGGCTACTCCATCGCCTATGACGAGACGGGCGTGGCGACGAGCGCCGACCGGTTCGAGCCCGGCTCGACCATCCGGGTCGCCCTGGCAGACGGCGAGGTCACAGGCACTGTCACCAAGGTGGAGCGAGGGCAAAGGCCCCAGATGTAGATTCGAGGCGAGGGCGTTTTCGAGAAGCGTCCTCCCAGCAAAAGAAAGGGAAGACCCATGGCAGATGTGAAACCGGTGGACGAGCTCACCTACAAAGAGGCGTCACAGGAGCTTGAGCGCATCATTCGTTCGCTGGAGTCGGGCGACATGGAGCTCGAGGAGTCGCTCGAGAGCTATTCGCGCGGCGTCGAGCTCTTGAAGAGCCTTCGCTCGCGTCTGGCGGATGCCGAGCAGAAGGTGTCGGTGCTTCTGGCCGATGTCGACGGCACCGATACGCTCGTGCCCGCCGAGGCTGCCGACACGAGCGATACCCTCTCGTTCTAGGGAAGCTTTTCCCATCGTGCCGGCGGGCGCGATGGGGGCGGGCGACGCATAGGGGGCAGGCACGGTGATAGCCGTCTGGATCGTTGCCACGGCGTTCACTTTGGCGAGGTTTGCGCATTCGACTCCCATGCGCCTTGCCATGTGCTGCGGCAAGGTGCGCGGCACATTCGTGTCAGCTCGCTCGGCCTTTGGCACGGCCTGTCGCAGGGCGCGTCTGCCTGGAAGCGGCCTGCCCTAAGCGGCCTGCCCGAAGTGCTGCTCCGTTCGCCATAACATCGGGTGCGCCCCTCTGCCGTCATGCGACAATAGGAGACAGGTCTGAGACGGGGCGCGCGTGTCCCGGCTTCGCTTTTCGTTGACAGAGAGAAGGATCATCCATGGACGACTGCATTTTCTGCAAAATCGCTGCGCACGAGATTCCCTCCACCATCGTCTATGAGGACGACAAGGTCGTTGCCTTCGACGACCTCAACCCCCAGGCGCCGGTACATACGCTCGTCATTCCCAAGGGCCACTACGAAAACATCGTGGACGGGGTGCCCGCAGACGTGCTCGAGGCCATGACCCACGCCATCGCCGAGGTCGCCAAGATCAAGGGGCTCGACCGCGGCTTCCGCGTCATCGCCAACACGGGTGCCTCCGCTGGCCAGACGGTCATGCACTTCCATATGCACGTGCTGGGCGGCAAGGACCTGGGCGAGGGTCTCATCTAGGCTTTCTTCTGCATACCTCGGAGAATAAGGGCCTGCCGACGCCGTGTCGGGAGGCCCTTGTTGCTGCCGGCCTCTCGCAGATAGCAGGCTCTCGCTGCTGCCGGCAGGCCTTCGTCGTCGCTGGCAGACGGCTTGGGCAAGGCCTGACGCCGCCATGTCGGACAGGTCGTCTCAACTTCTACTGCACTTTGGACGCCTTGGAACAGCTTCTTCTGCAAAATGGCCGCTAAGCCTGCTCTTTTTGGCCCTTAGCGTCCAAATTGCACCAGAAGTTTCTCCAGGCAACACTTCTCGGATGCTTGGGGCAGAATCGCGCCGCTCAAGGCCGCAGACGTGTATCATACAAAGGTGTATGCCTCCGCCGAGGGGCGGAGCGATTTTTCCAACGAGGGGAGTTCCATGAACGTTCTTGTGATCAACGCCGGCAGCTCGAGCCTGAAGTTCCAGCTGCTTGACACCAACACTCGTGAGGTCTTCGCCAAGGGCAACTGCGAGCGCATCGGTATCGAGGGCTCGTTCGTCGGATACACGGTCAACGGCGAGAAGAAGCAGCTCGACGTCGATATGCCCGATCACAAGACTGCCGTGCAGCACGTCTTCGAGATCCTGAAGGCCGTCGACAAGCCCATCGAGGGCATCGGCCATCGTCTGGTGCAGGGCGGCTGGTACTTCCCCGAGTCCAAGGTCGTCACCGACGAGACGCTGGGTTGGGCCCGCGAGGTCGCCCCGCTCGCTCCGCTGCACAACTATGCCGAGGCCGACGTCATCGAGATCTGCCGCGACATGTTCCCGGAGCTCGGCAACGTCATCGTGCCGGACACCGCCTTCCACTACAACATGCCCGAGCGCGCCTGGCGCTACGCCCTGCCGCGCGACGTGGTGGACAAGTACCACGTGCGCAAGTACGGCGCCCACGGCACGAGCCACCGCTACATCTGGCGCACCGTGGACGAGTTCACCAACCACGAGACGCATAAGCTCGTGAGCTGCCACCTCGGCTCCGGCGCGAGCCTGTGCGCCATCGAGGACGGCCACTGCATGGACACCACCATGGGCCTCACCCCGCTCGACGGCCTCATCATGGGCACCCGCTGCGGCACCGTCGACCCGGCGACCGTCTTCTATCTCAACCGCGTGGGCGGCTACTCGATCGACGACATCGACACCATGATGAACAAGAAGTCCGGCCTGCTCGCCGTCTCCGGCGTGTCGAGCGACTCCCGCGACGTGCGCGACGGCGCTGCCAACGGCGATGCCAACTGCCAGATGGCGCTCGACATGTTCAACTATCGCGCCTCGCAGCTCATCGCTGAGATGGCCGCCTCCATGGAGGGCATGGACACCATGGCCTTCACCGCCGGCATCGGCGAGAACTCCGCCGAGATCCGCGCCGCGATCGTGGATCGTCTGGGCTGGCTGGGCGTCAAGATCGATCCGGAACTCAACGACGTCCGTTCCGACGACCCGCGCGTCATCTCCACGCCCGACTCCAGCGTGAAGGTGCTCGTGGTTCCCACCAACGAGGAGCTCATGATCGCCCTCGACGTGGAGGCGCTGCTGGGCTAACGCCCTAGCATCCGTGTTTTCATAACGGGACATCTGCACCCGGTCGGCATGATTTGCTGGCCGGGTGTTTTTGTATGCGGTCTGCGCCCGGTGTGATCGTTGCCTCTGAGCACGTTGCGCGCCCCTTCGCAATGCAGCATCGGCGCCGCGCCGGTGTCCGGTGCGCCTGGCAACTCGACGTCCACGTGGATGTGCGAGCGTGATATAACTCAAGCAGTGCTTGTCTGAGCCGAGCAGAGTGTGCTTGAACCGCAGGGGGACGCATGAGGACTTCAGGAATCTTGATGCCGGTGACGTCGCTTCCCTCGCCGTGGGGCGTGGGAACGCTGGGTGCCGAGGCGCGGCGCTTCGTGGACTTTCTCGCCGCCGCCGGGGTCTCCGTCTGGCAGGTGCTTCCGGTCGTGCCCACGAGCTTTGGGGACTCGCCATACCAGAGCTTCTCGACGTTTGCTGGCAACCCCTACCTTATCGACTTGGACGACCTCGCCCAAGAGGGGCTGCTCGACCACGACGACTACGCGCATCGTTTCTGGGGCGACGACCCCGAGCGCGTGGACTACGGCGCCCTGTACCGCGAGCGCTTCGTCGTGCTGCATCGGGCCGCTGAGCGCCTGCTCGCATCTTCCCGTGGCGACTTCGAGGCGTTCTGCGAGCGCGAATCGGCCTGGCTTGACGACTACGCGCTGTTCATGGCGCTCAAAGACGCGCACGGCGGCGCCCCCTGGAGCATGTGGGAGGACGGCCTGCGCCGCCGCCGGCCGGACGTGCTTGCCGACGCGCGGACCGCATACGCCCGGGACATCCGGTTCTGGAAGGCGGTCCAGTATCTGTTCTTCTGCCAATGGGAGCGCCTGCACGGCTACGCTCGCAGCGCCGGCGTGCGCATCATGGGCGACCTGCCGTTCTACGTGTCGGGCGACAGCGCCGACGTCTGGTCGCGGCCCGAGCAGTTCGAGCTCGACGCCGACCTGCGTCCCCACGAGATCGCCGGCGTCCCGCCCGACGCGTTCTCAGAGATCGGCTAGGTATGGGGCAACCCGCTCTTCGATTGGGAGCGCATGCGTGACGAGGGCTACCGCTGGTGGGTCGACCGTGTCCGCGCCCAGTTCAAGCTCTACGACATCGTGCGCATCGACCACTTCCGCGGGTTCGACTCCTACTTTGCCATTCCGGCAGGCTCCGACACCGCGGCGGGCGGTCGCTGGCGTCCGGGCCCGGGCATCGACTTCTTCCGCGCGCTCAAGGACGAGCTGGGGCCGTGCGAGATCGTGGCCGAAGACCTGGGATACCTCACGCCCTCGGTACGCCAGCTGCTGGCAGACACCGGCTTTCCAGGCATGAAGATCTTGGAGTTCGCCTTCGACACGCGCGATGGAGGCGGGGCGGCGTACCTGCCGTTTTCCTATCCTGCAAACTGCGTCGCCTATGTGGGCACCCACGACAACGACACGGCGCTCGGCTGGCTGCAGAGCGCGCTGCCCGCAGACGTTGCCCACGCGCGCGAGTACCTGCGCCTCGACCCCGCCGAAGGGGAGGGCTGGGGCTTCATGCGGGCCATCTGGGCAAGCCCCGCAGACCTTGCCGTGGTGCAGATGCAGGACCTGCTCGGCCTTGGCAGCGAGGCGCGCATCAACACGCCCTCGACCATCGGAGGCAACTGGCGCTGGCGTGCACGGCCCGGCTTTGCGAGCGCAGACCTTGCATCCCGCATCCATCGCCAGCTGGAGCTCTACTACCGCCTGCCCGGACAGCTCGGCTAGGGCCCTCCACAAGAAGACGGCCCGGCAAGGAGGTTGCCGGGCCGTCTAGGAGTCCTTGTTGATATCCCTAGCCGAGCAGCTCGGGGTAGAGGGCGACGAGCATCGCGCCAACGCCAAAGATAGCGAGCCCCACCAAGAAGAACACGGTCCCGATGGCGATGTTGGCGTAGGTGCCAAACTGTGCGAGATAGGACCGCGAGGGGTCGGACAGGCTGTAGCGCACCTTGCACGGGCCGCCTCTTCGCACGACGATGAACTTGGTCCACCCGCTCGACCCCTCGTAGACGCGGCCGTCGACCTCGTAGCGATACAGCGCCCTCATGGGCTGGCTGCCGGTTCCCAGGCCTCTCTGCGCAGAGAGGAACGTTCCTGTGGCCCGGCCCCGATAGGAGAGGAGCCTAAACCACTTGGGACCCGAGTAGAGCGCGCCGACGAGCGTGAAGGACGCCGCGACGATCCAGACCGCGATCATGTCTGCCCCTCGTGCTACTCCGCCATCTGGGCCTGGACGGCGGTGATGGCGACGACGCCCACGATGTCCTCGGCGGAGCAGCCGCGGGACAGGTCGTTCACCGGCTTGGCGATGCCCTGCAGGATGGGGCCGTAGGCCTCGGCCTGGCCGAAGCGCTGCACCAGCTTGTAGCCGATGTTGCCGGTCTCGAGGTTGGGGAACACGAGCACGTTGGCGTGGCCGGCAACCTTGGACTCGGGGGCCTTGAGCGAGGCGACCTCGGGCACGATGGCGGCATCAAGCTGCAGGTCGCCGTCGATGGCGAGCTCGGGAGCCTTCTCCTTGGCGAATGCCGTGGCCTCCTGGACCTTCTTGGCGGTGTCGCCGCCGGCCGAGCCCATCGTGGAGTACGAGAGCATGGCGACCTGGGGCTCGACGTCGCCCATGAAGGTCTTGAAGGAGTGGGCGGAGGCGATGGCGATCTCGGAGAGCTCGTCGGAGGTCGGGTCGATGTTCAGGCCGCAGTCAGCGAAGACGAGGGTGCCGTCGGCTCCGAACTGGGGGGTCTTGGTGCACATGACCATGAAGGCGGAGACGAGCTTGGTGCCCGGAGCGGTCTTCAGGATCTGGAGCGCCGGGCGCAGGGTGTTGGCCGTGGAGTGGCAGGCGCCGGAGACCAGGCCGTCGGCGTCGCCCATCTTGACCATCATGGTGCCGTAGTAGGTGGCGTCCATCATCTGGGCGCGGGCCTGCTCGATGGTGACGCCCTTCTTGGCGCGCAGCTCGGCGAACTTCTGCGCATAGGCCTCATGCTTGGGGGCGGTCGGCGAGGTGGGGTCGATGACGGTCACGCCCTCGACGTCGACCTTGGCGGGGTCGCCCAGGATGACCAGGTTGGCCAGGCCCTCCTCGACGATCTGCTTGGCGGCCTCGATGGTGCGCGGGTCCTCGCCCTCGGGAAGGACGATGGTCTTCTTGTCCGCCTTGGCGGCGTCCTTCATACGGTTCAGGAAATCGCTCATGTCTCTCCTCATGATCTCGCCCATGCCCGCCGATCGTGCCGCCTGTCGATAAACTACGAGGTAGACGGCTTAAAGATGGGCAGGTTGAGCTTTCCTTGTGTGGCACGTCATATTATAGAGCGCTAGCGCTATAATCCCTCTAACAATTGGTGCCGTGTGCCCAAAGACGTCAAGATCGAGCCTGCGAGGAGCAGCGATGCAGATTCATTCTGGTCTACCTGAGTCATTCAACCCCGACCTCTACGACATGATCGTGGTGGGCGCGGGTTACGCCGGTTCTGTTTGTGCCCGGCGCCTTGCCGAGAGCGCGGGGTTCCGCGTGGCGGTGCTCGAGCGCCGCGACCATATCGCGGGCAACGCCTATGACTATGTGAACGAAGACGGCATCTTGGTGCACCTCTTCGGGCCGCACATCTACCACACCTACAACGAGCGCGTGCACACCTTCCTGTCGCGCTTCACCAAGTGGACCGACTACCAGCACAAGGTGCTCGCCAACATCCACGGCACCCTCATGCCGGTGCCGTTCAACCACACCTCGCTCAAGCTCGCCTTTGGCGACGAGCGCGGCGAGGAGCTCTACCAGAAGCTCGTGGACACCTTCGGTGAGAACAAGAAGGTGCCCATCATGGAGCTCCGCAAGAAGAACGACCCCGACCTGGTCGAGGTCGCCGACTACGTGTACGAGAACGTCTTTCTGTACTACACCATGAAGCAGTGGGGCCAGACCCCCGACGAGATCGACCCGTCGGTGACCGGTCGCGTGCCCATCTTCATCGGCGACGACGACCGCTACTTCCCGCAGGCGCCCTACCAGGGCATGCCGGCTGCCGGCTACACCGCCATGTTCGAGCACATGCTCGACCACGACCTCATCGACGTGTTCGTGGGCGTCGACGCGCGCGACATCTTCGAGATCGGCGAGACCAACGTCAACGTGTGCGGCAAGTGCTACGGCGGCGAGATCGTTTACACGGGCCCGCTCGACGAGCTCTTCAACCTCGATTTGGGGGCGCTGCCGTACCGCACCCTCGACATGGTCTTCGAGACCCTCGACGAGGACCAGTTCCAGCCCGTGGGCACCGTCAACTACACCACGAGCGAGGACTTCACCCGCATCACCGAGTTCAAGAACATGACGGGCCAGGTGCTGCCGGGCAAGACCACCATCATGAAGGAGTTCAGCCACGCCTACGAGCCGGGCAGCGGCCAGACCCCGTACTACGCCATCATCGACCCCAAGAACCAGGAGCTCTACGAGCGCTACCTCGACCGCGTGCAGAACCTCACGAACTTCCACCCGGTCGGCCGCCTTGCCGAGTATCGCTACTACGACATGGACGCCGTGACGGCATCGGCGCTCGAGCTCTCGGACGAGATCATCGCCTGCCATGCGTAAGGTCATTTCGTTTGGAATCCCCTGCTACAACTCGGCGGGGGACATGGACCGCTGCATCACCTCGATCCTCGAGGGGAGCGGATACGCGGGCGACATCGAGATCATCATCGTCGACGACGGCAGCAAGGACGAGACCCCTGCCAAGGCCGACGAGTGGGAGGCGCGCTACCCGGGCATCATCCGCGCGGTGCACCAGGAGAACGGCGGCCACGGCATCGCCGTGCTCTCGGGCCTGCGCGAGGCGAGGGGAACCTACTACAAGGTCGTAGACTCTGACGACTGGCTCGATGGCCAGGCTCTCTCCACCATGCTCTCCATCCTGCGCGGCTTCGTGCAGCGCGACACGCGGGTCGACCTGTTCATCTCGAACTACGTGTACGAGAAGGTGCACGAGGGCAAGCACACCGCCATCAGCTACCGCTCGGCCCTGCCGCGCAAGAAGGTGTTCACCTGGGACCAGATCGGCCGGTTTCGTCCCGATCAGAACCTGCTCATGCACAGCCTGTGCTACCGCACCGATGTGCTGCGCGAGGCAAACCTGCCGCTCCCGGCGCACACCTTCTATGTCGACAACATCTATGCCTATGTGCCGCTGCCGCTGTGCAAGAGCCTCTACTACGCCGACATCGACCTGTACCGCTACTTCATCGGGCGCGAGGGGCAAAGCGTCAACGAGGCGACGATGGTCAAGCGGCTTGACCAGCAGTTCCGCATCACCCGCATCATGATGGGTGCCTACCATCTGTTTGACGAGGTCGAGAGCCGCCGCCTGCAGAACTACATGATGGGCTACTTCACCATGATGATGACCATCTGCTCGGTCTTCACCAAGCTCTCGGACGACCCGGCGATGCCCGGCAAGCTCAAGGACCTCTGGGCCGAGCTGCGCACCTTCGACGAGCGCATGTATCGCCATGCCCGCTGGGGCCTTCTGGGCATTGGCACGAACCTTCCCACGAAGGTGGGCGACAAGGTCACCATCGCCGGCTACCACCTGGCGAGCAGGATCTTCAAGTTCAACTAAGCCAAGGGCGCCACGTTCTCGAGCGTGGCGCCCTTTGTATCCGCACCTGGAGCGTCCCGCCCCTCATGCACGCATCGAAGCGGGCGATCTCATGCGAGGCGAGCCCGGACGCTGTGGGACAATAGGTCCGCCCGCGCCGCTCGCCTTGAGCCGTGCGCGCGGGGCGGCACACGGCCGCAGCAGGAATGAGCCTTGGCTTGGAGGATTGACGCTATGCGTGAGAACATGAGCTACAACCCGCGGTACTTTCAGCTGCGAGAGGCGCAGCTCTCGAGAATGCTTGCGGTGGTGAGGCAGAATCGCGCCGCCGTTCCCGGCGGGGTCGTCTTCTTCGGGGACTCGTTGACCGAGACGTATCCCATCGAGCGCTGCTTTCCCCATGTGCCGCACCTATACAATTGCGGCATTGCCGGAGCCGTCTCGGAGGAGCTTCTCTGGATCGTGGACGAGGCGGTGATCAAATACCGTCCCGCGGTCGTCGTGCTCATGGTGGGCATCAACGACCTGGGGAACACCGTCATGGCGAGCCCTCGTGAAATCGCCCTGCATGTGAAGGAGATCATCGACCTCATCCTGGGCAACTGCCCAGAAACGAAGGTCCTGCTGTGGTCGACGCTGCCTTGTGTGGAGGAGCTCTGGGGGTATCGCCAGGTCCCCGGCATCCGATGCAACGATCTGGTGCGGATGATATTCGAACAGGAGCGCGAGCTCATCCGCGACGATCGAGTCACGCTGGTCGACGTGTTCCCGGCGTTTGTGGATGAGCGCGGCGGGGTGCTGAGGGACCTCTACAGGGACGGCCTTCATCTGAACGACGAGGGGTTCGACCGGCTCACCGGCTTGCTGGCGCCCGAGATTGGCAAGCTGCTGGGGTAGCGTTCCCAAACAGGGCAAAACCGGTCTCTCGCCCCGCTTTCTGAGCGCCTCCGCAGACGGGGGCGCCATCGTCAGGCGACAGATGGGGGCCCGGTGCAGGCGGGCAGGGAGCCCTGGTCTCAGATACGCGGCGGCGCTATATGGTGATCGCTCCGGTGGCGACCATGACCGCCGAGACGACGGCGATGACGAGAAGCGCCGCGGCGAGCGCCATCTCCCAGCGCCTCATGACCGGCGAGGCGCCGTGCTCCCTGCGGGCCATCACAAAGAACACGATGCCCGGTACATAGGCGATGCAGCACAGCATGAGCAGGTCGATCCCGGCGAGCAGGATGGCGACGGTCAAGAAGACCGTCGCGAACAGCGAGAGCGCAAACGCCCTGCCGGCCCCTTCGCGGCGCCGGGGCCAGGAGAGCTTCACCATATAGGCCGCCGCAAGCCCCCACGAGATCACGATCGACGCCGTGCAGAGCGAGTAGGCGAACTGGTATGCCGCCTCAGAGAACAGCATGACCACCGAGAGGACCTGGATCATGATGCCGGTGGTGACGAGGCACGCGGTCGGCGCCCCGTGGCGGTTGAGGCGCACAAAGAAGCGCGGCAGCAGCTCCATCTGCGCCATGCGGTTCATGGCCTCCGACGCCAGGATGGTGTAGGAGAGCCAGGCGCCGAAGATCGAGATGATGAGCCCGGCCGAGATGAAGGCGCCGCCCCAGGGGCCTACGACCTCCTGGAAGATATAGGGCATGGAGGGCGAGCCGAGCGTCATGAGCTCCTCGCGGGGCAGGTAGCCATAGGGGAGCACCGATGCCGCGACGTAGATCACCACGAGCGCCGCCACGCCGAGGATGGTGGCGCGCGAGACGTCGGCCTTGTTGCGCGCGCGGTGCCCCAGGACGCTCGCGCCCTCCATGCCCACGAACACCCACATCATGACCATGAAGCAGTTGATGACCTGCGTGGGAACGTCGCCCGGGGCGTCTGCGCCGCCCAGGTTGTTGGCGAGCGTGCCCCAGAAGTCTGCGGTGAAGACGTCGAAGCTGAAGACCAGGATCATCGCGACGATGAACACGAAGATGGGGACGAGCTTGCAGATCATGACGATGACGTTGACTACCGAGGCCTCCTCGACGCCGCGGTTGACCAGCAAGACGATGAGCCAGTTGACGACCGAGATGAAGGCGACGGCGCCCACGGTGAGGCCGTCGGAAAACGGCGGGAAGAAGTAGCCGATCGCCGTGGCGAGCATGACGCCGAAGGCGACGTTGCCGATCCAGATGGAGAGCCAGTAGCCCCATCCCGAGACGAAGCCCACGAAGGGACCGAATCCCTCTTTGGCGTAGGCGACGATGCCGTCGAGGTCGGGTCGCTCGAGCGAGAGGCGGCCGAAGGTATTTGCGAGCGCAATGAACCCGATGCCGGTCACGAGCCAGGCAAGCATGGCGGCGCCAGGGGCCGCGGCGGCGGAGATGTCGGTCGAGAGCGCGAAGACGCCCGAGCCGATGGACGAGGATATGACGAGGGCGATGAGGCCAAGAAGTCCGATGCCGCGCTTCTCGGGATTTGTCGTGGTTCGTGCCTCGCGGGGTGCGGTCATGGATTCCTCCAGCTAGATGATGCAATAATGCAGCCGTCACCCTCCTTTGAACAGGGATGACGGCGAGACAACATGCATCAGCTTAGCGGTTATATACGGTTTTTGGCCGAAGGAAGCCCTAGAATCCCGTCTGCGGTCGCACATCCGGCGCAAATGGCGCGCTCGAGCGCGCGCGTGGCGGCAAGGCCCAGCAGGTCGAGGGGAACCTCGACGTCGCCCAGGCTGCCGGACGCCATGACATAGATCGTGTCGCCGTCGTTGGTGGTATGGGTGGGTCGGATGGCGTGCGCATAGGCGTCGGCTGCCATCTGTGCCACCTTCGTCGCCTGCGCCTTGGTGAGGCGCGCGTTCGTGATGATGCACGAGATGGTGGTGTTGGTGCGGTCGAGCGGCATGCGAACGTCGGCGCCGCGCTCGAGCATGGCCTCCTCCATGTCGGCGATCTCTCGGCTCTCGGGCGAGGTGCGCATGCCGGCGATGGGGGAGAGGGTCGCGGGGTCGACCACGTTGCCGCAGGCGTTGACCACGGCGACGGCTCCCACCTTGATGTCGCCGAGCGCGATGGCCTGTGCCCCCAGGCCGCCCTTCATGGCGCATTCGGGCCCGTTGAGCTTGCCCACCGTGGCTCCGGTCCCGGCTCCCACGGTGCCCTCTTCCACCGGAGACCCCGCGCCCTCGAAGGCGGCTGCGGTGGCGCGCCGTCCGTCCTCGACGCCCGGGCGCACGCTTGCGTCGCCAAAGGCGAGGTCGAAGATGCAGCTGGAGCATACGATGGGCACGAGCGCCGGCCCGGTGTCGAGGCCGATGCCGCGCGCCTCGAGCTCGCGCGCAACGCCCGAGGCTGCCTCGAGCCCAAAGGCCGAGCCTCCCGAGAGGCAGACGGCGTGAATCTCCTGCACGGTGTTCTCAGGGCGCAGCAGGTCCGTCTCGCGCGACGCGGGGCCGCCGCCGCGCACGTCCACGCCGGCGGCGGCGCCTTCGGGCGCCACGATGACGGTGCAGCCGGTGCCGGCCTCGCGGTTGGTGCTGTGGCCGATCAAGAAGCCGTCGACCTCATGGATGGGAATGGCGCGATAGGCGGCGCCGGCAGCGTTGTCACACATGGGTTCCTCCCGGGTTGTGTCTGCTGGGTATGGGGAGCGTGGGCAAAGGTTCGCGCCCCGCGGGCGAGTCGAGCCGCCTGCGCGCGCTTCGGGCTCTAGCGAGCCTCGTTCAGCATCTCGTCGATAAGCCTCGCGAGGCGTGCGATGGGCAGGCCCACCACGTTGTAATAGTCGCCGTCGATCTTCTTGACCAGCATGCGGCCGCCGACGCCTTGGATGCCGTAGGCGCCCGCCTTGTCGAGCGGCTCGCCGCTGTCGACATAGCGGCGGATCTCTTCGTCGATCAGCGGGTAGAAGGCCACGTCGGTGACCTCGACGAAGCGGCGCGCAGCGGCCTCGCCCGCCTCTGCGGCCTCGCCGGCCCTCACCACGCACGCCCCGGTCATCACCTGATGGGTCCGCCCCGACAGGTGCCGCAGCATGTGGCAGGCGTCGTCCGCGTCTGCAGGCTTGCCCAGGATCTCGCCGTCGATGGTCACAATGGTATCCGCCGCGACCACCAGCTCATCCTCATGCCCATGCTGCGCGGCGACCGCCATCGCCTTCGAAACCGCGAGCCGGCCCACAAGCTCCCGCGGCCCCTCGTCGGGCAGCGGCGTCTCGTCGATGTCGGCCGGCTCTACAACAACGTCATAGCCCGCCTCGCGCATCAGCTCGATGCGCCGCGGCGATTGCGAAGCCAAGATCATAGCTGGATGCCCTCGCGGACCTTCTCGACGGCCTTCTTGCCGGCGATGTCCTCGAGCACGGCGAGCGCAAAGGGAAGCGCCTGCCCCATGGCCGAGGCGGTGATGATGTTCCCGTCGACGACCACCGTCTTGGGACCGGCGAAGGTGCCTGCGGGGAACGAGCTCTCGAAGCCGGGGAAGCAGGTCGCCTTGCGCCCGATGAGGAGTCCGAGCTCGCCCAGGATCGAGGGGGCGGCACAGATGGCGGCGACGTGCTTGGTGGAGGCAAACTCGCTCACCAGGTCGCAGACGCGCTGGTCGCGGCGCAGGTTGGTGGTGCCGGGCATGCCGCCGGGAAGCACGATGTAGTCGTACTCGGACATATCGACCTCGTCGAGGGTGTAGTCGCACACGATGTTCACCTGCTGGGCGCTCACCGCCTCGCGCGTCGCCATGACCGAGACAAGGGAGGCGCGCACGCCGCCGCGGCGCAAGACGTCAAGAATCGTGAGGCATTCGATGGTCTCGAAACCATCGGCTACGAGGATGGCGACAGCAGACATGGGAAATCCTTTCGACGAACGGCATCCCTGCGCTTATACCCGAAACGGGCGCTTCCGCGCAGAGAAGCGCCTGAGCGGTGCTAGTTGTTACGTGTAAGGTGCACGACCGTCTCGCAGTGGAAGGTCTGGGGGAAGAGGTCCACCGGCGTGGCCGAGACGACGCGGAAGGTTCCGTCGGCCCTGAAGCGGGCAAGGTCGCGGGCGAGGGTGGCGGGGTCGCAGGAGACATAGGCCACGTCTCGCGCCGAGGTCGAGGCGATGAGTCCCACGGCGTCTGCGGCGAGGCCGGCTCGCGGCGGGTCGACCACGAGCACGTCGGCGTCCTGGTCGGGGAACTCCTTCACGGCGTCGCCTCCGATGATGTCGACGTTGCTCAGGTTTGCGGCGTCGATGTTGTGGCGCAGGTCGCGCACCGCCGGCCCGTATGCCTCGACGGCGGCGACGAAGTCGCAGCGGCGGGCGAGCGGCATGGTGAAGGTGCCCGCCCCGCAGTACAGGTCGATGGCAAGATCTTCGGGCTCGGGCTTCAAGGCGTCCATCACCAAGTCGATGAGAATCTCCGCGGCGGCGGTGTTCACCTGGAAGAACGAGGGCGCCGAGACCCGCATGCGCCCGTCGGCGATCTTCTCGCTCCACGAGCCCTCGCCCGCAAGGAGCTCGACCTTGCTCACGCGGCGGGCGCGTTGCTCGCCCTTGGTCATGACGCGCACGATGCCGGTCGGGGCGAGCGCGTCCTCGAGCACGCGAGCGACGTGTGCCCGCGGGAACGGCCCGGTGGGCGTCCAGAGCGCCACCTCCACCGCGCCGGTGCGGCGGCTGGCGCGCACCCCTACGCGATCGAGCGAGAGGTCGCGCGAGTTGCCGAGGTAGCCCAGGGCGCCGGCGACCGCCTTGATGGCGCGAGAATACTTCTTCTCAAAGAGCGGGCAGGAGCCTACCGAGATGATCTGCTTGGGGTCGCGCCCGTGCATGCCCAGCCGCACGCGCCCGCGCTCGACCGACGGGGCGAGCTCGACTTTGTTGCGGTAGCCCCAGGCATCTCTCGTGGAACGGATGGGGCGCACCAGGGCCGCGACCTCGTCGGCGGTGAACTTGCCGATGCGCATGAGCGCGGAGCGCAGGTTGTCCTCCTTGGCGGCGAGCTGCGTCTTGCGGTCGAGCGCGCCCCAGGGGCACCCTCCGCATACGCCCACGAAGGGACAGGGCGCCTCGACGCGATGGGGGGACGCCTCGACGACGCTCTCGACGGTGGCGCGGACAAGCGAGGCGTCCTCGGAGTCCACGCGCGCCTCCACGACGTCGCCCACCACGCCGCCGGCGACAAAGACCGCCTTGCCGTCCTCGGTGTGGGCAAGGCCGTCCGGTCCGTATGCCATGCGTTCGATGGTGAGTCTCATGGTGTCCCTTTCTTGCGGTGTTTTGTTCCGCACCAGTGTAGCCGATGCCGCGCCGTGCCTGCGGCGTCGCCCAGCCCCTCGCAAAATGGCCGGATACCCAAGGGGGGCGCCCCGGCGTCCCCGCGGGCCTGCCTCGCACAGCCTTCGCCTCATCCCGACGGGCTATCTTGGTCTCCTCCGGCGCGACCTGCTCGTCCCCAAATCCATCCCGACGGCATTCCCGCTCGCTTTGCACAGCACTCAGCCAAATCCTCTTATGCAAAATGGACGCTAAGAAAAACCCGTGTTGCGTTTCGGCCGCTAAGACCCCGTTTATCGAGGTTTAGCGGCCATTCTGCATAAGAAGTTGCTTTCAAGCGTCCATTCTGCAAAAGAAGTTTTGTGCCCACCCTCCTCCGTGCCCAGCCTCTTTGGTCTCCGGCCTCGATGCCTGCCTTGTCGAGGAGGGAGACAGCTGTCGGGAGTCACCATCGACCGTACCTGCCATGTCGTAGATGTCTCTCAGCTGCCTCCCGGCGGCTCAAGCGTTTCTCGTATCGGCAAGTTCTCCAAGTGCGTCTAAGGAGATCCGGGGTACTTCAAAGCACTGAAAAGTGGTCACAGGTTTTCCGAGTAAGGCTTGCCGGGTCGATCGATTGATGCATTCGGGAATCTTTATCACCTTCCAGAGAACGAGAGAGAAGCGAGACGGCTAGCAGCCGAATCCCTCATTACAAGTGTTGATGACGCGTCGGGGAGGCGGACCCGTTTGAGCCAGTGGCGCACCTGGAGCGCGAGCGCACTTGGTCAATATGGTCGTGCTCTGGGTAAGGAGGCCGCGGGACATGGGGGCTATGATCAATCCATCAGATCTCTGGGCAAAAAGGATGTCCGACATGGAGCGCCGTGGTCAATCCGTCGGCACTCTGGGTACAGCGGTCTTGCGGATTGACCAGGAGGCCGCACGGTCTGCGTGGCACCTGCCCAGGCTGGTGAAGATTTGACCAAGAGGGCGTGAATAGGCGTGGCGAGGGCGTGAGTGGGCGAGTCGGGGGTGTGTGAGGCAGGGCGGCGGGGGCCATGCATGAACACAAGAACGGGCCGGATGCCTTTTGGAGCATCCGGCCCGCTGGGGTGTGGTGTGGGGTATTCCCGTCGTCCTTAGGTCGTGACGCCCACGACGACGACCGCGGGTTGCCCGGTTACCTGGCCTGGCCGTCGGACTTGCCGCGGATGAGCGTCTTCAGGCCGAGGCCGATGAGCGCGAGCCCCGTGCGCACGCGGCCGGGCTGTCGCTTTGCGAGCGCCTTGTTCGAGCGGGGCTTGCGCTCGCGGGCGGTCTTGGGGGCCTTCGTCCGGGAGGGCGCAGGCTCGGCAGAAGGCTCAGGCTCGGGCTCGATGATGGTGGCGCGCAGGGGAATCTCAGCTGTGGCCTGCGCGGAGGCGGAGGTGCCGGAGACGGGCTGGCTGGCAGGTTTCGGGGAGCTGGCCGCAGCGTGGGCGGCCGAGGCGCCTGCCGCGGAGGGAGTAGCCGAAACATCGGCCTGGGAGCTGGCGGCTGGCTGGGCGGCGGGGGAGCCGGCTGCAGGTGCGGCAGGCGCGGCGGCCTCAGCGGGTGCGGCCGCGGGCACGGCGGCCTTGGGGGCCTCGGTGACGGCGGCCTGTGCAACCGGCTCGCCCGCTGCAGACACGGGCGCAGACGCGGCGCTCGTAGCGGCACCCGCCCCAGCCACCGCCGCGGCCTCGGCACCAGCGGCAACCTCCGCCTCGTGCTCGCGCGTCTCCTCTTCGGCGGTGCGCAGGGTCTCGGCCGCGGCCTCGCGCTCGCGTTCGCCCACGGCGACCTTCGCGCGATGGTCCTTGCGCGCCTCGTCGGCATGGGCGGCGCGCGCATATGCCTGCGCCAGCAGGAACTCCTGCGAGTTGAACGGCTTCTCGTCCTCGGAGCGCTCGATGACCTCCCACTCGCCCGTGCTCGACAGCTCGCGCGCCTTCACGTTGTCATCGAGCTGAGCCTGCACGTACCCGCGCACAAGCTCGCGACATGCCGGGTCGAGCACCGGATAGGCGATCTCGACGCGGTGCTCGGTGTTGCGCGTCATCATGTCGGCAGACGACAGATAGATGATGTCGGCGTCAACGCCAAAGCTGTACACGCGCGCATGCTCCAGGAAGCGGCCCACGATGGAGCGGATGTGCACGTTCTCGGTCTTGCCGGGAATGCCGGGCAGGAGGCACGAGATGCCGCGGATGATCATCTCCACGCGCACGCCGGCCTGCGACGCCTCCACGATCTTGTCGATGATCTCGCGGTCGGTGAGCGAGTTCATCTTGAAGAACACGCGCGCCGGCTCGCCGGCAAGCGCCCGCTCGATCTCGCGGTTCAGGCCGTTCATGACCATGGGCTTGAGCCCCGCGGGCGCCACGCCCAGGTAGCGGTAGTGGCCGCGCAGGTTGCCCAGCGCGAGGTTGCGGAAGAACGAGTTGGCGTCCTCGCCGATGCCGGGATGCGCCGTCATGAGCATGAAGTCCGAGTACAGGCGCGCGGTCTTCTCGTTGAAGTTGCCGGTGCCCAGAAGGGTGATGCGCGTGAGCGCCATGCCGTGGCGGTAGGTGATCTGGCAGATCTTGGAGTGGCACTTGAAGCCCTCGGAGCCATAGATCACCGTGCAGCCGGCCTCCTCGAGGCGCTCGGCCCACTCGATGTTGTTCTGCTCGTCGAAGCGGGCGCGCAGCTCCATGAGGACGGTGACCTCTTTGCCGTTCTCGGCGGCGTCGATGAGCGCCTCGCACAGGCGGCTCTGCTTGGCCACGCGGTAGAGCGTGATGCGCATGGAGATGCAGGCGTCGTCAAAGGCGGCCTCGTGCATGAGGTCGAGCAGCGTGTTCATGGACTCATACGGGTAGAACAGCAGCTTGTCGCCCTCGATCACCTGGTCGACGATGCGGCGGCCAGGCTCGAACATGGGGCTCGGCTGGGGGCGGAACGGCCTGAACAGCAGCTCAGAGCGCGATGCTTCGGGCAGGTGGCTCTCGAGCCCGTAGACGTAGCCCAGGTCGAGCGGGATGTCGCGAACCATGACGGCGCGGCTCGTCAGGTCGAGCGACTTGCGGATGGTCTTGATGGTGGAGGGATCGAGCGTGCCGCTCACGTTGAGGCACACCGGCTGCAGGCGCAGGCGCTTCTTCAGGATGCGCTTCATGTGCAGGCGGTAGTCCTCTTCCTCCTCCACGCCCTCGCCGTCCGGGTCGATGTCGGCGTTGCGGATGACGCGGATCACGGCGCGGTCGAGCGGGGTGTAGGAGCCAAAGCAGCTGGAGAGACAGGTGAGAATGATGTCCTCGAGCAGGATGTAGCGGTACTCGCCGGGGGCGCTGGGGATCTCGACGACGCGGTTCATGGACGAGGGGATCTCGATGAGGCCGAGCAGGCGGCCCTCGTCGACGCTGTCAAGGCCGCAGGCCAGGTACAGCGCGCCGTTGCGCAGGTTGGGGAAGGGGTGGCGCGGGTCGATGACGAGCGGCGAGATGATGGGGGAGACGTAGGACTGGAAGTAGCGCTCCACGAAGGTGCGCTCGTCGCCCACGAGGTTCTCGGGCCCCACGCGATGCACGCCCCAGGACGCCAGGCTCGACTCGATGGAGTGGAAGATGCCGGTGGCGCGGTCCATGAGCGGCGGCAGCGTCTCGAAGACGCGGTCGATCTGCTCGGAGGGGGTCATGTTGCTCTTGTTGTCCACGGGCTGGCGCTTGAGCGTGGCGAGGTCCGACAGCCCGCCGATGCGGATCATGAAGAACTCGTCCAGGTTGGACTCGAAGATCGCCACAAACTTGATGCGCTCGAACAGCGGCACGGTCTCGTCAAAGGCCTCCTCGAGCACGCGGTTGTCAAACCGGAGCCAGCTGAGCTCGCGGTTCTGGGTGTAGGAGAAGTCGTAGCGCTCTGACCGCGGGATCTCGGTCACGCCCTTACGCTTCTTGTCTGCTTTGTCCTTGGCTTTCTTGTCGGGCTTCGGTGACATGGTCTCCTCGTCTCACGCGGATGGTGCCGCGACGTCGTGAACGGTGTGATGCCCCGTGCGGGGTCATCTATATATAAAAGTATAGCCCTCCCTTTATACGGCGTTCGGGGCGCGACGGCGCGGACGCCGGCAAAGCTTTATGAAAGCCTTACGTGCGCCGCCCCGCCCGGGCGCGTCGCGCGGGCGCGACCATATATACCTACGGCTGGGCGAACGGTCCAAAAATGCCCGCGGACGGTAGGAAAAGGGGGCCAATTGAATATTTTCCTAAAATTTCTGAATCAGAACGGCGGGGAATAACGCGCTGGCAAAGACTTGCATTGCTTCATAATTCAAGAAATAGTATGCAGAACTGAGATTAAAATATGCGAAAAGAAACAGCATAGACTGAGTGTTAATAATAAGTTTTCGCACGTAAATCTACTTTATCCGGGGATAGCGCCTCATGGGCATTTGTTACGTGATATACCGTTCCCCTTCACTTTTATACCGTTCAGGGGGAAGTGAGACAAAGTGGTTAGAAATGGATATATCTATAGGCGTCGGTACGAACCGCCCTGACGGAAGGGCGAAACCAATCGGGTCTCTCGGGACCCCGACAGAAAGGTAGGAGGACGATGACTAAAGGCTTGCATGTGACAAGCGAGATCGGCAACCTCAAAAAGGTCTGCCTGCATCGCCCGGGCGAGGAACTGCTGAACCTCCCCCCCGACGAGCTTGAGCGTCTGCTCTTCGACGACGTTCCGTTCCTGGAGGTCGCCCAGCAGGAGCACGACACCTTCGCGCAGATCCTGCGCGACCAGGGTGTCGAGGTGCTGTACCTCGAGCAGCTCATGGCCGAGGCCCTCGACGCCGTTCCCGGCGCCCGCGAGGAGTTCCTCGACCAGTGGCTCGCCGAGGCGGGCATTAAGGGCAAGATCGCCCCTGCCGCCATCCGCGAGAGGCTGGACTCCATCACCGATAACCTCGAGTTCGTGAAGAAGACCATGGCCGGCATCACCAAGGCCGAGATTGACCTGCCGCTGACCAGCTCCGTCACGCTCGATTCCCTGGTGAACACCGAGTCCGAGAGCGACCTGCTCGTCGACCCGATGCCCAACCTCTACTTCACCCGCGACCCGTTCGCGGTCGTCGGCACCGGCGTGAACCTGAACCGCATGTACTCCGTGACGCGCAACCGCGAGACCATCTACGGCAAGTACATCTTCAAGTATCACCCCGACTACAAGGACGTGTCGCTGTACTACCGCCGCGACAGCACCTTCCACACCGAGGGCGGCGACGTGCTCAACATCAACGAGCACACCATCGCCGTGGGCATCTCCCAGCGCACCCAGGCTGCCGCCATCGACGTCATGGCCCAGAACATGTTCTGGAACTCCGACTCCAAGATCGACACCATCCTGGCGTTCGACATCCCGGTGTCTCGCGCGTTCATGCACCTCGACACCGTGTTCACCCAGATCGACGTCGACAAGTTCACCATCCATCCGGCCATCATGGGCACGCTGACCGTCTACAAGCTCACCCCGGGCTCCAACCCCGGCGAGGTCGAGATCGTGGAGATCAACGACACCCTCGAGCACATCCTGGCCAAGGCCCTCGGCATCGATGCCGTGAAGCTGATCCCCTGCGGCGGCGGCGACCCGATCGCGGCTGCGCGCGAGCAGTGGAACGACGGCTCCAACACCCTGGCCGTCGCCCCGGGCAAGATCTGCGTCTACCAGCGCAACACGGTCACCAACGACGTCCTCTACAAGGAGGGCATGGAGCTGCTCGTCGTTCCGTCGGCAGAGCTCTCCCGCGGCCGTGGCGGCCCGCGCTGCATGAGCATGCCCTTCTGGCGCGAGGACCTCTAGTATTCATCCGTCCGGGAACCCCGCCTCTCCCTTTGTGCGGCGGGCGAGGCCGCGCCGGTCGTCGCCCGCCCCGCCCCAGGCGGCCGGGGGCTCCTGGAAGACCGGGAGGCTTGTCTGCCTCCCGGGCACCGAACCTGGTTTTTGGCCCTCTAGGTTTCGCCGGCATGCCCGGATGACCTAGAACTCGTGAAGCAATGCTTCCATTTGATTCCAGACGGCGGGAGCGACTCCGCTTCCGCCATACTGGACGTTTGGGCGCCAGCCCATATCGCACGGATTTTGATTCGAAAGGAACCAACATGGGTGTCAACCTCTCCGGCCGTAGCTTCCTGCGCCTGCTCGACTTCTCCACCGAGGAGATCGAGTACCTGCTCAAGCTCTCCCGCAACTTCAAGGACCTGAAGCGCACGGGCACCCCGCACCGCTATCTCGAGGGCAAGAACATCGTCCTGCTGTTCCAGAAGACCTCCACGCGCACCCGCTGCGCCTTCGAGGTCGGCGCCATGGACCTCGGCATGGGGGTGACCTACCTCGATCCGGGCAGCTCGCAGATGGGCAAGAAGGAGTCCATCGAGGACACCGCCCGCGTGCTCGGCCGCATGTATGACGGCATCGAGTTCCGCGGCTTCGCCCAGGAGGACGTCGAGGAGCTCGCCGCCAAGTCCGGCGTGCCGGTGTGGAACGGCCTCACCGACCTGTGGCATCCCACCCAGATGCTCGCCGACATCCTGACCGTCCAGGAGAACTTCAACTACGACATCAAGGGCAAGACCCTCGTGTTCATGGGCGACGCCAAGAACAACGTGGCCCGCTCCCTCATGGTCGTGTGCGCCAAGCTCGGCATGAACTTCGTGGCCTGCGGCCCCGAGGAGTGCATGCCCGCCTCCGACGTCATCGAGGCCTGCAAGCCCATCGCCGAGGCCAACGGCTGCACCATCACCCTCACCACCGACCCCAAGGCCGCCTGCACCGGCGCCCACGTCATCTACACCGACGTGTGGGTCTCCATGGGCGAGCCCGACGAGGTCTGGACCGAGCGCATCAACCAGCTCGAGGCCTACCGCGTCACCCAGGAGCTCATGGACCTGGCCGATCCCTCCGCGATCTTCCTGCACTGCCTGCCCAGCTTCCATGACACCAACACCACCATCGGCGCCGACATCGCCAAGAAGTTCGGCGTCACCGAGATGGAGGTCACCGACGAGGTCTTCGAGGGCCCGCAGTCCAAGGTCTTCGACGAGGCCGAGAACCGCATGCACACCATCAAGGCCGTCATGTACGCGACCCTGAAGTAACCGTCTTGGCAGTTTCGGGCCTGCCGGCCTACCACCGGCGGGCCCGTCATGCGCGTGCCACCCCTCGGAGATTTGCACGGCACGGCGGGGGAGTGGCGCGGCTCACCTTTGACAAGAAAGGAGGATGAGAAATGGCTGCTGCTGAGAAGAAAAAGCGCGGAATGCTTTCTTCGTTCACCATTCTTCTTATCCTGCTAGCGATCGTTGCGATCATCACCGTCATCGTCGCCGGGTTCTCGCCCGACGTCACCGCCGCGAAGGCGAGCGACTTCTTCACCGCCCCGGTGAAGGGCTTTGCAGACGCTCTGCCCGTGTGCCTGTTCGTCATGATCCTGGGTGGCTTCCTGGGCATGATGACCGAGACCGGCGCGCTGGACAACGGCATCGCCGTGCTCGTCCAGAAGCTCAAGGGCAAAGAGATTTGGATCGTGCCTGTGCTCATGGGCATCTTCTCCCTCGGTGGCACCACCTACGGTATGTGCGAGGAGACGGTGCCGTTCTACGCGCTGCTCACCGCCACCATGATGGCCGCCGGCTTTGACCCGCTCGTCGGCGCCGCCACCGTTCTTCTGGGCGCTGGCTGCGGCTGCCTGGGCTCCACGGTGAACCCGTTCGCCGTCGGCGCCGCCGTAGACTCGCTGCGCGGCGTGGGCATCGAGGCCAACCAGACCATCATCATCGGCCTCGGCGCCGTGCTGTGGATCGTCACCACCGTCATCTCGATCCTCTTCGTCATGCGCTATGCCAAGAAGGTCAAGGCCGACAAGGGTTCCACCTTCCTGTCGATGCAGGAGCTCAAGAACGCCGAGGAGGCCCACGGCGCGGCTGCAGCCGAGGCTTCCAAGCAGGTCATCCTCACCGGCCGCCAGAAGGGCGTCCTGGTCATCTTCGCCTTCACCTTCGTCGTCATGATCGCCGGCTTCATTCCCATCGGCGACCTGAACGCAGACGTCGCCGGCTTCTTCGATGCCGGCGCTCAGTATGAGACCGTCGAGACCCCCGTCACCTCCGACGACCTCGTCGCCGCCTACGACGACGCCAACGGCTCCACCACCGTCATGGACGGCACCGTGGACGGCGTCTCCACCTCTGAGGTCCAGACCGCCCAGGGTTGGTCCGCCTTCATCACCGGCCTGCCCATCGGCCAGTGGTACTTCGACGAGGCTTCCACCTGGTTCTTCGTCATGGCCATCATCATCGGCATCGTCGGCGGCCTGTCAGAGAAGCAGATCGTGAACACCTTCATCACCGGCGCCGCCGACATGATGAGCGTCGTGTTGATCATCGCCCTGTCGCGCGGCATTTCGGTCCTCATGGCCTCCACCGGCCTCGACCAGTACGTGCTCAACGCCGCGGCCAACGCCCTCGCCGGCGTCTCCGGCGTGCTGTTCGCCCCGCTGGCCTGGCTCATCTACTTCGGCCTCAGCTTCCTCATCCCCTCGACCTCCGGCATGGCCACGGTCTCCATGCCCATCATGGGCCCGCTGGCCGCCCAGCTCGGCTTCTCGCCCGAGGTCATGGTGATGATCTTCTCGAGCGCCATCGGTGTCGTGAACCTCTTCACACCCACCTCCGGCGCCATCATGGGCGGCCTGGCGCTCGCCCGCATCGAGTGGACCACCTGGCTGAAGTTCGCCATGAAGCTCATCGTGGTGCTCTCGGTGGTGTCCATGGTGATCGTCACCATCGCCCTTATGGTGGTCTAGGGGCATCTGCCCCCGGGTGCTTCGGGCCCGCGCCCTCAGGCGCTGAGACGCGCCCGTCTCTTTGGCCCTGATGCGCCCGCTTGCCGTATCGTCTAGCCGGGGCCGGCGGCCGGCCCGTCCGGACCCGGTGAGACCCTACCTTTCTGCCCCCTCCCGTTCCGTGCGCGGGAGGGGGCGAATCTGTATCGAGGGACGTCTTCGGGGAGGCGTCCCGCAGGGCGGTCGGCCGCGCGCCGGGGTGGGCCCGCGACCGTGGCGGGCGCGGTACAGGCGAGCCGCTTCCCTTGGGTGGGCGCCGTGCGCGCGAGCCGCTTCCGTCGGGTGGGCGCCGTGCGCGCGGGGTCGTCGCAGGGAGAAGGGTGTGGTCGTCGCGTGGAGGCGGGCGCGCGGGCCGACCTGTTCCAGCCGGTCGGGCATCGTGCATGCCAGAAGGTCTTCGAGAGGGTCTTCACGGGTGGCCTGGGATGAGACTTGCCGCGCAGCCCAAGATGAGATTCACCCGTCTGGCCCCGGCGAGGTGTAGAAGGAGGAACCGTGGATATTGCGACGATAGGTGTCGAGGACTGGCTGAACGTCCACGAGCGCGATGCGGTGTGGGACATCGCCCAGTCGACCATCGCCTCGCTCACCATGGACGAGCTGCGCTCGCTCGACGGCGCCGACGGGGCGACGCTCGACGAGATGGTCGCCCATGCGAAGATGAACTACGGCTGGATCGAAGGCTCGCCCGAGTTCAAGGCGGAGGTCCAGAAGCTCTATCGCCGCGAGATCGACCCGCGGCACATCCTGCAGACAAACGGCTGCACGGGCGCGAACCTCAACGCGCTGCTCGCCGTCGTGCGCCCGGGCGACCACGTCATCGCCGAGTGGCCCACCTACGCGCCGCTCTACGAGATCCCCCGCGCGCTCGGCGCCCAGGTCGACCTCTGGCAGATCCGCGAGGAGCAAGGCTGGATGCCCGACATCGCCGAACTCGAGGGCCTCGTGCGCCCCACCACGCGGCTCATCTGCATCAACAACGCCTCGAACCCGGTGGGCGCGGTGCTCGACGCCGACATGCTCGGCCGCATCGCCGAGGTCGCGGCGAGTGTGGGCGCCTACGTGCTGAGCGACGAGGTGTATCTGCCGCTCGAAGGCACCGATCGGTTCCTCTCGATGGCAGACGTCTACGACCGCGCCATCGTGACGAACTCGGTGTCGAAGACCTATTCGCTGCCCGCCGCGCGCACGGGCTGGGTGATCGCCGACGAGGCGGTGTCGGGCGCCATCCGGACCATGCGCGACTACACGATGATCAGCGCCGGCGTGGTGAACGACGCGCTCGCCACCTACGTGCTCGCCCATCGCGAGCAGGTCTTGGAGCGCAACCGCGCCATCGTGCTGGGTAACCGTGCGATCGCGCAGGAGTGGATCGATGCGCAGCCTCGCGTGAGCTGGGTGGCTCCCCGCGGCGTCTCGACGTCATACATCCGGCTCGATATTCCCGAGGACGACGAGTCGTTTTGCCTGCGCCTGCTCGAGGAGCGCGGCGTGCTGCTGGTCCCGGGGAGCCGCTTCGAGCTGCCCTGCGGGGCGAGACTTGGCTACTGCGCGCAGCGCGAGGTCCTGCGCCGGGGCCTGGAGCTGCTCGGCGAGGCCTTGTCCGAGTTCGACCGCTGAGGCGCCAGGGGGCCTGCTGACGGAGTTGGGCCGCGGAGGGCGTGCTGGCAAGGGCGCGTCCGCCGACAGACGCCCCGCTGCCGATGTCTCGTCACCGAGGCCCTGTGGACGACCTCGCCGGCGATGCCCCGATAGCTGGGCCCCTTCGACGCGAGGTGTCGGAGGTAGGGCGCTGCCAGCGGCGGCCTGATGGGGCGAGAGACGGTCGGGGTGTCGCGCGCAGGCCCGTCGGCTCGTCATTTCGCCCACGAAAACGCCTCGCAGACAGATAAGCATGCAACTTTTTACGTTTTTCGGCAAATAACGTAAAAAGTTGCATGTTTTCATGTGCGAGGGCTGCCCGTGGGAAGGATACGGGAGTTTGCGCCGGGGAAGACGGCCCATGTGAGGCATGCGGGAGTTTACGCCGGGAAGGGCCCCGCCAGCCCGAGCGCCCTGGACCAACGTGGATTCGGCCGCCGAAGGGCACCGCCAGCGCGAGCGCCCCGACAGGCACGGCCCCTGCTGCGGAAGAATCGGTGGGGTTCGCGCGTGCGCCCATGCGCCGCGGTGCGCTCGACTATACTTGACGGGTTCAGCAGACACGTGCGGCCGCCGCGCCGCCGGAGAGGAGCTTTGCCCCATGCACAAGGGATTCAGTAACGAGAAGTACATCGAGCTGCAGGCGGCGCGCATCAAAGAGCGCATCGCGCAGTTCGGCGGCAAGCTCTACCTGGAGTTCGGCGGAAAGCTCTTCGACGACTACCACGCAAGCCGCGTGCTGCCCGGCTTCGAGCCCGACAGCAAGTTCCGCATGCTCAAGAGCCTCGCGGACGACATCGAGGTCATCATCGCCATCAACGCGAACGACATCGAGAAGAACAAGGCCCGCGGAGACCTGGGCATCACCTACGACGAGGACGTGCTGCGCCTGGCGGACATCTACCGCACCAACGGCATCGCCGTGGCGGCCGTGGTGCTCACCCAGTATTCCGGCCAGCCCGCCGCCGACCTCTTCCGCCGTCGCCTCGCAGACCTGGGCATCACCTGCAAGCTGCACTATCCCATCGAGGGCTACCCGCACGACATCGACCTCATCGTCTCGGAGGAGGGCTACGGCCGAAACGAGTTCGTCGAGACCACGCGCCCGCTCGTGGTGGTCACGGCCCCCGGCCCCGGCTCGGGCAAGCTCGCCACGTGCCTGTCGCAGCTCTATCACGAGCATCGCCTGGGGGTGGACGCCGGCTACGCCAAGTTCGAGACCTTCCCGGTGTGGAACCTGCCGCTCAAGCACCCGGTGAACATCGCCTACGAGGCCGCCACGGTCGATCTGGACGACTCCAACATCATCGACCCCTTCCATCTGGAGGCCTATGGCAAGACCACGGTGAACTACAACCGCGACGTCGAGGCCTTCCCGGTGGTGCGCGCCCTTATGGAGAAGATCGCGGGCGAGAGCCCCTACCAGAGCCCGACCGACATGGGCGTGAACATGGTGGGCTTCGCCATCACCGACGACGACGCCTGCGCGGAGGCCGCACGCATGGAGATCGTGCGCCGCTACTTCACCGCCGCCGTGAACGTGAAGCGCACCGGTGCGGGCCAGGACCACGTCGACAAGCTCAAGCTCATCATGAAGAAGGCGGGCGTCACCAAGGATTTCTCGCCGGCGCGCTCGGCCGCCCTTCTCAAGGAGGAGACCACCGGCTCCCCCGTGGGGGCGATGGTGCTGCCCGACGGCTCGGTGGTGACGGGCAAGACCTCCGATCGCCTCGGTGCGGCGAGCTCGCTGCTCATGAACGCGCTCAAGAGCGTGACGGGGGTGGACATGGAGCTCGAGGTGATCAGCAACGAGGCCATCGAGCCCATCAGCCGCCTGAAGACCCAGCAGCTGGGCAGCCGCAACCCGCGCCTGCATCCCGACGAGACGCTTATCGCGCTCTCCATCACCTCGGCGACGAGCGAGGTGGCGGCGCGCGTGCTGGCCGGCCTGCCGAAGCTGCGCGGCTGCGACGCCTTCTTCTCGGTCATCATCTCTTCGACCGACGAGGCGCTGCTCAAGAAGCTGGGCATCAACGTGTGCTGCGAGCCGAAGTTCGAGCGCAGCGGCTACTACCACAAGTAGCGCGGCGACAGGCTGGCAGGGAAGCGCCGGGGCAGACGGACGCCTCGGCATGCAAGAGCCAACGACAACGTGACGGGCAGGGGAGCGTCCGGTCTTCGCGGCGCGCCCCTGCCCGTTTTGCTGCGGGGGGCGATCGCTGCGGGCGCCTGCCCCGCAGCGGCCCCTACGCCGTAAGCGCTGCCAGAGGCACTACGTAGATGTCGTCCTCCACGCGCCGTGCGTAGTGGGACACCCCTGTGACGACTGCCATGAACTCGGGCGGACGGATTCGGGCGGAGGGGTTGGAGCAGACGCGCTCCCGCAGGCGCCGGAGGCTCGCCACGCCCTGCCCTGTGCGCGCCTCGCTCACCTTGAACTCGAAGGCGGCCCACCGTCCGTCGGATAGCTCGACCACAGCGTCGGCCTCAAGGCCTGAGTCGTCGCGATAGTAACGCACCGGCACGTCTGCGGCGCTGTCGAGCGCGTCGGCATAGACCATCAGGTCACGCATACACATAGCCTCGAACACCATCCCAAACGTCTGCCAGTCGTCGAGCAGGGCCGAAGGCGACATTCCCAGCGCGGCCACGGCAAGGGATGGATCGGCCAGGTAGCGCTTAGGTTTGGTGCGCACGCGACCGGCCGCTCGCGCCGGAGGCTGCCAGCCGGGCACCTCCTCGAGCAGGTACATGCTCTTGAGCAGCGCAAGGTAGGATACGAGCGTGTTCTCAGAGACCATGCCCGCTGCCGAGGCGTCGCTCATGTCTGCAATGAGGGTCTTGTAGGTGGCAGACTGCCCGAGGTTGCGAGCAAGCGAAAAGAGCAGGCGTTCCGCTACGTCTCCGCTCTTGCCCTGCTTGGGGATGCTCTCACGGCGCAGCAGCCGCAGGTATTCTCGAGCGATGAGTTGGGCGTCCTCGGCGGAAAGGTCGACGGCTTCCGGCCAGCCCCCTCGACAGGCGAGGTCAACGAGTTTCGTCGCGCTTGTCTCAACTTGGGAAGGTGCGAACTCGCCGCGGAAGAGCCCAGAGAGGGATACGGCACGCGTGGAATCTCCCGATTCAGAGAGGGTCATCGGACGCATCCTCACCTGGCCGATCCTGCCCGCGCCGCTGTGGCTGGGCTGCTCGTCCGGACTTTTCGCATCCCTTGGGAGAGGGGTCGAAGAGCCCGTGAGTATCCATGCGCCTCTGAGGCCACGCACGCGATCGGCCTCGTGCCGTACAACATCCCATATTGCCGGCACGCGTTGCCACTCGTCGATGACGTGTGGTCGCTCGCCAATAAGCATCGCCGAAGGGTCATCCCGTGCAAGGGCAAGCGAGGTATCCACGTAGCTTACGCTTTGGGCGTGCTCAAGCGCAGTCCATGTTTTGCCGCACCACTTGGTCCCTGCGATTTCGACGGCGCCGAACACGCGAAGGAACCGCTCGACTTTTGCGTCCACTATGCGAGGGATGTAGCCCTCGGGCCTGATGTCCTTCGTTGACGTCATGATGCCCCTCTATCGCTGGTCTTCCTGTGGCAAGGGTTCTGTCCCTCTGGGGATTCCCCCAAATACTTATTGATGATTTTACGACAAAAGTATTGAGGATTTTCCGCCACTTTCATTGTGGATTTTTCAATCGGGGGGCTTGGCGCCAGGATAATCGGTCTACACCCCTCGAAGCCTGCTACCACAGGTGAGTTGCGGCTCCTATATGTCATCCAAACGCCGATTTTCGGCTGTGAGCGACATATAGGAGCCGCAACTATTCAAAGGGGCCGCAATTCCAGGAAGAGGGCGGCTTCAAGGCCGAAGAGAAGTCGGCGGTGAGCCTGGCCATCAGGCCGTCGCCGACTCTATCAGGTCGTGACCGTTCGCAAATCGTCCGCTCTGGCCGGACGCAAGGAAGGTGTCCCCCTCAGCGATTGCGGCGAGGCTCTCCTCGTTGGGCCCCTCCGGGGAAAACGTGAGCGGGATGCGCCGAGTGTTGACCATCTGCTTGTAGAACGCGCGGGTCACGGACGAGAGATCGAGCCCGTAGTAATCTGCGACCTCCGCGCCGCCCGCCGCCGTCTCACGCCGAAAAAACTTCCCAAAATCCCCGCCCAAGTCTTCGCACGAGCGAAGGAATGCCCCGGTGCGGCTCTGGTAAGCTATCGATGTATGTGAATGGGGGTGCCACATGGAGTTCATCTCGGCCGCGGAGGCGGCGCGCCGCTGGCACGTGACGCCGCGCGCCGTGCAGCTCATGTGCGCCCAGGGCCGCGTCTCGGGGGCCGAGCGCGTGGGCCGCGCCTGGCGCGTGCCGGAGGGCGCCGTCAAGCCCGCCGACCTGCGGCGCTCCCGCAACGATGCGGCCCCCGGGGACGAGAGGCCCCCGGTCCCCCGGCGCCGGCAGGGGTCGTGCGACACCCTCATGCCCCTCATGAACGCGCCCTTTGCCCCCGGCCATGCCCGCGAGTACGCCGAGTCGCTTCCCGAGGGTCCGCGCCGCGACGTGGCGCTGGCGGAGCTCGCCTACTTCACCGGCGACGCCGCGCAGGCGGCCGCCCTCGCGCGTCCGCTCCTTGCGAGCGAGGACGCGGGTGCGCGCCTCTCTGCCTGCCTCATCTGCGCGTACGCGAGCCTTGCCCTCGACCGCATCAACGACGCCCGCTCCGCCCTCGCGCGCGCCCGCGCCGGCATCGAGAAACCCATCGGGGGGTCTCCCCTGAGGCGGCCGCCGCGGCGTCCTTCGTGGCGCGCACGGCGAGCGTGCTTCTGCACATCCTCGAGCCCGAGGGCCTGCCGCCCGCAGGCGAGGCGCTGCCCCTCCTGCCGCCGGGCCTGAGGCTCTTCGCCTGCTACGTGCAGGCGCACCGCCTCTATCTGGAGGGCGAGCACCAGACGAGCCTGGGCATGGTGCTGGGTGTTATTGCTAATCTGAGTTTCACCGTTTAGACCAACGGGTCGCGCCGAATCCGCCAACGCATCCCCGCCGATCTCGCCAACGTATTTTCACCGTTTCCGCCAACGGGCGTACG
>NZ_JACJKQ010000099.1 GCF_016901575.1 Enorma phocaeensis
AGGCACGCCCTCATGCAGGAAGGATAGCTGCTCAAAAACCACCGCTCAGACCGCGAGCTCATGCTGCTCAATTCCCGATGCACATTCTGCTCAAAACTACTTGACTAAACACAGCACCCGGGCGGCGCCCCCTCCTGAGGAAAGGCTATTCGGTTGGGGCCGGTACCGCGTGCGCGGAACGCCGGTACTCGGTAGGCGGAACAGCGGTACTATTTACGCGTGCTAGA
>NZ_JACJKQ010000100.1 GCF_016901575.1 Enorma phocaeensis
GATGACGGACGCCCAGGTCGCGGCGGTGAGGGCCCGCGACCTGGACCGCAGGGTCGAGAAGGCGAACTTCCCCTACGTGAAGACGCTCGCCGACTTCGACTTCTCGTTCCAGCCTGAATCTCCCCCGTTTCCGTTGACACTTCGAGTTCCGTTTGGGCATGATGCCGTAAACGGGGAAAGGGGGCATGGGATGGGACATCCGTCGCCCAAGTATTCGGCAGAGTTCA
>NZ_JACJKQ010000101.1 GCF_016901575.1 Enorma phocaeensis
ATGTTCCTTTCCGCCTCTCTGACGAGATACCTGAAGCACTTGTCAGATTAGGCCTGTGATGGGAAGGGTCGGCATGCTCTTGCGGTTCATGTCGAAAACCCGACGCCGGAAGTGGGTAACGTACAATTTCTTGCGCACTTTGACAGCGGAATAGCGTCCAGGCAAGAAAGGAGGGCACGGCCCGCCCCGGTATGATTCGAGTTGTCGAGACAAGAAGCATATTGGA
>NZ_JACJKQ010000102.1 GCF_016901575.1 Enorma phocaeensis
GGCCATGTGGGTCTTGCCGACGCCCGGGCTGCCGACGAGCACGACGTTCTCGCGGCGCTCCAGGAACCCGAGCGACGCGAGCTCCTCGACCACCGGGCGGCTGAGCGAGGGCTGAATCTACCCCGATTCCGTTTACACCCTTACGCCGCCATCGGGTGGCGGTCCTCCTCGGGCCAGTTGGCCCGCTCGAACTCCTCGGGGCTGAGGTACCCCAGCGCCGAGTGC
>NZ_JACJKQ010000103.1 GCF_016901575.1 Enorma phocaeensis
GGCCATGTGGGTCTTGCCGACGCCCGGGCTGCCGACGAGCACGACGTTCTCGCGGCGCTCCAGGAACCCGAGCGACGCGAGCTCCTCGACCACCGGGCGGCTGAGCGAGGGCTGGAACGAGAAGTCGAAGTCGGCGAGCGTCTTCACGTAGGGGAAGTTCGCCTTCTCGACCCTGCGGTCCAGGTCGCGGGCCCTCACCGCCGCGACCTGGGCGTCCGTCATC
>NZ_JACJKQ010000104.1 GCF_016901575.1 Enorma phocaeensis
CCACGACACCGCCGACCAGTCGTAGCCGTCGAAGGTCTTCGGCGCCGGAAGGCCGCAGCGCCGAAGCAGCGACGCGCGCTTCGAGGCGTCGCGGCTGGCGGCCTCGGCCTCGAGGTACGAGGCGAGGTACTCGACCTGCTTCGGACTGCCCGCCGCCGCCCATTCGCCGAGCACGGAGGTCGTGAGCGAGCACCTCCTGCCCGCCTCCATGATCCTGCGCGCG
>NZ_JACJKQ010000105.1 GCF_016901575.1 Enorma phocaeensis
TCTAGCACGCGTAAATAGTACCGCTGTTCCGCCTACCGAGTACCGGCGTTCCGCGCACGCGGTACCGGCCCCAACCGAATAGCCTTTCCTCAGGAGGGGGCGCCGCCCGGGTGCCCCCGACCCGTCGAAAGGAGGCCCGCATGGCCACGAAGAAGGAGATAATGCGCCAGCTGCTGAAGGGGGTGAGCTGGAACGAGGCGGCGAGGTCGCTCGGGTGCAGCA
>NZ_JACJKQ010000106.1 GCF_016901575.1 Enorma phocaeensis
AGGCGGGACCGGCGAGGTAGCCCCGGCCGTCCACGGTCACCACGCCGCGCTTGTCGGCGCGGCACCTCGCCCAGCGCACGGCGTCGAAGGGCGACGACGGCAGCGCGAGCATGGCGGCCAGGTCCTCGGCGAGCACCTCCGGGGTCGGGCGGCCGTCCCGCGCCCGCGAGGCGGCGTTCAAGCGGTCGCACCCGTCCCTGAGCAGGTCGTTCAGCTCGGCG
>NZ_JACJKQ010000107.1 GCF_016901575.1 Enorma phocaeensis
GACCTGTGCGAGATGTGGGTGCTCGCACCGCTCGCCGACGAGCGCCTCACGTCCCTCGACGAGCTGAACCGCGAGGTGCGGAGGCTCGTCGACGCCCTCAACGCCCGCGAGCGCGCCGAGGGCAGTCGCGACGACGCGTTCTTCGGCGAGGAGCGCGCGGCGCTGAACCCTCTGCCCGGGGCGCCGTTCGAGCTGTACGAGTGGAGGCGCTGCAAGGTGT
>NZ_JACJKQ010000108.1 GCF_016901575.1 Enorma phocaeensis
AGTTTGGACGGAGAGTTCGATCCTGGCTCAGGATGAACGCTGGCGGCGCGCCTAACACATGCAAGTCGAACGGCACCCCCCTTCGGGGGGACGCGAGTGGCGAACGGCTGAGTAACACGTGACCAACCTGCCCCGCGCCCGGGGATAGCTCAGGGAAACCTGGGGTAATACCCGATGCGCCGGGGGGCCGCATGGCCCCCC
>NZ_JACJKQ010000012.1 GCF_016901575.1 Enorma phocaeensis
AGATGTGTATAAGAGACAGAGATTGCAGGGGGCGTGGGCGCCGTTGCGGTCTCGAGGGGGATGCGAAGGGCGGCTGCGGCGTCACTACGTGCCAGGCGCGTGTAGGTCTTCTTGACGATAGCAGGTGGCGCCCCGCGCGCGGAACGAGCAGCCCGTCCTCAGGCGACAGGCCGCGCAGCCGCGCATGCCTGCCCGCGTCGGCTCCTGGTCAAAGATGCCGATGATGGCAGTGATGCTTTTCGTGGGCATGAGGAGGTTGGCGGGAGTGGTGGTGATGCCGCAGAGGCGCCCGGCGTTGACGGCGGCGAGCAGGGCTGGCTGCGCGTCGAGCGGAAGGTCCCCATAGCCAGGGCTAAACCTCCAAGTGGTAAAGAGCCCGGCGTCCCGCGCCCGGTCGGAGACGAGGTTATCCATGGCTTCGGCGGCAGCCTCGGCGTAGGCGGAGCATGCCGCGTCCAAAACGGCGCCCTCGAACGGTCGGCGACTTCCGGCAAGGCGAAGCATCCGCTCGCTCTCGTGTCCCAGGGTGCACGTGATGACGGCCGCCCATCGGGCATCTTTGAGATGGCGGAAGATATCGCGGCCTGAAAGGACGACCGTCGTTCCTCCGAGCCTGATGTGCGGCATGCCTTCCGGTGCGCTGTCGGCACCAGCCGCCACGGATGCATGGGGAGCTCCCGCGCCTTCTCGCTCGGGTGGGACGGGTCGCGGATTGGCGGCGCCGGCATCGCTGGGGGATACCTCCCCGGATCCGGTGGAGGCGATGACGGGGAAGACGCCCCAGGCCCCGCGCGGGGCCAGATCGCTCTCGACGCCCGCGGCGATGGCCTCGATGCGCGCTGCCAGTTCCGGCTCAAGATGCTGGCCGGTATGGCCTAGATAGCGGTACATCTCCTCGCGGTCGAGTCGCACGCCTCCATGCTCCGCAGCTCGCCATGGGGTGGGTGCCGCGGGCAGGGTCGCAGGCAGGCTCGCTGCCGGGGATGGGTATTGTCCGCTTTCTGGCGCGCGGGCGCGCGAGTGGGCGCCCGCGATGGCCGCCTCTCGGGGCAGGGCGTCGGCGTCGGTGCGGCCGTCTTCGCCGGGGCGCGTTATCACAGGCATCCGCCCCGGAGCGCCTGCACGGCGGCGCGCGCCACCGCGGGCCGGTTCATCGCGTAGACATGCAGTCCGTCCACGCCGTGCTCGGCAAGGTCTTCAAGCTGGCGGCAGGCATACTCCACACCTGCCTTCCTGAGGCTTTCCGGGTCGTCCTCGAAGCGCGCGAGGATCTTGATTACGGGCGAGGGCAGCGAGGCTCCGCACATGAACACCATGCGGCTGATCTGCTGCTTGCTCATGAACGGCATGATGCCCGCCGTCACCGGCACGGAGATGCCGGCTGCGTCCGCGAGCTCGCGGAATCGGTAGAAGTACTCGTTGTCAAAGAAGAGCTGGGTCACGAAGAAGCTCGCGCCGGCGTCTTGCTTCTGCTTGAGATGCTCCACCGAGCGCGCAAGGTCGTCGCAGTCGATATGCCCTTCGGGGTAGGCGGCCGCTCCCACGCAGAACCCGGCGTCGACGAGCTCGGGAATCAAATCCTTGGCGAAGGGGAAGGCACCTGTCGCCGCCTGGGCGGCATCGACGCCGGCGGGCAGGTCGCCGCGCAGGGCGAGCACGTTTTCCACGCCGGCGCGCTTGAGCTCGTTGATTTTCTCGGCCAGGTCATCATGCGTGAGCGACACACAGGTGAGGTGCGCCACGGAGGGCACGTCCAGCTCGTGCGAGATCATGGAGGCGATACGCGCCGTGGCGCCGGCGTTGCCCGAGCCGCCCGCGGAGTACGTCACGCTGATGAAGTCGGGGCCAAGCGCCGCGAGCTCGCCCGCGACGTCACGCGCCTGCTCAAGCGTGAGCTCGCCTTTGGGCGGGAACATCTCGAACGAGATGGGCGCGCGCCCCGTCGAGTCGGCCTGCTTGAAGATATCGTCGATGCGCATCGAGGTCACCCCTTCTGCCGTTGCGGGGCGTATGCCGGTGCGGTTGCGTACCGGGAAATCCCTGCAAGATGAGCGGATTGTCTTTACGCATGATACAGAATGGTCATGGTCCTGTTACACTTGCTTCTCGAAATGGTATCGAGCCGGCAATCCTCTGTTAATTCGGGTGAAACACGGTGTGACTAACCTGCTTGATATCCAATACGACCCCACCGGCGCCTCCGGTGTGCAGAGAAGGGAATTCCGCATGGCGAATCTTACCGACCGATTCGGGACCCTGGTGTTCTCCGAAAGCGTGATGAAGGAGTACCTCCCGAAAGAAGTGTATAAGCGCCTGTTCGCCACCATCGACGAGGGCGAGCCCCTTGACCTCGATGTGGCAAACGCGGTCGCTCATGCCATGAAGACCTGGGCGCTCGAGCACGGCGCCACGCATTACGCTCACTGGTTCCAGCCGCTCTCCGGCATCACGTCCGAGAAGCATGACAGCTTCCTCGAGCCGGTGGGCAATGGCACCGCCATCACCAAGTTCACCGGAAAGGCGCTCATCCAGGGCGAGCCCGACGCCTCGAGCTTCCCCAACGGCGGACTGCGCGCGACCTTCGAGGCCCGCGGCTACACCGCCTGGGACCCCACGAGCCCTGCCTTCATCAAGGACGAGGTGCTGTGCATCCCGACCGCCTTCTGCGGCTATAACGGCGAGGCCCTCGACAAGAAGACCCCGCTGCTGCGCTCCATGAAGGTGCTCGACGTCCAGGCGAAGCGCGTGCTGGCGCTGTTCGGCAAGACCCCGAAGCGCGTGGTGCCCAACGTCGGCCTCGAGCAGGAGTACTTCCTGATCAAGAAGGACGCCTATCGCCGTCGCCGCGACCTGGTCATCACCGGGCGCACGCTTTTCGGGGCGCCGCCCTGCAAGGGCCAGGAGCTCGAGGAGCACTACTTCGGCGCCATCCGTCCGTCCGTGTCCAAATACATGAAGGCGCTCGACGATGAGCTGTGGGCGCTCGGCATCCCTGCCAAGACCAAGCACAACGAGGTCGCGCCGTGCCAGCATGAGCTTGCGCCCGTGTATACCGAGCTCAACGAGGGCATCGACAACAACATGCTCGTGATGGAGAAGATGAAGCTCGTTGCGACGAACTTCGACCTCACCTGCCTGCTGCACGAGAAGCCGTTCGAGGGCATCAACGGTTCGGGCAAGCACAACAACTGGTCGCTCGGCACCGAGGACGAGAACCTGCTCGACCCGGGCGACACCCCCCTCGAGAACCTGCAGTTCCTGGTCTTCTTGACCGCGGTGATCGAGGCCGTCGACAAGTATCAGGACCTGCTGCGCATGTCTGTTGCGAGCTGCGGCAACGACCATCGTCTGGGAGCCAACGAGGCGCCGCCGGCAATCATCTCGATCTTTTTGGGCGACCAGCTCACCGAGGTCGTTCAAAAGATCATGGACGGCAAGGCGAGCGTGCACGCGCAGCACGGCGTTCTCGACCTGGGTGCCGACGTCCTGCCCAACCTGGAGCAGGACAACACCGACCGCAACCGTACCTCGCCGTTCGCCTTCACGGGCAACAAGTTCGAGTTCCGTGCGGTGGGCTCTGAGGCTAACCCGAGCGACCCCAACCTGGTGCTCGACACCGCCGTCGCCGAGACGCTCAAAGAGTTCGCCGACGCGCTCGAGGGCACGCCTGCGGACGAGTTCGCAAGCGCCGCGCTCGAGTACTGCAAGAAGACGCTGAACGACCATCGTCGCGTTCTGTTCTCCGGCGACGGTTACTCGGATGAGTGGCAAAACGAGGCGGAGCACCGCGGGCTCGACAACCTGCGCACCACCGCCGACGCGTTGCCTGCAATGGTCGCTCCCAAGAACCTGGCCCTCTGGACCAGCATGGGCGTGCTCTCTGAGACCGAGGCGTTCAGCCGCTACGAGGTGAAGCTCGAGAAGTACAACAAGCTCATGAACATCGAGGCAACGACCATGGTTCGTGAGGCTCGCCGCACCTATCGCCCGGCGATCACCGCCTACGCGACGAAGGTCGCCAAGGGCCTCGAGATCATCCATGGTGCCGGCGCCGACGCCGCGATGGACTGCGAGAAGAACACGCTCAACAAGCTGTGCCGCGGCATCACCGACATCAACGAAGGCATCAAGGCCCTCGACGCCGTCCATCAGAAGGCGGAGGGCATCCTCGATGCGCAGGAGCAGGCAAACTGCTATGCACATGAGGTGAATCCCGCCATGGAGAATCTCCGTGCAGCAGTCGACGCCATGGAAGAGATCGTCGCCGCCGACTACTGGCCGGTTCCCACCTACGACGACATCCTGTTCTACGTGTAAGGTTGGCGCCGGCAGCATCAGGAGGGGCTAGCATCAGGAGAGTCCTCCCGCGCTGAGGGCGATAGCTAAGCGAGCCGCCTCCCATCCCTTGGACTGAAAGCCAGCTTCAAGGGATGGGAGGTTTTGTCTCGGCGTTCCGTCCTGGGCCGATGGCGCCTGCTGCGATTTGAGTGCGTGTTGCCTGCGTTTGCGCAGGCGCTGCCTGCGGCATTCGTGTCCCTTGCATCTTCTGGTGCAAAATGGACGCCTTGTAGAGACTTCTGATGCACAATGGCCGCTAAGCCCCTCTTTTCTGGCCCTTATCGTCCGTTTTGCAACAGAAGTTTTTCAGGTGAGGCCATTCTGCACCAGAAGTTCTCCGCTAGAGATGTGGACGCCTCCAGTGGGCGGCAAGGGGTCCCAGTCGCCGCCGACCCTCTGCTCAAAAGATCGGTCCGGCGTGGACGCCACGGCCTGAGCGAGCGCGGGCGCCGCGTATGGCGAGATGGCCGGCAGTGGTGTCGGCCACGGTCGGAGCGCAACAGGAAGCTGCCCCGGCGGCGAGCGCGACAGGGCCATTTTCTCGGATGATTATGTTGTCTGTGAGAATTCCCCGGGGTCTGTTATACTTTTCTGCGCTGTCCCCATCGTCTAGCGGTCTAGGACGTCGCCCTTTCAAGGCGAAGATCGCGGGTTCGAACCCCGCTGGGGGCACCATCGAAGTTTCGGCCCGGTCTCCCTTTGGGAGGCCGGGCATTTTTCTGCCGAGACGCCGGGGTTCGAACCGAGAGGTCGCGAGACTGAGCAAACGCGTTCAAGCGTTTGCCAGCGAGCGTGCGAGGGCGCGAAGCGCCCGGAGCTGCGGCTGCCGCAGGCAGGCGCGAACCCCGCTGGGGGCACCATCGAAGCTCCAGCCCGGTCTTCCCTTGGGAGGCCGGGCTTTTCTCATGCCGTGCGCCGGGGTTCGAACCGAGAGGTCGCGAGTTCCGGGCGCGCTTTTCGCCGAAGCTCGGTTTTTTTACAGAATCGGGGCCCAAAATTGAAAATAACCGAGCAACGGCGAAATCGTTCTTCGTCGTTGCTCGGTTATTTTCGAAGTCTCTATTGAGGCGCCCGTGGCGCGACGTGCGATGGGCGCCGCACCACGGATGCAGCATCCAGGGCGAGGCACCTAGAGCGTGACATGCCGCGGGCATCGCGGCGGACGCAGCACCCTAGTCAAAACGCCGTCGGGCGCATCAGCAGCGTGCGGCCTCATAGCGGTTGGCGCGGCGCTCCTGGGGGGTCATGCGGGCTCGCGGCGAGAGAATCACATGCGTGCGGCAGTAGTCCACGCACAGGTCGCATCCCATGCAGGCGTCAGCGTCGATTGCCGCGCTGGGCGGCATGAAAGAGAGCGCGGGACAGCCGGTGATTTGGACGCAGCGCTGGCAGCCCACGCAGGAGAGGCGGTCGACCTCGGCGGGCTCTGCGGGGCGCGCGGTCTGCAGCCGCGCGCAGGGAGAGGCGAACACAAGGGCATGCACGCCGGCGACGTCGAGCATCTCGCGCACGATGTGCTGGCAGCCAAGCGTGTCGAAGGGGTCTGCAACCGTGACATCGGCTGCACCCGCCGCGCGTGCGGCCTCTCCGAGCTGCTCGATGGCCGAGTCCTCGAGATATGCCTTGCTGGAGGCCAGGATGCAGAGCAGCACGACCTCGCCTTCTTTGGCGAGATGGTCAAGCGGGCGAGCCACCTCGTTGCCTGCGCAGGCGCGTGCGAGCTGCTCGTCATGTATGAAGTGCGCGCAGACGGAGGCTCCCTCGCTCTCGGGGATTGCCTGGGCGTAGCGCGGCAGCAGCCGGGACATTCCTCCTGGACATGCCGTTGCCGCGGGATGTACCTCGCCCACAACGGGGCAGCCGGCGTCTCCGCAGAACACGCGGCCGCGACCACGGCCGATGGCGTCCTTGACCGCGACATAGGCTGCTCGGTGCGGGCATCCTGGGCAGCAGACGCCTTTCTCGGCCTTATTCATGCTGGTCATCTCCTGTATAGGGCTCACGCGAGATGAGCTCGAGCTCAAAGTTGAGCGGACAGCCCGCCATGGGATGGTTGAAGTCGAAAATCGTCATGCCGTCGTCCTCGACCTTCACGACGCGGGCAAGCTGCTGGTAGCCTTCCTCATTCATGAGATAGATCATCTCGCCTACAACCAGATCGTCGTAGTTGGGGATGTCGATGGTCGGCATCTGGTAGAGCAGGGCGGGGTTGGGCTCGCCGTACGCATCCTTGGGCTCGAGGCGAACTTTCTTCTTGTCACCGGGCTCCATGGTGCTCACCGCCGCCTCGAATCCGGGGATGACCTCATGGTTGTTTTCAATATAGGTCAGCGGGGTGCGCCCGATGGTGGTATCGAACACCTCCCCGTCATCGAAACTGCCCGTATAGTGCACACATACCTTCTGTTTGAGGGAGATGCTTGCCACAGATGCTCCTTGCTAGATGTCGCGTTCGACAGCGGTTATGCCGCGCGAACGGCGGCAGGGGTTACGTCGCAGTAACTATAGCGCATTGCAGGGTTTCGGCGTATTTTACGGAACCTGGCGCCTGTCGCGATCGAGTGGCTAGAACCCGTGGCGTTCTGCAAACAGCTCGGATGCGTCGAAGATTCCCTCGACCGTTTCTGCCCACGGCACAAAGTCGGGCGTGTCGTACACCGCGCCCTCTGCCTCCCACACCGCTTGGTGCGTGAGCTCCCATGCCTCCCGCACGGCCGGACGTACGGGCAGATAGGGGTCGATATAGGTTGGATTGAGCAAGAAGAAGGCGCCGCCGTCGCAGCGTTCTGCGAAGTCGCGCAGGGCGCGCCGCGCCGGACGCTCGCGGCCGCTCTTGAACAGCAGCAGCGTGCGGGCGAGCAAGAACCAGGGCGAGTCGTCCACAGGCACCCGGTTGACGGCGGCAAGCTCGTCGTCTTCGGGCGCGAAGGCATGCGAGACGCCCTTTGCTTCAGCGCCGGGGCCTTCTGCGTCTTCGGCCGAGTGCAGCTCGCGGACAAACTCGAAGAACCCGTCCTCGTCCTCGAGCCGGGCGAGGGCGAGCATGACGGTGCCCTCGGCGTGGCTCGGGTAGCCGGCGGCGCGCATGACGCAGCGGGCATAGGACGATGCGGCCTTATAGCGCGCCGTCGCCAGGCAAAGCTGAGAGATCGCCTCGAGCGCGTGGAGCCATCCGATCATCATGGGGTCGCTCTGTGTGAGCTGTGCCTCGGTAAGGCCCGACGACTCGAGCGCCTCTCTCGTCCAGAAGTGGGGGGCGTCGATATCGAAGCCGCAGCCTGATCCTTCGAGGTATTCGCGCGCACGCGCCTCGATTTTCATGAGGTCGCTGATGCAGTCATCAAGCGGCATGTCGGAAAGCATGGCGGCGACGAGATGGGCGTCGACCACCAGGCGGTCCGCCTCGACGATCTTGGCGAGGGCGAGGCGCGTCTCGTCGAAGAGCTGCCCGCGCCTGCGCTCGAATTCCTCGTCGGGAAGGTCTTCCATGCGGTCGAGCTCTGCCAGCAGATGGGCGTGGGTCCGGGTGTAGGCGACGAGCGCCTGGGCATGCTCGGTGACGGCATACTTTTCGGGCCGCTGCCACACGTCGTCGTGCACGAGCTCGCGTGCGGCAGGGGTGAGCTCGGGGTGCGCATCGAGGTAGGAACGCTCGAGATAGGCGGGGACGTAGGCGGACGGGTCCATCAGTTCTCTCCATCCATACGCGGCCTCATGGCGGTTTCTGCGCGAGACGTCTGCTGCTCGAGCGCTTCGCGCACCAGCTCGTGCGTCGCGACCCAGCTGGCAAAGCTCGCGTTGGTGGGCGATCCCATGCCCTCCTGCAGCAGCGGCGTCGCCTCGCTGATGGCAAGGATGAGCTCGTCCTCGCTGCCCGGGGTGACGTTTACGCGGGAATAGACCCCGTCGGGAAACTCGGCTTGGAAGTACAGGGCGTTTGCGGCGCGCGGATAGCTGCGCAGGATGGTCCTGAGCACGCGGGTCGCGCCGGCGAGGTCGAACTCATGATAGGCGACCGAAAGCTCCGCCATGAGCGACCAGGCGTCCGGCGCCTTCTCGGCAAGATGGTGCCGGCGGCGCAGCTGCACGGGCGGCAAGAACGAGGTGGCATGCTTGCCGCGGAAGCGCTTGAGGTCGTCACGGGTGCACTCGAGCTTTGCCAGGGCGAGCAGCGCGGTCAGGCGCACGTCGGCGGGGTCGTCGGCGGCAAGGGCGAGGCTCTCCTCGGCGGTTTGGAGCGCCAGGCGATAGCGTCCGGCGATAAGGGCGCGCGCCGCGAGCGCCGCAAGCCAGCGCAGATAGGGCCGGCGCGCGAGGTCGCCCGCATACTCGCGGCTATAGGGGTCGGACGCCTCGTTGCAGGCGCGTTCGAAATCCTGGCGAACCTCGTCGCGGTGGGCGAGAAGGTATTCCACGTAGGCGGTGTTCGACTCGGCCTCCAGCGCGGCGAGCATGCGTTTGGCGTCCCAGTTGGCGGGATCGAGCCCGCACGCCTCTTCGAGCTCGTGCTCGGCGCGGGCGGTCTCCTCTTCCGCCTGCGCCTCGTCACCGATCAGCGGCACGCGGTAGTCGACGATCTCGGTGGCAAGCGCTACCAGGTGAAACGAGCGGTCGCGGTCGGTGAAGACCAGGCTCGAGGGGTTGCTCTGGAAGGTTTCCATGGCCTTTTCGATGAAGACCGTGTTGTCGAGGGGATACACGCGCTCTCGGCGCATCGCTTCAAGGACGAGCCGGTGGCAGTCCTCTTGGATGGGGTCGAATGCCATGACTCCTCCTCCCTAGTTTCAAAAGATGACCGGCGCGCGCCAGGCGCCACGGGATGCCGCCTTTGCGAGCGAAATACGTTATCACAACAGTGTACCCCGCCGAGAGCTGCAGAGTCTCGTTGTAGCCCTACATCAACGAGGCGGCGTCTTCCTCGTGTGCCACGATTTCCACGACCATGCCATGGGGAAGGCACACGATCTGCTCGCCGACATGAGCGATGGGGTCGTGGTCGACGCACACCTGGTTCGAGCAGTCTGCCTCGGTTACATCCACCTGCCCGCCTTGAATGCGCACCGTATTGCGTCCTTCGGCGTCGCCCTCGCCTGTGACCACGGTGTACGTCGCGTCGGCATCGAGTGCGTCGACACGCCGAAAGCCGTCTTTGGTTTGGCAGACCACCACGGGCTCCTCAGGGTCAGGCATAAGGGCCCTTGAGGCGAACCATCCTGCCGCGCAGACGAGTGCGGCTGCTATCACGATGAGGAGTGCGCGGTCGCCCGTCCTGAGCCGTGCCATCTGGCTTCCTTTCTTGATATGGATGCCCATCTATCTGTCGCCTGCCCCCCGCATAGCGCCCGTGCGCGAGCCTTGTCCGTGAGACGGGCGGCGTTTGGTGTCAGCATCTTACCGCATGGGGGAACAAGGCGCCTTTGCTCCCCATGGCGCAACCGTTCGTCCGAATCGCATGTATAGCGACGGGCGACGGGCGATAAAATAACGTTGATGTGTGGCGAATTTCATGATCGGCTCGTCACATATCGTGCTTCTGACCCGGTCCATGCGGATCGCGGCGTCAGGGGCAGCCTTTGGTCCATGCGGGGTTCGTACGGGGCCCCGTGAAAGTGCCCGCAAGGGCTCGTGTTTGGAGGCATACATGGGACGTTTTACCAATCCTCGCGATCTGTATTTCGGTGAGGGCGCCCGCCATGAGGTCAAGAACCTCAAGGGCGAGCGCGCCATGATCGTCACCGGCGGCGGCTCCATGCGTCGCGGCGGCTTCCTGCAGGACGTCGAGGCGGACCTCAAGGAGGCCGGCTTCGAGGTTGAAATCTTCGAGGGCGTCGAGTCCGATCCTTCCGTCGAGACCGTCAAGCGCGGCGCTGAGGCCATGGAGAAGTTCCAGCCCGACTGGATCATCGGCATCGGCGGCGGCTCGCCCATCGACGCTGCCAAGGCCATGTGGCTGTTCTACGAGTATCCGAACGAGACCTTCGAGGAGGCCATCGTTCCGTTCAGCTTCCCCGAGCTGCGCACCAAGGCTAAGTTCTGCGCCATCGCTTCCACTTCCGGCACCGCTACCGAGGTCACCGCGTTCTCCGTCATCACCGACTACGAGAAGGGCATCAAGTACCCGCTGGCCGACTTCAACATCACCCCTGACGTCGCCATCGTCGACCCCGAGCTCACCTACACCATGCCGCAGAAGCTGTGCGCTCACACCGGTATGGACGCCCTGACCCACGCCATCGAGGCCTACGTGTCCACCGCGGGCTCCATGTTCACCGACGCCAACGCGCTGCACGCCATCCGCGAGATCGTCGAGTGGCTGCCCAAGTCCTACCAGGGCGACCATGAGGCCCGCCAGCACATGCACGAGGCCCAGTGCATCGCCGGCATCGCCTTCTCCTCCGGCCTGCTCGGCATCGTGCACTCCATGGCCCACAAGACCGGCGCCGCCTTCACCGGCGACCACATCATCCACGGGTGCGCCAACGCCATGTACCTCGGCAAGGTCATCCAGTTCAACGCCAAGGACGCCCGCGCCAAGAGCCGCTACGCCTACATCGCCAAGGAGGTCCTGCACCTCGCCGGCGAGACCGAGGACGAGCTCGTCGCCTCGCTGGTCCAGGAGATCCGCGACCTCAACGACAAGCTGGACATCCCGCAGGGCATCAAGAACTACGGCAAGGGCGGCGTCAAGGCCGACGAGTCCATCATCGACTACGCCGAGTTCGAGGAGAAGAAGTCCCGCATCGCCGTCGACGCCATCGGCGACGCCTGCACCGGCTCCAACCCGCGCCAGCCCACGCCCGAGGAGATGGAGCAGCTGCTCGAGTGCGTCTACAACGACACCCCGGTGACGTTCTAGTCGCCTTTCGCGCAATCGCGCGGCCTCATCTTTGAGCGCATCGCCCGGTTTCCGCGCCATGTGGCGCGGGGCCGGGCTTTTTGTATCGGCGCGTGGTGGCCGTCCGTGCCGCGCGTTCCTTCGTTTGTTGTATTACAAGTTCATGAATGTGCATGCATATGAGTAGATACGTGCTATTCTCTCGACCTGTTACATATTATGAACGCATGCATGCAGTTTGCTGCATGGCTGGTTTGGTCTACGAGTGACGAGGCGCCGGAGGGGAGTCCCTGGCTCATCGATGGCGCCTGGCAGGAGAGGGGAGAGGTCGAGATGGCCATCAAGGTGGGAGTTGTCGGGGCTGCGGGCTATGCGGGAGCAGAGCTCGTGCGTCTCATCATGGCGCATCCGGATTTCGAGCTCGCGGTCATCACCTCGAATGCCGACGCCGGCCAGTCGCTCGCTTCGGTCTATCCCTCCTTTGCAGGCGTGTCCGACCTTGTGTTCTCCACCCATGACGACCCGGCGCTCGTCGATCTTGATGCCGTGTTTTTGGCGGTGCCTCATACCGCGGCGCTCGCCGCGGCGCCAGGCCTGTTGGCTGCCGGCGTCACCGTGATCGACCTTTCGGCCGATTACCGCCTCGCGGATCCTGCGGTCTACAAGACGTGGTATGGCGTGGAGCACACCTCGCCCGAGCTCCTTGCAACGCGTGCCTTCGGTCTGCCCGAGCTCTTTGGCGACAACCTCGCACAGGTGGCCGCGCGACATGCAGCGGGCGAAGCGGTGCTCGTCGCATGCGCCGGCTGCTATCCGACGGCGACTTCGCTCGCTGCCGCCCCCGCCGTGCGCATGGGATGGGTCGCGGACGCCGGAGCCGTGGTGGTCGACGCCATCTCGGGCGTCACGGGGGCAGGAAAGTCCTGCAACGCCCGCACCCATTTCTGCCACGCCGACGAAAGCGTCGAGGCATACAACGTCTGCCGGCATCGGCATACCCCCGAAATCGAGCAGATCCTAGGCCTTCCGGGACGCGTGGTGTTCACTCCGCACCTGGCCCCCCTCAAGCGCGGCCTGCATTCCACCGTGACGCTTCCTCTCACGCCAGAAGCCGCGGCCTCGCTTACCGCGGAGGCGGCTGTCGAGGCGTACCGCGACTTCTATGCGGGGCGCGATTTCGTGCGCGTGCTCGATGCAGGCTCAACGCCCCAGACGGCCTCGGTGGCGGGTTCCAACGCCTGCCAGATCGGTCTCGCGGTCAACTCCCAGGTGGGCGTGCTGGTGGCTATGGGTGCGATCGACAACCTGTGCAAGGGTGCGGCCGGGCAGGCGGTCCAGTGCGCCAACGTCGTGTTCGGCATGGACGAGCGACGAGGCCTGCCGGGCGTCGCGCTCCCCGTGTAACGTGGTGGGGGTGCCATTGTAGCGGCGGGCGATGCCCGGTACACTGAACCCACAAGCATGTTACGGGCGCTATGCCCAAACCATAGGGGGAGCACCATGATTGACATCAACCGATTTGACGCAACGGTCCGTGCGGTGCCGGACGGTGGCGTGACGAGCGCCAAGGGTTTCCAGGCCGCAGGCGTCCATGCGGGCTTCCGCAAGAATCCCGATCGCCTGGATCTGGCCATGCTCGTCGCCGACGAGCCGTGCGCGGGCGCGGGCGTGTTCACCACGAATCGCTTCTGCGCCGCCCCCGTGACCGTGAGCCGTGAGAACTTGGGACCCGAGGGCTGCGGGCTTGTTCGCGGCGTGGTGATCAATTCGGGCAATGCGAACGCCGCCACGGGCGAGATGGGCATATCGGTCGCACGCGAAACCTGCGAGGTCGCCTCGCAGGTGCTGGCATGCGAGCCCAACCAGGTGCTTGTCGCCTCGACGGGCGTCATCGGCGTGCCGCTCGCCATCGACCTGTTTGAGACGGGCATTCCCGAGGTGTGCGATGTCTTGTCGCGCGCCGGCGGAGCAGATGCTGCGCGCGCCATCATGACCACCGACACCCATCCCAAGGAATATGCCGTCTCCTATGAGACGGAGACGCTGGAATACGTGGGCAGCACCTTTACGGTCGGCGGCATGTGCAAGGGTTCCGGTATGATCATGCCCAATATGGCGACCATGATCTGCTGCATCACCACCGATGCGCCGGTGGCGCCGCAAACTCTGCACCGCCTGCTTGTCGGTGCGGTGTCGCAGACCTTCAACAAGGTGACGGTCGATTCCGACACCTCGACCAACGATACGTGCATCATGCTCGCCTCAGGTGCCGCCGCGCCCGGCGTGCGTCCCATTGAGGAGAACACCGACGCCTACGACGAGCTCGAGCGCGCGGTGCGCATCGTGTGCGAGACGCTTGCGCGCGCCATCGCTTCCGACGGCGAGGGCGCATCGCGTCTCGTGACCGTCAACGTGACCGGCGCTCCCACCGACGAGGACGCCGACACGGCTGCACGCGCAGTGGCAAACTCCCCGCTTGTCAAGACCGCCATCGCCGGGCGTGACTGCAACTGGGGCCGCATCGCGATGGCGCTCGGCAAGTGCGGCGTCACATTTGACCAGCGCGACGTGTCGATTGACATCATGGATATTCCGGTGTGTCGCGACGGCCTCACGGTTCCCTTCGACGAGGACGAGGCGCTGCGCCGCTTCGAGGCGCCGGAGATCATCATCACCGCCGATCTGGGTGCGGGAGACGGGTCAGCGACCGTATGGACCTGCGACCTCACCCATGAATACGTACATATCAACGGGGACTATCGGTCCTAGCCACGCCTGCCGGGCCACGTGGGGCGAGCGCCTGCCCGCCCTGCCGCCTGGCTGCGCGTGGCGCCGGCGTCCCCTGACCCGCTGAAGGAGCGGAGGCAGGACCTATGAAATACGCACGCGACTCACGTCCATCGCTTTCGAACGAACAGACAGCAAAGCTGCTCTTCGAGGCGCTTCCCTGGATCAAGAACCTAACCGGCAAGACGGTCGTCATCAAATACGGCGGCTCGGCCATGGTGGACGAGAGGCTCAGGGCGGATGTCATGGGGGACATCTTGCTGCTCAAGATCATCGGCGTGAAGCTCGTGCTCGTGCATGGCGGCGGCGCGGCCATCAACGAGGCACTGTCGCACTATGACCTGCCGGTCATGTTCAAGGATGGCCAGCGCGTGACCACTCCAGAGATCATGGACATCGCTCGCGAGGTGCTGGGCGGCAAGGTGAACCAGGAGCTTGTCGCGTCGCTCAACCAGCACGGCAACGTCGCCGTGGGCGTCTCGGGCGGCGATGCGGGCACCATCATGGCCGAGCAGCTCGATCCGGGGTTGGGCCGCGTGGGCAAGATTACGCGCATCAATGCCGACTACCTCGAAAGCCTCATGGAAAACGAGTACATCCCGGTGGTGGCGACCGTTGCTCAGGGAGAAGACGGGGGCTTCTACAACATCAACGCCGACGTCGCCGCCGGGCATATCGCTGCGGCGGTGCACGCGCACAAGGTGATGTTCCTAACCGACGTCGACGGTCTCTACGAAGATTTCTCCGACAAAGACTCGCTCATCTCAAACCTCACGCTCGAGGAGACCGAAGAGATGCTTGCGGGCGGCGACGTTGCCAAGGGCATGATCCCCAAGCTGCAATCGTGCATCACTGCCCTGCGCGGAGGGGTGTATCGCGCGCACATCATCAACGGGACGACGCCGCACTCGCTGCTGCTGGAGCTTTTGACCAATGCCGGCGTGGGCACGGTGATCCATTCGACCACCGAGGCCTACGAGCACGATTGGAGCCCCCATCCGCTGGGCACGTTTGCGTCCCGCCTGTCCGAGAACATCGACGGCGCGTCGGAAGACGTCGAGCCGCTGTAGCGTCGGCGCCGTCTCCTCTGGGCGACCGTGCCGTCGGGCGTGGAGTCTTTCGTCGGGCGTCTTCCGGCTGGGGGCGCGCCACGTTGTTGCATCTGCGTCTATCGATAGCTTTTTCGGCATGCCCGCAGTCGCATCCATCGGTCCTGTCGTTTCTGTTTTCGTATCCATAGCTTCATATAAGGAAGGCTGGTTCCCATGTCTTTATCTCAGCAAAAGGCTCTCGAAGATACCTATCTCATGCATACCTATGGCCGCTCGCCCGTTGAGTTCGTGGGGGGAGAGGGCATGGAGCTCATCGGTGACGACGGCAGGACGTATCGCGACTTCTTGGCGGGCATCGGCGTGTGCTGCTTGGGACACGGCGGCCTTGTCGCCAAGGTGGTCCAGGAGCAGGCGGCAAAGCTCATGCACGTCTCGAACTATTTCTATATCGAGCATCGTGGCCAGGTTGCCGCCCTGCTCTCGAAGCTTGCCAACGACGACCTCGACGGCGCCCGGGCGGTTGCTGGCGCCATCGTGGCCGGGGATGCCGAGGCCGTCGCGCATGCGGCTGAGCCTGCGGAGGGCGAGCAGGTCTGGAAGACCTTCTTCTCCAACTCGGGCGCCGAGGCAAACGAGGGGTCTATGAAGCTGGCGCGTCTGTATGCGCACCGTGCGGGCAACGGCGGGAACACCATCGTCTGCCTGAGGGGCGGATTCCACGGGCGCACGCTCGAGACCATCGCGGCGACCATGCAGGATCGTCTGCAGGACAGCTTCAAGCCGCTCCCGGGGGGCTTTGTGGCCTGCACCCCCAACGACGTCGATGAGCTTGGGCGCATATTCGACGAGCTCGGAAGCGAAATCTGTGCGGTCATGCTCGAGCCAATCCAGGGCGAGAGCGGCGTCCATCCGCTGACGCGTGAGTTCGTCCAGACCGCGTACGACTTGGTGCACGGAGTGGGCGGCGTGCTCATCTCCGACGAGGTGCAAGCGGGACTGTTCCGTACGGGAAAGCCCTTCGCCGTGCAGCTCTTCGATGTCCATGCCGACATCATGAGCCTGGCGAAAGGCATCGCGGGCGGTGTCCCGGCGGGCGCTTTCGTGGCGAAGCAGGAGATTGCCGACGTGTTCCGCCCCGGCGACCACGGATCGACGTTTGGCGGCAGCTGCCTTGCCGTCGCGGCGGCCGAGACGGTGCTCTCGCGCCTCGTCGAGGGCGACTACGCAGCTCATGCCGCGAAGATCGGCGCCTACATGGCCGAGCGGCTTGCCGAGGTGCCGCACGTTGTCGACGTGCGCGGTGCCGGACTCATGGTGGGGTGCGACCTGGACGAAGCGGCAGGCGACGCCCATGACGTGGTGGCGCGGGCCCTCGAGGCGGGCTTCGTGATCAACGCGACGGGCGACCACACGCTGCGCTTCTTGCCGCCGCTCATCTGTGAGCGCACCGATGTCGACGACCTGGTCGCCTGCCTCGCCGAGGTGCTGGGGTAGGGGGCGCGTCTCCGACAAGGCGGACGATCACGCGCTCGGTTCGCGTCGAAGCGGGCGGGCGTCGTCCAGAATCCAGGGCGCCGCCCCATCCCCGCCGGCGTCGCGCGCCCTTTCGTCTCGAAGCCGCGCTGCGACACATCTTCATCTCGAAGCTACACAATTACCGAGCAACGGCGTTCGCATTTTTCGCCGTTGCTCGGTAATTTGCACAAAAATGCCCCGATTTTGTAAAAAGACCGAGCTTTGGCGAAATCGTGCAGAAGAAACGTGACGACAAGGCGGCAACGAGGCAGATGTGACGGCTGGGCGACGAGGTGGCGAGGCAGATGTAACGGCTGGGCGACGAGGCAGCGAGGCCGATGCGGCGGCACGACGATGGGGCAACGAGGCGACCATGGCGACGAGGCGCGCTCGATGTCGGCGGCGGCGCGGCGCCCGTTGTGGTGCGCGTAGAGATGGAGGACCCGGCTCGCGGAACAGAAGTCTCGAGATGACAAAAAGCCTCCCCGCCAACGGGGGGAGGCCTTCGGTGTCGGTGGTGGGCGATGAGGGATTCGAACCCCCAGCCTTGTGCGTGTAAAGCACCTGCGCTAACCGTTGCGCCAATCGCCCGTGACAGAACAGTATAGCGGAAAACATGATGTTGGGAAGACGGGCCGTCGTCTGCATGGTTTTTCTGGGCTTCGCCGTATACTCGGAGCATGATGCGTGCGCGCGGCACGCTCAAAGGGAGGTGCTGCCCGCTCACGCGCGCGGGGCAGCTCCACGAGGAACTGCGTGGCCGCCGATATCCGCTCGGCGCTGCCCGCTCACGCGCGCGGGGCAGCCCGGAATATGACAAGAGGTAGAAGGGGTTACCTATGGAAAAGATTGCTAGCTTTACCGTCAACCACCTGGTGCTCAAGCCGGGCGTGTACGTCTCGCGAGTGGACGCGGACCCTATCACCGGCGTGCAGGTGACCACCTTCGACCTGCGCCTCACCGAGCCCAACCATGAGCCGGTCATGAACACGGCGGAGTGCCACACCATCGAGCATCTGGGCGCCACCTTCTTGCGGAACCATCCGGCGTGGTCCTCCCGCGTGGTCTATTTTGGCCCCATGGGCTGCCGCACGGGGTTTTACCTGGTCGTATTCGGCAAGGTGACGTCCGAGGAAATCTTGCCGCTCGTGCGCGAGCTCTTTGAGTTCGTGCGTGACTTCGAGGGCGAGATCCCCGGCGCCCGGCCTGAAGAGTGCGGCAACTATCTCGACCAGAACCTGCCGATGGCGCGCTGGCTTGCAAGGCGTTATCTGGAGCGCGACCTTACATGCGCCGACGAGGGCCGCCTGCACTATCAATAGTCCCGTGTCCCCTGTCGACCGAGTCGAGGCTGCCCGGCGCTGCGTCCGGCTGCGTTTGTTCTGCGAGCGCTCTCGCCAGCGGCTACAATGGGATGCGTTTCAAGGCCTCTTCATAAGGAGCTGCTCTCATGCCCCACACCGTTTTGCCATCCGTTCCCACCGGCGAGCTGCGTGACCGCCTTCGCCGGGTGCGCTATGTGTTCACCGACCTTGACGGCACCATGCTGGCGCCTGGCTCGTGTGCGCTGGCAGATGCCAAGGGCAACCCGAGCATTGAGTTCGTGAGCACCCTGCTTGCGCTCAAGCAGGCGGGCATCGAGGTCATTCCCTGCTCTGGCCGCAACCGCTCGATGCTGCATGAGGACATTCGCTTGCTGGGCCTCAACTCCTTTATCGGCGAGATGGGCGGCTTGCTCATGATCGATAACAGCGAGAGCCGCTGGGAGTACTACACCGCCGACATGCCCTATAACCCCGCCTGGGGCTATTCTCCGCATGAGTGCATCGAGGCCACGGGCATTCTCGACGAGTTCTCGACCCGTTGGCCCGGGCTGCTCGAGTATCACAACGACATGTCGACGGGCTACAAGCATCGCGAGGTCACGGTCGGCCTGCGCGGCGAGGTTCCCGACGAGGAGGCCCGCGCCATCATCGAGGCCTCCGGCGCCGAGCTCGACTGGGGCGATAACGGATTCTTGAACTACATCTCCGCGCCCACCACCCTCAAGCTTCCCGAGGGCGTGAAAGGCCGTGCGTTCAACATCATGCCGCGCGGACTCAACAAGGGGCGCGGCATCGAGCGCTTCTGCCACCTCCGGGGCATCGACCTCTCGGAGACGCTCGCCATTGGCGACGCTACGTCAGACTTCCTCATGGCCGACTACTGCGACACGTTCTTCTTGGTGGAAAACGGCCTCAAGAATCCCACCGCCGAGGCGTTCCTCGCCAGCCATGACAACGCGTTTGTCACGCAGGGCCGCATCGTGGACGGTTGGGTGAGCAGCATGCGCTGCGTGTTGGCGGCCCAGCAGTAAGGCGGGGCGAGTCGCATGCAGCACCAGCCCACGTCTCAAGAGCGTATCGAGCAGGGCAGCCTGGTCACGGCCGAGCCTACGGTCACCGACCCGCTGGCGGCGGAGCGGTCGGGCAACAGCCGTCCCATCGGCGTCTTCGATTCGGGCCTGGGCGGCCTGACCGTCGCCCGCGCCATGGCGCGCGCGCTTCCGCATGAGTCCATCTATTACCTTGGCGATACAAAGCGCTGCCCCTATGGTCCGCGCAGCGAGGACGAGGTCCGCTCGTTTGTCATGCAGGCGGGCAGATGGCTTGAGGCCCATGACGTGAAGATCATGGTCATCGCCTGCAACACCGCCACGGCTGCGGGCCTGCACCTGGCCCAGCAGCTGCTGCGCGTCCCCGTGATCGGGGTGATCGCGCCGGGCGCGCGCGCCGCCATCAACACCACGCGCACGCGCAAGGTCGGCGTGCTTGCAACCGAGCTGACCGTCCGCTCCGGCGCCTATCGGCGCGCCATTCATAGCTTGGATGCGGGCGTAGACGTGTACGGGTGTCCGGCGCCGAGCTTCGTCGAGATCGTCGAACGCGAGCTGGCTACGGGCGCGCATCTGCAGGAGCGGTGGCTCGAGGACGGCGACATCTTCGATACGCCCGAGAACCGCGCCGAGGTGCGTCGCACGCTTTCTCCGCTTGCCGACCGCGATGTGGACACGGTGGTGCTGGGGTGCACGCATTTCCCGCTGCTCGCAGGGCCTATCGAGGCCGCGTTGGGACCGGGGGTGCGCGTGGTCTCGTCCGCGGAGGAGACCACCCGAGAGCTCACGGACATCCTTGAGCGGCGCGAGCAGCTCGCGTCGGAAAGCGTTACTCCGCGCCATCGCTTCGCCACCACCTCGGACAACATCGCCGAGTTCGCCGCTGCGGGGAGCTTCATCTTTGGCCAGCCGCTCCGCAGCGTCGAGTATGTTGGTCCCGAAGAGCTCGACGCCCTGTATCATCGCTAAGACGCCGCCCTTCTGCCGCGGCGGGACAATTTAGGAAAGGTTGAATGCCCATGGTCCTCACTGACCCCGCGCGCTCGTACGGGCGCGCCGCCAACGAGATGCGCCCTGTGAAGCTGACGCGCGATGTCATGAAGCACGCGCTGGGCTCCTGCTTGGTGGAGTTCGGCGACACGAAGGTGCTCTGCGCCGCCACGATCGAGGAGGGCGTGCCGGGCTGGCGCAAGGCGAGCCGTGCGGGATGGGTGACCGCCGAGTATGCCATGCTGCCGGCATCCACCAATCGCCGCACCAAACGCGAGACCGGCCAGCGCAAGGGTCGCTCCATGGAGATCGAGCGCCTTATCGGCCGCAGCCTGCGGACGGTCACCAACCTGCGGTCGCTGGGCGAGTTCACCGTCACGGTGGACTGCGACGTGCTGCAGGCCGACGGAGGCACCCGTACGGCAAGCATCACCGGCGCCTGGGTGGCGCTGCACGACGCGCTTATGGCGTGGGTCGAGGCGGGCAAGATCGCCCGTCTGCCCCTCACCGATCAGGTGGCGGCGGTTTCCATGGGCGTGGTCGACGGCGAGAACCTGCTCGACCTGGACTACTCCGAGGACTCCAACGCAGAGGTCGACATGAACCTCGTTGCCACCGGGTCCGGCGAGATCATCGAGATTCAGGGCACCGGGGAGCGCACCCCATTTGATCGCGCGCGTCTCAACACGCTGCTCGACTTGGGCGACGAGGGCATCCAGCACCTGTTGAAGCTGCAAGACGAGGTCACGGCTTTCAGGGACTGACGATAATCACGAGTGCCGGGCCGCCTTCGCGCAGGCGCGGACCGGCGTGTTGGCTCGGCGGGCATGGCCCGTGGCAAGAGAGGACGGCGCACCATGGCGCTTGATCATATAGACATCGCAGAGCTTGACCCGGCGCATACCGTGGTCGTTGCCACCGGTAACGCCCACAAGCTGATCGAGATCGAAGAGATCTTGGGGCGCGCGCTGCCGGGAACGCGTTTTGTCGCCCTGGGGCAGCTGGGTGATTTTGAAGATCCCGAAGAGACGGGGTCCACGTTCGCCGAGAACGCCATCATCAAGGCGGAGGCGGCTGTGGCGGAGACGGGCCTTGTTTCAGTTGCAGACGATTCCGGTCTGGTCGTCGATGCGCTCGACGGCGAGCCCGGCGTGTATTCTGCGCGCTACGCCGGCGTGCACGGAGACGATGCCGCCAACAATGCGAAGCTGCTTGCCAATATGCGCGATGTCCCCGATGCCGAGCGGACGGCGCGCTTTATGAGCGTGGTCGCACTGATCGAGCCTTCGGGCGTGGTCCGACTGGGCAAGGGCGTCTGCGAGGGAGTGGTGGGCCACGAGGGCAGGGGCGACCACGGCTTTGGCTACGACCCTCTGTTTCTGCCCGACGACACGCCGGGCAAGACCATGGCCGAGCTCCTTCCCGAGGAGAAAAACGCCATCAGTCACCGCTTCCATGCGCTGCAGGACCTTTGCGCCCAGCTTGCCTCCGAAGGTGCCTTGGTTGGGGACGACGAGGCTGCCGAGGAGGCGTAAGGCGTCATGAGGGCTGTCATCCAGCGCGTGCTGCGCTCAAGCGTCGTCATCGACGGCGAGACGGTGGGCTCGATCGGCCAGGGCTACCTCATTCTGCTCGGGGTGGGTCACAACGACGGTCACGCTGAGGCCGAAAAGCTGTGGCATAAGATCTTCGCCCTGCGCATCATGGAGGACGAGAACGGAAAGACCAACCGCTCGATCGATGACGTGGGCGGCGAGGTGCTCGTGGTGTCGCAGTTCACGCTCTTTGCCGACTGCCGCCGTGGCCGCCGCCCCTCCTTCACTGCGGCGGGAGCCCCCGATCTTGCCAATGAGCTCTACGAATACTTCGTCTCGCTCGCACGCGCGGATGTGTCGCATGTCGCCACGGGCTCGTTCGGCGCCGATATGAAGGTCGAGCTGGTAAACGACGGCCCCTTCACCATCGTGCTCGATACCGACGACCTCTAGGCTCGCCGCGCCGCCGCCTGCGTTTTGCGGGTTCGCGTGGCCGGTTGCCGCCCGGTCGTGCTCGACGGGCTTTCGGCCACGCGCCCCCGGGGGCGGTCTGCGTCGCGCCCCCGGTCCGCCACACCCTCAACACATGACGTCAAAAATCAAGCCCACCCTTGCCGAGGCTGCTATACTCTTGTCCGTTTGACTTTAAGTTGGGGATATTCTGCCCTGATTGCAGAGCATGCAGGAGGCATCGTCCATGGAAGAGTTGGCAGTCAACCACGTCGAGGAGATTCACGAGCATCTGAGCCAGATGGTCGGGCAGCGGGTGAAGGTGAAGGCCAACATGGGCCGCACGCGCGTCATTGAGCGCATGGGCACCATCAAGACGGTTCATCCTGTGGTTTTTATCGTCGAGGTGAACGAGCGCCGCGGCCGCACGTCGCGCCAGTCCTACCAATACGTCGACGTGCTCACTGGTTCGGTCGAGCTTTTCGACCCCGAGTCGGGCGAGCATATCTTCACGCCGCTGGGCAACCAGTCCGAGGAGCACTAACATGCCTGCGCGGTTTATGCTTGTCACCGCTCCGGCAAAGATCAATCTGTACCTGGGCGTACATTCTCAAAAAGATGAGCGCGGCTATCATCGCGTCGATTCGGTCATGACGTCGATCGACCTGGCAGATACGCTCGCGATCGCCCCTGCCGAAGAGCTTTCGGTGCACACCGTGCCCGAGGCCGATTTCCCCATGGAGCACAATACGGCCTACCGGGCGGCGGTCGCCATGGGCGAGGCGTTCGGCCGCGATCCGAACTTCACCATCCTGATCGATAAGCACATCCCGGTTCGTTCGGGCCTGGGCGGTCCGTCGACCGATGCCGCAGCGGTGATCATGGCGTTGTGCCGGGAATGGGGGCTCGATCCCACCGACCCCAAGATCGATGAGGTCGCACGCTCTATCGGGGCCGACGTCCCGTTCTTCCTGTACGGCCCTCCGGCGTACCTTGCTGGGGCCGGCGACGAGATGCGCGAGCTCTTCCGTCCGCTCACCGGAACTCCGGTTGCGCTTGTCAAGCCGTTGGCGAGTGGCGTGACCGCCCGCGATGCCTACGTGCGCTTCGACGAGGACCCTGTCGACGTGCCCGAGCTCGAGCCGATGCTCGAGGCGCTTCGCCAGCATGACGAGACCGCGATCTTCGACGGCGTCGCGAACAACCTCGCGCCTGCCGCCTGCGCGATCGAGCCCGAGATCGCCGAGATTCTGGATTGGATTCGCGAGCAGCCCGACGTGCGCGCCGCCGACGTTACCGGATCGGGCGCCTGCGTGTTCGCGGTGTGCAACACCCAGATGGCTGCAGATGCCATCGTGCTCGATGCGATCAAGGAGCACGGCTGGTGGGGCCAGTCGGCAAAAATGGAAAACTCGGGACCATATATCGCCGCGGGCTAGCATCCGGGTTCCCCTTGTGCTAAGATAGCCTCCGCTTCGGGTTGTGGCTCAGTTTGGTAGAGCACCGCGTTCGGGACGCGGGGGTCGCTGGTTCAAATCCAGTCAACCCGACCATCGCATGCAGACAGGCCAGAGTGGTTTTCCGCTCTGGCCTGTTTTGGTATGGAGGCACTTGAGGTTGGCGCGATATCGTATGGCGTCAGGGGATGGCGAGGTTTCCATTGCGCGGCACGCATCTGGCGGCAGTATGCTTTGTGTGCGAATCAGCGCGGCTGCCGGACAGCATGGCGGGCCGAATCCCTGGCGATTCATACCGTCAACACCGGGTTGGGTACAAAGGCAGGTGTTCGACATGACAGGCGCAAGGCGCGGCTACGCGAAGGTGAACGAGCGTATAGGCAGGCATGTGACGCGCGACGAGCTGCGCGAGCTGCTTGACGAGCCCGATGGCGAGGTGACGATGACCTCGTTCGACGGCGAGACCTTCTCAGACGCCGATGTCTCGGGGGCTACGTTCTCGAGCGTCGTGTTTCATGCCTGCACGTTTGAGCGGGCCGATTTGTCGGCGTGCACATTTACCGACGTGGTGTTTAGGGGCTGCAGATTCATATCGAGCTCGATGGAGCGCTGCTGGCTCAACCGCGTTGATTTCCATTCGTGTTCGGCGCCCGGGCTGGGGCTCGCCAAGGGCAGGCTCACCGGCGTGCTGTTTGAAGACTGCCAGCTGCGGTATGCAGACTTTTCCGAGACGACGGTGCGCGGCATGACGGCATATAAGACCAGCTTGAGAGAAAGTGCCTGGAGGGCTACAAAGCTGGGCAAGATCTCGTTGGAGCAGTGCGACCTCTCGCGTGCGGACGTCTTTCAGACCGCGCTTGCCGGCGTGGACCTTTCGAGCTGCGACATCGGGGGTCTTGTGGTCTCCAACTCATTTCGCGAGCTGCGCGGCTCGATCATTGCCCCCGAGCAGGCGGTCGACCTCATCGGTCTGCTGGGGGTTCGCATAAAGCAGGAGGAGTGACCGTGCCGGATGCTTCTAGGTTTGTCCCGCATGTAAAAGCGTGTCACAACTGACATGAAGGGCCTAAAACCGGTGCCCTCATGTCAGTTGTGACACGCTTTGAGGCTTGAGGCGTCGCGCCGCCGAAGGGGAGGCCTCGAGAAACGCCATGGACCGCGGCATGGCATAGGGGGCGCGCATCGCGACTTCGCCATATTTCCACACGGCTTTACACGCACATTACCTGCTCACGTGTAAAATGTGGCGGAGTTGTCCGTGCCACCCGCGCGCGGTATACTCGTTCGAGCACGTTTTGGCGTACATCTGGGAGGAAATATGTTCCCTAAGGGTTTTGAGTGGATTGTCATCCTGATCGTGGTTCTGGTCATTTTCGGGCCTAAGAACCTTCCAAAGCTCGGCAAGTCCCTCGGTTCCACCGTCAAGAACCTCCGCGAGGGCATGCAGGGCGATGACACCAGCGACCAGCCCGAGGAGAGCGAGGAGGATAAGGAAATCCGCGAGCTCGAGGAGAAGCTGGCCGAGGCCAAGAAGAAGAAGGAAGCCGATTCCGACGAGGGCCCCATCTCCGAGTAGGAACGCATAACGTCGGGTAAGCGGCGGCCGGTTGCCTCTTGGTCTGCCGGTCGCTTTTTTCTCCCGTGGGATTTAGACGCACATCGCTACAGCAAGGAGTTTTCTGCATGGATGCAAGCGAGATCGTACTGACAGCCGAAGGCCGCCAGAAGCTGGTCGACGAGCTTGAGTGGCGTGAGGGCGACCTCACGAAGGAGATTGTCGAGCGCATTCGCACCGCTCGCGACTTCGGCGACCTCTCGGAGAACTCCGAGTACGACGATGCGAAGGAAGAGCAGGCTAAAAACGCCGCCCGCATCGCAGAGATCCAGTCTATTCTCGCCAACGCCAAGGAGGCCGAGTCCCTCGACCACAACCTGATCGTGTCCATCGGCTGCACCGTTGGCCTGGTCGACGGCGACGGCGTTGCGACCGAGGTCACCCTGGTGGGCACCACCGAGACCAACTCGCTTGAGCACAAGATCTCCAACGAGTCTCCCGTGGGTCGCGCCATCATCGGTCGCGCCGAGGGCGATACCGTCGAGGTCGTGACTCCGTCCGGCAAGTCGCGCATCTACACCATCACGAAGATCACGCGCTAGGCCGCGGCCCGGTGCGAACAGCCTGTACGCTCCCCGGGACCGCAAGGCCCCTGGGGAGCTTTTTTGTTGAAGGCGCCCATTGATGAAAGGGCGCGAAGTCGCTGCAAGGAGCTAGCATGGCACAGAACCAGACCACCCCGTCCGAGGCCGCACAGGCCCCGGATACCCTGAACGACGAGCGCGCGCATCGACTCGCCAAGCGCGAGGCGCTCTACGCCGCCGGCCGCAATCCCTATCCGGAGCACTCTGACGTTCACGATCACGTTGCCGATATCGAGGCCTCGTACGCCGAGCTTGAGGCGGGAGTGGATACCGAGGACGTGGTTCGCATCGGCGGCCGCGTCATGGCGAAGCGCGGCCAGGGCAAGATCGCGTTCGTGGTCGTCCGTGACGCGACCGGCGACATCCAGCTCTTCTGCCGCATCAACGATATGTCCGAAGAGGACTGGGCGCTCATCCAGGAACTCGACCTGGGCGACATCGTGGGGGTCGAGGGCGTCGTGGTCCGTACCCGCCGCGGCCAGCTCTCCGTTGCACCCAAGCACATGAGTCTGCTTTCCAAGGCCGTACGCCCGCTTCCCGAGAAGTTCCACGGCCTCTCCGACAAGGAGACCCGCTATCGTCAGCGCTATGTCGACCTCATCGTGAACGAGGACGTTCGCTCGACCTTCTCCAAGCGCTCGGCAATCATCTCCGCCTTCCGCCGCTACATGGAGGACAACGGCTACATGGAGGTGGAGACCCCCATCCTGCAAACCATCCAGGGCGGCGCCACGGCAAAGCCCTTTATCACGCACTTCAACGCGCTCAACCAGGAGTGCTATCTGCGCATCGCCACCGAGCTCCATTTGAAGCGCCTGCTTGTGGGCGGGTTTGAGCGCGTCTTCGAGATCGGTCGCATCTTCCGCAACGAGGGCATGGACCTCACGCACAACCCCGAGTTCACCACGATGGAGGCCTATCGCTCCTTCTCCGATCTCGAGGGCATGAAGCAGCTCGCAGAGGGCGTCATCAAGGCTGCTGCAGCGGCGATCGGCGCGGGTGAGAAGATTACCTACCAGGGCACCGAGATCGATCTCTCCGGCACCTGGCCCAGCCGCCCCATGACCGAGGTCGTGTCCTCCGCGCTGGGCGTCGAGGTCACGCTCGACACGCCGGTGGAGGAGCTGCGCGCCCACGCCGCGAAGGCGGGCATCGAGGTGAAGCCCGAGTGGACCGCCGGCAAGCTCATCGCAGAGCTCTACGACGAGATCGGCGAGTCCACGCTGGTGAACCCCACGTTCGTGGTCGATTACCCCATCGAGGTGAGCCCGCTCGCGAAGCGGTTCGAGGACGACCCGCGCCTCACGCATCGCTTCGAGCTCGTGATCGCCGGCCACGAGTATGCCAACGCCTTCTCCGAGCTTAACGACCCGGTCGACCAGGCCGAGCGCTTCGCCAAGCAGATGGAGGAGAAGGCCGGCGGCGACGACGAGGCCATGGAGTACGACGAGGACTACGTGCGCGCGCTCGAGTACGGCATGCCGCCCGCGGGTGGCATCGGTATCGGCATCGACCGCGTGGTCATGCTGCTCACCGATTCGGCGAGCATCCGCGACGTGCTGCTGTTCCCGCACATGAAGCCCGAGGGCAAGGGCGCCTCTGGCGCCGCGGCAGCCCGAGCCAGGCAGGAGGCCGAGGTCGCCGCCGCAGCCGAGGAGGACGCGACTGCCCAGGCAGCGGCCTCCATCGCCCCCAACAAGGTGCCTACGATCGACTACGACAAGGTGGCTGTGGAGCCGCTCTTCGAGGACTGCGTCGACTTCGAGACCTTCAGCAAGAGCGACTTCCGCGCCGTGAAGGTAAAGGCGTGCGCCGCGGTGCCCAAGAGCAAGAAGCTGCTCCAGTTTACACTCGACGACGGCACGGGCGAGGACCGCACCATCCTTTCGGGCATCAGCATGTACTATGAGCCCGAGGACCTGGTGGGCAAGACCTGCATCGCCATCGTGAACCTGCCGCCGCGCAAGATGATGGGCATTGACTCCTGCGGCATGCTCATCTCTGCCATTCATGAGGAGGAGGGCGAGGAGCGCCTGAACCTGCTCATGGTCGATGACGCGATTCCCGCCGGCGCCAAGCTCTACTAGTGGATGATTGGGGACGGGTCCAAATCATCCAGATTAGGATGATCAGGGACGGATCCAAATCATCCAAATCGTCCAGATGATCGGGGGCGGGTCCACGTTTCTCTTACGTTTGCGTTCGAGAAATGCGGACCCGTTCCCTTTTCCTTGTGGGGGGCAGATGGAGATTCGCAAGGTGGCGGGTGATCGGCGACGGTACCTGTCGCTGCTTCTTCTGGCGGACGAGCAGGCCGATATGGTCGAGCGCTATCTCGATCGCGGGGACATGTGGGTGCTCGTTGAGACTGCTGGGGCGGACAACGCCGACGAAGTCCTTGCCGAGTGCCTCGTGACCGATGGGGGCGCGGGCGTGCTCGAGATCAAGAACCTTGCTGTGGTGCCAGAGCATCAGGGGCGCGGTCTCGGCAGGGAGCTTATCGAGCATGTGGCACGCACCTATGCGGGGCGCTACCATGCACTTCTCGTGGGCACGGGCGACAGCCCGCTCACCGTGCCGTTCTACGAGCGCTGTGGCTTCACGCGCTCACACGTTGTTCCCGACTTTTTTACCAGACACTACGATCACCCCATCTTCGAGGGCGGCGTGCAGCTGAGGGACATGGTGTACCTCAAGCGTCCTCTCGCATAACAAGGTGTAAAGCGACAGGGCTTTGTGCCGCGCTCGCCTGCCGAGGCATTCGTTTCTGCCCGACCTATAATGAACGGGAAACAAAAGGGCGGAGGCGGTCGAGTTGGCGGGAAAAGACGAGGCGCGGCTTACGCCGGCGCAGCTGCATGTGGTGGTGACGCTTGGGTTTTGCGGGTTGGTCTCGGCGGCGGACAACTGGTTCGTGTCGCCGGCGCTGCCTTCGATCGCGCACACGCTCGCCGTCGCGCCCACCGCGGCGGCTGTGGTGCTCACCGCCTACCTTTTGCCTTACGGCGCGCTGCAGCCGGTGTGCGGCAGGCTAGGGGATGGCGTCGGCCGCTTGCGCCTGCTCCGCATCATCGTGCTCGGTCTTTGTGTGGGCACCTTTTTGTGCGCGGTGGTGCCGAGCCTCGAGTTTCTGGTTGCCGCCCGTATCGTCACGGGCTGTTTTGCGGCGGGAATCATTTCGGTCTCGCAGGCGTTTGTAGGAGACGTGGTGGGTCCGCGTTCTCGAGCGGGAGCGGTCGGCATCCTCATGGGGATCACCTTCACCGGACAGGGCCTTTCGGCAGGTCTTGGAGGCATTCTGACCGATCTGGTGGGCTGGCGTGCGGCGTTTGCGGCCTTCGGCGTGCTTGCGGCGGTCGCGTGGCTGGGCCTGTTTACCTTGCGCGAACCGGCGCATCGCGGAGACGAGGCCGCGTCGTCGGACGCGGCGACGTCTGGACCAGAAGGCGCCGCCGCTGCTGGTACGAAGGCAAATCCCGTTCTTGCGTTCTTTCGTGATGCCCTGCTCATATTCTTCGGCCCGCATCGTGCCGTCTTTTTGCTCGCCTGCAGCACTGGCCTGCTGTTTTTGGGTGTCTACGGTCTTATGGGGACGTTTCTCGCCGAGGTCTGCGGGCTTACCCCGACGCAGGCCGGCCTCGTCATGATGCTCTATGGCGTTTTCTGCCTGATTGGCGGATCGGTTTCTGGAAAGCTTGGAGTCGGTCGCGGCCTCGCCGGCGTCATCGCTATCGGAGAGGTCGCCGGTGTTGTGTCGGCAGCGGCGCTCATCCTCTCGACGATCACCGCCTCATGGGTGCCTTCGCTGGTAGCGGCGGCATGCTTGGGGCTGGGCTATATCTTGGTGCAGCCGACGCTCGTCACGCTCTCCATGGAGGCGGACCCCTCGCAGGCGGGCCTCTGCACAGGGCTTATAGGATTCGCGGTCTTTGCTTTTGGAGGCGTTGGCTCGGCGCTCGGGGGCGTGCTCCTCGGGGCGGGTGGCTACCTGTTGCTCTGGGGCGCGGCGGCGTGCGCGCTCTTGCTTCAGCGTATCGCGAGCCCGCGCGCCCTTGCGTCAGAGCCGGCGGCGCAGGGCGGCAAGAGGCGATAGCCGATCCTTTTGGTTGGGGAGGTTCACGACAACGATCCCTGCTGCCACCAACAGGAGGGCGAGCGCCGTTTGATACCAAGGCAGCGAGTTCGCCTCGCCCAGCAGCAGGCTCGACAGCACGACGCCAAAGATCGGCAGGCTAAACTCATAGATCACCACGCGCGACGTCGGGTTGTGCTTGAGCAGGAGCGACCAAAGGGAATACGCCACGCCGGAGACGCATGCAAGGTAGGCGAGCATACCGATCCCGCGCGGGTCGATTTGTCCAAACTGCCCGCCCAGAACGAGGCCGATGCAGGTCAGGACCGTGCCTCCCACCACAAACTGCCAGCCGCTGAGCGCCACCGGGTCGTCATCCTGCGCGAAGATGTGGATGAGCGCGGCGGAAACGGCGCTTGAGACCGATGCGATGAGAATGAAGCCCTCGCCGGTAAACGTCATGGCGCCGCCCAGGTCTCCGCCCGTGAGGTTGGCAAGGACCACGCCCGTAAACCCTACGGCACATCCGAACACCTTGCGGGTATCGAGCCGCTCTTGATGGAATACGAGCGCCGCGACGAGAATGGCGAAGAACGTGCTCGACCCATTGATGATCGAGCCGCGCACGCCGGGCGCGTTCGCCACGCCGATGTAAAAGAAGACATATTGCACGATGGTCTGTGCCAGGGCGAGCTTTGCGACCTTGTGCCAAGAGCTGCGCGGAACGCAGGGCAGGCGTCGACGCCCGATGCCTGTTGCCGCAAGGGCGATTGCGCCGGCGAGCATGAAGCGCATGCCGGCGAAAAGCATGACCGAGGGCACATCGGACGTATCGATGGCGAGAAATTCGTACCCGAGCTTGATGCATGGTATGGCGCTGCCCCATAACAGGCAGCTCACCAGGGCGAGCAGGCATACGCACCAGCCCTGGGAAAGCAGGGACGCCCGTGCGCCCTCGCTCGTCGTTCGTGAAGGCGGTGTCATATGATGCTGCCGTTTCATCCGTATCCTCGCTGACCGTGTGACGTATCTTTAAGCTCTTGTTCTCGCCGTCTCTTGGGTGAACCCATTGTGAGGCATCGACGGGAGCGGCGGCATCACAAACCTTTCACTTACATGAAGCCGAAAAACTTGCTAGGCTAGACCGCACAGCAGCACAACCTATCACATATCAAGGCTGGCGTTTCCGCGCGAATCGGAACGCCGGCCTTTTCGTGTTGGCTGCATTGTCCGCCCGCTGCAGGAGCAGCGGGACTACGTCGAGAAAGGTGTTCAACTACATGCCTACCAACAAGCGAGAAAGCCTCATCTTCACCGTCATCATGTGTTTTTGCATGGTGCTGGGTATGTCTGTCTACAACGTGCTGCGCGTGCACGGCTGGCAGCCGAGCCTCAGCGTCATCGTTGACGCCTGGGTGGGGTTTCCGCCTGCCTACATCGTTGCCATGCTGCTGGACGTGCTTGTTGCGAGCCGTTTTGCCAAATGGTTCGCCTTTCGGTTCTTGGTGACGCCCGGCAAGAGCTCGCAGCGGGCTATGACGCTTGCCATCAGCACCATGATGGTGTTTCCCATGGTGTTCTTCATGTCTCTTTATGGAGCGCTTGAGGCGACCACGCATACCGGCGCACTCGAGATGATCCCCCTCGTCTGGCTCTCAAACATTCCTTTCAACTTTGTGGCGGCCCTGCCCCTCAACCTCGTCGTTGCCGGTCCGGTCGCCCGTTGGCTATTCCGTCGAGCATTTCCCGTCGGCACCGTGCTCGAGGAGCCGGCTCCGGCGCAAGCTGCCTTGGATGTTCGATAGCGGAACCCCGAATTCATGTCGTCCGCCTTCCGCCCGCCCATCTTCGTGCCGCTGGCCTGTGGGCTGTCGCCTTGTGGCAAGGGGGAGGGTCTCCCAAGGAAAAGCCGCACGTCCGAAAGGGGACGTGCGGCTTTGAAGGCTGGAATCAGGCCCTGGGTGCTCGGCTCACCCTATGCGAGGAACTGCGGCATATGGGTGGGGATGAAATCGGTGTACACGATGCCTGCCGCATAGTCGGGCTCGCGCACGACGGCACGGTGGAACGGCAGGGTGGTCTTGATTCCTTCGATCTGGAATTCGTCGAGGGCGCGCTTGGCGCGGGCGAGCGCCGCCTCACGCGTGGGTCCCCACACGATGAGCTTCGCTACGAGCGAGTCGTATGTGGGCGGAATCTTGTAGCCCTCGTACACATGGGTGTCTACGCGGACGCCGGGGCCGCCGGGGAGGCGCAGCTTGGTGATGGTTCCCGGGCATGGACGGAAGTTGTGCTCGGGGTCTTCGGCATTGATGCGGAACTCAAAGGCGTGGCCGTCGGGCGTATCGATGCCGCCGTCGGGAATGGTCATAGGTTCGCCGGAGGCGATGCGCAGCTGCTCGCAGACCAGGTCGGTGCGGGTGATCTCCTCTGTCACGGGGTGCTCTACCTGGATACGGGTGTTCATCTCCATGAAGTAGTAGCTGCCGTCCTCGTCGAGCAGGAACTCGATGGTGCCGGCGTTGGTGTAGCCGGTGGCGCGAACCGCCCTGACCGCCGTCTCGCACATCTCGTGACGAAGCTCCGGGGTGAGCGCGGGGCTCGGCGCCTCCTCGCAGAGCTTCTGGTGGCGGCGCTGTACGGAGCAGTCGCGCTCGCATACGGCTGCCGCGTGGCCAAAGTTGTCAGCCATGACCTGCACCTCTACGTGGCGCGGGCGTGTGATGAGCTTCTCGAGGTATACCTCGTCGTTGCCAAAGGCCACGCGCGCCTCGGAGCGGGCGGCGCTGTATTCGTGCTCGAGGTCGGCGGGGTCGTGCACTTCGCGCATGCCCTTGCCGCCACCGCCGGCGCTTGCCTTGATGAGGACGGGGTAGCCGACCTCCTCGGCAAACTTTGCTGCCTCCTCGACGGTCTCGACGGCGCCGTCAGAGCCCGGTACGGTGGGCACGCCCGCGGCCTTCATGGTCTGCTTGGCGTTGGACTTCTCTCCCATGCGGTCGATGACGTCGGGGTCGGGGCCGATGAAGGTGAGGCCGTTCTCAAGGCACTTGCGGGCGAACTCGGCATTCTCGGACAGGAAGCCGTAGCCGGGATGCACGGCCTCGCAGCCACGCGAGACGGCGGCGCCCACCAGGCGCGCCATGTCCAGATAGCTCTGGGCGGAAGGGGCGGGCCCGATGCAGACGCGCTCGTCGGCCTCCTCCACGGCGGCAGTGTTGCGGTCGGCGGTGGAGTAGGCGATGCACGAGGTGACGCCCAGGTCCTTGCAGGCGCGCACGACGCGCAGGGCGATCTCGCCGCGGTTGGCGATGAGAATCTTCTTGAACACAGCTATCGCCTCGCTCCCTTACGCGACGGGCTCATAGTAGAAGATGGGCTGGCCGAACTCGACGGGCTCGGCGTCCTTGACGCAGATCTCGCGGATGATTCCGGGCTCCTCGGCGGGCAGCTCGTTCATGAGCTTCATGGCCTCGACGATGCAGAGCGTCTGGCCGGTCTCGACGGTGTCGCCCAGCTTCACGAAGGGCTCGGCGTCGGGCGCGGGCGCCTGATAGAAGGTGCCCACCATGGGGGACTCGACGGCCTTCCAGGTTGCGGGGCGCGCGCCGGCGGCGGGCTCGGCGGGAGCGGGCTCTGCTGCAGGGGCGGCAGCTGCGGGCGCGGCGGGCGCCGCGGGTGCGGGCGCGGCTGCAGGTGCCGGGGCGGCGACGGCGCCGGCGGCGGGCTTGCGGATAGCGACCTCGGTGGTGCCGTCCTTGATGGTGACCTCTGCGACTGAGCTGCCGTCAAGGGCCTCGATGAGTTCGCGAATCTGGTTGACGTTCATATCGGAATCCTCCTCGGTTTCCATCTGGTTGTCTTCTTCGGTCTCGGCGTTCATGTCCTCGGCGATGGGGTGGACCTGGCCGGCGGCACGGCGCTCAAGGTAGGAGCGGGCCTCGTTGGGGAACAGCGCGTAGGAGAGCACGTCCTCTTCGCTTTCGGCGAGGTCGCCGATCTCGGCGGCAGCCTCGTCGTAGGTCTGCAGGTGGGCCCCCTTGACCTCTTCCTGCATCTTCGCGACGTCGACGTTGCCCAGGACCTTCTCCTGGATGGCGGGGTCGATGGGAGCGGGCGTCTTGCCGTAGAAGCCCATGAGGTAGTCGCGCATCTCTTTGGAGACGATGCCCCAGCGCTTGCCGGTGAGCACATTCATCACGGCCTGGGTTCCCACGATCTGGCTCATAGGGGTCACGAGCGGCGGATAGCCGACCTCTTTGCGCACGCGTGGAATCTCGGCGACGACCTCGGGCAGGCGGTCGTGCATGTTCTGAAGGTCGAGCTGGCCCACCAGGTTCGACATCATGCCGCCGGGAATCTGATGCTTGTAGATGCGCATGTGGGTGAGCGTGGTGATGCCGCGCTGGTGCTTGCCGCGCTTGCGCACCACATCCCAGTAATCGGCGATCTCGAAGAGCAGGTCGAGGTCGAGCCCGGTGTCAAAGGGCGAGCCGGACAGCGACGAGACGGTCATCTCGACTGCGGGCTGCGAGTTGCCGAAGGCGAGCGGCGCGTGGGCGCAGTCCACGATCTCGGCGCCTTCCTCGGCTCCGCGCAGATAGTTGGTGCTCGCCATGCCGCCGATGAAGTGGCAATGCATGTGTACGGGCAGGCCGATTTCCGTGCGCAGGGCGCTCACAAGCTGGGCAGCACGATAGGGGACCAGAAGGCCTGCCATGTCCTTGATGCACAGCGAGTCAGCGCCCAGTTCGGCGAGCTGGCGAGCGTATCCGATGTAGCTGTCCAGCGTGTGGACCGGGCTGCGGGTATAGGAGATCGCCGGTTCAAAATGCGCGCCGACCTTTTTGATGGCCGCCGCGCAATCCCGGATGTTGTCTATGTCGTTCAAAGCATCGAAAACACGGAAGACGTCCACGCCGTTCGCGTGGGCGCGCTCGATGAAACGCTCGACCACGTCCGTCGAATAGTGCTTATAGCCCACAAGGTTTTGGCCGCGTACCAGCATGGCAAGCGGGGTGTTGGGGCAGCGTTCCTTGATGAGCCTCAGGCGCTCCCAGGGGTCTTCATCAAGAAAGCGCAGGCAGGTGTCAAACGTCGCACCTCCCCACGCTTCAATCGCCCAATAGCCTGCCTCGTCCATCTTGGGCAGAATGGGCAACATCTCTGCGGTTGTCATGCGTGTCGCCCAGAGCGACTGCTGACCGTCGCGGATGGTGGTGTCCATGATGCGAAGTCCAGCCATAGACCTGCCTCCTCTCATAACCGAATCCTCTCGTTCGTAAGGAGGGTCGGGGCTCCTATGGTCTGTGGGGTCTCGGCCCAGCCTTCTACCAACTATAGAAACATTGCAACCGTTGGATGCCCATTTATCGGTGAGCGCCCGATGCACTCCGCGACAGGCTGTTGCGGTAAGGCTGCGAAGAAATAAAACTCAACAGTATGTTGTATTTCGGTTGGTGGTATATATACGCGGGAAGAAGCCGCCGGCCTGCAGTCTCGGGGGAAGACGGGGCGCCTTCAGGCAACGTGGGCGCCTTGGTTTGCGCTCGGCCGGCGACTCGGGCGCATGCATGCGCGTCCGAGACCGAGCTAGATGAGGGATGCATGACGCAGACAACCGACTATGCGGGCCGCACGCTTCATGTGGGGCTTGATATCGGGTCCACCACCACCAAGGCCTTCGTGCTGGACCCTTCCGACAACACAACGCTGTTCTGGCGCTACAAGCGTCACAACGCCCGCCAGGCTGCGAGCGCGGCGGAGGCGCTCTCCGACGTGGGCGCGCGCTTTCCGGGCGCGCGCCTGCGCGTCGCGGTCACCGGGTCCGGCGCCCGCGACATCGCCCGTGCGCTCGACGCCGCCTACATTCAGGAGGTGGTGGCGAACTCCATCGCCATCCGCGAGCTCTATCCGCGGGTCCGCTGCGCGATCGAGCTGGGCGGGCAGGATGCGAAGATGATCTTCTTCCATGCCGACGACTCCGGTGTGCCCGCGGTGTCAGACATGCGCATGAACGGGTCGTGCGCGGGCGGCACCGGTGCCTTCATCGACGAGATGGCCAAGCTCTTGGGCGTTCCGAGCGAGGGCTTCGAGGAGCTTGCCGCCCAGGGGACGACGGTCTACGAGATATCCGGACGCTGCGGCGTCTATGCCAAGACCGATGTTCAGCCCCTGCTCAACCAAGGCGTGTCTCGGGCAGACCTGGCGCTTTCCGCCATGCATGCCGTTGCTCGCCAGACCATCGGCGGCCTTGCGCAGGGCATCGACATCGAGGCGCCGGTCATCTTTGAGGGCGGCACGCTCGCCTACAACCCCACGTTGGTCAAGGTGTTTCGCGAGCAGCTCGATCTGTCCGACGACGACGTGGTCGTGCCCAGCGACCCGCAAGTGATGATCGCCCGCGGGGCGGCCCTTTCGCTCGCGGGCCTCTTTGCCGACGAGCAGGCGGATGTCGACCCTGCCGGCGGCGTGGAGGCGCTCGAGGAGCTGCAGCGCAACCCCGTGTCCGACGACGACGTTGCCGCTGCCGTCCCCTTCTTTGAGACCGAGGCGGAGCGCGCCGAGTTCGAGCGCCGCCATCCCGCCGAGGCTGCTGCGCCGGGACCTGCCGGCTATCATCGCGGCGAGGTGGTCCATGCCTACCTCGGCATCGACTCGGGCAGCACGACCACGAAGTTTGCGCTCATAGACGCCAGCGGCGGGCTTATCGATTCGTTCTATGCATCGAACGAGGGCAAGCCGCTCGATGTGGCGCGTCAGGGCCTGTTGGATTTAAAGAGGCGGTGGGACGACGCGGGCGTGTCGCTCGCCATCGATGCGGTGGGGACCACGGGCTATGGCGAGCTGCTCTTCGCCCGGGCGCTTCACGCCGACTATCATACAGTCGAGACGGTGGCGCACGCCCGCGCCGCCGCCATGTGCGTGCCCGACGCCACCTTCGTGCTCGACATCGGCGGCCAGGACATGAAGGCGATATGGCTCGACGGAGGCGTGCTCACCGACATCGTGGTCAACGAGGCGTGTTCGGCGGGCTGCGGGTCGTTTCTCGAGGGCTTTGCGGCGAACCTGCACATTCCGGTCGACGAGATCGCGAGCGCGGCCTTTCGTTCGGCGGAGCCTGCGAGCCTCGGCAGCCGCTGCACGGTGTTCATGAACTCCAGCGTGGTGTCCGAGCAGCGTCGCGGCAAGGGGCCAGACGACATCATGGCGGGACTTTGCCGCTCGATCATCGAAAACGTGTTCACCAAGGTCATTCGCGTCTCCAACCTCGATCGGCTGGGGGAGCGGATCGTCGTGCAGGGCGGCACGTTCCGCAACGACGCCGTGCTGCGCGCCTTCGAACAGTATCTGGGGCGTCCCGTCACGCGCGCCCCGCACCCTGGCCTCATGGGGGCGATCGGCGTGGCGCTGCTCGCTGCGGAGAACGCCGCCGGGCAAGAGGAGCGCGGCGGAGAGGCGTGCGCGTCGAGCTTTATCGGCCTCGACGCCATGGAGGGCTTCGCGCACCAGGAGTATGCGGGCGTGACGTGCCGCCGCTGCGGCAACCATTGCGCGCGCACCGTCATCGCCTTTTCGGACGGCTCGCTATATGTGACGGGCAACCGCTGCCCGCGCGGCGAGGAGATCGATTGGGACGAGCTGGTCCGCGAGGTTCCCGAGGCGTCTGCCCCGGTGCAAGATCCCAAGGGTAGCGACGAGCCGGCCTCCGGCACCCGCGGCGTGCCTGCCGACGATGCCCCCGCGCGCACGGGCGCCCCTGCGGCGAATCTCTTCGACGAGCGCGAGCGGCTCCTGTTCCAGAATTGGCCCTGCACGCCCGTCGCCCCTGATAGGGGGCAGACCGTTGGCATCCCCCGGGTGCTGGAGTTTTGGGACACCATGCCCTTCTGGTCCACCATGTTCCGCGCGCTGGGCTTTACCGTGCGCATCTCACGGCCCAGTACCCGCCGCACCTTTGAGCGCGGGCTTGCCCACGTGACGTCCGACACCATCTGCTTTCCGGCAAAGCTCGTGCACGGCCATGTCCGCGAGCTCGTCGACGCCCACGTCGACCGCATCTTCATGCCCATCATCACCACCGTGCCGACGGAAAACGTCGCCAAGACCAGCGAGTGGATGTGCGCCGTGGTGAAGGGATATCCCTATGTGATGCGGAATTCCGACAACCCCGAGGAGCGCTACGGCGTGCCCTTCGACACGCCGCTGTTCCATTGGTACACCGATCGCGACCGCACGCATCAGCTTGTCGGCTGGCTGCATGAGACATTCGGCGTGACCGAGAAGGAGGCTCGAGCGGCCATCTCGCAGGGCGACGACGCGCAGCGCTCCTTTACCGAGCGCCTGCAGCAGCGCGGTCAAGAGGTGCTCGACCAGGTCCACGATGCGGGCGGCTATGCGGTGGTCATGGCGTCGCGCCCCTACCACAACGACCCGCTGGTGAACCACGGGCTGCCCAAGCTCTTCTGCAGCCAGGGCATTCCGGTGCTCACCCCCGACGCCGTTCCCGGCGTGCGCGAGGTCGACCTCTCGAGAAGTCGCCTCGACATCGTGAACAACTTCCATGCGCGCATGCTCTCTTCGGCGGTAATCGCCGCCGGCTCGCCCGACCTGGAATATGTGCAGCTGGTCAGCTTCGGCTGCGGGCATGATGCCTATCTGTCCGACGAGATCGTGCGCCTGATGCGTGAGGTCTCGGGCAAGGCGCCGCTGATCTTGAAGATTGACGAAAGCGACGCCACCGGCCCCCTGCGCATCCGCGTCCGCTCGTTTATCGAGACGACCGAGCGTCGCCGTCGCGACGAGGCGGGACGTGCCGCGGCGGCAAGCGCCCCGCGGGAGCTGCCCGACCCCTACGAGGTGAAGTACACGCGCGCCGACCGCAAGCGTCGCGTGGTCCTTGTTCCCAACACGAGCCATGCCTTCTGCCGGCTCATGACGGCGGCGATGCGTCGCGAGGGCGTGCGGGCGGATCCGCTTCCTGTCGGGCGCGAAGAGGCCATCCGCCTGGGCAAGCGCTACGTGCACAACGACATCTGCTTCCCCGCGCAAATCACCATCGGAGAGGCGCTCGAGGCGCTTGAGAGCGGCCGGTATGCGAGGGACGAGGTCGCCATCGTCACCGGCAAGTACATCGGCGACTGCCGCCTCACGCACTATATGCCCTTGCTGCGCCGCGCGCTCGACGATGCGGGGTATGCCGACGTGCCCGTGCTCACCAACGACGACGTAGACGCTCACGGCGCCTATCCGGGCTTCAAGTTGGGTCTGCCGGCATGCCTCGAGATCATGTGGGGCTTGCCCATGATCGATGCGCTCGAAGCCTTGCTGAGGCGCATGCGTCCCTACGAACTCGAGCCGGGGTCGGCCGAGCGCGCGTTCGACGAGGCGCTCGACGAGGTGATTCGCGGCATCGAGGAGCACGGCCTGCGCGGGGCGGAAGAGGGTTTCAAGCGCGCTATCGAGATTATGAAGCGGGTCCCCTACGACCGCTCGCGCCCGCGTCCCACGGTGCTCATCGTGGGCGAGTACCTGCTCAACTTCCATCCCGGGGCCAATCACGAGATCGAGCGCTATCTCGAAGCAAACGGCCTCGAGATCATCGAGGCGCGCATGACCGACGTCATCCGCAAGAGCTATTTCTACAAGCACGCGCAGTCGCGCGAGTATCGCGTCGACATCCCGCTTGCTGACAAGGTCTGGTACGCCACGGCCGACAATCTCTTCGATGTGGCCCACGACCGCTGTGACCGCATCGCGGGCTCCCATCCGCTCTACGAGCCGCCGGTTCGCATGCCCGAGCTCGTTCAGGCCAGCGACGAGGTGCTTCACCATACCTTCGATGCGGGCGAGGGCGTGCTCATCCCTGCCGAGATCCTGGAGAACGCCGCACGGGGCTGCCGCGCGTTTGTCATCCTGCAGCCTTTCGGCTGCCTTCCCAACCACGTGGTGGGTCGCGGGCTGGTGCGCGCGCTCAAGGAGCGCTATCCCGACGCGCAGATCCTGCCGCTGGACTACGATCCGGACGTGAGCTTTGCCAATGTTGAGAACCGTCTGCAGATGCTCATCATGAACGCGCGCGAGCGCGGGGACGCCCCCGGCGGCGCGGCAGACACCGGAGACGGACCGGCCGGCGTCGGCTGCACCGGGGCGGGGCAGGGAGGCCCGAGGCAAGACGGGGAGGTGGACCGTGGCTCGACCGCGTAAGGATGCCGAGGGCGCGACCGCCCGCCAGCGCATCATCGATGCGTTCTGGCATCTGCTCGAAGACCGGCCCGTGCACGACATCGTGGTGGGAGCGGTTTCCGACGCCGCCTGCTGCAACCGGGGGACCTTCTACTACTATTTTCCCGATATGAACGCCCTCGTTGCGAGCGCCATCCGCGAAGAGTTCTTCTCGGACGACGCCCTCGCCCGGGCGGTGTCGGGGATTCTCGCCGGCGGGGACGCGAAGTTCATCATGCGTTCGATCTCTCCGCGCCGTACGCGACGCATCTCGCTCATCATGCGGGCGGGTGGCGAGCGCATCGTCGAGGTCGCCGTTCGGGATGCCGTCCATGCCCGGTGGCGTGAGCGGCTGTGCGAAGCGGGCTGCGACCTCGAGCCGGCGTCGGTCTTCGCCATCCAGTTCATGGTCGGCGGATTGCTCGGCTACTTCTCCTATATGGTGCAGGCAGACGACGCGGCGGTCCCGCTCGACGCGGATGCCCGCCGCTACCTGAGGCAGGTGGCGCGCGCCACGGTCCAGGCGGTGTCTGATGCGCAGGGCTTGGATCCCCAGGACGTGAAGGCGCGCTTGCGCTGCGGCGTTCCCAAGGAACCCATGGACGACGCGGCGGCATCCTAGGTTTTGCGCTGCGGGGCTGCGCAGCGCCGCGTGTCGGGCGCCAGTTCCGGCTCGCCCAAGCGCATTCGTTTCGGTTTGATGCAGATTTTTTCCTGCTGGTCGAGTAGACGCGAAAATCCTGCAACAAAATGCCTGGATTTGACCTTGCCAAATCGGTCTCTACTCGGTGGTTCTGGAATTATCTGCATAAAACCGAAGCGAACTGATTCCGACGGCAAACATGCGCCCTTCACGCCCTGTTGACATTCTCGCAGAACGGCCATTCGTTCGATTATTATGGTACGTCCTTGGGTACACATCCGGGGAACGAACATCGCTATGAGGGGAATGCGGCGCTGGGGGCGCCGCCGATTGGTCATGCCAGGAGAGTCCCCGCACAAAAGAGGTGTAGAGCATGCTAGACAGATTTACCGACCGCGCCCGCCGCGTCATGGCCATGGCGAAGGAAGAGGCGGTCGCGCTTTCGTCCACCAAGGTGGGCACGGAGCACCTGCTGCTGGCCCTCGCCAAGGAGGAGGAGGGTATCGCGGCGGAGGCGCTGCGCTCGCTGGACATCTCCTACGACGACATCCTTGCGCAGCTCAAAGAGACGCTTACCACGCAGCCGGGCGACGTCGACGAGGACGCCGGGCAGGCGAAGCTCGCCTTCACGCCAGCGGTTATCGAGGTCATGGAGCGTTCCTTCCGCCTGGCGCGTGAGAACAACCAGACCTACGTTTCCACGGAGCACCTGCTGCTGGGCGTTGTCGACGAGTCGTCCTGCAAGGGCGTCGACCTGCTGACGCGCCTGGGCGTTACCGCCGCATCGGTGCGCTCGGCGGTGGAAAAGCTCACGTCGAAGGACCAAAGCAGCAAGCGCCCCATGGCGGGCGCCGGGGCGGGCCGCCCGGGCGCCGGGCTTCCGTTCTTTTCTGGAGAGGCGGCACAGGGCAAAGGCGGCGAGACGAGCGTCTTGAAGCAGTTCGCCACCAACCTCACCCAGGAGGCGCGCGACGGCAAGCTCGATCCGGTCATCGGCCGCGAGCGCGAGATCTCGCGCATGATGGAGATTCTCTCCCGCCGCACAAAGAACAACCCGCTCATCTTGGGCGATCCTGGCGTGGGCAAGACCGCCATTGTCGAGGGGCTCGCGCAGGAGATCGCTTCCGGCAACGTGCCTGAGAACCTCATCGATCAAAACATCTGGTCGCTCGACCTGCCGGGTCTTGTCGCCGGGGCAAAATACCGCGGCGAGTTCGAGGAGCGTCTGAAGGGCGTCATCCAAGAGGCGACCGAGGCCGACGACGCGATCTTGTTCATCGACGAGATGCACACGCTCATCGGTGCAGGCTCCGCTGAGGGCTCCATCGATGCGAGCTCCATGCTCAAGCCGGTGCTTGCGCGCGGCGCCTTCCAGATCATCGGCGCCACCACGGCCGAGGAGTTCCGCAAGTACCTCACCAAGGATCCCGCCTTCGAGCGCCGCTTCCAGTCCATCGATGTGGAAGAGCCGAGCGTCGAGGACACCATCAAGATCCTGAACGCGCTGCTGCCTCGCTACGAGGAGCATCACCACGTCCACTACACCCCCGAGGCGGTAGAGGCCGCGGCTAGGCTCTCGGCTCGCTACATCCAGGACCGCTACCTGCCTGACAAGGCTATCGACCTCATCGATGAGTCGGGCGCCCGCGCCCGCATCGCGGCAAATCGCGCGCCCGAGCCGGTGCGCGAGGCCGAGGCTCGCGTGGCCGAGCTCAAGGGAGAGGTCGCCGAGGCCACGGATCGCGACGACATGAATCGGGCCGCCGAGCTGAAGGAGCAGGAGGGCGCCGCCGAGATCGCCCTCTCCGAGGCCCGCGCCGCCTGGAACGCCCAGATGGACGCAAGTCCGATCGAGATCGATGTTCCGCAGATCGCAGACATCGTATCGGTCACCTCGGGCGTGCCGGTCTCCTCGCTCACCGAGGACGAATCGCGCCGCCTGCTGAAGTGCGAGAGCGTGCTCAAGACGCGCATCATCGGGCAGGACGAGGCGGTCAACGCCGTGGCGAAGGCCATCCGGCGTTCGCGCTCGCCGCTCAAGGATCCCCGCCGTCCCGGCGGCTCGTTCATCTTCCTGGGTCCCACCGGCACGGGAAAGACCGAGCTCGCCAAGACGCTCGCAGAGTACCTCTTTGGCAGCAAGGACGCGCTTATCAGCTTCGATATGTCGGAGTTTGCCAGCCAGTACGAGGTCTCGAAGCTCATCGGTAGCCCTCCGGGATACGTTGGCCATGAAGAGGGGGGCCAGCTTACCAAGGCGGTCCGCCGGCATCCCTATTCGGTGGTGCTCTTCGACGAGATCGAGAAGGCACATCCGGACATCTTCAACATTTTGCTGCAGGTGCTCGACGAGGGACGTCTCACGGACGGCCAGGGCAAGACGGTCGACTTCCGCAACACCGTGGTCATTATGACCTCCAACGTGGGCGCCCGCGAGATCGCCCAAGACGCGAGCGTCGGCTTCGGCACCACCGGCGAGGCGGGTCTCTCCTCCAAGGAGATCAAGAGTCGAGCCATGGGAGAGCTGAAGCGCCTGTTCCGTCCGGAGTTCTTGAACCGCGTCGACGACATCGTGGTGTTCCAGAAGCTTTCGGGTGACTCGCTCGTCTCGATTGCCGAGCTGCTGGTGGACGACCTGCGCCAGCGCCTCATCGCCAACGGCATGAACATCGTGACCACGCCTGCCGCCATCGACAAGATCGTCTCCGAGGGCACCGACCTCACAAACGGCGCTCGCCCGCTGCGCCGTGCCATCCAGCGCCTCATCGAGGACCCGCTGTCCGAGGAGCTGCTCGCCGGCGAGTGGAGCGAAGGCGATACCGTGCTGTGCGACGTGGTCGACGGCGAGTTCGTGTTCAGCCATACCACGGGCGAGATTCCTGCGCCGCGTCACACGGGTGCCCTGGGCGGCTCGTTCGAGAGCGCTCCGCGCTCAGGCGGCGGCTCTCCCGCGCTCACGGGAGGCGGCCCCGGCGGCATCTCCCAGATGGGTGCGGGCGCCTGCTAGGCGTGCATGAGAACAAGGGGCGGCTCCTCAGGGTCCGCCCCTTTTTCTGTGCCTCGCTTTGCGCCGTTCTGCGTCGCGGATGTGCCTTTGTAAGGCGAGGGCATGATTTCGTCCAGTTAATTCTGTTGCATTGCGCAATTGTCGGGTCGGCCGGGAGCATCTCCATGCGAAAATACCTGTATGACTGTGACTGATTGACACGTTATGCGAGCGCATGGGATGGGAGAGCACATTGGATAAAGAGCAAGTGCAAAAGCGTATGAACGAGGCGATTCGGCTGACCGCGCCGGGGCAGCCCATTCGCGCCGCCCTGGATATGATCATCGCGGGGCATCTGGGTGCGCTCATCTGCGTGGGCGACTCCGAGCATGTGCTGGCGGCGGGCAACGACGGCTTCCCGCTGAACATCTCGTTCACCAGCAACCGCTTGTTTGAGCTCTCCAAGATGGACGGCGCCATCGTCATCGATGACGACGTCACCCAGATTCTGCGCGCCAACTTCCATCTGAATCCCGACCCTTCGCTTGCCACGAGCGAGACGGGCATGCGCCACCGCACCGCCGCGCGCATGAGCGTGCTCACCGACGCCATCGTCATCTCGGTGTCGGCGCGTCGCGCCGTGGTAAACGTGTATGTGCATGGAAAGTCCTACACGATCCAGCCGGTCTCCGACATCATGAGTTCGGTGAACCAGCTGGTCTCGACCTTGCAGACCACGCGCGCCTCGCTTGACCGCGCGCTGCTGCGCCTGACGGCGTTGGAGCTTGACGACTACGTAACGCTTGCCGACATCACGGACATCTTCTCGAGCTTCGAGATCCTCCAGCAGGCAAAGGGAGAGCTCGAGTTCTGCATCGTGAAGCTCGGCACGCAGGGCAAGCTCGTGCAGATGCAGCTCGAGCAGCTCGCGGGCACCAGCATCGACAACGACTACACCCTCATGATTCGCGACTATGCAAGCGATTCCTCCGAGGAGAACGCGCTGCGCATCCGCGAGCAGTTCTCGTCCATGACGCCGCGCGACCTCACGAATCCCCAGCGCGTGGCAGAGGTCTTGGGCTATGACGACCTGGACGAGGATTCGGTCATGACGCCGCTCGGCCTGCGCACCCTCTCGCAGGTTTCCGTGGTGCGCGACGGGGTCGCCGAAAAGATCGTGGATGAGTACGGCTCGCTTCAGGACCTGATGGATGACATCCGCAAGGATCCCGAGCGTCTGGGCGACTTCGGTGTGAACAATCCCACGATCCTTGCCGATTCGCTCTACCGCATGCAGGGCAAGCGGGGAGCATGATGGCTCGAGACGAGGTGTCTTCCAGCGTGTTTGCAGGGTTTGCTGGGCAGCATGCGGCATGCGCTTCTGCGTCCGGAGGCGCGGTCCCGATGCCGCCGGTGTGTGCCGTGATCGTTGCGGGCGGTTGTGGGTCCCGGTTTGGCAATCCCGGCGGCAAGCAGCTGGTAAACGTGGCGGGACGTCCGCTGGTCGCCTGGTCGATCATGGCGTTTGACCGCTCCTGCCTGGTCGGCCACATCGTGGTGGTCTGTCCGGCCGAAAAGCGCGCCGAGATGCGCCGTCTCGCCATCGACCCCTTTGATTTCAAGACGCCCATCACCTTTGCCGATGCCGGCGAGACCCGTCAAGACTCGACCGCCTCGGGCATCGACGCCGTGCCCATGGGCTTTGAATACGCGGCCATTCACGACGGGGCGCGCCCGCTCATCACCACAGGGGCCATCGACAACGCGATACAGGTGTTGCTTGCCGACCGTTCGCTCGACGGCGTGGTGTGCGGACAGCCCGCCATCGATACCCTGAAGATCGTAGACGGCGAGCGCATCGTGGAGACTCCGCCGCGCAGCATGTACTGGGCGGCGCAGACCCCCCAAATCTTTAGCGTCGAGGTCATGCGGCGCGCCCATGCCGCCGCCGTCGCCGAAGGGTTTGTGGGCACGGACGACGCCTCGCTTGTGGAGCGCATGGGCGGCGCGGTGCAGTGCGTGGCAAGTCCGCGCGACAATCTGAAGGTCACGGTGCCTGAGGACCTGCGCCCCGTGACGGCGATCCTTTTGGGTCGCATGAGCGACGCGGAGAGCGCGCAGGACACGGGCGTCATGCCTCGCGTGCAGCTCTGACGGACGCCCCGAGACAAAGGAGTTCAACCTACGCCGCTGCGCATCGGACATGCGCCGCTAGCACGGGGCGCAGGCGAAGCTGTGGCGGCGTTCGCCAAACGTATGAACTTATGACGCCGAGGTGCGGGCGCGAGGCCCGTTGCCGCCGAAAAATCCAACCGTAGACCCCATTTTTAGCACACGTTTCCCCATCTGCCGCGTTGACAAAATGAGCGGGGGGGGGGTATGCTTTTCAAAGTGTATCTGGACGTGTCACATAGGGGGACGAATGGGAAAGGTGCGTTTGTCGGCATGGGGAACCCGGCGCCGCGCCGCGTCAGGATGCAGAAACCCGCAGCCGCTGGCTCAATAAGCTCACGGCTGCCGCAGCTCTATCGGGGTTCTCGCCTTATGGCGGGCAGACCTGGGGAGTCGGATGGAGCATCGGACATAAAACGCAGCAACATCAAACGAAGGACGGGATTTAACATGGTGCAAGCGATACGGCGGGTTTTCGCAGCTTTGTGTGTCATCGCATACATGGCGCTCATGCCTGCAAATGCCTGGGCAGAGGAGCGGGAGGTGACCTTCGAAGACGGGGGCGCCTCATATGAGGCAACGATCGACACCGAGGCCCTCACGGCGACGCTCACCGGGCTGAAGCTCACCGAGCAGGTCGCCGAGCTCTCCCTTCCTTCGAGCATCGTCAGTGATGGCGTCACCTACACGGTCAGCGAGCTTTCTGCCGCGTTAGGTTGGGGCACCCAGTGCGCAGGGGTGACCTCTCTCGTCATCCCCGAGACTGTCACGAGTGTCGACGGCATGCGCTTTTCAAAGTTTCCCGACCTTACCTCGCTCACCATTCCTGGTTCCGTAAAGAACTTCAACGGCTCGCTACAGAGCATGAGCAAGCTTCAGACCCTTACGTTTGAAGAGGGTGTTGAAGAGATCTCTTCAAACTTTATGGTGAACAACTGTTCAGCGTTGTCAACCGTTAACCTTCCGAGCACGCTCAAGCGCCTGAGCCAACCTGCCACCTTCGAGAATGCCATCTCGCTAACGTCTATTACGTTGCCCGAGGGCATCCAGATAACCGAAGGCAGCACCTTTAGTGGTTGCACATCGCTGACGAGCATCGTTCTGCCTGCATCGATCGACGAGATTGTATCCAGCATGTTTGCTGACTGCACCGCGCTCACAACGGTCGAGGCGAAGGGTGTCATCACATCCGTTGGGCAGGGCGCCTTCTCAGGGTGCACAGCGCTCACCACCATACCTTCGCTTTCTTCGGTGACATCTATCGGGCACTCTGCATTCAAAGAGTGCAGGGCGCTGACGGGGCCGATCGATCTCTCGCAGGTCACCACGCTCGGGTCGTATGCGTTTTATAACTGCAGGAACTTAACGGGAGACCTTGACTTGGGTAACGTCACGTCTATCCCTACCTACGCGTTCTCGTATGTGACGGCACATGTGACCGCGCTCAACCCTGCCATCACCTCAATCGGCACGTGGGGTTTTGTGTGGACCGACCTTTCGGCGGTGGGGTTGCCCGAACGTTTGAAAAGCATCGGATCGTATGGATGCTACGGTGCCGATCTGCCCGACCCGTTGGAGGTGCCGGATGGCGTTACCTCTCTGGGCGCCGGCGCGTTCGATAATACGGGTCTCACTCAGATTGTGCTCGGCTCAAGTATCGAGACTGTCAATGCCAACGTGTTTCCCAGCACACTTAAGAAGCTCACCATCAACAATAGCGAAGACATCGTGAAGATCGAAGGCGCGCTCCCAACGAGCTGCAAGGCGAATTACACGGTGCCATCGCTCAAAGATGCGGGCGATACGATAGCTGAGAACGGAAAAGCTCTTCAGGAAGCGGTGAAAGATGCCGCCTCGGGCGAGGTCATTGTGCTGCGCAAGAACGTGACCCTTAAGGATGGGCTGACCATCCCCGCGGGCAAAGACATCACCATCAAGTCCGATGGCGAGACCCGGTACCTCTTTGCCTCGAAAGATGGCTCCATCAACGACCTCATTGTCGTTGGAGCAGGTGCGCATGTGACGTTTGCGGGGGAGGGCTCCGGCGAGCTCGTCCTGTTTGGACGGTACAACGAGCACAGCGTCGTATCTTCTCAAGGTGTGGTGACGCTCTCCGAGGGAGCCCGTGTTACCCGTGCTTCGATTTCGACTGATAGCACAGGTGTGGTGGAGGCTTCGGGTGAGGGCGCGAGCATCGAGGTTGCCGGCGGTGTCATCGACTCGTGCAAGGTGCTTGATGATGCCGCTTACAGCGCGCCGGTGCGTGTGAGCGACGGTGCCTCGTTCATTATGACGGCAGGTTCTATAGAGCAGAACATCGCAACGGATGCAGACCCGCTCAACAGCTCTTCGGGCGTCCTCATGTTGGGGAATGCCACGGGCTCCATGTCCGGTGGCGCCATCCGGGGCAACAGCGGCGTGCGCGGGGCGGCCCTTATGCTGTTCGGCAATGAAGATGATGCCAGGACAACCTTCACGTTATCCGGCACGGCGCAAATCGGTGGCAACGTGTGCTCCGCTGCTAACAAGGCCAACGTAAGCGCCTCGGGTGCCGTGCATGTCGAGAGCAATGCAACATTCACCATGGATGGCGGCGCCATTGACGGGAACCGCGGCGGCAACGGCGCTGGGGTGTGCGTGGTTGACGGAAACCTGCAGAACGATGAGCAGGAGTACAAGACCGCATTTGTCATGAACGGCGGTTCGATCTCGAACAATCATGGCTTCACGGGTGCTGGCGTGTACTCATATACCAACGGAGTGACGCTCAACGCAGGCTCCATCACCGGCAACACCGCCACCAAGATGGGCGGCGGCGTGTATAGCGAGGGAAACTACGATCACTACAGCACGCTTCATATGAGCAATGTCCTGGTGACCGAGAATACCGCGCCCCAGGGCGGCGGCATGTGGTTCTGCGCGACGGGGATCGCGCGACTGTATGTGTCCGAGGGCGCTGCAGTGTTTGGAAACGCTGCCGTGGTGGACGGGTTCTGGCGCGCAGCGGGTGATGACTTCGTATTCTCGGCGTTTGCGAACGACGCTGGCAGATACGATGCAGAGGTCGCTAGCAGGATGCTCGGCGGAGGTGCCGTGTCGTGGATGGAAGACGGCAGGGTTAGACTTCAGGCTAGTTCTGGCGTCTACCCATCGGTGAATCCAGACGTCCCTCGCTATGGTGAAGAAGGGGCTAGCACAGAGCCGATCGATACCACGCGCATCACGTCGTGCATGGCGCTCAAGGCCGTTTCCACTACGGATGCTCAGGATCTTGCCAAGACCCAGGCAAAGCTCATCATCTCGGGTAACACTGCGGGCTGGTACGGAGGCGGCGTGGCTTCGAACGGCGGCATTACCGTCGGCAATGATGAGGAAACGCTTTCGGTTGAGGTCTCCAAGGTCTGGTGCGACAACGATGACGCCGCTGGCAAGCGTCCCGAATCGGTGACCGTTCATGTGCTGAATGGCGAGAAGAGGATAGATACGGCTGTGCTCAGTGCGGCCAACAATTGGAAGGCGACGTTTACCGGCCTTCCCGCCAGGGGCGCCTACAGCGTCGTGGAGGACGTTCCCGCAGGATACCAAGGGACCGTGACAGGCAATGCGGGCGACGGCTTCGTGCTTACGAACACCTATGTCCCAAGTACGACGCCGGACGACGGCCCCGACAATCCGCCGACGTCCCCAGATGAGCCAGATGAGCCGGATACGCCTGACACGCCGGACGAGCCGGATACCCCGGATACGCCTGACACGCCGGACGAGCCGGATACCCCGGATACGCCTGACACGCCGGACGAGCCCGACACTCCCGACACTCCCGACACGCCGCAGAGTCCTAACGAGCCACAAGCTCCGGATGATTCAGGCGATGCTGAGGAACCCGGGCTGCCCAAAACGGGCGACTCGTCTGTCGCGCTCGCGCTTGTTGTGGGCTTCGCCGGTGTCGCGGCGATCGTGGTGGCTATCGCCGTTTGGAGGCGTGCCCGTCGTCGATAAGGTCGATTGCGCTTTGGCCTGCAGGTCAGTGCTGCCGAGTTATGAAAGCGCCTCGGCACCGATGCGTGACTCTGGGAAGGAGGGTTTCGTATGGCAGGGCGAAAGCTCGCAGATGACGTGCCGCGCATACACGGCAGGCACGCGTTCTCGTACGAACGCGTGCTCGTCCTGATTGCGTTTGGTACGGCGGGCAGCAGTGCCCGAGGTCCGGTGCCTGCTGCCGACAACGCAGACGGGCTCGTCATGGCAAAGGCCGATATGGCCAAGATGCTCGGCGTGTGCGAGCAGTCCATCAACCGATCGATTTCCAAGCTCGTCAAGTTGAAGCATGTCGAACGCGTGCCCCGCGCGGGCGACACGGGTGCCTCGCTTGCCAACCTGTATCGCGCTACGCCCGATGGCGTTCGGGAGGCGTCGCGCCTGATGGCTGCCATGTTGGGTACGGGCGACTCGTAGCTCGGCGCTCGCTACATAGCCGGTCGGTTGGCGTCGATATGACGAGGACGACGTATGGGATGGAAGCTGAAAGATCTGGGGAGGAGATTGTGGATACGTTGAGGCTCAAACTGGTAAGAGACAGCCATGCCAAAAGGGTGTTCCAAGACTAAGATTACGCTCGTTCGGGAGCCTTGTCGCATGCACGCTGACGCTTCTGTGCGCGCTGTGCTTTGTCGGCGTGCCGGCGAGGGCGTATGCGACGGAATCCGTGACCACGTGGGATGACCTTGCTAACGCAGTGGAAAAGGTGTCTTCCGAATCGCCGGTCGATATTTCCGCGTCTGGTACCTTGACCGCGGACAGCTCCGTTTCGATTCCTGAGAATGCCGACGTCACCATAACCTTCGCAGACGACGCCGCTATCGACCGCGGGCAGTCGGACGACAAGGATGACAGCCCGACGTTCATCGTTGCCAAGGGTGCGAGGCTCACCATCACCGGCAGCGTTACCGTTAACGGTGACACGGGTATGTTCGTACAGGTAGCAGAGGGCGGCTCGCTCACCCTCAACGGCAGCATTGCCGCCGACGAGGTCAATGGAGAAGAGAGCTTCATTGACGTGGCGGGCAGTCTTACCCTAAACGCCAACGGCTCCGTGAGCGGGTGGAAAGGTGTCGAGGACGGCGCCTCTGCCGTAGAGGCAAGCGGCGAGAATGCGAGCATCACCGTGAACGGTGGCAGCATTACCGATAACTCGGGCACCTCGCGCGGCGGCGTGCAAGTGCTCAAAGGTGCCACCATGACTATGGAGGGCGGCTCGGTCACCAACAACAGGCTCACTGGCGGTAACAGCTATAGCTATGGTGCGGGCATCTATCTTTCGGGTGGCAGCACGCTCACTGCAGAAGGCGCTGCCATTACTGACAACTGCGGCAAATATGAAGGCGACTGGAGTAGACGCCAGCAGGCAGGCGGCGGTATTGCCGTCACGGGGGTTGGCAGCACGGTTACTCTTACCAACTGTAAGGTTGAGAGGAATCGCGTGGCGAACAACAGCGGCTGGGCTGGCGGCGGCATCTACGCCGCGAACAAAGCCCGCGTCACCGTTACGGGCGGCAGCATCTCGAACAACTCGGCCTTCACGAGCGATGACCACACGCAGCATGAGAGCGGTGGCGGTGGTGTCTACGCCACGGGCGATGCGGTAGTTTCTCTCACAGACGTTACGATTAACGGCAACACCGCTCTGCTGGGGGCTGGTCTATACCTCAACGGCGTTGCGGGTGCGAGGATCGAGGACTGCACCGTTTCGGGTAATATGACGCTGCGAGATAGCAGCCCGAGCGAGCCCTACAGCAACTCCAGCGTTGGCGGCGGCATCCTCGCCCGGACCTCCGGTGGCGGCCTCACGCCCCCGGGCGGCGGGTCCGATGCTGAACCCACAGGCATCCAGATCGTCGACACCACGGTGAGCGGCAACACCGCCACGCAGGGCGGCGGTGGCGTCTGCGTGCTGGGCGGCGACGTCGCCATGCGAAACGTAAAGGTTACGGGCAACGACGCTCCGCAAGGTGGCGGCATGTGGATTCAGGGCAGCTCCGATGTGACGCTCGACAACTGCACCGTGGGCAGCAACGAGGCGTCTGCCGCCGGTGGTGGAATCGGTGCTGGCGCAGGCGAGCTTACGCTTACCGAGACCTCGGTAAGCGAGAACACGGCGGGCGAGGCCGGTGGCATTTATAACGGTGGCGCCGACATTACCCTCGTGAGCGGCTCCATCGCCAACAACATCGCTCTCAGGGCGGGCGGCGTAGAGAACGTTGGGGCCTTCACCCAGGAGGGAGGGGATATCACCGGCAACCAGGCGACAGCGGAAGAGGGCCAATCTGAGGATCAGGCCCTCGCCGGCGGCGTGGCTAACATCACGGGCACCTATACCATGGAAGGCGGCCGCATCTTTGGTAACACGGCTGCGTATGGTGCGAACGACTTCTATAACTACGCCGAGCCCACCGAGGAAGGCGGCGACGAAGGCCAGGGCGGAGGCATCGACGTCGACGACAGCTGGGAAGGCGACCACGACATGGGTCTCGACTCGGTAGGGGGAGAGACGCGGCCTGGTCTCGCCGCCGCGCCGGCGCCTCGAGCCAACGAGCACGGCACCTTCACCCTTATCGACCCCTCCGGCTTTATCCTGGGCGTGGACGGCTGGTACGAGGACAAGCCGGACGCTCGCTATAAAGACACCGATGAGGCTGACCGCGTTAAATACGAGATTGTCGAGAACGACACTTCCGAGCAGTACCTCACGCTCGGCGAACCCGTAATTGCCGGCACCCTTACCTTGGAGCCTCGGGACATGGTTGCCTATACGGGTGGCGACTCTATGGACAACGACAACTTCCCCGAGGTCCGCTATCGCGTGAGCGCTGATGACGATCTTTCTAAAGCGCTTGATGAGGGGGACGTTGGGCTTGCGCTGCTGGTTGACGGCGATTCCGTGTCACTCGATGCCGAGGATGCGACCGTAGGTGATGGAACCATCGTCATCCCCGAGTTGGACGCCGCTTTCTCGCTTGAGGAGGGCTCTGCTGCCGATGATGACGAGGTGGCGGGCGTCTACGATGTGGTCATCTCGGATGACGACGTTGCGGCAACGCTTTCCGACGGCCGTCTTGTGAATGTCAAGGTCGCCACATCCGATGAGGAGCCTGCCACGCTTACGGTACGCACCGTCTCAAACGCCAGCGAGGCTGCGGGCGAGGAAGGCACCGCTGATGTGGTGGCCGCCAATCCCGTTATTGTGGGCGAGACGGCGACCGGCGAGCAGGATAGCGCGCTTGCCACCGCTACGGTTGCTGCTGGCGCCACGTTCTTCACCAACGGCGACGACTCGATGGGCCTGCTCGGCATCGATGGCGCCGACCCCGATAGCGGCGCACAGGTGTCGCTGCTCTTCGATGACTTGCTTCCTGTTGAGAACGGTACGACCGCCGACACCGAGGCGCTGCTTGCCAAACATGCCGGCATCGACGCATCATCGACCGAGTTCAAGTACCTCGACTTGGTGAATGAACACGACGGCAATGTTTGGGTGAGCACGGACTCTGACATCACGATCTCTTGGCCTGTTCCCGAAGGCGTGGACCCCAGCAATGTCACGTTTGCCGTGCATCACTTCAAGGGCCTGCATCGCGAGTACGGTGGGGCCGGATCTCCTGACGCCGCCGATCAGATTGCCAAGAGCGAGGTGGAGGTTATTCCATGCAGTGTCGTAGACGGACGTGTGGTCTTCACGCTTGACGGCGATGTCGAGGACGGCAGCTTCAGCCCGTTTGCACTCACGTGGACGAAGGCGTCTGATCCGGGTGGCGACACGCCGGATCGTCCTCCGGTGAATCCCGGTGGCGATGACGATCCCGATACGCCAGATACCCCCGACACTCCGGTGGATCCTGAAGATCCTGACACCCCGGATACCCCTGATGAGCCGGATAGCCCCGAAGATCCGGATACGCCTGACGCCCCAGTTACCCCGGAGACTCCCGAGGAGCCCCAGGATCCAAACGTGCCCGAAGATCCGCAAGACTCCTCAGGCTCAACGGATCACATTCTGCCCTCCACCGGCGACGTGGCCCCCATAGTCGTGCTTATAGCCGCCGTCGGAGGAGCTGCCGCCCTTGTCGGCTCTGCCCGGATGCGTCGTAAGAGATAGTCATCGCTCGCGTGCCCACGCTGTCGTGCGCATAAGCTGACCGGCGCTTCGCTGTGGCCCTGCGCGGTATCCCATGAAGCCTTTGCGGCAATGGGTACCGTGCGGGGCCGTTGCTCATATCTGCATAGCTCAGGTAGTCCATCTAGGTACGACGAGGCTCCGAACGTGCCCCCGGCTCTTCCAGGGTGGCTGCGTTCCTCTATACACGCCTCGACGGCGTGCCTGCTTGCGGGTTCAAGCGCTGCCCGCGGCGGCTTCGCTGGGAGATGCGGGCTATGCTGCCGGATGCGCGGGGGAGGGCATGCCGCCTGCTCAAAGTGAGACTAGGCTGCCCATAGTCTCGGTCTGAGCCCGTTTCAAGCCCGAAACTGAGACCACATCGCCCAAGGGCTCAAACGCCGCGCCGTTCTCCCGCACAATCCGAGCCTAGGGTGCGTCTGGTCTCAGAATCGTCGCCAGCCCGTGGATTCCCCGCGCCGCGCTCCATGCGCTATGATGCCAGTCAAATGCCGACACTGGGAAGGATTACAATGCTGCGCATCGGACATGGTTATGACGTGCATCGGCTTGTGGAGGGCCGGCGCTGCATCATCGGCGGGGTGGACATCCCCCACGACAAGGGGCTGCTGGGCCACTCCGACGCCGACGTGCTGGCGCATGCCTTGGCGGATTCGATTCTCGGCGCCTGTCGCGGCGGAGACATCGGCAAGCTCTTTCCCGACACCGACCCTGCGTACGAGGGGGCGGATTCCCTCAAGCTCCTCGCCGCGGTCATGGAGTATGCCCGCGAGCGCGGCTACGAGTTCGTAGACGCCGATTGCACCATCGCCTGCCAGGAGCCCAAGATCAGCCCGTTTCGCGAGCAGATGCGAGCGAACCTTTCGCGGGCGCTCGGCGTCGACGTGGAGCAGGTGGGGGTGAAGGCCACGACCACCGAGCGTCTGGGCTGGGAAGGCAAGGGCGAAGGTGTCGGCGCGTGGGCGGTCTGTTTGCTGGAGAAGCGGGCATAAGGGCCGCCGCTCGAGGTTCGGCTCGAACCCCGCTCCTCTTCACGAAGCCGTTGTGGCGCCTCAGCCGGCTCGATGGGCTGTCAAAGGAGTTCTTCCTGCCCATGCGCCAGTCGAGTACCATATTCACCATACAAGCAATGTTTGGGCGGTGCGCCCCATCGTTCGCGTGGAGTTTCGCGCCGGGCGCGGCGGGCACCGGTTGAGCAGCGAATGACGGGGCGAGTTGCCCCTCGGAGGATGTCATGAAGATTTACAACAGCGCCACGCGCAAAAAAGAGGAGTTTGCCCCGATTGAAGAGGGCAAGGTCCGTATGTATGTGTGCGGCCCTACCGTCTACGACAACATTCATATCGGCAACGCCCGCACGTTCATCTCCTTCGATGTGATTCGTCGCTGGCTCATCGCTTCGGGCTATGAGGTCACGTTTGCCCAGAACCTGACCGATGTCGACGACAAGATCATCAACCGTGCCAACGAGCAGGGGCGCACCGCTGCCGAGGTGGCAGAGGAGTTCTCGGAGAAGTTCATCGGCATCATGCGCGCCGCGAACGTCATGGACCCCGACATTCGCCCCCGCGCCACGAAAGAGATCGGTCCCATGATCGGCATGATCAAGAGTCTGATCGAGCAGGGGCATGCATACGCGGCGGAGAACGGCGACGTGTACTTCTCCGTGCGAAGCGATCCCAGCTATGGCGAGGTGTCCGGACGCAAGATCGACGACCTCATGGTGGGCGCGCGCATCGAGGAGAACGAGGACAAGCGCGATCCGTTGGACTTTGCCTTGTGGAAGGCGGCCAAGCCCGGGGAGCCCGAGTGGCCGAGCCCGTGGGGCAAGGGCCGTCCCGGCTGGCACACCGAGTGCGCCGCCATGGTCCATCGTTATCTGGGCACGCCGATCGACATCCACGGCGGCGGCTCCGACCTCGCCTTCCCGCATCATGAGAACGAGTGCGCCCAGGCAAGCTGCTGCTGGCACGAGGGCTTTGCCAACACATGGATGCATACGGGCATGCTGCTTGTCGACGGCGAGAAGATGAGCAAGTCCCTGGGCAATTTCTTTACGCTCGAAGAGGTGCTGGAGAAGCACTCGGCCGCGGCGCTGCGCCTGCTTATGCTGCAGACGCACTATCGGTCGCCGCTCGATTTTAGCTGGGAGCGCCTTGAGGGCGCGGAGAACTCGCTTGAACGTATCGCGACCTGCGTCGAGAACCTTGTCTGGGCGGCGAACCACGCAACGGGCGAGGCCGATGCCGAGCGTGCGGCCGCGCTCATCGCTGCCGCCGAGCGGGCGTCAGCCGAGTTCGAAGAGGCCATGAACGACGACTTCAACACCGCCAGCGCCGTTGCTGCTTATTTCCAGCTGGTGACCGAGGCAAATACATATCTCGATGAGGTTGCGGGCGCTGCCGATCCCGAGGCGTGCTTCGCTTGCTCTGCCGGCATCGCTGGCGCCTTTGCCATCCTTGGCGTGAAGCTCCGCGAGCCCAAAGAGGAGCTTCCCGTCGGCCTGCTCGGGGTTGCTGGCGGGCTCTGCGGCTACACGGGCGATAGCGTGGACGATGCCGCCGAGGCGATCCTCGCTGCTCGTGCCGAGGCACGTGCGGCAAAAAACTGGGAGCTTGCCGACGCCATCCGCGACCAGCTGCGCGACATGGGGCTTGTCATCGAAGACACCGCTGCCGGCTCGCGCCTCAAGCGGGCGTAGCATGACAACGGCCGCCTAGGTCGAACTCGGCCTGGGCGGCCGTGCCGCATCGATATCGTTTATAGATGCTTGCGTATGCTGTTGGGCGCCTGCCGTTCGATAACATGTAGGATATGGCTCGCGGGGTTTATCTTGAAAGACGAGGGCCGCTGGCGTTTACTAACGGTGGCCCTCACTGCTATCTAAGGTAATTAGTAATTTTCAAAAGGCACAAATCTACTTGACCTCTCATGCTAGCCGGTATATTCTTCTTAGTAGGCTAATTGATTTTGTAATTTTTAGGAGGCACAAAATCATGGCGCTGCTAAGAGATGCGGCTCAATTAATTAGCGGAACGCCGCAATTCCGTATCACAGAGGATTGGGGAGACGCTGCGCCGCGTTACGTCATTTACTCCCAGATGGATTTGGAAGATGATTCAAGGGGTCTGATTACCCAGCGTGCTGGAGGTAAGCAGGTAAAGACATGGGATGTCGTTGTAACGGCATCGACAGGCGATGTGATATTCAGCCTTCTGTCCGGGACAGCTGTCATCGCGCAGGCTGAGCATCATGGCTACTTGTTAACGCAAAACTATATCAAGCTCATTCCTGTTGGCGAGATTGATGCTTTCTATCTCGTATACCTGCTAAACGAAAACCGATTAATTAGGCGGCAGCTTAGGGTTGGCCAGCAGGGGTCTAGCACCATGAAGTACACGTTAAGGCAGCTGCGCGAACTGGAGCTGCCGCAGCTTCCCAGCCTCAAAAGGCAGGAGCTTATTGGTAGGGCGTACGCATGCCAGCTCAAACTTGACGCTCTAAGAAAGCGAATGTCCGAGCGCGAAACTATTCTGGTACGAGAAATGATGAGAAGGGCGGACCGGCAATGAACAACACTATCGACAAGAGCGAGCTGCAGTTTGAGTCCGACCTGATTCAGTACCTGTGCAGCGGTGCCATCACGCAGCCTTCTTCCGCGACATGGGGCATCGTGCGAGAAAAGCCCGTTGACTACGTGGTCAAAACCAAGCTATGGACCTACGAGCCCGCCATCAAGACTACCGAGCAGCTCTGGGACAACTTCAAGAAGATTTTGGAGCGCCACAACCAAAGCACACTCGACCATCCCCTGAGCGCGCTCGAGTTTGCCCAGGTGAAAAAAGCAATCGCTGATCTTCAGACGCCCTATCAGGCGGGTCAGTTCCTCTACGGTCTCAACGGAGTGTCGCAAATCGAGGTTGACCTTGACGACGGCCGTCATGCGTTCCTCACGGTCTTTGATCAAAAGCAGATCGGTGCTGGTGACACCATCTACCAGGTAGTGAACCAGATTGAGCGTCCGGCGAGGGTTCCGGGCAAGCAGAACCGCCGATTTGACACGACGCTTCTCATCAACGGACTGCCCATCATCCAGATAGAGGAGAAGCGCGACACGCACGACGTGGATGAGGCTCTCAATCAGATGCAGCAATACATTGACGAAGGGCAGTACCGCGACATCTACTCAACCCTGCAGATACTTGTTGCCATAACGCCAAATGACGCAAAGTACATGGCAAACACCACCAGCGAGAAGTTCAACAAAGACTTTGCGTTTCGATGGCAGAGAAAGAGCGACAGCGCCGTCGTGCGCAACTGGAAGGAGTTTGCCGACTCGATGCTCTCCATCCCCATGGCGCATCAGATGTCAACGAATTACATGATCTTGGACGGAACCAAGAACAAGCAGTGCCTCAAGGTCATGCGCCCGTATCAGGTCTATGCTACCCAGCGAGCAATCGAGGGCGTCAAGCACGTCGACTTTGATCTGGGCGTCAACAAGGTGGGCTACATCTGGCACACCACTGGGTCTGGCAAAACCATCACCAGTTTCAAGACTGCGTGGCTCGCAAGTCGCCTGCCAGGGGTTGACAAGGTCGTGTTTCTGGTGGACCGGATCGCGCTCACCAAACAGACGCTCGAAAACTATCGTGCGTACGACCCTGATGCGGCGGGCGACCTGCTCGGAAGCATCCGCAACACCGACAACACGTCCGACCTGAGCCGCAAGCTCAAGTCCAAGGGCAACGACATCATCGTGACCTCGGTCCAGAAGCTGGAGAGGCTCGTCAAGCGCAGGTCGTTCCAGGCACCCGAGAAGAACATCGTGTTCATCGTAGACGAGGCGCACCGTTCGACCGGAGGGGAGGCGTTCGAGACCATCCAGAAGGCGTTCCGGCACGCGGCGTGGCTGGGCTACACTGGCACTCCCATGTTTGACGAGACCACGACCGGCCTGCGTACCGAGGACATCTTCGGCCCGCTCCTGCACGCGTACACCATCCGCGAGGCTATTGCCGACCGCAACGTCTTGGGCTTCCAGGTGGACTTTGAAACGACCATATCCGAGCAGGCGATGAAGGAGGATTACCTACCGCAGTTCTACCGCGACCAGCACCCCGACTGGTCCGAACGGCAGATTGAGCGCAAGATCGCAAACCTCACTCCGGACGACATGGACGATGCGATCGAGCCAAGCTTCTATGACGAGAACCCCGATCACGTGCGGGAGGTGGTGCGGGACATCTTTGACAACTGGCGCAACCGCTCAGCCAACGGCAGATATAACGCGCTGCTCACCACGCACGTGGGTGGAGGCAGGGCGTCTACGCCCATGGCCATGATGTACTACCGCGAGTTCCAGCGCGTGAACGCCGAGCGGCGAGCCGAGGGCAAGCCCGCGCTCAAGGTTGCCGTCACCTTTAGCCAGAGCACCTCAAACAGCGACTTCATGCTCGAGACAAACAAGGGGCTCTATGAGGCCATCACTGAGTACAACCAGGAGTTTGGAACGAGTTGGGGCATGGACGACGTCTCCGGCTACACGCAGGATGTTATGGCGAGGCTCAACAAGACGTCGGACGACGGCGTGTTTCTCGACCTGGTAATCGTGGTTGACCAGCTCCTGACTGGTTTTGACGCGCCCGAGCTCAATACCTTGTATGTGGACCGCACGCTCAAGGGCGCAGGCCTGATCCAGGCGTACTCGCGCACGAACCGCATTGCGGACATGCAGGAGAAGCCGTGGGGCCACATCGTCAACTACCGCTGGCCGGCGCAAAACGAGCGGCTCATGAACCAGGCGCTGGCCATCTATGCAAATCGAGGCTCCGCCAACCTCACCGACGAGCAGCGCGGCAGGCAGAACGTGCTCGACGGCATTACCGCCCCTGAGTTCGAAGAGGTATTCCACCAAGTCAAGGAGAAAGTTGCCAAGCTAGCTGATCTGACTCAGGACTTTACGCAGCTTCCCCCATCGGAAAAGCAGAAGGAGCTCATGCTCGACCTGCTACGCGAGTACAACGCTGGCATGGCAAAGATCAAGCAGTTCAAGCCGGATGAGCTTGGCGGCGAGAAGGTCGGCTTTGATTACGACAACCCTGACGAGCTGTTGCGCGCGTTGGGCATGGAGCCCGATCAGGAGAGGATGCTCACGACATCGCTGGCAAACGAGCTCAAGGAGCATCTTGCCAAGGCGCAGAACGTGCCAGCCTATCAGATCGAGCTGCGCATGACGCACGTCAAAGAGATCAAGGTGGACTACGACTACCTGACTGAGCTCATCGAGGCGCTGCTCAACGCCGTTCACGAGAAGAAGGCGAGGCAAGTCGAGGAGACGAGGGCCAAGATCGAGCAGTTTGCAAGCGGTCTTGCGGACCGCACGTATGCGGGGAAGATTATGCGTGCCGTGGGCGCCATCGTACGTGGCGACTATCCTCCGGCCGACTCTGGCGTGACCTACCCGGTGAAGTTGGAAACCCAGGGCGATGGCGAGCGGGTCATCCAGGCGGCGAGCAACGCGAGCCTTGACCGATCTCTGCTCGACTTTAGGTTGAAGTGGGGCATAACCGAGGTAGTCAAGAGCGCTCAGATGCGCGAGCTGTTTAGTCGTCACCGCTTTGGGCAGCAAGACCTTGACGATACGGGCGCAATCACGAGGATAGTTGCCGAAGCATCGGGTGAGTATAAGACGATGGCGACGGACGAGGCGGTGCAGTCGCTTTCGCGCATCAAGTATCGAAACGCCCTTCGCGACGCGATCTACGACATGGCCGACGAGTTGACAGAGAGCTAGGGGCCCACCATGAGCGAATCAAAATCGAATGCACCCAAGCTGAGGTTCCCCGGTTTCACTGGTCCTTGGGAACAGCGTAAGCTGGGGGACATCTGCACGTTCTCCAAGGGTCGCGGATACTCAAAAGATGACCTGCGCGAATCTGGAACCCCCATCATTCTCTATGGTCGCCTCTATA
>NZ_JACJKQ010000013.1 GCF_016901575.1 Enorma phocaeensis
CTCCAATATGCTTCTTGTCTCGACAACTCGAATCATACCGGGGCGGGCCGTGCCCTCCTTTCTTGCCTGGACGCTATTCCGCTGTCAAAGTGCGCAAGAAATTGTACGTTACCCCTCTTTTTCCTGGTGGCAGTGCAGCAGGTCCTCGATAGACGCCGGCGTACTGTGAGATGCCCGCGAGCATTGGCGGCGCATCCGCAAGAACAACGCCATCGAGCGGCTCAACAGGGAAATCAGGCGGCATACCCGCGTCGTCGGGACTTTCCCCGATGGAAGGTCGTCGCTGATGCTAGTGGCCGCCCGCTTGAAATACATCGCGGACAGTGAATGAGTACCGCGTCATCTTTGACACATACCGAAGAGCAAGCCACTATTGAGTCTCACGAGTCTTCGACTTCTACGTCCATTTCGTCATAGGCTTTGTTCACTTCCCACAGGTAAATCCAATACAACACCGTAAGAGCAGTGAACAGGATGAGCACAGTCCAGTCGATTAATGAGAAAACATTGATAGCGAAACCCTCAATGATCGCCTTTGAGAACAGTACAACCTCAAACAGCACGATAAAAAAACACTTATATAGCAAGTCAATGGCCTTCGAGAGAAGAGGCCACCCCATCGAATAATTGGTGCCTTCCCTATCAATCAAGCAGCCTTGGCCCTTTAACTCGCGCTCTATTTTATTTAAATAAAGGTAGTCCCGCTCGATTGTCGTCATAAGCTGCAGATAACGGATGTACGTATAAAGAACGCCAACCCACAAAAGCGTCTGGACGACCCTTCCACTCACCGAGAGATCAAAACCGTAACCTGCCAGAACGGCTGCCGCCGCGTCCTCGCACCCCTGTGGGTCAAACGTGAATGCACCAAGAGCAAATACCAGTATCAGAAGCGCTAAGAAAAATCTGTTTCTTAGCGAACAAGCGGCGCGCTGGGTCTGGCATGTGTCCTTGTAGTGATCGTAAAGGCTGTCAGACACCTGCTACGCCCTATCCAGAGCCGCAACGATCTCGGCTTGAGAGAACGAATAAGCCCATTTGGCGCCGACGTACCTCAGCTCTTCAGGAGCCGCATAGGTGCTCCTAATCTTCACACCAATCAGCTTGTTCCCATTCTGGATGCTGCGTGCCACCTCAAAATTCTGCCAATTCCGGTAGCCGATTTCGCGCCAATCTGGGTGCAACGCATCAGCCTCTGCGCCGACAATGCACAGCGTGTAAGTTGCCTCCTTGATTTTCTTGGTGAGACAGGCTTTCACCACAGAAACGCTATCGGACTGAATTTCACGTGAAGAATAGTCGCTGAACACGAAGTCAAATTTTGGATTCGCGTCCCATGCCTTCATCAGATAGTAATATTCTCGATCATTTTCGTAATCAAACGATACGAAAACCTTCTTCTTAGACATAGCTAGACTCCCCTCTTCAGCCTGTTGGGGCCAATTACCCTTGCTTGCGCCACACCATCTTGTCCACCACGCCAGTGTAACTCTGAATGATCTTGACCACCTTGGTGGACACAGTCTCGTCGGCGTAATCGGGCACGGGCGCCTCTGGGTAGCTACCCTCGGCGTCCAGGGCCACGGCCGTATGGACGGCCTGCAGGAGGCCCCGCTCGCTGATGCCGGCAAGCGTGAAGCACGCTTTGTCGAGCGCCTCGGGGCGCTCGGTGCTCGTGCGGATGCACACCGCCGGAAAGGGCTTGCCGATGCTCGCGAAGAAGCTCGACTCCTCGGGCAGGGTGCCGGAGTCCGACACCACCGCGAAGGCGTTCATCTGCAGGCAGTTGTAGTCATGGAAGCCCATAGGCTCGTGCATGCGAACCCTCTGATCCAGCTTGAAGCCCGTGGCCTCCAGGCGCTTGCGAGAGCGCGGGTGGCAGCTGTACAGGATGGGCATATCGTACTTCTCGGCGAGCGCGTTGATGGCAGTGAACAGGCTCGTGAAGTTCGCCTCAGTGTCGATGTTCTCCTCGCGATGGGCGCTGAGCAGCATGTAGCGCTTGGGCTCAAGCCCCAGCTCGCCAAGGACGTTAGACGCCTCGACCTTCTCGAGATTGGCGCGCAGCACCTCCGCCATGGGGCTGCCCGTCACGTAGGTGCGCTCGGGGGCGCAGCCGGTGTCCTTCAGGTAGCGGCGCGCGTGCTCGGAGTAGGCCAGGTTCACGTCGGAGATCACGTCCACGATGCGGCGGTTGGTCTCCTCCGGCAGGCACTCGTCCTTGCAGCGGTTGCCCGCCTCCATGTGGAAAATGGGGATGTGCAGGCGCTTGGCGGGGATGGCGGAGAGGCACGAGTTCGTGTCACCCAGCACGAGCAGGGCGTCCGGCTTGACCTGCACCATGAGCTTGTAGGAGGCGTCGATGATGTTGCCGATGGTCGAACCCAGGTCCTCCCCCACCGCGTCCATGTAGACGTCCGGGTCGTCGAGCGACAGGTCGCGGAAGAAGATACCGTTCAGCGTATAGTCGTAGTTCTGCCCCGTGTGCGCGAGCAGGCAGTCGAAGTGACGCCGGCACTTCTTGATGACTTCCGAGAGGCGGATGATCTCCGGCCGCGTTCCCACGATGACGAGGAGCTTCAGGCGGCCGTCGTTCTTGAAGGAGACGTCCGAGTAGTCGGTGCGGAGAGGCATGGTGTCACCCTTTCATCAAAGCGGAATCTCGTACTAAGCCTAATCCCTGCGGAACAAATCGCGCGTATACACCTTGTCCGCCACATCCGTGAGCTCGTCGCTCCAACGGTTGGCGATAATCAGATCGCAGCGCGCTTTGAATGACACGAGGTCATGCGTAACCTCGGAACCGAAGAACGTCGTATCGTCCAGCGTAGGCTCGTAGACCACCACGGGTACGCCTTTGGCCTTCACGCGTTTCATGATTCCCTGGACAGAAGACGCGCGGAAATTGTCCGACCCGCTCTTCATGGTCAGGCGGTACACGCCCACAGTAGGTGCTGAAACGCCCGCGTACACGAGCTCGTTCACGCGCGTAAGAACCTCATCTGCAACGTGATCTTTGCGCGTGCGGTTGGAGTCCACGATTGCCTCGATGAGGTTCTGCGGAACATCCCTATAGTTGGCGAGCAGCTGCTTGGTGTCCTTGGGCAGGCAGTATCCACCGTAGCCGAAAGAGGGGTTGTTGTAGAAGGAGCCTATGCGCGGTTCCAGACACACGCCGCGGATGACGTCAGCGGTGTCGAGCCCGCGTACCTCGCAGTAGGTGTCGAGCTCATTGAAGTAGGAGACGCGCAATGCCAGGTAGGTGTTGGCGAAAAGCTTGACCGCCTCGGCCTCTGTGAGGCCGAGCACGAGTTCGGGAATGCCGGTCGTGCCGTCCTCGTTCATGCGATTATGCTCTGCGGAATCGGCGCCTTCAGAAAGCAGGGCGGCGAAGCGCTCGGCAGCGGCGCGAGCTTCAGCATCGTCTGCAGGCGCGCCTACCACAATGCGACTGGGATGAAGGTTGTCGTACAACGCATGTCCCTCACGCAGGAATTCCGGCGAGAAGATGATGCGGGAATCCCCGCGCTCCGCGCGCAGGCGCTCCGTGTAACCGACGGGAATAGTCGACTTGATGACGATCCATGCGTCCGCATTTACCGAACGAACCGCATCGATGGCCGCCTCAACGGAGGAGGTGTCAAAGTAGTTACGAGCTGGATCGTAGTTGGTCGGCGTCGCGATAACCGCGTAGTCGGCACCTGTGTATGCTGCCGCCGTATCAATCGTAGCCGTCAGATCAAGCGCGCGCTCCCCTACCTTAGCTTCATCCAGAAACCGTTCAATCTCAGCATCCCGGATGGGCGACTCAAACCGGTTGAGCACCTCTACTTTCTCGGGAACAATATCCAAAGCGTGAACTTCGTTGTGCTGTGCAAGCAGGACAGCGAGCGAAAGACCAACATAGCCAGTACCGGCAACGGCAATCTTCATCTCAGTCTCCAATTGTCAAAGAACGTAACAGGGCGCGAGCCCTTTAATAGTTAATTAGACCCTAAAGTCCGTAATACTCCCGATACCACTTGGCAAAGGCGCGAAGGCCATCCTCGAGCTTTGTTGCAGGTTGGTAGCCAAAGTCACGCTGAAGTTCCGAGCAATCGGCGTACGTCTCCACCACATCGCCCGGCTGCATAGGAACGAGCTCTTTATGCGCATCGAAGTCGTAGTCTTCCGGAAGAATGCCCTCTTCTACAAGAACATGCTGAAGCGTATCGACGAATTCAAGCAACTGCACCGGCTCAGAATTGCCGATGTTGTAAACCTTGTATCGCGCGCCGGTTCCGCAGTCCTCAGGAGCATGCTCCATAACGCGCACAACGCCTTCAACGATGTCGTCCACGTAGGTGAAGTCACGCCGACAAGCGCCCATGTTGTAGATTTGGATTGTTCCTCCCGCACGAAGCGTATTGGCAAACTTGAAATACGCCATGTCGGGACGGCCCATAGGGCCGTAAACCGTGAAGAAACGCAAGCCCGTGCAAGGGATGTCATAGAGCTTGGAGTACGCATGGGCAATGAGCTCGTTGGCCTTTTTAGTGGCAGCGTAAAGCGACACTGGATGGTCAACTTGATCCGCCTCGGAGAAGGGCACCTTTTCGTTGCCGCCGTAGACCGAGGACGATGAAGCGAAGACGAGGTGCTTCACCGGATGATGACGGCACGCCTCGAGAATGTTGTAGAAGCCGATGAGATTGGAGTCGATGTACGCCTTGGGGTTATCAATCGAGTAGCGCACGCCTGCCTGAGCAGCAAGATTCACGACGACGTCGAAATCATTCTCAACAAAAAGACGCTCGACAAGAGCGGCATCGGTGAGATCTCCGCGGACGAATGTGAAGCGCCCGTCCTCATCGGCCTCTCGAAGCATGCGAAGTCGGTCTTCTTTAATGCCAGGGTCGTAGTAGGCATTCACGTTGTCCAGCCCAACAACATCCCATCCCTCGCGCACGAGATGCTCTGACAAAAAGGCACCGATAAAACCAGCGGCACCTGTTACAAGTGTTTTTCCACGGTCTGTAGTATTAGCCATTCTCAACCCTTCCCAACAATCCACTTCGTGCGTTTGCTAAGAGAAAGAATTTCAGATAATCCTATTGAGATCGTCATAGAGATAAAGAAACACGCCGTTGCGACAACCATCGGAGGCGCACTTGGAATATTTAGTTTTGAAAGCACGAAAAAGATAATTTGCTGATGAAATAGATACACGCCGAGTGAGTTGCTCTCCAGAATCCTCGCTACTCTATTCAGCATTCGCCAATTTCTAAAGCCGTTCTTGATGAAAAGGCCCAATGCGCCTAAAACAGAAAGTGCCACAGCACATCCCGCCAGCCGAAGCGGCAAAAGGATAATGTTTGAAATGATAGACGGAGCAAAGCCCTCGGCACATTCGACATTCGACCAGACAAAAAATAAAACCAAATCGACGATAATCCAAAAAAGCGGCCCTATTGACCAGAAACGCCTTGTTTCTCCAGCCCTGAAAGCATAACCGGCACAAAAGACAGGTAAATACTGAAAGGCAGACGCCAATTGAAGGATATTACCGACAAGCGCAGAGACGATGGGTGCGACGAACGATATCCCCACCGCATAAAGCAATAGCTTCAGTGGTCTTTCCACTAAGTCTGGAAGGAGAACGCGAACCAGCTCTAAAACCACAAAACACCAATAGAGCATAGGAAGAAACCAAAGTTGAGAAGGACTAGCGGCGAAAGCGAATTTCCAGATTAGGTCGTCTGAGCCGAAGAATAGGGCATATATCGGAGCAGCCCATAGAACAGATATGGCAGCATAGGGCAAAAGCAAACGCTTCGCCTTTTTTGTCAAAACAGAAACAATTGTTCCGTAGTGTCCAGTTTCCCTGCGAAGGTAGGAATACAAATAGCCCGACGCAAACACGAACGCCGCCACATGAAAAGTATTGAGCCAGATAGCGAGAATTCCAAGCTGGACGCATTGAACCGCAGGTTTATCGAACCATCCTTCTCCCGCCCACATAACACACGAGTGATATAGAACGACAAGTAGCATCATCGTTATCTTAAGCGGCGACATCATCGACAGCTCGAAGCTTTTATCTACCTTCACTGACATCGCCCCAATCCTCGCTAAACTCCTTCTTTACCAGCCCAGAGAGCCTTGATGGAAGAAGGCGATAAACAAAGGAACTAAACCCAAATTTGACCAGCAGCCAAACCAGCGTCTCTCTAAGATCACGAATATAAAGCAGCTCGGCTATGTATAAAAAAACCGAAAATAGCGCTAATGCTATCTGTATTGCTGCGCCTACGTTAAAGAATTTGATGACAATAGATACTGGAATGGCTATAAACAACGTCGCAGCATAAACCCATCTAAGCTTGTAAATCATTATTGCCGGCGATAGGCCCACGACGCAATGACAGATGACAAAATGGATGACGACGAATCCAACTACACGAGCAAGCGGTACAACTACGGAAAAAACCTCGAAACCCATACTCGCTCCAAAATAAAGCGAGGGAACCATAATTGCTAAAAAACCAAGCTGTGCTGCTAATGATAATCTCGGTTTACCGAGCGCACGATAAGCATCAGATGCCGTATGACAAAAGACTATAACTAATGCACTTGCAAGCGAATACAAGCCAAAATACGTCGACGCTTCCAGCCATTGGGATCCAAGTATTATTTCAACAAGGAGATCAGAAAACACAAAGAGGGCGAACGCAATAGGAACAACGCATAATGAAATGACCTTTTGCATGGAATAAAAAACTGAGTTAAATAGCACTCGGTTTCCCTGCAAACGAGATAGGCTAGCAAAAATAACCGGATTAACTGCAGAAGTAATAATCCCTATTGCAGAATTCACGAGAGAAGTTGATGTGTTGTACAGACCGAGATAGTAACCCGTCATGACACGTCCGAGAACAAACGTGCCCGCCCAGCTAGTAAGCCAAATTGAAAAGCTTTCCAGAAGCGTCCAGCCGCTAAATGAAAACATCGCCCTAAGTTCTATCAGGCTGTAGCGAAAGGAGGGCCTCCAATCTGATTTAGCCGTAAGCCAAACAGCAAGGAAAAGATTTGACACAAGTGTTCCAACAATCATAGACCAATACCCGCCGCCGACTAACGCTAAGGGTACAGCCACTATAAATATGAGGAATGCCGAACCAACTCGAGAGTAGAATAACGTCTTAAAATCCAATGCCCGCTGATAAATTGCAGTCTGTACGCTAACAGCGGCAGTAAGGGGAAGCGAGCCACAGGCAATCGCAATGGCTAACCCGATAGTCGAATCACCAACAAGTACCGCTATCCAATCCTTTAAAAGAACCACTCCGAGCAATAGAAACACAGAGATTGCAAAGTTTGTCCAAAATGCAACATCGGCGGATAGGCGCAAATCCTTTTCTGATCTAAACTCGTGTTGAATAAGGTACTTCTGAAAACCAGCATCTGAAAAAAGATCGGCGAACGATGTGACCATCGTGACTAGCGACATAACACCTATTACACTCGGCGCAAGAATTCTTGCCAGCACAATAGTCGTTAAAGGGCTAATCAGCTTTGAAGCGACCTGAGTGATTAGCGACCACTTTGTCGCACCAACAGTTCTCGCACCGAGGTCGACATCATTGGACACGCGAGTTCTTCCCCTCATCAATCATTGCGCGGATACCCGTCAAAAAGAGCTCGCTATGAGCTTCGCATTCAATAAAGTTCTGAAGTGAGAGGAGCGGCCGCTTTCCGAACATCTTCTCAACGAGCCTGCCGCCACAGATTTTATTCAGGGCTCTAAACAGAAGCGTTCTCGCTCCGGGTACCACTGCAGAAAGATAATTCCTTAGGTAAGCTCGAGCGAAGCTCTTATACTCTGCCTCGACAAATCCTGGACATTTTATCTTCTCCGATCTCTCCCAAAATGCCCTCATGACCTCGTCATTTTCCTCTTTGTTTGCAAGTCTCACTGAACCGCCATCTTTAACGACTGGGTGATATATCACTTTGGTTCCATCCTCAATAACAACTTCAATGAGAAGGCCTGTTGCCCAGAACTCGCTATCCTGACGATCGAATAAGAAGTTTCCTTGACCGTACACGATTGTCCCATCATGCCAATTCTCCTCACAGCCTACACAATGACTGTGCTGGCACACCACGACATCAGCTCCCGAATCCACAATGGCTCTGCACCGCTCACGTAGTAAAGGAGATGGATAGCGATAGTGTTCCTTTCCCCCATGATAAAGCACCACAACAACATCGCAGTCACTCTTGAGATTCCTGATAGAACCCAAGGAGGATAAAGGGTTGAAAGGATTTGCTCCTGGAGAATCATTGCCTGCAATAGAAAACTCATGCTCAGCGCAAGCATAGATGCCAATTCTTTTTTTTCCTATATCAATTGAAAATGGAGCCTGCGCATCAGCGAGTCGATTGCCGGCTCCAAAATACTTAATGCCAGCGCCTTCAAGAGCGCCAAAAGTAGATTCGAGCCCTAGGGAGCCTTGATCCATAATGTGATTGTTGGCAAGGCAGACCGCATCTACGCCGAGTCTTTGTAAGCCAAAAACAGTGTTCGTTGGTGCTGCTAACGCGGGTCCGGCTTTTTCAATAGGACTTTCTCGATTGACGAGCGGTGCCTCAAGATTGAGAATCTTATATGATGAATCTCCGAGTAACTTCAGTATCCCGTCGTCCACAAGCGCATCAACAATGCCTTCGGAAAAGAGGCTAGCGTTTGACTTAGTGGGAACTGTATCGCCGGCAATCAAAAGAGAAGTTTGTTTGATAGCTGTGCTTGAAACCATGTCTTCAACCATCCAAACTCCCTATAGGCTTGAACTTATATCGGGAAGCTCGATCCAGGAACCGAGCCTCTCGTCCCACTCGACAGGATCAAATTCCTCAAACCCCGCTCCAGGGAAAAAAGTCATCTCACCAAACAAAAGCCTGTTGCCGGATTCATAAAAGTCAACACGGACAAACGGTATGCCGTATGCAAGCTTTTCCGCGCAAGAAACCATTTCTTCGTATCTCTGCGGCTTTGTCGGGAAGATATCGGCATTTGGATAATGCCGTGTAAAGGGGAGATGTTTCCAATCCATATCAAAAAAATCTACTCGCAAATCACCTTCTGCCCTTCCCGTGCAGGTAAAAACACACTTTGCTTTTCCACCGAAACACATGAGTTTGTAATCAATAAGCCCCTTTGCTTCATCAGCAGCCTCAACATATTCTTCAGCAAAAACAAGCGGCCTCACGTCTTTGTACGGCCACTCGCGAGTTCGCCAATAGTAGTTAGTCTTTAAATGCTTTTCGAGCTTCTGCTTTGCGGCATTGAGATTAAATGAGTTCCTGTCGCGGCAAATTGCAACACCGCCAGAATCATGATTCGTTTTCAATACAAATCTTTCTGGCAAGCATGAGATATCCACATCCTCTGCCTTATCCCATACAGCGTATGTTTTGGTGACATATTCGTCGCCAATATGACTTGCAACCCATTCCTTAACACGATACTTATCAACTAATAAGGTGTATAGGGGATCATGATCATGAATCTTTAGCCACTGAAGCTTCTCGTTGAATGTCTTTGGGTCCCTAAGATCCGGCCAATCACCGATGCTCGATCGATACAACAGACTTAAATGGGTTTTGTCAGAAACAAAATTGGTTAATCCACATTCTGCTAAAACAATATAGAACGCAAAGGGGTTTTTAAAAAGCTTAGACAGTTTTTTCAACATTGTCCCCTCTTTCTTCCCCCGTTGGATACGAATACACCATCAATAGGGTCAAGAAGATATAGCTTACTTTATCTGCATAGCTAACCCACCCTACCTGAATAAGAAACCAAGCCGAGATGATTACAAGCACAACCGCAGACTCATTGCCCGACATCGTCAGATTGCGAGCCAAGCGCCAAACGGCAACGCATGGTCCCAAGTAAAATAAAAACGTGCCAACAACACCAACGCAGGCAAGAAGCTCAACGTAATTGTTGTGCAAATAACTATCGAAGCCAATAACCGCCTGCTGGGTAATAATTCCGCTGTTCGCAATGCCTATACCGAGTAGAGGTGTCTCGACGAACTGCATTAATCCAGCCTCAGTCAAATTCATACGCTCTGCAGTGGACGCATTTGCCGAACTAACACCCAGCAATGTGTCAACCATTGAAGTAAATCTCGTATTGATGGTATCGAACACTGGGAGTTGAAGAAGGTACAATACCGCGATTATGAGACAGACAATCAGTGCAGCGTATTTACATAATGAGAGAACGTTGCCATTAATGTATGCTCTGAAAACAAGCAGCGCGACACATCCGAACACTATGATAATAAGGGCTTTGTTGCTTCCGGTAGCTAGAGCAACCAGACCGTTTAGTGCAAGCGGAAAAAGATGCAGCACTCTTCTCTCATAGACTAGATAATAAAATGCAACCAATAGCGAAAAGGCAGTACCCATGCCAACTGTGTTTTCGTTTGCAACCTCGCCCCCAATTCTTGCGCCACCCCCTAACGAGCTGAGAAAACCCGCAAGCCCTCCCTGAACCATAACTGTATACAAAGCCAAAACAATACCTGCAAAATAAATACTGTTCAGAAGAAATACCTTTTGCTTTGTAAAGCAGATATAGTTATGGAGGACAAGCGCGAAGACAATGAGTAGCGGGAGAGTTCTGAACGCCATTGTTGTGGAACGCGACGGATCCTCCGCCCACATAATTGATGCTATGCAAAAGGCGCCAAAAGATAATAAGAATGCAAATGGTAGTGTGATGGTTAATCTTCTAATCGTTACAACCAGAAGCATCACGGCAAGAGTAAGCAGGCAGAGCAGATTGGAATAAACATACATCATCTCATTGCTCGACCAAACATAAACTGATGCAAGATACAGAACGATAAGGCAATTCGCAAGCCTTACGAGATAATCCCGTGAATTGCTTAGCTCAGAATCGTTTTTGGCTTCTGTACGAAGCAACGATGACGCATTGGGCTTTATCATTTTAAAAAATATCCCAGAACAAATTCCTCAGCATTAGGACAAAACCTTAAGCCACTCTTTAAAAATTAATTCTGCAGAAAACCTGGCCATCGATTCACGCGCCGCACGCCCAATTCCATTTGCCAGTTCTTCAGAGTCTGCAACCCTTGCCATTGCACTAGCCAAATAATCAGGATCGCGGCATGGTACAAGGATCCCGTTTATTTGATCCGTGATTACAGACCTAGCTCCACCACCAGCACAATCCGTGCACACGCAAGGCATGCCCAAGCTCATAGCTTCGAGCATCGAGTTAGAAATGCCTTCGTAGTCCGATGTCGAAACGTACATAAGACACTTAGCTGCCCGTTCAACTGCGTCACTACATTGCCCATGAAAAGATACGGCCGCGCTCAATCCCCTTTTCTCGACTAGGGTCTCAAGCCCTTTTCGCAACTCACCATCTCCGAAGATATCAAGATGGTAATTCGGATGATTGCGACTAAAGAAAACGAATGCTTCAATAAGCATTTCTGGGTTTTTCTGACGGGTCAATCTACCCATAAATGCAATATGTTTTGACGCTAATCCTGTCCATCTGTTTGAACTAACCCGAGCGGCATTCGGAATGATCTTTTTCTTCGAAGGGTCAACGTTAGGAAAACAGTCGGCAGCTTCTTTTGTCTGAAAAACCACCATCGTTGCAAGTTCATAGCATTTTGATACGAAATCCAGCTCTTTCTCTTCATAAAACTTCGGCGGGTAATTACGCTCAGATAAGAGTACTTTTCTAGACCCAAGTAAGCCAGTTGTTTTTAATAGCTTATATTGCATACCCAAAGAAATAATCCAGTCAGGGTTAACTTTATTAGTCAGCCGCTTTAATAAGACGGCGTTGAGGAGAGGACGAGTAAGATTGCCATCCGTTCCAAACGGCACATAATGGAGATGAACATTGGGCGGAACGATATAAGTCGCTGGATACCTCTTCGACACCCTCGCTACAAATAAATGAACCTCGTTACCCTTTTCCGCTAGAAACCGTGACAATTCTAACGACACCCGTTCTGCCCCTCCCGCAAACAGGGAGGATACAATGACTACAGCTTTCATTACAACAACTTCCCGTAAGCGAAACGATAAACTTCCGAGTATTTCGGAACAACGATCGCTTCTCCATATAACTGCCTTACCTTTTCAGCGTTTCTATGACCAACCTGCCGTCTAACCTCTTGATCGGAGAGACGTCTCAAAGCTCTCTCAGCCGCATCAAGATCATGGCAGGGAACAACGCAGCCACTCTTCGCTCCAATCATATCTGCATTTGCAGCCCAGTCGGTAACAACGCAAGGCATGCCAAAGGACATCGCTTCCAACAGCGCACAAGAGAATCCTTCGGCGGGAAAATGCGTAAGAAACAAAAACACATCGTTCTTGGAATACTCATTCGCAAGCTCACTACTATTCAATGTTCCAAGCAGGTGAACGTTGCTTGTCGGCTCGATTGTCGCTGGAATCGAACCAGCTCCAGCAAGTCTAAAATTGATGTCCGGATGTCTTTTTGCAATATCGAGGATATCAAAAACTCCTTTTTCCTCTACAATGCCACCAACGTAAAGAACATTCGTTACCTTGGCGTTTGTCGCTCTACCTTCTTGTGATCGCAACAGTTCTCTTTTGCTTATAAAATTAGGAATCAGAAAAACAGGACACTTGCTGTTTGCCTTAACATATTCTAAAGAGCGTTCATTCAACACAATTGCCGAGCTGCATAATGATAGGTATATTTTCAGCATCAGTTTCTGCAACGATGAGCTTATCACTACCGGAACGGTGCAGTGAAAATGACCAATCACCGCACATCGATGGAACCTTGCTATTATCGAACAGAGGATTTCTCGCATTAAACTTGTTGTAGTCGCAGGAGTATTAGAATGAACAACCTGTATCCCATTTTTGCGTATGCAAGAAACTAGATCACGCCAAATCCGAAAGCACCTTTTAATTTCTCCGCTGATTTTGATTTTCGAATTGTCCCCGAACACCTCTCTTCCCTCTTCTTGTCTCTCGTCAACAAGATAGAGTTTTTCGTAACGGAAGCAATCCGATTTCAGCATTCGATCCGTCCAAGACGCAATACCACCAGACGAGGGGGGAGTCGCACCGAGCAAAGCAACGTTTATAATGTTGGTTTCCAAAGTTTTCCCTCCAATGTAGATGAAAGGTCTCGTATCGTCGCGCAACGTTTTCATTATGCTGGCATTGTGCGCACTACACTTCTTCAAAGAAAGTATCAGGCCTCTTGCGGTCGAACGTCTCGTTAGCCCACATCACAGTGACGAGGTCGTCCGTCTTCGAAACGTTCGTGATGCTGTGCGTCATACCGGGCGCCATCTCGACCACGGTCGGGTTATCTCCGTTCACGTGATATTCGTCGACGGGATAGGGATTACCCTCTGCATCGACACCAATCTTGCGAAGGCGGATCAACGCCTCACCAGATACGACCAGGAACTTCTCCCACTTGGTGTGGTGCCAATGGTTGCCCTTGGTTACACCCGGTTTGGACACGTTGATAGAAACCTGCCCGCGATCAGGCGTGCGCAGAAACTCGGTGAACGAGCCACGCTCGTCACGGTTCGCATGCAGCGGGTACGCCATTGACCCAGCATCGTAGTAGCTCAGATACGTTGCATACAGCTTCTTGGAAAAGCCTCCATCAGTCTGATCAGGCACAGAAATGTTTTCGCGCGCGTCGCGGAAGCTCTCCAGCAGCTCAACAATCTGACCGAGCGTAACCTTATCCGTGGGGCTCGCAACACAGATGCCGTCCTTGCCTCGTTCCACCTTGCCCAGCAAAAGCTCGAGCATGCACGCAACAAGATCATCGATATACAGTAGTTCAAGCTCAACAGAAGGATCGTTCACATGGAACTCGCGACCGTTGGCAATCGCATCGCAAAACGTCGCGACGGCGGAATTGTAGTTCGGCCGACACCACTTGCCGTACAGGTTGGGAAACCTATAGATGTAGACCGGCGCACCAGTGCGCGCGGAATACTCGCGGAACAGGTTCTCCCCCGCCAGCTTGGACTCGCCATAGACAGAGCCGGCGTAGCGCCCCTCGAGCGACGCCTGCGCACTCGAAGAGAGCATAACGGGGCACTTGTTGCCATGATGCTCAAGCAGCCCCAGCAGCTCTGAAGCGAACCCGAAGTTGCCCTTCATGAAGTCCTCAGGGTTCTCCGGGCGGTTCACGCCGGCGAGGTTGAACACGAAGTCCGCCTCCGCGCAGTACAGCGAAAGCTCCTCTCTGGTGCCGTCGGCGTCGTACTCATAGACAGTCAACGGCAGCAGCGGCCGATACCGCTCGCGGCGGTCCTTGCCGTCGCGAATGCTCTTCAGACTCTCGCAGAGGTTCCTACCCACGAAGCCCTTGGCGCCGGTCACCAGGACGCGCATCCTACTGTACCGCCTCGTGCTCGCGGCCCTCAAGGGCCAGGCGCACGTATTCGGCGGTCTTTATCTTCTCGACCGTCCCCCGCACGTCCAGGCGGCGTGTGTTGTGGGACGTGTAGGGCTCGTCAGCCTGGGTCCTCACCTCACCATCGACCACAAATTTGTCGTAGTTGAGGTCGCGCGAGTCACATGCAACGCGAAAGTACTCCCCCATGTCCTCGGCGCGCAGGCGCTCCTCGCGGGTCATGAGGGTCTCGTAGAGCTTCTCCCCGTGGCGGGTGCCGATGACCCGGGTCCCGGTCCTGCCGAACAGCTCCTGCACCGCCTCGGCGAGGTCGCCGATCGTGGAGGCAGGCGCCTTCTGGATGAAGAGGTCGCCCGGGTTCGCATGCTCGAAGGCGAACTGGACAAGGTCGACCGCCTCGTCCAGGTTCATGAGAAAGCGGGTCATGGCGGGGTCGGTGACGGTCACCGGCTCCCCCGCCCTAATCTGCTTGATGAAGAGTGGGATGACCGAGCCGCGGGAGCACATGACGTTGCCGTAGCGGGTGCAGCAGATGGTCGTGCGGCCCGCGCCGTTGCGGGCGTTGGCGTAGATGATCGACTCCATCATGGCCTTGGACTTGCCCATGGCGTTGATGGGATAGGCGGCCTTGTCGGTGGATAGGCACACCACGCGCTCGACGCCCTCGTCGATGGCGGCATGCAGGACGTTGTCGGTGCCGATGACGTTGGTGCGGACAGCCTCCATGGGGAAGAACTCACAGGAGGGCACCTGTTTCAGGGCGGCAGCATGGAAGATGAAGTCCACGCCGCGCACGGCGTCCCGGACGGACCGGGCGTCGCGCACGTCGCCGATGAAGAAGCGCACCTTGCCCGCGTGGTCAGGATACATCTCCTGCAGGCGGTGGCGCATGTCGTCCTGCTTCTTCTCGTCACGGGAGAACACGCGAATCTCGCCGACGTCACTCGTCAGAAAGTGCTTGAGCACGGTGTTGCCGAAGCTGCCCGTGCCGCCGGTAATCATGAGAGTTTTTCCGGCAAATGCCTTACTGGCAGTGGCCATGCTTCATCCCCTTAATTGCACGCAGCTGGTTTTCCAATGTTTTGAAAAATGCATCCTTGGTGAAATGGGCGTCATAGTAAGAGCGCGCCTGCTTACCCATGGCCAACCGCATCTCACGACTCTGCTCGGCAAACACAAGGCAGTTAGCTGCTAATCCAACCGAATCCTCTGGATATGAGGTCAATCCACAATTTGCTTCAAGAATCACTCGCTCCGCCTCACCAGTAACTGTTCCAATGATGGGTTTCCCAGCGGCAAGATACGATTGAATCTTTCGAGGAAGTGTATAAGCCAATACTGGATTGTCGGCGAATGTGGCAATCATTGCATCTGATGCCTGATAATAAGCAGGCATCTCTTCAAGAGGCCGTCGACCGTGAAACACAATGTTAGTCAGGCCCAATTGCAATGCCATACTTCTGCACGCTTGCTCAGAAGAGCCAGAGCCGACAATGTGAAAGAGAATGTCCTGGTTGTCAGATACCAATGCGGCCGCATGAACAATGGTCTCAACCGACTGTGCAGACCCGATGTTACCCGCAAAGGTAAAGTTGACCTTGTCGTTCCGGTACCCTTCGGGAGCAAACGATGCTTCTATACCAAATATGTCTTCGGCATACTGAGGCAAGTCGACAAGTTCCTCTGTCGAAATATCAAACTTATCGTGCAGATAATCCTTAAATAGCGGCGATGTGACCGCAAGACGATCGGCTTCTCGATATATCTTTCCGGACAGCATTTTGAAGACTTGGTATGGCACACTACCCGCAGAAATTCCTCCTGCCGTCAGACACTCAGGCCAAATATCAATGCACCAGAGGAAGACAGGAGCTCCCGTACGCTTTGCATATGCAATTGCAGGCTCAGCCATCATGACGGGTGATGTTTGAAACGATAATATGACGTCGAAATCAGACTCAAGGGCATCCGCCATTCGTCTCGCTTCATAGCTAAAACTGAAATAGTTGGCGATGCGCTGAGCCACATTGGCCCCACGTGGAATAATTGGAGATCGAATGATTCGCACCCCTTGGTGCCACTCATATCGATTCTTGCCGCCCCTATATCCCTGATACACCTTACCTTCGGGGTAATTTGGAATACCAGTCAACACCGTCACGTCATAGCCCCGAGTAACCAATTCCTCACATATCTCGGAAAAATTAAACGGCTCCGGCCAGTAGTGCTGGCTTACAACCAGCAATTTAAGCTTGGAACTATCTGACACAAGCTGCTTGGTGTCAATCTTGTTGTTTCGTTTATGCGGAACGACCGTCGAAGTATTCGCGGCGTTTCCCCTGCGCGACAACACAACCCCTATACTTTTAAAGAAGCAAACAAGGTCAAGATGAAAGCTGAGATTGTGACGATATGCACCATCAAGTCGAGCTTTAAGATCAGTGTTCACATAATCTCGCCCATTGATTTGAGCGAGTCCCGTTAGTCCCGGCTTGATATCGTTTGCACCATATCGGTCTCGCTCAATTATTTGGTCGACTTCGCTCAAAATCATAGGCCTAGGCCCGATAACCGACATATCGCCTTTGATGATGTTGATTAGCTGTGGAAGCTCGTCAAGCGACGATTTCCGAAGAAAGCCTCCGATTGGAGTGAGACAGGAGCTGTTCTCCCGCATCTGTGATGTCGGAAGATTGTCTGGAGCCTCGATTTTCATTGAACGAAACTTGTAACAGATAAACGGGCGCTTGTCCTTTCCGAATCGTAACTGCTTAAAAATCGCCGGGCCAGGGCTTGTCGCACGAATTGCTAAAGCAGTCAGCGCCATAACTGGAGAAAGCGTAATCAGACCTGCAGAAGCGAGAACGATATCTGCCATTCGCTTAAAAATGAGAAACGCTTCCTGCGCCTGCTCAAATTCATGAACCTCTATGCCATCGTCAAACTGATGATAGCCCGCGGTCCCAAGATTCTCGCTTACAGCAGAGCCCTTCGTTTCTGTATCAATATCAATTATTGTAGAAACCTCATGGTCACATGAGCTATTTATATCTACGTCCACGCAGTTATCCATTGCATATCCTGAAATAAAGTACACATACTTTCAAGACTGTGGCCGAGAGGCTTCCGCTACCGAGCCGTCTCAGCCTTACGCCGAGCCACGGCGGCGCGGGCATGGGCGCTGTTGCCACTCGACACAATGCCCAGACCAACCCGCACGGCCACCTTGCGGCCGCACAGGTCAATCTCCAGGTTCGCCGTGCTCTTGCGCCGGTTGATGTCGCGGATCATGCCCTCATGGCCCACCAAGGGGCCACGGGTCACCACCACGCGGTCGCCGTCCTTTATGCCAAAGGACATTGGCACCACACGCTTGCCCTTGCTGGTGAAGCCACCGATGAGCTCGACCTCTTCTTGGGCGAGCGGCACGTATGTCCCACCCTGTACAAGCACGCGGGCAAGCTCGGGAAGCTCCAACAGCTTTTGCTCGAGCTCCTCAGGACGCTCGGTCACAGCGACGAGGTATCCGGGAAACAGCGGCTTGACGCACGTGGTCCAGCAGCCCCGCAGCTTGATCTGCGTCTCATATTGGGGATAGAAACATTCCTCTATCTGGCGCGATGCGACCTTGGAGATGAGCTCCTCCATAACGGTCTCGCGTCCCGCCTGAACTTGTACCACATACCACACGCCGCATCACCACCCTACTTTGTCTTGCTGTTGTGGGAATCACATAGCCTTTATGTAATCGGCCCATGGCTTCGCCAGGGACCGCTCGTAAAAGACGTATGCATTCCCTCAAACACATCAAGACCCACACGTGGCGCCGCCTTGCGATTAGAGGTATGTCGCCGCCCGTCTCGCACGCGACAAGACGAGCAGCACTGCTAGAAATGAGGAATTGCGCCCGGCTCGTTCAGACACGCAGCCGTCGTTGTGTACCCCCTCCGACAGTGCGGGATATTATAGCCCACTCCACGCGAGATAATGTTAGCCCCCATACATATCTTGCAGGTTGGACACAAACCCTTGCAATTCCATTACATAATGAGGAAAACCTGCTTACTCGAGCACATTTTCCTAGGTACATGATGGTGTTATATAGGGTTTACTCGCAGTCCCCGTATTCCCGTACGGCACGAGCGAGGTAGTCATAATGCTGCACGCGATGGGCGTCGCTCGCGATGTAGGTATAGAGCCCCTGGGCAAACAGGCGCTTGGCGGGGCGCTTCTCTTTTCCTAGGCGACCCCCTGCGATGAAATCGGCCGAGGCCTGTAGCTTGCAACCCATGCGAACCAGATCCTGCGCGATGCCTGGGTCCTTCTGAATGGCGCGGTATCGCTCAGGGTGCGCGATGATCACCTCGAAGCCGCGACCTTGCAGCTCGAAAATCGTGCGCTCGTAGGCCTGGAAGTCCTCGCGCGCGGCGCGCGTCGACAGCTCGAGCAGAAACTCGTTCGTCCCATCGAAGTGAAGGCGATCGGCCCACTCAATACCGAGTTCCATCAACTTGGTGTGGTTCACCTCGAACCCCATGCGCACCGGAAAGCCGCGTGCATGAAGACGAAACAGCTCGAAAGCCTGCCACATGCCCTCATAATCGAAATACGGGTCGCGGCAATGCGGGGTGCATACGATCTCGGTGACGCCGGCCTGTCGGGCGGCGTAGAGCATCTGGCAGCTCTCGGTGATGTTGCGCGCGCCGTCGTCTACCCCTGGCAGGATATGGCAGTGCATGTCGCGCATGATTCACCTCATCCCTTCGATGCGCACCCCGCAATGATCGAGCTGCAACGTTAGGCGAGCAGCCGGGGCAATCAGGAAACCGAGAGCCGCCCTCCCCTACTCCTTTGGCGCAAAATGGCCGATCATGGCGGCAGTCGAATCGGGAGGAATCGCCCCGCCGTTCGCCCGAGCCGTCGAGATGGACCGCGGCGCCTGAACCGTCGCACGCTGGACCCTGGGACCGGAAGGACGCGGAGATGCCTTTGCAGCCGGGACGCGATTGGACGCCGCCTGCTCGGACTGCATGTCGACGCGGTCGCCGCTGTCGTTGTAGTAGGCGTAATAGTAGTCGCCCGAAGCTGGGGCGCATCCGTTGAGCACGGTGCCGATCACGTTGGCCTCGGCCTTCTGCAACTGCTCAAACGCGCCGAGAAGCTCCGCGCGCTTAACGAAGCGCTCACGCACCACCAAAACGGTCGCGTCCGCCACGGCGGAAATGACGGCTGCGTCGACAAACGTCCCGACGGGCGGCGTGTCGAAGATCACGTAGTCGTACTTTGAGTTGACCTCTTTCACAAAGCGGCGGAATCGATGAGAGGCCAAGATGTCGGCAGGGTTGGGGATATGCGGCTCCGCATCCAAGAAGTACATGTCGGGAACGTCTGTGGTGACCACGGCGTTTTCAAGCATGCAGTCGCCCGCGAGCACCGCATAGAGGCCCTGGCGCGAATGCACTCCCAAGCGGCCCGAAAGCGAGCGGCGACGCATGTCGGTCTCGACGATCAGCACATCGCGCCCGCTCGTCGCGATGGCCTTAGCAAGGCTCATCGCCACGGTGGTCTTGCCCTCATTGGGCACCGAGGAAGTGACCACGATGGACGAGACCGGCTCGTCCACGCTCGCGAAGCGGATGTTGGCGAGCAAGGTCTTGACGGCGTTCTGCAGCGCCACCTCGTCGTTTCTGTGGGTCCGTTTGCGCGCCATGGTCTACTTTCCTTCCTTGATGAGAGGGATGCGGCCGATGACCGGCACACCCAGCAGCTCCTGCAGCTCGTCGGGGCGCACGCGGGTGTCAAGCATGTCGCGCAGCACCACGATCGCCACGGCGACGAAGAACCCTGCCATGAGGCCGACGGCGACGTACAGCGGACGGTTGGGCCCGCTCGGCGCGCTCGGGGCAGCCGCCTCGTCGATCACGTTGACGCTCTGCACGTCCATGACCTCTTGGGCGACGCCGGAAACGGAATGTGCGATCGCGTTGGCGACGTCCGCCGCCGCGCGCGGGTCAGACCCGGTGACCGCGCAGGTGATGACGCGCGTGGTGGTCTCACTCGTCACCGAGATGTCGAAGCCGGAAAGGTCGTCGAGCCCCAGGGAATCGGCGGCATCGGCGGTCACGCGCTCGCTCTGGATGAGCGTGGCCACGTCGTTTGCAAGAAGCTGGCTTGCGGAGAGCTCGGTGTTGAGCGAGTTGCTGTCGCCGATGGGCGTGAGCACGTACATGCTCACGCGCGCCGTATAGGTGTTGCCCATGAAGAGATAGGCGTAGGCGCCCACACCGAGTGCGAAGATGATGGGTAGAAGCACCACGAGCTTCAGGTGATGCTTTAGCAGCTCAAGCAGCTCAAGCAGGGTCATGAACGGTCCCCCGTACCACACGGCGACGGCATCTCGCCCGACACGCAGCGCCGTCGCCCGACAGGGGCGGCGGCATGCTTTCGAGGCTCAAGCCATCGCATGTCAACGATTTCATCGGCCATTATATCCCCCCTACGACACTATTAGCTAATGACCTCCCCATTCACTCCTTTTGCGCAATGTCCGACACCGCCCGCACGGTAGCCGATATCGGTCTTGACACAGGCAGAAATAAAAGCTAGCAAATGACGCTTTTTCGTTGACGTGCTGACAAAATCCCACGTAATCGTGGTATTCTAGATAGACGGCTTATGAGTTGGGAGATAGCATGTTTGAAATCGGAGAGCACGTAATCCACCCCGGACAAGGAGTCTGCACCGTCACCGGATATGACGACGCGGGCCCCGCGCCCATGATCATCCTGGAATGCAAGCAGGGACACGCCAAGACGCGGATGATGTATCCCGTCGCGCAGTCAGACCGCCTGCATCCCACGGTTTCGCGCGAAGAGGCGCAAGACATTCTCGACCATTACGATTCCATTGAATGCGACACGTTCACCGAGCGCAACAGCTCGTTGGAAGAGTCGTATTTCAAGCAGCAGCTCAAGCAGGGCGTGCCCGAGACGGTGCGGGTGGCGAAGACCATGCGGCACCGCATCGCCGAGGCGCAGGCTGCTGACAAGAAACCGAGCAGCTATTACAGCCGCGTGCTCAAGGAGGCTCATCGCCGCTCGGTCGAAGAGCTCGCCGTCGCGCTCGAGATAAGCGAGGACGACGTCGAGGAGATCTTCGCCAAGACATACGGTATGAGCGAAAACTAGCACGCCAGATCGGAAAAAAAGAGACGATTTACAGACAGGATAGCCGGCGACACCGCCGGCTTTTCTCATATCGAGAAAAACGCCTTCACGGCCCATCGCGGGCATCTGTGTCCGCACGCGCATATACAATAGAGAAAGAGTAAAACAGCTGGTTCCCGGCCCGGGCGCCACACGCGACGCCTCGAGGCCGTGTCCTGTATAGGACGGATTGAGAGGTGCTTCGATGAGATTGAAGAAGGCTCCTTGGAGGACCGTCGCCCTGGCGCTCGCGACCTCCGCGTTGGCGCTCGGCACACCCGTGGCGGCGCTCGCGCTTGACGAGGCGAGCCCGAGCGCAGACAGCGCGGGCGTAGCCGCCGCCCCGGCAGACGCCGCCGACGACTCGGCGGTGACCCAAGACCAGACGGACACTACAACTCCGGGTGATGCCACCGGCGACCAAAGCGGCGACACGACGACACCCGGCGACGACTTCCCCGCCGCCCCCGATGCCCCTGCCGCGGCATCGCTCGACGGCGTGGAGTACGAGACCGTCCAGGCGGCCATCGACGCCGCCGAGAGCGGCGACACCGTGACCGTCCTCCGCGCCAGCTCCCCCAACACCGAGGCGCTCGTGATCCGCGACAAGGCGATCGTCATCACCTGCGACGCGCAGAGCCCCGCCATGCTCGCCGGAACCCTCACCTTGGAGAACGCCGACGGGACCACCGTCTCCAACCTGCGTTTTGAACGTCGCGGTGCGGCAGGCGACACCGCCTCAGCAGACTTTGCGAGCCTTGTGCTCAACGATTCGTCGAACGTGCGCGTCCAAGGCTGCAGCTTCACCTTCACGGGAGGCGGCGCCACCGCGGAAGGCGTCTACACGCCCTTCGCAAGCAATGCGGAAGACCGCGTCGGCATCCGCGTGTCCGGCGACACCGACGACGCGCTCATCTCCGACACGTCGTTCACCATGGATGCGCTCAGCGCAGCCGACTCTCCCGACGGCACAGCGCACACGTGGCGCGGCATCGAGGTCCTCGGCAGCGCGCAGGTGGTCGAGGACCTGCACATCTCTTCATGCGGCCTTACCGTCACGTCTTCGCAGAACCCCGTCGCGTCGGCGACGACGCGCTTCGGGTATCGGCTGGTCGACGTCGCGGGAGACGCCGCCACGGGCGGCGGGCAGGGCGTGAGCGGGCTCGTCATCGACGGCATGTCGGTCGCCAACGCCGCCGGCATCGACAGCGCGGCCTCGAATATCGTGGGCGCGAGCATCACCAACGCGACCGGGGTCACCGTGCGCAAGATCGCCGGGGCAGTGGCGACGGTCGACGGAGAGGTGGGCGTGCGGCTGGGTGCCGACGGAGCGCGCACCAACGGAACGGTCACGGTCGAGGGGCTCTCGTTCGCCTCAGCCACGGGCATCGAGCTCATCGCCCCCTCTTGCGGGGCGCTCACCGCGCAGAGCAACACCTTTGCCGACGGCGTGACCCCCATGGAGGGCGCCCCCGTCGTAGACGAGCACAGTCGCTACTACTACTCGGTGAGCAACGCGGCGTCCGAGTCCGACGGCGACGCCGTGGCGCTGACGGAAGATGTGACCGAAGACGTCGTGATCCCCGCCGGCGCGGTACTCGACCTCGACCTTGCCGGACACACCATCACCTCTGTCGACGGGCCGGCCATCTCCAACCGCGGCGCGCTCACGCTCACGGATAGCGGCCACACCGGCCAGGTCACCTCGCCGGACGCGGACCATCCCACCCTGGTCAACGAGCAGCACGGCATCGTGGCGCTCGACGGAGGCCTCATCACCAGGACCGCCGCCGCTGCGGGAGAAGACGCGTCCGGCGCAACGGCGGAGCCTGTGATCGACAACCACGGCGACCTCACCGTTGGCACCGGTGCGACCGTCATGCTCTCCGACGCGTCCGCGGCCCTTATCGAGAACAACGGGGCCTCGACCTATTCGCCGGCAGAGCTCGTCATCGAGGGCGGCACCTATTCTGGCGGCTCCGCCGTCGTCCACAACGGGCGCGCAGGCACCGCACAGGTGAACGACGGCTACTTCCGCACCGGAACCGCAGCACCCTTCACGCAGGCGTCGGGCTCCCCGGCATCCTCGTATCTGAGGGTATATGGCGGCACCTACACGGCAAACCCGATCGAGTTTGTCCCCAAGACCTTCGTGGCGAAGGTGAACGACGACCTGTTCACCGTCATGCTGAAGCGCAACCTGTACGCCGGCGAGTACATCACCCCCGAAGACGACGTCATCGACGAATCCAACCTGGCGGACGGCCAGAAGGTCACGCTCGACGAGGAGACCGGGCACTTCGTGGTCTCCTGCGACGGCGGCGAGCTGTGTCCCAGCAACGACTTCTTCGACGTCGACACCTCGCAGTGGTACCACGACCCCGTCGACTGGGCGATCGGCCAAGGCTACATGACCGGCTACGACAACACGCCCGTGCCGACCTTCGGCCCCGACGACCCGCTCTCGCGCGCGCAGGTGGCGGCGATCTTCTACAAGATGGCCGGCGAACCCGAGTGGGACACGTCGGCGCTTGACCGCTATACCGACTGCGCCAAGGACGACTGGTATTCCATGGCTGTCGCCTGGGCGACGGACATGGGCATTTTCTCGGGCGATTCGACCAAGCCGCTGTTCTATCCCCATGACACGATCACCCGTCAGGAGATGGCCATCGTGCTGTGGCGGATGCAGGGCGAACCCGCCGGGACGGGCGACCTGTCCTCGTTCCCGGACGGCCTTGAGACGAGCTCCTGGGCCGTGGCGGCCATGCAGTGGGCGACCGAGGCGGGCGTCTTTACCGGCAACGACCAGACGGGCGAGCTCATGCCGCTCGACGGCCTTACCCGCGCACAGGCCGCGACCGTGCTCATGCGCATCTCGTAGAGGCACGCTTCGGCGCGCCTCCGGACTCCCCACGTCACGACGTTAGGGAATCTGGAGGTGCCCGCGCCGTATGGCGCCCCGGCCGCCCGCCGAGACCGGCTGGGGCGGCGGCACCGCGGCGCGGTATGATACACGACAGCACTCTCGCGCGCCGCAGCATCCAGCTGCGGCGCGCATCGTATCGGTCCCGACAAGGAGGACACCATGGCAGAAACGCTTTCCGCAGGGCTCACCCGCGACGCCGCCTTCGAGCTGCTCACGGCACACAACAAAGACCCGTTCCACATCGAGCACGGAGAAACCGTCGAGCAGGTCATGCGCTACTTCGCGCGCGAATACGATCCCGAGAACGAAGAGTTCTGGGGGATCGTAGGCCTGCTTCACGACCTCGACTGGGAAGAGCATTCCGACGACCCCATGAACCACACGCTCTACGCCACCCCGCTCATCGAGGAGGCAGGCGGTTCTCCCGAGCTCATCCGCGCCATCCAGAGCCACACGAGCGACTTCAACAGGACGCTCCCCGTGCCCGAGCTCCAGATGGAGAAGATCCTGTTCGCCACCGAGGAGCTCACCGGCCTCATCGGCGCAGCCGTGGTCATGCGCCCCTCCAAGAGCGTCATGGACTTCAACATGAAATCCCTCAAGAAGAAGTTCAAAGACAAGCGCTTCGCCGCCGGCGTCTCGCGCGATGTCATCAAGAAGGGCGCCGAGATGCTCGGCTGGGAGCTCGACGAGCTCTTTGCGCGCACCATCGAGGCCATGCAGTCCTTTGCCCCCGACCGCGACACCTTCGGCAAGACCGAGGGGCCGCTCGCCTAGGGGCGCACCTGGCCGTCGCCGCGCACCTCGTACTTGTAGGTGGTGAGTGCCTCCGCCGCAAACGGCCCGCGCGCGTGCAGCTTCTGCGTGGAGATGCCGATCTCGGCGCCCAGCCCAAACTCGCCGCCGTCGGTAAAGCGGGTGCTCGCGTTGGCGTAGACCGCCGACGCGTCGACCTCGCGCAAGAAGCGTTCGCAAGCGTCTTGGTCCTGGGCGACGATGGCCTCTGAGTGGCCCGTTCCATAGCGGTTGATGTGTGCGACCGCCTCGTCCAGACCCGAGACGCACTTCACGCTCATCTCAAGCGCCAGATACTCGCGCCCCCAGTCATCCTCGGTGGCGTCGACCATGCGGGCAAGCGTGGCCGCCTTTTCATCCGCGCCCTCCGAGGCGGTCTCGACGGCGGCCTTCGCCTGCGCGTCCACATGCAGCGTCACGCCGGCGCGCGCGAGCTCTCCGAGCATCCGAGGCAAAAACTCCCGGGCGACCGACTCGTCCACCAGCAGGGACTCGGCGGCATTGCACACGCCGACACGCTGCGTCTTCGCGTTCATGACAATGGCGCGGGCCTTCTCGAAGTCGGCGGACTCGTGCACGTAGACGTGGCAGTTGCCGGTACCCGTCTCGATGACGGGCACCTGGGCCTCGCGTACGCAGCGCTGGATGAGGCCGGCGCCGCCGCGCGGGATGAGCACGTCCACGATGCCGCGCAGGCTCATGAGGGCGCCTGTCGCGGCACGGTCGGTCGTCTCGATAATCGTGACCGCCTCGGCCGGGAACCCGCAGCCGGCGACCGCGTCGGAAAGCACGTGGGCGATCGCCACGCATGAGCGCTGCGCAAGCGAGCCGCCGCGCAAGATGCAGGCGTTGCCCGTGCGGATGCAGATGCCCGCGGCGTCGGAGGTCACGTTGGGCCGGGCCTCGTAGACCATCGCGACGAGCCCCAGCGGCACGCTCACCTTCTGCAGGTCGAGCCCGCAATCGATCGTGCGCCTCTCCAGCACCCGGCCCACCGGGTCGGGCAGGTCGCAGAGCGCCTCAAGACCCTGCGCCATGCCTTCGATGCGCTCGGGCGTAAGCAGCAGGCGGTCGAGCAGCCCCTCGCTCGTACCCGCGGCACGCGCGGCATCCATGTCCTTTGAGTTCGCCGCGACGATCTCTTCCACATGCTCGCGCAGCGCCGCCGCCATGGCGCGGACGGCTCCGACGCGCTCCTCGTTGTTTGCAAAGCCCAAGGGACGGGAGGCCTCCTTCGCGTTGCGGGCGAGCTCGGTCACATATGCCTGAATGTCTTCCATATCAGAACCTCCCCTATTCTCAACATCGTGACGATGCGCCTTGCTTCGTTTGAGTGTACCCTGAGTTCACGCAACATATCAGCATCAACACCTCCCGTAACCTGACGCACCGCTTTGAAAGGACGATCATGACCAAGCTCGCGAGCTATTACGCACCCGGCCTCTTTGTCGAAGACCATGCCATCGACGTGCCGCTCGATTGGCGCGGACTCGAGCCGGCGCTTCTGGCGCTGGGCATGAACATGCGCCGCGGGGCGTTTCCAGACCCGCTGCCCGGCGCGCCCGAATCGATCCGCCTGTTCTACCGCGTGCTCTGCGCACCCGAACATGTCCATGACAACCTGCCGCTTTTGGTGTTCTTCCAAGGTGGGCCTGGCGGAGAGGGGCCGCGTCCCACCTCGCCCTCAAGCGACGGCTGGATCGCGGAGGCCATCAAGCACTTCCGGGTGGTGCTTCCCGACCAGCGTGGCACCGGACGGAGCAGCCGTGTGAGCGGCAGGACCATGGACGCGCTGGGGCAGGCCGCCGCGTGCGCGGGGAAAGACCCGGCGCGGGTCCAGGCGGACTATCTCAAGCGTTTTCTCGCGCCCTCGATCGTGCGCGACTTTGAGTACCTCAGGCTCACCGAGTTTGGCGGCGCGCCGTGGGCCACGCTGGGACAGAGCTATGGCGGCTTCATCACGCTTTCCTATCTGTCGCACTACCCCACCGGCATCGCTGCCTCGTTCGTCACGGGAGGCATTCCGCACGTGCCTGCCGACGCCGATGAGGTCTATGCGCACACCTTCCCGCGCATGGCGTCGAAAACCGAGCAGTACTATCGCCGCTATCCCGGCGACGTCGAGCGCGTCGCGGCCGTTGCCGACCGCCTTGCCGCCGGCACCGTCGCCCTTCCCGATGGCAGCCCGCTCACCGTTGAGCGCCTGCAGCTTCTGGGCAGCGACTTCGGCATGAAGCCCAGCTTTGAGCGCATGCATTGGCTCTTTGACCACGCCTTCGAGGAGGCGGACGGCTCCGTGCCGGCAGACCCCGCCGCCGCAGAGCTTTCGGACGGCTTCCTCATGAGCGTGCTCCAGCGCACGACGACCGCCCAGAACCCTCTGTACTGGACGCTGCAGGAGTTCATCTACGCGGACGGCACAACGCGCCCCATCCGCTGGGCCGCCGAGCGCCAGAAGGCGTCGCGCCAGGAATTCGACACGGCGTCTCGCCCGCTCGTCTTTACCGGAGAGGCGTGCTTCTCCTGGATGTTCGAACAGATGCCCGAGCTCAAGCCCTTCGCGGGTGCCATGGAGCAGCTGATGGAGGACACCGAGTTCGACGCCGTGTACGACCTGGCGCGCCTCGCCTCGAACGACGTGCCGCTCCAGGCCGCTGTCTACTTTGACGACATGTACGTCGATGCGGGGCTTTCGCTCGACACGCTGTCCCATGTGGGCGCGAGCCATGCATGGGTAACCAACGAGTTCGAGCACGACGGCGTTCATGGCGACCGCGTGTTCAGGCACATCTTTGAAGAGGCCCTGGGGCGCGGCGACCTGAAGCATGTGTTGTAGAACGATTGGATAGCCCTTCAGCAGCCGCACGATCTGGCGTCCACAGATCCAGACTCGTTAATGAGCGGCATTCGATGCCGAAGGTCGCCTTGCGCTCGCACCCTGCATAGCCACGACGCATTCCGCGCTTCCCCCGCAAATCATGGGTGCTAAATGACGTTATGCATATAATCGTCATTTAGCACCCTTTATATGCAGCACTTTTTCGAGCAGGAAAATGGGTCTACCATCGATTGGTCAAAAGTATCGACGAAATAGCAATTAGGCACCTCATGGCAATCCATAAATCGGTATGAGATGCCCAAGATTCAGCACATCAAACCTGAAGATGCCTTGCAAGGACCCAGCTAGACGCAAGAGGCCCCAACTCAAGCGCTTCGAGACGGTGTATAAGCATAGGGAATGCTATATCGTCGAGCATTTTGACCACTGGTGGCATTTTCAATATTTCTGACCCCTCTTTTTCAAATAAGGGCCCTAGGGAAATCCTCGTCGAAGCTAGGCGAAGACGATCATGTTGTCACGATGCACGGCAGGCTTGCCCGCAAGAGCGGCCAGCAGCCGGTTCTGGGCGATTTCGTCCTGATGACGGCCTGCGGCGAGCTTGAGCTCGTCACTCGGTGCCTCCGCCTGACCGCGCGCGAGGACGAAGCCCGCTCTGTCACAGATGTCAAGAATGTCTCCCGTGGCGAAGTCGCCCTCGACCGAGGTGACACCCACCGGCAAGAGCGACGAGCCGTTCTCGACCACGGCGTGCGCCGCGCCCTCGTCGACGGTCAGCTTGCCGCGAGCGGCATCGCCCAGCGCGATCCAGAGTTTGCGCGGCGCAATATCCAACCGGTCGGCAGGCGGGACAAACCGCGTGCCCACGGCCTCCCCCGCAGCAAGGCGCACCAGTGGGTCCTCCGCGGCGCCGCTGGCGATCACGCATTCCACACCAGCGGTCATGAGGATGCGGGCGGCCCTGATCTTGGTGATCATGCCTCCCGTACCCACCGCCGTGGACGAGTCGCCCGCGGAACCGATGATCTTCGCATCGATTTTGTCGACCCTAGGAATGAACTCTGCCGTGGGGTCCAGCGCGGGATTGGCGGTATACAGGCCATCGATGTCGGACAGGATGACACACAGGTCGGCAGACACCAGGCAGGAGACGAGCGCGGCCAAGGTATCGTTGTCTCCGAAGCGAATCTCGTCGACCGTGACCGTGTCGTTCTCGTTCACCACAGGCACGACGCCCAAGCCGACGAGGCGCGTGAGGGCATCGCGGGCATGCAGATACGAGCTGCGTCGGGCGGTGTCGTGCCTGGTGAGAAGGACCAGCGAGGTCAAAAGGTCGGCGGAGCGGAACTCCTCGTCGTAGACGGCGGAGAGCACGCACTGCCCCACCGAGGCGCACGCCTGAAGGCTCGGCATGTCGTGCGGGCGGCGCTCAAACCCCAGAAGCGGCGCCCCGCATGCGATGGCGCCCGAACTTACCACCACGAGGTTCCAGCCCATGCGCCGCAGCTCTGCGGCCTGGTGCGCGAGATTGGCGATAAAGGCGCGGTCGATCCCCGTCTTTGCATGCACCAGCGTCGACGATCCGATCTTGACGACCATCGTCTTGGTGGGGGTGGCGGGCGCTGCCATGGCACATCTCCTGTCCGGCTCGTGAGCGTTGCAGCGGCATTATAGCGCGCGGGTGGCGCGGAGAAAGACTCCACGCCACCCGAAAACACCGTCATGCGGGCGCACGCGCCGCGAAATATGCCGCAAGCATCCCCTACCGTTTGCGAGGGGCCTTCCACGGCATGGATGAGCCGGTCGCGACGAGGCGCTCACGCACCAGCTCGTCGCGCACGCGGGCAAGGCCGCTCTCCATACCGACCACGTAGGACTGGGGATACAAGAAGCGCTTGTACTCGGAGTCGAGCGTCGACAGCGCAGAGCTACAGCGGGCGCGCGCCTGGGTGAGTGACTCGCGCGGGGCAACCGCGGCGCCGCCGCGAACCACCGGCTCCAGCAGCTCCCGATACGGCATGCCCGCCACGCTCGTGACCAGCGCGGCATCGTTGACTGCGACGAGCGTGCAGCCGCGCTCGCCGCCCTCGCCTTCGAGATACGCCTCATCATAGATCATGTCGCACACCGGGCTTCCCGCCTCGTCCATGTAGCGGCGCACCTGCTGCACGCCGGGGATGGTGCGCTTGTATGGCTGCTCGGAGAGCTTGACCACAGGCGTCCAGCCCGCATCGCCCGGGTCGCGGCGGGCGGCGAGCTTGTACACGCAACCCAACGCCGGCTGGTCGTAGCAGGTCGCGAGCTTGGTGCCGACGCCAAACGAATCGATGGGCGCGCCCTGGTCGAGGAGCGACTGGATGGTGTACTCGTCGAGGTCGTTCGAGACGGAGATCTTTACGTAGGAGAGGCCCTCCTCGTCGAAGCGCCCGCGCACATAGGTCGAAAGCTTGGCGAGGTCGCCCGAGTCGATGCGGATGGCGGCGAGCCGCTCGCCGCGCTGCTCCATCTCGCGTGCCACGGTGATGGCGTTCTCCACGCCCTCGCGCACGTCATAGGTATCGATGAGCAGCGTGCAGTTGTTGGGCATGCTGCGCGCGAAGGCGCGGAACGCCTCGAGCTCCGTGTCGAAGCTCATGACCCAGCTGTGCGCATGGGTGCCGAACACCGGGATGCCGTACTTGCGGCCGGCGAGCACGTTGGAGGTGCTGGAGCAGCCCGCCACATAGCTCGCACGCGCCACCGCCATGCCGCCGTCGGGCCCCTGGGCGCGCCTGAGGCCAAACTCGGCGACGGGCCGCCCCTCGGCCGCCTCCACCACGCGCGCGGTCTTGGTGGCGACGAGCGTCTGGAACCCGATGGTGTTCAAAAGCGCCGTCTCGAGCATCTGGCACTCGAGCGCGGGGCCCGTGACGCGCACCATGGGCTCGCGCGGAAAGACGAGCTCGCCTTCGGGAACGGCGTCGATATCCACGTGGGCACGGAACTGCCGCAGGTACTCAAGGAACCCCTTCTTAAAGAGCGCCCCGCCCGCCGGCGCCTCGAGCGACGCGAGGTACTCGATATCCTCGTCCTCGAAGCGCAGGTTCTCGACCAGGTCTGCCAGGTCGGCGGTGCCGCACATGACGGCGAACGCGCTGCCGAAGGGATGGTCGCGGTAGAACGCGGTGAAGCAATCCTCCTCTTCGAGCTTGCCGCTCTCCCATAGGCCCTGCGCCATGGTGAGCTCGTAAAGATCGGTGAGAAGCGCCACGTCGGTGGGGCGGGCAGGATCTGTCAGTGCCATGTGAACCTTCCTTTCGCATGCGAATGTCGCATCGAGGCCGGCCATGCCCCGGCCCCGCGGGGTGTTTCGGGTCGGAACAAGCCGCCGACCCGACGCGTCCCGTTATCCCAGCGCCCCGGCGTTGCTCAGCGCGACATAGACCGCGCCGCATATGAACGCGACGAGCGCGATGGCGATGATGATCTTCTGCGCAGGCGGCATCGAGGGCACGCCGTCCTCGTCCTCCCCTTCGGAAAGCACCATCCGCTCTCCGAAGGAACGCTCGCGCTGCCGCGGCGGAGCGGCATGCGCCTCCGAGGACGCCGCCCCGGGACGGCTCGTCACGTCCGCGGGCTGAGGCGCAGGCGCCTGTGGTACCTCCGATGCGGGCGCGGCGCCCGCGGTCTCGTAGGCAGGCCCTGCCGTAGCCTCTGGATTTGGTTCTGGAGTCTCCGAGGCCTCTTGATGTACCTGGGCAGAAACGGTGCCGGCGGCTTCGGCGCGCAGCTGCTCGAGCTCGGCACGCTCGCGGCGCGCCTTCTCGGCGCGAAGCTGTTCGAGCTCGGCGCGCTCGGCGTCGGTTAGGGGCGTATCTTGATCTGCCACGATGGGAACCTCTCTTCGATCCTGGCGGCGTCTGCCGCGTCATGGCGTTCTTTGCAGTATACCCGCAACCACTGCCACCCGCGTGTTCGGGTTGCCTGTGCGCTGCAATCGCGTGCCCGCTGTGAGAAAATGCGGCATGTATGGGCAACGGCCGCGCATGTCCGCGCGGGCCGTCATCAGACATGTCGGCTTGACCGCGCAGACGCAACGAAAGGACCCTCATGCACAGGCTGGGAATCTCTCTGTATCCAGAACACTCCACCCCCGAGAAGGACCGCGCCTACATGCAGCTCGCGGCAAAGCACGGCTTCAGCAGGATCTTCACCTGCCTGCTCTCGGTGAAAAAGGACGCCGAGAACACCATCGCCGAGTTCGGCTCCTTCGTTCGCGAGGCTCATGAGCTGGGCTTCGTGGTAGCCGTAGACACCAACGAGGACGTCTTCGAGCGCCTGGGGGCGACGCCTTTCGACCTCACGCCGTTCGAGCGCATGGGGGTCGACATCATCCGCCTGGACGGACACTTCGGAGACCAGGGCGACATCATGATCACCCGCAACCCCCAGGGCATCCAGATCGAGTTCAACGCAAGCTGCAGCCTCGGCCTGGACCTGCTCATTCGCCGGGGCGCCGACCCGCGCGCCATGACCGTTTGCCATAACTTCTTCCCCGAGCCCTACACCGGCCTCTCGGAGGAGACCTTCCAGGCGCGCAACGCCCAGTACAAGGGGCTCGGCCTCACGCTCGCCGCCTTCGTGAGCAGCCGCGAAGCCGAGACCTTCGGCCCCTGGCCGGTCTTTGCGGGCCTTCCCACCTGCGAGGATGACCGCAGGCGTCCCATCGACCTGCAGGCACGCCACCTGCTGGCCTCCGGCCTTGTCGACGACGTCATCGTGGGCAACTGCTTTGCGAGCGAGGACGAACTCGCGGCGCTCGCCGCCGTGGACACCACGCGCGTCACCATGCGCATCGACACCGTGCCCGACATCACGGACGCGGAGCGCGAGGTGATCTGGGACTTTGACCACACCACCCGCGGCGACGCCTCGGCATACATGCTGCGCTCCTCATGGCCGCGGCTCGCGTTCAAGGAGCGCTCGATCGCCCCACGCACCTGGGACGACCCCATGTTCCACCGCGGCGACGTGCTCGTTCCCAACGACAACATGGCCCACTACCGCGGCGAGCTCGAGGTGGCGCTGCGCGACTTCGAGAACGACGGCACGCGCAACCTGGTGGGACGCATCCCTGCCGAGGAGCTGTTCCTGCTGGACTACATCGCGCCCGAGCATCCCTTTGGGTTCGTGCGCCCCTAGAGGCATCCGGGCACCGGGCCCAAACGCGACGGCATGGAGCCTGACGAGCGCGGGGTCCCGGCATCAGCCAGGACCCCGCCACCTTTGCGCCCGCGGTCCCGCTACTTCGCGGCTTCGCTGCTAGCGGCTTTCGGCGCGCCTGCGCTGCATGTTCAGGAAATGCTGGCAGGCGCCGATAAGGTTCGCATCGTTGAAGAAGCGGCACGGCATGACCTCGACCGTGGGGAACGGATTGCGAAGCTCCTTGTTAAAGCGGTCGAGCGCGTCTCGGACCCCCTCGATAAAGAGCGGGTTCTTGCTAACGCCGCCGCCCAGGCAGATACGCTCCGGGTCGAGCCAGCACTGGATGTTGTGCACCTGGATGGCGATGCCGTCGCACACATCGTGAAAGACGCGGCACGCCGCCTCGTCGCCCGCCTCGATCCAGGCAAAGACCTCCCGGCCGTTGCAGGACTCGACCCCCTTCGCCTCGGCAACCCGGCGACACAGGCCGAAGGTCGAGCAGTCGGTCGAGAACGACCCCTCCTCGCGCACGGCGCTGTCCTTGTCGGGCATACGGTAGTACATGAGCGACGCCTCGCCCGCATAGAGATGCGACCCCTTGAAGACCTCGCCGTTCACCACCGCGCCGCCGCCGATGCCCGTGCCGAAGGTGAGCACGGCTCCATTGGTGACGCCCTGGAGATTTCCCACCGAGAGCTCTGCCATGGTCGAGCAGCGAGCGTCGTTCTCGACCTCGACGGGCAAGCCGAAGCGGCGCTCCCATTCGTTCACGTCGACGTCGTAGTTATACATGAGCGCGCCGCCGGTATGCAGGTATTTGCGGTCGACGTCGATGACGCCGGGCAGCGAGAAGGCGATGCCCTCGACAGGGCCCATCTGCTCCAAGACGCCTTCGAGCGTGGTGAGGAATGCCTCTTGGGTCTCGGTGAGCCCGTTCGGGGTGGGAACCTCGCCATGCTGAGAAAACTGGTCCGGCGCCCCCTCCCCTTCCATCACCGAATACTTGATGGCGGTGCCGCCGACATCGAATACCGCTAGCCTCATGATGCGTCCTCCTTCTCCGCGCGCAAGGTGCCACTCCCGGCGTCGGCGCGCACAAGTACGCCGGTGGTATCGAAAGGCGGCGTGAAGCTCTCGTCCACGGCACCGCCCTCCTGCCAAAACATGGTGGTGAATCCCAGGTCGTCGGCATGGTCGAGCACCTGCTCATACTCCTGGTTCGTGACCGCCCGAGAGAGCTGCCCGCCCGCCGCCCGCATGGCGGCGTTGGGCGTGTACTGGTTCATGACGGAGACGGGCACGTCGCCCGCGGCGTCCCAGATCTGGTCGAGCACGCGGCAGGAATCGTCGGCATGCCCCGGAAGCACCAGGTGGCGGACGATGATGCCGCGCGTCCACGTGCCGTCGGGGCGCGAGGCCTGGCCGCCCGCACGCTCCACCTGAGAGGCCATCTCCGCGAGCGCCGCGGCGGCGACCTGCGGATAGTCGGGCACATGCGACAGCTCGCTCCCCAGGCGGGACGAGGCGTATTTGAAATCGGTGAGCCAGATGTCGACGAGGCCCTCGAGTTCCCGAATCGCCTCCACGCGCTCGTAGCCACTCGTGTTGTAGACGACGGGGATGGAAAGGCCACGTCGGCGGGCGTCGGCGAGGGCCTGCGGCAGCAGGTGCGCATAGTGGGTCGCCGTCACGAGGTTGATGTTGAGCGCTCCTTGGTCCTGCAGCTCGAGCATGATCTCGACAAGCCGCTCGGGGGGAACCTCGATGCCGAAGTTGCCGGTCGAGATCTCGTGGTTCTGGCAGTAGACGCACTTCAGCGGACAGCCGCTGAAGAAGATGGTTCCCGAGCCCGCATCGCCCGATATCGGAGGCTCCTCCCACATGTGCAGCGCCGCGCGCGCCAAACGAAGGGTGCTTGCGGCGCCGCACGCCCCGCGTTCCCCCGCCGCCCGGTTGGCCCCGCAACGCCTGGGGCAAAGCCCGCATGACGCGAGCGATGCCGGGTCAAGCAGCCGGCGCGCGGGGGCGAGATCGAGTTCCATGAGGCGTGCGTCGCACGAGAAGTCCTCGGCATAGTCGAGTGAGAACACGCCCAGGTCGGCAAAGCCGCATGAGCGGTAGAGCGCGACGGCCGGCGCGTTGCTGGCGATGGCGTCGAGCCGGACGGAGCGCGCCCCGCGCTCTCGCGCGATGTGCGCGGCGGCCTCGACCAGACGCCTGCCCACGCCGAGCCCCCGCGCATCGGGCGCGACGGCAAGAAGGTGTATCACCTGGACCTTGTCGGGGCTCGCCGCGACATGCCAGGGCACCTGCTCGTAGCCTGCGTCCTGCTCGCCATCGAGGACGAACGCCCCGACGAGCCGATGGGAGTCGCCCTCGGCGACAAAGAGGTTTCCGGCCCGGCATCGGTCGCGCAGGCCTTCGCGCGTCGGATGGACGCCCATCTCCCAATACGCGTCGTAGGGGGCGCCGTGCATGTCCTCGACGACCGCCGTATAGAGCGCCTCGATACCCGGCAGGTCTTCTTCCAGGGCTGGACGAACGGTCATAGGCAACATGCTCCCATCTGATGACGGCCGTCGCGGCTTTTTGCTCTGCAGGTATCTGCCGACAACGGCAATTCATTATAACCGAATCCGCGCCGGCTCCCCGATCACGCGCCGCTCGCGGCAGCGCGGGGCCAAGCCCCTGGACCACCTCGCCTTGGTGCGACCTGCATGCGATGCGATGCCCGCCGCACCTCTCGCCCATCTGTGAAAGACTGAGGGCAAGCGCGGACAGCGAGCACGTGCCGCGCTCGACGAGAAAGGGAGCCCATGGGTTGCATGAGTGTTTTGTTCAACATCGTCTGGATCTGCACCGGCGGCATCTCGACCGCCCTCGGCTTTCTCGTTATGGGGCTTATCTGCTGCATCACCGTCGTGGGCATCCCGTTTGGGCTTCACAACTCTTCAAGATGGCAAAGCTTGCGCTCTGGCCCTTCGGCGCCACCGTGAGCTAAGGGGCCTCGAGCCTCCTTTTGAGGGCTCGCCGGCGTTCTCCCTGGGGCAATTCAGCGTGCAAGCCCCCTAAAAAGTGGGAATACTTGCTACAACATTGCGCGTTGGGAGGCAGCCATGTCCATTGTCGCGACCTTTGCCGTGCCGCATCCGCCGCTTATCGTTCCCGCCGTCGGCCACGGCCGCGAGCGCGAAATCGCCCGCACGATCGATGCCTACCGCGAGGTGGGGCATCGCGTTGCGGCGCTTGCGCCAGATACCATCGTCATCTCAAGTCCCCATACCGAAATGTACCTGGACTATCTGCACATAGCAGGCGGAGCCGGGGCGACGGGCACCTTCGCGCGGTTCGGAGCCGCGCACGACGGCGCGCGCGTGGCCTACGACGAGGAATTCGTGCAGGAGATCTGCCGCCGCGCCCGAGCAACGGGCCTTGCGGCAGGCACCCAGGGAGAGCGCGACCCCTCGCTTGACTGGGGCGTGCTCGTCCCGCTTCATTTCGTGCTTCAGGGATATCGCGACTTAGGGGTGCCCATCGAGCGAAAGGGCGGCCTCCCCACCGTGCCCTGCCCCGTCGTCCGCATGGGCATATCGGGCCTTTCCCCCGCCGAGCACTATCGTCTGGGACGCATCGTCCAGCAGGTTGCCGAAGAGCTTGGCAGACGCGTGATCTACATCGCCTCGGGAGACCTTTCCCACAAGCTCAAAGATGACGGCCCCTATGGCTTCTCGCCCGACGGCCCCGTGTTTGACGACCTGGTATGCGATGCCTTCCGCGACGGAGACTTTCTCTCGCTTCTGAGCGCCGACCCCGGCCTGTGCGAGCGCGCGGCGGAATGCGGGCTGCGCTCGTTCCAGATCATGGCGGGGGCGCTCGACCGCACGCCCGTGGCCGCCGAGCTCCTGGCCCATGAGGGTCCCTTTGGCGTCGGCTACGGCATCGCGGCCTTCACGCCCGCAGGACCCGCCGGCTCCGACGAGACGCGCGCGTTCGGCGAGCAGTACGACGCCTGGCACGCCCAAGACCTTAAGCGCCGCCGCGAGGCCGAAGATCCCTGGGTGAGGCTCGCGCGATTCTCGCTCGAGTCCTACGTGCGCGACGGCCGCCGCGTGAGGGCCGCCTGCGACCTGCCGAGCGAGCTTGCCGAATCGCTTCCGGAGGAGCTCACCTCGACGCGGTCGGGAGCCTTCGTGTCCCTCAAGAAAGACGGCCAGCTGCGCGGCTGCATCGGAACCATCCTTCCTGTGCGCGACACGCTTGCCGAAGAAATCTGCGCGAACGCCATCTCCGCGGGGTGCCGCGACCCGCGCTTCTCCCCGGTGGAGCCCGCCGAGCTCGACGAGCTTGTCTACGACGTCGACGTGCTCTCGACGCCCGAGGCGGTGGCGTCTGTGGAGGAGCTCGACCCGCGCAGGTTCGGCGTCATCGTGAGCGCGCCCGGAGGCAGGCGCGGGCTGCTCCTGCCCGACCTCGACGGCGTGGACACCGTGGAGGAGCAGGTGCGCATCGCCGCGCGCAAGGGCGGCATCGACCCTGCTGAGGACGGCGTGGGCTTTGAGCGCTTCACGGTCACGAGGCACCTATGAGCGAAGGTGCCGGCGCCCGCGGCGCCGTGGCAACGTGCCCGGTCTGCCCCCATCACTGCCAGCTGCTTCCCGGACACCTTGGGCGGTGTCGCGCGCGGCGCAACCTTGACGGCGCCGTCGTGCCGGAAAACTATGGCCGCGTGACCTCGCTCGCGCTCGACCCCGTTGAGAAAAAGCCGCTCGCGCGCTTCATGCCGGGCACGCTCGTGCTATCGGTGGGATCGTACGGCTGCAACCTGGCCTGCCCCTTCTGCCAAAACCATGAGATCGCCCAGGTTGGCGCAGATGGGGTGCCCTGGCGCGAGGTATCGCCCGAGGAACTCGTCGGCGCCGCCTGCTCCCTGCGCGACCAAGACCCGCGCGTGGCGGGCATCGCCTATACCTATAACGAGCCGCTCGTGGGATGGGAATATGTGCGCGACTGCTCGCAGCTTGCCCACGACGCCGGCCTTGTGAACGTGCTGGTCTCAAACGGCCTGGCAGAGCCTGAGACCGTGCGTCCGCTTGCCCCGCTCATCGACGCCGCGAATATCGACCTCAAAGGTTTCTCGCCGAGCTTCTATGAGGCTTGCGGGTGCCCGGGCGCGCTCGATCGCATTAAGGCGACCATCGGGCTCTTGGCAGCGACGCCCTCATGCCACCTTGAGGTCACCACCCTCGTCGTTCCCGGCATGAACGACGCCGAAGAAGAGGTCGACGCCGCGGCGCGCTGGCTCGCCGGGCTCCCCTACCACACGCCGGAAGGCGACAGCACGGGTGCCGAGGAGCTCACCTACCATGTCACCCGCTTCTTCCCGCGCTGGCACATGGCAGACCGCGCCCCCACGCCGGTCGCGACCGTCTACGCGCTTGCCGACGTGGCGCGCCGCCATCTGCGGCATGTCCGCACGGGCAACTGCTGAGAACGGCCGGCAGCCTGAGCCATCCTGGGTCGCGAAATGCCTCAAAAGGCACCGTCGCGAGGGGCCAGAATAAAATCGATGCGCTTTTCCGACATTTTGGGGCGTTCTGGCGAGTAGACCGCCATATCGAGTCAAGAGAAGCGCAGGTAGAACCGTTGCCGCTTTTCTGTCTACTTGGACAAGGTGCTCAAAATGTCGGAAAAGCGCATCGATTGTTCTCCAGAGTCCGACAGCGGGAGAAAAAGGCGCTCGTCGGGCATGACGTAGGCAGGCGGGACGGGCCTTGGCAACGTCATGCCATGAGGAGCAGGAGCCGATACGCCTCGAGCCCGCGCACGAGCACGCGCTCGTCGAACGTGAACGTGTCGGCATGCAGCGGAATGCCCGTCCCCGTGCCCAGCAGCAGAAACACCCCGGGGATGGCCTGCTGGTAAAACGCGAAGTCCTCGGCGATGAGTAGAGGCTCTGGAAGCTCGGCCAAGCCCGGCAACGCCGAGCGCACCCGCGCGAACAGCCCGGCGTCATTGATCACGGGAGGATAGCCCTCCGAAAAGGTGAGGTCGAAGGTGCATCCCTCTTCGTCGGCGGCGGTCTGCGCCAGCGCGCCGACCTCCTTGCGCGCACGGTCGAACATCGCGTCGGAAAAGACGCGCAGGCTTCCCTCGACCGTCGCCTCGCCTGCCACGGCGTTGCGCACCGTGCCGCCCACGACATGTCCGAATCGCAGCGTGCAGGGCTCGTCTTGCTCAAGGCGGCGCGAAAGCCACTTCGCGCCCACCACGAACCTCGCCGCCGCCCCGACCGCATCGTGCCCTTCGCGCCACCGCGCGATGTGCGCCGAGCGCCCGTGGAACACGGCCGTGGTCTCGCTCGAGCGCGCGAGCAGCGGGCCCGGACGCGACGCCAGGACGCCTTCGGGCAGATCGGGCCAGAGATGGAATCCAAAGATGCGCGTCGCCCCCAGCCGCTGGAACACGCCGCTGTCGCACACCCGCTTCGCGCCTCCCGTGGTCTCTTCGGCAGGCTGGAACACCACGAGCACGTTGCGTGGCAGCATGTCCGCAGAGACCCCCTGGACCTTACCCGCGAGCACGCGGTCGACCCAGCGGGCGGCGCCGAGCGCCATGGCCATGTGCCCGTCGTGGCCGCAGGCGTGCATGCGGCCTTCGTGGCAGCTCGCAAACGGCAGCCCCGTCGCCTCCTGGATGGGCAGCGCGTCCATGTCGGAGCGGATCGCCACGGTCTCCGACCGCCCCAGGTCAAAGTAGGCGCACACGGTGCTGCGGCAGGGCTCGAAGACCTCGCAGCCGAACCCTTCAAGCACGCCGCGCACGTAGGCGGTGGTCTGGGGAAGCTCGTCGTCGAGCTCGGGGATGCGATGGAGGTCGCGGCGGATGCGCACGAGCTCCTCGAGGTCGCCGGCGGCGCCTCGGCGGAGCCCTGGGGCGACGGGTCGCGCCGCCGCGACGTCGCCAGGCAGTACGGCGGGCGCGTCGTCCCCAACCGCATGCGTATGTCCGTGCAGCTCCTTCTCGCCCACCATCATCCCGTCCTCCCAAGGCCCGAAGCAGGCCTGCGGCAAAACGCCCGCCTGCCAAGGCCCTCGCCAAAAAACTCCCGCCAGTATACCTGCGCCGGCCAAGCAGCGGGACGTGCCCGCGGGCGGGCGCCCCAACGTTTCAGCTACGTTTCTCAAACGGGCGCCCCCGCGCGGCACGCCGACGCTGTGCTACGGTAAAGCGACTTGATAGAGGCGCGGGGAAGAAGACCCGCGGGCGAGCCGGCAGGTGCAGACCCCGCGGCGAGGCGACTCCGCCGAACTCGGTCGCCCGGGCGCGGGGGCCGGGTGGGTCCGTGGGAAACACCCGCGGGACTGTCTGCAAGAACCTGCAGGAGCGCTATCAGCCAAGGAGATTGCCCATGAAGCGGCCCTTTGTGTCGAAAGACCAGCTTGTTCGCATCGCCGAACGCTACCCCACTCCCTTTCATCTCTACGACGAGGCGGGCATGCGCGCCAACGCACAGGCCGTGATGGATGCCTTCTCGTGGAATCCGGGCTTCAAGGAATACTTCGCAGTGAAGGCCAACCCCAACCCGACGCTCATCTCGCTCTTGGGCGAGTACGGATGCGGCTGCGACTGCTCGTCGGCGACCGAGCTCATGCTCGCCGACGCCCTCGGCTTTCGCGGGCGCGACATCATGTTCTCGTCGAACGACACGCCGGCAGAAGACTTCCGCCTCGCCCGCAAGCTGGGCGCCGTCATCAACTTTGACGACATCTCGCACATCGAGTTCTTCGAGGAGGTCGCGGGGCCCATCCCGCCCGTCGTGAGCTGCCGCTTCAATCCCGGCGGCACGTTCCAGCTGGCCAACGGCATCATGGACAACCCCGGCGACTCGAAGTTCGGCATGACCGAGGGCCAGCTCTTCGACGCCTTCCGCATGCTCCGCGACAAGGGCGCGCGCGAATTTGGCCTGCACGCGCTCCTTGCGAGCAACACCGTGACCGACGACTACTACCCCGTGCTCGCCCGCCTGCTCTTCGAGCTGGCGGTGCGGCTCGAGCGCGAGACCGGCGCGCACGTCACCTTCGTGAACCTCTCGGGCGGGGTGGGCATTCCCTATCGGCCCGACGAGCGTGCCTGCGATATACGCGCCATCGGCGAGGGCGTGCGCAAGGCGTACGAGGAGGTGCTCGTGCCCGCCGGCATGGGCGATGTCGCCGTGTGCGCCGAGATGGGACGCTTCATGGCCGGACCATACGGGTGCCTCGTGACCCGCGTCGTTCACGAGAAGCATATCTATAAGGACTACGTCGGCGTCGACGCCACTGCGTGCGACCTCATCCGCCCGGCGATGTACGGCGCCTACCACCACATCACCGTGATGGGCCAGGCGGGCGGCCCGGACAAGTCCGAGCTGCCCGCCACCCACGTCTACGACGTCACGGGCAACCTCTGCGAGAACAACGACAAGTTTGCCCGCGACCGCGAGCTCCCCGAGGTGGAGGTCGGCGACCTCCTCGTCATCCACGACACGGGGGCCCATGGACGCGCCATGGGATACAACTACAACGGCAGGCTGAGGGCGGCGGAGGTGCTGCTGCGCGAGGACGGCTCGACCGAGCTCATTCGCCGCGCCGAGACCCCTGCCGACTACTTCGCCACCTTGGACGCGACGCCCCTGGGGCGCCAGGTCATCGCACGCTGCAACAGAGAGGACGGCCGCCATGCCTAGTTCCGACATTCGCACCATAACCGGATCGATCGTGGCCTTGGTCACGCCGTTTGCCGCGGACGGCACGGTGGACTTCGAGGCGCTGGGACGCCTCATCGACTTCCAGATCTCCTCGGGCACCGACGGCATCCTCACCTTGGGCACCACCGGCGAGAGCTCCACCATGACCGACGAAGAGGACGACGCGGTGTGCGCCTATGTGGTCGAGCGCGTCGCCGGACGCGTCCCCGTGATCGCCGGCTCGGGGTCGAACTGCACCGAGACCATGCTCAGGAAAAGCCTCTCCTACCAGCGCTTGGGCGCCGACGGCCTGCTCATCATCACGCCGTATTACAACAAGGCGAACGAGGAGGGCATCTACCGCCACTTCGCCACGGTCGCTGACGCGGTGGAGATCCCCTGCATCCTGTACAACATACCCGGTCGCACGGGATGCTCGATCTCGGTTGCCAACGTGGGGCGCCTTGCCGCGCATCCCAACATCATGGGCATCAAGGAGGCGAGCGGCAACGTCTCCTACGCCGCGGACGTCGCGGGGTTCCTGGGCCCCGATTTCAAGATGTTCTCGGGCAACGACGACATGGTGCTGCCGCTCATGAGCCTGGGCGCGAGCGGCGTCATCTCGGTGTGGGCGGACGTGCAGCCGGCCCTTGTGCACGAGATGTGCCGCAGCTATCTGGAGGGCGACCTCGAGCGCGCCACGCAGATCCAGGTGGCGGCGATTCCGCTCATCCGCGCCCTCTTCTGCGAGGTGAACCCCATCCCCGTGAAGGAGGCGCTCGCCCAGATGGGACTCATCGAGGCAAACTACCGCATGCCGCTGTGCCCCATGTCAGACGCCGCCAGGGCGCGGCTCGTGGAAGCCATGAAGGGGGCTGGTCTCATTGCTTAGCCTGACGATCGTGGGCGCCGGGCGCATGGGGACCGCCGTGCGCACGCTTGCAGAGGGCCCTTGCGACGACCAGGGCGCGTTTGCCGTGGTGGGACAGGTTGGACATGCGGTCGAAGAGCTGGAGGCGCTGCCCGCCGCCGACGTGGTGATCGACTTCTCAAACCCGGCGACGCTCGACGCCGTGCGAAGCTACGTGACGCGGACCGGCGCCGCGCTGGTCTCGGGCACCACCGGCTACACGGACGCGCAGATGGAGTCCCTGCGGGAGCTGGGCAGCCGCGCCCGCGTCCTCTGGTCGGGCAACTATTCCATCGGCGTGGCCGCGCTGAGACATCTCGTTCGGCAGGCGGCCATCGAGCTTCCGGGGTTTGACGTCGAGATCGTGGAATGCCACCACAACCAAAAGGCCGATGCCCCCAGCGGAACGGCAGCCATGCTCCTCGATGCCGTCATCGACGGCAAGGGCGACCCAGAGGCGCGGCCGGTATATGGCCGCGCGGGCATATGCGGCGCACGCAGCCCGCACGAGATCGGCGTTCATGCCCTGCGCGGCGGCACCGTCGCCGGGACTCACACCGTCTCGTTCTTTGGTCCGAGCGAGGAGGTGTCGCTCACCCACCGTGCCGAGAGCCGCGAGATCTTTGCCCGCGGCGCCCTCGCGGCGGCACGAAGGCTCGCCCTCCTCGAACAGGGCTTCTACACCTTTGACGAAGTCATGTTTGGGTAATATGCCTCGGCAGGGTATAGAGGCCTATGGGTGACGGGAGCGCTTCGCCCCGTCGACCGAAGCGGGTCGGGCCCCTCGCCTGGCAACGCGCGCCAAGACCTCGTCCCGACGACCGGCCCCAGCACACCGATTTGACCAGAAAGGGTTCTGATGACCAACGCCACCACACAGACCGAAAACGTCACGAACATGAGCGCCCAGCAGATCATCGACTATATCTCGACGGCGCCCAAGAAGACCCCCGTCAAACTTGTGGTGCACGAGAAGCGCGGGGCATCCATCGACTGGGCCGCGGGAGACGGGTCGGGCGCGACGAGCCCGGTCCGCGTCTACGGCGGACGCAGGTGCCGCGTGGTCTACGGAGACTGGGCTGACCTCAAGCCGGTGCTCAGGCGCAACAAGAAGCACATCAAGCACTACGAGGTCGAAAACGACTGCCGCAACTCCGCCGTGCCGATGCTCGATATCAAGGATGTCAACGCGCGCATCGAGCCCGGCGCCATCATCCGCGAGCACGTCGAGATCGGCGAGGGCGCCGTCATCATGATGGGCGCCATCGTAAACATCGGCGCCAAGATCGGCGAGGGCACCATGATCGATATGGGTGCCGTGCTGGGCGGGCGCGCCACGGTGGGCAAGCGCTGCCACATCGGTGCAGGCACCGTGCTCGCCGGCGTCATCGAGCCTGCAAGCGCCAAGCCCGTCGAGATCTCTGACGACGTCATGATCGGCGCGAACGCCGTGGTGCTCGAAGGCGTCTACATCGGTCCCCAGGCCGTCATCGCCGCCGGGGCCGTCGTGGTGGAAGACGTGCCCGAGCACGCCGTGGTCGCCGGCGTCCCCGCACGCGTCATCAAATACCGCGACGAGCGCACCGACAGCAAGACCGGCCTCATCGAGTCGCTTCGCCAGCTCTAGGCATCGCGCAAGGGGCGCCGGGCGCGGCCGATGCGCCCGGCAAGCCAAAGGCAGCCCCTATCGGTTCTCGATGGCGCCGATGTTTTTGAGCTCGATGGAGATGAGTCCGTTCGGCTCGTTCACGAACTCGATGTACTCGGGATTGCGGGCCATCTCGGCGGGAAACGTTATCTCGATGCCCGTGTCGGTGCGAATCTTTTGATTCTTCACCGCCGCCTTGCGGACCTGCGTGCGCTCGACGGTCACATGCTCGGGGACATGCTCCTCCTCGAGGGCACGCTTGATGGTGTCCCGCAGCACCGGCTCGTCCTCAAACGCCTCGTCCACGATGTCCCAGGGCGGCAGGTCCTCATCTTCCTCGACGCGCTCCACGATCGCAGCCTTCGCCGCAGCAAGCGCCACCGGGGAGACGGCGCCGTGCTCCTCGGCCGCCTCCTCGACGATGCGCGTGACGGTGTCGATGACCTCTTTGCTCGAGACGCCCTCGGAGCACTGGAGCAGCCCCTGGGGGATGAGCATGCGGCCCTCGCCCGCAATGGAGCGCTCCTTGTCCTGATAGAGGACCTCGAGGGTGCTGGCGCGCACGAGCGCGAACGAGGTGACCTTTTGGGACGGACTCGGCAGGATGGCATAGTGGCGGGCGATGCCGCACGTCGCGCCCTCCTGCCCGTTTTCCACCTCATGCATGAACGCCATGCGGCTCTGAAGCAGCAGCACCGCAAACCAGCGCGCATCGTCATCGTCGTCGAAATCGGCCACGAGGACGTCTGTGGACTCGAGCTTGTCGGCACGGGAAAGCTCCCCGGCGAGGAACTCCGCGACGTCGAGCGAGAGGTCGAGGAAGTCCCGCTCTCCGAAAAAATAGCGCTTGAGCTCGGTTGCAAAGGCGCTCTCGTCTGCAAACGCGCCGCGGCGGTTGTCCCCCGCGCCGCGCGCCTTCGCCAGGTGCTTGGTCACAAACGAGCGAACGGCGCGCGTGTCGAGCTCGAGCTCGCGCTGCGAGAACACGTTCACCCCGGAGTCGAAGTCCAAGATGTGCAGAATGGCATGGTTGATATTCATAGGGGGCGGGCCCTTCCCGTCGTCTGTTGAGCGCAGGCAAGTATAGCACGCGCCCCGCGACGGCCGCAGGACCCGCCTGCCGGCGACAAGGGGGCCGGGGCGGGCGAAAGGTGCCCGCGGGCGGCATCGGACCGCCGTCGGCTCATCGATCGGCATCTGCCTAGGCCTCCGTGGAAGCGCCCTCCCCCGGCTTCAAGGTCGCCAGGAGCGATCCGGCCGCGTCGGAGACCTTGTCGATGGTCGCCGTTCGCGCAAGCGCCTTGAGCACGTCTTGCACAAACGCCCGCTCGTCGGGGCCGAGCGCCTCGGCGGCGGCGCGCATGGCCGGCAGGGCAGTCTTCCAATCCTCTCGGATATCCGCAAAGCGCGTGGCGCCGGTCACGCCGATGACGTCGAACAGCGTATCGATAAACCGGCTGCGCTCCTCGGGGGTGAAGCGCGCCATCCAACCGGCGATGGTGGCCGCAAGGTAGCGCGAGCTCGCCGTGAGCCCGTCTGCCGGCACGAAGTCGCATCCATCGACCGCCCAGAGGAAGGGGTTGTGCTGGAAGATGGAGAACCCACCGCTTTCCACCACCTGCGCATGCGAGCCATCATCCATGATGAGGCCGATGACCGAGGACTTCGGAACCGTCTTGATCACGCGCTCCTGCATGAGCCCAAAGCCCTCGCGCGCGCGAAACTCATCGCTAAAGCCCGGGCCGTCGTGCGAGAACACCTGGCGGATGCGGTCCTGTGCCTCCCTTGAGCAGCAGGCGGCGGCATATACGGCGAGGTTGCCTCCCTTCGAGTGCCCGCCGACGTACACCGGCCCCTCATGGCGGCACATCGCCTCCTCAAGGTAGGCGCACGCCTCCTTCTGCGACGGGACGGGACAGAGGTAGGCCATGTTGAGGTCCTCTTTCCATCCCACGATGGTGGAATCGGTGCCGCGAAACGCCACGTACGCCCCGCCCGCCGGGAGCGCGAACGTCATCGCCGCAAACTGCTCCTCTTGGGCGAGGTCGGTCTTGAACACGAGGTCGGTGAGGCGCGTGTCGCGAAAGCGCGGGCTCGCGCAGACGGCGAACAGGATCTCGCGGCTTCCCTCGGGATCCCAGCTCGTGCCAAACATGTCTTCGAAATCTTCCGCGCGCAGCAGCTCATGCAGGGCAACGCCCTCGAGCGTGCAGGCCCGGCCCAGGTCCTCATGCAGGCGGAAGTACGAGAGCCACGAGAAGACGAGGCTGTCCACCGCGCAAAGCGGACGCTCCTCGAAGGTGTCGAGCTGGGTCTGGACATAGGTGAGCATGGTGCCCGCCTTGCGCGGAAGCGACGGCAGATGCGCCAGCGCCGCGGCGGACAGGCTCGAGGCGACCTCTCGGGCGCCGGCGAGCTCCACCGAGGGGGCGGACTCGTCGGCGCGCGGAGCGGCGGAAAGCTCTACTTCGGGCTGGTTCGTCTCGGGGTTTTGACCGTTCATCACGCCTCAAAATCTACCTGGTCGATGATTGCCTTCAAAGCCGACGCGGATTCTTTGAGCTCAGCCATCTCGTCATCGGAAAGCGAGACGGGGACGCGGCACACCACGCCGCCGCGCCCGACGATCGTGGGCATGGAGATCGCGATGTCGTTCAGGCCGTACTCGCCCACCATGAGGCTCGAGACCGGCAGCACCGTGTCCTCGTCGTGCATGATCGCCGTGCAGATGCGGCGTACCGACATGGCGATGCCGTAGTAGGTGGCATGCTTTTTGGCGATGATCTCGTAGGCGCTGTTCTTGACCTCTTCTGCGATGCGGGCCTCGGTGGCCTTGTGGTCGTGATGCCCGTGCATCTCGCAGAAGGTGTTGAGCGGCACGCCCGCGACCATGGCGCTCGACCAGGCGGCAAACTCCGAGTCGCCGTGCTCGCCCATGATATAGGCGTGCACGTCGCGCGGGTCGACCTCCAAATGCTCGCCGAGCATGTACTTCAGGCGCGCCGTGTCGAGCACGGTGCCCGACCCGATGACCTTGCCCTCGGGCAGGCCGGACATCTTGATGGCGGCATAGGTGAGGACGTCCACCGGATTCGACACGACGAGCAGGATGCCGTCGAAGCCGCTCTCGCGGATCTGCGGGATGATGCTCTTGAAGATGCCGACGTTCTTGTTGACCAAGTCGAGACGCGTCTCGCCGGGCTTTTGGGCGGCGCCCGCGGTCACCACGATGATCGCCGCGTCGGCGGCGTCGGCGTAGTCGCCCGCGTAGATCTTGCACGGGTTGGCAAACGGGACGCCGTGCGCGATGTCGAGGGCCTCGCCCTCTGCGCGGGCGCGGTCGACATCGATGAGGACCATCTCTGAAAACAGCCCGCTCTGCATGAGGGCGAACGCAGAAGACGACCCCACGAAACCGCAGCCTACGATAGCGACTTTCCTGTCATTGACCATTTCCACCACTCCTTCGGACCGCGCCGGAACGACGCGCTGTAATCTGCTACCGATTATCCCCCATTTACCGTCGCCCTATACGGCAGGCGGCTCCCGGAGCGGCGCGGCCGGGACTGCTTGGGCGCCGCGTCGTGTCGAGCCGGCTAGCGGATGCCGGCAGCCTCGATGGCGGCCACGGCGGCGCGCAGCCCCTCGGGCGGCAGCACCAGCGCCATGCGGACATATCCCTCGCCCGAGGGGCCGAAGCTCGCGCCGGGCGTCACCACGACGCCCGCGCGCTCCATGAGCTCCTCGCAAAACGCCATGGAATCCGTCCTGCCGCCGGGAAGCTTTGCCCAGACGAACATGGTGCCGTGCGCGTTGGGACGCTCCCACCCGATCGCCTCGAGCCCGCGGCAAAGCGCGTCACGACGCTCCTCGTAGAGATGGCGCTGATGCTCGACCTCGTCGAGCGGGCCGGTGAGCGCGGCGATCGCCGCCTTCTGGATGGGGAAGAACATGCCGAAGTCGATCTGGCTGCGCAGCTTCGCGAAGGCGGCGACGATGTCGGCGCGGCCGACGAGAAATCCGATGCGCGCGCCGGTGACGTTGAAGGATTTGGAGAGCGAGAAGAACTCGACGCCCACCTCGAGCGCGCCGGGATAGCCGAGGAAGCTGCCGCCGCGCGGACCGTCGTAGACGATGTCGGAGTACGCATTGTCGTGGACGATGATGAGGTCGTGCTCGCGCGCGAAGGCGATGACCTCCTCGTAGAGCTCGGGCGTGCCCACGCTGCCCACGGGGTTTGCCGGCAGCGAGACGATCATGTACTTGGCGCGGTCGGCGACCTCGGGATCGATGCCGGCGACGTAGGGCAGGAAGTCATGCTCCGCCTCGAGCGGATAGTATGCCAGCTCGCCGTCGGCAATCTTCACGCCCGCCTCGAATACGGGGTAGCACGGGTCGGGAACGAGCACGGTATCGCCCGCGTCGAGCAGCGCCAGGCCCAGATGTCCCACGCCCTCCTGCGTCCCGTTGCAGCTTGCCACCATGTCGGGCGTGATGCCCTCGACCCCAAAGCGGCGGGCATAGTAGTCGCAGACCGCTTGCTTGAGCTCGGGAAGGTCGCCCAGGCTGTACTTCCACTGCGCAGGATCCGCCGCGGCGTCGCGCAGCGCCTGGACGACATGGTCGTATGGATGGAAGTCGGGGGTGCCCACCGAAAGGTTGTAGATGGTGCGGCCCTCCGCCTCGAGCTGCAGGCGCTTCTGATTGAGCGAGCTGAAGACCTCGGCACCGAACCGGTCGAGCCGCTTGGAAAACTGCATGGGTAGATCCTTTCCGCAACGCGTTAGGCAGAATTACTGGCTAGGACACCCATTGTAGGCCGTCGGCCCCATGGCGAGAATCTAAAACCCAGACTCTCGCCTCTCGGGCGCTCTCCCCCATATGCGAGCATGCGCTTTCGAAACGCAGGGCATCTTGCCGGGTACGGGCGATGACATCCGCAAGGGGCTGGAATGCCTCCGCCGCACGCGCCCCGACCTACGCCTCGAGTGCGTCGATTTCGGCAAGCCACAGGCGGGCGCTCGCGTCGCTCGGCATGCGCCAGTCGCCGCGGGGCGACAGGGTGACCGAACCAACCTTTGGGCCGTCGGGCAGGCAGCTGCGCTTGAACTGCTGGGCGAAGAAGCGCCGGTAGAACACGCGCAGCCATGCAAGGATGGTCGCCCGGTCGTACACGCCTTCAAACGAGCGGCAGGCCATGCGGAAGATCTTGCCCGGCGTGAAGCCAAAGCGAAGCAGGTGGTACACGAAGAAGTCGTGCAGCTCATAGGGACCCACGAGGTCTTCGGTCTTCTGGGCGATCTCGCCGTCGCCTGTAGGCGGCAGCAGCTCGGGAGACACCGGCGTATCGAGGATGTCGAGCAGGGTGGCCTCGATCTGGCCGCCATAGAGACCGGCGGCATAGCGCACCAGATGGCGCACGAGCGTCTTCGGCACGCTCGCGTTTACCGCATACATGCTCATGTGGTCGCCGTTATAGGTGGCCCAGCCCAACGCGAGCTCCGAGAGGTCGCCCGTGCCGATGACCATGCCGCCCGCCTGGTTGGCGAGGTCCATGAGGATCTGCGTGCGCTCGCGCGCCTGGCTGTTCTCGTAGGTCACGTCCGTTACCGCAGGGTCGTGGTCGATGTCGGCAAAATGCTGCTCGACCGCCTTATGGATGGAGATCTCGCGGAAAGAGACGCCGAGGCTCTCCGCAAGGCTCTGCGCGTTGCTCTTGGTTCGCACCGTGGTGCCGAAGCCCGGCATGGAGGCGGCGAGGATGCCCTGACGCGGCAGGCCGAGCGCGTCGAAGGCGCGCACGGTCACGAGCAGCGCGAGCGTAGAGTCGAGTCCGCCCGACAGGCCGATGACCGCATGCTTGGTGCACGTGTGGGCGAGGCGCGTCTTGAGGCCGGCTGCCTGCAGGCCGAAGATCTCCTCGCAGCGCGCCGCAAGGTCGCCATGGTCGGCCGGCACGAAGGGCATGCGGGGGAAGACGCGGTCGGCATCGAGGGCGGAACGCACCAGCTGCGGCGCCTCGCTGCCAGCAGGCGTGTCGGAATCGCGGCCGGCGCCGGTGGCGAGGGTCTCGACGTCCTCGCCCGACATCTCCGGCTCCCCGCCCTCCCCCATCGGGTTGAGCGGACCGGCGCAGCCGCGCGCACGTCCCCTGAACGAGAACCGCCCCTCAGCGCCCCCTCCCATAGTAAAGGGAGACGGCGCCCAGGTGGTGGAGCGTCGACGCTCGGCCACGAGACGGTCGAGGTCCACGTCCGCCACGGCCATCTCGCAGCTGAAGAGCGGCGTCTTGGCAAGGATGGCGCCGTTTTCGGCAATGAGGTTCTCGCCCGCGAACACGAGGTCGGTCGTCGACTCGCCCTCGCCCGCGTCGGCATAGGCATAGGCACAATAGAGGCGCGCCGACTGCTGGCTCACAAGCTGGCGACGGTACTCGGCCTTGCCGATGATCTCGTCGGAAGCCGAGGGGTTCAAGATGATCGTCGCCCCCTGGCGCAGAGCCATATCGATCGACGGCGGCTCGGGCACCCAGAGGTCTTCGCAGATCTCGACGCCGATCACGACATCCTCCATGCCAGGGTCGACGCAGCGGAACGTGCCCTTGCCTCCCATCAACACCTCTTGTCCCGCATACGACAGGTGCACGCTGTTCAGCTGCGCCGGGGTGAACCACCGGCGCTCATAGAACTCTCCATAATTGGGCAGGTGCATCTTGGCGGCGAGACCGAGCAGACGGCCCCTGCAGCAGACGGCGGCGCAGTTATAGATCGCCTCGTCGGATGCGACCGGCAGGCCGACGGTATAGAGGATCGGAAGGTCGGCGGTCTCACGCAGGATGACGGCAAGCGCCGCCTCGCAGGAACGCAGGAGCGTGCGGTCCAAAAAGAGGTCCGCGCAGGTATAACCCGTAAGACAGAGTTCGGGGAGCACGAGCGCGCCCACACCGCGGCCCGCGGCCTCGCGCACGCACCCGACAATCGAGCGGGCGTTGCCCTCAACGTCTGCCACGCGAATCTTGGGAGTTGCCGCCGCGACGCGGAAGAAGCCGTCGCCCGCGCCTGCCCCGACGCCCCCCGCAGCCCTTGTGAACAGCTCGTCCATACGTCCTCCTTCACCGAGCGGGCGGCCTCACCACGCCCGCGAATCTCTCATAGGCACATTGTACCGTGACGTCTCTCCACCCACACTCCATCGCATGGGATGTTCTGGCGGTCGGGCGCGCCGTATAATGGAGGCACGACGGATACGGGCAGCGCGCCCGAATACATACAACATGAAAGGTGGCAGGCTCGTGAGCGACACCGCACGCCCCGGCACCACGCATACCCCCTCCACGACCCAGGGGCACGGCATCGACCGGCTCGCCCTCGTGGTGGTCACCTATAAGCGCCAGAACCTGCTGGCGAAGCTCTTCGACTCCTTCTGCAAGCTCACCCAGGCGCCATGGCGCATCATCATCGTCGATAACGAGCATTCCGATGAGACGCGCGACATGGTCGCCGACCTTGGGCGTCGGACCGACGAGCTGTGGGGAAAGGACTCGACGCCCGACGCCGAAGGCGGCGACGCGCGCGTGGTCTATGCCCCGCAAACCGACAACCTCGGCGGGGCCGGCGGATTCTCCGCCGGCGTTAAGCGCGCCTGGGAACTCGGCGCGCAGTGGTTCTGGGTCATGGATGACGACGTGCTCGTCCTGCCCGAAGCCATCGACAAGCTTGAGCCGTGGACGCACGAGCACGAAGTGGTGCAGGGCTCGCGCCTCGACTACGACGGAGGCGCCTTTTACTGGCAGTACGACTTCATCGTGCCGCTCGGCATCCCCAACCCCATCGCGCCGGCGGCCTTCGATGAAAGCGGCTGCCGCGTGATGAACACGCTGTGCTTCGAGGGCGGCCTGTTCGCCCGCTCCGTCGTAGAGCGCGTCGGCCTGCCCGACCCCCGCTTCTTCATCTACTGGGACGACACGGTCTATGGCTACCTTGCCTCGAAGGTCACCGATCCCGTGGTGGTCGCCGACGTCATCCTGCAGCGCAGCCGCGACATTCCCAACTGGGACATCGCGGGGCTCCGCCAGCTCAACGGCACCTCGGACATGAACCGCTACCACATCATGCGCAACCGCGGATTCATGATGCAGTACTTCCGCCTGCACGGCGACTACAACCGCTTCCTGTTTGGCGTGGGCACCGCCGCGACCTTTGCCAAGGAGGTCATCCGTCTCATCATGGTCAACCGCGACTCGGTCAAGACCGGCATCCCGGCGCTCGTCCGCGGCATGAAGGACGCCCGCAAGATCTATCGCGATCGGACCTGGAAGCCCATGCCGCCGATGGGAGAGGCGGAGCGCTGACACGACAAGGCGGCGCTTTTGTGTTGTCTTGCTTCAGGGCGCCAAACCTGCTACACGAGCGGGTATCACAGGCATACCATCCAAAACGCCTGCCGGCGGGCCCGCGTCCGCCGGCTCTTCCTTACAACTTCGCCATGAACAGGGAGGACCTTGCATGGCATCTCGATATACCGACCAGCAGCGGACCCGTGTCGTGGACCGCAAGAAGCTCGAGCGCCACGCCCGTACGAGCGCATCCATCGGCGACACGCAGGCCATCGCACCAAAACCCAAGCTCCTTGAGGGCATTTCGGTCGCACAGCTCATCGCCGGCGCCGCCGCGGCGGCGACCTCGATGGTGCTTGCCTCAGAGATCGGCATCGCGGGATCGGTCATCGGCGCCGCGGTGAGCTCCGTCGTGACGGTCATCGCGTCTCAGCTGTACCGCAACTTCCTTTCGGCGGGAGCACGAAAGGTCAAAAGCGGACTGGGCGACCTGCCCCGGCCGGGACGCCCGGGCTCGTCCGACGCGGCGACGGCCGCGCAGGCCACCTATTCGCAGGAGCGGGCGCGGGTCGCCCGCGTGGCGCCCGCGAAGCTTCAGGCGCGCGCGGCGGCAGAGCGCAACGCCACGCAGCGCAAAGTGATCATCTTCTCGGTGGTCATCGCCGCCGTGATGGTCATCGCCTGCACGGCAGCCATCCTCATCGGAACCGCCGGCGAGGGCATCGGCACCAAGACGGAGCCCCTCATCCCCCGCTCGACCTCGTCTCAACAAACAGACGACAGCGCCTCGTCTCAGACGCAGGCGAACGCGCTCGCCAGCGTCCCCGACGGGCCCGCCGCCGGCGCTGACGATGCGGAGGATGCCGGCGACGCGAGCGGCGACGCCGCCACGGGCGGAACCGCCTCGAACGGAGGGGGCGCCACCGACACCGAAAGCGGAACAGGGTCTGGCACCTCGAGCAACGGAGGCGGAACCACCGGTGGCTCCACCGACGCCGGCGACACAGAAGGAGCTGCCGGATCGAACACGGGCGCGGGCACCGGCTCGGGCTCGGGAAGCACGGGGTCTGGCTCCGGCACCGATTCCCCCACCGGGCAGGGGTCGGGGACAGGCACCGATACGAGCGGCGCAGCCGGCGCCTCAAATGGCCAATAAGCTGCGGATTCAAGATGCCTTACAAATCGCTTACATAGCCCCTCCGTTGATTGACCCCTCGGCCGTGATATAAGAGAGGCGGCTGCCCCTTGGTAGGACGACCGACTTCCTGAGCAAGGGAGCCTTTCGTTGGGGATATCCCTGCGAAAACGCCTAGTCGACCGAGGGGTGAACAACATGACGAACAAGCAACTTACGATCGTGCTCGCCACGCTGCTCGCTGTAGTCGTTGGCGGCGGAGTCCTCTTTACCGTCTGGGGAGGCACGCAGACGCCGGCGAACGACCCTGTCGCCACAGCGACCGAACCAGACCTTCCCTATCCCGAAGGCGGCGGCACCCTTATCCTTCGCGTGAACCCGGAATTCGCCATCCACTATGACGCGAACGGCGTCGTCGTGGGCGCCGAGGCGCAAAACACAGACGCCAAGAACATGGGCATCGACCTCTCGTCGCTCGAGGGCCAGGAATGCCGTGCCGCGGTCTCCACCTTGATCGCGCGCATCAATGAGGCAGGCTATTTCGTGGAAGACGTCGAGGGCGAGGGCAACACCATCGACCTTGAAGTGGAGAACGGCTCTTCCCTGCCGGCAAACGACTTCCTCAAAAACATCGTGAGCGACTCCCAGGCGTATGTCATCGGGCAGAACAAGACCGCGACCATGCAGGTCACGGGCTCGAGCAACTATGGCTGGACCAACTACAGCGACTCGGACTATGGTCCCGACAACGACGGCGTCACCGACTATAACGACTCCGATTACGGCCCGCTGAACGACGGGGTCACCGACTACCAGGAGCCTGCTCCGGCGGCGCAGCCTGCAGCCCCGACCGGCGGCGCCGCGGCGGGAACCGGCGGCACTGCAGGCGGCGCATCGGGAGCCTCGTCCACTGGCGGCTCTGCTGCCCCCGCCCCTGCGCCGTCGGGAGGCAACTCCAATTACGGCAACACGAACTATGGCGGCAACAGCGGCTATAGCAACTCGGGATACGACAGCGGCAACTCGGGATATGATGGTGGCAACTCGGGCTATGACGACTGATGTCCCCGATGAGCGCCAAGCAGCGACATGAGCTCAAATACGAGATCTCGCCACACGACGCCTTCGTGCTCTCACAACGTCTCGGCATGCTCTTCCCTCGGGACGGGCATGCCGGGCCCGACGGCCGCTATGTTGTGCGCAGCCTCTATTTCGACACGCCCTTCGATGATGCCCTGAGGGAGAAAAGCGAAGGGTTCACCGCGCGGGCGAAGTGGCGCCTGCGCACGTACGGGACCGCAAAGATCGAGGAGCACGAACCGGGACGCACCGTGCGTCTGGAGAAGAAGGTCAAGCGCGACGGGGCCGGCTCGAAGCACGCCGCCTGGATCACCCCATCGGATGCGCTGAGGCTCTGCGGCAGGAATGCCCCTGCCGCGCAAGGCCCCGCCACCGGCGCCGATCGCTCGGCACCGCCCGGCGTATCCGGCGGCGATGAGAATCCGGTGCTCGCCGAATTCCGGCAGGCGAAGGTCGTCCACGGCCTACGACCGTGCGTCGTGGTCGCCTACGAACGCGAGGCATTTCTATGTGCACCGGGAAACGTGCGCGTCACCATCGATTCCCGTCTGCGCTCGAGCCCCCATCCCGCGAGCTTCTTCGACCCCGCCCGACTACTCACGCCCTATGCGCCCGACACGGTTGTCCTGGAGGTGAAATTCGACGACTTCCTCCCCGACGTCGTGCGCGATGCCGTGCGCGTGCCCAGCGCCGTCAGGACGGCTCATTCCAAATATGCGCTCGGCCGCCGTTTTGAGTAGCCGCCTACGCGCGGGCACGACCCTGCCCCGCCCTCGATTCGCCTCCCCAGAGGCGCCAAGCCCCAACCACCCGACGTAAGGCACCCACATGACGTTCAACGACATCTTCAAGTCCTCGTTTCTCGACCGCATCGACGCCGTCCCGCCGCTCGACGCCGCCATCGCGCTCGCCCTCGCCTGCGCCCTCGGCCTCTTCATCGTGCTGATCTATAAGAAGACCAGCACCAACGTCATGCATTCGACAAGCTTCGAGGCCACGCTCGTCGCGCTCACCCTCATCACCACGCTGGTGATCTTGGCCGTGTCGAGCAACGTGCTGCTGTCGCTCGGCATGGTGGGCGCGCTTTCGATCGTGCGCTTCCGGACGCCCGTGAAAGAGCCGATGGACATCGTCTTTTTGTTCTGGTGCATCGCGGTGGGAATCGTGCTCGCGGCGGGCCTGCTGTTCCTCGCCGTAACCGGCTGCATCGTTATCGGAATCGTGCTGCTCGTCTTTGCCAACACCCGGACGATGGACCGCCCGTTCATGCTCGTGGTGCGCTGCTCAGGAGACTCCGTCGACGTGGCAGAGCAGGCCATCTCCTCGCTTGTCGCATCAAATACCAAGGCACACGTCCTCAAGGCGAAGAGCCGCAGCGCCGCCGGCGCCGACCAAGGCGTGCTCGATCTGACCTACGAGGTGCGGCTCAAGGACGGCGAGACCGCCTTCGTGGCTGCCGTATGCGCCATCGAGGGGGTCACCGACGCCAACCTCGTCTCATACAACGGCGACTATCTGGGATAGGCGACCATGCTCGGCAAGCGCTCCATAGACGCGGCGTGCATCGCGGCCATCCTTGTCGCCGTGCTTCTCACCTCGGCCTTCGCCTGGGCCGGATCTTTGGGACTCATCGAGGCAGATCGGAACGACGCCTATCTCGACCTTCTGTTTGAGCCCGACCGCGTGCACAGCATCGACATTCGGATAGACGACTGGCAGGCGTTTCTGGCCTCTGCCCCCGCCGAAACCTATATGCGCTGCGCCGTCGCGGTCGACGGCGAGGAGCTGTCCGACGTCGGCCTGCGTGCCAAGGGCAACAACTCCCTCTCCCACCTGAGCGCGCGCGGGCTCACCCGCTACAGCCTGAAGATCGAGTTCGACCACTACCGGGACGGGCAGACGTACCACGGCCTCGACAAGCTCTCGCTCGACGCCGCCTTTCAGGACAACAGCTATCTCAAGACCTACCTCGCCTTCGACATGATGCGCTTCATGGGTGTTCCCACCCCTGCGACCAGCTTCGTCCAGGTGAGCGTCAACGGCGAGGCATGGGGCCTCTACCTCGCCATCGAGGAGCCCGAGGACGCCTTTGCCGAGCGCGTCTGGGGCGAGGGCCACGGCCTGCTGTACAAACCGGACTACCGCTCCCTCGATGATGAGAACGCGGACGTGGCCCTGCGCTACCTCGGAGACGACCCCGCATCATACCCGGGCATCTTCGAGCGGGCACGCTTCGAGGCATCCCCTGCCGACGAGGCGCGGCTCATCGAGGCGCTCAGGCTGCTCGACGCAGGCGACCGCGCCTCAATCGAGGCCGCGGTGGATGTCGAGGAGGTCTTGCGCTACTTTGCGGTTCAGACGTTCGTCGTGAACCTCGACAGCTACCTGGGGCGCACGGGCCACAACTACCTGCTCTATGAGGAGGATGGACGCATCTCGCTGGCACCTTGGGATTACAACCTCGCGTTTGGCACCTACGCGCTCGGCCGCCCCGAGCTGCCCGACGACGCGACGACCGCCGTAAACCTTCCCATAGACACCCCCGCCGCAACCGAGGTGCTTGCCCGCCGTCCGCTCTTTTCCAAGCTCATGGCGCACGAGGCATGCCTCTCCGCCTACCACGACAACCTGGGCTACCTGGTCGCCGGATACGTCGAGCGCGGCAGGCTCCAACAGACCCTGCAGGATGCCGCGGAGCTGATTGCCCCCTATGTGGAGACCGACGCAACGAGATACATCACCTATGAAGAGTTCCTGCAGGGCGTGGACACGCTTGAAGCGTTCTGCCTGCTTCGCGCCGAAAGCGTGCGCGGACAGCTCGAGGGGAACATACCTTGCACCAACGAAGGGCAGCTGAGCGCACCTGATGCCCTGGTGGACGCCTCGTCCATCCGAATCGAGGACCTCGGAGAGCTCTCCGACCTAGATTAGCGCCCGAGCCCGCGCGGCAAGACGCTCAAGGGAGGCTCGCCGTCCGTACGCCGCCGCCATACACAGCGGCTATACACCGGGATGGTAAGATGCTTGTCAACCAATCGAAGGAAGAAGCATCAATGTCCCGTATCACGAGCAACAAACCCACCCTCACGCCCGGCAACCGGGTATACCTCTATCGCCTGCTGCGCGATGCCCTGGGATGCGGCAAGCAGACCTTTATGTCCCAGGTAGAAGAGGTGCTCGCCGCCGAAGAGCTCGGCGCAGAAGACCTCGGCTTTCCCGATACGCGAGCCCTTCTCGAAGAGCTCGGAGACTTTCTCACGCTCACGGTGTTCAAGGGCGGCCGCATCTACGCGACCGTCGTCGCCCAGCCCGCATGGGACGAGGCGCTCGCCGCCGCGGAGCGCGGCGCCGCCAAGCAGAAGGCGGGCGGGAAGTCCTGGAAGCGCAAGAAGGCGGGAAAGGACATCAAGCCCGTCCGCCCCAAGCGCGTGAAGCGTGTCGTCGAGACGGTCGAGGCGGCCCCCGACTCCCCCGCGCCCGAGGCGGCGACTCCCGGCGAGGGTGCCGCCCCGTCCGAAGCAAACGATTCCGAAACGCTCGGTGTCGACGCCGGCGATGCCGGCGCCGCAGGCGACCAAGGCCCGGATGTGCCCGCAGACGCCGCGGCCACCTCTGAAGGCACCGCAGACGAAGACGACAGGGAGATGCCCGCCGCCACCGATCCGGCAGATGCCGCGCCCAAACAGGGACCGGATGGCAATGGATACGTCGAGGCAAACGAGGCGTCAGAGCATGCAGACGACACGCCGGCACCCGAGGCAGCGCCCGAGCCTTCTCACCAGGACGGTCCGGCAGTCCCCGCGCCAGAACCCAGCATCAAGTTCACCATCCTCTTCGATCCCGACGAAGACGCCGATGCCCCCAAGGAAACAAGGCCGGATGCCGTCCGTGCCAAGAAAGAGGCCCCTGCAGCCACCGAGGCTGCGCCTGCGGCGGAGGCTTCCACGCCCCATGCCGGGCCGCGCCGCTCCGAGCAGGCAGCGTCGGGCGCGCCTGCTGAGGATATCCGCACCCACGATGCATCCCGCGCGCCCGCGAACGCCGATCCTTCGTCCCCCGCGCACCAGGCGACCCCCAAGAACGCGGCCCCCACGCCTGCCAGCACCGCACCCGACGCTGCGGCGCCCGAGGCGAACGATACGGCAGCAAAGGCAGCGAAGCCCGCAACGTCGCTCCAGCCCGAGGAGCCTGCCCCTGTCTCTTATACACATCT
>NZ_JACJKQ010000014.1 GCF_016901575.1 Enorma phocaeensis
AGATGTGTATAAGAGACAGGCCCTCGACTGCGTGGAGCATCCCTTCTCGGACGGCTTCGCGCCGGGCGACGTGCGCGTGACCACCCATATCTACGAAGACGACGCCATGAATAGCGTGTTCTCGGTGCTTCACGAGGGCGGGCACGCCATATACGAGCAGAACGTCGACCCGATCTATGACTACACCTGCGTGGCGCACGGCACCTCCATGGGCATCCACGAGAGCCAGTCGCGCTTCTTCGAGAACTACGTCGGGCGCGGGCGCGCCTTCATGGGGCCCCTGCTTGCCGTCATGCGCCGCCATGCCCCCGAAGCCTATGCGGACGTTTCCGAGAACGACCTCTATCGCGCCGCCAACCGCGCCCAGCCCGGCCTCATCCGCATGGATGCCGACGAGCTCACCTATCCGCTGCACATCATGCTGCGCTACGACATCGAGCGCATGCTGTTCTCGGGAGAGGCCACCGCGCGCGACATCCCAGCGCTCTGGGCAAAGCTCACCCGCGACTACCTGGGGCTCGACGTGCCGGACAACGCTCGCGGCTGCCTGCAGGACACCCATTGGTCGGGCGGAAGCTTTGGCTATTTCCCCAGCTACGCGCTGGGCAGCGCCTATGGCGCGCAGTTCCTCGACGCCATGCTCGAAGACGGCGTGGACGTCGCCCGCGCCCTTGCCGCGGGCGAGCTTGGTCCCATCGCGACGTGGCTGCGTGAAAAGATCTGGCGCTGGGGCCGCGGCAAAGATGCCGAGCAGCTCATGGTCGAGGCCTGCGGCTCGCCGTTCGACGCCTCGCACTACTGCGCCTACCTTGAGCGCAAGTTCCGCGAGCTCTACAGCCTCTAGCGAAACCGCGCCATCGGCTTTTCGCCCCGCCGCCTTGAAAGGACCCTATGAAGATCTTCGCGTTCGCTTTGCGCCCCTTCGACGAACTCGTGGTGCTCGACCGGCTCAGCCGAGAGCTCGGCTTCGAGTACGGCTGGACGCCCGACTATCCCACGCTCAGCAACGTGGAACTCGCCGCCGGGGCCGACATGCTCAACATCATCACCAACCCCATGACGCCGCCGCTGCTCGACGCCTATCGCAGGCTCGGCATCAAGGGAATCGCCACGCGCTCGATAGGCTACGACCATGTGGACGTCGCCTATGCCCACAGCCTGGGGATGCGCGTCGCCCACGCAGCCTACCCGCCCGAGGGCGTCGCGGACTACACGGTGATGCTCATCCTTATGGCCCTGCGCAAGGTCAAGCTCGTGTTTCGGCATGCCGCCGCGCAGGACTTCGGCCTCGAGGGCAAGATGGGCCGCGACCTTGCGTCGTGCACGGTGGGCGTGGTGGGAACCGGCGCCATCGGCAGCCGCGTGGCGCGCGTCCTTGCGGGCTTTGGCTGCTCCCTGCTTGCCTTTGACCCGTACCCCCGCGATGACCTGCGAGGCCTTGTCGAGTACGTCGACCTCGACGAGCTGCTGGCGTCATCGGATGTGGTGACCCTGCATGCCCCGGGCCTCGCGGAGAACCATCACATGATCGCCCGGCGCGAGCTCGCGCTCATGCGCGAGGGGTCCGTCCTCGTCAACGCCGCGCGAGGAAGCCTGGTGGACACCGCCGCGCTCATCGACGCCATCGAGTCGGGACACCTGGGCGGTGCCGCCCTTGACACCATCGAGCACGAGGCGAACCTCTACTATCGAGACAAGAGCCTGGAGGCGCTGCCCAACCGCGACCGCGCGATGCTGGAGGCATTCCCCAATGTGATCGTCTCTCCGCATATGGCCTTTTACACCGAGACCGACGTGGAGCATATGGTTCGCAGCACCACCGAGGCGCTCATCGCCTTCTCGCGCGGCGAGGACACGCCCTTCGAGGTCCGCTGAGCCGAGCTTGCGGGTGCCGACGCGCCCGAGGACATCGGCCCCAAGACGCAGGCGCCCCGACCGCAGCCGGGGCGCCCGTCTCATATTCAACTTGGACTCGTCGCACACGGCGGACAGCAGCTGCAGATGCGCGCCGCTAGACGGTCAAAAACACCATGAGGATGATGCAGGCGAAACCCACGACGTCCGTCCCTGTGAATACCGTGCCCAGCACGAGCGCGCTCGTCACGGCGGCGGACACCGGCTCGACCGTGCCGATGAGGCTCGCACGCATCGAGCCGATCTCTTTCACGCCGTGCATATACAGCGAGTAGGCAAGGCACGACCCCACGGCGGCGAGCACGAAAAACGCTCCCCACCCCATGGTGTCGAGCGCGGGCATATGCGCCCACGGCTGGATGAAGGCGGTGGTGACGATGCCCGACATGAGCATTCCGGTTCCCGTCACGACCGAAGCCCCGTATGCAGGGAGCAGGGTGCGCGTGGGGATGATCGACATGCAGGCGGCGCCGACGGCGGCCAGCAGGCCGATGGCGAGCCCCTCGGGCGGGATGGCCATGGTGCTGGGATCACCGCCGGTCGCCAACAGGTAGGTGCCCACCAAGGCCAGCACCACGCCCATGAGCTCGCGCTTGCGCGGCGCGCGGCGCGAGGTGATGCAGGCGTACACCATGATGATCACGAGCTGAAGGCACTGCAGCACGGTAGCGGTACCCGCGTTTGTGATGCGAATGGCCATGAGATAGCCAAGCTGGTTGAGCAGCACGCCCGAGGCGGAAAACACCACCATGAGCAGCATGTGGCGTCGATTTGTGAGAAGCGCCACGAGACGCTCGCGGTCGTGCATGAGGATGATCGCCAAGAACAGCAGGCCCGACACCAGCTGTCGCATGCACATGAGCCAGAGCGTGTCCACGGCGTAGTTCTCGAAGAGAAAGTCGGCGCAGGTGCCCGAGAAGCCCCAGAACAACCCGCCGAAAAGCGTGGCGAGCACGCCTCCGAGCGCACGCCGGTCATGGACGGCGTTGGATCGTTCGCGAGAAGCGCGACGATGCCTGCGCGAGGCGGCGTCAAACCCATAGCGATGCCGCGCGTCCTCAACGCCTATCGACTCGTTCTCCACGGCATCCCCCTTCTCGCCAACCATTCCCCGGGCGTCTTACCATAACGCAAGATCCCACAGGGTAAAACAGGGTTTGACAAACTTGCGTTAAAGCTTTGACCTGCGCTTTTTTGAGCTAAAGCACGCCCTCGGAAAACGTCGGGAGACCTGTGGAGGACGTTTGAAGCCGCGCGCTCCCGACAACTCGCGCGCCTTCGACCGGAAGGGCGCGATCGGGGTATAAGCTTGTCCAGTACGACATCCAACCTTGAGGGAGCAACCGTGAACAACTCGCTCAGTCCCCATGGCGACGCGCTCTTTTCAGCGCCGCCCCTGCCCACGACGCACGCTCATGCCGCCGCAGCAAAAGCCCCGCATGCAGCAGGCTCGCCCTCCGGCGGAAGCGCTGATGCCGGCGGAGGCACCGACCATGCAGGCGAAGACGCCGCCGAATCCGCCCACGCACGCCCCTCGGCACGCGAGGCCGCCGCGAGCATGCTTGCCCCGGGAACATCCACCTGCAGCTTTGCCGTCGAGGCCCACGAGGCGATCGACGAGCTTGACGCGGACGCCTTTGTGATGCGCCACACCGCAAGCGGCGCCCGCCTGCTCTACCTCGCCTGCGACGACGAGAACAAGGCCTTCGCCATCGCCTTCAAGACTCCCCCTGCCGACGACACCGGCACCTTCCACATCCTTGAGCATTCGGTGCTCTGCGGCTCTAAGAAGTTCCCCGTGAAGGAACCGTTCGTGGACCTCATCAAGAGCTCCATGCAAACCTTCCTCAACGCCATGACCTACCCCGACAAGACGGTCTATCCGGTGGCGTCGACCAACGAGCAAGACCTCATCAACCTCATGGACGTCTACATGGACGCGGTGCTCAACCCTGCCATCTGGCACAAGCGCGCCATCTTCGAGCAAGAGGGATGGCACCTGGAGCTCGATGTGCCCGAAGGCGGCGCGCCGCGAGACGGATCGCTTCGCTACAACGGCGTGGTGTTCAACGAGATGAAGGGCGCCCTCTCCGATCCGCTCGACGTGCTGGACAACGCCATCATGCGCGAGCTGTTCCCCGGCACCGCCTACGCCTTCGAGTCGGGCGGCAACCCGCGCGCCATCCCCTCGCTCACCTACGAGGCGTTTTTGGACAACCACGCGCGCCACTACAACCTGCCGAACAGCTACATCGTGCTGTACGGAGACTTCGCCGACGTCCGCCGCGAGCTCGCTTTCCTGGACGAGCGCTACCTGTGCGACGAGGCGCGCTCTGACAGCGCCTCTTGGCGCGTTCCGCCCGAGGGCTCCCCCAGCATGCCCCGCCACGACGGAGCCTGCTCCCCCAACCCGCTCGCCCGCCAGCGGCCGGTCGTGTGCGAGCTGGCCCGCGAGCGCATGGCCACCACGCCCGACAACGCCCTCGCGGGCATGGCCTATGTGCTCGGCGACGCCTGCGACACCAAGCGCATCATCGCCGCCGACGTGCTTTTCGAGGCGCTGCTGGGCTCCAACGAGGCGCCGGTGAAAAAGGCCGTCATCGCCACCGGGCTGGGCGGCAACGTGCTGAGCTACACCTCGAACGCGTGCCTGCAGCCCTATGAGCTCATCATCCTGCAAAACGCCAAGCCCGACGCGGCCCGCGCCTTCCGCCAGACCATCGAGGACGAGTGCCGCGCCCTCGTCGACGCGGGCATCCCGCGCGACCGGCTCGAGGCCGTCATCTCGAGCAACGAGTACGCCCTGCGCCAGCGCGACTACGGAACCGCCGACGGCGTCGTGCTTGCCTGCGAGGCGCTCACCACCTGGCTCTACGACGACGATGCCGCCACGCTCGCGCTCAAGGCCGCCGGCATCTTCTCCGAGCTGCGCGAGGCGCTTGCAGGAGACTACTTCGAGCGCCTGCTCTCCGAGCTCGTGCTCGAGAGCAACCACTGCGCGCTTGTCGAACTCATCCCCACCCTTGTCGATGAAGACGGCGCGGCGGGCACCGAGGCCGCGTCCTCCGATGCCGACCGCGACGAGGCGGACGCGACCCCGGCATCCCTCGAGGCTGCCGAGCTCGCCGCCCTGAAAAGCTCCCTGTCTGACGACGAGCTCGAGGGAGTCCTGCGTGATGTCGACGAGCTGCGCGCCGCCCAGGAGGCAGAGGATACCCCCGAGGCAAAGGCGACCCTGCCCCGCCTGCACGTCTCGGACATCGGGAGCGTGCGCCAGGAGCCGCCGCTCATCGTCGAGACCCGCACCCCCGTGCCGTGCCTTGTGCATCACCTGCCCACCCGGCGCCTCGCCTATGCGCTCATCTACTTCGACCTCAGCCACGTGAGCTACGCCGAGCTTCCCTATGTGAAGGTGCTCGCGCGCCTCATGCAGCAGCTTGCCACCAAGCGCCGCTCGGCATCCGAGCTCGACAGCTACATAGCTTCGAACCTGGGCTTCCTCTCGTTCACCACCGAGGTGTTCCAGCAGGGCAACTGGCGCCTTGCGCGGCCGGTGCTCTTGGTCTCCGCAGGCGCGCTCTCCGAGAAAGTCGGCGCGCTTGCCGACATCCCGCGCGAGGTGTGGGCGGAGACCCGCTTTGAGGACACCGACCGCATGCGCGATGTCCTCACCCAGCTGAAGATCGGGATGGAGCAGACGTTCATCACCGCCGGCCACCAGGCGGCGCTCGCCCGCTCGCTTTCCTACGTATCGCCCGCAGCCGTGGTATCCGAGCAGCTTGGAGGCGTCGATTTCTATCGCTTCCTGCGCGATCTCGTAGAGCATTTCGACGAGCGAAAAGACGACCTCGTGGCGAAGCTTCGCGAGCTGCAGGAGCGCATCTTCACCTCGAGCGGCACCGTCGTGAGCTTCACCGGCAGCGAGGCAGACCTTCGCCGCTATTGGGACGCCGCGGGAGACCTGGGGCTCTCCCCGCGCACCGCGCCCGCCAAGGAGCTCTACGTCCCTGCGCCCGAACCCCGGCGCGAGGCGTTCGTCATCCCCAGCGACGTGTGCTACCTGGCCCAGGCGACCGACCCGCGCGCACTTGGCATCGCCACCGACGGCAGCTGGGGCGTGGCGGCAAACGCCCTGTCGTACGACTACCTCTGGAACGAGATCCGCGTCAAGGGAGGCGCCTACGGCTGCGGCTTCCGCGCAATGGTCGACCGCCAGCTTGCCTTCTACACCTATCGCGACCCCGCCATCGACCCGTCGCTCGAGCGCATTGCGCGCTCCGGCGCCTGGCTCGGCAGCTTCGAGCCCGCGCCCGAGGCATTCGAGGGCTTCATCGTCTCCTCGGTCTCGAGCCACGACGCCCCCGTCAAGCCGTTCGCCCTCACCAAGCGTCGCAACGCCGAGTACTTCTCGCAGCGCCCCGTAGACTTCCGCGACAAGGTTCGCTCCGAGATGCTGTCCGCCACCCCCGAGCGCCTGCGCGAGCTCGGTGAGACCGTTTCACGCGTCGCACGCGAGGCCCCTCGCTGCATCTTCGGAGGGCGCGAGATCATCGAGGCCAGCTCGGCAGACTGGAACGTGGTCGACCTGCTCGGCTAGCCGTTGTGTGCCGGCACACCGCTTACGCCGACGACGCCGTCGCCGCGCAGGGCCCTGCTCCCGCGCGGCGACGGCCATGACGCGACCCGACCGGCCGAGGCGCGCTCCACCCAATAAACTTCTGCTGCAAAATGGACGCCCAAAAGACACTTGTGTTGCAAAATGGCCGCTAACTCCCCCTCCAGGCGGTGTTAGCGGCCATTTTGCAACAGGACGTCGTCTTAGCGTCCAAATTGCATCACATAATTGCGCTCGCGTCCCAGCCTACACAAGCCCCGCCATGGCGCGGGCGTTGCGGCCGACCTTGCGGATGTCGTAAGGGGTCGTCTGGTACACGTAATAGTTGAGCCAATTGGTATAGAGCAGCTGCGCCTGGCTGCACCACGTGTTGAGCGGCTCCCTTGTGGGGTCGTCATCGGGAAAGTAGTTCACCGGGATATCCGGGTCGATGCCGCGCGCCAGGTCGCGCTCATACTCGAGCTTGAGCGTATCGGCATCGTACTCGGGGTGTCCAAATACGAAGAACTGTCTGCTGTCGACGCTCTTCACAATGTAGAGCCCCGCAACCTTTGACGTCGCCAGGATCTCGAGGTCGGGGTGAGAGGCGACGTCCTCCTCGCGCACCTCGGTGTAGCGCGAGTGCACGGCGAAGAAGCGATCGTCGAAGCCGCGCACGAGCGGCGACTGGCGCTTGACCAGCTGGTGCTCGTAGACACCGGAGAGCTTCGCGGGCAGCTCATGCTTCTGGATGCCGTAGTGGTGGAAGAGCCCCGCCTGCGCACCCCAACAAATATGCAGCGTCGAGTGGACGTTGGTCGTCGACCAATCCATGATGCGCTCGAGCTCGGGCCAATAGTCGACGTCGGTAAAGTCCAGCTGCTCAACAGGCGCGCCCGTGATGATGAGGCCGTCGAAGTGCTCGTGCTCGACCTCCCTGAACGTCCGGTAGAAGGTCTCGAGGTGCTGGGCCGAGACGTTCTTCGAGTCGTGGCTCTGGGTGCGGAGCAGCTCCACCTCGATCTGCAACGGCGTGTTGGAAAGCTTGCGCATGATCTGCGTCTCGGTGGCGATCTTGGTAGGCATGAGGTTCAAGATGAGTACGCGCAGCGGACGAATGTCCTGATGGATGGCGCGATACTCGGTCATGACAAAGATGTTTTCGCCCTCGAGCGCCTGGGTGGCGGGCAGGGCGTCGGGAATGCGGATGGGCATGGCGGCGCTCCTCTATGTGCTTGAAACAGCGCATCGCAGGTCACAAGCGGTGCGCGCTCTATCTTTTCACGCACAAAGACGCTCGTCAAGCGGCGGCGGGAGCAACCTTCCTCGCGCTGCCCCCGCCGGTACGTCCTCGTATTCAAATCTCTGCCGGCATGCGGCGCCCCCGGGCGTGGGCGCCGTCGCGGGCCCACTTCTCGGCAGGCGCTCACGCGGCCGCGGGCCTATTCCCCAGCGACCGCGACGCCCGCCGCCTGGGCGAGCTCGGCCTCTTCGGGATAGTAGACGCCCCAGTCGTAGCGAAGGCGCGTCATGGTGTCCATGACGTCGGCGGCATAGTCGATCAGCTTGAGCTTCGACTCGTCCCCCGCAACGGCGGCTTCGAGGTCGGCCATCTCGTAGGCAAGCGCGTAGGCCTCCTCGCCCTCCTCGACGATCTCGCGATGCCCGTCAGAGGTCCAAACGATCTCGGCGCGGTCGGCGCGCGGGTAGTCGTTGATCTCGAGATAGCAGTTGTCGAAGCTGATCATGGCGCGCTTGGGCTGCTTGGAGTGAAGTGAGAGCGAGAAGACGCCCAGCTGGCCCTCGGCATTGCGCGTCACAAATCCGCTCGTCTCGTCCACGCCGGTCGCAGCGCGGTTGGCAAGCGAGACCACCTCGTCGGGGTGGCTTGCCATAAAGAGTCGGGCCGCGCTGAGCGCATACACGCCGATGTCCAGCATGGCGCCGCCGGCGAGCCTGGGATTATAGAAGCGATTGGTCAGGTCGCCATACTCCTTGTAGCTGCCAAAGTTGACCTGCGCCAAGTTCATCGCGCCAAACTCTCCGGTCGAGACGCGCTTGAGCAGCTTGGTATAGAGCGGCATGTGCAAGATGGTCGTGGCGTCCATGAGGACCACGCCGTGCTCGGCGGCGATGGCACGCGCCTCGGCGAGCTCGGCGCTGTTCAGCGTGATGGCCTTTTCGCACAGCACGTGCTTGCCGGCGGCAAGCGCCTCGCGCAGGAACGCGATATGGGTGTTGTGCGGCGTGGTGATGTACACGGCGTCGATGTCGGGGCTGGCATAGAGCTCCTCGAAGCTGTCGAACACGCGCTCGACGCCATAGCGCTCGGCAAACTCCACCGCCTTGCCCTTCGTGCGGTTTGCGACGCCCGCCAGCTTCCGCCCGGCGAGTGCCATGGTCTGAGCCATCTGGTTGGCGATGGCGCCGCAGCCGATCACGGCCCAGCGCAGATGCGGAGCGACGAATATGTCGCTGGGGAACGGCTTGCCCTGGACCGCCTTGAATGCGGCATCGGCAGCCTGGGCGGCATCGAGCGGAGTGGATGTGGACATGGTTGGGGCCTCCTCCGACGGCATTTTGGCGGAGACTCGCAGCTTGCGTTATCACCCGCCAGGATTCCGAGGTGATTATACCGCGCGGACGTGGCGGTCATATCCCTTGCGAGCTGGGCATGCCGCCTGCAAATAGTCAGGCTCTGTGGTCAATTCTGGCGTGCCCTGGGCACGATGGACGCGACCGACCGACGCCGATGGTCAATCATGTCGACCTCTGGGCACCTCTGCCTAGATCTAGGCGAGACGGCGCACCCGATCCGCAGCATCCATACCCAGCGATCGCCATGATTGACCAAGCAACGACTTCGTTCGCGTGTTCTCTGCCCAGCGCACGCCACTTTTGACCATGTCGTCCCCCATCGTGCGCATGCTCTGCCCAGCTCGCGGCAGAAACGACCAGAAGAAGCCCGGGCCCTAGTGCTCCGCCTCAAACTGGGCGATGGCATCAAGCAGCACCTCGCCATATTCCTGCGCCTTGCGCTCTCCGATGCCCGAGACCTCGAGCAGCTCGTCGTACGAATGCGGGCGCCTGCGGGTGAGTCCGCGCAACGTGGCGTCGTTGCACACCACATACGCCGGAACATGCCGCTCGTCAGCAAGCTCGCGCCGAAGAAGGCGCAGGCGCTCAAACAGCTCGGCATCATCGCCGATACGCGGACGCGCATCCAAGGCCGCCTCTTCGCGCAGCAGATCGACGGCACGCCTCACACGCCCCGTCGCGCGCTTGGAGGCGCGGCGTTTGATGGTAAAGGTGAAGGGCTCCCCCTCGCGGGCAGCCCCCGCATCGAGATTGCCCGCAGCCGCAAGCTCCGCCCATGCGCCGGCAACAGAAGGGTCATCTGCACAGTCGGCAAGCGCTTCGGCGGCACGTGGACCCAGGCCAACCACCGGATACTGCCCCTGCGAGATGCTCAGGTACCCGCGTCCAGCGAGCTGATCGATGATCTCTCGCACACGCGCCGCCGGAACCTGGGCCAGCTCGCCGTACCCGCCCGCCTCATCCAGATGGTAGGACCGGACGCGCTCGTTGTCCGCGCCGTGCAGCGCGTCGGCAATCACCGTCTTTCCAAAGCGTGCGGGGCGCGCCGCCACAAAGCGGACCACGGCCCGTGCGGCGTCGGTCACATCCTCCACCTCAAACGACGTCAGGCAATTCGAGCAGTTCCCGCAGCCGTGCGAAGCCGCAACCGCGTCTGACGTTCCGCCGGCGCGCACACGGGCAGCCGGCAAAACCGCAGCCATGGATACGTCTGTCTGCGGGTCCACGGGGACGGGCTCGGTTGCATGCCCCGGCGAGCCCGCCGCCTCGTCTCCAAAATAGCGCAGGATGTACTCCCGCAGGCAGCCGGTGGTCTTGCAGTAGCCCTCCATCTGCCCAAGCAGGCGAAAGCGGTTGCTGCGAGCCTGCTCGCGCTGCTCTTGGTCCAAAGCGTCGTCGTCACGCTCCTGGTCGATGAGGAAGCGACGGATGCGGAAGTCGTTGCCGTTCCAAAGCAGCAGGCACGACGCGGGGTCGCCGTCGCGACCGGCGCGGCCGGCCTCCTGGTAATACGCCTCGATGCTCTCTGGCACGTTGTGATGGATCACGTAGCGTACGTTCGGCTTGTCGATTCCCATGCCGAAGGCGTTGGTCGCCACGATGACCGGCATGTCGTCGCAGATGAAGGCCTCCTGCGCCTGGCGACGCTCCTCGGGGGCCATGCCGGCGTGATAGCGCCCAACGCGCACGCCGACCGGCCCCAGGGCGCGCCCCAGCTCGGCGGCAAGCTCGTCGACCGCCTTGCGGGTCGAGCAGTAGACGATGCCGCTTTCTTGCGCATGCTCCAGCACATAGTCGCGAATGCGCACGAGCTTCGCCTTATCACCGAGCTCCTCGACCCCAAAATACAGGTTGGTGCGGTCAAAGCCCGTCACCACCGTCTCGGGCGCGCGAAGGCCGAGCATGGCCGAGATGTCGGCACGCACGCGCTCGGTCGCCGTGGCGGTAAAGGCCGCAAGCACCGGACGCTGCGGCAGCGCTGAGACGAAATCGGAGATGGCCAGATATGCGGGGCGGAAATCCTGACCCCACTGCGACACGCAGTGCGCCTCGTCGACGGCGACCAGCGGAACGCCCAGGCCGCCCGGTGCTGCCGCGCGCCGGGCGAAGTCCAAAAAGCGCGGGTCCGAGAGGCGCTCCGGAGCCACATACATGATTTGGTACCAGCCCTCGGATGCCCGCTTGAGCACGGTGTTCTGCTGGCCAAAGGTAAGCGTGGAGTTGAGATACGCGGGGCGGGCGCCCGCCGCCTTGAGCGAGCGCACCTGGTCGGCCATAAGGGAGACGAGCGGCGACACCACCAGCGTGATGCCGGCCAGCATGAGCGCCGGAACCTGGTAGCAGATGGATTTGCCCGCGCCGGTGGGCATGACGCCGAGCGCGTCGCGACCCGACAGGATCGCCTCGACCATGCGGTCCTGGCCCGGCCGGAAGGAGGTATAGCCAAAGTAGCGCTTCAAGGTCTCGAGCGCTTGAACAAACACGGCGTCGCGCGTACCCTCTGGCAAAGTGACCTCCTGTCATGTACTGTCTGATATCGCGAGCATTATAGCGCCCATGCCAGCCTGAGGAGGATTCATGCGCCCCACCACCGATTCCATCACCGATCGAGCGCTCGAGCTGGCGCGCCTCACGGTCATTCGCCGCATCATCACCGCCGTGGCCGTCGTGGTGTCCGCCCTCCTGCAGGCGTTTCTCATCCAAGCATTCGTCAATCCGGCAAACCTGCTGCCGAGCGGCTTCACCGGCATCGCCGTCCTTGTCGACCGCATCACCTCGCTGGGCGGCGTGCGCCTGTCCACCGACCTGGGCATGCTCGCCCTCAACATCCCGCTCGCGCTCATCTGCTGGAGCCGCATCTCGAAGCGCTTCGTGGTGTTCTCCACGCTACAGGTCGTGCTTGCGGCGTTCTTCTTGCGCGTGCTCCACTTTGAGCCGCTGCTGGGCGACAAGATCATGCTCGTGGTGTTCGGCGGATTCATCTCGGGCCTCTCTATCGCCATCGCCCTGAAGGCGGGCGCCTCCACCGGCGGCACCGACTTTATCGCGCTGCTCGTTGCCAACCGAACCGGCAAGACCATCTGGGAGTTCGTGTTTGCCGGCAACTGCGCGCTCATCGTCATCTTTGGCGCGCTGTTTGGCTGGGACCACGCCGCCTATTCGATTGTGTTCCAGTTCATCTCGACGAAGTCGCTCGACAGCTTCTACCATCGCTATGACCGCGTGACGCTGCAGATCACCACGCGTCACGCCACCGAGGTCATGGATGCCTACATCGCGCGCTTCCAGCACGGCATCAGCTGCGCCGAGGTCATTGGCGGATACAGCCGTCAGAAGATGTACCTGCTGCACACCGTGGTCTCCACCTACGAGTCCGAAGACATCATCCGGCTCGTGCGCGAGGTCGACCCCGGCGTGGTGATCAACGTGTTTCGCACCGATGACTTCGTCGGCGGCTGGTGGCGCGGACACGTCGACGAGCCCGTGCCGGCCGCCGTGCCCGACCCCGACAAGCTTCCGCCTCGGACCTCGCCGAGCCGGCGCCGCAGCTCGCTTATGCAAGACGACGGAAGATAGGCCAGGCTCGCGCTTCCTTTGCATTCAAGCTCGCATCGCACGCCACAGAGAACGCGGACGTCTCGCCGGCGCCTCCCCACGTGCCCACCTTCATGTCGGAGAACTCCTCGACCGCGTCGAGGTAGTCCTGGTAGCTCGAGAGGATGAAGCTCACCTTGTTCACATCGTCGCGATAGAGCTCGCCGCCGTAGATCATGCCGTGCATGACGTCGTCGGTCTCGAGGGTCTCGGCGTTCTCCACGCCCTTGCGCCCGGCATACAGGCGCAGCACCGGACGTGCCTTCTCGCGAAAATGCTCGCTCGCGAAGAGGCCGTTGTTGCTCTCGAGATAGAACTCGAGGCCGCGCCCGTGGCACCAGTCGACGATGCGGCGGCACTGCTCGGCCGTGACATGCTGGTGCATGACCACCGTGTCATCCACCTCGACATATGCCCCGTTGCCGCCGATCATGCCGTCGAAGCCGATGGCGAGGAGCTCGGGCGGGTTCTCCGCCTTGCTGCGGCCGGTGCACATGAACACCTTGTGGCCGCGGGACCTCGCCTGCCCGATGGCCCGCTTCGCCGAGGCGGGAATGACGTTTTCATAGGTGGTGATGGTGCCGTCGACATCGAGGAAGACGACCTTTGTATCTGACATGCTTGCCCCCTACCCCGCCCCCGCGACGAACTCCGTGACAGCACGCGTGCGTTGAATAGAAAGACTCCGCCCGACAGGGCCCGGTGCGCGGGGCCGCGCGCCAAGGCGGGCGATGTCGGGCGGGGAACGGAGTGGCGCTATACCGTGATCTCGATGCGGTTGCCCTCGGGTCCTGCGACGCAGCTCTCGTAGTAGCCGTCGCCGGTGGTGCGAGGACCGCTGAGCACCGCGTAGCCGTCGGCGACGAGACGTTCCGTGAGCGCGTCGACCTCTTCGGCGCTTCCCACCGAGAACGCCAGGTGGGCAAAGCCCATCCGCTCGACGGAGAGGTCCACGCCCTCGGAGGCGCGGCCGCCCACCTCGGGCTTGGTCATGACCTCGAGGCGCGCCCCGTCTTCGAAAGTGAGGAAGTACGAGCGAAACCCGGTGCGCTGGTTGTGATACTCGTCATTAGCTGTCGCGCCGAAGTAGCGCACAAAGAAGTCGCGCGCGGCGACAAGGTCCTCCACATACAGCGCCACGTGTTCGATCCTCATGGTTCTCTCCTTCTCTAGGCGCCTGTCCGTCTGCCGCGCGGCGGCATGGCCCGCCGCAGGGGACGGCCCTGCCTGCCACGGCGCCTGCAGCCAGACGGATGGTGGTCAAAACAAGCCCGTCCCCAAATTGCCAAAAGTGGTTGAAACGACCCCGTCCCCAAATGACCAGCTAGTCGAGGCCCTCGACCCCGTTGGACGCGATGATCTTCTGGTAGGCGTAGAAGCTGTCCTTCTTGAGGCGGCTGTAGTCGCCCGTGCCGTCATCGTGCTTGTCCACGTAGATGAAGCCGTAGCGCTTGCGCATCTCGCCGGTGCCGGCGGACACGAGGTCGATCGGTCCCCACCAAGTGTATCCGATAAGGTCTACGCCGTCGTCCACGGCCTCGGCCATGGCGGCCACGTGCTTCTTCAGGTAGGCGATGCGGTACTGGTCGTGCACGCGCTTCTCGCCGTCCTCCACGACCACCTCGTCGAGCGCGCCCATGCCGTTCTCCACCACCATCATCGGGATCTGGTAGCGCGCATAGATCTGGTTGAGGGCGATGCGCAGGCCCGTGGGGTCCACCTGCCAGCCCCAGTCGGTGCTCTCCAGGTAGGGGTTCTTGCCGCCGGAGACCATGTTGCCGCCCGTGACCTCGGCGTCCCCGTGCGTGGTCACCGTGTTGGACATGTAGTAGCTGAAGGTGTAGAAGTCCACCTTGCCCGCGGCGATGTCCTCGAGGTCGCCGTCGCGCACGTCCAGCTCCACGTCGTGCTCGCGCCAGTAGCGCCGCGCGTAGTACGGGTAGGCGCCGCGCACCTGCACGTCGGAGCAGTACCAGTTCATGCGGTCCATCTCGGCCTGGTTGGCCCAGACGTCGGCCGGGTCGCACGTGGCGGCGTAGGTGAGGATGAAGCAGTCCATGTTGCCCATCTTGAGCTCGGGGTAGTGCTCGTGGGCATAGCGCACCACGCGGCCCGAGGCCACGAACTGGTGGTGGAGCGCTTGGTAGCACTGCTGCGGCGTGACCTTGACCTCGGAGCCCGGGCCCTCGAAGCCGCGGATCATCGACGTCTCAAAGAGCGCGCCGGCAGCGGACGCGCCGAGGTTGATCTCGTTGAACGTGAGCCACCAGCGGACCTTGTCGTGGTAGCGGTCGAGCACGGTCTTCGCGTAACGCTCGAAGAGCTCGATGAGCTCGCGGCTCTCCCAGCCGTTGTACTTCTCGACCAGGTGATAGGGCATCTCGTAGTGGGAGAGCGTCACCAGCGGCTCGATGCCGTGCGCGCGGCAGCAGTCGAAGACCTTGTCATAGAACGCCAGGCCCGCCTCGTTGGGCTCCAGCTCGTCGCCCTTCGGGAAGATGCGGCTCCACGCGATGGACATGCGATACATGTTGAAGCCCATCTCGGCGAAGAGCGTGATGTCCTCCTCATAGCGGTGGTAGAAGTCGATGCCGTCGTGGTTGGGGTAGAAGCGGTCCGGGTCGATCTTGATCGTGATCTCGCGCGGGGTGTCCACCGAGCCGCCGAGGAAGTGGTCGTCCACGCTGGGCCCGCGCCCGTCGACGTCCCATGCGCCCTCGAGCTGGTTGGCCGCCGTCGCGCCGCCCCAGTAGAAACCTTTAGGAAATGCCTTGCCCATGGTTCTCCAAACTCCTTTCCATCTTGCGACGTCAGAACGAGGCTCCCGCCCGTCTGCGTCGCGCCGCCAAGGCGACACGATCGGCCCCGCGTTCCGGATCCGCCGGAGTGCTGACACCGGTGTGTCGCCCGTCGTCTCGCCTTGGCAACAGTATGCCCCCTCAGGCGCTCGACGTATCTACGTATCAACCAAATGGATACGTCTTTTCAGAGGTCACAGCGTTGTGTGGCACTTCGTTGATACGTTTTGATACGTTTGATACGATGATGAGGCAGCAGGGCGTTCCATTATGCGCGGCAAGGGAGGCTGCCATGGATATCAAGCGGGGCATTCGCGAGGCGGCGGGGTTCACCCCGGCCGAGCAGCAGCTGGGAAGCGTGGTCCTCGCACTGGGAGACCGCGTGCAAGAATGCTCGATCAAAGAGCTCTCGCGCATGGCGTCGGTGTCCATCGCCACCGTCCACCGGTTTTGCAAGAAGCTCGGGCTGGACGGCTTCAAGCAGCTGAAGGTAGAGCTCGCGCGCGCCTCCGCAGACGCCGGGCGCAACGCGTCTGTCGACATCAACTTCCCCTTCATGGCGGAAGAGCGGGCATCGACCATCCTGCCCCACATGCGCGCGCTGTACGAAGAGACGCTTGCCGACACGCTTGAGATGCTCGACCCGCGAGCACTCGACCGGGCCGCCGAGCTTCTCGACCGGGCGCGGAGCATCGATGTCTACACGCAGTCGCACAACCTCTTTCCGGCGGAAATGTTCTTCGAACGGCTCATCTCGGCAGGCATCGAGGCGAGCTGCCACGAGCGCGACGAGCGGCAGCTTCGGCGCGCCCTCGCCTCCGATGAGCGCGACGTGGCGGTGGTGATCTCCTACTCTGGGCTGAACCCCCACCTCAAGCGGCTCATACCGCTGCTCGTGCACCAGCGGGTGCCCGTGGTGTTTATCGGAACGCCCGCCGCGGCGAAGCGAAACCCAGGACTGACCGTCTACCTCCCCGTAAGCGACCGTGAGGACCTGCAGGAGCGCATCACGCAGTTTGCGAGCCACATCGCGGTGCAGTTTGTGCTCGACGCCCTGTATAGCTGCCTGTTTGCGCGGCGCTACGACGCCTGCGAGCAGTTCCTCGAGCGGACTCTTCCCTACTCGAGCCTCCCGGGCGTCGAGCGCGCGTGACCTCGCGGCAGAGCCGACGGCATCAGATCGCCTCCGAGCGCTCCATGCAGAGCGTTTTAAGTATAGAAGCCGGACATTGAGCATTTTTTCAATTTGATTTTAATATTTTGGCCGTTTTTGATACATACGAACGATATCGGCCTACCCGCGGCGCCGGCCATTGCTGCACGATGATGCTATACGTAGCGGTATACATCTATTCTTCCAAATTGTGCCACTTTATTCACTGCATTTTTTCAAATGCACCACACCTTGCACGAAAGCCGTGCCCACTTTTCATGATGCGACCCCACGGCTGCTCCCAATCGTTCGCATGTATCAAAAACGGCCAGTTTTCGCGTCTCGAAGGCGAAATGTACTCGCAGCACGTCCCCGCAACGCGTCCCCGACTGCCAAACCGGTGCCGTGTCGCCCCTCCTCGCCATGCATATAGATGAGGATGCTTTTTGTCCGAAAGAAGGCAAGGCATGGCTACGACGAGACGCCCCCGCAACGCCCTGAAGGCTTCTTTACAAGCAAACCCGACATTCCAAAAAGAAGGGGGCGATGTCACCCATCGCCCCCGAGCCGCCGGGGTCATCCCGGCAACATGTGCATTACCGCTATTTGTTGTCGCCAATAATCGCCAGCAGGCGCACGAACACGTTGATGACGTCAAGGTACAGCTCGACCGCATACCACACGGCGTTGTTGAGCGTAGGCGCCACCGCCTGCGACTGGTACACGTCAAAGCCGATGAAGCCGCAGAAGACCAGCACCACGACCATGTCCAGGATGTTCTGGTGCACGCCCATGAGCGCAAGCACGAGCTCGACGACGATGATGGCCAGCAGGGCCGTCACCAGCACGCCCTGGATCTTGGCGAAGAAGCGCGGGAACAAAAAGCCCGCCGCCCCAAACACCACCATGATGCCGGCCGTGGCCCCAAAGGCAACTGAGATGGCCTCGAGGGAATACGCCGACAGGATGAACGACGTGGAGAAGCCGAACGTAAGGGTAAAGAGCGCAAAACCCGCCAGGCTCACCGGCAGGCTCTCCTTGGCGCGGCCGACCGACATGGCGATGATGCCCGCGATCGACAGCACCACGCTGCCGATCGTAAACGCAAGGGCGTGGTTGCCGATATAGATGATGAAGTCCGCGGTAGAGGTGACGTACGAGCACGTCGCCATAACCGCAAACGACACCAGGACCAAACCGGTAAGAACCAGGTTGTACAGCCCGCGCGAGACCAGCCTTCCTGCTGGCCGCTCGGCAACGATCGGGCCATCGATGTGCTCGAGTTCGTTCATGTTCACTCCTAACGTAGCCGCCCGGTGGCCTCCCGTGCACGGGACCGGCCGCCGCGAATGAGCTTGGTTGGCCTCATACTACCCGATTCCCCGCGCCGATGACGCCGCATACGACCGCCAAGCACCTAAAACGAAACGAACGCGCAGGTCCCCCATACAAGGAGCGCAACCTGCACACACCTGTCTACGTTGTGCCTACGCATGGTCGATGCGACGCACCCGTTCGCGCGCCGAGGCCATGATGAGTATCGGCATGACCGTCACCACCAGGCTCGCAGCGATCAGGGCGCCCTGCACGCCAAGCTGCTCGGCGAGCCAGGGCGCCGCAAGCAGCGGCAACACGCCTGCGACGTTAAAGCCGAAGTTCATGATGGAGCTCACCCTGCCCACCACGACAAGCGGGGCGTGCTTTTGCATGAGGGTGTTCTGCAGGGGCGTAAACGCGCCAAACGCGCAGCCCAAGATCACCTGGCCCAAAAGCGCCACCGCCGCCGACGACGTGCCCACGTATATGAGGCACCCCATCCCCTCGCACAGCTGCACGACGAGCAGCGTCGCAAAGCTCACAAAGCGCCCCGGCAGCCTCATGGCGACAAGCGCGCCCAAGATGGCGCCCACGCCCGCCGCCGCAGAAAGCCATCCCATCCATGACACGCCCACGCGCAGCACGTCGCGGTAGAAGAGCGACTCAAGGGGGTCGAAGGCGCCATATCCCAAAAAGCAGAGGAAGCCGACCCAGAAAAGCAGGGTAAGCGGGGCCGACGCCGCGACCGCGCGAACGCCCGCCTTCAGAGACGACCGCTGCTGCGCGTCCTCTTGACGCACACCCCCTTCCGTCTTGTGCGCGGCAGCGCCGATGTCGGCATGGACGCCGCGGGTTGCCCTGAATCCCGCCCAGGGAACGAGCGCCGCCAGCGACGCGACAAGCGTGAACACGAACACGCTCTTTGACGACGCAACCGAGGCGATGGCGCCGCCCACGAGCGGGCCCACCACGACGCCGATGTTCGACGCGGCGGAAATGGCCCCGTTGATCCGCTTGAGCTCGCGCGCGTCACCGGTCAGGTGGGCAGGATATGAGCGCGCGATCACATCGGTGAGGCCGATCATGAAGCCTAGGAGCGCGGCACCCAAGATGATGCGCGCGGCGGTTCCATCGGTGGTGAGAAAGTACAGCGACGCGGTGACAAGGCCCCCGACGGCAACCACGAAGTGCCGGCGCGGCCCCCAGGCGTCCAACAGGGAGCCGCCTGCAAACGACCCCACGATCAGGCACGCGTTCATAAAGGCGACGGCGAGCGCGGTGTCCAGCGCGTCTGACCCCAGGGCGTAGGTAAGGGTGCCCAGCACGCCTATGAAGTAGCTTGCCTGGATGCCCACATAGACAAGGAAGCGCATGGCGACGAGGCGACGAGCCTCGGGCGAGAGAGCGCGCAGGCCATGCTGAGAGCTAGATTGGATGCGCATAGTCCTCCTGTCGAGTCGATACCGGACGGCGGACAAGCCGCTCGCCCTAAACGTTCAGCATCTCTCGACATCAATCTCCCATGCCCGCTCCCTCACGCATCCAAAGCGCGCGGCCCCGGTGCCGCGCATGCAGCACATGGTAGCACGCGGCAACGCCTTCTGAGCTACGCGAGCCCCGAGAGCGCCTCGCGAACCAAGTCGGCCACGGCGCGGGCGTCGTTGATGTCGACCGTCCTGACGCTGTCCGCCGCCTGCCGCGCAACGACGTCGTTGCAGGCAAGCGCGATGGTGTGCTCGTCGACCAAATCAACCGAGCTTGCCCGATGGCGTCGGTCGACCCCGGACCTCGCCACGACAAAGTTGGGAAGTCCCGCCGTCTTGTATCCCTCGACGATCACCACGTCGACATCTGTGTAGCGCTCGAGCATGCGCTCCAGGGGAAACTCCTCCGACGTGTCGGCATACTCGGCATATCGGTCTGCCGAGATGAGGCCTACATGGCGGCTCCCCGCCTGGGCATGGCGCCAAGAGTCCTTGCCGGGCACATCGATATCAAAGCCGGCGTGGCCGTGGTGCTTGATCGAGCCGACGCGCAGGCCGCGCGCCGTCAAGATGTTGATGACCTTCTCGACCAGCGTGGTCTTGCCGGAGTTCTGGTAGCCGACAAAGGCGATGGCCGGAGCATGCGCCGCGGCAGGCGCGGCGGATGCGGCGACCGGCCGGCCGGCGATGTCGCACGCCACGGATGCCGACGCCACGTCTGGCGCGCAGGGCACGGCCCGCGCCACGTCGTCAGCCGACGCCGCGCCGTCCTGCATGTGCGTGGAGGCCAGCGGCCCTGAGGAGGAGGCGCCTGCCGCATCCGCATACGCAACCCCGGAAGTCGACGTTCCGGCCGTCTGCACGACGGGACCGTCGGCTGCCGCCACGGACTCCGACGCCTCGAGGGCACCCTGCCCGCCACGCTCCCAAAGGCCGCTTCTGCCTCCCTCTTTCCTCAGCAGGCGAACGTCCACGACCTCCATGCCGCGATCGACGGCCTTGCACATGTCATATATGGTGAGGCACGCCACGCTCGCCGCCGTCAGGGCCTCCATCTCGATGCCCGTCACGCCCGTCACGCCACAGGTCGCACGGACACGAAAGCCCACGCGACCGTCTTCGCGCGCCGGCGCCCAGCCTTCACGGGCGACCCCGGCGGGCGCGATGGGCAGAATGTCCACCTTGCTCTTGGTGATCATCAGCGGGTGGCACATGGGGATGAGGTCGCTTGTGCGCTTGGACGCCATAATGCCCGCGACGCGCGCGCATGCCAGCACATCACCCTTCTTGGCACGGTCTTCGAGCACCATGGCCTGCGTCTCGGGATGCATGAGGATGCTGCCCTCGGCGATGGCGATGCGCTTGGTCTCGACCTTTTCCGAGACGTCGACCATGCGAACGTCGCCACGCTCGTCCACATGCGTCAACGTGTCGCGATACGCGTCGCGCGCGCCGGGCGCCGCGGCGGGTGTGTTGTTGCGAGCATCCATGCGAACCTCCATGGCCGTTGCTTCAAGACTCCGTGCCAAGATTGTAGCCCGAAGCGGCACGTTCCCGCCACGGCGGGCAGGTCGCGGGATTCCCCGACGGCTCCCAGGCCCGGCAGCGAGGATCGTGCCCACGGAATCAGCGGCTCGGCGGGGCGGAATGAGGCCCGGCGCGGAAAACCAACCGGGTGCCGCCCAGCTGCGCCCAAGTCGCGTTGCCACTAGGTGCACATTGTCCATACGATTCGCTTGTCTCTGCTCATGTGGTCAAAACTATTAATCTGATACATTTTCCGCATCATCATCCATGCGCTGCCGCATCCAGCACCGTAGAACGGCAGGCCAGCAGAGGCCCTGCCCGCAGCGGCTAGCCGCCGATCTGCGACATGAAGCGCTCGGTTCCTGCAATGACCTCGTGTTCCTGCGGCTTATGTGCGATTGCGTCGCGGTACACGGCGAGCACCCGCTCGTCGTCTCCTGCGCGCAACGCGTCGCGCACCGAGTATTCCGCATCCGAAAACAGGCAGGGGCGAATGGCCCCGTCCGCCGTCAGACGCATGCGATTGCAGCGCGAGCAGAAATGGTTCGACATCGCGGAAATAAAGCCGACGGTCCCCGCCGCGCCGGGAAACCTCCAGTACCGCGCAGGCCCCGCACCCGAGGGCGTGGCCCCCTCATCCACCGGCTCCAATGCGCCCAGACCAAGGCCGAGCGCCTCCTTAGAGATGCGCTCGCGCAGCCCTAAGGACGGCACGGTGTCGCTTGCGTCCCAAGCGTTCACGTCGATGCCGCCCAGGCAGTGGGGTCCCGAGGTGTCGAGCGCGTCGTGCGCCCGCGTCGAACCGGTGCGCTCGTCACCGATGGGCATGTATTCGATAAAGCGCACGTGAACGGGACGGTCGACCGAGAGCCGCGCCAGGCCGCACACATCCTGATGAAGCCGGCGAACCACCACGCAGTTCACCTTGACCGGCTCGAAGCCCCACCTCAGCGCCGCGTCGATGCCGCCGAGCGTCTGCTCGAGCCGCCCCAGGCGAGTGATGGCGGAAAACTGCTCAGGGTCGAGGGTGTCCAGCGAAATGTTGACGCGGTCGAGTCCGGCGTCTTTGAGCTCCGGCGCGAGACGCGGCAGAAGCGCCCCGTTGGTGGTGAGCGAAATGTCCTCGATACCGGGAATGGATCGCAGCTCGCGCACCAGCGGGACGATCCGGTGCGACACGAGCGGCTCTCCCCCCGTCAGGCGCACGCGGCTGATGCCCTCGGGCGCGACAAGCCGCACAAAACGCGCGATCTCCTCGGCAGAAAGCAGCTCGCCATGGGCCCGCGGGGGAACGCCCCCCTCAGGCATGCAATACACACAGCGGAAGTTGCATTTATCCGTGACGGCAATGCGCAGGTAGGTGATACCGCGGCCAAAGCCGTCGTGAAGCTCGTGCGCCGTCATGCGCGCCCCTTCTCATCCCCTTGCCGCGACACGCAAGGTTGTCGCAGACGATTATTCTCGTACGAGCATAACACGATGGCTTTTCTTTGACCCGGCGGGACCGTGGTTCATCCGGGGCTAGTCAAGCTCCTTGAGGCCCTGGCAGAGCTTCCAATACTCGCCGCCAAGGGCATAGAGCTCCTCGTGCGTGCCGCGCTCGATGATGCGGCCGTGATCGAGCACCATGATGGCGTCGGCGTTTCGCACCGTCGACAGCCGGTGGGCGATCATGAACGTCGTTCTGCCCCGCATGAGCGCGTCCATGCCCTTTTCGATAAGGGCCTCGGTGCGCGTGTCGATCGAGCTCGTCGCCTCGTCCAGGATGAGCACCGGCGGGTCTGCGACGGCGGCGCGGGCGATGGCCAGAAGCTGACGCTGGCCTTGGGAGAGGTTCGCGCCGTCCGAGGTGACCATGGTGTCGTAGCCCTGCGGCAGGCGCCGGATGAAGCTGTCTGCGTTAGCCAGGTGAGCCGCGCGGCGAACCTCCTCGTCGGTTGCGTCCAGCTTGCCGAAGCGGATGTTCTCGGCGATGGTCCCCGTAAACAGATGCGTGTCCTGCAGCACGATGCCCAGGCTGCTGCGCAGGCTCGCCTTCTGGATGTTCTTCACATTGATGCCGTCGTAAGTGATCTCGCCCTCGTCGATGTCGTAGAAGCGGTTGATGAGGTTGGTGATCGTCGTCTTGCCCGCCCCGGTCGAGCCGACGAAGGCGATCTTCTGGCCAGGCTCGGCAAACAGGTTGAGCTTATGCAGCACCTCGTGGCCCTCGTCGTAGCCGAAGCTCACGTCATGGAAGCGCACGTCTCCGCGCAGGGGGATGAGCCCCGTTGCCAGAAGGGTCCCGTCCACGCCCATCGCCATGGCCTGCGCGTGCGCCCCTTGGTCCTCGGCCGCCAGCGCGCCCGAAGGGGACGCCTCGGCCTTCCCGCCTGGCGCCACCGGCACCAGCGCGCCCCAGGCCCCCAGGCCCATGCCCTCGGGAAGCCGCCACGCCCACGAGTCCTTCCCCGTGCGCACCAGCTGCACCAAGCCGTCGTCCACCTCTGGGACCTCGTGCATCGCGGCAAACACGCGCTCTGCGCCGGCGAGCGCCGAAAGCAAGAAGTTGGACTGCTGGGTGAACTGGTTGATGGGCAGAGCCGTCTGGCGCACAAAGACCAGATAGCTTGCGAGCGCGCCCACATCGGTCAGGCCCGCGATGGCCATGTATCCACCGAGAACCGCCACGATCGCATAGTTCACGTAGCTGATGGACACCACCGCAGGGATCATCGAGGCGGCATATGCCTGCGCGCCGGTGCCCGCAACGCGCAGACGCTCGTTCTTCTCGCGGAACGCCTCGACGTTGGACGACTCATGGTTAAAGACCTTCACGACCTTCTGGCCCGTGACCATCTCTTCGATATAGCCGTCGAGCTCGCCCAGCACGCTCTGCTGGCGCTGGAAGAAGCTGCGGCTTCGCTTGGTGGAGAAGCGGATGTAGGCAAACATGGCCACATATCCCACCACCACGAGCAGGCTCAGCTGCCAATTGAGCACGAAGATCATGACGAGCGTGCCCACGATCTGAATGAAGCTCTGAATGACGAGCGCGAAGCCGTTGTTCATGGCCTCGGCGACCGTGTCGACGTCGTTGGTGAAGTAGCTCATGATGTCGCCGCGGCTGCGCGAGTCGAAATAGCGCAGGGGCAGCCGCTGCATATGCACAAACAGGTCGCGTCGGATATCGAACAGCACCTTTTGCGCCGCATGCACCATGAGCTGTGTATAGGCGAGCGCCGCCAGGACGCCCGTCGCATAGACCGCGGCCGTGAGCACGATGCAGGCGACGAAGCCCTCGACATCGCCCTCGGCAAGGCGATCGACCACGGGCCGAATCATATAGGTGCCCAGAAGGTTTGCCAGCGCGGAGACCGAGACCAGCACGGCGACCGCCAGGAAGAGCAGCTTATGCCGCCCCATGTACGAAAGCAGCTCGCGCAGCGTGCGCAGCAGATTCTGAGGCTTGTTACCCGGTGCCGGCATCAGCGCTCGCCCCCTTTCGATGGATCGAGTTGGCCGTGCGAAGACGACGTCGCCTCTTCATGCGGCGAGGCGGCAGACCCTACCAGAGCGTCCGCTGCCTGGACGGCGCCGGCCCGCGCCGCGGCGCCGCCGTCCCCACATGGCCCGTGCTGCTTGGTTTGAGACGCATAGATCTCCTGGTAGATGTTGTCGCTTGCGAGCAGCTCCGCATGCGTTCCCACCGCATGCACGCGACCGTCATCGAGGACGACGATCTGGTCCGCCTCCATGACCGAGCTGACGCGCTGCGCGATGATCACCTTCGTCACCCCGGTAAGCGAGGCGAGCGCCGAGCGGATATCCGCCTCGGTCGCCATGTCGACCGCGCTGGTCGAGTCGTCGAAGATGAGCACCTTCGGGCGCTTCAGGAGGGCGCGGGCGATGCACAGGCGCTGCTTCTGGCCTCCGGACACGTTGACGCCGCCCTGGCCCAGATCGTAGTCGAGCCCGCCGGGCAGGCGGTCCAAAAACTCGTCCACGCGCGCCTGGCGGCACGCCTCGAGCAGCTCGCCGGTGGTCGCGTGGGCGTCGCCCCACAAAAGGTTCTCGCGCACCGTGCCCGAAAACAGCACGTTCTTCTGCAGCACGATCGCCACGGCGTCGCGCAGCGCCGCCACATCGTACTCGCGCACGTTGCGGCCGCCTATCATGACCTCACCTTCCGTCGCATCATACAGGCGCGGAATCAGCTGCACGAGCGTGGTCTTGCCCGAGCCCGTTCCTCCCAGCACGCCCACCGTCGAGCCTGCTGGAATGGAGAGCGTCACGTGCTCGAGCACGTTTGCCTGCGCGTCGGCGCGGTACTTGAACGACACGTCGCGGAACTCGATCGACCCATCCTCCACCTCGGTCGCCGCATGCTCCGGAGACGCGAGGTCCACCGGCTCGTCGAGCACCTCGCAGATGCGGTGGATGCTCGCGAGCGACCGCGTGAGCAGCAAAAACACGTTGGAGATCATGATGAGGGAGTTCATGATCTGCATCACGTAGGAGAGAAAGCCCGTAAGCTCGCCCACGGCGAGGGCGCCGCCCAAGATCATCTGGCCGCCGAACCACATGATGAGCGTCGTCACGGTATACATGGACACGTAGAGCACCGGCATGTTGAGGACGGCGAAGCGGAAGGTGTGCTCGCTCGTGCCCGCCAGCTCCTCGTTCACGCGGCGGAACTGCTCGCATTCATAGTCGCCTCGCACATAGGCCTTCACGGCGCGCACGGCGGTGAGCATCTCCTGCACCACGTCGTTCAGGCGGTCGACCGTGCGCTGCAGCACGCCGTAGAGCGGGCCCACGTGCCGCACGATGAGCACGAGTGCGACCGCCATGACGGGCGCCACGGCGACAAACACCAGCGCGAGCTCGGTATTGAGGTAAAACGCCAGGGCGAACCCGATCACCAGCATCACGGGGCCGCGCACCATGGGCCGGAACCCCGCATTGAGGGCGTTCTGGATGACGGTGACGTCGGTGGTCATGCGCGTGACAAGCGAGCTCGTCTCAAAGTGGTCGAGATTGGTGAACGAATAGCCCTGCACGCGCTCGTACTCGGCGGCGCGCAGATGGGCTCCCAGCCCATAGGACGCGCGGGCGGCAAATCGGGCGTACATGAGGCCTGTCACCAGCGACAGCACCGCGCAGACGCCCATATACATGCCCTGGCGCACAATGTAGTCGACGTCGCGCCTGGCGACGCCCACATCGATGATGTCCGCCATGAGGATGGGGATCACCATCTCGAAGGCGCTCTCGATGACGACGAGCAGGATGCCGATGACCGCGTCGCGGCGGTACTGGCCCAAAAAGCCGACGATGCGGCGAAGCTCATGCATGGCCGCCCTCCCGAACACGGGCGGCGTCCCGAGCGGCCGCGACATCGTCGAGCACTCGTCCCGCGCCCCGCTCCGAGCTCATGCTCCGCGCATCGGCAAGCTCGCGCTCATAGGCGCGCAGGTTGTCGCGGGCGCGGGCGAGGAAGTCCGCAAACGCCGTTCGCTCCTCGCTTGAGAAACCTTTGAGCATGGCCGCCGCCTCTTCGCGGCAGGCGGCATCCCATGACTGCGCGACGCGCTTGCCCTCGCCCGTGAGCCTGACCACCTTGGCGCGGCGGTCTTCGGCGTTGGTCTCGAAGGTCACGAATCCCTTGCGCCTGAGCGCGTCCAGCGCGCGCGACACGCCGGCCGGATCGAGCTCAAAGTAGTCGGCGAGCTCGCGCTGGGAGCACGCTCCGAAGCGGTCGAGGTACGAGAGCAGCCTTGGCTGGCCCGTTCCCAAACCGATCGAGGCCATAAAGGGGTGCATGAGCGCGCGCTGCGCGTGGGCGGCGCGATACAGCAGGGAGCGATACGTGACGAGGTCGGGCTCCATCGAGCCTGCCCGCCCGTCCTGCCGTGGCGGCTCCTGCTCGCCTTCCGCCCCCGAGGCGGAACCGTCAACAAGATGCACCGAATCACCCTGTGCCATATGACCATCTCCGATTTATATGATTGGTCAAGTAAATGCGAGACATCAGTATACGCCGGGCACACGCGGCCAGCAATCCAGGTCGCCTCGGCACGGCACAGATATCCAAACGGTTAACGTCCGACCGCCCACAAGGCCATTCGCCCGCAAGCGCTCGCGGACACCTTGTGCACTTGGCAGACAGACACCCCGGCAGCAGCGGGGTGCTGCCACCGCCGGCACGCGACGGCGGCGCCCCGCGACTCACCCTGACGCGAGCTTCCCTTACGGCTGCTCGGCCTCAGGCACCGTGCCCGTCGCAAGAATCTGCCCCAGGTCGTCCTCGTCGAGCACGGGGATGCCGAGGCTTTCCGCCTTGGTGAGCTTGGAGCCCGCCTTGGGACCTGCCACCACATAGCTCGTCTTCTTCGAAACCGATCCGGTGACCTTGGCTCCCAGGGCCTTGAGCAGCGAGCCGGCCTCGTCGCGCGTAAAGCGCGTCAACGAGCCCGTCAGCACGAACGTGAGGCCGGCGAGCGGCTGTGCCTCGGCAAGCCCCGCGGCGACGCCCGCGCTCTCGACGAGCGCCGCGTCGGAGGCCGACCGCCCCAGGTCCTCTTCGAGCGTGAGGCCGGCGACGCGCAGGCGCTCCAGCACCGCCAGGTTCTCCGGCACCGCCAAGAACTCCTTCACACTCGCGGCGATCTTGGGCCCGATGCCGTCGATGCTCGCGATGTCCTCTTCGCTTGCGGCGACGAGGGCCTCGAGCGTCAAGAAGCGCTGCGCCAGCAGCTCCGCCACGCTCTTGCCCACGTGGCGGATGCCCAGCGCGAACAGCACGCGCGACAGGGGCTGCTGCTTTGACCGCGTGAGCTCGTCGATCACCTTCTGGGCAATGGTTGCGCCCACCGGGATGGGGTCGCCGGCCTTGATGCCGCGGCGCTTGTTGTCTGCCTGGTAGGTACGTCCCGTGTCGAGCGCCGCGACGCCCTCGACATCGAGCAGATAGAAGTCCGCGACGTCGTGCACCAGCCCCGCCTCGACCAGCTTGTCGATAAGCTCCGTGCCGACGCCGTCGATGTCCATGCACCCGCGGCTCACCCAATGGGCGAGGCGCTCCTTCAGCTGCGCCGGGCAGTCGATGGACACGCACCGATAGGCGACCTCCCCATCCTCATGCACGACGGGCGCCCCGCACGCAGGGCATGCCTCGGGCATCTGATAGGCCTCGGCGCCCTCGGGCCGCTTGTCCAAAACCGGGCCCACGACCTCGGGGATCACGTCTCCCGCCTTATGCACGACGATGGTGTCGCCCACGCGTACGTCCTTGCGATGGATCTCGTCTATGTTGTGCAGCGTCGCGCGGGCGATGGTGGAGCCCGCGACCGTCACCGGGTCGAACTCCGCCACCGGGGTGAGCACGCCCGTGCGGCCCACCTGGATGCGGATCTCGCGCAGCACCGTCTGCTTCTCCTCGGGCGGGAACTTGAACGCGATCGCCCATCGAGGGGCGCGCGCGGTGAAGCCGAGCTCGCGCTGCTGCTCGAAGGAATCGACCTTTACCACCACGCCGTCGATGTCATAGTCGAGGTCGCCTCGATGCGCGAGCGCGTCGGCGCAGAACTCATGCACCTGCGTCGGCGTCTCGCAACGCGCCACGTTTGGGTTCACCGAGAATCCGGCCTCGCGCAGCCAGCCGAGAAACTCGTGCTGGGAATCCACGTGCAGCGGCGTCGTGTCCGCCACCGCATACAAGAAGGTCGCCAGGTCGCGCGACGCCGTCACCTTGGGGTCTTTTTGGCGAAGACTGCCCGCCGCAGCGTTGCGCGGATTGGCAAAGGGGTCGCGCCCCTCGGCGTCGGCCTCGTCGTTCAGGCGCACGAAGCTCCCCTTGGGCATATAGACCTCGCCGCGCACCTCGATGGCAGCCCCGCGGTCTGCGCCCATGTGCTCGAGCGCCTCGGCGCTGAGACGTGCCGGCACGTCCTTGATGGTCCGCACGTTGAGCGTCACGTCTTCGCCGGTGACGCCGTCGCCACGCGTCGCCGCCCGCACGAAGGCGCCGTCGCGATAGGTAAGCGCCACGCCCAGCCCGTCGATCTTGAGCTCGCAGGTGTAGACCGCCCGCCCCGCGCCGAGCGCCTCTTCGGTTCGGGCGAGCCACTCGTCGAGCTCGTCCAGGTCCATCGCGTCGTCCATGGAGTACATGCGCGCCATGTGCGTGACCTCGGCGAACTGCGGCGAGACGTAGCCGCCCACGCGCTGGGTATAGGACTCGGGCGTCACCAGGTCGGGATAGGTGGCCTCGATGTGCAGGAGCTCTTGCAGCAGCTGGTCGAAGGCCGCGTCGGTGATCTCGGGCGCGTCGAGCGCGTAGTAGCGGTAAGCGTGGTAGTCAAGCTCGTGACGGAGCTCCGCCGCGCGGGCCGCCGCAGCCCGGTGCGCAGCCTCGCTTGCGGCAGAAGCGCCTGCAGCCCCGTCTGTCGGCGAAGCCTGCGCATCCGTTCCCGTTGCCTCGGTCTGCTCACCAAACAGGTTCTCCTGCTCCACGGTACCCTCCTTGCTCCGCGCCCGCCCATAGCGGCGCTCGAAATCGCTCAGGCTATAGAGTACCATCCCGTGCGGACCAACCCCGTGAAGCCCATGAGGCCGCAAGCGCGCCCTATCGCTTATCGCGGCATAGTCTGATTAATCCGCTCGTCGGAAACCCCAACGTGCGGCCATCCCTCATCGAGCACGTCGGGTCATCGCCGCGCGCCTTTCCCGTGCCTCCGTTTGTCATTGTCTACCGCTACGACGAGCCTCGCGACAGGCTTGAATTCTTAGCCCTGCCGTACGACAACACCGTTAGGTAGCGCACGTTCGCAGCCCATCGGGGGTTCGCAGGCACCGCCATCTGCGAAGGCGCCACCTGAGACAGGAGCAAATCCGCGCGGCGCCACCCGGATCGAGTCGGGACCTCACCTGCCAAAGAACACATACACGCAGACGCACAGCGCCACCATGAGCACGAGCGCCACCGACCCGATGAGGCGACATGCCTCCCAGTTGGGCAGAACCACCCGATACAGCACGTCGTCAGGCAGCCTCGTCCCCTCGTGCCGACCTTCTAGATACGCTGCCACCTCAACCGCATCGTGAAGCCTTTGGTCGTCGAGAAAGCGCCGGATCTTTCGCTGCTGGGACGCCCGGGCGAAGCAGAGCCCCAGCTGGAGGCAGTTGAGGCAGACGCCCCACAGCGCCAGCCCGTCATAGAGAGACCTGTCGACCGACGCGTCGAGCCCTATCCGCCACACCTGTATGACAATCAAGGCAAGCGTCACCACGAAGAAGGCCCCATACCAAAACACCGAGCCAGCCAGGAGCTTCGCGAGGGTATGGCGGTCGTCGGCGGTGGAAGTCAGCAGCTCCTGGGCGTCGTCGCCCATGAGCGCGTCAACCGAGGTCTCGAGACGCCGAGACAGCATCTTGAGGCTCTCGACGTCAGGCAAGGTCCTTCCGCACTCCCAGTTGTTAACCGTCTGGCGAGAGACATATATCTCCTGCGCCAGCGCCGCCTGAGACAATCCCGCGGCCTCGCGCGCGATGCGAATATTGGCGCCGATCTCTTCTGCCAGCGTGCCCATACCGACCTCCATTGCCGCCCCTGCCCGACGTTGCGTCTCCCCTATCGTATGCCCTTCAGACATCACGCCCAATCGAGTGGGGCGAATATCGCCGTGAAGCGGGTGTCTAAGTCCTTTGACACCACCCGATACCTGCACGTTTATGGGTTCATATAGCGTGGCATATGCTCCCGCGGGCACCGCCGGACGCGAAAGAGGGCGGCCAGATGACCGCCCTCCCTAAAGACAACTTGTTGTCAGATGAGCTGCAAGCACATCGACGTGCCACGCTCCGATACGCAGTGACCGGAGCCGCTCCAGAGCACCCGCCAGAGCCTAGGCCATTCCTACTCGGAAGCCGGGGCCTCGGCATCGGCGACGGCAGCCGCCTCGGCAGCCTCGGCAGCGGCCTTCTTCTCAAGCCAGTCGGCGCGACGGTCGCGACGCGACACGATGCCCAGCACCACCGCAGGAATAAACGCTACGACGACGAGCGCCATAAGCGGGGCGAACACATAGACAAACATCGTCAGTCCCCCTTACACAAACAGCCCGCCGGCGATGCCGGCGACGCCCGTGAAAGCAAGCGCCACCAGCGAGGCGGTGACAAGCGTGATGGGCAGGCCACGCAGAACGCCGGGCACTAGGCGCTCGTCGATGCGATCGCGCAGGAAGGCGAAGGCGACGATGGCGATAAACGCACCCATGCCGGCGCCGAAGGAGCTGCCAAGCGCGACATCGAACGTCGAGGTGGCGGCCACGGCGGCATTGCCCATGGGAACAGCGAGCAGCGCGGCGTTCAGCGCGACCACGGAAGCCATCATGTAGATCCGGTCGCGCACCGAGCGCTCCTTGCCCGTGGCCATGACGGCGCCGATCACATAGGACACGGCAACGCCGACCACAAGGTAGGCCATCGGGGCAAGGTAGGAGATGCCCCACGGCTCAAAGAGCGTCGTGTAGAGCGGCCAGCCGATAAGGCCGGACAGGAAGGCCGCGGCCCACACCATGCCGCCGAAGCAGAAGGAGTCCTGCGGACGCTCGGCGACCAGGATTACCGAAACCATGCCGACCAGCTGCACAAACACGAGGTTCTGGTCAAACGCGGCCGTGAACAGGGCGTTCAAAAGTTCCATTACTGCTCACCCCCCTGAGACGCAGCGCTCTTCTTGGCGGCGTCCACGATGGAATTGATGAATGCCGCAACGAGCGCCAGCACCAACAGCGAGCCGGCGGGCGTGCCGAAGATGGCGATCGGCGAGGAGGCGAGCTCGGTCATGGTGAGACCAAAGATCTCGCCGGTGGAGAACATGCCGTTTACCAAGCCGACAAAAGCAAGCGTGGCCACGGTGCACACGGCGCCAAACACCGCCGTGCCGAGCGACGAGCCCGAGGTCGGCGCGGCAGCGTAGTCCTCGTCCGTCGCGAACGCCATGGCGAGTGCGTTGACCGCGGCGATAGAAACATACATGCCGACGTTCTCGTTGATCAGCGGATCGTACACGCGGAGCGCGAAGCCGCAGATGGCAACCACGGCGGCGCTCACCATGAGCATCACGGGGATGCGCGAGAACTTGCCCGTGACGGCGCGCAGCGGACGCGCGAGGATCGCCATGGCAAGGATCGACACGGCGCTCACCGCGCCGATCGCGGCGCCGTTCTCGAGCGACGTCGCAACATACAGGCCCGGCAGCGAGCCCGCCACGACCACGAACGCCGGCGAGTGCACGAGCTCGCGCAGACGGGCGTTCTGGTCCTGAATCACAGAATCATGAAGAGCCATCTTAGTTACCTCCCAGCGCGGCATAAGCCTCGAAGGCGATGTTGAGGTCGGCCACGACGGCGTTCGAGGTGAACGTGGCGCCGGAGACGCCGTCCACCTGGGTCTCGCCAGACGCGGGATCCTCCATGGTGAGGGTGCCCGTCGCGGCAAGCCCCGTAAAGGTGCCGAAGAAGTCCTCGGTCAGGGCGTTGGTGCCAATGCCGTCGGTCTCGTCCTCGGCCACGACCTGAATGCCGGCCACGGTGCCGTCGGAGGCGATGCCCACCATGAGCTCGACGTCGCCGTGGTAGCCGGTGGCCGAGACATCAAAGACGTAGTCGCCGGCGTCGGTCTGGTACACCGAGTTGAGGCCCTCGATCGACGGTGCGGTGACCTGGGTGAACGAGCCCGCATCGGGGAACAGCAGCGCACGCTGCGCGCCGCCCTTGGCCTCGTCCAAGCGCAGGTCGGCGTCGGCGAAGGCGGTGGAGCCCCACTCGCCGGCGTAGTAGACGCCCGCCGTCACGCCGCCGCACACGGCGGCAGCGACCAAGATGACGACGAAGGTGTACAGCGAGCCATTGCGATGGCGCTTGATCCAAGAAGGCTTCTTGGGAGCAGCGGAAGTCTCGTTAGACGAGGGCATTCTTGACACCTCCCACAGGCTGGGACCGCGTGTAGCGGTCGATGATCGGAACGAACATGTTCATGAACAGGATGGAGAACGCCACGCCCTCGGGGGCGGAGGCGAACAGGCGCACGAGCGCCGTGATGAGGCCGCAGCCAACACCGAAGATGATCTTGCCCTTGGGCGTCATGGGCGTGGTGGTGTAGTCGGTGGCCATGAAGAAGGCGCCGAGCGCCAGGCCGCCGGACAGCAGCTCGAACATGACGTCCTGGCCGGCAAGGCCCGTGACCACGGCGACGGTGGCAATGAAGGGCAGCGTGGCCCAGGCGTCGACCACCTTGACCGCCAGCAGGAAGATGTAACCGATGAGCAGGGTCAAAACGCAGGTCTCGCCCAGGGCGCCGGCGTGGTTGCCCAGGAAGAGGTCGAGATAGCTGTAGGGCATGGAGCCCTGCGCGGCCATGGCGAGCGGGGTGGCGCCGGTGACGGCGTCGAGCGACTTGCCCACCACGTCCGGATAGGACGAGAGTGCCGACGGCAGCGCAACCATAATAAAGACGCGGCCGGCGACGGCGGGGTTGGCGATGTTGCAGCCAATGCCGCCGAAGAGCATCTTCACGATGACGATGGAGAACGCCGTGCCCAGCATGGCCACCCAGAACGGGCAGTTGGCCGGCAGGGTGAAGGCCAGCAGCATGGCGGTGACCACGCAGGACAGGTCGCCCGCGGTGGACTCACGCTTCATGGCGATGCAGCACAGGTGCTCGCACACGAGCGCCGTGGCAATGCACACAAGCACCAGCAGCGGCGCGCCAAGGCCATACAGCACGGTCGCGGCAATGAGCGTGGGCACCAAGGCCAGGCACACGGCACCCATCACCTTGAACGTGGTGCTGTTGCCGTGGAAATGAGGGGAGGCCTCGTTGATAAGGTTCATGTCGTTACGCCTCCTTCGCGGGTTGGGTACGGCGGGCGACGTCGCTGCGATAGAAGGCCTTGCCCTCGCGGATCGAGGCGGTGATGCGGCGATGCGCCGGGCAGGCGTAGGCGCACGAGCCACACTCCATGCAGTTCATGACCGCGAACTCATCCAGCTTCACCACGTCGTGGCTGCGGGACGCCGCGTCGAGCTGGAAAGGCATGAGGCCCAGCGGGCAGGCGCGCACGCAGCGGCCACAGCGGATGCAGGGCGTCTCGTCCGGCAGGATGGCGGCACTGTCCAGGCACAGGATGGCGTTGTTCGCCTTCAGGATGGGGCAGTCGATGTCGGTGATGGTGCGACCCATCATGGGGCCGCCCATGATGATCTTGCGCGGCTCCTTCACGAGGCCGCCCGTGGTCTCCACCACGTCGTGCACGCTCATGCCGATGGGAATACGGTAGTTGCCGGGATTCTTCACGCAGTCGCCGGCGATGGTGACGGTCTTGCGCACCAGCGGCACGCCGTAGCGGAAGTACTCCTCGATACGCGACACCGTGGTCACGTTGAGCACGAGGCAGCCGGCGTCCACGGGCAGGCCGCCCGCGGGAACCGCGCGGCCCGTCGTGGCCTCGATGAGCACCTTCTCACCGCCGGCGGGGTACTTCGTGGGAATCGACAGGACCTCGACGAGGTCGGAGACGCCCTTCTCCTCAGCCGCCTTGCGCAGGGCCTCGATGGCCTCGGGCTTGTTGTCCTCGACGCCGATGACGGCCGCCGGGATCTCCAGCGCGCGAGCGATGCGGGCTACGCCGTCAACGACGCGCTCGGAGTGCTCGATCATCTGGCGGTAGTCGCTCGTAATGAACGGCTCGCACTCCATGCCGTTCACCACGACGAACTCGAACTTCTTCCCCGGAGGGCACTTCATCTTGAACCACGACGGGAACGAGGCGCCGCCCAGGCCCACCACGCCGGAGGCGCGGACGCAGGCAATGAACTCGTCCTTTGTCTCGTACGTGGGCTTCGTGATGCTCGGATCCTGCTCCATCTTGCCGTCCGAGGCGATCTCCACCACCGGGGCCGTCTGGCCCGTGGGGAGCGTCTGGGTGGCGACGGAGGTCACCGTGCCCGAGATGCTTGCGTGCGTGGGCGCGCACAGGCCCTCGCCGTCGCCGATGAGCGTGCCGACGTACACGTGGTCGCCCACGTTGACCACCGGCTTGCCCGGAGCTCCGATATGCATGTTCAGCGGGATGCGAACCTGCTTGGGGGGCTCGATCGACGTGACAGGGCACTCACGCGTGTCCTTGCACTGAGGCGGATGTACACCGCCCAACGTCTTGTGCAGAGAGAACATATATCCCCTTCCCTCTTTCCCCTTCTATGCGGGGCTAGGCGCAGCCCCGCGAGCTAGCACAATGCGAATATGCCAGCCATACAGTTTACCTGTATTGCTTCACATTTTGAACACTTATTTGCGGAGGGAAGGGACACCCGCGCGCGTCTGACGTGCGGGTTAGGCGTTGCGGCACGCCGGCACCCATACGCCGTGGGCGCCCGCGCATGCATCGCGGGCCGCCTTGGGACGGCTGCATCATGAGGTGACGCGCCCGCACAAGGAGGTGACCCACAGGGTACACTGGCATCAAAAGGGCAGGTTCGCCGTCACCTATTACGCTGAGACGCCTCTCGGCGGCATGGCGCCCGGCCAATGGGGACACGCGCGCGCCAGCGAGACGCCTCGCCTCGCATGCTAGTCGTCAATCGAGACGGCGCGGTAGGTGATTCCGCACCGGTCGAGAATGCTTTTCGAGATGAGGTTGTCCTCGGTGCCCTCGTATTTATCGCTGAGGTAGACGACCTCACCGATGCCTGCCTGCACCAAGGTCTTGGCGCATTCGTGACAGGGGAACAGCGTCACGTAGACGGTGGCGCCGCCCATGTCCTTGAGCGAGCCTCGATAGTTCAGGATCGCATTGGCCTCGGCATGAATCACGTAGCTGTGCTTGTCGTGCAGCGGGTCGTCGGCGGTATCCCAGGGAAACTCGTCGTCATTCAACGCAGAGGGGGTGCCGTTGTATCCCACCGAGAGGATACGGTGGTTGGTGTCCGCGATGCAGGCACCAACCTGCGTGTTAGGATCCTTGCTGCGAAGGCTTGCGGCGATCGCCACGCGCATGAAGAACTCGTCCCAGCTGATGACATCGGTGCGTTTGCCCGGCATAGCTCTCCTCTCTCACGCATTCGCACGGCCTCCTCGCATGGAATCACAGGCGGCGCCCCTTGTCAAAACGTTGCCAGCGAGGAGGCGCGATGCCTACGCCAAGGGCGGCAGGACCTTCCGTCCCGCCGCCCCGCGTCGATTATCTGTTCCTATGTCAGACCCGCCTTGGCACCCGAACGTACGCCTCGGCTTACCCGCGCCCACCGCGCGGGACTCGAGCCCTTAGAAGCCCTGGCCGCCGTTCTGGCCGTAGCCCTGGCCGCCGCCCAGCAGGTCCTCCAGATACTGGCGCAGCTCCTCCTCGGTCAGCGAGTTGCCCGCGCCGCTTCCGGTGCTGTTGTCCTGCTGCTCGGACTGGAGCGCCTCGTCGGAGCCGAGCGTCACGTCGATGTTCTGCTCGCTGCCGTCGCGCACCACGGCGAGCGTCACCGTGTCGCCCACCTCGTGCTCGCGTAGGGTGATGATCAGGCCGTCTGCCGAGGTCACCTCATCGCCGTCGATGGCGGTCACCACATCGCCGGCCTGAATGCCCGCCTCTGCCGCGGGGCCGCCTTCGGTCACCTCGGTCACCTGCGCGCCAGAGGTCACGCTCAGCCCCTGCTGGCGAGCGGAGAGCGCGTTCACCGAGGTCACCGAAACGCCCAGGTAGGGATGGACGGGAGTCTGGCCGTCGATGATCTGGTTTGCGATGTTGATGACGTAGTTCACCGGAATCGCAAAGCCGACGCCCGAGCTCGAGCCCGAATAGCTCTCGATGATGGAGTTGATGCCGATGAGCTGGCCCTGATCGTTCACGAGTGCGCCGCCCGAGTTGCCCGGGTTGATGGCGGCATCGGTCTGAATCATGTTGGCGTAAATGGTCGTGCCGCTCGTGGCCTGCATGGCGGTCGAGCGATACAGCGCGCTGACGATGCCGGTAGAGACCGACTGCTCGTTGCCGAAGGGGCTGCCGATGGCCATGACCCACTCGCCCACGGAAAGGCTGTCCGAGTCACCGATCTCGATGGGCGTGAGCGTGGCGTCGCCGACGTCCTTGAGGCGAATGACCGCAAGGTCGCTCGACTCGTCGCTGCCCACCACGTCGGCCTCGTAGGTAGAACCGTCGTTCAGGGTGACCACGATGCTCGTGGCATTCTGAATCACATGGTAGTTCGTGATGATGTTGCCGTCGGTGTCCAGGATCACGCCCGAGCCGATGCCGCTTCCCTCGGCGGTCTCCACAGAGATCGAGACGACCGAAGGCAGCGCCTTGGCAGACACCGCCTCAGCAAGCGTGGTGTCCTCGGCGTCGATGTTGATGGTCTGCGTCTGGCTTGACGAGGGCTCGACATCGGTGCTCGTGATGCGGAAGGCGCCCGTCATGGCCAGCGCGATCACCAGCACGGCGCCGACCACCAAGCCTCCGAGGGACGCCAGAAACACCGGCAGCGCCTTTGCCTTCGTCTTCACCACGGTACGCGTGATAGTCTCGGTGGAAGGGACGAAGGGAACGGCCTCGGTCGTGCCCGGCCCCTTGTCGTGGCCACCGCCCGGACCCGCGGCGGAGCCCGTCTGAGCCGAAGGCATCTGCGCCGTCTTGGCAGAATCGTCTGAGGGGCGACGCGGGCCCTGCTCGATCTCTACCCTCGGCGCGGATGAACCCGCGCCCGTGTTCTCGCCCATCCCGTCGGGACGGCGAGGCGTGTTCTCACTCATATCCTGCTTCCTTTCCGCATGGCTGGCGGCAGCAACCGCCCGTACGTTCATATGGTCTGGAAACGTTGTACCCCATGTCATGCGTGGCAGATGCGCTCGATGCCCCAGTTTTAGCGGAGCTTAAGTATTTCGACCTCTCGGCGTAAGAAACTTGTGCGGAAACGCCACAAACAGGAAGGCAGGCGCCCCAGAACGCGGGGCTCCAGGACATCCTGCATGCGTCTGGCAGCATGGCGTGCGACCCTCATCTCCGGAAACGCCGGCAGCAGGCAGAACGCCGTTTCCAACCAAGCAGAGCCGATGCGCCCGGAATAGACCGACGCTTTCATCGAGGTCTTGTGGGGCAAGCGAGGCGGAAAACGAGTTCGCTTCGGTTCTATGCAGATTCAGCGTTTCGGCGACATACAAAAGCGCCCTCCACACGGGAGGGCGCTTGAACAAAACACTTGAACGTAAGCGCTAGTCTTTGAAGAGGTATCCCACGCCGCGCACCGTCGTGATATGGGCTGCGATCTGCGGTCCGACCTTCGAGCGGATGCGTCGAATGTGCACGTCCACCGTACGCGTGCCGCCGCAGTACTCGAAGCCCCAGACGCGGTGCAGCAGCACCTCGCGCGAATAGGCCCGGTTGGGATGCGTCGCCAAAAACGACAGCAGCGAGTACTCCATGAGCGTAAGGTCAACCGGCTCCTCATCAAGATAGACCTGATAGGTGGCCAAATTGATGACCAGGTTATCGATGCGCAGGACATCGTCCACCGCAAAGGACTCCTCGTCGCCCAGAAGGCGCCTCACGCGGGCCTCGAGCTCGGCGGGGGTGGCACTCGGGCACACGAAGTCGCAGCGCGCGTGCGGAGGCATGCGTAGGCCGGCGAGGGACTCGTCGTCAACGATGAGCAGCATGGGGATGCCGCCGCGGTCGTCAAGCCATTTGCTGATCTGCTCGATTCGATCGTTGCGAACGCCGTCGGCGTCCAGAAGCAGCAGGCTAAAGTCATGTGCCGCCGTGGGAGAATCGGGCGTGGCAAGGCTCACCTCGATACCCATGGTGGTGAGGGAACGCACGAACTCATGGAACCGCGTCGTGCGCGCCATGAACAGGATGCAGGTCTCAGTCTCGGGCATGCCACACCTCCTCAAATTACAGGTACATCATATCGTATACATGCGCCCATCCGGACATATTGTTGCCTCTCTAGGCACTTTTTTGCTACCTCCGCGCTAGGAGTTCGCAAGATAGTGGCGAATCTCCCACTCGGTGATGGTAGATGCGTACTTCTCCCATTCGTCGCGCTTCTTCTTAAGGAAGAACGAGTGGATGTGGTCGCCCAGGACGTCCTTCATGAACTGCGAGCCCTCGAAGATGTCGAGCGCCTCGTCGAGGCTGCGCGGCAGCGGCGTATAGCCCAGCGACTCCAGATCGACCGAGGCGTTCCCCATCGTGTCCACCGTGGTCTCGGCAGGAAGCTCGAGCTTGCGCTCGATGCCGTCGAGTCCCGCGGCGAGCGTGACGGCATTCGCCAGGTAGGGGTTGGCCATCGGGTCGGGCGAGCGCAGCTCGATGCGCGTGGAGAGCTGCTTGCCCGGCTTATAGATGGGAATGCGAATCATCGCGGCGCGGTTGCGCAAGCCCCAGGTGGCGAACTCGGGCGTGGGGCCCTCCTTAGCAAGCAGGCGCTTGTAGGAGTTCACCGTGGGATTCGTGATCGCAGAGATCTCGGGTGCATGCGCCAAGATGCCCGCCATGTAATGCTTGGCCGTATCCGACAGGTGGTATACCGGATCGTCCTCGCCCCAAAAGACGTTGTTGCCGTCGTAATCGAAAAGCGACTGGTGCAAGAACAGCGCACTCGAGGCCTCGCCGGCAATCGGCTTGGGCATAAACGATGCGTGCACGCCCGAGGAGAACGCCTCGAGGCGAATGATGTGCTTCGCGGTGATGATGGCGTCCGACGCGGTGAGCGCCTCGGCGTGGCGAAGCGAGATGCCATGCTGCGAGGGGCCCGACGAATGGAAGGTGTACTCGACCGGAATGCTCATCTTCTCAAGCATGAGCACCGTGTCGCGCCTGAGGTCGCGGGCGGAATCCGAAGGCGTGAGGTCGAAATACCCCACCTCGTCGAGCGGCTCGGGAGTGCGCTCGTCGGGGAAATGGTAGAACTCGATCTCGGCGCCCACGTTCATGATGTAGCCGGCCTCCTCGGCGCGGCGGAACATGGTGCGCAGGCACTCGCGCGGGTCACCCATGAACGGCTTTCGGTCGGGCGTGCAGATGTCGCAGAACATGCGCGCGACGCCGTCGCGCGAGGGGCGCCACGGCAGGACCTGGAACGTGGACGGGTCGGGGAAGGCGAGCATGTCCGCCTCCTCGGGCGGCGTGAAGCCCTCGATCGAGGATCCGTCAAACCCGATGCCTTCGTCAAAAGCTACCTCGAGGTCCTCCGGGCTGATCGCGAAGCTCTTGAGGCGACCGAGCACGTCTGTGAACCACAGGCGTACGAACCGGATGCCGCGCTCCTCGACCGTGCGCAGGACGAAATCGATATTCTGCTGCTGGTCCATGAAGCAACACCTTCCCATCCCGTCGGCGCCTGTGCGCCCACGTCACAATATGCGCTCATTACTTTCTCACAGGATTGTTTCGGACGGGTTTCGTCAGGTGCGGGGCCTGAAAGGGGCGGAGGCTGAAATCAATATGACAACAGAGCGTAATAATATGATGGCAGGTTAGGCAGGATTGGCCGAATCATGCATCCAAAAGCAAATACGCCGCCGACGATATTCCCATCGCCGGCGGCACGTTTTGTCAGCTGAGGGTTCAGCCCTAGCTGTCCTATTTCATTACTCGGCTTTCTTGGCTTCCAACTCCGCCTCAGCCTTGTTGGGATCAAAGAAGAACCAGCAAAGCAGCCCCGATACCAACATTCCCACACCGTGGATAATGAAGTAGTTGCGAATCGCCTCGGCGCTGTAAAGATACGTCACGATACCCGGAATGGCAGCAACGCCCATTCCTGTGCTTGCCGCGCCGAGAAGGGCGCCAGCGAAGCCCGCCGCCGCACCGCCACAGAGGGCGAACAGGAACGGCCGACCAAAGCGCAAGTTGACACCAAAAATCGCCGGCTCGGTAATACCCATGAAAGCGGGCAGGGAAGCGGACATGTAGAAGCCCCGCTTCTTAGGGTCGCGCATCTTGAATCCGGTGACGAGAGCAGCTGTCGCCTGCGCGATCGTACCGCCGGCATCGGGAACGATCCTCCTAAGCCCGCGCTCGGTCTTGGCACCGATGATAGCAACCAAGAGCGCAGGCAGCATGGAACCTTTATAGCCCATAATCTTCCAAAGGATGCCGAACGGATAGAATGTGATGGCTTTTTCCGCGCCCTTGGCCACATCGTCCTGACCGGGAAACAGCGGTTAGACGAGCGTAAGCCCCAGCGCAATACCCAAAACGGGTCTGCCGCCAAACTGCTTCATGCCAGACCATGCGATGAATAGCGGCAGATGGGCGAATGCCGTTTTCATGAGCACCTTGGAGATAGTCGGCCCGTTCTCATCCATCCCCTGGGAATCATCGTCGCAGGCCCTCTTGACCAGAACGCTCTTGAGATGCTGAGCTCGAAGGTCGGCGTACCCGTGCTCCCCTATACAGGCGATGCCGGCGAGGTCGCCGTACAAAACCTCAGGTTCGACTGATTGCGAGCTTCCGTCGGCGACACTTCGCCGTTGCATCTCGCCGTTGCTCGGTAATCTTACAAAATCGAGGTCCATTTCGTAAGATTACCGAGCAACGGCGATTTTGAGGCTTCTCGAAGCTCGGTTTTGTTGTAGCAACGAGGCGTAGGGCCCGCCACCTGCCGTTCGCTCGGCCTCGCTGCGCCCGGGCTTTGCCGCAGCGACGAGATGCCGGGCCCGCCATGAGAACGGCCCTCTACTCGACGCAGCCCGCCACGGCCCGCGCGCGAGGGAAACAAAGAAAGAGGCGGCGCGCCTCGCAGGCGCCGCCCCGATAGAGACGAAACGGGGGCCCTTGCACCGCATCCGGCACAAGAGCCCCCGTCGCAGCAGCCGAACCGCCGCGCTTTACTAATGAACGCCCCGTCCTAGGTCGTCGGCAACCGCATCGACGCCCTTGAGGGCGGGACAGCCCTTCTTGCCAGCCGAGCCGCAATGCCCCGAGCACGTGCCGCCCTGAGAACAGTCTGCGCACGCACCCTTGCGGCGCACGCGCACGCAGACGGCGACAAACGCCGCGGCGATGCCGGCCAGAATCACGATGTCGATGAGGCCCATCGATACCTCCTTTTTGCGAACGGACCACACGAGCGAAAGCAGGCAATCGAAACGAGCTGCCTGTCTCGCGAATCGCTTGGCCCCGATGTCCCGAATCATATCCCAACGTCCGGAGGCGCGTCCCCGACGCGAAGATGGAGCGCTGAGACGCCCAACATCGTGTGACCAGGATACCGCCCCGTCGCGGCCAAAGCCAGACGGGGCGGCGAGAACAGGGGAGACGATTTAGGCCGTAGCCGTCGCGGCGGCACCAGATCCCGGGGCGTCCTCATCCCAGGCCCACTTGGGCATGGGGCGGAACAGCTGGAAGATGATGAGCGCGGCGAACACGACGGCGACCACGGTCCAGACGCTGAACACGCCCGTTGCGGCCAGATAGAACTGGTTGATCATGAGGCCCACGACCCAGGCGAACGCGCACTCGTAGCCCAGCGCGATGGCGGTCCACTTGCCCGAGTTCATCTGGGCGCGGATGGTTCCCATGGCCGCGAAGCACGGCGCGCACAGCAGGTTGAACGCGCCGAAGGCGGCGATGGCGCCCATGCTCGGGAACATGGCGGCGAACGCCTGCCAGAGCGCCGGATCGGTCTCGCTTCCATCGGCGATGTGCAGCAGCGAGGAAGCGGTCGCGATCACGTTCTCCTTGGCCACGAGGCCGGTGATGGACATGGCGGTCGCCTGCCAGGTATCAAAGCCGAGCGGGGCAAAGATCCACGCGATGGCGCTGCCCAGCATGGCGAGCACGGAGTAGTCGGTGAACTCCTCGAGTCCGCCCGTCACCTCGGGCAGGAAGCCAAAGACGCCCTCGTAGACGCCGAAGTTCGACAGGAACCACACCACGATGGTGGAGGCGAAGATGATCGTGAACGCCTTCTTGATATACGCGGAGACGCGCTCCCAGATGTGCAGCCACCAGCTCTTGATGGACGGGAAGTGATAGCTCGGCAGCTCCATGACAAACGGCGTGGGACGGCCGGCGAAGAGCTTCGTCTTCTTGAGCATGACGCCCGACACGATGACGGCGATGACGCCCAGGAAGTAGAACAGCGGAGCGATCCACGTGGCCTCGGCATCGCCCACGAGCGCACCCATGAGCAGCGCGATGATGGGGAGCTTGGCGCCGCACGGGATGAACGTCGTGGTCATGACCGTCATGCGGCGGTCCTTCTCGTTCTCGATGGTCTTGGTGGCGAGCACGCCCGGAACGCCGCAGCCCGTAGAGACAAGCATGGGAATGAAGCTCTTGCCCGACAGGCCGAAGCGACGGAACACGCGGTCCATGACAAAGGCGACGCGCGCCATGTAGCCGCAGTCCTCAAGGAAGGAGAGCAGCACGAACAGCACGAACATCTGCGGAATGAAGCCGAGCACCGCGCCCACGCCGGCGACGATGCCGTCGTTCACCAGGCTGATCACGAGGTCGCTCGCGCCGAGCGAGGTGAGCCAGCCCTCAAAGAGCATGGGAACCGACGGGAACGCCTGGCCAAAGAGCTCGAAGCCCTCGCCGAAGAGGTTGTCGTTCACCCAGTCGGTGCCTGCCGTGCCGAAGGTGGAGATGGCCAGGTAGTACACGGCATACATCACCAAAAGGAAGATCGGCAGGCCGAGGATGCGGTTCGTGACCACGCGGTCGATCTTCTCGGAGACGCTCATCTTGGAAGGCGCCTTCTTCACGCACTCGTCCATGATGTGCGCGATCACGGCATAGCGCTCGCCGGTGATGATGGATTCCGCGTCGTCGTCGCAATCCTGCTCGCACTGCTTGACGAGGTTCTCGACGGTGGCCGCGGCCTCCGCCGGCAGGTTGAGCGAGCTCGCCGCGTCGCGGTCGCGCTCGAACAGCTTGACGGCGTAGTAGCGACGCTTGCCCTGGGCGACCGAGCGTGGCAGGAGCGACTCGATCTTCTCGAGGACCTCCTCGATCGCCGAGTCGAAGGCGTGCTCGCCCACCTTGCCCTTTGCCGCCGCCGCGCGCTTCGCCTCGGCGATCAGCTCGTCGATGCCGGTGTTCTTAAGGGCCGAGATCATCACCACGGGAGCGCCCATGCGCGCCGAAAGCGCCCGGGTGTCGATGCGGTCGCCGTCCTTCTCCACGAGGTCGGCCATATTGAGCGCGAGGACCACGGGCAGACCGGTCTCGACCACCTGGAGCGCGAGGTACAGGTTGCGCTCGAGGTTGGTCGCATCGATGACGTCGATCACGACGTCCGGCTCGCCGCTCATGAGGTAGTCTCGGCTCACGCGCTCCTCGGGGCTATAGGGGGAAAGCGAGTAGATGCCGGGGAGGTCGGTGATGGTCACGCTCTTGTCGCGCGAGAGCTTGGCCTCCTTCTTTTCAACCGTCACACCAGGCCAGTTGCCGACATATCCGTTTTGGCCGGTGATGAGGTTGAAGAGGGTCGTCTTGCCGCAGTTGGGGTTGCCCGCCAAAGCGACGTGTAGCTGTGAAGCTGCCATGAGTTCCTTCTTCCTTGGCTTTGAAACTTGAGAAAGCTGCCGAGCTCGATAGTTCTTGTCCATATGCCGGCGTCGCTGCCGCCCATGGCGGGCGACGCCCCTTGGGTGTGCGGGGCGGGGGAGCTTACATCCCGTCCCTGCGCGATGGGCAATATGTTAGAAATATCTAACTCTACCTGCAGAAATACTCGTCTTGGGGCTAGCTCACCTCGACGATCGCAGCCTCCTCCTTGCGGATGGAAAGCTCGTAGCCGCGCACGTTGATCTCGACCGGATCGCCGAGCGGCGCGACCTTGACCACGGTGAACCTCGTGCCCTTGATGAGCCCCAGGTCCATGAGGTGGCGCCTGAGCGCGCCCTCGCCGTGCAGCTTCACGATGGTGGCCGAGTCACCCACCTTCACATCTCCCAGCGTCTTCATTGCATCCCCCTTCCCTACTTCAAACCAGGCGGACGGTCCGCGCACGTGGCGCGCCGTCTGCTAAACCGTCATGACGTGGCTTGCGACCTTGCTATCCAGGCCGAAGCGCGCGCCCTTGATGGTCACGATGATGTTTGAGCCGCTTGAAGCGACCACATGAACCTCGGACCCTTCGACGAAGCCCAGATTCTCCAGATGATGCTTGAGGTCTTCTCCGCCGCGCACGCGCGTGACGGTGACCGTATCGCCACTGTGCACCAACGACAGCGGCATGGCTGGCATGTGCGGGCCTGACATCATTTCCACCACCCTGTTCATCGCGTCCAACACGTTGCAAGCGGCCGCCACAGGGGCGTAGCCGCTTGTTCACCTACGTAAACTATCACGGAATACTGCTGATGTGAAGAGTAAATTAGCCTATGGAAACAAAAAGTTTGAAATGGCGTATTTTAGCTGCGGCATAAAAAAACCGCGGGGAGCGCCTCTGCGCCGACCCCGCGGATACCTCGTCAACTGCCACGCTGCCCCTACGGCATGCGCCCGCATCGCCTACAGGTGCGAAATCACCAGCGTCATGGTGCCATCGAGCTCAAGCGCCTCGCAGGCTGAGAGCGCCAGGAGGTGCGACCCCTTCTTCACCGGCATGCCGTTCAGCGTGCCCTCGCCTTCGACCACGCTCACGCAGGTGAAGGGGCACTCGCACGGCACCGTCACCTCTCCCGCGACGCGAACCAGATCAACGGTGTAGCAGCTGTTGGAAACAAGCTCGCTCACGGCCTCGTCGCCCAGCTCCACCGAGCCGGACGCAGGCGGCACCTGGTCGAAATCGATGACGTCGAGCGCCTGCTGCATGTGCAGGGGACGGAGCGTGCCGTCGTCCTGCTTGCGGTCGTAGTCGTAGACGCGGTAGGTAACGTCCGAGGACTGCTGGGACTCCAGAATAACCGTGCCGCCCTTGATGGCATGGACCGTGCCGGGGTCGATCTGGAAGAAATCTCCCGCCTTGATGGGAAGCTCGTTCAGAAGCTCGCCCCAACGGCCCTCCTCGACCATCTGCGCGAACTCCTCGCGCGAGCGGGCGCGCTGTCCCACGATGATGGTGCCGCCTTCCTCGGCAGACAGGACATACCAGCACTCGCGCTTGCCAAGCGAGCCGTTCTCATGCTCGGCCGCATAGGCGTCGTCGGGATGAACCTGGATGGAGAGGTCGTCCTTGGCATCAATGATCTTCACGAGCAGCGGGAACACGTCGCCCTCGGCATTGCCGAACAGCTCGCGGTGGGCGTCCCACAGCCAAGAGAGCGTCTTGCCCTCATACTCGCCCGAGGTGATGACGCAGTCGCCGTTGGGATGTGCCGAAATCGCCCAGCACTCTCCCACCGGGCCGTCGGGAATCTGGTAGCCAAACTCGGTTTCAAGCTTGCGTCCGCCCCAAATCTTGCCCTTGAAGACAGGCTCGAGCGTAATGATGGATTCCATGGCAACCCTTTCCAAACAGTGTCAACGCAGCAACGGGCGCCGCAGCGCCCGCCCCTAGGATACCGCAACGGCGCGGAGCAGACCGCCCTGCGGACGCATGGGTTCCAAAGAATGCCGAGGAGGCTACGCGCTGCCTCGCAAGGTCTGCCCGTCAGCGCGAACGAAACGAGCACCCAAGCATGGGTGCCCGAGAAACAGCCGGCGGCATCCTACGGCCCCATACGAAAAGGGGGCGAGCCCGCACGCTACCGTATCGGGACCCGCCCTCTTGCACATCTGGCGCCCCGCCCCGTAGGACAGGTGCGCCCTTCGGTCGCCGGACACCTCCGGCGGAAGCGTAGGCGCTACATCAGGCGCAGGCCGACTTCTTTGAGCTGCGCCATGGAGACCTCGCTCGGGGCCGCGCTCATGAGGTCGGAGCCGGAGGACGTCTTGGGGAACGCCATGACGTCGCGAATGGAGTCGCAGCCGGCGAGCAGCATGCACACGCGGTCGAGACCAAGCGCGAAGCCGCCCATGGGGGGCGCGCCGAACTCGAGGGCGTCCATGAGGAAGCCAAACTGTGCGCGGGCGCGCTCCTCGGTAAAGCCCATGAACTCGAGCATCTTGAGCTGCAGCGCGGCGTCGTGAATACGCATGCCGCCGCCGCCGGCCTCAAAGCCGTCCATGACGAAGTCGTACGTGCAGCTGCCCATGGCCAGAGGATCGCTCTCAAGCAGGTCGATCTGGTCGAGGTGAGGCTGGGTGAAGGGCTGGTGCTCGGCCTCGTAGCGCTTGGCGTCGTCGTCCCAGTGGAACAGCGGGAAGTCCACGACCCACAGGAAGTCGTGGCCCTCGCGCGGAAGCTCGAGGGCATCGGCCATGTGAGAGCGCATGCCGCCCAGAATCTCATCGGAGGCCAGTCGGGGGCCGGCGGCGAACATCACGAGGTCGCCCGGCTCGACGTCGCAGCGACGGCGCAGCTCGGCCATCTCCTCGTCAGAGAAGAACTTCACGATCGGCGAGTTCATGGAGCCGTCCTCGCGGAAGGCGATCCACGCCAGGCCCTTGGCGCCGAAGGTCTCGGCCACCTTGCCCAGCTTGTCGATCTTGGCGCGCGGCCAGGTGCCGGCACCCTTGGCGTTGAGCGCCTTGACCACATGGCCCTCGGTGTTGGCAGCGCTCGAGAACACCTTGAACTTGGAGTTCGCGAACACGTCGGTGAGGTCCACGAGATGCATGCCGAAGCGCGTATCGGGCTTGTCGGAACCATACGTGTCCATGGCGTCCCAATAGGAGATGCGGCGCAGCGGCGTGGGCATCTCGACGCCCATCTTGGCAAACGCGCTCGACAGCACGTCCTCGAGCTCGCCCATGACGTCGTCCTGGTCGACGAAGCTCATCTCGATGTCCACCTGCGTGAACTCGGGCTGGCGATCGGCGCGCAGGTCCTCGTCGCGGAAGCACTTTGCCACCTGGTAGTAGCGCTCGACGCCGCCCACCATAAGCAGCTGCTTCAGGAGCTGCGGGCTCTGCGGCAAGGCGTAGAAGCTGCCCGGCTGCAGACGACTGGGGACGATGAAGTCGCGCGCGCCCTCGGGCGTGGACTTGAAGAGGCTCGGGGTCTCGACCTCCATGAAGGAGCGGTCGTGCAGTGCCTCGCGGATGGCGAAGGTGAAGTCCGAGCGCAGCTGGAGACGGCTCATCATCTCGGGACGACGAATGTCCAGATAGCGATAGCGCAGACGCGTGTCCTCTGCCGTCTCGATGCCGTCTTCGATCTGGAACGGCGGAGTCTTCGAGCGGTTGAGGACCTCGGCGCGGTCCACGAGGACCTCGATCTCGCCGGTAGCAAGCTTGGAGTTTACGGTCTCCTCGTCACGGGCGATGACCGTGCCGTGCACCAGGATGGGCCACTCGGGACGCATGGTCTCGGCAATCTTGAACGCGTCGCCGCCCGAGTGCTCGGGGTCAAAGGTGCACTGCGTCATGCCGGTGCGGTCGCGCAGGTCGCAGAAGATAAGTCCGCCATGGTCGCGACGGCGCCAAACCCAACCGGTGAGCGTGACCTCGTCACCGATGTTGGCGGCGCGGAGCTCGCCTGCGGTATGGGTGTGCATGGAGTGCAAGGTGTGGGTGTCTGCCACAGATATCCCCCTTCATCTGTGCCGCCCCGTGCCGGAGCGGGCGGCGTTGGTACAGATCGGCCCGCCTGCGTAGACCGCACAGACGGACCCGAGGCGCGATGCCCCGGACGCATGCGCTGGCCCCATGCCGGGCAGCGCGCCTTTACATGTCGGGCACGCCCAGCAAGGCATGGCCCGCCGCAAAGACGCCGCCCTGCGTAGCAGGTACGCGGCGCACGCGAGTGTCGATAGTACCATCTGGGCGCGTATCCCGCAGCGAGAGCATGCAATATCTGCCATTGTTTACGAATTAGCCTTCAAGACGCCCTCCATCGCTTGCGTCTCCGTCCGCCAAGAGGCTGCGCCACAGCACGGCGCGAGCGCCGCCGCCTGCAGGCATCCGCTACGCGCTGAACGGCCACTCCCCCGCCGCGAGCGCCTCGATGGCCGAGGCGACCGCGTCATCTTCGCAGCGACCGATATGCCAGCGCGCGGCAGATGCCGCCTCGGGCGTCGCGCCCGCAACGGCCACCGAGTTGGGAACGGAAGCGAACATGGTGAGGTCGTTGTTGGCGTCGCCGAAGACCACCACCTCGTCGAGCCCGCAGCCCATGTGCTCGCACAGCAGCTTCACGGCCTCGCCCTTGTTCCAGCCGGCAGGCATGGTGTTGGTGTAGCCGCGCATGGGCGTATCGAAGTCGATGCCGTCCACATGCTCGTTCAGATATCTCACGAACTCGACGGTGCCCGCATCGTCGGTGTTGAGGAAGCAGTTTGCCTTGGAGACCCCCTGCGCCGGAATCTCGTCGATCTCGACGGCAACGGAGGCGTAGCTCGGCATGATCTCGGCAAGGTCTTCGCGCGTCCCCGCAAGGATCATCGGTGTCGTGTCCTCGAAGCACAGCAGGCCCGCACCCGGGCACTTCGTGATGGCGTCGAGCATGCTCTTGAGGTTCTCGTGGCTGATGCGCTTCTCGCAGAGCTTCTCGCCCCGCAGATAGACCTGCAAGCCATTGGTCGCGATGGCCGTTGCGGTAAACGACTCGTCGCCCCGAAAGATCGGTGCCACCTGGGCGCGCCCGCGTCCCGTTGCCACGCCGCACACGATGCCCGCGGCGTTGGCCGCGCGAAACGCCTCGGCGCAGCGCTCGGAGATGCACGGCTCGCCCTTGGGAAGCAACGTGCCGTCGATGTCGGATAGAACGAGCTTGACCTTCGGATGCGCCATCGGTCCTTCCTTTCGACTCATTGCCCTGCGGCATCGCCCGTGCCCGCATGGCGTTCACAACGTAATTTCAACTTGTCCGGACAAGTTATCTCTCTGTAGTATAGCGCACGCCTGCCGGACGCCACGTGGGAGCAGAAGAAACGATCCTTTGGTGCGACGCCGTCCCTGAGGCACGTCGCAACGCCTGAAACCTTCGTCGCGAATCCACCGCAAGCAAAACGGGGCACATCCGGCGACGGCGCCCCATCTCGGGCGCGGTGCAAGCGGCAGAATCGGCGACGTAACCGAGGGCGACCCCGCTTAACACGCGAGGCCGCCCTTGCAACACATCTATTGGGATTCCCGTCCACAGGCCGACAGCCCAAAGAACGGCATCACCCCGTATTCTGGAGTCCTGCCGAGACGCCGGCAACGGTGGAGAGGATGAGCGACAGATACTTCGCCTTCGCCTCGTCCGCAAGCTCCTCTTGCTCGGCGCGGACGATGCGCAGCGCGCGCACCTGGGCAAGCGAGAGGGCGTCCACGTAAGGGTTGCGCACACGGACGGCGCGACCCAGCACATGGCGGTGCTCGAGCGGCCAGTCATCCCCTACGATGGCCAGCGCCCATTTGCGCGTAAGCATCATCTCGTCGTATACCTTGCGCGCGAGGTCCTCGCGGTCCCCCAGCGCCAGATACATCTTGGCGATGCGGCCATCGGTCTTGGCGATGGACATCTCGATGTTGTCGACGAAGGTCGAGAAGAGCGGCCATTCGCGATACGCCTGACGGAGCAGCTCAAGATCGCCGAGCTGCTCGCACGCGGTTCCCAGGCCATACCATGCGGCCAGGTTGATGCGCGCCTGCGACCACGAGAACACCCACGGAATGGTGCGCAGGTCGTCGAGCGACTGGGCGCCCAGGCCGCGCTTCGCCGGACGGCTGCCGATGGGCAGAAGGCCCACCTCGGTAAGCGGCGTCACCACCGAGAACCACGGAGCGAAGTCGTCGGCGTGAAGCAGGTCCAAGAAGTGCTCCTGGGCGACCGAGCTCAGCCGGTCGGCCATGGGTGCATAGCGCTCGGTCGTCTCCATGTTGGTGCGCTCCACCGACGGAGCAGAGTTGAGCAGGGTTGCCGCGGCAACCGACTCGATATGGCGCTCGGCAAGCACCGGGTTGCCGTAGCGCGCAAAGATGACCTCGCCCTGCTCGGTGACCTTGAAGAAGCAGTTGACCGAGCCCTTGGGCTGCGCGAGCACCGCTCGGTTAGCCGGGCCGCCGCCACGTCCCACGGCGCCTCCGCGACCATGCATGAGCACGAGATCGATGTCGTGCGCCTCGGCCCACTCGGCAATGCGGCACTGCGCGTCATGCAGCACGAAGGTCGCGGTCACAGGGCCGGCGTCCTTGGAGGAATCGGAATAGCCCAGCATGACTTCCATCTTGCGACCCGTCGCGGCGAGGCGACGCTGGACATCGGGCAGCTCAAGCATCTGGTCGAGCACGTTGGTGGCGTTCTCGAGGTCCTCGACCTGCTCGAAGAGCGGAATCACGTCGAGCGCGGGGACGTCCTCTGCATGCGCGAAGGCAAGACGGGCAAGCTCGTAGACGTCGGCCACGTGCTGGGCGCTCTTCGTGAAAGAGATGATGTAGCGACGCGCCATCTTCTCGCCATAGCGGCGCTGGATGGAGCCGATGGCGCGGAAGGTGTCAAGCACCTCGCGCGTCATGGGGTCAAGCGGGCCGCCCTCGCCATGCAGGCCGTGCTCGCGGATATCGGCGAGCGCGCGGGTGTGCACGAGCGAATGCTGACGGAACTCCATCTCGACCATGTGGAAGCCGAAGGTCTCGACCTGCCAGATGAGCGTCTGGACCGGGCCGTAGGCGGCGCGAGGGGCGCCCGCAGAGGCGAGCGAACGCTGCACGATGCGCAGGTCGGCGAGGAAGTCCTCGGGGGTCTTGTACATGGTGTCGACATTGCGGCGAACCGTGGCGTCCAGTCGGTCGGCCATGACGAGCATGACGGCACGATGCGGCTCGGAGGCAGAGATCGCGTCGGCTCGCGCGGTGAGCACCTCGCTCATCTCGACCTGGTGGCTCCAAAGGTTGAGCAGCTCGTCGGACGGCTTCGTGTAGCGGGACTCAAGCGTGAGGTTGCGCGCCACGCGGCGGCACTTGTCGGCAAGCTTGTGCACCATGTGCGTGGCGAACTTTGCCGCGACCTCGCGGCTCACCTTTGCCGTGACGTTGGGGTTGCCGTCGCGGTCGGACCCGATCCAGCTGCCTGGATGGAAGAACGCCGGGCACACCGGAGGCACCGAACCCGCATACTCGCCGAGCACCCAGTCGTCGAAGCGGCGGTATACCTGGGGCACGGTGTCGAACAGCGTGTTGTCAAAGATGTCGATGATGGTGTCGGCCTCTTCGACCGGCGTGGGCTTCTTAATCGCCGTGGGGCTCGTACGCACCAGGGCGTCGATCTCCTGCAGCATATGGCGCTCGTTCTCCACCAGGGCCGAGCCGCCCAGGTGGGCATGCTCTTCCAGCAGGCGGGAGATGCGGCGAATCTTGCCCTCGACGGCCTTGCGGCGCGCCTCGGTGGGATGCGCGGTGAATACGGGATGGAACTCGAGCTTGGCCAGAAGGCGCGTCGCGGCGCCTCCGCCCACCTCGTCGGTAAGCTGCTTGAACGCGACGGTGAGCTCGTTGGTGGCATCGACCTCGGCATCGAGGGTCACCTTGCGCTCGCGCTCATGCAGCGTCTGCACGCGATAGTTCTCCTCGGAGAGGTTCGCGAGATGGAAGAAGGAGGTGAAGGCACGGACCACCACCTGAGCCTGGTCGATGGTGAGCAGGTCCAGCAGCTTCACCGCATGGCGGAAGGCGCAGGCGCCCGCGGCGTCGGAGGTTGGAATGCCCTGCTCGTCGGTCGGCTCGTCAGCGGCCTCGGCTCCCGGGTCGCCGGCGTTGGCCTTGATCACGTTGTTGAGCAACGTATCGAAGACGGCGCAGGTGTCGGCGTCATACTCCTTGAGCACGCGACGCTCCAGGCGCAGGAAGAGCGCAAGGCTGTCACGCAGGCCCTCGGGTAGGTCGATCTCTGAATAGGCCTCGATCGCGGCGTCGGTGTCGGCAGCGCCCAGATCGCGATCGCGGCGCGAAGCAGCCCGCATGCAGCAGGCGGCGTCGTCCCGCTTGTCGTCGCTGCGGTCGAGAGTGGTATGTTCGGCCACATTGCCCCCTTTCAAGTGCTTGTTCGCACGCGACACACATTATACGGAACTTGCCCCGTCCAATGTGAAGCCCTAGTGAAATGGCGAAAGGTTTACAAGTGCCGCTCGGCGGCCGGTGGGTTTTTTCGGCCGATGGGAGCGGGCGCCGGCGGAACCCCCAACAAGGCCGCGTGTCCGCGTCTTGGCAAGTGCAGGCGTCGACGTGGCGGCGCGCCGCCGAGCAGCCAAAAAAACGAGCAGCCCGGCACGGGCGCCACCGATGCGGGGGCGCGGCGCACCAGGCTGCTCAAAAACTCAGCCCTGTATGTCTTCGATGCCGTCGGGCGCACTCGTCACAGACGCTCGCGCACGGCGTCGACGACGCCGTCGACGTCGACGAGGGATTCCTCATGGCTCACCATGTCGCGCAGGCGCACCTTTCCCTGGGCGAGCTCGTCTCCGCCAAGCACCACCACCAGGCGCGCGCCCAGCTTATCGGCCTGCTTGAACTGGCTCTTGAGCGAACGCCCCTGGTAGTCGGCCTCCGTGCGCACGCCTGCGGCACGAAGCTCACGAGCGACGGAGAACACCCGACCGCGCAGCTCGGACCCGGCGTTTGCAACATATACGCAGCCCTCCGGCTCTCCGCCCATCTGCACGCCCTGGGCCTCCAGTGCCAGCATCACGCGTTCAAACCCGACGGCGAAGCCCACGCCCGGGGTCGGCTTGCCGCCCTCAAGCTCGACAAGTCCGTCGTAGCGACCGCCGCCGCCGATAGATCCCACGCCGGCACCCGGCGCCTCGACCTCGAACACGGTGCGGGTGTAGTAGTCCAGGCCGCGCACGAGCGTAGGATCCTCCACATAGGAGATGCCCGCCTCATCGAGGTAGCGCTTCACCTGCTCGTAGTGCTCGCGGCACTCGTTGCATAGGTTGTCCGGCGCCAGCGGTGCGTCCTTCATGACCTCGCGGCAATGGTCGTTCTTGCAGTCGAAGACACGCAGCGGGTTCACCTCGGCGCGCTCGCGGCACTCGTCGCACATCTCGTCCGCATGGTCCAAGATGAACGAACGCACCTTCTCGCGGTATGCCGGACGGCACGCCGGGTCTCCCATGGAGTTGATGAGCAGGCGCAGCTGCGACAGATCGAAGCCGAGACGACGGTAGAACTCCATGAGCATGATGATGCATTCGGCATCTGCCGCAGGATCGGGCGCGCCCAGCCATTCGATTCCCACCTGGTGGAACTGACGCAGACGCCCCTTCTGCGGGCGCTCGCCGCGGAACATCGCCTCTGCGTAGTAGAGCTTCACCGGGCTTGCACCCTGGGGCACCAGATTGTTCTCGACAACCGCACGCACCACGCCCGCCGTGCCCTCGGGGCGAAGCGCCAGGCGCTGCTTGGGCTTGAGCTTGGCGTCGGTGCCCTCGTCGAGCACGCGCGCGAGGTTCGCGCCAGAAAACACCCGGAACATCTCCTTGCGCACCACGTCGGTAGACTGGCCGATGCCGTGCACGAAGACATCGACCTGCTCGATGGCGGGCGTTTCCACCGGATCGAAACCGTATGGGCCGAACACCTCGGCCGCGACGTCTTGCATCTGCTGCCAGGCGCGCATCTCGCGCCCGATGAGATCTTTGGTTCCCTCTGCCTTTTGAGCCTGCATGGCGGAAGCCTCCTTTGTGCGCCGAGCAGTGGCACCGTCGGCGGTCATCGTCGTTCCGCCACATTATATGGGCAGCATGGTGGGGTCGCAAACGCCAACGACCGGCAAATCTTGTCATCCCCACTTCGCCGAGCACACCTCCTTGCCGAGCGACCTTCTTCGTCGAGCGCGCCCCTCGCCAGCCCTCCTCGAAGAGCCTCCTTGCTGAAGTCCCCTTCGCAACCCCTTGCCAGCCCCATCGCCAAC
>NZ_JACJKQ010000015.1 GCF_016901575.1 Enorma phocaeensis
GATCGGAGTAGGACGCGCCGACCGGTACCGATGGGAAACGCCGGCGGTATCGTCTCGCGATGCCGCCGGTATCAATTCGCAATAACGGGCGGTATCAAAAGGGGCAAATACTCAGGTCTGAACCCCCTAACGCCAAAGGGGGTTCATTTGTATCACAATTAGAGCCATTTTCCAAATCTTACATGCAGGTAGAAATGTGTTTCTACCTGCATTTTTCTTATCTTGAGGGACAAGGCCCATGTTCTCGCGGGTACGACTAGACTCCCATCTGGGTTGCATGTGCTGTCACACAGGGGTCCATGCTCTCGCGGGCACGGACCCGGCGGGACGCCGAGGCGCGACCCGCCGGTGCGTGCGCGCGGAAGAGCTTCCGCGCCGCGCCCGTCACAACAAGCGTTCGCGGACGAGAGCCGCGGCGAGCAGCCCCGCCACAAGCACGAAAAGCACCGCCGAGCAGAGGAAAAACGCGCCGACGGTGTCCGCGACGCTCGACCAATCTCCGTCCATCGCCATCATTTCCAGGCTACGCACCACGCTCACCAGCGAGCCCATGCCGCATGCGATGGACCCCACGGTGAGCCAGCTTGCGAAGTGCCGCCTGATGAGGACCACTCCGGCAAGCACCGTTGCCGCGATCCCCAACACAAGTGCGAGTCCAGGCATATGCCCCTCCCATCGTCTCCCGCATCCGTCCGGATTCCCTTCCGTCGGGCCATCCCGTCCGACCCACTCGGCGACCCGTGCCCAAAGCCTCTACGAGGCAAGGCGACCCGATTCCTTTCCCCGTGGCCGCTCGGTGCGCAGGAGCGCATCGACCAAGCGGTTGTCCAGCTCGTCGGGCGAGCCCAGAGGCAGGCCGCACGCCTCGAAGAAGTGGCTCCCCGCAAACTGGCGGGCGCGGAACGAGTCATGCTCGCCGTCATCGAGATAGCGCACACGGCTGCGACAATCGGTCGTTCCGCAAAAGAGCGGGCCGCGGTCGCGCGCATAGGAGAGGTAGAGCGGGTCGTCCGACCACAGCAGCACGCCCTCCATGTTCTCGAGCTCGTAGGCCGCCGCATACTGCTGCCAGGCACCCTGGCGCTCGCGGATGTAGCGGTCGAGCAGCGAAGCCACGCGCGTGACGCGCCGCAGGGTGTCGGGCGCAGACATCACGCGCATGCCGTCGTCGGGCGTAAAGGAGCACACGTCTCCCAAGGAGCCCAGCGCACGGAGGCGCTCGCCGCCTGCCAGCAGCACCGCCGGCACCGACAGCTTGATGGATTCATCCGGAAACAGCTCGATCGCCGAATGAGGCACCATCCCGTCAAACGCGATCGAGGCGCGAAAGATGAGCGAGTCGTGCGCATGCTGGACATAGCAGGTGAGCCCTTGGGCCTCGAAGCACGCGCGCATGGCATCCGCGCGCGCGTTGACCTCCTCGCGCGACGGAACCTCGTCATGCATGGAGCCGAGCCGGTAGAGGTAGAGGTCGAACAGAGGCACCGGGCGCTGGTAATAGACCGTCCTGCGACAGAACTCTGAGATCTGCTCGCGCCGGCGCGTCGCCTTCCCGTAGAGCTCTACGAGCGCCGCCCCGGTTGCCGGGCCCGACGTCGAGCCTTCCCGAATCTCGACCACTCCGTCCGCGACGTAGGGTGGAAAGCGCCCCTCCTCCACCCGGATGACCACCACCCCCTGTCCGTCGTCGGCGGGGTCTGTGATAAAGCGCATGTCGAACGGAGGCGCGGGGGACACATGCCGACGGCACAGCTCGCCGATCATCTGGCTGTAATCTGCCGAGAGACGAGGCACCGGGCAGACGGCGTGGTCGTCGTCGGCGATGCCGATCACCAGCCAGCCCCCTCCCGAATTGGCAAACGACGCGATGATCTTGGGCACCTTGGCACGCACGCCCGCGGTGAACGAGCGCTTGAATTCGAGCACGTAGCCCTCGTCCATATCGACAAGCTGGGAGAGGTCGTCATAGGTGACCTCGGAAAGTCCTTTGGGATTGCCCCGGTCGTCGCGAAACGGGCTGAACATCAAAAACACCCCCGTCGCCGCAGGTCGCGTATCGATATGTATACCCGAAACCCCAAGAAGCTAGTTTCCCTGGCCCAGCTGCCTGCAGCGCGGGCGGGACCGCTTGAAAGAAGGCCGCGGCAGCGCCCTCATCCGGCACCGCCGCGGCCATGGACCTCTATGGGCTCCGCTAGGGGAAGCCTCGCTACGAAAGCGCTTTGCGCAGCAGCTCGTTGAAGAGCTTGGGGTTGCCGGTGCCGCGGCTCGCCTTCATGCACTGGCCAACCAGAAAGCCGATGACCTTCTGGTTGCCGTCCCGGTACTGCTGGGCCTGGTCGCTGCAGCGCGCCAGCACCTCGTCTACCGTTGCCTGCAGGGCATCCGTGTCGTTCACCTGGCGCATGCCGCGCGCGTCCACGATCTGCTCGGGGTCCTCCCCCGTCTCGGCCATGGCGACGAAGACCTCGTGGCCCTGGTTGGAGGAGATGGCGTCGGAGGCCAGCAGCTTCGCCAGGCTGCGCAGCTGCTCGGGCGCGATGCCGCAGTCCTCGACCGCAGCACCCGTCGCCTTCAGGTGCGCCGGCAGCTCGTTCACCACGAGGTTCGCGACCGTCTGCGCCTCCTTGCCTGCGAGCCCGGACGCAGCCTCCTCGAACAGCTCAGCCACCGCCGGGTCTCCGGCGATCTGCTCGGCATCCGCGCGCTTGATGCCAAAGTCATGCTCATAGCGGTCGCGCTTGGCATCCGGCAACTCGGGAATCTCGGCGCGGCAATGCTCGATGAACTCATCGGTGAGGTCGAACGGAGCGAGGTCGGGATCGGGGAAGAAGCGGTAGTCGTCGGCCGTCTCCTTCACGCGCATGACCACCGTGCGCTTGCGGCTCGGCTCCCAGTGGCGCGTCTCCTGATAGATGATGCCGCCCTCCTCGAGCACCTCGGCCTGGCGGCAGATCTCGTAGGCGAGGCCGTCGTGCAGAGCCTTGAACGAGTTGAGGTTCTTGAGCTCGGTCTTGGTGCCGAGGCGGGTGTCTCCGCGGCGGCGCAGGCTCACGTTGCCGTCGCAGCGCATGGAGCCCTTCTCCATGGAGCAGTCGGAGATGCCGAGCGTCATGAAGATGCGACGGAGCTTCTCCATGAACAGGCGCGCCTCCTCCGGCGTGCGCAGGTCGGGCTCGGTCACGAGCTCGATGAGCGGCGTGCCGCAGCGGTTGTAGTCGATGAGGCTCTCTGCGGCACCGCCGATGCGGCCCTCCTCTCCGCCCACGTGCACCATCTTGGCGGCGTCCTCCTCCATATGGATGCGCAGGATGCGGATAGGCACGGTGTAGGAACCGTCTTCATGGCGCTCCGGCAGCGCGAAGGCCGCGGTGTCGTAGCCCGAAAGGGCCGCCAGCGCCCCCTCAGACGCCGCGGCGGGGACGGATGGGGACGGGTTCGTTTCATCCCATGCGCCCTCTCCCGCCATGCGGGACAGGTCGGCAGAAAGACCCACGGCCCCTGCGCTCGCGCTGGCAAGGCTTGCAGCCTCCGCCTCACCGAAGGCGCACTCCGGGCGCTCGGCGGCGCCGCGCCCCGTCACCTCCAAATCGAGGTGCCCATGCATGGCAAACGCCACCGGACCCTGCGTGGTCTGGAAGTTCTTCGCCATATCGGGATAGAAATAGTGCTTGCGGTAGAACATCGAGTGCTTTTGGATCTCGCAGTTGGTGGCGATACCCGCCTTCACGATGTACTCGATGGCGCGCTTGTTGGGCACCGGAAGGGCGCCGGGCAGGCCGAGGCACACGGGGCACACGTTTGTGTTGGGCTCGTCGTCGTGGCTCAGCTTGCAGCCGCAGAACATCTTGGTGTCGAGCGTGGTGAGCTCGGTATGAATCTCGAGACCGATCACGGCCTCCCAGTCGCGCAAGACCTCTGTGAGCTCTTTCATGCAAGCTCACCTCCCTTCCCGGCACATGCGGGCGCGACGCCCAGCACCGGCGCCGAAAAATCCGCACCGGAGAAGGCGCGCTCCACCGCGGCGCCAAACGTGATGAGGCGCTCATCCTTGAACGCCGGGGCAACCAGCTGGGCGGCCACCGGCAGGCCCGAGCTCTCGCCCAAACCGACGGGCACGGTGATGCCGCCGTTGCCGGCGATGTTGATGGAGATCGTATACATGTCCGACAGGTACATCTGGGTGGGGTCGGAGATGGCTCCATGCTCAAAGGCGACCATCGGACTCGCCGGCATGATGATGACGTCGACCCTCTCGTAAGCCGCGGCATAGTCCGCCGTGATGAGCGTGCGGGCCTTTTGCGCCGCGTAATAATACTTGTCATAGATGCCGCTCGAGAGCAGATACGCGCCGAGCATTTGACGGCGCTTCGCCTCGGCGCCAAAGCCGTGAGCGCGCGAGCGGGCGCTCTGCTCGGCAAGGTTGCGGCAGTCGGGCTCTTGGTATCCATAGCGGATGCCGTCGAAACGCGCCAGGTTGGAGAACGCCTCGGCGGGTCCGATCACATAGTACGCCGAGATCGCCGCGTCGAGATGCGGCAGGTCGACGTCCACGAGCTCGGCGCCGGCCTCTTCGAGGGCGCGAGCCGCCGACTCGACGCCCCGGCGCACCTCAGACGTCAAGCCATCCGCCTCCATAAAGGACGGGATGATTCCCACGCGGCAGCCCTTCACGCTTCCGGAAAGCGCCCGGGCAAAGACGGGCTCCACCTCTTGGGAGGTCGAGTCGCAGCGGTCGTGGCCGCCGGAAACGAGCGCGTCCATGGCGAGTGCGACGTCCTCGACCGTGCGTCCGAACGGCCCTACCTGGTCGAGCGAGCTGCCGAAGGCGACTACGCCGTAGCGGCTGACGGCGCCATAGGTGGGCTTCATGCCCACGACGCCGCAGAGCGCCGCCGGCTGACGAATGGAGCCTCCGGTGTCGGACCCCAGTGAAATCGGGACCTCGCCCGCAGCGACCGCCGCCGCTGAACCGCCCGAAGAGCCGCCGGGCACGCGCATGACGTCCCACGGGTTGTTTGTGGGATGGAACGCCGAGGTATCGGTCGAGGAGCCGAAGGCGAACTCGTCCATATTGGTCTTGCCGACCGGCACGCAGCCCGCATCGAGCATGCGTTGCACGCACGTGGCCGTGTAGGGGGATTCATAGGACTCGAGCATGCGCGATGCGCAGGTGGTGCGCGTCCCCTGGAGGTTCATGTTGTCCTTCACGGCAACCGGCACGCCGGCGAGCGGAGGCAGGACGTCGCCGGCGGCGCGGGCAGCGTCCACGCGGTCCGCAGCCTCAAGCGCAAGCTCGGGCGTTACCTGCAAAAAAGCCTGGACTTCGCTCTCGCGGGCAGAGATGGCCTCAAGCGAGGCCTCGGCGACCTCGCGAGCGGAGAGGTCGCCGGCGGAAATGGCGGCGGCGAGCTCGCGTGCAGAAAGGCTGTCGAATGCTGCCATCACGCATCATCCCCCTCTCCCAAGATGGACGGCACGCGGAAGTAACGGTCGCGCGAGCTCCCGGCGTTATCGAGAGCCGCATCGATGGATAGCCCTCGGCCCGTGTCGCACGCGTCCTCGCGCATGACGTTGGAAAGGTCTCCGATGGGATGGAACGTGGGATCCACGTCGGGCAGGTTATAGGCAAGAATGGGCTCGAGCATCGCAACGGCATCGTTCATGTACGCCGTCATCTGCGATAGCTCCTCCCCCTCAAGCGCGATGCGTGCGTAATCGGCTATGCCGCGCACGTCTGACTCGGTGAGTGCCATGGGCGCTCCTTTCGCCCGCAGCGCACGGGCGCGGCGGACCTGCATGCTATGTGGCGCGCCGCCACGCCTGCTGCGCGGAGCCCGCCATCTGACCAGAATGTCCACCATTATACGCAGCGCGCCCGCACCTCCGGTAGGAGGAGTGGGCCGCAACAAGCATGTTATGTTCTGCCACCGGGGACGCGGGAGATGCCCCGGGATGCGGCGCGGGGAGCCGCCCGCGGAGCGCGTCGGGCACGGGCCCGGACCGAGGCGCCTCCGCCTGGGCGCGGGCCGCCCCTCCCGGCGTGCGCGCCGGACACGGGGCCGGAGTTGGGGCTAGGCGGGGGCAGGGCGGGAACTTCTTGTGCAGAATGGACGCCCCCGAGCGTCCTCTTATGCAAAACGGCCGCTAAGGCCCCGAAAAGGGGGTCTTAGCGGCCAAAACGCATAAGAAGTTCTTCGGGGGCGTCCATTCTGCATAAGAAGTTCTCTGATGTGGCGCGGCGTGGGACCGCCCGGGTTGGACCGCCCGGGTGGGACAGCCCTGACGAGACAGCCCCGCTGCCCGTGAAGACCCAGACGCGGCGGGACGCGGGGCAACCGATCAACCTGGCCGACAGACGCCCACTGCGGATGCTCGACCCACTACCACGCCAGGTCCATACGTTATGGATGCCTTTGACGCCCCTATGACAAGTCGCCCTGCTGTTAAGCCGAAACCGTCAGAGCCCTGCCGTGGTCAAGAAGATAGGGACGCAAATAACCGACCGTGGAGCACATGGGAAGAACGTCGGGGGAAAGATTGATTCCCAAGACATCCGTCAGATAGGAGCGGCGTCGCTGCATGCGCTCCCACAACTCGGGATACTCCGCCCGAATCTCGTCGCACAGCGACTCGTCTGCAAGCGCCACGGTGCTCTCGGCGCTTACGCCGCCAAAGCCTTCGACCGACGGAATGATATCGATTTGAAAAATCATGCCGCTGCGCAGAACCTCGTCTGACCCCTCATATACCGGCGAGGAAAGCCACTCCTCTTCTGCTGTAAGGTGTCCCGGACAGAGCGTCCAGCCATATTCCGAGCGAGGCAGCATGCGCTCGACCTCGTCGAACAGCTCCCCACCTGTCAGCCCGACACGAATTGTCCTGAGCCAGTGCGCATACGCCGCGAAATACGGCTTCGCCACGCGATCGAGCCAACTCCGCTGGCCTTCAGGCATATCGTTGGAGTCACCAACCGCATAGCCCGCGCGGCTGGAAAGCCCGCCCGCATACCCGACAGTCAGCGAGATGGTGTCGCCCAGACCCACCACATGGGCCGTGGGGAACATATTTGCCTTCACGAAGCGCGGCCCGCTCGCCGCGATGGTGACCACATTCGTATGCTGGCCGTAGCGCACCAGCTTGTCACCAAGCTGCATCTCAGTCACCCCGAGCTCAAGCGCATCCATCGCATCCAACATGCAATCTGACGCAAGCGAGGCTCCGAACTCGTAGTGCGCGATCTCGTTCGCATTGTTGGTGGTACGAGCACCGCCCTCGCCGATAAAGATATCAGAGGCGGCAACAAGCTCGCCCCGGCTGCCCACAGCAGAGCGCAACGCCGCCATGATGAACTCGGGCACATCAAAGGTATGGTGGGCATCCATGGCAGGAGAGGTGAAATGCTTCCAGCCCACGACTCCCGTGCGCGCACCGGCAGCAAGGCCGGCCTCCCGCAACAGCTCGTCAAGCGGGCGCATGACCGCATCTGGCTGGTTGGGCAGCGAGAGCACCGGCGCATGGATTGCCGAGGCTTGCACGCGTGCCTTTGACGCCTTGTTGAGGTTCTCGTTACCCAGCACGAAGGACATCGTGCCGTCGGCCCGAATGACGAGCAGGGACTCCTCAAACCGGGAGAAGAACCCCGCAAGGTAGGCGAAGTTACCGGAGTGCTCCACATCGCAGTACACGACGAGCTGCTCAAGCTCGCGCTCATGCATGCCTGCAAGCACCTTCTGAACGCGACAGCCCATGGTTTCGTCGGTGAGCATCACCGGCACACCCGTGCAGTCACGCGTAGGCTCCGCGACCTCCCTCAGCTCAACGTTGTACGCGTCCATGTTTCGTTCCTTTCGTTGTGAATCTCGCTGGCGCTACACGTTCGCTTCGGTTTTATGCAGATATTGAGCGACGTCGAAAGTATACTTTCGTTAGCTAAAGTACTTATCAGGCATTTTAATGCGAAAAACGCCCGCAAATGAGCGGGCTACTCGCAAGGTCCGAAAAAATCTGCATAAAACCGAAGCGAATGTTTTCTCGTAGCCCAATGCCCGCCGCCGGAAGCCCCCAGCAGAAGCCGAAACCCCGGCTGCGCGCCGAAAGCCCGCCGTCGATCGCCTTCGCATGCGCCGAAGGCGTCGGGACAGGCAGGGCGCGCAGCACGTCCCGTTTCGTGTGCGCCTGTCTGCCTAATCATCGTCACCGGAAGCGCCCAGTTGTTCGAGCACCATGAGCGCCGCCGCCACGGGGCCGCGCTCGTCGCGCGCGTCCAGGCCACGGCCCACTCCGGAACCCCCGCCAGCACCCGCTTTGTATGGAATCGAAATCTTCCTCGTCTTGGGGAAGTTCACCGCTCCGAGACGGTCGCGCAGCTCGAAGGCGACCTTCTTGGGCACGTCGATGCCCTGGAACACCAGACGTCCCCCCGTGAGCACGACGCTCTCCAGACCGAGACGTCCGCCGCGGATGCGGATGCGAGCGCGATCGAAGAGGTTCTGCGCCGCACGAGGCAGCTGCCCCGCCGACTGCTCGAGCTCCTCCTGCGCCTCGTCCACTTGTGCCAGGTCCTCCGCAGTCGCGAGTTTACGGTACACCAGCACGCGCTTGTCTACCGAAGGCAGATACTCTTCGTCCAAGAAGAAGTCGGCCGGCAGGTTGATGGTCACGCCAGATTCCTCGACATCGTTTCCGACCTCTCCACGCGCCTCGGCGACCGCCTGCCCCAGCATCTGGGTGAACAGGTCGAAGCCCACGCTCGACAGGTTGCCGTGCTGCTCTGCGCCCACAAGCGACCCCGCTCCGCGAATCTCGAGGTCGCGCATGGCGATGCGCATGCCGCTTCCCAGGTCTTGGAACTCCGACAGCGCCGTCAGACGCTCGGTAGCCTCCGGGGTGAGCGGAATCTCGCCGGGGAACATGAAGTAGGCGTAGGCCTGCGTGGCCGAACGTCCGACACGCCCCTTGAGCTGATAGAGCTGGGCCAGTCCAAGGCGCTGCGAGTCCTCGATGATGAGCGTGTTGGTATGGGGGTTGTCGATGCCGCTCTCGATGATGGTCGTGGCGACGAGCACGTCCACCTTGCCGGTGGCAAACTGCACCATGACATCCTCGACTTCGCGCGGGCTCATCTTGCCGTGCGCCACCGCGACGCGCGCCTCGGGCGCAGCCTCGTGTACGCGGTCCACCGCGTCGTCGATGGTCTTCACGCGGTTCGACACGTAGTACACCTGGCCGCCGCGCCCCAGCTCAAGACGGATCGCCGCGCTCACCACGTCTGGATCGTACTCGCCCACATGCACCGCCACCGGGCGCCTGCCCGTGGGAGGCGTGGTGATGAGGCTCATGTCGCGCACGCCCGATATCGCCATCTGCATGGTGCGCGGAATAGGCGTCGCCGAGAGCGTGAGCACGTCGATCTGCTCGCGCAGGTTCTTCAGCTGTTCCTTGTGCTGCACGCCGAAGCGCTGCTCCTCGTCGATGATGACAAGTCCCAGGTTGGCCGGGTTGACGTCCGAAGACAGCAGGCGGTGCGTTCCCACCAACACATCGAGCTTGCCCTCGGCAAACGCGGCGAGGGCACGCTTCTGCTGGCCCGCGGTGCGAAAACGGCTGAGCACCTCCACCTCCACACCGAAGGGGGCGAAGCGCTCGAAGAACGTCTCGTAGTGCTGCTGCGCGAGGATCGTCGTGGGACACAGCACCATCACCTGGCGCCCCGAGTCCACGCACTTAAAGGCGGCGCGCAGGGCGACCTCGGTCTTGCCGAAGCCCACGTCTCCGCACAGCAGGCGGTCCATGGGCTTGGGCGCTTCCATGTCGGCCTTGATGTCTCCAATCGCATCGAGCTGGTCGCGCGTCGGCTCGTAGGGGAAGCTCTCCTCCATCTCGATCTGCTCAGGCGTATCCGGGGGACAGGCGTATCCGGTAATAGAGCTGCGACGCGTATAGAGATCGACCAGGTCGAATGCAAGTTTCTTAGCACTCTTGCGAGCCTTTTTGGTCGCACGAGACCAATCTGCCGTGTTGAGCCGCGTGAGGCGGGGATTCTCGCCGTCGGGCCCCACGTAGCGCGTGATGCGATCGACCTGCTCGAGCGGCACGTAGAGCTTGTCTCCGTCGGCATACTCCAACAGGAAGTAATCGCGCTCGCGGCCGGCGACCTCCTGACGCACGATATCGGTAAAGTGCGCGATGCCGTGCGTCGCATGCACGACATAGTCCCCTGGCTTGAAGGGGAACGTCACCTCGGTGACGTCCACGCGGCGGCGCGTCTTGCGTCCGCGCCGCGCATCCATCCTCGCGTTGAGGTCGGCGATGGAGAAGACCGCGAGATGAGCCTCTGGGACCACCACGCCCGAAGCGATGGGCGCGTCCACAAAGGTCACGCGCCCGCGCGTGATCGTCGGCACCGTAATAGGGGCTTTGGAGCCGTCTTCGATGAAACGGGCATTCAAGCGGTCGACATCGCGCTTGAGAAGCGCCACCCTCACCTCCGCCTCGCCCACGGCGCCGGCATTTTCCGTCGCCACGGACAGCGACTCCTCAAAGGGGATGGACTCGTCGGTGAACGAAAGCTCGAGCGACTCGCGCGCACCGCGGTCGGGCGCGGCGAACACGCAGGCAAAGCGGTTCGCGGTCACCTCTTGTATGCGTGAGATGAAGCGCGCATCGGACCCGGCGATGGCAGGCTGCTCAATTTTGAGCTCGGCGGTCACCGCTCCGCCGGCGCGGATGAGCGATACGAAGTTGAGGCGCTGCTGCCGACCAAAGTCCAGCTGCTGCGGACGCACGTACAACCCGTCGAGGCGAGCGACCTTGGCCTCGCCCGCGCGACGCTCAAGGTCCTCGTAGGCACGCATGCAGTCGTCGAAGAGCGAGCGGGGCTCGGAGAGCACCACGAGCGTGTTGTCGCTTACATGTGCGAGCGGGCTTGCCGTGCCGTCGTAGAGCAGCGGCAGATAGCGGTCGAGCTCGGGTGTGACGACGCGCGCCTCGACAAGCTCGAGCAGCGCCGCAAGCTCGGTGTCGTTTTTCGCGGGCTGGTAGAGCGCCGCCTTGATGCGCCGCACCGCGTCGTCGGTGAGAGCGAGCTCTCGCACCGGGTATATCTCGATCGCATCCTCGTCGCCGATGGTCTGGCCCGTAGAGACCACCATCCGGCGAATGCGATCGATCTCGTCGCCGAAGAACTCGATACGGACCGGCGAGGCCGCCTGCGCGGGATAGACGTCCACCGCATCGCCGTGCACGCGGAACATGCCCGGAGCATCGGCAGCATCGGCGTTGGTATACCCCATGCCCACGAGGCGTCGGGGAACGTCCTCAAAGGGGATCTCTTGCCCCACCGCAAGCGGAAGCTGCTGCCAGTAGCGGCTCTCGCGCGGCGGCACGCACCTCAGCAGCGAGCGGGCCGACGCCACCATGATGCAGGCCTCCCCCTGCGCGATGCGGCCCAACGCCGCACAACGCTGGGCGACCACGGCGTCATCGGGCTGCACGTCACGCCAAGGATGGTCGCTTCGCTCGGGATAGCGCGCCACATGTTCAAGCCCCACGTAGGCGGCGAGCGACCGCGCGGCACGATCAGCCGCCTCCTCGCCCGAAACCACATACACCGTGGGGCGGGGCCTGCGCGCAAACTGCGCCGCCAGCAGCAGGGTGCGACCAGACTGCGACACGGCGAGCGTGGCGTCCTTCCCCTCGTCGAGCGCCTCCTCGATAACGCGAGGCCCCTCGGCGGTATAAAGCTGTGCAGCTATGCGGTGGATGAGCATGTGGTCCTCTCCGGTTTCACGCCAAAAGCCCGTCCGGGCAGGCCGAACGGGTCAAACAAAACAGGCTGTCCCTGTATCGTATCGCAATCGGGCAATGCCAAACGGGAGTTCACAAGGAACGCCCGACCATCTTCCCTGCAACGTGAACACTTTGAGGGAGCTGCTGCCGAGACGACCTTCCGCCTTATGACACCTTGCAGCTGGGACAGATGTCTGCAAGCGGGCATTCGCCGCACAGGGGCTTGCGCGCGTCGCAGATTTCGCGGCCAAGCATGATCCACTGATGGTTGACGTCGTTCCAATACTCACGCGGCAGAATCTTCAAGAGGTCCTGCTCGGTCTTGAGCGGCTCCTTCTCATGCGTCTTGGGCGAGAGGCGCAGCCGATGGGCGATGCGGTTGACATGTGTATCGACCGCGATGCCCTCCACGATGCCATATCCCACATTGAGCACGATGTTCGCCGTCTTGCGGCCAACGCCGGGCAGCCTCACGAGCTCCTTCATGTCGGCGGGAACCTTGCCGCCATAGTCGGCGACGAGCATCTGGGCGCATTCGACGCAATGCTTCGCCTTGGTCTTGTAGAAACCGAGCGATTTGATGACCTCGGCGACCTCTGCCGGCGTGGCGCCCGCCATCGCCTCAGGGGTTGGCCAACGGTGAAAGAGCTCAGGGGTGACTTTGTTGACCTGGGCATCGGTCGTCTGGGCAGAAAGCAGGACCGAGATCACCAAACGAAACGGATTCTCATGGTCCAAAAAGCACTCGACCGGCCCATATCGCCTATTCAGGCGCTCGCATACCTCAATGGCCCGTTCGCGCTTCGCGGCGTTGGTCTCTCGTGGCATCAGGCATCGCCCTCCTCGTCGTTCCCATGCTCTACGTCTGCCTGCACGGCAAGCGGCTCCCCCGCGCCAAGGCCGCCATCGCCTGTCGCGCCATCCAACTCGAGGCCCAGCACCTGCTCCGCCTCGGCAGCATCGTCAAGCGCCGTCACCGAACGCAGCTTGCGTTCCATCGCACGGGTTCTGGTCGTCATAATCGACTCGACCGTCGACCCCGCCCGGTTGATCTGGTCATAGGCCTTCTGCAGTGCCGCCTGGTAGCGCGGAAGCTCCGCCTTGACCGCAGCGAGCACGCGCTGGATCTCGTCGGCCTGACGCTGAAAGGCAAAGGTCTGGTAGCTCATCTGCAGGCTGTTCAATATGGCAGCCATGGTCGATGGCCCCGCGACGCTGACCCGATACTCGCGCTGAAGGCTCTCAAGAAGGCCGGGCATGTTGACGACCTCGGCATAGAGCCCCTCGAACGGCAGGAAGAGTATGGCGAGGTTCGTGGTCTCGGGCACCGAGATGTATTTCTGCTCGATGTCGCGCGCCTCCTGCTTGATGCGCTGCTCCAAGGCCCGCCGGGCGGCAGAGGCCCCGTCGGCATCGGCCGCCTCGGCCGCAGCCCGCAGGCGCTCGTAGGTATCGCCTGGAAACTTGGCGTCTATCGGCAGAAGCACCGGCTCGCTGTCCGCGACGGGAATCCGGACCGCATATTCCACGCGCTCGGCGCTGCCCGGCTTGGTCGCCACGTTTTGCAGGTACTGGTCGGGCGCCAAAACGTCTGAGAGCAGCGCCCCCAGCTGGACCTCGCCCAATATGCCGCGCGTCTTCACGTTGCCGAGCACCCGCTTCAGGTCGCCCACGCCGGCGGCAAGCCCTTGCATGTCTCCCAGCCCGCGATAGACCGCCTCAAGCTGGTCGCTCACCTGCTTGAAAGACCGCGCGATGCGGCTCTCCAGCGTCGCCTGAAGCTTTTCGTCGACCGTGGCACGCATGCGGTCGAGCTGCTGGCTGTTGTCTTGGCGAATGGCCCCCAGCTGGCTATCCACCGCAGAGCGCATCTCAGCCAGGCGGGCGTCGACCGACTCGCGGCTCCGACCAAGCTGCGCCTGGACCTCGCGCCGGACGTCGTCGAGCTTTGCGTCGGTACGGGAGAACTCGCGCGACAGGGCATCAAAACGTTCCTGGTCCACGGCGGAGGCGCCTGCGGCATGACGCGAAAGCACAGCCAGCGAGGTCTGCGCCTGGGCCTGGGCAGACATGACCGCGGAAAGCGACGCCTCCGCCCGGGCCGCCGCGGCGGCAGCATGGGACGCCTGCTCGGAGGCCGCCCCGGCATCTCGTCCAAGGCGATAGGCAAGCACTGCCGACACGACCGCCGCGACCGCAGCGACCAGCGCCGCCACGGCGACGATTCCCAGCAGCACAGCATCCATGAGCGTCCTCCACCCGTCGCGTATCATGCATATGGGGGCGCACGCGACGCCCCATCTGGGCGACATTATATCCGCCGGCGTCACATCAAAGGCCAGAGAGCGCCTCGTGCACGAACCCTTCCACGCGCGCCCACAAGCCCTGAAGCAGCCCCGCCACCTCATCGGGCGTCGCCCCGTTCATGATGCAGGTGAGCACATACGACGCGACAAACACCGCGACGAGCACCAGCGGCACAAGCACCACGAGACACGCCACGCGCGCGGCGGAGGCGAGCTTGCGCCTTCGCGCGCGGCCGCGGTGGAAGGCGAGCTCCTCTCGATATGACTCCTGCTCAAGGGAATAGGCCTCGTCCCGCCACGCGGCCGGCACCGGATACGACGAGCAGGCGTCCTTCGCACGCACGCCTCCACATGGCTCCGACGGCGCAGCAGACGCCCCGCGCGAGCTCACCACACGGGAGCGCCCTTGCCACTCATAGCTATTCTGTTGGGGTTCGATAAACAGGTCCATCCGTCACCTCATATCTTTGAGGCTTGCATGGATGGGAGATGATGCCAGTATTGAATGATTCGCCGCACCTGTCAAGCTCTTGGCAGGTGCGGCGTGTCTGGCAGCCTCAACTGCGCGTTCCGGACGTGCGGCGCCTGCCGGCCGTGCGACGAGCCACGCGGCGCGAAGCCCGCGTAACCCCGTTAGCCAGCCAGGCTGATGCGCCAGGAAGCAAACGCGCAGATGGCCGCTATCGCCAACACGACGATCGCGCCAGAGATGTCGAAGAGCACACCGCTCACGCCGCGCTCCTCTTTCCAGGCGGTGATCTCGCCCGCCGCCGGCCTCCACAGACGCCAGAGCGCGACCGCGCATCCCGCGACGCCGACCACGTTCTGCAGGAGCGCCTCGGCGCAAAGCAGCCCGATGAGGTTGCCGAGCGCATAGCCGCCGTCGCACTCTTGTCCATCAGGTCGATGGGCATGTCGCAGATGTTGATGATCTTGCTGTTGGGACGCAGGACGCGGCACGCCTCGGCTACGATCGCTGCCGGGTTGGAGTAGTTGAGCATCCAGGCATTGGGGCTCCACTTCTCCATGTAGTCGAGGATCTCGATAACGCCGCCGATGGAACGCATGCCGTAGGCGATGCCGCCAGGCCCGCAGGTCTCCTGGCCGAGGACGCCGTACTTCAGCGGGATCTTCTCGTCCTTCTCGCGCATGGCGTACTTGCCCACGCGGATGTGCGCGAGCACGAAGTCGATGCCGGTGAAGGCGGTCTCGGGATCGGTGGTGTAGTTGAACTCGATCTCGGGGGCGTTCTCGCGGAAGTAGATCTCGCAGGCCTTCGCCACGATCTCCTGACGCTCGGCGTCGTTGTCGTAGAAGGTGATCTTGTCTACCGGGAAGCGGTCGTGCTCCTCGAGGAGCATGAGCGCGATGCCCGGCGTGAAGGTCGAGCCGCCTCCTGCGATGGTGACTGCATAGGACTTCTTGGACATGGCTGATCGTTCCTTTCCCGGTCGCAGTGGGTTCGGTGAGCCTCGCGTTGCGACCACGACGCGGGGCCTTTGTTCACCTAGGGCCTCCTGGAGGGATGGGTGGATGGATGGGGACGGGTTCGTTTCATCCGAATGGGATGAATGGGGACGGGCTCGTTTCATCCACCCCTTTGTTCACCCGAGATCTCTCGAATGGAGAGGGGCGGCACCGAAGGAATAGAGTCGGGGAGGCGGGCCGCCCCACAGGAGGGAGCGTGTGCCTGGCGGCACGTTGGAGACAGCCCGGCCTGAGCCGCTACATCAGCTTCTCGAACTCGTCGCGGACCTTGGGAACCTTGAGACCGATGATGATCTGGACGGACTTGCCCTTCTTCATGCATCCGCTCGTACCGATAGACTTGAAGTCTTTGTCGTCGGCGACAAGGGTCTCGTCCTTCACGTTCAGGCGCAGACGGGTGACGCAGTTCGTCACGTCGACGATGTTGTCGGGGCCGCCCACGAGCTCCATGCACGCAGCCGCGGTGACGGCATAGGGATTCTCCTCGACGCCCGCTTCCAGAGCCGCGGCGCCGCCGCCCTGCTTGGCCGCACGGTACTCGGCCTTGCTGTGGAACTTGATCTCTTCCTCGTCATCCTCGCGACCGGGGGTCTTGAAGTCGAACTTCACGATGAGGAAGCGGAAGACGACAAACCAGATGCCGGTGAACACGAGGCCGACGACCAAGCCGACGAGATAGGTCATCCAATGGTTTGCCCACAGCGGAATCAGGTTCAGTGAGCTGATCTCGATGAGGCCGCCCGCGAAGACACCCACGACACCAACCGCGTTCATAGCCGTGGCAAGGCACGCGGCGAGCGCGCAGTGCACGATGAACAGGCCAGGGGCGATGAACAGGAACGTGAACTCGATGGGCTCGGTCACGCCGCAGAAGATGGCGGTCAACGTGATTGGGATGAGCAGGCCCAAAAGCTCCTGGCGCTTCTCGGGCTTGGCGGTGAAGTAGAAGGCCAACGCGATGCCGGGGCAGCCGAACATCTTGGACCACGTAGAGCACGTGAAGGCGGCGTAGGGAGCCAGCTCGGTGAGGGGAGCGGAAGAAGCGGCAATCTCGGGAAGCTGCTTGGCGAAGGCCGCATAGATGCCGCCGTTCACCACGGCGTTGTCATAATAGAACGGGCTGTACAGCAGGTGATGCAGACCGAAGGGAATGAGGGCGCGCTCAAGGAAGGCGAAAATCCACACGCCGGGCAGGCCGACCGTGGCCACGAAGCCCTGGAACGCGCGGATGCCATCCTGGACATGCGGCCACACCAAGCACGCTGCAAGCGCGGTGGGAAGCATCACGAAGAACGCAATCATGTAGACGAAGGTGGAGCCGGAGAATACCCCGAGCCACTCCGGAAGCTCAGTCTCAAAGAACTTGTTGTGCAGCGCGATGACGATACCGGAGATGGCAAGGGCACCGATCATGCCCATGTCGAGCGTCTTGATGCTCGCCACCATGGCAAGACCGCTGGAGCCGCCCACCTCGGCGGAGAAGTCAACACCAAAGGTCGGGCCCCACTGAGACAACATGGTGGATACGAAGTAGTTGAAGGTGAGGTGGGCAACAAGCACCTCCATGCAGCAGCGCGCATTCTGCTTGTTTGCCAGACCGATAGGAAGCGATACCGCGAACAGCAGCGGCAACTGGTTGAACACCGTCCAACCGCCCTGCAGGATCACGTTCCACACGCCGTACCACAGGGTGTCGGAAGCCGCCAGCGGACCAAAAATGACCTCGGTGGTGAAGAGCGTGCCCAATCCAATTACCACGCCCGCGAAGGCGAAGAGAAGCACCGGCGTGAACATGGCGCCGCCGAACTTCTGGATCTTTTGCATCATGCGTGCTCTCCTCCTTTCAGGAAAATGTACGCGCAAGCAGGCGATACTTGCACATGCCGTTATACATAACCTGTATCTCCCCTGCTCAGAAGCACCGCCGGCGTTGCACTACCCAACATGTTCGTACAAGTTATCTTTTTTCGCCTAAGAGGGTACGACTGCCCCCGATGTCCCGCCGCGCGCTCCCGCCCGCTGTCGTCGGACAAGGCTGCCGTTCGAACAAACTGTTACATACCTACCGCATATTTGGAGATATACCGATTGACATAGTCCAAACGTTAGCGCACACTCGAACATAGTTGTACGTACAGGATGGAACGCATATGCCTAAATCTGTCTTTCAGGATATCTATCGCGAACTTAAGCTCAAGATCGAGAACGGATCCTACCCGTATCAGTCGTTTTTGCCCTCCGAAGCCGAGCTCACCGACGAGTATGCCTGCTCGCGCAGCTCGATTCGCCGCGCGCTCGGCTTGCTCGCCAGAGACGGCTATGTGCAGTCGCAGCAGGGCAAAGGGGTTCGCGTGATCCGCAATCCGCAGCTTCTCGATCATACGGGCTATAACGGACTCGAGACATTCAACGAGCTCGCCGCGCGCTGCGGCTTCACGCCACACACCAAGCTTGTCACTTTCGAGGAGGTCATAGCTGACGAAAAGCTCTCCGAGACGACCGGCTTTGCCGAAGGCAGCCGCCTGACGCACATCATGCGCGCGCGCTCGGCTGACGGCATGTATATCTCGACGGACGAGAGCTTCTATCTCTCTGACAAGGTGCCGGGACTCACCCCCGATGTGGTCCGCGACTCGGTATATGCCTACCTAGAGGGCACCCTCGGCATAAAAATCGTGACGAGCAAACGGACCATCACGACCGAGGCCGCCACAGAATCTGACGCGTGCTATATCAATCTAGGAAAATTCAACGCGGTCGGCGTCATGCGCTCGCACACCTTTGATGCCGATGGGGTGATGATCGAGTACACCGAGTCGCGCCAGCGCCCGGGGTTCTTCGCGTTTCACGAGACCGCCATCCGCAGGAACTATTAGCCAAGACGTGCCGAGTTGCGGGCCAGGCCTCGGCAGTGCCGCGGCAGACAGGAGGTCCCGCATCCCCGGCGCTGCGGCAGACGAGGGGCCGGCATCCTCAACACCGTCGTAAAAGAGAAGGCTGGCATCCCGTCGACTCCAAAAACAAAAAAGGGGCCTCATCAGAAGATGAGACCCCCGCGCCCCTGCGACACAGGCGAACAAGACGTTCTCGAAGTCGCCTAGTAGTTGACGACCTGCTCCTCGAAGTAGCTCTGCGGATGGTTGCAGACCGGGCACAGCTGCGGGGCAGCCGGACCGACATGCAGGTGACCGCAGTTCAGGCACTTCCACACCTTGACGCCCTCGCGATCGAAGACCTCGCCCTTCTCGACGCGCTCGGCGAGCTTGAGATAGCGCTCCTCGTGGGCCTTCTCGACAGCGCCGACACCGCGGAACTTGGCGGCGATCTCCTTGAAGCCCTCCTCCTCAGCGGTCTGGGCAAACTCGGCGTACATGGTGGTCCACTCGTAGTTCTCGCCCGCGGCGGCATCCTTCAGGTTGTCGAGGGTTCCGGGAACCGCACCGCCATGCAGGTACTTGAACCACAGCTTGGCATGCTCGGACTCGTTCAGAGCGGTCTCCATGAAGATGTTCTGAATCTGAACGTACCCGTCCTTCTTGGCCTGGGACGCGTAATAGCGATACTTGGTGTGGGCCTGAGACTCGCCGGCGAACGCGGTCTCGAGGTTCTTCTTGGTTTGGGAGTTCTCAAAATCCATGGGTATCCCTTCCCTTCTGCCCCAAGGGGCACAGCGTGAGTGTCGCGAACGGCAGGCAACTGCCGCGCGTGCTCACCTTATACCCAATCCGACCCGGATTTCATTCCTTATTAGGACACCGTCAACTTTCCGTAATTAGCCATGTGCCACTTTTTTCTGTGCAGAACCCCTCACGGACAAGGTCGGACAGAATCGATGACACCAGGTCGCGATCGACCGTAGGACGCCCCGCCGCTCGCTCGAGCTCGTCCACGCCGCGCGCGATGTCCTCAAGGCGCAGGCCCGACGGGGCCTCCGAGCGGGCATCAAGCAGCATACGCACGATATGGGCGCGTTTCTGGCGCCGAGAGCCTTCGAAGCGCGACTGGCGCGTATACCCAGCCGAGCGACGAGAGGGGTTGGGGATGGTTTTCTTGAGGTAGGCGCCATAATCGAGCAGCGCATAGTACCAGGCGCGCGGGGTGTCATGCCCATCCTGCGGACTCGCATACGCCTGCCCGCCCTCGCCAGCACCTAAACGCCCCGCTTGGCGCCCGCCGCCACGCTCCGTCGGAAGCGCAGCGCATCCAAGGGCAGCCTCGTCCGGCACCGCCAGATTCTCCGCCTCGTCCGCTGCTCCCGCCGGGGCATCAGGACAGGTCGCCTCGATCAGGGGCACGAGCTCTCGGTCGGGCACTGCGGGGACATCGGGGAAAAAATGGTGCAAGAACACCGTACGGACGTTGGTTTCCAGATAAACCCCCGGCAGATCAAAAGCAAAGGCGCGAATGCCTTGTGCCGTTGCCGGGCCGATGCCCGGGAGCACCACCAGCTGCTTCGTATCGCGCGGAAATACGCCGTCGTATTCCTGCACGATCGTCTGAGCCGCACGATGAAGCGCCAGCGCGCGCCGGTTATATCCCATCCCCTGCCAAGCCGCGAGCACCTCTGAAGAGGGCGCCTCGGCAAGCGCCTCAAGCGATGGGAATCGATCGAGCCATGCAGGCATGCGCGACTCGACGCGCGGCACCTGGGTCTGCTGCAACATGACCTCGGAGAGCCACACCACATAGGGGTCCCTCGTCCGACGCCACGGAAGATCGCGGTAGAGACGTTCTCCCTCAGAACGAATCAGGTTACGGAATGCCTCAAGAGACGCCCCCTGAGCTGGGGCGGCGGGGTCATCCATGAGATGGGAAGACGGGGACACGGGACCTACCGGCATTCCGAGCAGGAGCACTCGGCGTAGGAGGGGAAGGCGTCGCGGTCCACAAATACGGGATCGACCGCAGGGTTCCTGCGATGGTTGACAACGTCATCGAGCGTAACGGAGTCGAGGTAGTTGCGCAGGAGCGCCTGAGCACCGCTCCAGATGGCGTGGTAGCAGCAATCGGTCATGCGGGCACAGGTGCCACCTGGCGCCGTGCAATCGTTGACGATGAGGGGACCTTGGACCGCCTCGACGATCTGTCGAATGGTGATGTCAACGGGATCGACCTTGAGCCGCATGCCGCCGTGGACGCCTCGCAGGCTCTCGATGATTCCTGCCTGCACCAGGCCGTGCTGGATGGAACGAGCAAACGAATAGGGAACATCGACCTGCTCCGCTGCGGTGCGCACCGAAAGCAGACCCCCCTCTTGTTCGACCAAGATCGACAGGATGCGCAATGCATAGTCGGTCTTCCTAGAAATATCCATCCATCCCCCTCGGGCCTGCCTAGCGACGAGCCCGTCAGGCGAGAACGGGACAACGCGGCTAGGTGCGTTAATTGACCTTACGCCAGCGACATACTATACCATCTTGATATGGAGAGGCCGTCTACCATACCCAACCACATCGGTGGAATATACAGTATTCGCCCCGAATGATTCATTGCACTGTGCGTTGCGCTCCTTTGTTCAAATCACCTGGGCAGCCTGATGACCTTGCGCCTCACGCCGCGTCGCAACATCCAACCCTATGCCCTGCCCACGCTCCCCCATCTCTTCCATGACCGTAGTGATTGCCGTCCAACCGTGTGCGTCTGCAGACGCTAAACATGCAATTATTTACGTTTTTGCCTCACAAACGTAAATAATTGCATGTTAACTACTATCGAGCACGACGACACATCAGACCTTGCGCTGAAGCTCCTCATATGGTGCCCAGCATCATCCATAATCGTGTCGCCGAAAGGCCCCATGCCTACGTTCGTTTCGGTTTTATGCAGCCTTTTTCGAAACAGCCGAGTAGACAGAGATTTCTGACAGCAAAACCGCAGATCAAAGGATTGAGGGGGGACAAGGTGTACTCGACCATGCCGGAATTATCTGCATAAATCCGAAGCGAATGCGGTTGCGAGTCGCCGCATATAGGGTTAACGGTCTTGCGGGGCACGATTTGGACTCAAGACGGCATGCGCGTCCGGCTCGCCCCGGCCATCTTGTCCATGCGCCTCGCTCTTGGAGGCGCAGCGCCCCAAGAGGCGCTCTTGAATACAGGCCCCGCAATGGGACCCTTGGAACATGGTGCCGCAGAGGGCAAAGTCAAAGCGAGGCTGTGAGGCGAGATTCACGCAGAAGACGCGTATAGCAAAACAGCCCGCTAGGAAACCTAACGGGCTGCTCCAATGCAGTGGCGGGAAGTACGGGGCTCGAACCCGCGACCTCCGACGTGACAGGCCGGCGCTCTAACCAAACTGAGCTAACTCCCCTCAGCAGTTGCTGCGAGGAGTATTATACGCAGAGGTTCTCGAACGATGCAAGCACTTTTTTGAAAAAAGTATTTCGCACATCCTCAAATACGCCTTCTGCTGCCTTAGGCACGGCAACTACCTGCAGATATAACCAAGGAAGCGCTGTCATCGAAGCGCGGAGGCCTATCGGCGACGGACCGAGTGCGCAAAAAAGTCGGCCACGTCACCCGGAAGAAAGCTATAGGTCGACAATCTCGGTCGAAAGCACCTTGCCGTCTCGGACGAGCATCCGAGCCATGGTCGGCCCCCTGCGGCCGCGCGGCATCGACGGCGAGCCGGGATTCACCACCGTGCAGCGCCCCAGCTCATCCACGCGGGCACGATGCGTATGCCCGCAGATGCCGACATCCACCATGCCCACCGGCAAATCCTCGCGATAGTGCGACACGGCAAAGGAAAGGCCCTCGTAGTCGAACAGATTCAACCGTTCGACCTCGGGGCCATAGTCGTAATAAAAATCGTTGTTGCCAAGAACCGCCTTTATCTGCGGGCCCAGCGCACACAGGAGCGCCCAGTCAGACTCGGAGGTGATGTCGCCCGCATGAACGATCAGATCCGCCCCCTCGAGCTGCCCCAGCAACTCATCGGTCAGATGCCCATGGGTGTCGGAAATGATGTCGATACGCTTCGTGCGGGAGGTGTCCACTGGCAGCCTTTCTGTCGTCTTTCTATAGGCTCAACGCCTTCTTGAGGGGCACCACGCGGCGACGCGACACCGGAATGCGCTCATCCACACCGGTGACCCCAAGCTGGATGGCGCCCGAAGGAACGGTCTCGACGTCCTCCACGCAGGCCAGGTTGACAATATAGCGACGATGGACCCGGAAGAACCCGAAATCGCACAGCTTCGACTCAAACTGCGCAAGCGACGTCGTAGACAAGAACCGGTCGTCGTCGGTGAAGATGCAGGAATAGTCGTCCTTCGCCATGATGTAGCGAATTTGATCGACCGGGATGAGCACCTTGCGCCCACCCTTTTCCACAGGGATGCGCTCGATGGTGACCTTGCTCTCGGTCGCAGGCTTCACGCGGGCGAGGACCTTGTTCAAGGCCTGGTCGAGACGCTCTTCCTCGACGGGCTTCAACAGATAGTCCACCGCGTCGACCTCAAAGGCCTCCACGGCATGGTCGCTATAGGCGGTCACAAATACAATCGCCGGCGGGTTCTTGAGCTTGTGCAGCGCCTCGGCGAGCTGAAGGCCGGAAGCGCCGGGCATGGAGATGTCCAAAAAGACCACGTCGACGCGGTTCTCCATCAGCGTCTCGATAGCCGCGCGAACGCTCGAAGCCTCGGTGATGGAGCTCATCTTGCCCGTCTGCTCTAGCAGGAAGCGCAGCTCGGAACGGGCAGGCGCCTCATCATCGACGATCATCGCACGTAGCATATCCCGAATAACCCTTTCCTCGGCGTTGTAGCTCCCGCAGCGAGCGGACCTGTCGGCACACCCTGCGCGGGAACTTCTATTCTACCCCTCTGTGAAGATACTCTCCACTAAGTCAAGATGCAACGTGACCGTAGTTCCCACGTCGGGCCTCGAAGAGACCCGGGCAAAGGAGTTTGGCCCGTAGAAGCGTTTGATGCGCTCATAGATGTTCCGCGTCGCCACGCCGGCGCCGCCGCCCTGCGGAAGGCTCGTGTCGACGGGCAGCGACCGCTCGCTAAAGAGACGGGCCGCGGTCTCGTCGTCCATGCCGACGCCGTCATCGGACACCTCGATGTCGAGCGCCTCGTCGCCCGCCGGGCGAATGGACACCCAGATGTGGAGCGGCGCCTCGTCGCGCATGGCGTGGCGGACGGCGTTCTCAACCAGCGGCTGCACGATAAAGGCAGGCACCGGCGTGTCCTCCACCTCGGGCTCCACGTCGAAGTCGGCCATGATGCGCTCCTCGCCAAACCGGGCACGCTCAAAGACAAGGTAGCGGCGGGTCTGGGCGATCTCGCGCGACAGCGGGATGAGCGACCCGGAGTTGTCGAGCGTCGAGCGGTAAAACGAGGCGAACTCGCGCAGCAGCTCGCGGGCTCGGGCCGGGTCGGTACGGGTAAACGAGGCGATGGTGTTGAGCGTGTTGAACAGGAAATGCGGGTTGATCTGAGCTTGGAGCGCACGCACCTCGGCGCGGGCGGTGAGCTCCTCCTGCTGCTCGAGCGCATGGATTGCCAGCTGGGTGGAGAGCAGCTCCGAAAAACCCGACACGAGCGCATACTGCGTACGGTTCACCGCGCGAGGACTCGAGAAATAGAACTTGAGCGCGCCCACTGTGCGTTCGCGCACCTTGAGCGGGGCCACGATGCCCGCCGGGATCTGCCGGGGGCGGCCCAGCTCGCTTGGGACCTCGATGGCCTGCGTGAACGACTGGACGATGCCGTGTTTGAGCACGTAGCGCGTGGCGGGGTTATGGACGGGAGAGCCCGGCGGGAAGTCGTCGGCCATGTCGCCCACGCAGGAAAGCACCACCGACGTGTCGGTGATCGCGATACTGCTCGCATGGGTCTCGGGCAGAAGGCGCAGGCAGATCTTTTCGGCGCTCTCGCGCGTGAGGCCGTCCTTGAGGTCGTCGAGCATGTTCGAGGCGACATACAGTGTCTCTTCGGTATAGCGCGACCGCAGCGCATCGGGGTTGATCCCCAGATAGACGAACAGGATGAAAAACAGGCAGAGCAGCACGCAGGCGACGAGCGTGTAGAGCGCGCCGAAATCAGACGAGAGGATATGGATAATGCCGACAGACACCACCAGCAGGCAGATGCCCACCAAGGCCCTCACGAGCACGATGTTGTCCGTCCTGAACCTATCAGGGCGATTGATCATCGACGTCCTTTCAACATCACGGCGAGCTCGGGATCGCGCCACAGCCCGTCCATGATGCTGGGCCAGAAGCTCTGGAACTTAAGATAGCTGTTCTCGTTGTCGCGTGCATAGCGCAGCGCGTCCGAGCGTCCGTGACGCCAGATCTGCCAGTAGCCTTTATGCTCGCGGGTGAAGAGGGCGCGGACAAGCGCCGTCCGGCGCACTCGGTCGTCAAGCTGGCTCGAGATCCACGGCCCCGGATAGGGCATGAGCGAGGCGGCGGTCACTGAATTGAGGTCGTTGCGGCGGTTGGCGGCAGCAAGCTTGACGCGCTCGTAGTACCAGCGATATACGTCCTGCATGAAACGCGGAGAGCGCTGCTCGGACTCGGGAGGCAGGTGCTTCACCGCCCACTCGTTGTCAAACCACACGTCAAGGCCGAAGAGGCGCATGTTGAAAAGGTAGTCGAGATCCTCGCCGCGCGTGATGAACGGGTCGAAGGGAACGCGGGAGAAGGCGCGGGCATGCAGCGCCAGAAGTCCGCCGCAAACATAGTTGGAGCGCGAGATGCGGGTGCCCGACAGGGCCCGCTTCATCCACCGATTGAACTCCAGGCGCTTGGTCCACCACTTATGGCAAATCCCCGCCTTGGACGTATCCGCCAGCGGAGAGCCGGAGCGGTCAAAGAAGTAGCCGCTCTTGGCCAGGATGGGGAGCCGGGTCCTCGTCTCCTGGCCAAGGGCATAGAGCGCTTTCGTCATAAAGTCAGGGCGCAGGACCACCTCGTCGTCGTCCAGGAAGATGACGACGTCGCGCCCCATGATCGCGGCAACCGCAAGGCCCATGTTTCGGATGGCGCCGTAGCCGCGCAGCGAGACGCACTCTCCGGTGCCCCCCGGCGCGATTCGACCCACGCGGTCCATGACCTGCGTCGCCTCGAGATTGGTGACGACCGTCACCGAAAGCGTGGGATGTGCCTCGACGATCTGGCGCACACGGCGCGAGACCTCGACCGTGGCGGAAACCGGGCAGACGACGAGCAGCACAATGGGCGCCACGTCGGCTACCTGCTCGAGCGAGGCGAGGCAGCGGTCGAGCTCGGGCGTGGGGCTGTGCAGCTCGGTCGAATGGTCGTAGGTGCCAGGAACATAGGCGCCGGTATGCTCACCCGCCCAATAGGTTGGAATCACGATCGCGGCGTTCATGAACGTACACTTCCCGTCCCCGGGTCGCGCCCGGCAACAACAGACCTGGCCTATCGAGGCATCCCCCGACAGTTCTAGCGGCTCGTCTGCTGCGCCTTAACGTCGAAGGGCGAAAGCTCCCTGAAATACGGGGCGCGGGCGAGCGAGCGTGCGAGGGGGTACCCCAACACATACATGATAACCGCTTCTCCCACACCCGTGCTCACCAGACCGAAGAGATACATGAGCGGCCAGGCGCCATCGAGCGAGATGGACGTGAAGGGAATGGTATAAAAACCGGTCGCCTGCAAAAGGATGGGGAGATATGCAGGGACGATGAGTGCGTTGGCGAGCACGGGGCCCGCAAGCGCCACGAGCGGATGACGGCGCATCTTCCAGGTGAACAGCGCTCCCGCAAACGTGGCGGCAGACCCAAAGACCACGTCGAGCAGGCCCAGCATGCCCGTACCCGATAGAGCGATGTTCGCCACATTGGCAATGGCGCAGCCCAGGGTAAGGCCGGGAACCGCGGCGGGCGTAAACAGCGCGAGGGCGCAGAGCGCCTCCGATACGCGGAACTGCACCGGGCCCCAGGCGAGGTTGCCCAGCACGAGCATGGTCACCAGCGTACACGCCGCATAGAGTGCGGCGATGACGCCCATGCGAGCGATGTCATTCGATTTCATAAGTCGATCACCTTCTATGATTGGAGGGCTTTACTGATGCAGCAAAGCCCTCCAGCAGGCGCGGGCGCGGTGGGACGCCCGCTCATAGGTAGAAGATGCATCGACGAGGACCTGCCACCGCTCCCGGCGCGGTGCCTGCACGAACCCCAAAGCGTCCGGCGCCGTGCTCCCCGCACGAGGCCAGATGCTAGGCGATGCCCCTCATGCGGGAAAGCTTTGCCAGCATGACAAAGCCCACGACCAGCAGGACCCCGATGGAAAGCACTCCTAAAGAAGGGTCGCCCGTGAGCGATGTCACGACAGATACTAGCAGAGTTCCCATGACGCTCGCATAGCGCCCAAAGATATCAAAGAAGCCATAGTACTCGTTGGCGTGCTCCTTGGGGATGAGCTTGCCGAAATAGCTGCGAGACAAGGCCTGGATACCGCCCTGGAACATGCCCACCAGAATTGCGAGGATCCAGAACTCGAACGCCTCCTTCAAGAAGAAGGCCGCGAACAGCACGATCGCCACGTAGGCGGCAACCGCGATGATGATCATGCGGAGCGTGCCGAACCTGCCCGCAAGCCTGCCATAGGCAATCGCCGAGGGAAACGCCACGAACTGCGTGACGAGCAGGGCGAGGATGAGCTGGGTGGAATCGATGCCGAGCGAGGTGCCATAGGTGGTCGCCATCGAGATGACGGTATGCACGCCGTCGATGTAGAAGAAGAAGGCGATCATAAAGATGAGCAGCGCCTTGTCGCGCGCGATGCGGCGCATGGTGGCGACGAGCCCGCGGAAGGTGTTCGCGACGGTAGAGGCCATGGTCTCGCCGGGTGCAAGCTCCTTGGCATAGCGCTGCTTATAGGTGCGCAGCAGCGGAATGGTGAACAGCAGCCACCATACGCCGGTAATGATGAAGGACATGCGGGTGGCGAACATCATGTCGAGGCCGAGCATCGAGGGACCCAGCATGATCAGCGCGATGCACACGATAAACGGCACGCAGGAGCCCACATAGCCCCAGGCATACCCCGAGGAGCTCACGCTGTCCATGCGCTCGTCGGTGGTGACATCCGGAAGCATCGCGTCGTAGAACGTCATGGACGAGTTGAGGCCGATGGTGCAGAGCACGTAGACCACCAAAAACGGCATCGCACCCATGGGGATGGCCTGCGCCAGGCAGAGCACCAGCCCGGTCAAGAAGAATCCCAAGAAGAATTTGATCTTGTTGCCCGCGAAGTCGGCGAGCGATCCCAAGATGGGCATGAGCAGCGCCACCACCAGCGAGGCGACCGTCTGGGCATTTGCCCACGCCGTAACGAGCTCGGCTGAGTTGGCGGCGGTGTTGATGGCGTCGAAATAGATAGGCACCACCGAGGTGTTCAAGAGCACGAGAGCGGAGTTGCCCACGTCATACATGACCCAGTTCCGCTCGAGATCGGTGTATTTCATACGGTTCCTCCCCCTCGCCGCGCGTCCGCACCCAGGCGACGGGGCGACGCGGTCACACGAAGCATATCCGCATTATGGTACGGCAGCGAACGCGCGATAGGGGTCAGCATTCTGTAAAGGGGCCTACTCCTCGCGGCCGAACTCCTCGTCCCCGTCGAGAGGGCGGCCCGAGTAGTTCACGTGACGGGTAACCTGGGCCATATCGCCCGCCTCGACAAAGCAAGCGGCCGCACGCGCATAGTCGGCAAGCGCGCGGTCGAAGACCTCCGGGAAGCTCTCGCAGGACTCCGCATGCGTAAAGGGGTCGCTCCACGGCCGATGTGCCAGGTTGCCCGCGCCGGCAGGGGGAGTCGTCGTGCTCCTATGCGCAAGCGACCCCAAGAGCGACCAGTCATGCAGCACGCCCTCGGCAAGCGAGATGAGCGACGACGCCGGCGAGCCCGCGGGCTCGATCAGCTTGTAGACGACCTTCATGTCTGCCACCGCGCCGCCGTACTCGTTGGCGCCGACCTCGAGCCCATAGACGCTATGCGCCACGTAGCTGGTCAGCGCGCCGGCGACCTTGTTCACGCGTTCGTTGGTGGTGAGCACCGACTCGGGCGGATACGACGCCACGGTGGCGCCGTCGCGCTTGCGCTGGAGCATGAGCACGTCGAGGTCCGCCTCGATGACCGCATGGACCACAGACCCAGCATCGGCAAGGTCGGGGTCGGCGGCCTGGATGCCCCACTGCTGCGCATAGACAAACGGATGGGCGTTGCGGTCGAGAACATAGTGCGAAAGCAGGCCGAGCACGAACGCGCGCCCGACACCGGCATCGTGGCGATTCAGATGGCCCGCCCCGTCGCGCAAGGCGGCAAACTGGCGGGACATGCGACAGCGGTGCATGCAGCGACCGAACTCCATGCACTCCCCCATATGCGGCGTGCGGACGCGGAAGAAGAACGGGTCGGGCCCCTGGTTGGCGATGAGAAACGCGATGCGCTCGTCCTCGCTGGTGACGATGCCCTCGGGCAGGCGGCCGATACTTTCCTCGCCAAACAGGCGGTGTGTGATGAGTGCAGGCATGGTGATCCTTTCGCTTGCGCCGCAGCTCGCGGCACGCGGCAACGTTGCTCGACCTCCATTATTCCCAACCGGGCGCGTCAGAACCCCTCCGCGACAAAACGCGCCCGAAGGCGGGCAGGCGCCTGCGACGGCCCTGAGAATACGGGGGCGGACACAGGGTCGATGCGGGTCCAGGGGGTCTGCCCGGATCCCCTGCAGCCCGGCGCGGCATATGCAGATGAAACGAACCCGTCCCCATCCATCCCATCCATCCGCTACAAGCCGAGCCGCTCCTTCACCGCCGCGACGCGCCGGCGCGAAACCGGAACCGCCGCGTCGACATGCTCGAGCCGCAGCTCCAAAAGTCCCGGGCGGGAAACCACCACATCGTGCACTTCGTCCACATTGACCAGGTAGCTGCGATGCACGCGCAGGAACCCCTCTTTGGCCAGACGTTCCTCCAGAGAAGAGATGGACTCGCACACCAGATAGGTGCCGTTCGGCGTGACGGCATGGGTATAGTCGGCGCACGCCTCGACGTAGCAGATATCGGACACGGGGATGAACAGACGCTTGCCGCCGCGCTCGACCGCAAGCCGCATCGGCACGCCCTCGCGCGTTGCGGAGCGACGGGCATCGAGCTGTACGCCCAACTTGTCCAACGTGCGCGCCAGACGCGCCTCTTCTACGGGTTTGAGCACGTAATCGACGGCATTGAGATCAAAGGCGTCCGCCGCAAACTGATTGAAGGCGGTCACGAAGACCAGAAGCGGCGGGTTCTTCAGACCAGAAAGCGTCTCTGCAATACGCATGCCGTTGGTGCCGGGCATCTGGATGTCCAAAAACAGGACGTCGGGACGGCTCGCCAGGATCTTCTGCACGGCCTCCCCGCCGCTACCCGCCTCATCGATCTCGCCGATGCGCGCATCGCGCCCCAGCAGATAGCGCAGCTCCGCCCGAATGGGCGGCTCGTCGTCCACGATCAGCACGCTCCACGGACTTGCTTCCATTGCGTCCCCTCTCTTGTTTGCGTCCTCGGCATACCCTGCGCGCAGCGCTATGCCAGCGCGAGCGGCGCTGCGGGCTCAAGCTCGCGCGGCTCCCCCACCAAGCACACCGTGGCGCGCGTGCCCAGCCCCAGCTTAGATTCGATATGGATGCCCGAATCGCCGCCGAAGAAAAACTTGATGCGCATCAGCACGTTGACCAGTGCCAGCCCGCAGCCGCGCGGGTTGGAGCCGTCGGCAGCCATGTCGTCGCTGTCCTCCAGGGCGGCATCGCGCTCCTCGAACAGATGGGCGAGCGTCGCCTCGTCCATGCCGGCGCCGTTGTCCTCGACCACGACTTCAACGCGGTCGTCGGCGCGGCGCGCGCTGATGCAGATCGACAGCGGCTCGACCTCGCGCATCGCGTGCTTGATGCAGTTCTCCAAAAGCGGCTGCAGGATGAATGGAGGCACGCGACACGAAAGCACGTCGGGATCGATCGCCTGCCGCACGCGCAGGCGCTCGCCGCCAAACCGCGCCTGCATGAGGTTGATGTAGCGCATGCCCTGGTCGAGCTCCGACTCGAGCGTGGTGAGCTCCTCGGAGTTCGAAAGGGTCTGCCGATAATAGTTGGAAAAGTCGATCAGTAGCGACCGCGCGAGCTCGGGGTCGGTGCGCACAAGCGAGGCGATGGTTCCGATGGTGTTGAACAGGAAGTGGGGATCGACCTGAGACTGCAGGGCGCGCAGCTCGCTTCGCGCCGCAAACTGGTCTTGGCGCTCCAGCTCAAAGCTTGCAAGCTGAGTCGAGATGAGCTCTGCAAAGCCCGTCGCGAGCGCCGTCTGGCGCATATCGATCGCACTAGCCCGCGGATAGAAAAGCCCGAGCGTGCCCATGCAGCGGTCTCGCACCTTCAGCGGGGCGACGATGCCCGCCCGCAGGTGCGGAAACGGGCTGCCCTCGCCGGAGTCCCCGTCGCGCGCGAACACGCTCATGGTGCCCGAGGCCATGACGCGAGCGGTGGTCTCGAGCGCGACCGGGGTTCCCGGCGGACATTGCTCGGAGCCCACGCCCCAGCTGGCCAGGATCTGCTTCCCATCGGTGATGCAGATCGCCGACGCCAGCGTCTCCGGCAAGATGATGCGGCAGGCGCCCAGCGTCGCCTCGGGGGTCATGCCCTGACGGGTGTGGGCGAAGATCTTGGAGGCGATGGAGAGCGTGCGGTCGGTGGCGCTCGACGTGAGGTCATCGGGCACCACGAAGACATACGAGAAGAAGAAGCACAGCAGCACCAGCCCCGCGATGGTGATCACCGCGGGAACAGGGTTGGGATCTGCCACGAGCTCCACGATGAGCAGGATGATGAGCATGGGCACGCACAGCCCCAGCAGCACCGTCATGATCACCTGGCTCGACCGCAGCACTTTGGTGGGATTCATGCGTCGCGACCGCTCGATTACGCCCGGAACCCTCACGCCATCCCCTTCTTCCGAAGCATCAAACCAACAAAAGGCCTTTCGGCCCAAAACATCCCCTATCCTACCTGTTCTGTCGCCATGTGAGCGACCGCCTGCCGCAGAAACTCGACGCGCGGGGGCGTGCCCCGCATCTTCCCGAGCACCGCCTCAGGCCGAAAGCCATGAGTCGGCGGGAAGATGGGAGCACGCCCTTGGTGTCACGCGCTACGCGGAGTACTTGTTGCGATCGCCGAAGGTGCCGGAGACGACGATGTTGCCGTCCTTCATGATCACGTCCATGTTCTCGGGCGTGAGGTCATGGATGTCGGCCGCGGGATCGCCGTTCACCACGAGCAGGTCGGCGAACTTGCCGGCCTCGAGCGAACCGGTCTCGTCCTCGCAGTGGGCCATCTTGGCGCCGTTCAGGGTCGCACAGGTGATGGTCTCGAGCGGCGAGATGCCGACCTTGTCGACGAAGTCGTACATCTCGTCGATGGTGACGTAGCCATACGGCGTCACGAAGGAGAAGGAGTCGGAGCCGATCGTGAAGATCACGCCACGCTTCTTGGCCTCGCGCAGGCAGTCGTAGTTGCGCTGGAGCTCCTGCTCGACGAGCGTGCCCTCGTACTTGTCGTGGATCTCGGGCACGTAGACCGGCGGATAGGTGGAGTACCAGGTGGGCAAAAAGCCGATGGTGGGCGTGAAGAAGGTGCCCTGCTCGGCCATGAGGTCCATGGTGCGCTCGTCGATGTCGAAGCCATGGATCAGCTGCTCGCAGCCAAAGCGGACCGAATCGTACGCCGCGGAATGCGAGTTGTAGCAGTGGCTCCACACGGGGATGCCGACCATCTTGGCCTCATCGACCACGGCCTTGATCTCCTCGGCGCAGTAGTGCTGGTCGCGACCGGAGTCCCAGCGCCAAATGCCGCCGCCGGTTGCCCAGATCTTGATGGCGTCGGGGTTCTCGCGCAGGCGCTGGCGAACGGCCTTGCGCAGGTCCCACGGACCGTCTACCTGGTCGCCCCAGGGGTGGGACTGCTTGTTCTCGAGCTGGCTGCAGTGGTGGGAGTCACCGTGGCCGGCGGTGCGGCAGAAGCCCAGGCCCGTGGCATAGATGCGGGGGCCGGGGAACACGCCGTTGTTCACGCAGTCGCGAACATGGATGCCGAAGCGTCCGATCTCGCACACGGTGGTGAGGCCGTGGGTGAGGCAGTCGTAGGCCTGCTTGACGGCGACGGCCTGCTTCTCCAGCAGCGGCTGCATGACCCAATCGGTGTCATCGTCGGTGAGGTTGCCCGAGAAGTGCAGGTGGGTGTCGATCAGGCCGGGCATGACGGTCTTGCCGGTGGCGTCGATGACCTCGTAGCCCTTATCGGCGGGAACGTCCTCGTGAACGCCGGCGTAGCTGATCTTGCCGTCCTCCTCGACGAGCACGAGGGAGTTCTCGATCGGCTGGGCGCCGGTGCCGTCGACGAGCTTGCCACCGACGATCGCGTACTTCTTGTTCATGGTTCCTCCTTAGGAGAAGTTCTTACGAGGCCGCCGACCGGCCCCGATAAATCCAGTGGTTCGGCCGAGCCACCGAGGGCAACCCGGCCAGACTTGGGTGCCGCGCATGGCAACCCGCCAGGCGTCACCGTCTTTGCGGCCGCGCCTTGCTTCTGCTGCCGGTCACCGCCATGAGGACGAGTCCCAGGACCAGCCAGCCGATCACGATGGCCCAGCCCGTAAGGTCAAGCGACTCGGAGGTGATGGGCAGCACGATCAGCGCGATGATGATGAGGCCTGCGGCCACCGCAAGCGCGATGCCGAACTTGCCACCCGGGACCTTGTACGGACGCGGCAGGTCGGGCTCGGTGAAGCGCATCTTGAGGCAGGCGAGCGACACCATGGTGCAGGAGAAGATAAAGGCAAGCGCCGAAACCTTCGTGAGCGGGATGAGCATGTTCTTGCCCAGGAACGGACCGACGAGGGTGATGACCGCAAGCACGACGCAGGCGAGCTTGGGCGCGCCGGACTTCTCGTCGACCTCGGCAAACTGCTCGGGCAGCTGGCCCTTGCGGCCCATGGCGAGCATGATGCGGCTCGTGGCTCCATAGAAGGAGTTCATGGGGCCCATGGGGCCGAGCGTGGCGATGGCCAGCATGATGATGTAGAAGATGAAGTTGATGTTCTTCAGGCAGGCGAGCGCGGGCACCGGGGCCTCGACGAAGGAGTGCCAGTCGATGATGGTGCCGAAGGAGTAGATGCACACCACGTAGAAGCCACCAGCCGCAAGCAGGGCGAGGGAGATGATCTTGCCAAACTTGTTCCAGTTAAGGCCCTCGGCAGCCTCCTCGGCCTGCTGGGGAATGGTGTCAAAGCCTGCATAGAAGAAGGGCGTCAGCAGCAGCACCGAAAGGATGCCGCCGAAGATGTCGGTAGCGCCGGTCTCGGCAACTCCACCGCCGGCGTTGGTGACCTGCGAGAACACCTGGCCGTCAAACAGCGCGTTGGCGGGAGATCCGGTGAAGATGGAGATTCCCATGGCGAGCAGCATGCCGCACAGGAGCGCCTTCGTAAGGAATGCCTGCAGCTTTGCCGCAGACGATGCGCCGCGGAAGTTGAGGAAGATCACGTAGGCGGCGATGGCAAGCGAGATGAGCGTGGGGAACAGATAGACCTTGGCCCCAAGGATCTCGTACAGCTCGATGGCGCGCAGCCACTCAAGACCGGGAATGGTGCCAAACATGTCGGATACGAGCGTGGAGATCGCGATCGCCTCCCACGGGCAAAGAATGCCGTTGCCCAGCGCCAGCAGCCAGCCGGTGATGTAGGACGGGACGCGCCCGAACGTGCGGTCGACATATTCCACGATGCCGCCGGAAATGGGGATGGCTGCCGTAAGCTCGCCAAAGACCGCGCCGATAGGAACCAAGAAGATGGCTCCCAGCAAAAACGCGATCATTGCCGGAACGGGGCCGCCGCCCACGACCATCCAGTCGCCCACCTGCAGCACCCAGCCGGTGCCGATGATGGCGCCAAATCCGATGGTGAAGAAGTTCCATAGCGAAAGGGTCTTCTTCATGCCACCCTTCTCGGCAACCGCTGCCGTCTTGTTGGAGTCTGCCACGACGTGCCTCCTTTCATGTGTCGGGGGCGCGACCATCCGCGCCCGGTTGTCTGCGACCCGAAGGGTCGTCTCTCGCCAGTGACTACCTTACGGTGGCCTGCGGCAGAACCACCGTTCATTCCGATTGACGGACAGACGGGGATACGAGCGGACGCGATTTGCCGACGAGCGGGGCCAGCGGTAGCGAACCTTGCTGCCGATTGCCGGCATCACGCGACGGAAACTTCGATGATTCCCCTTGGAGGAAACGCGTTGCCGTGGCCCTTGCCCAACGAGCTCTCTTTCCAGAGAAGTTTTTTCTTCAGATATCGTTATTCTGGCCATTTTTGATACATACGCGCGATTTGGCCCTGTGCAAGCGTACTAGCAACATGGTATGTCGGTTGGCTTCCATCTTCCCCTTTTATTGATATGCCCATCTAACTGCAATTTCTCCAAACACAGCACGTCTGGCCAAAATCGTCGTGAAAGCCAACCGCTCAGAAGAAGGCCCCATGCAGACGCAAATCGTTCGTATGTGGCAATAATGGCCAGAATAGTTGGATTGCATCAAAAAATGTTCGTCACCGGCGCTCTCCGCGGAACCAAACCCGCCGGCTCTAGCCCTCGCCCGCCCGGCATGGGCGATTTTGCCCTAGATAACGCATCCTTGACGTCAGCTGCCGCACGACGCTGCGATATCTTTGTCCTGTGGCAAGAAACATCGGCAGATGGTATGGGTAAACGAATACCATTGACTACAGGGCGACACGGCGCACCAGGTTGGTTTTCAGCACGCATGATGGGAGGGCTCATGACACGGGACACCTCACGTCCTCGCGCATCCCACACGAGCGGCAACGATGGCACGCGCGCCCCTGAGCCCTCAATGCATCAGGGGCGGCCAAATCTGCGTCAAATCGCCCCCGACCACCCAGAACAGGGCCAGAGATCTCAAGGCGCGCGGAGAGCCGGCGAAGAACGTGCTGGGAGCCGCCCCTCACTTGGTACAGCTCCATCCGGTGCCTCCACGCCGCCCAACCGCTCGGCACGGCTTGCCTCCTGGCGCCCCAACACCGACATGGGTGACATCAACGAAGGCCGCGCGCACCGCCCCACCCCCCGCTCTCGGTCAAGTCGCGAAGGCGACGAACGAGCGAGGACCCGCGGGGTTCGCACCGACACCTTTGATGGTGCTGCCCTCGGAAGCCGTCGCCGCGGCACGCGCCCCTCCAGCGAAGACGTCAGGCGCCATGACGGGCAGGCCCGCGCGCGCGACGCCGGCGCGCGCACCGATCGCCGACAGCCAGCAATGCGAGGCGGCAACCCCCGCCAACGGCAGCGCAACGCCACTCCCGATGGCCAGGGGCGCATCGGTGCACCGAACAACAGGCAGCGCCCGATGCCCCCAAACGCCACCATGAGGGGGACGCGGGACAGCCGGTCGGGCACGGGGCCGCGAAACCTGCGTGTCCCCGGGAGACGCGCCGACCGGCAACTTCCGAGAGATGCCGCCCGGCGCATGCTTACCCCCATGCGAATCGCGAAGGCCCTTCTTTGCGGGGCAGGCATCGCACTGGTTGGAACCATCGCATTCGCCTCGCCTGCAGGCATGACGCCGGAATACGAGCAGACGCTCTTTGACATGCCGCTCCTCGACGGCACGCGGCTCATGGTCTCGACGCCCCGCTCTCAGTGGCGCCAAGGCGAGATACCCTATCTCTTCCAGACAGATCCCCTCTGGTCCGAAAAGCCCTATGCGGGCGACACGGTACGGGCAAACGGATGCGGTCCTACCTGCCTCACCATGGTGTACATCTATCTCACGGGCGACACATCGATCGACCCCGGCCAGATGTGCGCAATCGCCGACGCCGGCAACTACGCGCCGACCGGCGCCACCGAATGGCGCTTCATGACCCAAGGCGCCGCGAGCCTGGGCATAACCGGCCGAGCGATCAGCGTGGCAGAATCCACCGTCACCGCCGCACTCGAAGCCGGCCAGCCCGTTATCTGCAGCATGCGGCCGGGCGACTTCACCTCAATAGGCCACTATATCGTGCTCGAAAGCGTCGACGAGCGCGGCATGGTCGGCGTGCATGACCCCAACAGCAGCCTGCGCAGCGCCCAGGCGTGGCGCCTCGACTGGGTGCTGTCGCAAGCAACCAATTGCTGGACGTTCACCGCATAAGCGGCCGCCCCCATTGCCTGGTGCTGCGCGCCCCGCCCTGTTGGCCGCCGCGCCACCTTCCCGCTGGCAACCGTGCCGCCAGCCCGCCAGCTGCCGCGCCGCGCTTTAAGCAAAGGCTCAGCCGCCCTTTAAGTTTTGTTAATCGGTGCACCCCTATGCTCTGGGCAGACGCCCAGAGAAAGGATGACGCACCATGACTCAAACACGCCCAGCGCGGCCCGTCCCCTACCGCCCGTCCCAGCCTTCCTACGCAGAGGCCCCCTCCGCATATCGCGTCGCCCAGACGGGACACGCTCCCGCACCCGGCTCCGCGTCGCTGCCAAGACGGACGTGTTCCTTCACGACCCCGGGCTCCCCTTTTCCGCGTCCCGGCGAGACGCGGGTCTTCACCGGAGGCGTTACGGGGCGGAGGCGCACCCGCCGCCCACGGTCGCGCGCCATCTTTTTCCTCGCGTTGGCCCTTATCGCTTCGGCGGCAGCCACCCTTCCTGGGCTCGCGTCCTCCCTGCTTGACACGTTTGCGCCGCCGTCAGGTCCGCTCAGCGCAATCCTGGGTGCAGGAGGCAGCCCCGCATCGACGCCGATATCCGAATGGAAGCGCGGAGAGGTTCCCTTTCTGTATCAAACAGACCCCCAATGGGCCGAAGAGCCGTATGCCGGAGGCACGATAGCGGAAAACGGATGCGGCCCCACATGCCTGGCAATGGCATATGTGTGCACGACCGGCAAGACGGACCTCGACCCGGCGGCTGCGGCGGCCTTCAGCGAGCGCAACGGATATGTCTCGGGCAACATGACCGCATGGCTGCTCATGACCGAAGGAGCCTCCCAACTCGGCATGACCTCAGAGGAGCTGCCTGCCGACGCCAGCCGCGTACTTGCCGCACTCGAATCGGGCAGGCCCGTCATCTGCAGCGTTCGCCCGGGAGACTTCACCACGACAGGGCACTTCATCGTGCTCGCCGGCGTCGCCGATGACGGGACGGTCGTCGTACACGACCCCAACAGCCCAGACCGAAGCGCTCAGACATGGGATGTGCAGCGCGTCATCGACCAGTGCAACAACCTCTGGGCGTTCTCGGCATAGCCGCTGCCACGGGGTATCACGCCCCTCGGTCGGCGCCCGGTGCTCGGCAGCCTGGCTGCGCCGGCCACAAGAAAGACCCCGGCTGCCGGATACCGCAACGTGGCAGGTATCCGACATGCCGGGGTCTTCCCGAAAGGAGCGGCAATATATGACGCGAGCGCCTCACACGAAGCGACGGCGCATCCGCGGCGCGAACCCGGGGTTCACGCAGGGAGAGGCAGAGGGGCCCGTCATGCGCGGCGGCCGCAAAGAGGGCTGGGGCGTCACGCCTTCACATAGCCAGCCGGGGCCCCTACGCGTAGATGCGGGTGCCGGAGAGGCCGGCCATGGTCTCGGCAGCCTTGTCGAGGGCGCCGATGATGCACACGCGGCCCTTGCGGGAGCGGGCGAACTTGATGGCGGCGCGGACCTTCGGCTCCATGGAGCCCTTGCCGAACTGGCCCTCGTCGGCGAGCCTCTCCGCCTCGTCGGCCGAGATCTCGTCGAGGTCGCGCTGGTCGGGCTTCCCGAAGTTCACGGCCACGTGCTCGACGGCGGTGAGCAGGAAGAGCACCTGGGCGTCGCAGTCCTCGGCGAGCAGCTCGCCGCCCATGTCCTTGTCGATGACGGCCGCGACCCCCTTGTAGCATCCCTTGTTGGAGTAGTCGCGCACCACGGGGATCCCGCCGCCGCCGCAGGCGATGACGATGAACTCGTTGTCGAGGAGGTTGAGGATCGAGTCGGCCTCGACGATCTTCTTGGGCTCGGGCGACGCCACGACGCGCCTCCAGCCGCGGCCGGAGTCCTCGACGAACGTCATCTCCGGGTTCTCCTCCATGATCTGCCTGGCCTGCTCCTCGGTGTAGAACGGGCCGATGGGCTTCGTGGGGTTCTGGAAGGCGGGGTCGTCCGGGTCGCACTCGATCTGGGTCACGACCGTGGCGGCGTGCCAGCGCTTGTAGCGGCGGTGCATCTCGCGGCCGATGCCCTGCTGCAGGTGGTAGCCGATGTAGCCCTGGCTCATGGCGCCGCACTCGGGCAGGTCCATGGAGGGGGTGCCGATGGCGTCGTGCGCGGCGGCGAAGGCGTTTTGGATCATGCCGACCTGCGGGCCGTTGCCGTGGGTGATGATGATCTCGTTGCCCTGCTCGATGAGGCCGAGCAGCGCGTGGGCGGCGTGGCCGACCTTCTCGATCTGCTCGGCGGGGGTGTCGCCGAGGGCGTTGCCGCCGAGAGCGACGACGATGCGGTCGGGCTTGCCGATGGGCTTGGACATGGCTCATCCTCTCGTTCGAAGGGTACCGTGCATACATCTCTTGCGCGACGTGCGCGCGATGCAGGAGAGTATATTCTCGTTTGATCAAGTTTTATTCATTTCTATCGCACGCAACTGGGTGAACGGTAGCTATTTGACGGCAGGCGTATTTCGCCACATAAGTATCATTTTCCCACGTTATTAGGCTAAAGTGTCCACCTGTGGCATGAAAGGAGACCCGATTTTCGCCCCTGTGTATCTCAGGCCACACAGAACCATTCTTATGCATATGTGTGTCAATTCATTCCAATCTCGGAATGAATAGGGGCCGTCTCTTCCGATCAGGCACCCAGCAGCCGTCTCCTGCGGGCAGAACCTCCGGACCTCACGTCCGCCACATATACAAAGGAGGCCCCGGATTGCTCCGGGGCCTCCTTGTTGCTACGGGATCACCGCAACCGTAAAGCTGCTACGGCTTAGACCTCAGCGTACAGGTCCTTGAGCTTGACCAGGTGCTGGTAGCGGTCCATAGCGGCCTTCTCGTTGGCAGCGAAGAGCTCGTCGACGCGCTCCTGCGGCAGGACACGAGACAGCGAGGCGTAGCGGGCCTCGTTCATCAGGAACTCCTGATAGCCGCCCTTCGGCTCCTTGGAGTCGAGGGTGAACTTCTTGCCCACCTCTGCAGCGGGATTGAAGCGGAAGAGGTTCCAGTAGCCGCAGTCCACGGCCTTCTTCATCTCGGCCTGGCAGTTCTGCATGCCGCCCTTCTTGATGGAGTGCATCTCGCAGGGAGCGTAGCCGATGATGATGGACGGGCCATCGTAGGCCTCGGCCTCCTGGATGGCCTTGAGGGTCTGAGCCGGGTTGGCGCCCATGGCGACCTGCGCCACGTACACGTAGCCGTAGCTCATAGCGATCTCGGCGAGGGACTTCTTCTTGGTGCTCTTGCCGGCAGCGGCGAACTGGGCCACCTGGCCGAGGTTAGAGGCCTTGGAAGCCTGGCCGCCGGTGTTGGAGTAGACCTCGGTGTCGAAGACGAAGACGTTGACGTCGTGGTTCGAAGCGAGGACGTGGTCCAGGCCGCCGAATCCGATGTCGTATGCCCAACCGTCGCCGCCGAAGATCCAGAAGCTCTTCTTGGTGAGGAAGGACTTGTCGGCGAGGATCGCCTTGGCGGCGTCGCAGCCGCACTCCTCGAGGGCCTCGATGTAGGCGGCGGCAGCGGTCTTGCTGGCCTCGGCGTCCTTGCGGGCGTCAAGCCAGGCCTGGCCGGCGGTCTTGACGGCCTCAGAGGTGCCCTCGGCAGCGATCAGGGCCTCGGTCTCGGCGACGAGCTTGTTCTGGACGGCCTCGTAACCGAGAGCCATGCCCAGGCCATGCTCGGCGTTGTCCTCGAACAGCGAGTTGTTCCATGCCGGGCCGTGGCCGTCCTTGTTCACCGTGTAGGGCGAACGGGCCGCGGGGTTGCCCCAGATCGAGGAGCAGCCGGTGGCGTTGGAGATGAACATGCGGTCGCCGCAGACCTGCGTGACGAGACGCGCGTAAGCGGTCTCGGCGCAGCCGGCGCAGGAGCCGGAGAACTCAAGCAGCGGCTGCTTGAACTGGCTGCCCTTGACGTTGGCGGCCTCGAGAACCGGCTTGGGAGCGACGTGCTCGACGCAGTAATCGAAGATCTTCTGCTCGGCGAGCTCCTGCTCCTGCGGCACCATGGTGAGGGCGCCCTTCGGGCAGACCTTCGCGCAGTTGGTGCAGCCCATGCAGTCGAGCGGGCTGATGGCCATGGTGAACTTCAGGCCCGTGTCCTTCGGCATCTTGATGTCGAGCGTGCGCATGCCCTCGGGCGCGGCAGCGATCTCGTCCTCGGTGAGGCCGAACGGACGGATGGTCGCATGCGGGCACACATAGGAGCACTGGTTGCACTGGATGCACTTCTCGGCATCCCAGTGCGGCACCATGACGGCGACGCCGCGCTTCTCGTAGGCGGAAGCGCCCTGCTCGAACTGGCCGTCGGCATGAGCCATGAACGCGGACACGGGGAGCTCGTCGCCCTCCATGCGGTTGATGGGCTCCATGATCTCCTTGACCTGCTTGACGAGAGCGGCGCGGCCCTCGAGCTCGGCGGCAGGAGCATCGTCGACGCAGTCGGCCCACTCGGCGGGAACCTCATGCTTCTCGAAGGCGGTGGCGCCGGCGTCGATGGCCTTCCAGTTGGCCTCGACGACGTCCTGGCCCTTCTTGGCGTAGGACTTCTCGGCAGCGTCCTTCATGTACTTGATGGCATCCTCCTGCGGCAGCACGCCGGCGAGCGTGAAGAACGCAGACTGGAGGATGGTGTTGGTGCGCTTGCCCATGCCCACGGACACGGCCAGGTCAATGGCGTTGATGGTGTAGAGCTGGATGTTGTTCTTGGCGATGTAGCGCTTCTCGGCAGCGGAGAGGTGGTGCGCCAGCTCGTCGAAGTCCCACTGGCAGTTGATCATGAGCGTGCCGCCCGGCTTCACACCCTGCGCGATCTTGAAGTGCTTGGTGATGTAACTGGGGTTGTGGCAAGCCACGAAGTCGGCCTTGGTGATGTAGTACGGGCTCTTGATGGGGCTGTCGCCAAAACGCAGGTGCGAGATGGTCACGCCGCCCGTCTTCTTGGAGTCGTACTGGAAGTAGGCCTGGACGTACTTGTCGGTGTGGTCGCCGATGATCTTGATCGAGTTCTTGTTGGCACCGACGGTACCGTCGCCGCCGAGACCCCAGAACTTGCACTCGATGGTGCCCTCGGCAGCGGTGTTCGGCGCGTCGGCGTCCATGGGCAGCGACAGGTTGGTGACGTCGTCCACGATGCCGATGGTGAACTCCTGCTTGGGCTCGTCGGCCTTGAGCTCCTCGTAGACCGAGAACGCTGCCGCAGGCGGCTCGTCCTTGGAGCCGAGGCCGTAGCGGCCGCCGACGACCTTGATGTCCTTGAGGCCGGCCTCGTAGAGGGCAGCGATGACATCCTCGTAGAGAGGCTCGCCGATGGAGCCGGGCTCCTTGGTGCGGTCAAGCACGGCGATCTTCTTGACGGTCTTGGGCAGCGCGGCAACGAAGTGCTCGACGGACCACGGACGATACAGACGGACCTTCACCAGGCCGACCTTCTCACCGTGAGCGTTGAGGTAGTCGATGACCTCCTCGAGGGTGTCCACGAAGGAGCCCATGCACACCACGATGTTCTCGGCCTCGGGGTCGCCGTAGTAATCGAACAGGTGATAGTTGGTGCCGAGCTTCTCGTTGACCTGGTTCATGTAGTCCTCAACGACTGCGGGCAGCTCGTTGTAGGCGGTGTTGCAGGCCTCGCGGTGCTGGAAGAAGACGTCGCCGTCCTCATGGGTGCCGCGGTTCACGGGATGCTCAGGGTTCAGCGCGTGGTCGCGGAAGGCCTGGACGGCGTCCATGTCGACCATGTCGGCGAGGTCGTCGTAATCCCAGATGGCGACCTTCTGAATCTCGTGGGAGGTGCGGAAGCCGTCGAAGAAGTTGAGGAACGGCACCTTGCCCTTGATGGCGGAGAGGTGCGCGACGGCCGCGAGGTCCATGACCTCCTGGACGTTGGTCTCGGCGAGCATGGCGAAGCCGGTCTGGCGGCAAGCCATGACGTCGGAGTGATCGCCGAAGATGTTGAGCGCGTGGGAGGCGACCGTACGAGCCGAAACGTGGAAGACGCCCGGCAGGCCCTCGCCCGCGATCTTGTACATGTTCGGGATCATGAGCAGAAGACCCTGCGACGCCGTGTAGGTGGTGGTCAGCGCGCCCGCGCACAGCGAGCCGTGGACGGTACCGGCGGCGCCGGCCTCAGACTCCATCTCGATGACGTTCACCTTGGTGCCGAAGATGTTCTTCCTGCCCTGAGCTGCCCACTGGTCGACATGGTCGGCCATAGGGCTGGACGGCGTGATGGGGTAGATACCCGCAACCTCGGTGAACGCATACGATACGTATGCGGCGGCCTCGTTGCCGTCCATGGACTTGAACTTACGCGCCATATACCCTCTCCTCTCGTGTAGGTATACAGTTCCCGAAGGCGCCATGCCCCCGGGCGATCTACGGCGCTTGTGGCGTTGCCTGGCCTTTTGGCTGAGCCGGTCGGGCGATGTCGTCGGCCTGCCTGGGCGCGCGGCACGCTCTGAGCGGTGGCGCCGCACCCTTTGCAGCCATAAGTCAGAAAACCCACATGCGATGTAATTGTAGCGCGTTTGGGGGGCCGATATACGTGAATCTGCATCGCCCCGCCAACCTGATTTTGTCCCGACGAATACCTGCCTGTTAGCGCCCCTAGCTGCGACAAAAGTTACCCTAGGGCAACGTTGAAGATACCGTACGGGCGCTCCCGAAGACCGAGGGTCGCGAGACGTCCCTCGGACCCCGCGACCCTCGAGCCGACCCCATATGTAAACTGCTAGCGATAAGGTCGCCGCCACGAGCACCAGGCACGGCGGCGCCCGGCGCGACGCCCGCCCCGCCTTGCCGCCACGACGCCCGACCCCGCGGCGAGGGCGCCCGCGCCCCCGATAAGCGCCACCCAAGCCGAAGGGTCCCCTGTCTTGGGCAAGCTGCCGCCAGCCGCATCGGCGGCTCCCTGGCCAGCTGAGCCTTGTCCCACGCTCGGCCCCGACGCATCCGGAGACTCAGGCGAAGCGGGCGTGGAGGGCTCCTCCGAATCACCGGCCGCAACGTATTCGACCGTGCCCGTCAGACCCCGCATCCGCTCTTCCCAACCGGTCTCGGACACGAGCGCACGCAACGCCTCCTCGCACGTTCCCCACTTCTGAACAAGCACCATGCTTGCAAACGCCGGATACTCGTCAGCGAGGCCGGGGAGATAGCTATTCATGGCCACGCTATAGACGCGGTCGCCATCAAGCGGCTCGCCGCCAATCGCGATCGAGCGGATGCGCTCGCCCGAAGGCGCGCCCCATGCGACCTGCATCGTTGCGCCGCCCACGACGATGACCGAGCCCGAATTGTCGGGCCAGCTGTACTGCATGGGGTCCTCGCCCGCCTCGATGGCCGCAATCTGCCCGGCGAGAACGTCGCGGCATGCTGCCGAAATGCCCAGCGACCGCTCAAGCGTCTCGAGGATCTGCGCTCCGGTAAGCTCATAGGTGGCAAGCGTGTTTCCGTACGGCGAGATTGAAATGAGGTCGCCGGCGGTCACCTCTCCGGCAGGAACGCCCGCCCGGATGCCGCCAGCGTTCTCGAAAGCAAGGTCGGCGCCGGTCAGCGCCAGATACGAACCGGTCACCACATGGCCGATCGGCGTGTCCTCGGTACGCACGCGCTCCCAACCGCCAGGCTCGGTTCCCTGGGTGACGCCATAGGGATATGCCTGGTCGCTATAGCCGATCACGGCATTCAACATCGTGCTGTTCTCCGAGACGATCTGCTCGGTCAACGAGACGATGGCGTCGTCCTCGCCTCCGCACGTCGTCGTTGGGACCTGAGATTCGGTATGCGACGCCACCGCAAGCGCCGCCGCGCCCCAACGGCGGACCGACCGCGGCACGCCGCGCAGCACATCCCTACATCCCATGCAGCATCCTTCCACCCGCGGCGTGCACCCGCGACATCCGTCGCAGATGGAGCCGGCTCCGACATCACGATCTCGTCACTCTACCTGACGCAGGTGGAAGCAAATGCCGGCACAACCAACCAAAGCGTTTGCCGAAACGAACGTCGCGCATGGGGGCGCGAAAGGCTTATGAAAAGGAACTCTAGAGGGCGCGACGGGCCTCGATGGCACGCCCAAGGGTCAGCTCGTCGGCATACTCCAGATCGCCGCCCACGGGCAGACCGCTTGCCAGGCGGGTCACGACGACGCCGAGCGGCTTGATGGTCCGCGCAAGGTAGCTCGCCGTGGTCTCTCCCTCGATATTGGGGTTGGTGGCGATGATGACTTCCTGGATCTCCTCGGACCCCAGACGGCTCAGCAGCTCGCGCACGTGCAGCTGCTCGGGGCCGATCTTGTCCATGGGGCTGATCACGCCGCCAAGCACATGGTAGAGGCCGTGGTAAGAACCGGTGCGCTCGATGGCGGTGACGTCGCGCGGCTCCGAGACCACGCATACGCGAGTGCGGTCGCGCGTGGAATCTTGGCAGATGGGACACTCGTCGGCGGTGGCATAGTTGAAGCAGCGGCTGCAGAAATGCACGTGCTCCTTGACGTCGAGAATCGCCTGCGCCAGGCGACGCGCCTCCTCGGCATCGGCCTCAAGCAGGTAGTATGCGATGCGCTGCGCGCTCTTGGGCCCAATGCCCGGCAGACGCCCCAGCTCATCGAGCAGCCTTTGCAGATCGCGCTCGGTGCCCATGTCGCCCCATCTTCCCGTTTTCCGCCCCTCGCGACGCTTTGAGGGACGGGTCAGATCAATTCGTTTCGCTTTTCCGACATTTTGGTGTCCCCAGCCAAGTAGAAAGCCTCCTTGGCTCAAAGAACACGCAGGTCAGAGCGTTGCGCCATATCGGTCTACTTCGAGCGTGCGGCTTAAATGTCGGAAAAGCGAATCCATTTTCTCGAGCCGCTCCGGCGGCACCCCCAAACAGAGCACAGACCGCTTTGCGGCGCGCCCCGCATGCCGTCGCATAGCCATCTTCGCCGACACGCGGGCGCGCATCGCTATTTCTTGCGCTAGAACGGCATACCCGGGATGTTGAGCCCGCCGGTGATGGCGCCCATCTGCTTGTTCGCGACATCATTGATGCCGCGGATTGCCTCGTTCACCGCAGCCATGATCATGTCCTCGAGCATCTCGACGTCCTCGGGGTCGACGGCCTCGGGATCGATCTTGAGCGAAGTGATCTGCATGTCGCCGCGAGCGGTGACCTTCACCATGCCGCCGCCCGCAGAAGCGTCGACCGTGGTCTCGGCAAGGCTCTCCTGGGCGGCGGCGAGCTGCTCCTGCATCTTGCGGGCCTGCTTCATCATCTGCTGCATGTTCATACCGGCCATGGGTGAAATCCCTTCGTGTAACGGCGCAGCGACGGCGCCTGTGACAAACGCTTTCAACAACGCGGCATGTCGCCGCAAGCATCCCACATAATACCCGATGCCGAGACACTCTTGGCAAGATGCGGCTCCATAACACGCCATGTCGATTTATGCCGGGCAAGACGCCCCGCGTCGCACGTCTCCCTGCGTCGCGCACCCTCCTGGCCAGCCCTCGTCGGAGCCACGTATTCTCACAGGCCCACGCCGAAGCTACGTCTTTTTACAAAACTGGCCCCGAAAACGAAGAAAAACCGAGCTTCGGCGAAAAAGAGGGGCGCCGTCGCTCGAAGAAGACCGAGCGACGGCGCCCCGTGCGCCACGCAGCCTGGCGCGGCGCAACGCGCGTTCGCCCCGGGACCTCGCGCACCGCGGGAGCATTGCCGCACGCCGCGCACAAACAGCAGCGAGCGGCCCGCCTGCGCGGAACCGCTCGCCACCTGGGGAAGCATATGTCGGTCGAAGGGCTCATCCCCGCTGCCTCGAGGCGAAGCCCGTTCAACAACATATCCGTTGTCTAGCCCTTGGCCTGCTCTAAGAAGATCCGGGCTCGGTCGGGGTCGATGGGGTTTTTCATGTCGCCGTTTTTAATCCACGTGGCAACCGAAACGCCGTCGTAGTAGCGCATGAGCTCGCGCACGTTGTCTCCCGTGGCGCCCCCACCGAGGAAGATGGGGGTGTCGGGCACCCGGCGCCTGGCCTCTTGCACCATCTGGATGCTCTCGGCGGGCGTCTTTCCCGACATGAACAGGCCGTCTGCAAACGCCTCGTGCACGCACTCCCATGCGGCGTCGCCCACCGGCTTGGGGCACAGCGGCACGCCGTGCACCTCGTAGACGTCGGCAAACACGGGGACCGTAGAGCCGGTGCGCTTGCGCAGCTGGGCGATTTCGACGCACTGGGCCTCGAGGATGCCGGCGCTTGTGACGTTGGCCCCGGTAAACAGGTGCTCGACGCGAACAAAGTCGGCCCCCACCGCGTCGGCGACCGAGAGGCCCGCCACGCCGTCCCAATTCATAAGGATGCCCATCACGAGCTCGGGAAAGCGGACGCGGATCTCATGGGCGATGCGCGTCATATAGGCGATGGCCTCGGGGTTTGCTATCTGCTTCACCGGCATGTCGTTCATGTTCTGAACGATGATGCCGTCAAAGCCGTTTCTCGCCACCATCTCGGTCTCGCGCAGCGCTCGGTCGACGATCTCTGCGATCTTCATGTCGCGATGGCGATAGCTGCCCGGAAGTGGGTCGGGCTGAATCATCGAGAAGATGAGCTTCTCTGAGCGGGAGAGCACCCGCGATGCTGCTGCAGCCATGTCAGTCGGCTCCTTCCTGGTCGTTTGTGCCCATGCCTTCGTGCAGATAGGCGCTATAGCTCATCGCCGTATCAAACATCTGCATCGCGGGGATGACGCCCCGCTCGGTGACGAACGCGCGAATCTGCTCAGGCGGCACGCCGATGAGCTCGGGCACCGTGAAGTTCACGCCGTCGGTCGCAAGGTCGCTCCCCCAGCCGGCGCTCAGCTTGTGCGTCAGGTCGTCGTACACCAGGCGCTTGCCCCCGCCATAGACGGGACGCGTGTCGAGCTTGATGAGCGGCGTCAAGAAATAGAGCGGGACGCCGAGGTGGGCGCAGAGCACCCCCACGATATCCGAGCCTGTGGTGTTAAAGCCGGTCCCATCGGGATAGAACGTCTCAGCCCCCATGAAGGCGGCGTCGCAATCCTTGAGGAAATACATCATCGCCGCCTCGGGGATGAAGGTGACCGCATGTCCGCACTCTTGGCACGCACGCACGAAAGGCTTGCCGCCGTCGATGATGCGGCTCTCGGGAATCACCACCTCGCGAGGACCGCCCTCGGCGATGCCGCGCAAAAACTTCTCGACCGTACTCGAATAGTCGTAGACGAAGACCCTCTTCATGGGGCTCGCCAGCGCCACGGCGTAGCTGACGCAGGTCGAGATCGCTCGGGCCGCCTCGGCGGCATAGGCGTCTTTCGCCTCGATGATTCGCGCCGCGGCCTCGTCGGAACCGAGCCGCGCACAGGCATCGATGCCGCGGATCATGATAAGGACCGCGTTGCTCACCGCCTGGCTCGCCTCGCCGCGCGTATCGATGAAGAACTGGGCGACCGCCTTGACATCGCCCACGATGTCTTCGGCTGGACGCGCCTGCTCGGCACCGCGGCGAGCGACGGCCTCGATCATCTCCCCGATGAGGGAGATGTGCTTGCTTGCCCCCAGGATGCTCTGGTCGACGATGCCGTCGAACGACGCGCGCACGCTCTCGGGCAGAAGCGCCCTCACCTCGTCGCTTCTCATGAGACGACCTCCCTCGAAGCCGCGGCCTCCCGCGCCTGGCGGGCCAACACGGCGCCGTTCTCCTCGAACGTGAGGCGCCGGAACTCGTCGTCCACCCCGATCGTGTCGAACACGTCGAGCGAGCACTTTGTCAGGCGCTCGGGCCACATGGACCCAAATACCAGCCTGTCGCGAGGTGCCGCGTTCACCGCCTTGCGCAGGATCTGCAGCTCGTACTGGTTGGACGTCTCAAGGTAGAGATTGGGAACCTCGCTCGCCAAGTCGATGCAGCCATAGCCGTAGTCAAAGCACCCCATATGCAGGAAGACGAAGGGGATGGAGGGATGGCGGCGAACGTGCCCCATCCACTGCTGGGGCATGGATCGAGACCCGATGCCGCAGAACACCTTCACCGGCACGCCGCGGCGCTCCGCCACGTCAAGGACCCCCTCGACGCCGGGGCAGCTGTCGGGATAGTAGCCGTCCTCAAGCGAGTTGAGCTCGAGCATGCCCATGCCGGGAAGGGAGAGCGCCCGCTCCGCAGCCTCGGCCGCGCCCTTCGCCTTGGCGTTTACCACCGCGCAGCCCAGCAACGCGTCAGGATGGCGCCCGACGAGATCCGACACATAGGCATTGCCCTCGTCGTAGTCCCAGCCGTCCAGCGCCGAGACCACGCGCAGCCCGATGCCGTTGCGCTCCATGTCGCGGAGCAGCGCCTCCTCCTCGGCATGCTGGTCAGCCGGGTTGCACCGGATGTGGGCGTGAATGTCGATAATCATCTTGCCCGCTCCTAGCCCAAAATGCCCAGATACACGCCGGCGATGCCAATGACCATGGTGATGAGGATGAGCTTGACCGCCGAGATCTTCTTCTTGGTGATGAGCACGTACATGAGCAGCGTGTAGAGCACGCCCAGAAGGCCGGGGACAAGCCCGTCGAGGGTCTGCTGGATGTTCAGGACCGAGTCGCCGCTACCGATCTCGATGGGGATGTTGATGATTACCAAGCCGGGGATGAAGCCGCCCACGATGGTATAGGCCGCGATCGCGGCGAGGTCGGAGATCTTGTCGATCAGACCGCTCGACTGAATCTTGGCAACGAGCTTGACGCCCTGCTTGTAGCCCTGGAACACGCCGAAGTAGCGCACGCCCAGCGAGACGATGCTCATGCCGATCACGAAGAAGAGCACGCCGAACCAGCCCAGGCCGGCCTGGATAAAGGAGATGGCAAGGCCAGCAAGAATGGGGCGGGCGGTGCCGTTGAGCAGCGAGTCGCCGATGCCGGCGAGCGGGCCCATGAGGGCGGTCTTCACCGCATTGATCGAATCGGGGTCGATATCGCGCTGCGTGGCATAGCGCTCTTCCATAGCGGCGGCGACGCCCACGGGGATGGCGGACGTGATGTCGTTGGTGAGGAAGTACTCCATATGGCGCTCGTACGCCTCGCGCTTTTCCTCGGGATCGTCGTAGTACTTCTCGACGACCGGCATCATGGCCTGCGTGAAGCCGGCATTCTGCTGGCGCTCGTAGTTGTTGGCGCAACGGATGGTGAGCTGGTTGCGAAATACCTTCCACAGCTCCTTGTTGGTAAGCTTCGGGGTCTCCTCGGCCTGGACCTCGGAAGTGGTGACCTGGTCAGACATATCGATCGACTCCCCTCTCTAGTTCCTGTCGTCGGCGAGGACGAAGTAGTAGTACATGGCGACGCCCACCACGGCGACGAGCGCGATGCCCACCATGTTCATGCCGAAGTAGGATGCGAAGATGAAGCCCAGCAGGAAGAAGGGCCAGAACTTGCGCGCCTTGATGGACGAGAGCAGCAGCGCAAAGCCCACGGCGCCGATCATGTTGCCGCCCACGGAAAGGCCGGTGATGATCTGGTCGGGAATGGCGTCGATGATCGCCTGGACATAGTCGGCGCCCAGATAGATGGCCAGGAACGTGGGCAGGCCATAGAGCAGCGCGTTGAACGCCATGGGCAGGATCGTGTTGTTGAGCACGATGCCGTGCCTGTCGATCTTCTCGACCGCCGCCTCGACGCGATGCATGAAGAACACGTTGATGATGGAGTTCTGGAACGTGGTGGCCATCTGGCCGATCACCGATACGGCAAGGGCCGTGGCAACGGCGGTCTCGGTTCCGCCGCCGCCGAGGATGGCGATGCCCGTAGCGATTGCCGTCGAAATGGTGGGATCGGGCGGATTCGCCGTACCGACGAAGATGACCGCAAGGAACATCATCTCGACCTGCACGCCTACGGTGAAGCCGGTGGCGACGTCGCCCATGATGAGGCCGACCACGGGACCGACGACGATGGGCCTGAAGATATGGGTTTGGGCCGTATGGGAATCGATGAAGGCGATGGTCACGAAAGCCGCGACGAGCAGCGCCTGTACCAATAAACTCATGTCACACCTCCATATGGTGAACGTAATCTAGGAGAGACGCCGTTAGACGAGGCCGTTCTTCTTAAGCAGGTCCATGACGTCCTGGCTGCGCTCGTTGGGCACGGCGCGAACCTCGGCGGTGACGCCTTCGGCGTAGAGCTCCTTGAAGGTCTCAACGTCCTCGGGGAAGACCCAGAAGTTGCCCAGGACCTTGGTCTTGCCCTTTTTCATGTTCATGTTGCCCACGTTGATGGTGTGGTCCTTAAGGCCCGAGCGCACCAGCTCGAGCGCCTGCTGCGGACCGCGCACGAGAAGGAGCGCGCGACCGGCGGCATCCGGATTGGCGATGAGCGCCTTGGCGTCCTCGACCGGAAGCACCTCGAGCTTGACGGTGTTCGGCGTCGCCATTTGCAGCAGCGTGCGCTGGAACTCATCGGAGGCGGCCTTGTCGTCTGCCACCACGACGGTATCGGCATCGGCGTTGGCGATCCACGCGGTCACAACCTGGCCATGAATCAAGCGGTCATCGATGCGAAAGACTCCTACCTGCATTTCTTCCATCCTTTCCCGGGGCGCTCGCCCCGCACCGCCCGCCGGTACCACCGGCAGGCATCCCCTTGCGCCCCCGAGGCGCCGCAAGGGTCCAACCTATCCGACGGCGGACCCGCCGCCGGGCATTCCGGCCGTCTAGATCTCGCTCAACCCGATGCTCTCCGCCGTCTTGCCGACGATGTCGTCTACCAGCTCATTCAAAGAGAGCTCCTGGGGAGCAGAGAGGACCAGCGCCTCGATGACCACGGGAAGGTTCATCCCGTAGATCACCGCGACGTTCTCGTTCTTAAAGGAGAACTTCGAGACCACGTTGAACGGAGTGCCGCCCTTGAGGTCGCAGAACACGAGCCACTGGTTGTCGTCCGAGGTGTCGGACAGCTTCTGGGCGTAGAGCTCCTCCAGCTCCTCGGCGCCCATTTCCTCGGCGAAGGTAACCACCTCGAGATGCTCTTGCTCGCCAATGAGCATCTTCACCGACTGCACCATGCCCTCTGCCATGGTGCCGTGGGACGTGAGCAGAATCTTGATCATCAGCCCTCCATTCTCCATAGGTACTCTGCGTTGCGATGAAAGATGAACTCGAGCTTGTCGCTCGGAATCTCCAGCTCAAAGAACTTCTCGACCTCGATGTTTACCGGCTTGTACGGCCAATCGGTGCCGAAGCACACCCGGCGCTCGCCCAGCACGTCGATTGCACGAAGAAGCACGTCGACGTCCATCTGGCCGGACGTCTCGACCCACACGTTGGAAAGGTCGCGAACCGCCTCGATGGTCGACTGGCCAAACTCGTAGTAGCCGATATGGGTAAACAGGAAGTCGATCTTGGGGAAGCGCTTCGCCCAGACCGCCCAGGTATACGGCGTCGAGAACGGGGCGGTTCCCACATGCATCTGCACATGGACGCCATAGGGCTCGATCGCCTCGAAGATCTCTTGGAGGGCGGGCGTGTTGTCGGGATAGTATCCATGCTTCCATGAGTGGAACTTCACGCCGTCCATCTTGAGCTCGCCCAGGCAGCGATGCACCTCGTCGATGGCATCCGGCGCCTTGGGATTGATGAAGGCATAGTTTTTGATCTGATCGGGATGCGCCTGCTTGGCACGGTGCACCAGATCGTTCTGAGCCCGCATCGAGGTGCCGGAAAGGCTGCTGATGCCCACCTTGCTGATTCCATACGCGTCCAGGTCGGCGAGCATCTCCTCCGGCGTGTTCTCCTCTCCCGAACTGGTCTTGCCCAGATGGGAGTGGATGTCGTAGATGAGATAGTCCTTGCCCATGCTCCCTCCTTTTTCGTCATTTAATTATTACGTTATAACTTTAATATGTTTAATTCAGAGAACCGTCAATATTCAGCTGGCAAATGAGCCGCAGCCGGTTGGTTTTTGCTGGTGAACGGCATGGATTTGACGGCGCTCGCGCCCGCGCGCCCACCCGAGTGGCCGTGAGTCCATGGAACGCCCGAGAAGACGTTGCGCAAACATCCGGGCAGGTAGCGCCAGAAAACGCCCCGCCTCAGCACTTTCACCCTACCGGCCCGGACCCGGCGGCGCCGCACCAAAGCTACGTCTCTTTACAGAATTGACCCCAGAAACGAACAATTACCGAGCTTCGGCGAAAAAAAGGGCGCCGTCGCTCCAACGTTCGTGAGCAACGGCGCCCTGGGGGCAACACATGATGATGGAGGGCGACAAAGGGGCCGCATGCCGTGCGGGAACGATCGCGCTCGCTGGCCCCCGGCCCATGCCATGCTGGCTGCCGCACGCCGCCCGGGAGCGGACGTGCCCTATGCGAGCACGAGTTCGACCTTGTATCGGTAGTACTCGGGGTTGTAGAACATCTCGACGTATTCAAACGGCTTGCCGTCCGAGGTGCGCGTCACCCGCTCTTTGTAGAAGATGGCCTGGCCGTGCGGCATCCCGAGCTCGTCCATGACATCCCCCTCGGGCTCGCGCACCTCGAGGACTTCCGAGGCGGAGCCCGGCACCACGCCGCGAATCTTGAGCAGCTCGTAGAGCGAGGCGTCGGGCGTGAACTCCTCGGCTGAAAGAGAGAGCCCGTCGATGCGACGAATGTAGGCGCGATGGAAGCCGACCACCACGTTGGTGCGGAAGCGCTTGCGCTCGATAAGGTATACGCGCTCGTCACGCTTGATGTGCAGCAGGCCCGCGATGTGCTCGGTCGGCTCGATCTCGGCGAAGCCCACGAGCTCTGCGCTGGGTCGGTCGCCGTACAGCTGAGCGTCATCGGTAAAGCTCGTCAGCTTCGCAATGTCGTAGTCGTGCTTGGAACCAGAGATGATCGTGCCGCGCTTGCCGCGGTGCTTCTCAACCAAACCCTCCTGGGCGAGCATCTCCACCGCTCGGCGAACCGTGATGCGGCTCACGTCATAAATCTTTTCAAGCTGAGGCTCGGGAGGGAGCCTGTCTCCCGGGGCAAGCGCTCCAGACTGAATGCGCTTGAGCAGGTCAAGGTACATCTGATAGTGCAAAGGGACTTTGATGTTGCGATCGATCAGGGCCATGACGCCATCCTATATGATGAATACTTCTAAACATTATAACCTTACGGCATTTCATCATAATCTAGCACGATTGCCTGCGGGTAGATACCCATCTGCCCGGGATGATTCAAAATATGTGACCCCTACGCCATATCGGTCGATGCCAGCCCGGATACCGCGCGCCGCACACCTCCCTGCGTCGCGCACCCTCCTGGCCAGCCCTCGTCGGAGCCACGTATTCTCACAGGCCCACGCCGAAGCTACGTCTTTTTACAAAACTGGCCCCGAAAATGTTGAAGTTTTTTGAAAATGTCACCCCCAGAGACGTCGCGCCGCGTCATCCGCGCATCTTCCTGAGCAGGTCCTGCAGCTCCCTCTGGTTCCCCACGAGGTCGCTCTTCCTGT
>NZ_JACJKQ010000016.1 GCF_016901575.1 Enorma phocaeensis
AGATGTGTATAAGAGACAGGGCCGGAGCCGGGGCCCCGATCTCCTCCATCTCCACAAGATACTGGGTCCCGTCGATTGAGATCTTGAATTTACGCAGCATGGGTGTTCTCCGTCACTTTCTTTCGATAGATGCGTTTTACGGTAAACGAGCTTTTATCAAGCGCCCCGGCTCCCAGGGCCGTAGCGATGCAGGCCACGCGGGTGTATTCGGGGTTCGCCATGCTCACGCGGCGCAGCACCAGGTTGCTCTCGGTGTGCTCGCCGGCGGCGATGGCGGCGGCGATGATGCAGGCCACCTTGTGCCCTTCGGGATCGACGGGGAGGTATGCGGGTAGTTCCTCCCAATCGGCAGCGGGGTAGCCGGGCGCGATCATCTCTACCTGCGGCGCCGAAGCGGTGCGCGCGGGACCCGCCCGCCTGCTTCCACGTCGCCTTGCCATGCGCGAGAAGCGCTCGCGCAACCAGGAGCGAAATCCCATAGACCGTCCTCTCCCGCGCGCACGAGGGTGTCAATCGTTTGGTGAATGGGCGACACCCCGGGGGCGCGAATTACAGTAATGATGATTGTATAGAGAATTTGAAGATATGCGAAGGGGTGAAAATCAATTAACGGACAGCTTGCCCGGCGTGAACAAAGGCATGCGTACATGGAGGGTTGGTGTCGGTATGCAGCCTGTGCATACCCGGGATTATCCCCTATAGGCGAGGGGAATACTAAGCGGTACGCGAGTGGTTCACACGTATATCGAAAGGATATGACATGGCAACATTCTTTAAGGATTCAACCGGCAAGCTCTTCGTCGCGCTCAGCGCCGATGCGGCGGCTCCCGAGGGCTTCGAGGCGCTCGAGGCCAACTCGGTCGACGCCGCGCAGGAGAAGCATGTGCCCGTGGTAGACGTCCAGCGCGACGGGCACGTGATCCATGTAACGGTCGGCGAGGTCGAGCATCCCATGCTCGAGGAGCACTATATCGAGTGGATCGCGCTTGAGGCCGATGGACGCCTCGAGGTGCATGACCTCAAGCCCGGGCAGACCCCTGCCACCTTCTTTGCCGGCGGCATGAAGTCCGGCACCGTCTACGCCTACTGCAACCTGCACGGCCTGTGGAAGAAGGCCTTCTAGTCCGTCGCCCCGCGCGGCGCACGACGCTCGGCAGTGCGGTCTCGTTATCGACGTTTTACATCAAATCCGCAGCTCTACGCACCGGGTGGCCCCCGGATGGAGTAAAGTGGAATGACGAGGGGTCGCCTTCGGGCGGCCCCTTTTCTGAGGTAAGAAAGGAAGGTGGCTCGGGTGAACATCGCGCTCGCGCAGATCGATATGCGCCTTGGCGACATCGAGGGCATCTGCGCGCGGGTCGAGAGCCAGGCGGTACTCGCCAAGGAGAGAGGCGCCGACCTCTTGTGCGTTCCCGCGCCGCTGATGGCGGGAGTCGTGCCCGGAGGGCTCATCGAGGCGTCCAACTACGAGAACGACCTGGTGCGCAGCCTCGAGCGGCTGGCCGCCCGTCTGAAGGAGCTCGAGGTCGTGGCGCTCGTGCCCGCCGTGGTCTCCTATGGCGGAGCGCCGCTCTTCGAGGTGTTCGTGCTCGATCGCGGACGGGCGGTCCCGGCGCGGACCATGCTGGCGCTTCGTCGCGAGCGGACCGGCGACGACCTTTGGGCGCCGCCGGTGTTCGACGTGGCGGGCGTGCGCGTCGCGGTGACCTTCGACGCCCTGCGCGACCTCGAGGAGCTGCCCCGAGGCTGCGACCTCATGGTGTACTTCCAGGCAAACGCCTTTGACGTTCACGACGAGGCGTCGAGCGCCGTGGCATCGGTTGCCGACGGGCATTTTCGTCGCGAGGTGGCGCGGGCGGGGCTTTGGCTTGCATGCATGGCGCCCGTGGGCGCCTTTGACGACGCGGTGTACACCGGCGGATCGTTTGTGATGGACGACGCCGGGCGCGTGGTCGCCCAGGCCCCGTGCTTCGAGGAGTCCCTGCTCGTCCAAGAGGTGCGCCGCGGCATGCAGCTGCCCTGCATCGAGCAGCACGAGCTGCCGCAGTACCGGCGTGAGGAATGGCTGTGGGAGGCGCTCGTGATAGCGGTTCGCGACACGGCGCTCGCCCGCGGGAGCCGTCGCGCGGCCCTGCTGCTCTCGGGAGACCTTCAGTCGTCGCTTGCGGCGGCGCTCTGCGTCGACGCGCTGGGGCCTCGTAACGTGGTGGGGCTTGTGGTCGAGCGCTCCGAGGTGTATACGCCGTCGCAGGAGGTCGCCGAGCGCGAGCGCATGGAACTCGTCCGCACCCTCGCGTCGAACCTCAACATCCGCCTCGTCGAGCACGAGGCGCCCGAGGTCTCCGCCATCGTCGACCGCGTCCCCACGTTTGCCGAGGGCCCTCAGCTGCGCGAGCAGGCGGAGGGCATGCTCTTGCGCGACCTCGCGCGGATAGAGCACGCGGTGCCGGTGAGCTCCATCACGAAGACCGACGCCGCGCTTTCGGCTCCGGCCCTCGCGGCCTCGTTCCAGGGGGTGATGGCTCCCTTCGGCGACGTATACCTCTCGGCGCTCGAGTTCCTGGCGCGCATGCGCAACGGCGCCGGGACGGCGGTGCCCACGCGTCTGGTGACATTGAACGCGGTGGAGCGCTCCCTCTCCGAGGCGCTTGCGCGCGCCATGCGCGACGACTGGGAGAAGACCGACTGGGCAGACCATATCGCCCGGGTGCTGGCCAAGCTCGAGCCGAGCCAGGTCGACGGCATCCTCGAGGCGCACGTGGACCGAAACCTCCCGTTCGAGGAGCTTCCGACGATCGACGCCAACCGCGAGGCGGCTGCCTTGCTGTTGGTTCTGGTGAGGCACGGCGAGTATGCGCGGCGCATGCTGCCCGAGTGCCCCATCGTCTCGGGCCGCTCGTTCTCCGAGCGCATGTGGCCCGCGTCGCTCGCGTGGTCCGACCTGGGGCGACACGGCGAGGAGCATCGCGGCGTCGCAGAGCTCGCGCGAGAGGAGCTCGACCGGGCGGAGCAGCGGGGAGACGAGTACGGCGAGCGGGTCCGCGGAGAGGTCATGGGACTTATCGGCGGCTTGCTGGGCATCACGCCCGAGCAGCTCGAGCATCTGCAGTCCGAGGAGGGGCAGCGCAAGATTCGCGAGAACCTGCAGCGCTTCGAGGGACAGGTTCAGGAAGCGATCAGCCGCATGATCGAGAGCTCTTCCCAGGAGGGGCCCTCTGACGAGCACGTCGTCGGGCCCATGGGGCCCGGCCCTGTCCATCCGGACCGCAATTTCCCCTTTTTCTCGCAGAACTAGTCGCGACGGCGGCCGTCATGCTATAGTAGAACAAGTGTTCGAATTGCGTGGAGGCCGCCGCGCCCTTGTGTGGAGGGAGGGCTAGCATGATCATCTTGGGGCTCGACCCCGGCTTGGCGAATACCGGCTGGGGCATTGTGGAGGAGCGTCGGGGAGACTGCCGCTGCCGGGCATACGGGTGCATCCACACCACCACCGACCAGGAGCTCGCCCCTCGCCTCCGTCATATCGTCGACGAGCTTGCCGAGGTCGCGCGCCGCTATCACCCCGATGCCGCAGCCATCGAGAGCATCTTCTTTGGCGCCAATACCCGCTCCGCCATACCGACGGCCCACGCCCGCGGCGCCGCCCTGGTCGCCTGCTCGCTCGCAGGGCTCGAAGTGGGGGAATATACGCCTATGCAGATCAAGCAGGACGTGGTGGGCACCGGCGCGGCCGATAAGCGTCAGGTTATATATATGGTGCGAAACCTCTTGCGCCTCGATCACGATCCAAGGCCGGACCATGCGGCAGACGCCCTCGCCTGCGCGATCTGCCATGCTCACCGCTGCGCCACGGCAGAGCTCACCCACGGTCGTTACGTACAAGAGAAAGGGAACCCCTACTCATGATCGCTCAGTTGCGTGGAACACTGATAGAGGCAACCATGTCTGCCGCGGTGATAGACGTCGGGGGCGTGGGGTACGAGGTCGGCATCTCCGCCACGACGGCGGCCGGACTGCCTCCCGCGGGAGACGAGGTGCGCCTCTACACGCGCATGCGCATCTCCAACGACGCCGTCGCGCTGTTCGGCTTTCTCACCGCATCCGAGCGCATGGTGTTCGACCGCCTCATCTCGGTATCGAGCGTGGGCCCGCGGCTGGCGCTGTCGGTGCTCTCGAAGTTCTCGGTCGAGCAACTGTATACCGTCGTGCTCTCCGAGGACGCCAAGGCCATGGCAACGGTGCCCGGCGTGGGGAAAAAGACCGCGCAGCGCCTCATCCTCGAGCTCAAGGGAACCTTTGCAAAGGAGCGCGGCCTCGTGGGGGCCGACCTCCCCGCCGCAGGGCAGCTTCCCATAGGCGCTCCCGACCGGGGCGTGCTCGAAGACGCGCGCGAGGCCCTGCTTTCCATGGGCTTCAGCCCGCAGGAGACCGACCTTGCGCTTGAGGGGTATGATGGCCGTGACATGAGGGTCGAGGACGTCCTCGCCGCAGCCCTCAAGCGACTGGGAATGGGTGCATGATGTGGGAAGCCGATGACTCGCGTGACCTGTGGGACGACGTGCCGCAGCGTTCCGCCGGCGCCGCGCAGGGCGTTCGCGGCGATCGCTTCGTGACGGGCAGCCTCACGAGCGACGACTTGGACGTCGAGCGCTCCTTGCGCCCACAGAAGCTCGACGACTACTGCGGACAGGACCATATCAAGGAGAGCCTGCGGATCTTGATCGAGGCGGCGCAGAGCCGCGGCGAATGCTTGGACCATGTGATCTTCTCGGGCCCTCCGGGACTGGGCAAGACCACGTTGGCGACGGTGGTCGCCAACGAGCTGGGGTCGCAGATCAAGACGACCTCCGGCCCCGCCATCGCCCGCACGGGGGACCTCGCCGCGATCCTGACCAATCTTCAGCCTGGAGACGTGCTCTTCATCGACGAGATCCATCGCCTCAATCATTCGGTCGAAGAGGTGCTCTATCCTGCGATGGAGGACTTCGCGCTCGACATCGTGATCGGAAAGGGGCCGGCGGCGCGCTCCATCCGCCTGGAGATCCCGCACTTCACGCTCGTCGGGGCGACCACGCGCTCGGGCATGCTCACAGGGCCGCTGCGCGACCGCTTCGGCATCTCGTTCAGGCTCGATTATTATTCGGTGCGCGACCTCGCGCAGATCGTGGTGCGTTCGGCGACCATCCTCAACGTGGCGATCGACCAGGATTCTGCCGAAGAGATCGCCTCGCGCTCGCGCGGCACGCCGCGTCTGGCCAACCGTCTGCTCAAACGTGTCCGGGACTATGCCCAGGTGCGTGGCGGGGGAGACATCGACCTGCCCATCACGCGCGAGGCGCTCGAGTTCTTCGAGATCGACGAGCTGGGCTTGGACTGGATGGACATCCGGATCTTGGAGACGCTTGCGCGCACCTTCCGGGGTCGCGCGGTGGGTCTCTCGACGCTTGCGAGCGCCGTTGGCGAGGACCCCGCGACGCTCGAGGACGTCTATGAGCCCTACCTGCTCCAGCGCGGTCTCATGGTGCGCACCAAGCATGGCCGCATGGCGACGCTAGCCGCCTATGACCATCTCGGCATGGAGCCTCCTGCAAACCTGTAGCGGCTCTCGCGCCCGCCGCATGACGTCAGGCAAAAGGGCCTGCCCCGCATGTGCGGGACAGGCCCTTTTGCGCTGCGATGGATGCTCAGGGTGCAACGCAGTTCTCATAAAGCTCTTCCGGTGCTATATCGACTCCACATTGCCAAACTGCTGTGAAGCCATCTGAGCGAACTGCGGCAAACTCTGAAGGGTTGGAGAGCTTGGCGAACACGCCCTTTCCAATAAGCGGTGACATGTCATATATTCCGTGGCGCCCATCTTGGAACTCAAGGTAGAGCATACCCCGTCTGACATGGCGGCCCTTTATCCAACCTTGCGCACGTTGAGAGCCTGGGTCTCTCCAGGCTTCTTGCCGGGGCCCACCTCGAACTCTACGCGGTCGCCTTCATCAAGCGACTTGTAGCCGTCCATCTGGATTGCGCTGAAGTGCACGAACACGTCGGAGTGCGAGCCCTCGACAGGGGAGTCGGGGGTAATGAAGCCATAGCCCTTCTCCTTGAAGAAGGACTTCTTTACCGTTCCGGTTGCCATACATCGACCTTTCGTTCGGTACCCACATGGGCGTTTGGCGCATGTCGCGGTCGCGGCATACTGGTTGAGCATGGTACCCCTAAGAGCACTCTCTCATGCGGGCTATCAACATATAAAAACAATTGGTTTCAGGCGAACATCCTCGCGTCGCGTCGAGACGTCCCGCGCGTGCTACCCTGTGGAAGGCATGACACCTAATCGCAGGGAGGAACTCCATGGCTTGCACCACTATATTGATTGGCAAGGCGGCGAGCTACGACGGCTCGACCATCATCGCGCGCAACGAGGACTCGCCGAACGGGCAGTTCGAGCCCAAGCGCATGCATGTGGTGAGCCGCGACGAGCAGCCCCGCGTCTACAAGAGCGTCGAGTCTCATCTCACCATCGAGCTGCCTGACAGCCCCATGCGCTACACCTCGGTGCCCGACGCCTTGCCCGGCCACGGCGTGTGGGCGGCGGCGGGTTTCAACGAGGCCAACGTCGCCATGACCGCTACCGAGACCATCACGTCGAACGAGCGCGTGCTCGGCGCGGACCCGCTCGTGGCATACCGGCCCGCCGTCGGCGTCGAGGGCGAAGACGGCTATCTCCCCGAGGTGCCCGGCGGCATAGGCGAGGAGGACATGGTGACCCTCGTCTTGCCGTACATCGCCAGCGCTCGCGACGGCGTGCGTCGCCTGGGCGAACTGCTCGAGCGGTTTGGCACCTACGAGATGAACGGCATCGCATTTTCCGATGTTGACGAGATCTGGTGGCTTGAGACCGTGGGCGGCCACCACTGGATCGCCAAGCGCGTGCCCGATGACGCCTATGTCACGATGCCCAACCAGCTCGGTATCGACTCGTTTGACCTTGCGGACGCCGAGGGAGAGCAGCGAGAGCACATGGCGAGCGCGGACCTTCGCGCATGGATGGCCGAGAACCACCTGGATCTCACCCTCTCTTCGTCGCAGGTCGGCTTCTCGGCGAAAGGGGCGTCCGAGGGGTCTTCGGTCTTCAACCCGCGCGACGCGTTTGGCTCGCACAGCGATTCCGACCACGTCTACAACACGCCCCGTGCGTGGTATATGCAGCGCTGCCTAAACCCGAGCGACCGCTGGGACGGACCCGCCGCCCCGCTGCGTCCGGAGTCCGACAACATTCCCTGGTCGCGCACGCCCGAGCGCAAGCTCACCATCGAGGACGTGAAATACGTGCTCTCCGCCCATTTCCAAGGCACGCCGTACGACCCGTATGGAAAGGCCGGCACCGACGCCACCCGCGCCATGTATCGACCCATCGGCATCAATCGCAACGGCCAGCTTGCCGTCCTGCAGATTCGCCCGTATCGCCCCGAGGCATCGCGCACGGTTCAATGGATGGCGTTCGGCTCCAACCCGTTCAACGCGCTCGTCCCCTTCTATGGCAACGTCGACGCGGCGCCCGAGTATCTGGCCAACACCACCGCGCGCGTGACCACCGAGAGCTTCTACTGGGCAAACCGCGTGATCGCCGCCCTCGCAGACGCCCGCTTCCATGAGAACTCGGCGGCGGTCGAGCGCTATCAGGAGAAGGTCGGCTCGCTTGGCCACCAGATGCTCCGCGAGACCGACGCCGAGGTGGCAGGTCTTCCCGCCGCGGAGGTCCCCGCTGTGCTCGAGCAGGCAAACGACCGCATGGCGGCGGACCTCAAGCGCGAGACCGAGGACCTGCTGGGGCGCGTGCTCTACACCACGAGCTGCGCCATGAAGAACGGCTTCGCGATGTCGGACAACGAGCGCTAGGGCTATCGGGCTCCCGTCTCCCGGGACGGGAGCCGCTCCCGCTCGGGCCCGCCGCCGGTGCCTACCGTTTGCGGCAGCTCGTTATGGGCGTGCGCAATGGGGTACAAGAAGTGAAATGCAGCCGTCCCTGCCGGCAGCCCCGGCAGATGAAGGAGACATCATGGCCACCACCTTTGAAGATCTCGTCAACAATATGGTGAACATCGGTATCGGCATGGCTGCCACGGCGGCAGAGAAGGGCAAGGAGGTCCTCGACGACCTGAACGCCAAGGGCGAGCAGGTCCGCAGCGAGAAGCCCTCGTCTGACTTTGCCCGCTCCATGTCCGATGTGTTCGTGCAGGCGGGCGGCGCCTTTAGCGACGTCACCGACCGTTTGAGCTCGCAGGGCTCGAGCGTCGCCGAGCGCGTGCTCGACGAGCTGATCTTGGCCCGAGTGCGCATGCTCACCATGTCTGAGCGCACGGAGTTTTTGGCGCACGTGCGCGACCTGGTCGATTCGGTGGACGATGCCACGGTGACGGTGGAGGTCGAGTCGGTCGAAGAGGAGCCTGACGCCGGCGCGGACGCCCCCGTCGACGAGGCGGCAGATGCCGACGAGGCCGCCGCAGACGGTAAGGACGCATAGATATATGACGAAAGACGCCGGCAAAGCTGAGGCCCACCACGAGCCGCTGATTCCCGAGGAGCCCGGCTTCGTCGAGGAAGAGCCCCTCATTCCTTCTCGCTCGGCTCGTCGTCGCGAGCGCGCCGCCGACGAGTTCCCTGAAGAGCCCGAAGTGATGGCGGATACAGAGAAGTATCAGCTCAGCTTTGCCGGCCGTCGCAAGCGTATCGCCGAGATCTTCCGGCTGGCACGCAAGTACGAGGTGTGGAACAACATCACCCCCGTGCGCCTGCGGTGCCTGCTCGAGGAGCTCGGCCCCATGTTCGTGAAGATGGGCCAAATTCTGGCGAACCGCTCGGAGATCTTGCCGCAGCGGTTTTGCGACGAGCTTCGTCGCCTCCGCACCGATGTCGAGCCCGTCCCGTATTCGGTGGTCCTCGAGTGCCTCGAGGCCGAGTACGGCTTGAAGCTCGGCGAGATCTTCGATGCGATCGACCCCAACCCGCTCGGCTCGGCTTCGCTCGCGCAGGTGCATCGCGCTCGCCTGGTGAGCGGGGAGGACGTCGCGGTGAAGATCCAGCGTCCCGGCGCGCAGCAGGTCATGGCGCAGGACATCGACATCATGCGCTCCCTTGCCCGCCATGTGTCGCGCTTCTTCAAGACCGACCAGATCGTCGACCTGCGCGACGTGGTCGAGGAGCTTTGGCAGTCCTTCCGCGAAGAGACCAACTTCCTTATGGAGGCGCGCAACCTCGACGAGTTCCACTCCTTTCACGCGAGCTCTCACGGCATCTCGTGTCCAAAGTCCTACCTCGATCTGTGCACCGAGCACATCGTGGTCATGGACTACATCGACGGCATCTCGATCGCCGAGCCCCAACGCTTGGTGCGCCAGGGCTACACCTTGCGCGAGATCGGCTCGCGCATCGTCGACGACTACGCGACCCAGGTACTCGACGACGGCTTCTTCCACGCCGACCCGCATGCCGGCAACATCATCCTGTCGGACGGGGTCATCTACTTCATCGACCTCGGGATGGTGGGGCGCATGTCCAGCCATGACCGCGGGGTGGTGAAGGAGATCATCTTCGCCGTCGCGCAAAACGACGTGCCGCGCCTCAAGGACGCCTTCATGCGCTTCGCGATCTCTCGCGGCGACACCTCGCAGATCGACCACACGGCGTTTCTCACCGACCTCGACTATATCGTGCAGGACTTCGGAGGCAGGGACCTGGCCGACCTGGACATCGGGCGCTTCTTGACCTCCCTGATCAACCTGGCGCGTAAAAACGACATCGAGCTGCCCAGCGTGGTCACGATGTTCGCGCGCGGCATGGTGACGCTCGAGGGGCTGCTCTCCGAGTACATGCCCGACGTGAACATGGTCCAGATCATCTCCGACCACATCGCGAACGAGACGAGCTCGTTCGAGCGCGTCGAGAAGGCGGCGCAGGAGCTGCTCATGGGAACGGGCCGTGCGGTGAAGGGGTCGCTCGAGGCGGCGGAGTACCTGGGCCTCGCCTCGCGCATGCTCACCCGCGGGCAGCTCAAGGTGAACACCGAGCTCATGGGGTCCGAGGAGGTGCTGCGACACGTGGGCGGCATCGTGGACCGCGCCTCCATGGCGATCGTGATCGCAGGCCTCTTCATCGGCTCGTCGGTGGTGTACTACGCAAAGATCGAGCCGGTGATCTTCGGGATCCCGGTGATCGGCTTTTTGGGATATCTGTCAGCCTTGGTGCTCGCGCTCATGCTGGGGCGCGAGATCTGGCGAAACTCCCACGGCAGGCGCCGCTAGCCAGCCTGGCCGCGGCGGCCATGCGCCGGCGAATCTAGGCGGGGTTTACGATCTGGATGTTGGAGAAGGCCTTCGTCGCGGGGTCATAGTCAAAGACGAGGATGCAGCAGTTGCCCAAAAAGACGTCCTGCGGGCAGGTGGCGCGGGACTCCCAGGCGAGCTTGAACTGCGTGATGATCGCCCCGTGGGAGACGGCGAGCACGTTGTCGCCGGGATGGGCGTCCATGGCGCGGGTCAGCGTCTCGACGATGCGCGAGCGCGCCTCTAGCTCGTAGTCGCCACCGACCTCGACAAGCTCGTCATGGGGGTTCCACGGCGTGATGGGCATGGCGTCTTGCGGCCCCGCCTCGTAGATGCCGTAGCATCGCTCGATAAGGCCCGGCTCGTCGGCGCGGGGGACGCCCGAGTAACGCGGGTTGTGCCCGATCACGATGTCGAGGGTGTCGTGCGCACGCCCCAGCGGGGATGAGCAGAGGTATCCGACCTCGACCTCATGCTCGGCATACCAGCGGGCGGCCGCGACGGCCTGGTCGCGTCCCGCCTGGGTGAGCGGCGAGTCGCAGTGTCCTTGCACGAGCTTCAAGACGTTGAATTCGGTTTGTCCGTGGCGCATGAGGTAAAGACGAGGCATGGGGTCTCCTGGCGAAGGTGGCGGGGCGGTGGGACGAGTCGGTGCGAGGACCCCGGCGGCTGCCCTTCACGATGGCTGCGGGGCGGTCGCCGGGCGCTTCGGCCCAAGGAGGATGTTACAGCAGCTTCTCGTAGGCGATGCGCACGATGTCGGTTTCGGCGTCGCCCTTTGTGGAGAGCTTGAAGGCGCTGAGCTCGCTAAACCCCTGCTTGGCAAGGAAGCTGCGCATTGCAAGGTTGCCGGGATGCGTGTCGATGCGTATGCTCGAGCGGCCGGCGCGGCGGGCGAGGTCCTCGGCGGATGCAAACAAGAACGCCATGACGCCACGCTTGAGCGCGGCCTCGGCGGTGGCACATCGATGGATCGCGGCATAGGGGACCGGCTCCTCGGAAGGGTTCGCGGTGAGCCAGTCGATGCCCGAGGCGGCGTAGTCGCGGTCCAGGTCGAGCCTCAGGGCGAGGGCGCCCACGAGCTCTCCGGCGGCCGTGGCGGCGACGTGGCAGGCGCCGAGCGCGATGTCCTGCTCGACCGATGCGAGGTCGGGGTATCCGTGTTGCCACTGCTCGATGCCAAACCGGGCTATCGAGCGCTTGCCGTCGTCGAGTATCTCCATCACGCGGGTCGCCTCAGAAGCGGTCGCGCGGCGCATGGTGAGCGTGTCTTCCATGGAGAACCCTTTCTATCTTGGGGAGCGTTGCTCCAGCTGTTTGCACGGACCACCGATTATGCCCCTTGCAGACGTTCCCGATGCGCAGCCGGGCGTCTCCGCCAATCCTCGACAAACGGGTGCTTGTTGCCAGCGGGCTGCCCGTGCGGGCGAAACGAAGAGAGCCCCGGCAGGCGGGGCTCTCTGGTAGCCGATGGCTGCAGGCGCGGGGCGCGCGCCGGGGCCTCGTCCCTAGAACGAGAAGAAGTCGAAGCGCGGCGGCAGCGCGACGACCTGGTGCGCGCCGGCCTTTTCGCCAAGCGACGCCAAGAGCTCGTCGGTGGTGTCGAAGACGTGCTCCCACGAGAAGAAGACGGCGGGGTCGATGGCGAAGTGCTCGCAGATGAGCTCGCACCCGCGCGGCACGACGCCGTGCATGAGGACCGTCGCCACGCGCAGCTCGAAGAATGCGTCCACAAGGGCCTGGCGCATGAGGTCGTCGCCGGCGGCTTGGTCGTCTGCCTGCGCGGCCTTCGCCGCCTTGCTGGCATCGCTCCAGCGCTTGTTGGCGGCGCGCAGGAAGGTGTCGCATACGCCGAGGGCGCGATGCAACTCGAAGGTGTGCATGTACCGCTCAAAGGCAAGGACGGCCTGCTCGGCGGCATCGCGTGCGGCGGGGCTGGGATCGCCTGCGGGGATGCACCCCGTGCGCACCGACGAAGGGTCCCCGTCCTTGACGGCGACGCCGTAGAAGCACGAGCGTGCCAGGCGGTTGAACACGCCGGTAAGCAGCGTCCCCTCCTTCTGCACGGGGTCGATCACGCGCTTGTCGTCGCGGGCGAGCAACGGGCTTCCGTCGGGGTTCTTGCCGGTCTCGCGCGTGTCGTAGGCCTTCGGGGAGAAGCTCACGGGCTTTTCGCCCAGGCCGAGCGACAGGAAGTGGGCGCGCAGCTGCTCGGCGCTGTAGTGATCGAGCAGTTCGCTTGCGGGCGGCGGCGGGGTTTGCGAGCTGGAGCTCGCCTTCTTGCCCATGTAGAGCACGTGGTAGTTCGCGACCAGGGTGCTCTGCTGCATGTTGCAGCCGAGCGCTTCCCACATGGCGGTCTGCGCCACGCCGTAGAAATAGATGTTGTCCTGGCCGATGAACTGGTAGGCATGGGCCTCGTCGCTGCACCACCAGTCGTGCCAGTCGAGGCTCGCGTAGCGGTCGCCGCGTCCGGTGCGCTTCGCCTCGGCGAGCGCGGTGCGCGTGAAGCTGATGGGCGCCCAGAGGCTCTCGGGCCATACCCAGCAGGTGAGGCCGGAGCATCCGCACTCGTCGGTGACGGGCACGCCCCATTCGATGTTGCCCGTGATGCGGAACGGAACGAGCGCCTTGCCCGAACGGAAGCGAACCCCGCCCTGGTTGAGGACCTCGTGTGCCTCGTCGCGCTCGAGCCAGCTGGGGAAGGTCACCGTGAAGGAGCTCTTGTTGCCCTCGGGCTCTGCGACGACGTGCTCGGGAAGCTGGTCCTCGATGGCATCGAAGGCCTCGCGGAACTTGTTTTGAATGTAGAGCTGCGGCGGGTTGAGCCACTCCTCGAGGGTCTTCACCACCACGGGGCGCACCGTCTCGTCGTCCTCGAGCTTGCTGGTGTAGTCCTTGAGGAAGTCGAGGTAGGCGGGCAGGTCGAAGTAGATGTTGTCGACCGGGCGCAGCTCGGGCGTCTCGCCGGTGAGGGCGCTCTTGGGGGCGATGAGCTCTTCGGGCTCAAACTGATGGCCCAGGTCGCACTCGTCGGCATAGGCCTTCTCGGACTTGCAGCCCTGGATGGGGCAGCGGCCCAGCACCTGGCGGCCGTTCAAGAACTGGCCGGCGACCGGGTCGAAGAACTGCTTGGTGGCACGCTTCTGCAGCACGCCGCGCTCCTTCAGGCGCATGATGACCTCGTCGGTCATCTGCTCGTGCACGTGGACGGCGGGCTCGAGCGCGCTGCCGCCGAAGAAGTCGGGCTCGATGTCGTAGCCGGCGAGCGTCGATGCCTGGCGCTCGTGGTTCTCCTCGACGTAGTCGGAGATGTGCTTCTCGTAGCCCTTCTCGTCGCGGAGCTTGCGATAGCTCTCCATGATGGGGGAGCCGTAGCAGTCGGTGCCCGAGACGAACAGGACGTTCTCGGCGCCCAGACGGTCGCGCAGGAAGCGCGCGTAGAAGTCCGCCGGGACAAACACGCCGCCCACATGTCCGAAATGCAGGTTCTTGTTGCCATAGGGCATGCCCGCCGTGACGACGGCGCGCTTGGGCCAGCTGGGGCGGGATGCTCGGCTGAGCTTCTGAGCCATAGGAACACTCCCTTGGTAGCGGGTTGATAGTGATGGATGCAAGATGGCAGGCCCACATTATCGCACATGGACGCATGAATGCGTGTATCCTTGGTCGCATGAGAAAACGAAGCGACATACACACCTTCGAAGACGAGGCGTTCATAAAGCGGATCTCCATTATGTCGGCATGGGCGTTTCTTGCGGGCGTGCTCGCCACGCTACTGCTCGCCGCCGCGCTCGCCGCGTGTGCGCCGCAGCGCTTCGATGCCTGGCTGACGGGCTTGTTCGTCGACGACGGAGAGGGCTTCGTCGGGTTTCTGAAGTGGTTCGGCTGGACGGCCGTGGCGGTGGTCCTGTCGCTCGTCGTGCACGAGCTGGTACACGGGGCGCTCTTCAAGGCGTTCGCTCCGCGCGGCGCCCGCGTGACCTTCGGCGCAAACTGGGAGAAGGGCATGCTGTACGCCAGCGCCGAGGGCATCGTCTATTCCCGCGGGCATTACATGGCGGTCGCGCTCGCCCCGACGTTTCTGGTGACGTCGCTCGTGGTCGCGGCGGGCTTCGCCTGCGGCTGCCCCGTCGCGGGGGCCTTCGCGGCGACGCTGCATCTTTCGGGCTGCACGGGCGACTGGGGCTATGTGCGCGAGATGCTGCGTGACCCCGGCATCCGCTGGTGCGAGGACACGTCGTGGGGCGTGTGCTTTTACGGCGAAGGGGGTGCTGAGGACGCCGCCGGCAAAGGCGATGCCGGATTGCAGGGCGGCGCCGAGGAGCTCGATGACGGGTGCGCGCCGGCTCCCGCAAAAGGACGGGAGGACGCGTCCCAGGCGCCCGCCCCCGACGAGCGCATGGAGTCGGAGGCGCGGCCATGACGCGGTTGCTGCTGCACGCATGCTGCGCCCCGTGCTCGCTCGAGCCGCTGCGCATGCTTCGCGAGGAGGGGTTCGAGCCCACCATCTGCTGGTGCAACCCCAACATCCAGCCCGCCGAGGAGCACGACCGGCGTCTCGAGGAGCTCAGGCGCTACTGCGAGGCGACCGAGACCCCGCTCATCGAGGCGGCCGAAGACTATGCTCGCTGGGAGCGCGGGGTAGCGCCGATCGGCGCGCTCTCGCGCGAGCGCCGCTGCCGCGCGTGCTACGCGCTGCGCCTCGCCGAGGCGTGCCGCGTCGCCGAGCGCGAGGGGTTCGAGCACATAGCGACGACGCTCGCGGTATCTCCCTACCAGCTCTTTGACGTCTGCAACGAGGTCCTGGCGCAGCTCGCCCGCGCCCATGGCCTCGTGCCGGTCATCCGCGACTTTCGCCCGTGGTATCCCGAGGCCACGCGCCGGTCGCGCGAGCTGGGCATGTACCGGCAGAACTATTGCGGCTGCCGCTTTTCGGCTGCCGAGGCGGTGCTTGACCGGGCGCATCTGCGCGACGAGCGTCGCCGGGCAAAAGAGGCCGTCCGCAAGGGAGCTGCAGACAAAGGGGGCTGTGGCGCGGCGGGCTGCGTCTAGGGTGCGGCCCGCCGCGCCCGCGCCGCGGCGTGAGGCGACCAGGCCGCTCGAAGAGCGTAAGCGGATGGGGAGGACCATGATGGGTTTCCGGTTTGCAGAGCGCGGAGACGTCGCGCTGATCTTGACGTTCATCAAAGAGCTCGCCGACTACGAGCACATGCTCGACCAGGTTGTCGCCGACGAGCAGACGCTTGAAGAATGGCTGTTCGACCGCAGGTCGGCCGAGGTGCTCTTCGCGCTATCCGGCGATGGGGAGGAGGTCGGCTTCGCCCTGTTCTTCCACAACTTCTCGACCTTTTTGGGACGAGCCGGGGTGTACCTGGAGGACCTGTACGTGCGTCCGGAGCATCGTGGGAAGGGGTACGGGCGCGGCCTGATCGTCGAGCTCGCAAACATCGCCCGTGAGCGTGGCTGCGGAAGGCTCGAGTGGTGGTGTCTGGACTGGAACGAGCCGAGCATCGCGTTCTATCGCTCGCTGGGCGCCGAGCCGATGGACGATTGGACCGTATACCGAATCGCAGGAGAGGCCTTGGAGGGGCTCGCCGAACAAGGCGGCCGGTAGGCCTGCGGGCCGTGCGTGAAGAAGTTTGTGAGGGCGCTCGACAAGAGGGACCTGCGGACACGTTGCGCTAGGATGGGACTGTTTGAGCTATCGCCGCTCCGGCGGCTTTGTGAAAGAGGATGGAATGCGTACCGACGACTTTGACTACGACCTGCCCGACGAGCTGATCGCCCAGGCACCTGCTGAGCCGCGCGACTCCTGCCGCCTGCTCGTGCTGCATCGAGGCGATGAGACGGGCTCCGCTGCCGCGGAAGGGCGCCCCCTTGCTCACGGCGGTTCGGTCGAGCATCGCCATTTCTACGACATCGCGGAATATCTGGAGCCGGGCGACCTGCTCGTCGCGAACAAGACGCGCGTGATGCCGGCGCGCCTCGTGGGCCACAAGGCGCATACGGGCGGCGTCGCCGAGACGCTTTTGCTCAAGCGTCGCGAAGACGTCGACGCAATGGGGCACGTGTGGGAGTGCCTGGTCAATCCGGGGCGTCGCCTCAAGCCGGGGGCGGTTATCGAGTATCGTGCGGGCGGGCTGCACGCGCCCGAGTCCTCGCCTGTCGTGCTGACGGGCGAGGTCGTGGATTTTGTGCCCGAGAGCAGGGGAGGGCGCCTGGTGCGCTTCGAGCCGCACGGCAACGGCGCCGACGGGTCGCCACGGACCCTTGACGAGGCGATCCACGCTGCCGGCCACGTGCCACTGCCGCCCTACATCACCCAGTACGAGGGCGATCCCGAGAAGTACCAGACCGTCTATGCCATGAAGGAGGAGCACTCCGCCGCGGCGCCCACGGCGGGCCTGCACTTCACCCCCGAGCTCATCGCCTCGCTCGAGGCCAAGGGCGTGGGCTTCGTGACGGTCGAGCTCGAGGTGGGCATCGACACCTTCCGTCTCGTGGAGGAAGACGACCCCACCCAGCACGTCATGCATACGGAGCGCTATCACGTGTCCGCCGAGGTGATCGAGGCGGTGCACGCCACCAAGGCTGCTGGCCACCGCGTGGTCGCCGTGGGCACCACGGCGGTGCGCTCGCTCGAGAGCGCGTGGGACTCCGAGGCCCCGGCAAGCGATCCGGCGGTTGTGGCGCGCAGGTTTGAGGACGCTTCCGATTCTGCGAAGGTGACCGGGCGCGGCGACATCGTGGCGCGTGAGAACGCGACCACCAACCTCTATCTCATGCCGGGCTCGACCTATCACGTGGTCGATGCACTCATCACCAACTTCCATGTGCCGCGCTCGACGCTGATGATGCTCGTCTCGGCGTTTGCCACGCGCGACCAGATCATGGACGCCTATGCGCAGGCGGTCGAGGAGCGATATCGGTTCCTCTCGTTCGGCGACGCGATGCTGATCCTGTAGGACGGCCGTCTTTTCGGTGCTTGAACGTGCGGCGGCGCGGCGCGTCCGTCTCGACGCGCCGCATCGCGCCTCGAGGGAAATGGGACAGGGACGTGGCTTCTCTTATCGATGACATGAAGGGCCTGCTGGTGCGCAACCGCCGCCTGATTATCGTGGCGGTGTGCGCCGCGGTCTTTTTAGGACTCGCGCACGAGGTGCTCGAAGGCGAGATGCTCAAGCTCGACGAGGCCGCCTACTGGCTGGTGGTCGAGCGCCTGCGGGCGCCGTGGCTCACGCCCGTCATGGAGGCGTTCTCCGCTCTGGCGTCGCCGGTCATCTTGGTGACGCTGCTGCTCATGGTGGTTGCCTTTGCGCCTGGCCGCAGGCCGGGGGCGTGCTGCGCGCTCAACCTGGTGTTGGTGGTGGCGCTCAACCAGATTCTCAAGCAGGTGGTTCAGCGTCCCCGTCCGGAGGGCTTCCGTCTTGCCGAGGTGTCCGGCTTCAGCTTCCCTTCGGGCCACTCCATGGTCGCCATGGCGTTCTTCGGCCTGCTTGTATGGATGGTTTGGCGCTACGAGCGCGACCGCGCGGTGCGGCTGGGCTGCGTCGCGGCATTCTCCGCCCTTGCCGTTGCAGTGGGGATCAGCCGCGTGTATCTGGGCGTTCACTATGCCTCGGATGTCATCGCTGGCTTTTGCGTGAGCATCGTCTGGCTTGCCCTCTACACCAGGCTGGTCGCCCCGTTGCTTCTGAGGGACGATCCGTCCGCTGCGGGGCACGCGGGCGCGACCGCGGACGCGCCTGACGCGAGGTAGGCCTCGGCGGCCGGAGCTGCCGTTCTCTTGCGGGCCATGTAGATACATCGGGCTTCGGGTCCAGGGCGAGCGGTGCCTCTGCGGGGTACCGCCGAGCCTGAGTCCGAAGCCCGATGTAGGACGAGTCTGTGCGGGCGGCGCGCCCGCCGCTAGCTCAACACAAGCCAGAGCACGACGATGAGCACGATCGCGGCGGCGATGGCTGCGATGACCGCGATGAAGCGCAGGCGTGAGGAGCGGGTTTGCTCGCGCACGTCCTGTTCTGCCGCGGCGAGCTGTTCGACCTCGCCCGCTTGCTCTGCGCGCTCTGCGCGATCCGCCTCAAGGCGTCCGGCGATGGCCTCGGTCACGTCGGGGTGTGCGTGGATGTCCTCGGCCTCGTCGATAAGGAGCTGCGCCTCGACGCCCTCGTCGCGAGCATCGGTGGCAGCCTGCTCCTGCTCGTGGCGCTCCTTTTCTTGTTCGGAAATCTGTTCGCGCAGGGCGCGCTGGCGCTCGCTTGCCTCTTTTTTGGCCGTCTCGTAGGCGTCGCGGGCGTCGTCGGCGTCTTCGCGAATCTTCTCGAAGTCCTTCTTTGCGGCGTCGATGGGCTTTTTGGCCTCTGCCAGCATGTTCTGGGCGCTGCGGATCGCCTCGTCGAGCTCGGCGGTGAGCTGGGGGAGGCCGTCGCGCGCCTCGCGCAGCTCATGCATGGCGTCGGAGATCTGCGCCTCAAGCTCGTTGGCGCGCACGTTGTAGGCGGCGGAGTTGGCAGATGGGTTGCGCTGCACCTCGGCAAACTCTTCGCGCAGGGTCTTGAGGCGCGCCTCGGCGCTCTCGGCTGCCGTCGTTGCGGCGGCGATGCCGTTCTTCTTGTCCTCCTCTGCCTTGGCGAGGTTGCGCTCGGCGTCATCCAGGCGGCGCTTCAGGCGCGCGCTCGCCTCACGAGAAGACGCCTCCTTGGCCTCGGCGGCGTCGAGCGTCGCCTTCAGGCGTTTCTCGGTCTGGGCGTCTGCCGCCTTGACCTGCTCGAGCTGGGCCTTGAGCTTCTCGATGGCGGCATCGATGGTCTTCTGCGCCGCCTCTGCCTTGGCGACGGCTTTGGCCGCCCGCTTCTTGCGGGCGGTTTCCTGCTTGATGATCTCGTGGTAGCGCCCCGCGACGTCACGGCGATGGGCGAGCTCCTGCTCCTCTTCGGCAATCGTGCGGTCGAGCGCGTCGAGCTGCTCGCGCGCTTCGGCGTGGGCCTTCTTGGCGGCGTTCATGGCGCGAACCGCTGCCGCGCCTTCCGAGAAGAAGGTGCCCACCGCGTTTGCCGCCTCGGCCGCCGTCGCGGCCACATCGCGTTCGGGGCGCTGCCCATGCTGGGGGGCGGAGGGGCCTTCCTGGTGGTGCGAGGACGCCTCGATCCCTTCGTGACGGATGACGTCGCTCGCGTCGGCGCCATGGACCTCTGCTGGGCGGGGCTGCAGCCAGGCCGGCATGCTGCCCGCCGCGGAGGCGTCGCCGCCTGCCGCCTCGCCCTCTTCGGGTCCGTCTTCGCCTGCGCCCCACGCGTCGTCCGCTGCGTCTTCGGCGCCGGCGGCGACGTCGTCATAGGCGGAGGGGTCCGACGTCGGCAGGGGGTCGGGGGATTGCGCGTCGACGGGCGACGCGGCCGCGTCGCCCGCGTCCTCTGCCGCTATCTGCTCGATATCGTCCATCTCGGTGATGTCATGGCCGTCGGCGTGGGCGGTCATGGCATCCGCGGCCGTCTCGTCCGCGTCCTCAGGCTGGGCCCCGCTCTGCGCGCCGGCGGCCTCGGCGTCCATGTCTTCCCGGAGGCCCGCGCCCTGCCCATCGTCAAGCCCCGCGTCTCGCAGGGGCATCTCGGTTCCGGCCTCGGCGGAGGCGGGTGTTGTCTGCTCGCGCTTCTCTTCGCCCATACACGCTCCTATCGTCTGCATGCCGTAGCACGCCTCATGTCCTGGTTCCCATGATATAGCCCCGACCGGTCATAGGTGGGGTCACGTCGGGCCGATTGGTGAAAAAGTGCAACCGCTTTGGAGGTATCGGATGCCGCTGCCTTGACCTGAAGCGCGCTCCAAGTTCTATGATTCTCATCAGGGAAACGACGGGACTGTCTGCCAACCACGGAGGGAACGAGGACACATGCTGTACAAGGATTTCCAAGGGCTCAAGCTCTCGGCGCTCGGCATGGGCGCCATGCGTCTGCCGGTCGTAGGCGGCGACGACACCAAGATCGACCAGGGCGCGGTCAACGAGATGGTCGACTATGCCATGGAACAGGGCATCAACTACTACGATACCGCCTGGGGCTATCACGGCGGCAACTCCGAGATCGCCATCGGTGAGGCGCTCGCCCGCCATCCGCGCGAGTCGTTCTACATCGCCACGAAGTTCCCCGGCTACGACCTCTCCAACATGGACAAGGTCGAGGAGATCTTCGAGCGCCAGCTTGAAAAGACGGGCATGGGGTACTTCGACTTCTACCTCATCCACAACGTGTGCGAGATGAACATCGACGAGTATCTGAATCCCGAGCACGGCATCATGCCGTATCTGCTGGCTCAAAAGGAGGCCGGCCGCATTCGGCACCTGGGCTTTTCCGCCCATGGCGCGATTCCCGTCATGGAGCGCTTCCTCGAGGCGTACGGCGAGCATATGGAGTTCTGCCAGATCCAGCTCAACTTCCTCGACTGGCAGCTTCAAGATGCCAGGGGCAAGGTCGAGCTCTTGAAGAAGTGGAATCTTCCCGTGTGGGTCATGGAGCCGGTGCGCGGCGGCAAGCTCGCCCAGATCACCGACGAGGAGGCGGAGCGCCTGCATGCGCTGCGTCCCGACGAGTCCACCGTTGCCTGGGCGTTCCGGTTCATCCAGGGCATCCCCGAGGTGTGCGTGACGCTGTCCGGCATGTCCAACTTCGAGCAGCTCAAGGAGAACATCGCGACGTTTAGCGAGGAGAAGCCGCTGAACGACGAAGAGGCCGCGGCGCTCCAGGCGGTTGTCGACGAGATGCTCGGCCGCGGCACCGTGCCGTGCACCGCCTGCCACTACTGCACGAGCCATTGCCCGCAGGGGCTCGACATCCCCAAGCTGCTTGAAATGTATAACGAGGCCGTCGTGACGGGCGGCAAGGGCGGATTTATCCCCAGCATGTTCGTGGCGACGCTTCCCGAGGACAAGCGTCCCGGCGCCTGCATCGGCTGCGGAAGCTGCGCCGCGGTGTGCCCGCAGCAGATCGACATCCCCTCCAAGCTGGCAGATTTCGCGGCGAAGCTGGCTGGATAGGACGGCCTGCCAGGCGTCGGCCGCCCTCGGGGAGCGGATTTTCCTCGGGGTTCGCCATAGGGGTCGATCCATGTCGCTTGAGCTCTCGTCTCGTCTTTAGTAAAGCCTGCCGGTGGTCAATCGCGGCCCTCTCTGGGCAGTGGTCGCGCGCACGGAGTCGCTCGTGGTCAATTGGTGCGTTCCCTGGGCACGAGGTGAGCGGGGCGGAACCGCGGGCGAAAAGTTGGACGCCGGGGGGGGGCGTCCGGGAGGGAGTCCGCATGTACGACAGGGAGACGGTCGAGCTGGCCCTGATGGCGCTCGGCGAGGGCATGACGCACGCGGAAGCCGCGGAGCTGTGCGGGCGTCGCGTCGCTGGCATCAAGATGCCTTGTTGAGGCGCGTGCCGATAAGGGGAAACGCTGCGGAGAACGCCACGATGAGCAACGCCGTCGCGGGGCTGAGCAGGCCTTGTGCCTGAAAGACGCACACGAGGAGGACCATGCAGTAGACGCGATAGCTTGCCGTCCGGTGCCTAATGAGAAACAAGCCGATGGCGGCAGCGGACGAGGTGCTGGTCTTCAGGCCCGGCTCGGCGAAGCGGAGGATGTCGTCCATGGAATCCAGCTTGTTCGCTTTGACGGCGCGAACATAGCACATCCGTGCGAGGTCCTCTTGATGCAAGCCTGCTGCCTCGCGGTAGCTCTTGATGCGTTTGCCGATGTCAATCTCGATGCCCATCGTCGCCTCCGATATGTGCTGTGACGCTACCTTGAGCGTACCCGAATGGGGGAGAGGAGCGCGTGCGGTCGCGTCAAAAGGCTTTGACATGAGCAAGAAACGCTACGGGGGCGTGCGTAACGTCGTTGAGGATTCGCACGCCCCCGATGTGGCGTCTGGTTGCTTTGCTTCTGGACGAGGGGTTTCGCGCCCGCCTTTTCTTCGAGGCTCTATCTAGTATCCCAGGTCTTCGCCGATGAGCACCACGCGGATGCGGCCCTCGTGGCGGGAGTGGCGCGTCACCACGATGTTGCAGCACATGCATTTCGGCGCGTGGCACTCGGCGCATACGCCGGTGAGGTCGCAGGGGGTCTCGGTGTGCAGGCGGCTTGCGTTGAGCGGGCAGGTGATGGTGCGGATGCGCTTCACGCCTGCGTCGATGTCGGCGACGAGCTTGTTCATGCCGACGAGCACCACGACGTGCTCGGGCCCGTGCAGCAAGAGCGAGAGGCGGTCGGAGTTGCCGTCGATGTTCACGAGCTCGCCGTTGGTGGTGAGGGCGTTTGCGCTCATGAAGAACCAGTCGGCGACGTTGCGGTCAAGCCACATCTGGCGCTGCTCCTCGGGGGTGGTCGCCGTTGCGCGGTCGAGCATGCGGTAGATTCCGGCGCCATCGAGGGCCGCTTTCATGCCGGTCTCTTTGAAGGTCTCGCTGCCTCCCCACGTGACGGAGTCGCCTTCGTGCATCCATGACGTCACGAGCTCGACGGCGTCGGCGCTGGTGGGGCAGAAGTAGCCGTCCATGTTGTGCCGAGCGAGCTTTTTGATGACGCTCTCGGCGGTTGCCTCGTATGCGGCGAGGACGCTTGGGGTGGTGGTTGCCATGGGTATCTCCTCTCCTCTGGATGGTTTCATGATACTCCGTCGAGGGGGCCGACAGGGCAGGTGGGCCACGCTATACTGGTCCGGATACATCGACCGTCGAGGAAGATCGACGAGGCAAGGCAAGACCCGCGAGGAGACCCATGGACCAGAAGCTGTTCCGCTACGACATCGTCGCCGAAGACCCTACGACCCACGCCCGCGCCGCCGTGCTGCATACGCCGCACGGCGACATCGAGACCCCCATCTTCATGCCGGTGGGCACCAAGGCGACGGTCAAGGGCGTCCCGTGGGAGACGGTCAAGGAGCTCGGCGCCCAGATCGTGCTTTCCAACACCTATCATTTGGCGATGCGTCCCGGCGCAGACCTCATCGAGGAGATGGGCGGCCTGCATGACTTCATGAACTGGCACGGTCCCATCCTCACCGACTCGGGCGGCTTTCAGGTATTCAGCCACGGCGACGCGGTGAAGCTCACCGATGACGGCGTCCGTTTCATTGCGACCGACTACGACGGCAGCCACGTGTTCTGGACCCCCGAAGACAACATGGCGATCGCCCAGAAGCTGGGGAGCGACATCTGCATGCAGCTCGACCAGTGCCCGGGATACCCCGCGACGCGCAAGTTTGTGGAGCGCGCCGTCGAGCTTTCCAGCATGTGGGCGGAGCGCTGCTATAAGGCGCATACCCGCCCCGACCAGGCACTGTTCGGCATCGTCCAGGGCGGCATGCATCTGGACCTCCGCCTGCGCAGCCTGCGCCATCTCGAGGAGTGCGGCGATTTCCCGGGGTACGGCATCGGCGGGTACTCGGTGGGCGAGGACCACGAGACCATGTTCGAGACGCTTGCCCCGTTGGCTTCGGAGCACATGCCCCGGACCAAGCCCCGCTACCTCATGGGTGTGGGCAATCCCACCACGCTCGTGCGCGGCGTCGCATGCGGCATCGACATGTTTGACTGCGTGCTCCCCACGCGTACCGGCCGCATGGGGTCGGCGTTCTCAAGCGAGGGTCGCCTCAACTTCCGCAACGCCAAGTTTGCGCGCGACCCGCGTCCCGTGGACGAGCGCTGCACCTGCCCGGTCTGCACGGGCGGCTACTCGCGCGCGCACATCCGCCACATGATTACGCAGAAAGAGATGCTCGGCGGCATCCTGCTGTCGATGCATAACATCTACTACCTGCTGAACCTTATGAAGGAGGCCCGCCAGGCCATCATCGAGGGCCGCTACGGCGCCTTTGTGAGGGACTGGATGGATTCGCCCGCCGCCGCCGACTACTAATGGGTTGCATGGGGACGGGGTCGTTTCGTCCCACCAATGGATGATGGGCGCGCGCCTGGGAGCCTGCGACAGGGCGCCTGGGCGCGCGTCATGCCTCTTTCGCACGAGGGGAGCTGCTGCTGTTTTTTCCATGCTCCCAGGAAAAGGCAATCGCCGCTGGTCCAAGCATGACCGCGGCGCCGAGCAAAAGCTGGACATTGCTGCTTGCGGCGGCGCCTAAAAGCAGGCCTGCCGCGGAGATGCCGCAGGCGGCTCCGAGCCATAGCGTCCAAAACCAGCGGCAGATGAATCGCAGGGCGCGGTCGGCTCGGCTGCCCGGGTGAGCCGACGCAAGGCTTGCGAAGGCAATCATCTGGCGGATGCTGGCAAGGCCTGCCTTGCGCGCGATGATGAGAAGCCAAACGGTGCCGATCGCGAAGACCCCCAAGCGAAACGCGGCGAACGGCCTTGTGAAATCCTCGCTTGCCGCCCCGCCGGCAAAGACGGCGGTCGCGGCATTGATGGCGATGGAGACAAGCTGCGTGCTCAAGAGGATGGCGGCGGCGCAGACAAGCTCGCGGCGCGTGGCGAGCGCGCGATCATGGACGACGGCGGCGTCTCCGCCCAAGAGGCTGTCGACCGTCGTGCCGCACGCCTCTGCGATGCGTTTCAAGGCGTATGCGTCGGGCGTGGTGCGCGAACGTTCCCAATTGGACACCGTCTGCCTGCTCACGCCGACCAGCCGGGCAAGCGCCTCCTGGCTGAGCCCGGCTGCCGCTCGGCTCTGCTTGATGCGCTCGCCAATGGCCAACGATGTCTGCGCGCCCTCCGCTCCCATGGCAGCCTCCTCCCCGCAGGCTTTGGTTGCAGCCATCGTAGCCGAGCGGGGGGAGAAATGTCTGCAAAAAACGTTTGACATCAGGCGAAACGGTTCGAAAAAGGCGCCTTTGCCCCGCGGGGCGGCGCCGCGGCTATCCAAGAAGCACCAGCATGCCTGAGTGGGGTGCGAGCGTGCAGACGAGAGACGCCCCTTCGGGGCCGGCTTCCAGCGAGCAGCGGGACGTGCCGTCGGGCGTCGCGCCGCCGAAACGCTGCCAGTCGCTATCGATCAGCACCCGGCAGGATGCCTCGTCGGCGCCCTTCGCGTCGTCAGATGGAGCGGCGCGCGGCATCGTTTCCGCGGCGTCGGCGCCCAGCGAAACGCGCCAGCCCGCATGCTCGCGCTCGTCGGCGTTGATGAGGCAGGCGACGCGCTCCACGGAGCCGCCTGCCAGGCTGCCTCGGCGCACGAACGCATAGAGCAGGCGCTCCTCCTCGTGGCAGTCGAGCCACTCGAATCCATCCCTCTCGAAGTCGCGCTGCCAGAGGGCGGGATGCTCGAGATAGACGTGCGAGAGCTCGGCCATATAGCGCCGGAACGCATCGTGGACGGGAAAGTCCAGCAGGCACCAGTCCTGCTCGCGCGACTCGTCCCATTCGCGCAGCTGCGCGAACTCGGACCCCATGAAGAGGAGCTTCTTGCCCGGATGCGCCGCCATGTACAGGTAGAGGCAGCGCGCCTGGGGGAATTTGCCCTCGTAGCCGCCGTGCATCTTTTGGGCGATGGTCGCCTTGCCGTGCACGTTCTCGTCGTGGGAGAGCGCCAGCAGATGCCGCTCGTTGTAGTAATACATCATCGAGAACGTGAGCTTATGGTAGTTGGCGCGGCGCTCCGAGGCGGGCATCTGGAAAAACGAAAGCGTGTCGTGCATCCATCCCAGGTCCCATTTATAGTCGAAGCCGAGCCCGCCCGCGTCCACCGCTGCGGTGACGCCGGGGTAGGTGGTGGAGTCCTCGGCGATGAGCAGGCGCTCGGGAAAGCGCTCCTTGAGCCCCGCGTTCATGGTCTTCAAGAAGCCGACGGTATTGCCGTTGACCCCACGCCGCTCATCGCCCTGCCAGTAGATGAGTCGGCTCACGGCGTCCATGCGCAGGCCGTCGAATCCATAGGTCTCCATCCAGAACGCGGCGGAGGACTGCAGAAAGCTTCGCACTTCGCCGCGCGAGTGCATGAAGTTCATGCTTCCCCATTCGCTCACGCCCACCGCCTCATGCGGGTACTCAAAGAGCGCCTCGCCGGTGAAGCGGGCGAGGCCGTAGGCGTCGCATGCGAAGTGGACCGGCACGAAGTCCAGGATCACCGCGATGCCTGCTCGATGCAGGGTGTCGATGAGCTCCATGAGGTCCGCGGGCGAGCCGTAGCGGCTGGTGGCGGAGAAGAACCCCGTGTCCTGGTAGCCCCAGCTCTCGTCGGCGGGGTGCTCGAGGATCGGCATGAATTCCACGGCGTTCATGCCTGCCTGCGTGAGATAGGCTGCGAGCGGCTCGGCGATCTCGCGGTAGGTGGGAAAGCGTTCGGGATCGGTTTCGCTGCGGCGCCACGAGGCCAGGTGCAGCTCGTAGATGTTGAGCGGACGGTCGTGTCGGAGCGCCTCGCGCCTGCGGCTCGCCCAGCCTCCGTCGTCGCGGCGCGCGGCGATGGATTCCAGGTCGCAGACGATCGAGCGATGCGCGGGGCGAAGCTCCATGGCAAAGCCAAAGGGGTCGCAATGGTCGGTAAAGGTGGCGCCCGAGGCGTCGGGGGAGTGATGGATGCGGAGTTCGTAGCGGTCGCCTGCGCGGGCTTCGGCAACGGCGGCATCGAAGAAGTTGCCATCGTAGGCGCGGGCGCAGGGGATCGCGGCTGCCTGCCCGGCAGGGTCCCCCTCATGGGAGAGCAGTATCTCGACGCCATGGGCGCCGGGGGCAAAGACCCTAAACGCCACGCCGCCGCCCGGCAACAGGTGGGCTCCCAACATGCCATGCGCATCAAAGGATGTTCCCTGATAGAACGCCTGAAGATCCACGATGCCCTCCATTCCTCCCGGCGTGAGCCAAAATAATAGATAAGCGTCTAATAATGGACTACTATAGAGAATATCAGGGCAGGAGCAGCGCGGGCATCGTCGCTTGGCCGGGGATGTCAAATACTGGACGATGCTGCAGAAGTGACTAGCGGACTTGACGGTTCGCCGGCGTGTTGCTGGCGGCATGGCTCATGCAGCCGTCAGGATGGATCGGCGGTCCTCCTGTCGACAGGCGCGGATACCCACGGAAGGGGGCACCCGATGGATCTGAGAGAGCGTAAGACGCGCCGCAGCATTCGCGAGGCGTTTCTGGAGCTGTTGGAGACCAAGCCGCTCGAACGCATCACCGTGAAGGAGCTCGCTGCCCGCGCCGAGATCAGCAAGGCGACGTTCTATCTGCACTATCACAGCGTCTTCGACCTCTCGGAGGCGCTCCAGCGCGAGCTGGTGGACGACGTGGTGACCCATATCCTTGCCGAATGCGACCCCCTTACAGGGTCGACGGACCTGGTGGTCGAGCTGTTCGAGGCGTTTGACGAGCGACGCGAGCTCGTCGACCTCCTGTTTTCGCGCAACGGCTCGTTTGCGTTGGCGGCGCGCATCGAGGACGCGATCCGGGAACGCATCCTGGAGCAGGAGCCCTCGCTGCGCGACGACGTGCGCTTCAACACGCTTTTGACCTACCAGGTCCAGGGAGGGTATTGGGCCTATTCAACCAATCGCCGCAAGTTTCAGGCGGCAGACGTGGTCGGCGTCATCGCGGAGGCGTCGAGCGCGGTCACGAGCCTCATGCGATAGCGGGCGGGCTGTACGCGGGTGTCGCTGGGTACCATGGTTTCGGGGCGATCGCGCCTAAACTCCGAGTAGAGAGGACCGCCATGGCCACAGATATCGACACGCGTGACCACGAGATTGTATCAGGCGACGCCGCGCACAACGCGGACGCGGCTTCCGCTCCGAGCACCGAGGGGGAGGCCCGCGTCGAGCAGCCGCGCGCCGACGCCGCCGCTTCGGACGACGATGCCTGCGACGAGGCGTCGGGGCGCGTGTATCACCGCGGCCCGGTCATCATGCGCGGCAACATGATTCCCACGGACAACACCTACGCGAACCTGCTCGCCCCCGAGAAGTCGACCGACTGGCTCCACATGGATCCTTGGCGCGTGCTGCGCATCCAGGCGGAGTTTGTAGACGGCTTTGGGGCCCTGGCAGAGATCGGTCCGGCGGTGGCGATCTTCGGGTCGGCCAGGACCGATCGCCGCGACCCCATGTACAAGGCTGCGCGCCGCTGCGGGCGCATGCTTGCCGAGGCGGGCGTCGCCACCATCACGGGCGGCGGTCCGGGCATCATGGAGGCGGCGAACCGCGGCGCCTTCGAGCGCGGAGGCACCTCGGTGGGGCTTGGCATCGAGCTGCCGCACGAGCAGGGCATCAACCGCTGGGTGAACCTCGGCATGACCTTCAGGTACTTCTTTGTGCGCAAGACCATGTTCGTGAAGTACTCAGAGGGCGCCATCGTGTTCCCGGGAGGCTTCGGTACGCTCGACGAGATGTTCGAGCTGCTGACGCTCGTACAGACGCACAAGGTTGCCCGCACGCCGGTGGCGCTGGTGGGCCGCGACTACTGGGCGGGCCTGTTCGACTGGATCGAGGGCACCCTCAAGGCCGAGGGCATGATCTCCGAGCTCGACCAACAGCTGGTGAAGATCACCGACGACATCGAGGAGGCGGTGGCGGTGGCGCTGAGCGGCATTCGCAGGTGAGAGCTCGACATTGAGATTCTTGGGTCCGATGGGCTAGGATGGATGGCAAGAAAACCTGGCGAGAAAGGTGACATTATGGCGGAACGTACTGGCGGACGCTCGTTTGGAGGGCGCAGCAATCCGCGGCGCGATGCGCGTCGCGCGGCGGCGGAGCGGCATACCGAGGAGGTTGCGCGTCGCTGCGCAAAGGATATCGAGCGCTCGCTTGCCGGTGTCGTGAGCTTCGATGGCTTCCCTGAGGTCGAGGTCGCCGAGCCTGTCGTGCCTGAGGTCACGGTGGTTGCCGAAGACGCCTCCGCCGCCATTATCGAGAACGGACGAGGGTACGCGCAGTTCTGCGACCTCGCGGTGCTCGACTTCGCATCGTTCGTGACCCCCGCGGGTGGCTACATTCGCGGCGCATGGGCGCAGGAGCAGGCGCTCTGCGCTGATTCCTACCTGCACAACGTGCTCGACGAGCAGCGCGACTGGTATGCCGAGAACCGCCACCGCAACATCAACTGCGAGCTGTACCGCAACCGGGCGCTCGTGGTTCCCGCCGTGCGCTTCGAGCGCGACCACGTGCACGCCTATGCCGACGTCATCGTCGCCGCGGCGCCCAACGCCAAGAGGGCGCGTGATGAATACCATGTGGACGAGAGCACCCTGCTGGCGGCCATGCGCGAGCGCATCCGCTTCGTCCTCGCCATCGTCGACAAGCTCGGTCGCGACAAGGTGGTGCTGGGCGCCTACGGCTGCGGCGCGTTTGGCTGGGATGCCGAGCAGGTCGCCGAGATGATGCGCGAGGAGCTCGCAGGCGGATCCCATGCCGTGAAGCAGGTGATCATCGCCGTGCCCCGAACGCGCTACGACGACAACCTCGCCAAGTTCGAGCACGCGTTTTCGGCATTTCCCGAGAAGCCCCAGACCAGCTATGCCGAGGCAGCGGCGGCTGCCGCCGAGGAGCGCCGGGCGCAAGAGGCGGCTGCGGCAAGCGATGACGACGAGGACGAGGACGACTGGCGCAAGTATCTGTGACGCAGCCGACGACTCGATCTTCAAGCGCAGGGCGCAGACATGGGAAGGGGCCGGCATCCCAGAAGGATGCCGGCCCCTTGTGCATGGATGCGCTTCGCTGGCGGGCGCGTCGTCAGCCGCGCGAGGATCGTGTCCCGATGGGCTCTCAGCGCTCGATCTTCTTGATCGAGACGCCTTCGACGACGAGCGTGATGCCTCCGACGACGAGGTAGGCGGCGATGAGGTAGCTCAGCGCGAGGCTCGTCGCGAGCGGCATGAAGATGAACGCGATGCCGAGGATGATGTTCAGGATGCCGGTTGCCGTGCTCATGGAAGAGGTCGGAATCTGGTAGAAGCGCATTTGGCGCGAGAACGAGATCCGCTCGATGCCGGTCATGATGAGCAAGAACGAGAGCAGGTAGACGATGGCCCCTGCCATGACGCTCGCAGGCAGCGCGAGCAGAAGCACACCGAGCACGGCGTTAAGAATGCCGGTCGCCAGCTGGGCGCCGTTCCGGAAGAACTCGGGCGTCTGTATATACGCTGCGAACTGTCCGATACCGTGTACGATGAGGACGACTGCAATTGCTGTCTGGATGAAGAGGTAGGTGCCGATGGGCGCCGCAATGGCGGCGACGCCTGCGAGCGCAAGGATGATGCCTAAGACGATCATGCCCGCCTTCGCGCGGCCTGCGGTCTTGTTCCAGCGCTCGATATAGTCGTTGACGTAGTCGTGGTTCGAGTCGTACCAGTTCATAAGGAACTCCTTACATATAAGAAAGGCTCCCCGACGAAGTGCCTGTCAGGGAGCGCGTTGGTATCTCTCTTCTACCCGTGGCATCTGCCGATAACAGGGTGCGGGCCTTTTGCCGCAAGTACATATTTTGCACACATTGTGCAAAGGCTGCGCTTGTTGACGCAATATCAATAACGTAGGCGTGTCCTCACGCTGGCTGATGGCCGTGCTGGTCTCGTCATAATGCTTGTAGACAACGTGATGGTCATTACCCGCCGCTTACCCGCGACTCACATGTTCCTGTCATAATGGCCGCGAAACCACATAGTTGCAGAGAGCCCGACGAGCGGGCGGAGAGGGGAGACATATGGCGGTGGCCAGCGGCAGCGATCATCAGGCGTTTGCGGGGGTGCCTGGAAGCGGGGCAGCCTCGCAAGAGGTCGAGGAGAGGATCGCCCGTCGCATCGCAGAGATTCGCGCCGACTCCCCCGTTCCGGTGGACCTGCCCGATGCGGTGGGGCCGAAGGGCCGAGAGACCTATGGCTTGATCGACTTTGCCGGTCTGCCCAATACGCGCGACCTCGGCGGTCTTGTCGGTGCCGACGGTCGCCGCATCAAGCCGGGGCTGTTGCTGCGCTCCGGAGCGCTTTGCATAGGCGACGCGTCGGATATCGCGCGCCTGCACGACGCCTATCACCTTGGGCTCGTCGTCGATCTGCGGAATGGGCACGAGCTTGTGGAGCTGCCGGACCCCATGGAGGCGTTTCCGGAAGCACGCTTCATCCATGCCGACATCCTTGCCCGCAGCGCCGAGGGCATCACGCAGGAGCAGGGTACGCGGGACAAGATTTCCAGCCAGCGCGCCGAGCTTGACCGCGCGGCCCAGACGGAAGACGACGATTCGTTTATGCGCAAGATGTATAAGTATCTTCTGTTGAGCGAGTCGGGCCGCAGCGGCTATCGATCGCTGCTGCGCGGCATCATCGACTGCAAAGGCGGCGCGGTGCTCTGGCACTGCCATGTTGGACGCGACCGCTGCGGCATGGCGTCGGCTCTTGTGGAGACGGTTCTTGGCGTCGGCTGGCAGGACATCGTTTCGGATTATCTCGCGACGAACATCTTCACCGACAACGAGTTCACCTATACCTATCCCGCGTCGCTGCGCTACATCGACTCGGCCCGCGAGGGCGTGGAGAGCGAGTGCGGCGGCTTCATGGGATACATCGAAGACGTCCTCGGCGTGACTCCGTCAGAAGTCGAGCTTTTGCGGGAGCGGTATCTGGAACCGTAGGTCGTGGGGGCCTACGGTCGGGCGTGCTTCATGAACACGAGCGTTTGGGTCGAGCGCCCCGCGCGGTCGCGACCCTCATGCGAGAGCTCCGGGCAGTAGGCATAGCCGACGTCGAATCGCGTGAGCTCGCATGCGTCTTTGACCCCGCGCTCCGCCATCCAGCGCACCATCGACCCGCGGGCGATCTTGGATGCCGTGGCGCGCTGCACGGGCTTGTCCCCTCGCAGCTCCTCGCCAAAGATGCAGGTGGTTGCATGGGAATCGGCTGGAAGGTGGGGAAGGACCGCCTTGGCGTACTCGGCGCTCGCGAGGTTCACCACGCAGACGGGACCGTCGGCGCATATCGCCCGTGCGAGAAGGTCGCCCCAGAACGCATAGAGGTCCCGCGCGCCGTCGACGGCGAGCTTCGCGCCCATTTCGAGCCGATAGGGCTCCACGGCGTCGAAGGGGCGCACGCAGCCGTACAGGCCCGAGAGCACCCACAAGTGTTGCTGCAACCATTCAAGCTCGTCACAATCCATGACCTCGGGCGCCATGCTGCGGAACTGAATGCCCGTGTACGAGAAGATGGCGGGGGAGACGAGGCGCGCCACGCGCGGGTCGTCGAGCTCCTGCTTGTCCGCGACGGGCACGAACGCGTGCAAGCGCTCAACATTCTCCGCAAGCAGTTTGTCGCTCACCCGCCAGAGTGCTTTGAGGGCGGATGGGCCTTCGCGAAGCTCCAGCGCATGCAGCTCTTTTATGAGCCGGGCCGTCTTGGCGGGGAAGGGCGAGATACTCTGGGGCAGAAACGTATCGGTGCTGACGGTCATCTGCTTGGCGGGGGAGATGATTGCTTGGAGCATGCGGGACTCCTTGGGAATGCATGGGCGTGGCTGGCCTGTGGGGCCGATGCCATTGTGCCATGACGGCCCCCCGCGCGCACTGGTTCCCCGGTTGTGTGGCTTCTGCATGCCGTCCTACCGTTCACCGATGGCGAACGGTGAACGGCGCCTCCTTGTCCGTCAACGGTACGGCGGCGCGCAAAAACAAAATACCAGCTTGCGCATGGTGGTATAACTTAATCAATGATATGGAAACGTTTACAAATAGAGAACGTTTCCAATCCAACAGTTCCGATTAAGGAGGAGTAACCATGTTGGATAGGCGCCAGTTTGTGACCGCGGGACTCGGAGCGGCTATGGTGGCCGGAATTGCCGGTTTGGCTGGATGCAGCGGTGGCAACTCGGGCGGCGCCGGTTCTGCAACCGGCGGTGACGATGCCAAGGGCAAGGTTTACTACCTCAACTTCAAGCCTGAGCAGGATACCCAGTGGCAGGAGCTCGCCGAGCTCTACACCGAGGAGACGGGCGTGCCCGTGACGGTGAAGACGGCCGCCTCCGGCCAGTATGAGACCACGCTCAAGTCTGAGATGGCCAAATCCGAGGCGCCCACGCTCTTCCAGGTGAACGGACCCGTGGGCCTGGCTTCGTGGAAAGACTACTGCTACGACCTCGATGATACCGACATCATGGGCGAGCTCACCAAGGACGACTACGCGCTCAAAGGCGACGACGGCAAGGTCAAGGGTATCGCCTATGTCATCGAGTCCTACGGCATCATCTACAACAAGAAGCTGCTCGAGGAAGCCGGCTACACGGCGGATGACATCACGAATTTCGAGAGCCTGAAGAAGGTCGCCGAGGACATCACCTCCCGCAAGGACGAGCTGGGCTTCTCGGCGTTCGGCTCGGCCGGCATGGACTCCAGCTCCGACTGGCGCTTCAAGACCCACCTGGCCAACCTGCCCATCTACTACGAATACAAGGCCGACGGCATCGACACCACCGACGCCATCAAGGGCACCTACCTGCCGCAGTACCGTCAGATCTGGGACCTCTACATCAACAACGCCACCTGCGACCCCGGTCTCCTTTCCACCAAGACCGCCGATGACGCCACCGCAGAGTTCGTCACGGGCCAGTGCGTGTTCTATCAGAACGGCACCTGGGAGTACGCGAACGTCGCCGAGGTTGGCGACGACAACCTGGGGCTCCTGCCCATCTACATCGGCGTCGAGGGCGAAGAGGACCAGGGTATCTGCACCGGTTCCGAGAACTACTGGTGCGTGAACAAGAACGCCTCCGAGGACGACATCCAGGCGACGCTCGACTTCATCAACTGGTGCGTCACGTCTGATACGGGCACCACGGCCATGTGCGGCGCGGATGGCGCAATGCCCTCTGGCGACCCCGGCATGGGCTTCGTGATCCCGTTCAAGGATAACCAGCCTTCCGAGAACGTTCTCAACAACCTCGCCGACGAGATCAACGCCGACAAGACGCCTGTTAAGTGGTGCTTCTCCACCATGCCTTCCGAGGAGTGGAAGAACGGCGTGGGCTCCGCGCTTACCACCTATGCGGCCGATCAGACCGATGCCAACTGGGATGGCGTCGTGACCGCGTTTGTTGACGGCTGGGCCTCCGAGGCGGCTGCCGCCAAGTAACGCCGCGACCAGACTTGCGCGTTAAACACGTTCTCCTCCAGGCGGCGAGTGGGCGGTATGCCTGCCCGCCGCCTCTCATATAAAAAGGAGGTAGTCGTATGGAGAAAGCGATCAAGCGTTACTGGCCGGTCTTCATCGTCCCCACGCTTTTGGCGTTCATCATCGGGTTCATCATTCCGTTCGCGCTGGGCCTTTGGCTCTCGCTTTGCGACTTCACCACAGTCACCGATGCCACGTTTGTGGGATTCACCAACTATATTCGCGCATTCGAGGACACCATCTTCCAGCACGCCTTCTGGTTCACGGCGCTCTTCGCGGTGGTCTCGCTCGTGGTGATCAACATCGTGGCGTTTCTTTTGGCGTTCGCGCTCACGCAGCGCCTGCGCGGCACCAACTTCTTCCGCACGGTGTTCTTCATGCCCAACCTCATCGGCGGCATCGTGCTTGGCTACATCTGGCAGCTGATCTTCAACGGCATCCTGCAGCAGTGGAACCAGGCCATCGGCCTCAACGAATGGTACGGCTTCGCAGGGTTGGTGATTCTGGTAGCTTGGCAGCAGATCGGCTACATGATGATCATCTACATCGCCGGCTTCCAATCCATCCCCGACGACGTCCTTGAGGCGGCGGAGATCGACGGGGCGAACTGGTGGCAGAAGCTTGTGGGCGTCACCATCCCCATGATGATGTCGTCGATCACCATCTGCATGTTCCTCTCCATCACCAACGGCTTCAAGCTCTTCGACCAGAACCTCTCGCTCACGGCGGGCGAGCCCTCTAAGCTCTCGGAGCTCTTGGCGCTCAACATCTACAACACGTTCTATGGCCGCACGGGCTGGGAGGGCGTAGGCCAGGCGAAGGCAGTCATCTTCTGCATCGTTGTTGTGGCGATCGGCCTCATCCAGCTTAAGGTCACGCGTTCGCGGGAGGTGCAGCAGTAATGGGAAAGAAGAAGCTCATCCGTGGCGCCGGCACGGGCTTGCTTGCCATCATCTGCGTGGCGTGGATCTTGCCGGTCATCATCGTGCTCTTCAACTCGTTCAAGAGCCGTACGTTCATCAGCCTGTTGCCCTTCGAGCTCCCGGATGCCGACACGTTCGTTGGTTTTGAGAACTACCTCTCGGCCATCGACCGGTATGGCTTCTTGGATTCCGTGGGTTGGACCGTCTTCATCACCGTGGGCTCGGTCTTCGTCATCCTTCTGTGCTGCTCCATGTGCGCTTGGTTTATCACGCGCGTCACCAACGGCTTCACCAAGGGCATGTATTTGCTCTGCGCCGTCTCGATGGTCGTGCCGTTCCAGATGGTCATGTTCACGCTCTCGCTGGTGGCCGACCGCCTGGGGCTCGACACCCCATGGGGCATTATCATCATCTACCTGGGATTTGGCGCGGGTCTTGCCGTGTTTATGTTCTGCGGCTTTGTGAAGACCATCCCGGTTGAAATCGAGGAGGCCGCTCTTATCGACGGCTGCTCGCCCTTGCGTGCCTTCTTCTCGGTGGTGGTCCCCATCATGAAGCCCACCTACATCTCGGTGGGAATTCTTGAGGCAATGTGGATCTGGAACGACTTCCTGCTGCCCTATCTGGTGCTCGACACCAACGAGTACAAGACCATCTCCATAGTGATTCAGTTTATGAAAGGTTCGTACGGACGCGTTGATATGGGCGCTATCATGGCCGCCCTTATCATGGCCGTCATCCCTGTGGTCATCTTCTATCTGGCATGCCAAAAGTACATCATCAAAGGTGTTGCCGCGGGTGCGGTTAAGGGGTAGCGACCCATGGACATCAGGGATATCGCAGCGTTGTCGGGTTATAGCGTGGGGACCGTCTCGCGGGTGCTGAACGAGCACCCCAACGTGAGCGACCGTGCACGCGAGCGCATCCTCGCGGTCATCCGCGACTGCGGCTACGAGCCCAACAGCAATGCACGTTATCTCAAAATGCAGACCAAGACCTCTATCGCCGCCTTTGTGAAAGGTACCCACAACCTTCTGTTTGCCGACATCTTGGAGCGCATGCAGACGCTTCTCCTTGAGATGGGCGAAGAGATCCACGTGGTCTATATGGACGAGGACGAGAACGAAGTTCAGCGGGCTGTCGCCTATTGCCGCATCCGCCGCCGCAAGGGGCTGATCTTTTTGGGCGGCAACCCGTTGTACTTTGCCCGGGGTTTTGGCGAGATCGCCGTGCCCAGCATCTTGGTGAGCGGTTCGGCCGAGGGCCTTGGGTTCACAAACCTCTCGAGCCTCACCACCGACGACGCCGATGCGGCGGCGACGATCATCGACGAGCTGGTTGATCGAGGCCACACGCGCATCGCCATCATCGGTGGCAATCGCGAGGCGAGCCAGGTGGGCACGTTGCGTCTGGAAGGGGCTCTGGCGGAGCTGGAGCGGCGCGGCATCGCCTTCGACAGGGAGCTCGACTACGAGCCGTGTCGTTTCTCAATGGCGGACGGCTACGACGCGACGGTGCGCGTCCTCATGCGCTCGCGTGGGGTGACGGCCATCTTCGCCTTGGGCGACGTCATCGCCCTCGGTGTCATCCGGGCGCTTGTCGATGCGGGCCTCTCCGTTCCGGGAGACATGTCGGTGGCGGGTTTCGATGGGGTGGACTCGGGACAGTTCAACGTGCCGCGCCTCACCACCATCCGGCAGGACGCCGACCTCTTTGCACGGCGGGGTGTGGAGCTGCTCCTTGAGCACATCGAGCACCCCGAGCTCGATGCGGTGCACGAGGTCGTCCCCTTCAAGCTGTTTCGTCGGGAGAGCGTGGACAGACCCGCTGTTCACGCGTGAGCGTAAAGATTGGAGCAAAGCTATGCGCGAGGCTGGAGTCCTCATGCCCATCACCTCGTTGCCCAGCCCGTACGGCGTGGGCACCATGGGTGCGGCTGCCCGCTCCTTCATCGATTTCCTCAAGGCTTCGGGTGTCTCGGTGTGGCAGATGCTGCCCATCGGCCCCACGAGCTACGGAGATTCGCCCTATCAGTCGTTTTCTGCATACGCGGGAAACCCCTATCTCATCGATTTTGACGATCTGGCTGCCGAGAGCTTGCTCGATCCCGCCGAATACGAGGGGATGTTCTGGGGCGATGACCCAGAGCGGGTTGATTACGGCGCACTCTACGCGATCCGCTGCACGGTGCTTGCCCGGGCCGTCGAGCGGCTCTGCGCCGAGCGCGGCGAGGCGTTTGCGCACTTCTGCGACACCGAGGCGCCTTGGCTTGATGACTACGCGCTCTTCATGACCATCAAGGATCTTGAGGGCGGGCATGCGTTTCAAGAATGGCCGGACGAGCTGCGGCTGCGTCGTGCCGATGCGCTCGATGCGGTGCGCGCCACCGCCGGTGACACCATCCGCTTCTGGAAAGGCGTGCAGTGCCTTTTCTCCATGCAATGGGAGCGTCTTCACACGTACGCGCGCGAGGCGGGCGTGAAGATCATGGGGGACTTGCCCATCTACGTGGCGGAGGACAGCGCCGACGCGTGGTCCCGCCCCGAGCAGTTCCAGCTTGACGAGAACCTGCGGCCCACCGAAGTGGCGGGTTGTCCGCCCGACGGCTTCTCGGCCACAGGTCAGCTGTGGGGAAACCCGCTCTTCAGGTGGGACTACATGGCGTCTGACGGCTATAGCTGGTGGTTTGGGCGCATCGCCTACCAGCTGCGGCTGTTCGACATCATCCGCATCGACCATTTCCGGGGTTTTGATTCGTATTACGCCATCCCCGCTGGCGCCGCGTCCGCCGAAGGTGGTCGGTGGCGCGAGGGGCCGGGCATTCGCTTCTTCGAGCTGCTGCGCGAGCGCCTGGGCAGCTGCGACATCGTGGCGGAGGATCTGGGGTTCCTCACGCCCTCGGTGCACGAGATGCTCGCTGCAAGCGGTTTTCCCGGTATGAAGGTGCTGCAGTTTGCCTTTGATAGCCGCGACGGTGGCGACGAGGCCTACCTGCCCTACACCTATTCCAGGAACAGCGTCGCCTATGTGGGCACCCACGACAACGACACCGCCCTGGGCTGGCTCGCGTCGGCCCCGGCGGGCGACGTGGCGCTGGCGCGGGAGTATCTGCATCTCGACCCTGCCGAGGGCGAGGGATGGGGCATGATGCGCGCCATCTGGGCAAGCGCTTCAGATCTTGCGGTGGTGCAGATGCAAGACCTGCTGGGCTTGGGCAGCGAGGCGCGCATGAACACACCCTCCACGCTTGGCGGCAACTGGTGCTGGCGGGCTCGCGCCGGCTTCGATAGCGCCGATCTGGCTCAACGCTTGCATCGGCAACTGGAATTGTACCGGCGTCTTCCCGCTCGGGGCGGCTCCGCAAAAGAAAGGGATTGATTACCATGGCAGAAGTTCAGCTCAAGCACGTAGAGAAGGTCTACAAGGGTGCCGGCGCCAAGCGTCGCTTCAAAATGAGGCAAGCCGAGAAGAAGAACAACCTCAAGATCACCGACGAAGGCGTCGTGGCGGTCGAGGACTTCAACCTGGATGTTGCCGACGGCGAGTTCGTGGTGCTCGTGGGCCCCTCCGGCTGCGGCAAGTCGACCACGCTGCGCATGGTGGCGGGCTTGGAGGAGATCACCCGCGGTGAGGTGTACATCGACGGCAAGCTGGTGAACGACGTGGCGCCCAAGGACCGCGATATCGCCATGGTGTTCCAAAACTACGCGCTGTATCCGCACAAGACGGTGCGTGCCAACCTTGAGTTCCCTCTGAAGCTCCGTAAGGTGCCCAAGGAGGAGCGCACCCGCAAGGTGGAGGAGGTCGCCCGCATCCTGGATATCACCCTGTACCTCGACCGCAAACCCAAGGCGCTCTCGGGCGGTCAGCGGCAGCGCGTGGCGATCGGCCGCGCCATTGTGCGCGAGCCCAAGGTGCTCCTTATGGACGAGCCGCTCTCAAACCTCGATGCCAAGCTCCGCAACCAGATGCGTGCCGAGCTCATCAAGCTGCGCAAGAGTGTGGACACCACGTTCATGTACGTCACGCACGACCAGACCGAGGCCATGACGCTCGGCGACCGCATCGTGATCATGAAGGACGGCATGATGCAGCAGGTGGGCACACCCGAGGAGGTGTACGACCATCCGGCGAACATCTTCGTGGCGGGCTTTATCGGTACGCCACAGATGAACTTCATGGATGCCGAGCTCAAGCGCGACAGCTCGGGCGCGTATGCGGTTGAGGTCAACGGGGCCACGTTTGTGCCCGCCGCCGCCAAGCAAGAGCAGCTGCGCCGTCGTGGCGTGGGCCCGCAGAAGGTTACGCTGGGCGTTCGCCCCGAGCACATCCAGCTGCATGCGGACGGTGCGCATACGCTTGAGGGCACCGTCGAGGTGACCGAGCTCATGGGCAGCGCCCTCCACGTGCACCTTCGTGCGTGCGGACAGGATGTGGTTGTGATCATGCAGGGTACGGGCGACGACACGCTTTCGTTTGGCGTGCACACCGGCGACAAGGTGCCCTTCACGTTTGGTGGGGGCGCCATCCACCTCTTCGACCCCGAGACGGGGGAGAACCTGGAGTAGCGCCGGGTGAATGGCGGGGCGGCACACGCCGCCTCGCGCTGCGCCTAGGAAGGCGCTCCTACAACTACGGTGTCTCTTGCGCACTCTTTCCGTCACGCAGGGGAGTGCGCACACCACGCAAAGCGGGGCCCCGATGGGGCCCCGCTGATTTTGCCGGAGGACGATGCTCCGGAACGGGCGTGTTGTTGCACGGTGGACCGCCGCGGCGCCACCTGGCATTGGCGGGCGACGCGTGCGCGGTGGCGTGGTCGGAGTGCGCCAGAAGCTTTGACTACGCGCGCTCGATGAAGGCGCAGTAGCCCTTGTAGGCTTCGTAGACGTCGGCCTTGTTGGTGACCTCCCACAGCGAGTGCATGGAAAGCACCGCCACGCCGGAGTCGATGACGTCCATGCCGTACTCCGCGAGGATGTAGGCGATCGTTCCGCCGCCGCCCGCGCCGATGCGGCCGAGCTCGCAGGTCTGGAAGGCGACGCCGGCCTCGTCCATGATGTCGCGGACAAGGGCGAGGTACTCGGCATCGGCGTCGTTGGAACCCGACTTGCCGCGGGCGCCGGTGTACTTGTTGAAGCACAGGCCGTGGCCCATGATGGCGGCGTTCTTCTTCTCAAAGCGGTCAGCGTAGAGTTGGTCGAAGCCGGCGGAGACGTCGGAGCTGAGCATGCGCGAGCGTGCCAGGCAGCGGCGGAGGGCCAGCGGGGATTCCTCGCCTGCAAGCGCCATGATTTCGGCGACGGTGTTCTCAAAGAAGCGGCTCGTCATGCCCGAGGCTCCCACGGAGCCGATTTCCTCCTTGTCGACGAGCAGGGTGCACGAGGTGCGCTCGACGCTCTCGACGGCGAGCTGCGCGGCGAGCGAGGTGTAGGCGCACACGCGGTCGTCCTGGCCGTATCCCAAGATCATGGAGCGGTCGAGGCCCATGTCGCGTGCGGCGCCGGCGGGCACGACCTCGAGCTCGGCGGAGAGGAAGTCCTCCTCCTCGATGCCGTAGCGGTCCTTCAGGATGTCGAGGAGCATCTGCTTTACAGGCTCCTTGGGCTCGTCGTCGCCCTCGATCACCACCGGGCGGCCTCCCACGATGAGGTCGAGGTTCTCATGGTCGACGGCCTCGCCGGCGGGCTTTTTCATCTGGTCGGAAGCGAGGTGGATGAGCAGGTCGGAGATGCAGAAGACCGGGTCGTCCGCAGCTTCGCCCACGCGCACCTCGACCGTGGTGCCGTCCTTCTTGCAGATGACGCCGTGCAGCGCGAGCGGGGTGGCGACCCAGTGGTAGGCCTTCACGCCGCCGTAGTAGTGCGTGTCGAGGTAGGCCATGTCGCCCGCCTCATAGAGCGGGTTCTGCTTGAGGTCGAGGCGCGGGGAGTCGATGTGGGCGCCCAGGATGTTCATGCCTTCCTCGAGCGGCGCGGTGCCAAGGTTCACGAGCATGAGGGTCTTGTTGTGCGAGACGGCGTAGACCTTGTCGCCCGCCTTGAGCGCGCGGCCCTCGGTGCGGACGGTCTCGAGGTCGACATAGCCTGCGGCCTCGGCGAGCTTGATGCTTGAGGTTACGCATTCGCGCTCGGTCTTGTTTTCGCTGATGAACGTGCGATAGTCGCGGCAAAGCCGCTCGAGCTTCTCGACGTCGGCGTCGCCATATGCCTTCCATGCGTTCGGACGTTCCATGGGAGTCCTTTCTCACGTGGTTATAGTCACGGATGCCATGGTAGCACGGCGACGTGAAGATGCGTTATGCGGCGCAGACGGGTTGCTTGAAGACGCTCCCGCTTGATGCCAAGATAGGCTACATGCCGGAGCTTACGTCTATTGCTGATGGAGGCGCCTATGCGCTATACCTCGACATATGGCTCGCCGCTGGGCGACATCCTTATGGCAAGCGATGGCCGTGCGCTCACGGGCCTGTGGTTTGTTGGGCAGAAATACGAGGCCGCGGGTTTAGGTGAGGGCGCATGCGAGGAGCCCGGCCTTCCGGTGTTCCGCGAGGCGTGCTCATGGCTTGACGAGTATTTTGCAGGCGGGCATCCGGAGGGGCAGCCGGCCCTCTCTCCTTCGGGGACGCCGTTCCAGCGGGCGGTATGGGACGAGCTCGCGCGCATCCCCTATGGAGCTACGGTCTCCTATGGGGAGGTGGCGTCACGTATCGCGGCACGCCGCGGCTCGCCGACGTCGGCCCGTGCGGTGGGGGCGGCGGTGGGGCGCAATCCCATCTCGATCTTGGTGCCATGCCACAGGGTGACGGGCACGGGCGGAGCGCTTACGGGGTATGCCGGGGGCCTTTGGCGCAAGCGTGCGCTCTTGGCGCTTGAGGGGCGCGGCATTGTCGTGGGGGAGGAGCCCGCCGAACGAAGCGAGCAGCTCCTCGTGGGATTGACCGACGTGTGGGAGCGGTCGGTTCGCGCCACGCATGCTTTTCTCGCCGAGGAGGACGTCTCTCGTCTGCGCACGATGGTCCCGCAGGCCATCGCGGAGGTTCCGCGCCTGCTGGTCGCGCGCCGCGCGGGCCGCCTCGCGGGGTTTGTCGGCGCCGACGGGGCGTTTTTGGAGATGCTTTTCGTAGACGCGGCGGACCGCGGCGCGGGCGTAGGGCGCTTGCTGCTCGAGCGGGCGGTCGAGCTTCTGGGCATCACCGAGCTCTCGGTCAACGAGCAGAACCCGCAGGCGGTGGGCTTCTACGAGCACATGGGGTTCTCCGTCTTTCGCCGCACGGAGACCGATTCGCAGGGAGACCCGTTTCCGCTTCTCTATATGCGCCGGTAGGGGAGACGTTGCGCGCGCTGTGCGAGAAGGAGGGGAGGATCCATGCGCATTGGGAGGAATCCTCGGCGCGCGTCGCGGCATCGTCCGGGCGAAAGGATGATTCATGCGCATGGGGAGGAATCGCATGGATGAAAGGGGCGCTCGCCCCCCCCTTGATGAGAGCGACATCGACATTCTGAATCGACCGACAGAAGTTAGCTATGGCTATGTTATAGTACTTTAACTTTTTGACGCCGGCATGGCGACGCCAAGAGGTTGAGGAGGAAGACATGGTCAATGGCCGACTGGTGAGGCTCGGCAGGTCCCAGATGGGCCACGTGCTTGCCCAGGTGGCGTTCCAGTGGATCGCGCTTGCGGCAAACATCGCCCTTGTGATGGGTGTCGCAGAGCTTGTCCGGGCCTTTGTGGAAGGTCGATTTGGCTCGGAGCACGGGGCTGGGAGCGTCCTGGGGGCGCTCGCCTGCCTGGCGGTGCGCTTTGCAGCCACGCGCGCGGCGGCAGTCATGGGCAGTCGTTCCAGCAGGGGCATCAAGGACGTCTTGCGGCGCGCGCTGTACGACAAGCTCCTGGCGCTCGGCCCCTCGTATGCCCAACATATCTCGACCTCTGAGGTGGTGCAGGTCGCGGGAGAAGGGATCGAGCAGGTCGAGACCTATTTCGGGCTCTACCTCCCGCAGCTGCTCTACGCGCTCGCCGCGCCGATCACGCTCTTCGCGGTCGTGGCGCCGATGTCGCTGCCGGTCGCGCTGGGTCTGGTCGCCTGCGTGCCGCTCATCCCCCTCGCCATCGCGGCGGTGCAGGCGATCGCGAAGCGCCTGCTCGCGTCCTATTGGTCGCAGTACGCCGAGCTGGGGGACAGCTTTCTCGAGAACCTGCAGGGGCTCGGCACCCTTAAGGTCTATGAGGCGGACGGCTTCAAGGCGCAGCAGATGGACGAAGAGGCCGAGGCGTTCCGTCGCGTGACCATGCGGGTGCTCACGATGCAGCTGAACTCGATCATCGTCATGGATCTCGTCGCCTACGGCGGAGCGGCGTTGGGGATCTTCCTGGCGGTGGGCGAGCTCGCCGCAGGTCGCCTGGGGCTCTCCGAGGCCTTTGCCATCGTCGTGCTGTCCAGCGAGTTCTTCATTCCCATGCGCACGCTCGGCAGCTATTTCCATACTGCCATGAACGGCTCGGCGGCCGCGGACCGCATCTTTGCCATGCTCGATCTGCCCGAGCCAAAGGCGGGCATGCGGCGCCTGCATGGACGGTCCAACCCCATCGACGTGCGCGGCCTCTCGTTCTGCTACGTGCCCGGCCGCAGCGTCTTGCGCGACGTCTCGCTCCACATCGAGCCGGGCTCGCTGGTGGGCATCACCGGTGCGTCCGGTTCGGGCAAGTCCACGCTCGCCGCGATGCTCGCGGGAAGGCTCGAGGGATATTCGGGCTCGGTCGAGATCGGCGGCTGCCAGGTGCGCGACATCGATCCTGGGAGCCTCGCCGAGCACGTGGTGGTCGTTCCTACGGCGGGGCATCTGTTTTGCGGCACCCTGCGCGAGAACCTGCTCATGGGAGATTCGCATGCAACCGACGAGCGGCTGTATCGAGCCCTTGCCCAGGCGCGGGCAGACGAGTTCGTGCGCGCGGCGGGAGGTCTGGACATGAGGATTGCCGAAGGCGCGCAAAACCTTTCGGGCGGGCAGCGCCAGCGGCTCTGCATAGCCCGGGCGCTCCTCACGCGTGCCGAGACCCTCATCTTCGACGAGGCGAGCTCCAACGTCGACGTCGAGTCGGAAGAGGCCATCGCGGCGCTCGTCCGCGAGCTTGCCGGCGAGCGCACCGTCGTGGTGGTGAGCCACAGGCTCGCGAACCTGGTCCAGGCGGACTGCATACATGTATTCGAGGACGGGCGCCTCGTGGAGTCGGGGACGCATGGCGAGCTCGTCGCGGCGGGAGGCCCCTATGAGGGGCTTTGGCGCGCGCAGCACGAGTTGGAGGAGGGCGTGCGATGAGCCACGCAAAGGTGATGATGCGGCTCTGCGGGCTCGTGGGGCCGCTCTGGGGCGTCATGACGCTCGCCGTCACGGCAGGGATGGCGGGACACCTCGCCGCCATCGGCGTGCCGGTCGCAGGGATGCTCGCCGTCCTTGCGGCATCGGGCGCCGAGGGCCTGCCGGCCTACGGGGGTCTCCTCGTCGTGCTCGCGTCGTGTGCCGTCGCGCGCGGAGTCTTGCACTATGTCGAGCAGATTGCGAACCACTACATCGCCTTCAAGCTGCTCGCCCGCATCCGCCATCGGGTCTTTGCCGCCCTGCGCCGGCTTGCGCCCGCCAAGCTGGCCGGCAAGGGCCGCGGCGACCTCGTCTCCGTCATAACCGGGGATATCGAGCTCCTCGAGGTCTTCTATGCACACACCATCTCTCCGATAGCGATCGCGGCGGGGGTGAGCGGCGTGGTGCTTGCGCTGCAGGCCGCCATCCATCCCGTCTTCTGCGCCATGACGCTCGTCGCGTTCCTTGCGGTGGGCGCGGCGATGCCGCTCGTCGCCAACGCGGCGTCGGGGAAAGGCGGGCTGGAGTTCCGAGATCGCCTCGGTGCGCTCGACGCCTATCTGCTCGACAGCCTGAGGGGCCTTACCGAGGCCATGCAGTATGGGGTCGCCCGCCTGCGCGGAGAGGAGTTCTTTCGCCGCAGCGGCGAGCTTGCCGACAGCGAGCGCCGGCTCAAGGCGCGCTCGGGCGTCAACCAGGCCGTGATGTCGGTTGTGGTATGGGTGTTCGACCTCGTGTTTGCCGTCGTCGGACTGCATCTGCTGCATTTCCAGCAGGTCTCGCTCGCCTCCATGCTGTGCGCCCTGGTGCTGCTCATGAGCTCGTTTGGTCCGGTGCTTGCGCTGGCGAGCCTGGGTACGGGGCTGCAGCAGACGTTTGCGGCAGGCGAGCGGGTGCTTGCCATCCTCGACGAGGAGCCCGTGGTCGAGCCGGTCGATGCGGGGCGCGCTCCGGGCGGTTCCGAGGTCGATGTGCGCGACGTCTCCTTTGGCTACGGCGGCACGTCCGTGCTCAGGGGCGTCTCGATCGCGGCGCGGCCCGGCTCCATCTTGGGCATAGCGGGCAAGAGCGGTTCGGGCAAGTCGACCTTGCTGGCGCTCATCATGCGTTTTTGGGATGTGGACGCCGGGCGGATCGAGGTGGGCGGCGTCGACGTGCGGGAGGCGTCTACCCATGCGCTCAGACAGGCGGAGAGCCTTGTCGAGCAGGGCACGCACCTCTTTAACGAAAGCCTGGCGGACAACATTCGCATCGGCAGGCTGGACGCGACGGACGAGGAGGTCGAGGCAGCCGCTCGGGCGGCACGCATCCATGACGTCATCGTCGGCCTGCCCGAGGGGTACGACACGCGTGCGGGGGAGCTGGGAGACGTGCTCTCTGCCGGCGAGCGCCAGCGCATCGGGCTCGCTCGCGCCCTGCTGCGCGACGCGCCCGTCCTGCTGCTCGACGAGCCCACGTCCAACCTCGACAGCCTCAACGAGGCCGCCGTCATGCACGTCCTTGCCGACGAGCGGGGAAGTCGCACGGTGGTGCTGGTAAGCCATAGGGCAAGCACGCTCGATGTGGCGGACGCCGTCGTCACGCTGGAAGGCGGACGCGTGAGCTCGGGTGCCGAGAGGCGTGCGCCCCGCGCCCTTTCCTGATCATCTACGAGAGAGGACTCGCCGTGAAGCAGACGTTTCGACGTTCCGTGTTCGAAAAGGTATTGTTCGTGCTCGCGTGGCTGGTGCTGGGGCTTGCTGCGGCGGGCGTGGTGGTCCCGCTTTTGCCCACCACCCCGTTGGTGCTGCTCGCCTCGGCGCTGTTCGCCCGAAGCAGCCCGCGATTCGACGCATGGCTTCGGACCACGCGCCTGTATAAGCGCTATGTGGTGCCGTTTCGCGAGACGGGCGGCATGACCGCGCGCAAGAAGCTGACCATGTGGGGCGTGACCGCGGCGACCTGTGCGGTAAGCTTCCTTCTGGTGGAATTCGTGCCCGCCCGCGTCATGCTCGCCGCGGTGGTGGTGGGAATGGGCGTCGCGCTCGTGACCAAGATCAAGACCATCACGCCCGAGGAGGAGGCGCGCCGTCGGGCATAGGGGTCCGGCGCCGGCGCGCTCGCCCGCTTTTTGGCGCCCCGCCCAAACCAGGTAGCAGGATGCACGTTCGTGAAGGAGCCGCTTCGTGTCTCGAACACCCGATACGCCAGCCGTTGCCCGTCGCCGCGAACGCGAGCGACGCGTCATCTCGCAGATGATCGCCCTCTATTGCCGCAAGCAGCATCGCGGCGAGCCGCGTGACGCCTCGGCGTTCTGCGGTGAGCCGGTGTGCGCCGACTGCGCCGAGCTCGATGCCTTTGCGGTGCGCAGGACCGAGCGCTGCCCTCATATGGCCACCAAGACGTCGTGCAACAAGTGCTCGACGCACTGCTATCCGCCTGCCATGCAGGAGCGCATCCGCGCCGTCATGCGCTTCGCCGGGCCCCGCATGCTCCTCCACCATCCGGTTGCCGCGGTGCGCCACATCCTCGGTCGCTGATCTCGGGCCCCGTCCCGCGGCGCTTCGGAAGACCGTTCGGGTGTCTGGCTTACGCCGGCACCGCGCTATGCGAGAATGTGGACGGTTTGTGACAGCGTTTGCCACATCTGGCTGAAAGGGGTCGCCATGAGCAAACACGAGCGAGAAGTCATCGGGGTCGACGACCGGGTATCGGTCGGTCGCGCCATCCCGCTGGGCATCCAGCACATGATGAGCATGTTCGGGTCGACGGTGCTGGTGCCTGTGCTCACCGGCCTCGACCCCAATGTGGCCATCATGTGCTCGGGCATCGGCACCATCTGCTACCTGCTGGTGACGGGCAACAAGATTCCGAGCTACCTGGGCAGCTCCTTCGCCTTCATCAGCCCCATCCTCGCCGTGGGGGCGACTCAGGGGCTCGACGCCGCCATGTCGGGCGTCATCGTGGCGGGCATGGTGTTTCTGGCGGTCGCCGGCATCATCAAGCTGGTGGGAACAGGCTGGCTCGACCGCCTGCTGCCTCCCGTGCTCGTCGCCTCGGTCATGGTGGTCATCGGCGTCGGCCTCTCCGCCACGGCGGTCGACATGGCGTTCATGCAGGACCTTCCCGACGGCACCTCGGCCTTCTATGGGGTGGGGGCGGTCGTCGCGGCGGTAACGCTCGTCGCCGCGGTCGTCTTCTCCAGCCTGGGAGGCATCTTCGGGACCATCCCGGTGCTGCTCGCCATCATCGTGGGCTACGTGGTCTCCATCCCATTGGGGCTCGTGGACTTTGGCCCCGTCGCCGATGCCGCCTGGATCGGGCTGCCCAACGTCTCCGCGCCACGTTTTGACATGGGTGCCATCGCGCTCGTCGCCCCCGTGGCCGTCGTCGTGGTGATCGAGCATATCGGCCACCTGCTCGCCGTCGGCGAGATCGTGGGCAAGGACTACCGCGAGATGCTGCCGCGCTCCCTTGCCGGAGACGGCATCTCCACCATGATCTCGGGCTTTCTGGGAGGTCCTCCCACCACCACCTATGCCGAGAACATCGGCGTCATGAGCGTCACGCGCGTCTATTCGACGCAGATCTTCTGGTATGCGGGCGGCTTCGCTCTCGTGATCGGAGGCTTCTGCCCCAAGCTCGCCGCGCTCATCCAGTCAATTCCCGGCCCGGTCATGGGCGGCGTCTGCCTGCTGCTGTTCGGCCTCATCGCCTCAAACGGCCTGCGCATGCTCGTATCGAACAAGGTCGATTTCGACGTCAACCGCAACCTCATGATCGCCTCGGTCGTGATCATCGTGGGCGTGGGCATGGAGACCTCAGGCATCTCCATCCCCATCGGCGACTACACGCTTCCCGGCATGGCCACCTCGGCGCTCGCGGGCATCGTGCTGAACCTCATCTTGCCGGGGGCGCGTCAGGACTCGTAGCGCCAAAGGCGATGCGGCGCGCCACCTCGTGAGGGGAGAGGCCGGTGGTGTCGACCATCGGGGCGTCCAGCGACCGATAGCGGGGAAGGTAGGCGAGCGCGCGTGCCGCGGCGTCGGCGTCGCGCCTGCCTTCCTCGATGTCCCGCTCGACTCGCTCGCGAAGCGCGTCTTCGCTTGCGACGAGCGAGACGTGGCGGACCTGCGCCTCGCAGGCTGCAAGGGGCAGGCCGTCCAAGACGGCGTCGACGATCGCCTGCTCATGCATGACCCAGCAGAAGACCACGTGCTCATAGGCGCTGCATCGCAAAAAGTTTCCCAGCAGATGCCGGATATTGTCGAGCACCATGGCCTTCGTTTCCTCGGTCACCTGGAAGGGGTCTGCCTGCCAGCACCAATCTCCGTCGAGAAAGACCGACCTTGGCAGCATGCGGTTGAGCTCGCGGCATGCGGTCGTCTTGCCGACGCCCATGGGCCCTCCGATGAGGTATAGCGTCTTCGACAATGATCTCTCCTCACATTGTCCGGGTCGAGCTGCGGCTATGCGCGGAGATAGGCGACAACCGGCTCCAGGTTTGCCCGATCGGTGGCATCGAAGCCCTTCTTCATGGCGTCGAGCGCGAACGCGATGCGCGGGTCGGTCTGTGCCTGCCTTGCCTGCATGCGGAAGAAGGCGCGCATGGCGATCTTGTCGAGCGCACATAGCCGGTCGAAATCAAAGCCGCCTTGGCAGTAGAAATGCGCGAGGGCCGGATAGCGATCGCGCGGGAAGGTGTGCTCGAACGCCGCGTCGGTCTCGCTTTGCGGCCAGTCGTCGCTCGGCATGGGGTAGGCGCCTACGCCGACAACAACATAGCGCGCCCCGGGGCGCGCGTCCATGAGGGACTTGAACCACGCGGCGCCCTTGATGCCGCCGGCATGAAACCAGCTCATGAACACCACGGTGTCCGCGGTCTGTGCGCCTGAATGCGCACGCCTGCTATAGGGGACGGCGTCGATGCCGAGCTCCTCGGCAAGCCAGTGGGCATAGGTCTCGGTGAATCCGGTCTGGGAACAATAGACGATGGCGGTGCTCATGGCTGCTCCTTTGCTCGATGTTGGTCTTGAAAGCTTGCAAGGTGGCGTGCGATGAAGGTGCGTGCGTCGGGCCAGGTGGTTCCTTCGGCAAGGGCGAGGTAGACTGGTCCGTGGAACTGCCGGGCGGCAAGTTCTGCGTCGCAGGGGGCAAATGTGCCGGCTTCGATGAGCTGCGAGAATATCGATTGCTGAACCTCGAGCGGCCGCTCGATGAATATGGTGCGATACAGCGCCTCGATGCGCTCGTCCGCATGGCGCTCCGCCTCGAGAACCTGTCGGAGACACCCGATCTGCCCATCGTTGAAAAACGGCTCGTAGCTTGCGAGCACCACGGCGAGGAGGGACTGGCCGGTTGCCTCCAGGTAGGCATGGGCGTCGTCATCGGGGTGCACGAGCGCGCTGCGGTCGCGAAGCATGGCCGACAGGCGGTCGAGCTGCCGGGCGACGACGGCGTCGAACAGCGCCTGCTTGCCAGGAAAGTGATTGTAGAGCGAAGCGTCCCTCATGCCGGATGCGGCGGCGATGTCCTTCATGGTCGTGGCGGCGTAGCCCTTTTGGGCGAACAGCGCGAGCGCCTGCTCGCAGATAAGCTGCTTGGAGTCGCGTGGCTGTCCTGCCGGCCTTCCCATGCCCCTGGTCCTTTCCTCGTGGCTCAATAAAACTAGCAATTACTAGTTTATCGAAAAAGGAGTAGGCGCGCGAGGGGAAACGTCCCTGCGGCATCGTGGACGTCAGGCCCCACCCAGCTCTTTTCGCCCGTATGGCCGCTGCGCCCCGACATATGGTTGACCTATATACATACTAATGCTATGTATAAAGCGAGAAGCGGGAGGCCCGTCGCTCCCGCTGGACGTGTGGTCGATGCTGGAGGCGGCGATAGTGCGCAACAAATATCCCGAAGAGACCGTTCGACGAATCCTCGACGTCGCCGAAGAGCTGTTCATGACAAAGGGCTATGAACATACCACGATGGCAGACATCGTGAACGGGCTCGGCGGGCTCACCAAGGGCGCGGTCTACCATCACTTCAAGAGCAAGGAAGACATCTACGAGGCGGTGTTCGAGCGTGCGAACGCCCCCATGGTCGAGGCATGCGACAAGATCATGCGCGACCGGTCGCTGACGGGCCTGCAGAAGATCAGGGCGCTTGAGGAGGCTTCTGCCGCCGGTCCGTCCGCCGAGATGTGGGTGGCCATGAAGCCGGACCCGGACCCCATCAAGAACGCCCGCATGCTTGCGCGCGAATACCAGGATCTGCTGGAGACCGCCCACACCTATATCGAGCCAGCGATTCGCGAGGGCATCGAGGACGGCTCGATCTCTTGCGAGCTGCCGCGCGAGACCGCCGAGGTTTTGCTGTTGATCGCAAACCTGTGGATGGTGCCGCTGTATAACCCCGTCTCGTCGCCCGAGGAGTTTGCGCGGCGCGTCCGGGTGTTCGAGAGCGTCTCGCGAGCGCTTGGGGTAGAGCTGACCGATGCGAACGCAGGCGGCCTTGCCGCCATCGAGGACGCATGGAGTCCTTTTGTCGACGGCTCGGAGGAAGGGGAGGGCCACATCGAGACGTAGCCGCCCTCACCCTTTGGGCAACCGCGGGGTTGCACGGGAGAATTGCTACCGCTGGTTGGTGGAGGCAACCGCAGGCGGGCATGACGATATACCTAAGGGATGGCCGCTCCCGCGGCCTTTCTTAGAACATATATACATACCAACCGAATGTATGAAAGAGAGGAGCACGATATGGACGGACATGGGGAGCGGATGGCGGCGGGCGGGGAGGGGGCGCCTCGAGACGGCCGCCTCTTTACGCCGGGGTTTCGCGCGATCGTGGCGTCGCAGGCGTTCTCGTTGCTTGGCATGGAGATCTTGCAGTTCGTGCTACCGCTCCATCTGCTCAACCTGACGGGTTCGGGGGCGCTGTATGGAGCGGTCGTGGCAGCGGGGTTTGTTCCCTACACGCTGTTGGCGCCCGTGGGCGGCGTGATCGCCGACCGGACGCGCAAGCGCGGGGTGATGATCGCGCTCGATGCGCTGCTTGCCGCGATGATGGCGGGATATCTCGCCCTATCTGGTTCTCCGTACCTGGTAGGGGTCACTATTGCCGTGCTTATGGCGGCGTTCGCCTCGCAGGCGCTGTACCAGCCCTGCGTGCAGTCGGCGATGCCGCACGTGGTGGCTCCCGACCGGCTCGAGCAGGCGGTGGCGGTCACCAATCAGCTGAGCATGGTCACCGGCATAGGCGGCCCGGTGGTCGGCGGGCTGGTGTTCGGCTTTTTCGGCCTCGCTCCCATCGTGGCGGCATCGGCGGTCTGCTTTGCCGTCTCAAGCGTGCTCACCGCGATGTTCGTACGTGTTCCCTATGAGCCGCCGGCGCGCACGGCGGGCCTCGTCGCGACGGTTCGCGGCGACGTCGCCGACGCCCTCGGGTTCTTGCGCTCGCGTCCCGCCATGTGGAGCATCATCATGGCGGCGACCTTGGTGAACCTGTTCGGCTCGTCCTTCTTCAACGTGGGATCGCCCTATATCGTGACCGAATCGCTGGGGCTGTCCAACCAGCTCATGGGATTGCTCCAGGCGGCGCTTGCCTTGGGCGGCCTGGTGGGCGGCATGGCGGTGGCCATGAGGCCGGGACGCTTCGGCATCCGGTCGACCCCGCGGCTGCTCATGGCCGTCACCGCCGGTCTCGTTGCGGTCACCGCGGTGCTTCTGCTGCCGGTCGAGCCGCTCGCAACTTATGTCGGGCTTGCCGTCGCCTATCTGGCGACCATGGCGTGCTGCATGGCGTTTTCGATTGTGGCGACGACGTACCTGCAGGTAGAAAGCCCCGGCACGCTGGTGGGAAAGGTCATGGCGCTCGCCATGATGCTCGCCAACTTCGCGACGCCTCTGGGCCAGATCGCCTATGGAGCCGTCTTCGACCTCGTCGACCCCTGGATGGTCGCCGCAGTGGCCGCGGTTGCCTGCGGCATGGTCGCCGCGCGCTCGGGCCGTGCGGGACTGGGGGAGCGGTGATCCGGGTCCTTCTGGCCCGTGTCCTAGAGGGCGCCCTCGCGCCACGCGGAAGGCCCCATCCCCATCTCGCGCTTGAAGGCGACGCTGAAGCTCGACGCTCGGGGATAGCCGACCTCGCGGGCGATCTCGGCGATGCTCAGGCTGCCGATGCCCAGCAGCTCGCGCGCCCGGCGAATGCGGGCGTGGCGGACGAACGCGCCCACGCCCATGCCTGTCTCCTGCTGGAACGCGGCGCAAAGCCTCGACCGGCTGGTAAGAAGATCGTGCGCGAGCTCGTCAAGGGTCAGCTCATCGGAGAGGTTGTTCTCGACGAGCCGCTTTGCCTCGCGCACCAGCCGCGCCTGTGCGTGGGTGCCTGCCGCCTGCTCCGCGCGGTCGCGCGCCTCATGCCACGCAAGCGCGAGGGCGAGCGCCCTTCGCACGCTGCGGACGACCGCCTCGCCCGTGCCGCCCGTCCCGCCTGCGAGCGCCGCCGCCCGGATGGCCCGATCGAGCCGGGGCGTGCCGTCACCCTCGAACGCGCTGCCCGCCTCGCCCATGATCTTTCGCGCCTCGAGGCGCTCGCGCTCGCCAAGCCCTGAGATCCATCCGGGCAGCATCATGACCGAGGTCGCGTCTTGCGCGGTTCCCGCGCGCAGCCAGCAGCAGGTCTGCTCGCCTTCCATACCGAAGGTCACCACGTTGCCGCGCTCCTTGAGGCGGTCGGGTTGCACGACGGGGCAGAGCGGCACGCAGTCGGCGGCGAGGCTGCTCATGCAAAGGCCTCGGAAGCCCTGCTCGTAAAACCTGACGTCGCGCTTGACGCGTATGCGGTGAGAGGTGATGGCGAAGCAACCGCCGACGAGGCGCACCGATACCTCGGCGTCGACAAGCTCGTTGGACGCAACGCCTCGGAGGGCGTCCCCGTCGCGGACGAGGGGAACGCCCAGCTGTTCGACCTGCGGCTCGAAGGCGGCGGCAAGGGGGTCTCTCATGCGGGGGAGCAGGGGGCTCACG
>NZ_JACJKQ010000017.1 GCF_016901575.1 Enorma phocaeensis
AAGGGCTACTGGGACTGACGCCCGGTACCCGATAGGCGGAAGGGCGGTACCGTCTCCCCGGAGGGTCGGTACCGCCCCCGAGGAACGCCGGTACTAAAAACGCGTGCTAGACACACGTGATGAACTTGCCACGAAGCGCAGCCTTCTCTGAGCGGCAGCATATCGGGGGACCATCCATAAAGGAGCCGCGCGAGGCGATCTCGTACGGCGCGGCCCGATTGCCCGATCGTCACAAAAGGGCGCCGTGCCCGTTAGTTGCGACACGGCGCCAACGTTACGGTGGCATATGGTGCGGCCGGCAGCCTGTTCAGCCGCCCCCGCGGCCCTTGGGCTACATGAGCTCGCAGACGTTCTGCGCAAACGCGACCGGATCTTCGGGCAGCATGCCTTCCACAAGCAGCGCCTGGTCATACAGCAAGCCTGCATACAGCTTGAGCTTGTCGGAATCGCCGGCATCTTGGGCTGCGACGAGCTTCTGGAAGACCGGATGCTTCGCATTGAGCTCGAGCACGCGCTGGGCCTGCGGAACCCCGGGCATGCCGCCCTCGGGCCCCTGCTTAAAGACCTTCTCCATCTCGAGCGAAACCGGCCCTTCAGTCGTGATGCATGCAGGCGCCTCGCCTTCGTTCACCAAACGCGAGGAGACCGCGACCTTTTCAACCTTGTCGCCGAGAGCCTCCTTGAGCGCGCCGAACAGGTCCTCGTGCTCCTTCGTCGCCTCCTCGGCATCCTTCTTCTCGTCGTCGGTGGCAAGATCGAGGTCGCCGGTCGCAACGTTTTTAAGCTCAAGGCGGCGGTCCTCAACCTCGGGCTCCGCGCCGTCGGCCTGGGCCTTCTGCGCAGCCTCGCGCGCCGCATCGCCCTCGTAGACCTTCGGCATGTCGCGGGCCACGTACTCGCGCATGGCCTGGAACGTGAACTCGTCAACATCCTGCGTGCAGAGCAGCACGTCATAGCCGCGCGCGAGCACGCCCGTCACCACGGGCATCTTCGCCAGGCGCTCGCGGTCATCGCCCACCGCGTAGTAGATGGCCTTCTGTCCCTCGGGCATCGCCTTGGCATACTCGGCAAGCGTGACCATCTTCTGTTCCTTAGCGCTCCAGAACAGAAGTAGGTCGCCGAGTTCCGACGCCTTTGAACCGTAGCTGTTATAGATGCCAAACTTGATGCCGCGGCCAAAGTTCTCGAAGAACTTCTCGTAGACCTCGCGATTGTTGTCGCGCATGTCTTCGAGCTCCGAGGTGATCTTCTTCTCGACGCGGCGCGCAATGGCGCGCAGCTGGCGGTCATGCTGCAGGGTTTCGCGGGATATGTTCAACGAGACGTCCGCCGAATCGACCACGCCGCGCACAAAGTTGTAGTAATCGGGCACAAGCTCGGCGCACTTCTCCATAATCATAACGTTAGAGCTATACAGCGCCAGGCCCTTCTCGTAATCCTTGCTGTACAGGTCGAACGGGGCACGCCCAGGCACAAAGAGCAGCGCATCGTATTCAAGGGCGCCTTCCGCGTGGAAAGAAATCGTGCGCGCCGGGTCCTCATAGTCGTGGAAGGTGCTCTTATAGAACTCGTTGTAGTCCTCTTCGCTGACGTCAGAGCTGTGCTTCTTCCAGATGGGCGTCATGGAGTTGATGGTCTCAAGCTCCTCATAGTCCTCATACTCCGGCTTGTAGTCGTCGCCAGCGTCTTCAGGCTTGGGCTTCTGGCGGCTCTTGGTGACCATCATCTGGATGGGGTAGCGCACGTAGTTGCTATACCGCTTGATCAGGTCCTTCAAACCCCACTCTGAAAGATAGCGATCGTAGCTTTCGCCCTCTTCGCCATCGCGGCCGGGCTCGTTGTCGCGCACGGTCAGAATGACATCGGTGCCATGCGAGGCCCGCTCGCCCGGTTCGATGGTATAGCCCTCGAGACCGTCGGACTCCCATACATGGGCCGCATCCTCTCCGTAGGCGCGCGATACCACACGCACCTTGCTTGCGACCATAAACGCGGAGTAAAAGCCGACGCCGAACTGGCCGATGATGTCGACGGCGTCGCCCTGGCTCTGAGCGTTCGCCTCCTTGAACTCCTCGCTCCCCGAATGGGCGATCGTACCGAGATTGCGCTCGAGCTCTTCCTCGGTCATGCCGATGCCGTTGTCCGAAATGGTGATGGTGCGCGCATCGCGATCAAACGCAACGCGGATGGCAAGATCGCCCTCGTCAAGCTTGATGCTCTCATCGTAAAGACTTCTAAAGTTAAGCTTGTCAACAGCGTCGGATGCATTCGAGATCAGCTCGCGGAGGAAAATCTCCTTGTTGGTGTAAATCGAATTGATCATGAGGTCGAGAAGCTTTTTGCTCTCGGTTTTGAATTGGCGCATACCTGCTGTCCCTTCTACCTGCTGCGCGAGGCATTGCCTCGCGCAGCACCCCTTTCGGAGCCGTCATGTTGTTCCTACAGCATAGTACCCAACATTGCGCTTATAAAACCTCAGTGTGTAACACTTAGATTATTTCAATACTACTCATCAGAGCGCTCCACGATTCGCCGCCATATCCAACAGCAAGTGCGCCACAACATAGCAATCGCCTCATGTGGTCAAAAAGTATGACGATATAGCAGTCCGACCTCTCTTTTTTGGATCTGCATAGAGTAAATCAGGGCCTTACAAGCTACTTAAGGACCACGTAGTCCTCCAAACAGTGCTTGACATATAGTCTAACCCCCTAGTGAGGCGGGTAGAATGAAGCTGAATTGCTCTACCGTCACCATTTTTGACCACATCCAGCACAAGACATCGTAAGGCACTCTAGTACAGTCCCATTTCTATTCATATACTAGGTCTTTTTATTCAGTTCATAGTCGGAGGCAGCCTCATGAGCATCTGCATCTGCGGGCCATCGGCCCTGGAACTATTCCGAAGCCATGGCAGGCTGGTCCCAGACCTCCTAAAGCAGCCGCGCACCGCTAGAACCGATGACTTGATCATTGAAACGCCGCCCTGGCTTGAAGACGAACTTCCCCGACTGGGCGTTACAACCAAACCCTACCACCTCATGGTGGGCAACCCCTCCGCGTGGCATCATTGCGAAGGCGTGGTTTGCCACAAGCGCAGCACACCGCAACCACCTCGTTCCCTCGTCGCCATCAACGACGACATACGCACGTCGTCACCCGAGCTGTTGCTGTACGACCTGGCAAGCTATACCGACTTCGACCTTATAGACCTCATCCTTGTGGGATATGAACTCTGCGGAACCTATGTACTCGACCAGTCGTGGGACGGCATGACCAACACCGATGCCCCCATGACATCGGCAGCCAAAATAAACAGATGCCTATGCAGACTGGTCGGCATGCCCGGCGTCGCTCGCGCCCGCGCCGCGCTTTCCCTGGTGCATGACGGATCGAACTCGCCCATGGAAACCATCCTGTGCATGCTGTTCACCTTGCCTCGAAAACTGGGCGGATACGGCCTGGGACCTGTCTCGCTTAACCATAAGATGGCAACCGCGACCGGTCCGCGCTGGGTGGACGTGGCGTTTACAGCCGCAGCGTTGGGGCTCGAGTACAAGGGTGCCCAAGCGCATTCGATCGAGCGAACCAAGCGGGACGACCGCCGACAAAACAAGCTGGTCGGCTCAGGAATGACCATCATAAACGTCTGGTACGAAGACCTGGTCACACCGCATCTCTTTGAACAGCTCGTAGCCGACATATTCCATGCCATGGGCAAGCGCCTGCGCATACGAAGCGCATCGTTTTCCGTGCGCCGAGCGCTGCTCATGCAGAAGCTCATGCCCGCCATCACGCGCTTTGGAAGCTTGGTGTAGCTGGGGCGCCGAAGCCATGCAGCCGAAACCCTAGAGCCGCTTCGCCATCCAAAGATGCGGCTGGCCCTCGTCTTCATAGTCAACGGGCGCAATGGGCTCATAGCCGAGTTTCCGATACAAGTCCTGCACGTACTCCTGGGCATGAAGCTTCATGACCCGCGCGCCCGCCCGGACGGCAGCCCTTTCTGCCTCGACGACCAATGTCGCCGCCAGTCCCCTTCTGCGCCACGGAGCCAACACCGCAACGCGGCCCAACAGGTAGACCTCATCGGGCAGAAGGCCGCCATCATACGAGCATGCAGGGGCATGGGGAGCATCAGGGGCAAAGCTGTGTTCAAGCGGCTCGGGAAACGTGCGGGCGCATCCGACCAGCTCGGAGCCAACATATGCCGTCACATGAATGCATGCCGGCACATCGTCAAGCGGCTCGAACTCGTTCTCGTAGCCCTGCTCCTCCATGAACACGGCCCGCCGCACGGCAAAGGCATCGTCGCGTTTTCCAATCCCGACCGTGATGTCCACAGACCCCTCCTTTTCGAGACGAAAAGGCGCCGCGCCCCAAGGAGCGCGGCGCCTCGGCCAAATCAGATATCGAGCCTACGCAAGCAGCTCGCGCACGGCGCGCTCGACGCCGTCCGCGTCGAGGCCATACTTCTTGAGCAGGTCGACCGCGGGCCCGGACTCGCCGTACACGTCCTGCACGCCGACCTTCTTCACCGGGACGGGGCACTGCTCGGCGAGCACGTCGCACACGGCGCTGCCGAGGCCGCCGATGACCGAATGTTCCTCGGCGGTGACCACCTTGCCGGTCTTGCGCGCGCTGGCGACGATGGCCTCGGCGTCGATCGGCTTCACGGTGTGCATGTCGATGACCTCTGCCTCGATGCCGTCGGCAGCGAGCTTCTCGGCTGCCTCGAGGGCGGCGGCGACCATGAGGCCGCAGGCGACGATGGTGACGTCGGTGCCCTCGCGCATGCAGATGGCGCGCCCGACCTCGAAGCTGTAGTCGGGACGGTCGTTGATGACGGGGGTCGCCAGACGGCCGAAGCGCATGTACACCGGCCCGTCGAGCTCGTACGCGGCGCGCACGGCGGCGCGCGCCTCGACGTCGTCAGCAGGCACGATGACCGTCATGCCCGGGATGGAACGCATGAGCGCGATGTCCTCGTTGCACTGGTGCGTGGCGCCGTCCTCGCCCACGGAGATGCCGGCGTGCGTGGCGCCGATCTTCACGTTGAGGTGCGGGTAGCCGATGGAGTTGCGGACCTGCTCGAAGGCGCGGCCGGCGGCGAACATCGCGAAGGTGCTCGCAAACGCGACGCGGCCGGTGGTGGCGACGCCCGCGGCGAGGCCCATCATGTTGGACTCTGCGATACCCGCGTCAAAGAAGCGGTCGGGGTAGGCCGCCTTGAACTTGCCCGTCTGGGTGGCTGCCGCAAGGTCGGCGTCGAAGACGACGAAGTCGTCGTGCTCCGCGCCCAGCTCGACCAGGGCCTCGCCATAGCTCTGGCGAGTGGCGATCTTCTTCACGTCTGCCATCTCTAGGCCTCCTTCGAAAGCTCGGCCATGGCCTGCTCGAACTCGGCGTCGTTGGGCGCCTTGCCGTGCCAGCCGACTTGGTTCTCCATAAACGAGACGCCCTTGCCCTTGACGGTCTCGAGCACGATGCAGGTGGGCGACCCCTTGGTCTCGCGGGCCTCGGCAAAAGCGGCGCGCAGCTGAGCCATGTCGTTGCCGTCCGCGACCTCGACCACGTGGAACTTGAACGCGCGGAACTTGTCGGCGATGGGCATCGCGGAGTTGACCTCCTCGATGGTGCCGTCGATCTGCAGGCCGTTGTGGTCGACGATGATGCAGAGATTGTCCAGCTCGTGGTTGCCCGCAAACATGGCGGCCTCCCAGACCTGGCCCTCCTCGACCTCGCCGTCACCCAGCAGGGCATAGGTGCGATAGGCGTCGCCCCAGTGCTTGGCAGCGAGCGCCATGCCCACCGCGGCGGAGATGCCCTGGCCGAGCGAGCCGGTGGACATGTCGATTCCGGGGGTGTCGTTCATGTTGGGATGGCCCTGCAGGTGGCTTCCGATGTGACGGAGCGTCTCGAGGTCCTCCTTGGGGAAGAAGCCCCGCTCGGCGAGCACGGCGTAGAGGCCCGGCGCGCAATGGCCCTTAGATAGCACAAAGCGATCGCGGTCGGCCTTATGGGGGTCGGTCGGATCGATGTTCATCTCTTCAAAATATAGATACGTCATGACATCCGCGGCGCTGAGAGAACCGCCCGGATGGCCGGACTTTGCGGCGTGCGTGCCGATGATGACGCCTTTGCGGACCTCGTTTGCGACCTTCTTGAGCTCGTCGTCGGTCATGAGGTGCCTCCTTTCAAGACATGCCCGCCGGGGCCCCTCTGGGGGCGCCGGCGGGCGACCTAGGTCAGACAGGGCTTACTGGGCCTCGACGACCTTCTTCCAGTCGGCCTCGAAGCTGGCGAGGCCCTGGTCGGTGAGCGGGTGCTTGAGGCACTTCTTGAGCGCGGCGAACGGCACCGTGGCGATGTCGGCGCCGAGCAGCGCCGCCTGGGTCACGTGGTTCGGGGTGCGCACCGAGGCGGTGATGATCTCGACCTGGCCGTCGACGTTCTTGCCCGCCCAGTCGTAGTTCTTGATGCAGGTCACCACGTTGGCGAGCTGCTCGATGCCGTCCTCGGCGATGTCGTCGAAGCGGCCCACGAACGGCGAGATGTAGCGCGCGCCGGCGTTGGCGGCGAGCAGTGCCTGCGGGGCGGAGAACACGAGCGTCATGTTGACGCGCACGCCCGCGTCGGCGAGCGCGCGGCAGGCGGCGAGGCCGGCCTCGCACACGGGGAGCTTCACGACGATGTTGGGGGCGAGGGCGGCGAGGCGCTTGCCCTCCTCGATCATGCCCTCGGCCGTGGTGGCGGTGGACTCGGCGGAGACGGGCAGGCCCTTGCAGAGCTCGGCGATCTTGAGCATGTGCGGCTCGAAGTCGGCGAGCCTGCCGCCCGTGCGGGCGTAGAGCGACGGGTTGGTGGTGACGCCGGCGAGGCAGCCCCAGCTCTTGGCCTCGGCGATCTCGCCGAGGTCAGCGGTGTCGATGAAGAACTTCATGATGAACGACCTTTCACTTGTATACCGATAGGGAACACGTGGGAAAAGACCGTACCTAGGCAGAGATAGGGCTCCCACGTACAGCTTAGCAGACGCGCCCGAAAAAAGCGGGGGCGCTATCTGCGTTTGGAGGTTTTCTGAGTCCCGACGCGACTCGCGCGCACCCTAGCGCGCAAGACGCTCGTCTTTGTTCAGAATCAATGGGCGCTCGGTCGCGTATACCAGGCGCTTCTGCCCATGGCGCACCTCATGCCGCAGCAGATTGGACTTCTGGGCATCAACAACTCCGATTGGACATGTCTGACGACGCCTTCCATCTCTACCGTCGTGGAGCCGGTGCGCGAGGTCGGCCAGCGCGCATGCGAAATGCTGCTCGACCTTCTGGATGGCAAGGCAGGCACCACCCACCAGGAAATTCTGGGCTGCGAAACCAACTGGTTGGACTCGACGCTCTAGAACAGGCAAGCAGCGGCTACGCCGTCGTGGCGTCTAGGACGACGGGAGAAGCGCCTTCGCCCATATCGGGCCAGACCTGTACGGGGAAGGTCACGGTGATGCACGTCCCCTGCCCCAGCTCGCTCGCGAGGTCGATGTTTGCGCCGTGGAATGAAGCCGCGTGCTTCACGATGGCGAGACCAAGGCCGGTGCCGCCACGAGCTTTCGAACGACTTTTGTCCACGCGGTAGAAGCGCTCGAATACCTTGTCCTGCTCCTCGGGCGCGATACCGATGCCCGTATCGATGACCTGGATATAGGGGCGCTTCGCCTCATCCATGCCGCAGGCAAGCGTCACCTTGCCTCCTGGCAGGTTGTATCGGATGGCATTGCTCGCAAGGTTGTAGGCAAGCTCGTCAAGCAGCCTCGGAACGCCCACGACCATCGAGGGATGCGGGTCACACACAATGGTGACCTCGCCCTTTTTGGCGACCTGCTCCAGGCGCTGCATCACCGAATCAAGCATCCGCGGCAGATCGACCGGCTCCATGGAGCCCAAGATGCTCGTCGAATCCGCATGGTCGGAACGCTCCGCCTCGTCGAGATTCGAAAGCGTGAGGATGTCGTTGACCAACGCGGTCAGCCTGCCCGCCTCACGGTAGATGCGGCTGCCGAAATCGCGCAGATCGGCATCGTCGGCGACCATTCCGCCCGCAATAAGCTCGGCATAGCCCGAGATGGTCGTAAGCGGGGTCTTAAGCTCATGGGTGATGTTGGCCGTAAACTCGCGGCGCATGCGATCGTTGTCCGCAAGCACGCGCATCTGTCGCTTCAGCTCCTTGCGCTGGCTTTCGATGCGCTCCAGCATGGGCACCATCTCTGAATAGGCGTTGTCCATGTTGCGTTTGGGATGGTCCAGATCGACGTCAAGCAGCGGAGCGATGATGATACGCGACTCGCGGCGCGCGGCAAAAAATGACACCACGAGCACGATGACCGCAATCAAAATGAGCGGCGCCACAAACGACGCCAATATGGCGATGAGGCCCTCTTGCGCCTCGGCCAGGCGCACCACCTGCCCGTTATCAAGCGCCACGGCTTCATAGAGCATGACCTCGCCAAGCGTCGATGACGATCGCTCGGCCGAGCCATGGCCCTCCGCCCTGGCCTCTTCGATCTCGGGACGATTCTCATGGTTTTCCATGAGCGACTCGGATTCCTCGCTATCGTAGATGACGTCGCCGCCCACATCGATGAGCGTCACGCGCTTGGAATCGAACTTCATGTTCTTGAGCATGGCGACATCGTCCTCGGCGCTGTTGAGCGCCGTGGCAACGATCTCGACCTCGTCATAGAGCTCGTTTTTGGTAGAACGCGCCAGGTTGGCGTGCAAAAAGACCGTGCCGGCGATGGCAAATACCGCGATGCCGATAAATGCGACCGAAAACACCGTGCCGAAAACACGGCGCGAAAGCGTGTGCTTGGCTGCGAGCGCGCTCACAGGCATCACGCCGAGCGATCAGCGAAGCGATATCCCACGCCACGCACCGTTTCGATGCAGGTAGAGCGGTCGCCGAGCTTTTGGCGGAGCGTCTGCACATGGACGTCGACGGTGCGCGAGCCGCCGTCGAAGTCCCAGCCCCACACGCTTTGCAGCAGCGCCTCGCGCGTGAAGACAACGCCGGGCTTGCGCATGAGGAACTCCAGCAGGTCGAACTCTCGAAGGGTGAGCTTGACCTCATGGCCGTCGACCGAGACCTCTCGGTGGCTCGGCGACAGCACGATGCCGGAGTTTGCCAGGACGTCGGTCGGCTTCTTGGTCATGCCGCCGCGCCTCAGCAGCGCGCGGCACCGGCTGGTGAGCTCCATGAGCGAGAACGGCTTTGCGAGGTAGTCGTCGGCGCCGCCATCGAGCGCAACGACCTTGTCGAGCTCGGTGTCTTTTGCCGTCAGCATCATGATGGGCACGGTCGCCGTCTCCTGGTCCGCACGAAGACGACGTAGGATCTCGAGGCCGTCGGTGTCGGGCAGCATGATGTCCAGCAGTACCGCGTCGGGCACCCTTCGGGCAACGGCAGCCTTGAACTCGCTATCGCACGAGAAGCCCTCGGCCTCGATGCCCTGCTGGTGCAGCGCATACAGGGTGAGCCCGCGAATGTTGTCGTCATCCTCGACGTAGTAGATCATCGAACCTGTCACTCCAAACCACAGAAGTCTCTATGGGGGCATGCTATAGCTCATCTTACACCGCATGCCCGGACGCCTTCGCGACCCGGGCATGTCGATACCATATGTTTTACGTCGCCCGCCGGGCAAGCCCGGGGACTGCGACCACACCAGACCCATTGCGGCACGGGACAAGACGAGGCCCGCCGATCCGCGCCACCCGAGATAGGGTGCGCCTGGTGAACCCGGCGCGCCCCCGCGATCAGCCGAAGCGGCCGGTGAGGTAGTCCGAGGTGCGCTTATCCTTCGGGGCGCTGAAGAGCTCCTTGGTGGGCGCATGCTCGACGAGCTCGCCCAGCAGGAAGAACGCCACGGAATCCGAGATGCGCGACGCCTGCTGCATGTTGTGCGTCACCACAACCAAGGTGTAGTTCTCCTTGAGCTCGACCGCGAGCTGCTCGACCATAAGGGTGGAGACCGGGTCGAGCGCCGAGGTGGGCTCGTCCATAAGAAGCACCCTCGGCTTCACCGCGATGGCGCGCGCGATGCACATGCGCTGCTGCTGGCCGCCCGAAAGGCCCAGGCCGGACTGCTTGAGCTTGTCCTTGACCTCGTCCCACAGCGCCGCGCGCTTGAGCGACTCCTCGACGATGCCGTCGAGCTCGGAGCGGCTCTTGATGCCAAGGCCGCGCGGGCCGTAGGCGACGTTGTCGTAGATGCTCATGGGGAAGGGGTTGGGGCGCTGGAAGACCATGCCCACCTGCTGGCGCAGGCGGGTGACGTTGTAGTCCTGGTAGATATCGTCGCCGTCGAGGGTGATCTTTCCCTCGATGCGGCAATCCTTCACCATGTCGTTCATGCGGTCAAAGCAACGCAGCAGCGTGGACTTGCCGCATCCGGACGGGCCGATGAACGAGGTGATCTCACGTTCGCGGATGTCGATCGAGACGTCCTTGAGCGCGTGGTGGTCACCGTAGAACAGGTCGAGGTGCTCAACCGAAAGGCACACCGGATGCTCGTCGCGTGGAGAGGACTCCGGTACGACCTGGCCCATCTCTGCCGCATGCGCCGCGTTCACCGCGTCCATCCATTCCTTAGAATCAGCTGTAGACAATCTGAGTGCCTCCTCGCATGAAACGTCATATAGCCTTGTTGATGGTACGTTGCACGTTTCATGCGGCTGAAAACGCATTGTCAGGAGCGTGTAAGGTCACAGGCGGGCATGCCGCGCCACAAAGGCGGAGCAAATTCTGTGGCGGGGGCATCCCTCGCCCTACATGGGCAGCACGATGGTGAAGACAGTCGCCTCGGGCGTGGAGGTGCATTCGATGGTGCCGTTGTGCGCGGTCACGATCTCCTTTGCGATGGCAAGGCCCAGGCCCGCCCCGCCTCGGTTGGTGGCACGCGCCGCATCCAGCCGGTAGAACTTCTCGAAAATCACCTTGAGCTTTGGAGCCGGAATGGGATCGCCTTGGTTCTGGAACTTGATGCACACCGTTTCGCCCTCCTGGCGCGCCGATACCATGATCGTCGACCCCTCGTAGCTGTAGGCGATGGCGTTTTTCATGACGTTGTTGAACACGCGCGCCATCTTGTCACCGTCCACGAGCACCGTGAGCCCCGCCGGAACGTCGATGTGCGCCTCTTTGTGCTGCTCGGCAAGGGTGGGATAAAACTCCTCGGCAACCTGGGAGAGCATGAGGTTCAAGTCCACATACCCGCGCGTGAGCACGATGTCGTGGAAATCGAATCGCGTGATATCGAAAAACTCCTCGATGAGGATGTCCAGACGGTGCGCCTTCTCGAGCGCGATGCCCGTGAAGTGCGCACGCTGCTTGACGGGGAGGTCCGGGGCCTCTTCGAGAAGCGACAGATAGCCCACCACCGAGGCAAGCGGGGTCTTTAGATCATGGGCAAGGTAGGTGACCAGGTCGTCCTTGCGACGAGCCTCGTCGCGCAATGCCTGCTGCGCCATGCGCTCGCGCTCGCGCACGCGGTTGAGCGTAGACTCGACCTCCAAATAGTCGCCGTCGAGCCCGCTCCAATCGCCCGGGCGCTCGATGAGGCGGTCCACCATATGCTGGGCGATGTCGCGATCCGCCTGCGCCTTGCCGGTATCGACCCCGCGATAGTACATGTATCGGCCAGCGAAGAACGCGGCGCAGACCGCGAGCGCCAGCAAGAACCCGCAGAACATAAAGAGGTAGTCGATCCCGAATACGATGGGCCCCTGGGCGCTTTCCGCGATCATGCGGCCGACAAAGATCACAAACAGCCAGGAAAGGCCGCCCATGACGATGCATCGACGCACGTTGACGAAGCGGTCGATGAGGATGTAGCCGACCAGCATGAACGCCAAGAACATCAGGATGTTCTCGACGCCGACAAGGACCACCAACAGGATGAACAGCATCACGATCGACACGATGCGGTTGTCCACCACGCGACGCACGCGCTCGAGAAGCTCCGCGTTCGAGTCCGCGGCACCCTGTCCGATCATATCCTGCAGCTGCTGGGCATCCGCCGATATGGTGCTCTCGGCAAACTGCCCGGTTCCGGCACTCGCCTCGGCGGCGGCGATGACCGACGAGGCGTCTCCGCCCGAGACCGCGGAGACGTCGCCGTGCCCTGCACGCGACGTCGTGCCCCCTTGGTCAGACGCGGACGTGTCTGAGACCGTGCGATGCGCAGACGAGACCGAGTCAGATGCGGCGGCCTCTGCCGCCCGGCGAGAACCCGCGGTCGCCGAGCCGGGCTGGCCGTCCGCCATGCCGGCGGAAACGCTCGACGCCGTGCCGCCTTCTGCTTCGCAAACACCCGCCGACGGGTGCTGCCCCGTCTTCGTGCCCGGTGTCGCGACCCCGCCGCTCGATGCTGCGCCGTTGGGCCGTCCGGTCACAGGGTTGACCGGTGCATGTGCCTGCCTTGATTGGGAGCTGTTCTTAAGCTTCACGCGTATCCCTACTTATCGCTTCGGCCGCTCCTCGCACGTGAGCCGCGCGGGCGCCGAATCATATGCCGACGGTATTTCTGAACCAAAGTATAGAAAGCCGACGAGACGCGGCCTACGAAAGACTTGCTTAATACTTGGTGGCAAGCAGGGCTGTTCTATATACCGCCCGTTTTGCGGCGCATTCGGCATGCCGAGACAGCAGTCGGCCGGCCTTCCCGCCAAAAGGAAGGCCGGCCGAACGTTGAGCCTCGCCTCTGCCACCCAGCAGAGCCATGCATACGGCAGCGCGAGGGAACGGGCCGTGACGTCGCCGTCCCCCAGATGACGCATGGCCGAACGACTTACTTTTCTTCGTAGAGCTCGATGATGGCGTCGTCCTTCACCACGAACGCCAGACGCACCCCCTCGCCGAGCGCCTCGGGGCCGAAGATGACGCGATCGGCATCGTCGGCATATCGGTCAAGATCGTCGACCTTATCGCCTCACGACGAGCGGCAGATAGCGTCTGGGAGCGTATTTCGCCTACTCGATGGTGTAGCCTACGCCCCAGATATTCTTGATGTAGCGAGGGTTCTGGGCGTCGTCGCCGATCTTCTCGCGAAGATGGCGAATGTGGACCATCACGGTGTTGTTCGAGGTCGACATGAACTCTTCGCCCCAGACCGCACGGAAGAGCTCCTCGACCGGCACCACCTTGCCGCGGTGCTCCACAAGGTAGAGCAGGATCGAATATTCGAGCGGCGTGGTCCGCACGGGCTTCTCGTCAACGGTCACCGAGCGCGCGTCACGATTGATGGTGAGCCCGTTTACCGAGAGCAGCTGCGAGTCTTCTGCCTGCACGCGGCTGCCATAGCTGGTGTAGCGCCTCAGCTGAGCCTTCACGCGCGCCACGAGCTCGAGAGGACGAAACGGCTTGACCACGTAGTCGTCGGCGCCCAGCGTGAGCCCCTCGATCTTATCGGTCTGCGAATCGCGCGCGGTGAGCATGATCACGGGATAGGTGTGCTCGGCACGAATGGTGCGCAGGAGCTCGTAGCCGTCGATATCCGGAAGCATGATGTCGAGGATCGCCAGATCGAACTCTTGCGAGAGGATGGCGCGCGCCGCGTCGGCGCCGTTGTAGGCCAACGTGACCTCGTAGCCCTCGTTGCGCAGATAGATGCCAACAAGGTCGGTGATGGTCTTCTCGTCATCAACAACAAGGATTCTCGTATTCACAGCGTGCCCCCTTCTCGCCCCATTATGCCCGACGCATCGCATCGGACATGCCAAGGCCGGAAGACTTTAAGCTTACTTTAAGCCCGGTCTTGAGACCTCGCAAAGCATCCATAACCTCGGTATACTTTTCGCAGCCACGCAGCCGAGGCGTCCAAGCCCGGCGCCCGCACATGGCCGCACCCGTGAGAAAGACCGACATCCATGACCGAACTCAGCAACGCACCACACCGTCGCAACAGCTCACTCCCACGCACAGGCAGCCGCATTGCGGCAGCCGCCTTTGTCGCCATGCTCGTTGCCGGCTCCCCGGCCTCCGCATGGGCACAAATCCAACGTGCCGACCTCGTCTGCGGAGAAGCGGCATCAGACCGTGGCATCCAGGATGCCGACCTCCCCAACATCAGCGCCCCCAGCGCGCTGGTCGCCACCGATGACGGCCAGGTCCTCTACGCCCGGAGCGCCAGCGAGCAGCGCGAGATCGCCTCGATCACCAAGATCATGACCGCCATCGTGGCGCTTGAGAATGCGCCGCTCGACACCGTCGTCACGGTCGATGAGGCCGCGGCGACGGTCGGCGAGTCCTCCGCGGGACTCCGCGAGGGGGAGACCCTCACGCTTGAAGATGCCTTGCGCGGCCTGATGGTCCCGTCGGGCAACGACGCCGCCATGGCCATCGCCTCCACGCTCGGCCCGCTTCTCGATCCGTCGACGGCGGATCCACTCGCCACGTTCGTGGACGCCATGAACGCCAAGGCCGCCGAGCTCGGCATGGCAGACACGCTCTTCACCAATCCCCACGGCCTCGACTTCGACGACTGGGAGGGCGACCTGCACTCAACCGCCTCGGACGTCGCGCTCATGGTCGCCTACGCCATGCGCAACGACACGTTCCGCTCAATCGTGGGGTCCGGAGCCACGAGCATCCAGGTGACCTCGGCGGACGGGACTCCCCGCACGGTCGAGCTTCGTGAAGCGAACCTGCTGCTAGGCGTCGAAGGCAACATAGGCGTGAAGACGGGAACCACCGAAGACGCGGGCGCCTGCTTCGCGGGGGCCTTCGACCGCGATGGAAACGAGATCTATACCGTGGTTCTTGGAGACCCCATGACCTCGGGGGCCGAGTCGTGGGCCGACGACACGCGATTCGTCGACACCATGACCCTGGCGGACTGGTACTACGATCACACGGAAAACGTGCCGGCCGTCACATCCAGCAGAACCACCTTGGCCGGCGAGCAGCTTGTCGCACGCGCCACCCACACCGACTGGTCTGACAAGTCGGTCGATGTAATTGCCGCCGACCCCGCCGCCACCGCTTCGCTGTTCACCTTGGGCGACGAAGCCCAGATGACATGCGATCTGGCATCCTTTTCGGGAGATGTCCATGTCGGAGATCCTGCCGGCACCCTGACCATCACCCAAGACGGGCAGTCCGTCGCCGAAGTTGAGCTCGTCTCCGCCGAGGACGTGGCGGCGCCCAACCCCGTGGAATGGGTGCTGGTCCAACTCGATCGGCTGGTGCGCACCCTCACCGGCGAGCCTACCGCCGCGCCTGAAGAGGTCTTCGCAACCGCACCCGAGGTGTAGCGGCACCGGAAGAGCCGCGACGGCTCCTCCGCGACGCCCGCGTTGCCCCAACCAGCGAGGCCCCATCGGCAGGGGCCCAATCAGCAGAATCCCCATCAACGAGACCCATCGGCAGACACCCACCGGCATCTTCCTATGCAAAACGGACGCTTTCACAAACTTGTATAGCAAAATGGACGCTAACAGCCAAAAATCCAAGGCTTAGCGTCCATTCTGCATCACAAGTTGAAACGCCGCGGGAACGCCGCAGGAAACAATGCGTCCGAGGCGCTACGGGGACCGATGTGCCATCGAGCTTGCATGCAGCAAGGGCTGAAGGGCGTGAGAGTCATGCCGCCGTGTGTGGAAGGCAGCGCCTCTCGAGCGGCATGGGACCTCAGCCGAGCTCTGCCTCACGTTCAAAGAGCTCCGCCACGGCACCTCCCGCCTCGTCCGGGGCGATGCAACGCACACCGACGCCGGAAGGGGCGCCGTTGCGGCCGTGATAGTCGCTGCCTCCGGTCATGAAAAGACCGTACTCACTTGCCAGCCCGCGCGAGCGCTCCTCGTCGTCGGGGCCGTGGTCTGGGTGATACACCTCGATGCCCAAAAGGCCCGCATCGACCAACTCTGGCACCAATGACCATGAATCCATCTGGGCGGGGTGCGCCAGCACGGGAACGCCGCCCTGCTCACGAATGGCTCGCACGGCGTCTGTCGCCTCGGGATATCCGATGTCGCGCACTGCAATGCCCGACCCTTTGAAGATGCTGCGATAGATGCGCTGATACGAGGGGTCGGTATAGGGAAGATGGGTGAGGGCCTCCATGATGTGCTGCTTATAGGGAGCGGTCCCGTCTGAGCAGACGCGCTCAAGGGCATCGAGCGAGAAGGACGGGTCGCACAGCTCGGCGTCGGCCACGCAGGCCAAGGCGAGCGCCTCGCGCGGGTCCTCGCCGCCGCGCAGCGTCCTCACAATGGTCCACGCCTGCCAAAGCGTGTTCGCTGCCCGGGCGTTGAGGGTGGGCGCGACCAGGCGCTCAAGCGGGCCGGACCCATCTCGGGTCGCCTCAAGCCCGAAGCCCAGGATATGCACCTTTCGCCCCGTGGCAGAACATGCCGCCGACACCTCGACGCCAGCCAGCACGGGAAACCCTGCCGCGCGCGCTTGGGAGCGCACGGCGGAGAGCTGCGTCAGGCTGTCGTGGTCTGTCACCGCCATGCCGGCGAGCCCCACGGCGCGGGCCCGGTCGATCAGCTCCCCCACCGAGCAGGAGCCGTCAGAAAAAACCGAATGGTTGTGCAGGTCATACGAACCGGCAGCCTCGTGTCCACACATCGAAGATCCCTCCTGTCTTTCGATGAATCCGACCGGTACTAGAGCGGCATCGTTAAGTGGAGGTGGGTCCTGGCCATCCCCTCTCGCTCGTAGAAGCGATGGGCGTCCGTACGAGCGAGATTCGAGGTGACCTCGATGAGCTCGCAGCCCGCCTCGCAGGCGATCTCGCGGGCACGTCGAAGCAGCCGTGCTCCGATTCGCCGACCGCGTGCCTTGCCACCGACCACGCATTCGAGCACCTCGGCGACGGGGCGCTCGTGATGCAGCCTTGAGGAGATCTGCAGATTGAGCATGCCTTCGACCTCGTCTTCATGCTCGAAGACGAGGCATGTATGGCTCGCGTCGGCGAGCTGGCTCTCGAAGCGTCGGCAGAATGAGTCGTAGTCGAACTCAGTGCGCTCGAGATCGCAGATGAGCCGATGGAGCGCACGAGCATCGGAAGCCGTCGCCACGCGAATCGTCCCCTCCTCCACAGGAGGACGATGCCCCGCGAAGGCGCCGTCCGCATCACTTCTCACCATGAACCACCCGCTTCACTCGGTCACGAAACCCCCTGCCTGCATATTGTATTCGCGATCGCAGACGCCTTCCATGAACTCGAGGTCGTGGAAGATGCCGAGCATCGTGGTTCCCCCGGCCTTGAGCTGCTCGATCAGGTCGCGCACGCGCACCTTGCTCGCGTTGTCGAGGCTCGCCGTGGGTTCGTCGAGCAGCAGCAGGCGCGGTCGGCACACCATGGCGCGGGCGATGTTGAGGCGCAGCTTCTCACCGCCCGAAAAGGTGTTGGGATAGAGGTCCCACAGCTCACGGGGGAACGCGAAATGCTCGAGCATGCGCGTGGTCTCCGCCTCAACGGCCTCGGGGTCGCTGAACGCCTCGGCAGCGCCGGATACCACATGCGCGAAACGACGCGGCCGTCCACGAGCGTCGCCGTGATCACCGGATAGGAGCGCTGTCCCTCTTCGACCTCGCGGACAACGAGGATGTCTGCCTTCTTGCCCTCTTCCAAGCTCCCCAGGTCGGCGTCGATCTTCACCGCGCGCGCCGGATTGATGGTGAGCATGGCAAACGCCTGCTCAAGCGGGAGCTTGAAGTCGTGGTGCAGCACAAAGGCGCTTTGCAGCATGGCCGTTGGGTAGTAGTCCGAGCACAGCGCGCGGGCCACGCCCGAGCGCACGGCGTCACGGGCGGAGAGGTTTCCCGAATGGCTCTTGCCCAGAAGGATGTTCGGCGTTCCCATGACGGTATACATGCCGCGCTCGCAGGCGGCGGCAGCAACCTCTTGAGAGATGGGGAACTCTGAAATGGTGCACCCGAGCTCGCGCATGAGGTCGAGCTTCTCGACAGAGTCGTCATCGTGGCTCGCAAGCGCGATTCCCTGCCTCGAGGCGAGCTCTGCGAGATAGGAGAGCTGCTCGAAGGACAGCTTGGGGGCGTCCTGCTGCGCCCGGGCGATCTGCGCCATCCACCCCGAGGCCACCGAGCAGGACATGCGCGGCACCATACGGCGCCTGGACACGCGCTGCCACGAGGCGCTTGACGAACTTGATTGGTAAAGGGCAGACGAGCTAGCCGAACAGGCGGAGGCTGTTCTCCCACGCCGAGCGCGCTATCGCGACGGGATCCTCGCCGGTGCGCTCGGCACGGTCCCGGCAAAGCGCCTCCTGCGTGAGGGCGATCATGGCGGGCTCGCACTCCAGCCCACGGATGGGCTCGGGCGCCATATAGGGGCAGTCCGTCTCGAAGACAATGCGGTCGAGGGGTGCGGCGGCAAAGGCCTCGCGAACCTCTTCGTTGCCCTTAAACGTCGCCGCCCCGCCAAAGGCGATGGAGCAGCCCAGCTCGACGAAGCGCTCCATGGTGGCGCGGTCTTCGCCAAAACAGTGGAGCACGCAGCCCGCCTTGGGCACGCCGACCTCTTGAAGCACCCTGTAGGCGTCCGCATGGGCGGCGCGCGCCTCGTCTGCAGGATCGTTTCTTAGATGAAGCTCCACGGGAAGCTCGCGCTCCACGGCAACCGCCAGCTGACGCGCCATGCAGGCCATCTGCACATCATGTGGAGCCGCCTCGATGTCGTCCTCGGCATCGAAATGGTAGTCGAGGCCGATCTCCCCCACACCGAGGCAGAGCGGGTCTTCGAGCGCCTCGAGCACCTGCCCATGCACCTCATCGGTATAGCGGGGCGCGCCATAGGGGTGGACGCCCGCGAGATAGCCCACATGGCCGAAGAGCTCGCGCTCACCCCGAGACGGCCCCGGCAGGCCCCCTTCGTCAGAGGGTCGCAGCGCGTCGTCCGCCGCTGCCAGCCAGCCCTCCAGCAGCGCGTGAAAGTCGGCGGCGGTAGGGGCCGTGCGTGCATCCGCCAGAGGATCCCAGATGCTCACCAGCCTCCTCACGCCCGCCCTGGCGGCGCGCGCGAGGGCAAAGACGGGGTCGACGCGCCAGAAGCTCATGAGGTGGGCGTGGGTGTCGGAGATGGGGGCGAGCGGGGTGGGAAGGTGGACGGCGCGGGCCTTTTTGAGATAGGCGAGCTCAAGATGCCGCTCGAGAGCGGGGTCGCCTCCCGCGGCTTGCTCCACCAAGGCGACCTGGCCCGATGTTCCCTTCTTGGCCATCAAGCATCAACCTCCCTGCCAGCCAGGCTCTCGAGAGCGCGTGCGAGCCGGATAAAGTCTTCAACGGAGAGCGTCTCGGCGCGCGCGGTCGGAGCGATGCCGGCGGACTCGAAGGCGGCATCGAGCGCCCGCTTATCAAATCCGTTCGCACCCATAGAGTTCCGGATGGTCTTGCGACGTTGGGCGAAGGCGGCATCGACCACGCGCCCGACCGCGCGGGGGTCGAGCGATGCCCCCGAAGAACCGTCGCCGCCCTCGGCGGGGCGGCATCGGTCGATGCGCACCACGGCAGAGTCCACATGCGGAGCCGGCATGAAGCAGCGCGGCGGCACCTCGAAGCGCCCCGTCACCGTGCCATACAGCGAAAGCTTCACGGTATAGGCGCCGAATGCCTTCGTGCCCGGACAGGCGGCGATGCGGTCGGCCACCTCCTTTTGCACCATGACCACGGCGCGCCTGAGCGACGGCATGGTCTCGAAATACTGAAGGATGATCGTTGCCGCCACGTTATAAGGCAGGTTCGCCACGAAGACCTCGGGCTCGCCGCCCGCAGCACCCGCTATCAAGGCGGGAGAGACCTTCAACGCGTCGCCCATGATGTAGCGGAAGTTGTCGTGGTCGGCGGCGTGCGCGTCGAGCACCGGCTCGAGCGTCGCGTCCATCTCGATCGAGACCACGCGCGCGGCCTCCTGCACCAGCGCCAACGTAAGCGTGCCGATGCCGGGGCCGACCTCGAGCACCCGCTCCGTCCCGTCGAGCTCGGCAAGCTGGCAGATGTGCTCGATCACATGGTTGTCGATCAAGAAGTTCTGCCCCAGCCGATGCTTCGTGGCAAGGCCGAACTCATCAAGCAGCTCTCGCGTAGCGGAAAGGTTCGCAAGGGGCGAGGTGGTCATGGCGGTCTCCTATCTCATGCATAGCGCGAACATCATATCCGACAGGCACGGCGACGTCGCGGCCATCCTCGAAAGCGCATGGATTGTCGACGCGCACTCCGCATGGGACGCTGGCAGCACGCCGGCAAGGGTGATGCCCGCCCCCATGCGCAAGCACCTCCGGACTCGGGCTTTACCGGCGCAGCCGCCTGCACCTTGCCCTCATCCGGAGGCGCTCCTCTTCATCTAGCTCGAAACAGTCCGGACCGGCCCGCGCTCCTCGAACGTCTGCCGCTAGTCGACAAGACGCGGGAAGAGGGGATCGCCCTTCTCCACCGGCGCGCCTCCGGCGAGCCCGCCCCACGCGCAGGCGGAGGCAAGGTCTGCCGTAGGCTCGGTCGCGAGCGACAGGCGGCGGCGCACCTCGGCGGAAATGCTCGGCATGAAGGGGTCGTAGAGCTCCGAGGCGATTCGTATGACCTCGAGCAGATTCCAGATGACAAGCGCGAGCTCGTCGGCCTTCTCGGGATCTTTCGCAAGCGCCCAGGGCGCCATGTCCTCAATGTAGTGATTTGCAGCCGATACGATCGAAAGCACCTCGGAGGCGGCCCCGCCGTAGTCCATGGCCTTCATGCGCTCGGCATAACGCTCAAAGATGCCCCGGCAGGCATCGCGCAGCGGGGAGGGCTCATCGAACGACGCGGGGCGCGCCGGTGCGCAGCCGTCAAAGTACTTTGCGCTCATGTTGAGCGTGCGCGAGACGAGGTTTCCCCAGCTGTTGGCTAGATCGGCGTTGTAGACCTGGCGCATACGCCCCCAGCTGATGGGCGCATCTGTGCCGTGCACCACGTCGCTCATGAAGTAGTAGCGGTAGGCGTCGACCCCTAGAAGGTCGATGACCTCCTCGGGAGCGATGGCGTTGCCGCGGCTCTTGGACATCTTCTCGATCTTGCCGGTCTCCTCGTTGCGCACCGTCAAGAATCCGTGCACGAACACGCGCTCGGGAAGCGGCAGCCCGGCAGCCATGAGCAGGGCGGGCCAGATCACGCAGTGGAAGCGGATGATGTCCTTGCCCACCACATGCACCTGCGCAGGCCAGCGATAGGCGAGCTCGTCCGCCGCGTCCTCGCCCTCTGCGCCGTAGCCCACGGCGGAGAGATAGTTGATGAGCGCGTCGACCCACACGTAGGCGACGTGCTTCTCATCGAAGGGGAACGGCACGCCCCAGTCAAAGGTGGAACGGCTGATAGAGAGGTCCTTGAGGCCGCCCTTCACAAACGAGAGCACCTCGTTGCGGCGCGTCTCGGGCTGGATGAAGTCGGGGTGGGCCTCATAGAAGTCAAGCAGCGGCTGCTGGAACTCGGATAGCTTGAAGAACCAGCTCTCCTCCTGGATGCGCTCGAGCGGGCGGTCGCAGTCGGGGCACAGGGGATGCTCGGGGTCCGCCGGCGCCTCGCCGGCGGCCAAGCGCTCCTCCTCATGATGGTGCACCTGGGTCTCGGTGAAGTAGGTCTCGTCGGGACGGCAATACCAGCCGTCGTAGGCATCCTTATAGATGTAGCCGCGATCGAGCAGCGTCTTCAGAAACTTCTGGACGCCGGCGACGTGGCGCGGCTGGGTGGTGCGAATGAAGTCGTCGTTGGAGATGTTGAGCGTCTTCCACAGATCGCGAAACGCAGGCTCCATGGAGTCGCACCATGCCTGCGGCGAGTCGAAGCCGTTCTTCTCCGCCGCCTCGGCGACCTTCTCGCCATGTTCGTCCATACCCGTGAGGAACTTCACGTCGCAGCCGCAGGCACGCTGGAAGCGAGCCTGGACGTCGGCCATCACGGTGCAGTACGCCGTACCCAGATGGGGCTTGGCATTCACATAGTAGATAGGCGTGGTGATGTAATAGGAAGGCTTGGTGTGCTCCATGTCGTGCGATCCTCTCCCTCATGACGGGCCCTGTTCGCGGCAGCCGAATCGCCTGGCTGCCCGACACATACAGTGGAATATGATACCGCAGGCAAGCAGCGTGAGCGAGTCCGCGCGTCCGCTCCAAACGACTTGGAACCCACCGGGTTCTTTTCTGAGCACGGCGCGCTCATCGCTCCCCGCAAAAAAGTTTTCAAATTTCGCTTGACCCCTTGGAGAGGTTTGGTAAACTAACCTAGCTGCCGTTCGACGGCTGCCTATTGGTCAGATAGCTCAGTTGGTAGAGCAGAGGACTGAAAATCCTCGTGTCGGGGGTTCGACTCCCTCTCTGACCACCATAGATTGTTAAGAGCGCCCGCCGTCAATAGCAGGCGCTCTTTTTGTTTCGCGATGATTCGCTCAGGAAGGAGACGACATGGCGGAAAGGATTCGCGGCGTCAACCTGTCTGGATGGTTCATCCCCGAACCGTGGGTCACCCCGTCGCTGTTCGCGGCAACCGGCGCCTCCAACGAGACCGAGCTTCAGGCCGCCTTGGGTGCCACCACCTACAACGAACATGTTCGCCAGCATTATGAGACCTTTATCTCCGAGGACGACTTTCGCCGCATGTCGGCGATCGGTCTCAATGCGGTGCGCCTGCAGATTCCTTGGTATGCCTTTGGCTCCCAGGGAGAGTCCGAGATCTACATCCCCGTGGTGGACTACATCGACCGCGCCTTCGAATGGTCGGAGAAATACGGCATGAGCGTGCTGCTCGACCTGGCAACCGTGCCGGGCGGGCAGGGCGACTCCAACGACACCGCCTCCACCCCGCGCTCCACGGCGGATTGGCACTCCTCTGCCAACGGCCGCCACATCGCGCTCAGCGTGCTCGAGCGCCTCGCGACGCGCTACGGATCCCGCCCCAACCTTCTGGGCATCGAGCTTCTGGACTCGCCCATCATGAGCGTTCGAAAGAACATCTTTACGATGACCGAGGGCATTCCCAGCCACTATCTGCGCAACTTCTATCGTGACGCGTACGAACTCGTCCGCATGCATATGGACGAGGACAAGATGGTGGTCTTCTCGGCATCGGGACACCCCGGCGCCTGGAAGCATTTCATGCGTGGCTCGCAATATGCCAACGTGTGCATGGATGTGCACCTTTACCACTATCGCGACGAGACCGCCCAGGACATCACCGGCCCGCGCGGCCTCTCCTCGGCGATCGCCCGCAACCGCCGCCTCATCCATGAGGCGCGCCAAGCCGGCTTCCCGGCAATCGTGGGCGAGTGGTCGGGAGCAGCGGTCTTTGCCAACGCATCGGTCACTCCCGAGGGCCGCGCCGCCTACGAGCGCGTGTTCATCTCAAACCAGCTCGCCTCCTTTGGTGACGCACGCGGGTGGTTCTTCCAGACATGGAAGACCGAGCGCCGCATCGCCGCGTGGGATGCCCGCGTCGCCTTGGGCTCGCTCGAACGCGCCATGCTCGACTGACGGGAGCGCCCATGACCTGTGATCGCAGCGGCCAGGCCCTGGCGGCCTCCAGCGGGGCCGCCTCAGAAACCAGCCACATGCGAGGCGCCCGCGGCGGCCTCGTCGTGGTCGGCACGCCCATAGGCAACCTCGGCGACCTCTCCCCGAGAGCCATTCGCGCCTTCGAAGAGGCGGACGCCGTCTGCTGCGAGGATACGCGCGTGACCGGCAAGCTCCTCGCCCACATCGGAGCATCCCGCCCGCTGATCCGCTGCGATGAGAACGTGATCGCATCCCGCGCCCCCGGGCTCATAGAGCGCATGCTCGCCGGCGAGCGCCTCGCCTATGCCTCGGATGCGGGCATGCCCGCCATCTCCGACCCCGGACAGGCCCTCGTCGACGCCGCCCGCGATGCCGGCGTGCCCGTCGAGGTGGTACCCGGCCCCTCCGCCTGCGTAACCGCGCTCGTCGCCTCAGGCATCGCATGCGACCACTTCTTCTTCGAGGGGTTCCTCCCCCGCAAGGAGGGGGAACGGCTGCGGCGCCTCACCGCCCTCGCCCCCATACCGGGAGCGCTCATCTTCTATGAGTCCCCCCATCGCATCGGCGACACGCTCGATGCCCTCGCGCAGGTCTTCCCCACGCGCATCGTCGCGCTCTGCCGCGAGCTCACCAAGCTCCACGAGGAGGTCCTGCGCGCCCCCGCACCGGAGCTCGCCCAGCAGGTGCGCGAGCGCGCCGACGTGCGGGGCGAGATGGTCATCGTGGTCTCCGCCCCCAAGCAAGGCGAGGACATGCCCGCCCTCGCCGCCGCGTCGGTCCCCGAAGACCCCGAGGCGGCGCTCCGACGCGACATCCAAGAGGCGCTTGAGGCTGGCGAGCCGGCATCCGGCATCGCGAAACGGCTCTCGCAGCGCTATTCACGTCGCCGCCGAGACGTGTATGCCCTCGTGCTCGGCATGCAGGAGCATCGAGGCGCCTCGGAAGATTCCCGATAGCCGCCTGCTCTCCCTGGCATCGGGCTCCAGCGCTCGATCACCGAGGTCGCTTCCGAGCACGCAAGCATTCTTCCGGGCATCACCCCTTCATGGACCTCGACGATGGTGCCCGACGCATCGATGAACGCGACGTCGATGCGCCTTCTCACATGCAGGGTGTGCACGGCGCGGCAGCGCGGAAACCCCACCACAAAGGCTCCCCGCATATGCCAAAGAGCCGGAGAGGCGATGCCCAGCAGCCGCGAGATGAAGCCGGATGCCACCACGAGCCGGGCGGGCATCCAGCCCAGAGCCTCCAATGCACGGCGAAATCCCCAAGGGTCATCGGGCGGGCACCCATGCCCCGGGCGCTCCCGCGGCCCGCCCGCCAAAGACAGACCGTCCCGGGAGAACGCCTTCTCCCTCGCATTGCGAAGAACGGAGGCCGCCCCTCCAAAGGTCGCGTCCCGCCTCACACGATCACCCCCGGTCGCCAGGGGTCTATCGTCACGGGGCGTTCATGCGTCAAAAATGCAGGCGCTCCCAGGGACACCCCCGCGATAGACACACCCGTCGGCCATGGGCGCATGCGCATGACGCAGCGATAGGTGTGAAGCGACCCGACCATAGAGAGCAGAGACGTCCCGCCTCCTCCAGAGGCGCTCTCGCAGGACACCTCGATCTCGACGTCGTATCCGACCATGGCGTCTTCCAGCTGGCTCGCGACCTCCCCCGCAGCAACCGAGCCGGCGTCAGCGCCCTCCGAACCGACAGGCGACACCGCCTGCGCGAGCACGATGTCGGGGGCCACGCGGTCGAACCTCGCCACCGCCGAAGAAAAGAGCATGACATTGTAGACGATGAGCGCAAGCACCATGAGAACGGGGGTCACCACCGCCATCTCGACCGTCGCCTGTGCCCGCGACTCTCCGAGCAGCCGCGCCGCACCGCGCCATTTCATAGGGCATCATCCTCCTGCAACCGGAGCGATCACGTCGCGCAGGCTCACCGTGAGCGGCAGCGACCCTCCGCCCGGCAGCGGAATCTCCGCCAGGGTAAACGTCGCCGACGACAGGTATTCTCCCAGCTCATAGCCGACCGCCTGGGCGATTGCCGCAGGATCGGTGGAGCCCGGCGTGAGGGAGCGCAGCATGCCCTGCACGTCCGACGCCCCCGGTATCCCCGAGCGAGCGACCACGTTTCCGGAATCGGTAAGCACGGGCTTCATGACGCTCAAGTCTACGGGCTCGAACCCAAGGGCGCGCACCGCACCCTCCACACGCTCCCCCATCCACGACGCAATGGGACCAAGGCCAAAAGAGGACAGACCTCCTATCAGGTCGTCCATAAGGGACGCGAGGCCTTCGCCCATATCGCCGTACGCAAGAAGCAGCTCGCCCCATAGCCCCATGACGTCATCGATGAGCCCGGCAGCGCCGCCGCCGGACCGCGAGCTCAGGCTCGAAAAGAATTGGGAGAGAACGTTGTTTTCTGCCGTCGCGGGATCCGGAGCCAGCACCGCCGCAGAAACCGCCCCGCGACGCCCGAGCTCCGTCCCGTCGGCGAACGTGTTCTCCAACTCGTCGGGAGAGGAGACGTCGCCGGAGACCACAAGCGCCAGGGTTCCCTCACGTCCCGGCGGGGCGATCCGCGGGCGCTTTCCCGAAAGCACCGAGAGCGCCTCCTCGAAGCTGTCGCCAGCCTGCTCAGCATGGGTGCGCGCAGCACGCTCCAGCTCGAGCTCGCGGGTACGGCAGGCGGCATATTCATCGAGCGCAAGGGTGAATTCGCGCAGGTGGTATTCAAAGCCGTTGTCTATAGAAGTCGATGCCGCAGGCGTCTTTCCCAAGTCTCCCACGCTAAACCGGCACACTTCGCACTCTCGCGCTCCCCCGGAGTCGATGGCGGCAAGCGCAAGAGACGGTCCCGCCGCCCCCCGCGCCCCGGGACAGGAGGCGCCATAGTGGAGCGTCAGGCTCCCTCCCTCCATGGTCGAAGGCCATGCGGCATCGGTGTACAGCCTGGTGGCGCGCACTTCGGCAGTGTTTCGGGGAAGGAGGGGCACCGTCGAGACCATGGAGCCGCCGACCTCCTCGCAACGGGCCGTCTCGAGCTCTTCGAGCGCATAGGCATAGAAGGAACGGCGGGCGGCCGAGTCGGCCTGGGCCTCAGCGCCCTGCCCCTCTGGCGCCTCGTGCGCGAGCCTCCAGCGATAATATGCGCGGGCGCGCTCGATGCCCACCATGGGCTCCCAGGTAATGCTTGAGGCGAAGTCGGGATTCTCGGCATCCGAGAGCCCCGATAGCTGCGCCGCGCGCTCCTGCATGTTCCTGCCGTCTCGACCGCAGTCGGCGAGCCATGCCGCCTCCTTGGCGCGCGCCGTCTCCTGCGACGCCTCCGAAAGCTCCTGCGCCGCCTCATCGAGCTCCCACGCCTCCTGCTCCAACCGATCGGTGGGAACCTGGTCGCCCTCAAGTGCCGGGAACTCCGATGCGGAGTCGCGGGGAACCGCCAGCGCCGTGCCCGCAAACGAGACGTTGTCAGTTGTCTGCGCGGCACAGGTCCTCGTTCCGTTTGCCGCGACCAGGTACGGCAGCGAGCCCTCCAGCGTTTTGAGGCCCCGAGACGCCGACGTCGCAAATGAGTTGCGCGTCTCGATGAGGCGAATCCCCGCCTCGACGGTCTCATGGGCAAGCGCGTTCGCCCCAGGTATGAGCAAGCCCACCAAGCCGGCACCCGTCACGCACAGGCCGGCGAGTCCCAGGCTCAGTATGCTCGCATCCACGACGGTGGCAGCAGTATGGTACGACGACACCACGTTTGCCCCGGCAAGGGCGCTGGCATCCGCCGCAACCTGCGTATCGCCCGCACGCGACATGCTCCACGTTGCCGTCACCGCCGAGAACAGCAGCGCCAACACCACCAAGATGGACACGGCGGCCGCCAGCGTGGTATAGGCGCCGTCTTCTATAAATAGGTCAATCCCATGCTTGAACCCACGTCTCATAGCTCCCCTCCAGCCATTCCGGCCTCCCCGCATAGGTGACCTCGACCTTGAGCTCGACATCACCCTGCGCATTTCTCGTTCCGAATGCGCCCACAAATGCTCCGAGCACCGGCAGCGGACTCACATGCCCCGTAATCGAAACAGCGACCTCGCCTCCCGTATCCACCGCCGGCGTAAGCTCGATGTCCCACGAGAGCGGACCGCCCGCATGAAAGATCGAGATGTCAGGCACCGCCTCGAGACGGCGAAGCGCAAACGCCTCGCATGCCTCCATCCCCTCTTCCGAGGTGATCATGAGCCGAGCCGTTTGCGATGCCGCCGACTCCATGACGCCCCGGGTGTAGAGCAGACATACCGGCTGCAACGCCAACAGGAGCAGCGTGAGAAAGCACGGCAGCAGCATCGCCGCCTCGACGGTCGCCTGCGCGCACGATTCACGCAGCAGGCTAGAAGAGCGCGATATCCAGCGGCCCGGTGCCCCCAAGCGCATGGGAGGCGGCGTCCTCGACGAGGCGTGCGAGCACTCCGTCCTCCCCGGCATGCCACAGCAGCGCCAAGGTCGTGATGATGGCCATGAGAGCGAACAGCGTGAGCGCATACTCGACGGTGCCCTGGGCGAGCTCCTCAAATGCCGCGCACGACGAGACCCCGCCGGCATGTTCGACCGTCTTCCCAGAACTTGCCTTGGACATGGCATGCTCTCCCTCCTCACCGTCTGGAGCCGTCTCGCCACCCACGGCACGGCTAATACCCCTCATCCATAGCGCCGGGGCGCAGGCGCACGACCTGGGCAGTCGACGATGCGTCCTCGGCATCGGCCCGCACAAGGACCACGTCGACCCAACGGATGTCACGCACTATCGCTCCCCAGACGTTGCCCTTAAGGTCCAGGTATCCGCTGGTGGCCACACGCGCGTCCGTATGGTCGCGGTACGCCTCGAGGATGCCCGTCGCCTGCGACACCAACCCCTCGTCGTCGCTCCACGCGACCGAGACGTCAGCAGAGGCCTCCCCGCCGGCGGCATCGTCCGCGGCGCCGCTGATGCCAGAACCCGTCGATCCCTCCTCTTCACCCGCCTTGCCCTCAGGCGCACCATCCGGCGAATTCACGTCGGCATCTTCCTCGCTGCGGTCGACCTCCGAGGACCCGCTCCCGGCGGCCGAGTCATCCGCCGGGAGCGCTTCGGCATCTGCCGCCCCACCAGAATCAAAGGAGGCGCCCAAGTCGTCGAGAAACGTCTTTGCAGACGAAGCCCGAGCGGATTCGGCAGCATCCTCGACGCGACGGCGGGCAGCATCAAGGCCATCCATGTCATCGGAGACCTCTGCCTCACGATGAGCGGCGCCGCCTGGCCCCGCTAAAGACCCCGCAACCTGCCACGCGAAAAGCGCGGCCACGACACACGCGGCAGGAGGCAGCGCCCAAAGCAGGCGCGACGCGACACGGCGCCCCATTCGCGCCCTCGCCTAGAGGCTGTTGATGCCCGAGGCGATGGCATCCCAGAGTTCGCTCACGCGATCGCGAAACGCGATGATCGCCAGGATGGCAATGACGACTAAAACTCCCACAAGGATCGCGTACTCCGTCGTGCCCTGTGCGCGTTCCTCACCCACCGCATCGCGAGCCGACCGGACCGTGTCCCTTGCCGCAGCGGCCGCACGGCGGGACATCGCCTTCCCTTCTTGAACGGCTACGGGCAGAAGCGACGTCTTACGTGTCATGACAACCTCCCTTATACCATCCCGCTTGCAGCGAGCAGCGGGCCGATTATGGACAGAAGAAGCGCCGGCAGGATGAGCGTGCCCGTTGGGATGAGCAGCTTGACCGGCACGCGCTCGATCTCGCGTTCGACTGCCGCGCGATGTGCGGAGCGCATCTCCGCACTTTGGCCGGCAAGCGTCTGGGCCAGCGGCGCCCCCAGCTCGATGGCCTGCGCCGAAACCGTCGCAAACGACTCCAGAGCACGCAGCCCCATCTCCGAGGCGACGCCGAGCAGGGCCTCTTCACGGGTGGCGAGCCCGATCCTCCACGAGAGCATGGCGCGCGACATGCAGGAGGCGAGCGGGGTCTCGCGACCTGAGCAGTACAGCTCAAGCGAGGCGTCAAACGAAAGGCCGGCAGAAAGGCCCAGGCGAACGATATCGATCATCTCGGACGCCTCGCCGAGCGACGCATGAGCGGAGCTTCCGCGCAACCTACCTCCGAGGGCGCCGGCCCTCGCTGCGACGCACTCGAGGGGCGCGCGGAACGCCCGAGCCGCAACGGCCGCGAGCCGCGTTGCCACACCCAGCAACCAGCGCAGCTCATCGGCTGTCCAGACCGGGGCGGCGAGCGCCCCCATGGCAACGAGCGCCCCGATGCCAATCCAGAACACAGAGGGGTCCTGAAACAGCCGCATGGCAAATGTGTCGGCCATCAGATCTTCACCTCCATAATCTTGCGAATGATGAGCCAGGCACACAGGTTGAGAGCAGCCGCCACCGCCACAGAAACCATGCCGGCGACCGTGCCGAGCCCCTGCCGAAAATCGCTTGAGAACAGCGTGAGCAGCGCGATCATCGCCACCGGCATGAGGGCGACGAGCCGGGCGGACATGCGCGCCTGCGACGTCTTTACATCCAGCCGGCGAGAGAGCTCCATACGCTCTCCCACGGTGGCGGCAGCGTCTTCCAGGAGCCCCTTGAGCGGCGCTCCGGTGCGCTGCGACACCTTCAAGGCAAGCGAGACCAGCTCAAGCCCGGGTGCAGGAAGGCGACGCAGCATCTCGTCGAGGGCCTCGGCGGCAGGGATGCCGCACACCATGGAGCTCGAGACGCGAAGAAATTCAGTGCGAACGGGCTCATCGGCATGGGTTCCCACGAAGCGCATGGCCTGGCCGAGCGAATGGCCAGAGCCCAGAGAGATGGCGAGCGCTCCAAACGCCTCGGGCATGGCGGCTTCGACCCGCCTGGCGTCTTCAGCTCTTCTACGCGCGGCGGCGCCGAAGCAAACGGCGAGCGGCAGCACCGCCCCAGCCACCGCTCCCCAGGCAGAAGGTGCAAGCGCCATGCCCGCGGCAAGCCCTGCGCCCGACATGAGCAGCAACATCCCCGCGCCCGTCCGCGCGCGATCGGGCACCGGGGGCGCCCCCGCCTTGTCGGCGCCGAAGATGCGCAGCGCCTCATCGGCGCAGCGAATGAGCCCGGGGTGCACGAGGGCGCCCTCCGGCACAACCGAACCCGCCGACCGCGCCCACGCAAGAAGAACCGAGGCGTTGCTCGACGGGCGCGCGGCCACAAGCGGAGACCGTCTCTCGGCGGGAAGTAGAAGACCTGCGGCCAAGCTTGTCAGGACGCCGACCGCCAAGGGCATGATGACCTCCATCGCTCCACCTCCTGCCTATCAAGCCTGCCCGAATGCAGCGCCTCTTCAATAAAGGCAGGCTCCCGCCTCATGGCCCAGCGCCCTCGAGCGCTGTCAAAGGTCACGTAGCGCTCCAGGCGAACGCCACCCGTCTCGGCGCGAGACACGCCGGAGTACGACGACACGAAGCGGCGCCCATCGGCACGCCGCTCCGACATGACGATTCCGTCCAGCGCCATGGCAATCTGCTCTTCGATAAGCTCGGAAGGCAGGTTGATTCCGTACCGGGCCAACAGCGTCAGGCGCACGACCGCCTCCTCTTCGGTGCCGGCGTGAAGCGTGGTCAGCGAACCGTCATGGCCCGTGTTCATGGCCTGCAGCATGTCGATGCATTCTGCGCCGCGTACCTCTCCCACCACGATGCGGTCGGGCCTCATGCGCAAAGCATTGGTCACCAGGTCACGAATGGTCACGGCCCCCTCGCCCTCGATCGATGCCTCGCGCGCCTCCAGGCGCACGACGTGGGGGTGACGGGCAAATTTGAGCTCGGCGGAGTCCTCTATGGTCACGATGCGCTCGCTCGTGGGAATCTCGCATGACAGCGCATTGAGCAGCGTGGTCTTTCCGGAGCCGGTGCCCCCTGCGACCGCCAGGTCCTGCCGCAGCTGGACCGCCCAGGAGAGCAGGCGCGCATACCAACCCGGCAACGATCCGAGCGCCACCAGTTCGTCCAGGGAGCTGATGCGGTCGGAGAACTTCCTGATCGTCAGCACCGGCCCATCGATTGCCACCGGCGGGATGACCGCGTTTACCCGGTAGCCGCTGGGCAGGCGGGCGTTCACAATGGGGCTGCGCTCGTCCACGCGCCGCCCGAGCGGCGAGATGATGCGATCGATGAGGATGCGTATCTGCTCCTCGCCGTCAAACACCTCTCCCAGCGGATACAGCACGCCCCCGCGCTCAAAGAAGGTGGCGTGGCAGCCGTTCACCATGATCTCGCTGACCGAGTCGTCTTCAAGCAGCGGCTGAAGGGGGCCGAGCCCCGCGACGTCATCCAGCACTTCGGAGATGACCTCCTCGCGCTCCGACGACGCAAGCATGGCTGCCATCTCGCCCGCCGCCCCGGCGTTGAGCACCGCCTCGACCGCCGGCCTCAACTCCTCGCGCGAGCGCACGATGTCCGTCGAGGATACGATTCTCGCAGCCTCCGTGTATCCGATCCGGTCGAGCATGCCGCGCTTTGCCGCCCTCACGACCTCGCGGCGCTCCGCGACGCGCCCCTGCCCGGCCGTGGCCACGCGGCGCGCCCGCTCAACACGTTCCCGAACGCTCATCGTGCATCACCTGCCACTTTATGCCAGGGCAGCTGAAGGCGCTGACGCTTTTCGGGCGCAGGGGGAGCAGCTGGCGCCCCTTTGACGGCGCAGCCCAGCTCTCGCAGGACATCGCGGGTGAGCGCCTGGATGCTGTCCGCGAACGCCCCGGGCTTAGCCACCACCTCGTCGATGCGGCCGAATGATGCCAGCTCGCGCACCTCGACACCGCCGTCTGCGACACGAGCCCGCGAACTCAACGCTACCGACACCTCGAAGCGCATCGCTGCATCCTCCCCGCAGCCGGCGGACCCGAATCGACAAAAGACGCTCGTCATGCGCGTGCGGGGAACCCCCACGCGCCCTGCCAGCTCGATGACGCGCGACAGGGAGTCGGCCGTGGCAACCGAGGCGTCGCCCACCATAAGGCAACGGTCTGCAACAGAGACGGCAGCGGCGACGGGATCGCTCCAATGGGTCGACGTGTCGACAAAAATGACGTCGGCCTCCCGTCGCAGCACATCGATGAGCTCTTCTACGGCGGGCCCCATGGCCTCCGCCTGCTCGGGCACCGCGACTGGACCCCACAGCGTCAAGTTGGGCCCGATGCGCATCGATGCGCGCACGACCTCATCCTCCGTAAGGCGGCCGCGATCCGTCTGGGACAGCAGGGCAAGGTCATGGCGCGCCTCGGCGCCGAGCATGACATAGACGTCGCCAAACATGAGGTCCAGATCGAGCACCGCGGTACGCAGCCCCAATTGGGATGCCGTGTATGCCATGGCGGCTATGAGGGTGGTCAGCCCGCACCCTCCGCGACCCGAAAGGCCGACGATGACCGGGGCGACGCCCGCAGGTCCCCCGCCGCCAGAAGGATGATGGTCCCCGCTCTCCTTAAGCGAAGCGGCACCGTCAGCCGTTCCGCGGCGAGCGTCCTTGTCAGACGCACGGGCATCGCCCGGGCAATCGATGGCTTTTGCGCCGTCAAGCCTGCCCGTCTGTTCTGGAGAGCAGATGGCATCGTCCTGTGCCATTCCGCCCCGCCGCACGTCCTCCCGTGCGTCCCCCTCTGGTCGATCGGAAAACTCGAGCCGCCCCGCCCCCGGAAAGGCATCGTCACGCCGCTCCCGGGCGTCCAGCACCTCGACGTATTCGTCCCATGGAGGCTCGTCCAGATCATCGAACTCGTCTGCCCCCTCATCGATGGATGCCTGCGCGCGGCCCCCATCGCTCCCGCCGACGCGCCGGTCTTCCCCAGATTCCTTCTGACGATCTTGCCCCCGTGACGACACGGAGGCCTCCCCATCGTCGGGGCCGGACGAACCGAAGCGGGTCACAGGCCGTCTCCCATCCAAACAAGCCCAAACATCGCGTCCGGCTCCCACCTCAGCGTCGTCCATCGCGACCACTTCGGTTGCCCCCGCCTCAAGACAGCGGAGGATTGTCACGGGATCGAGCGCCTCGACCCCGACGATGATCCGGCGTTCGCATCCGCTCGACAGCGCCTGGATTGCAGCCGAGAGCAGGTCTGTCGATACGCCGCGAAGCCACAAGACCGCGCCGCCCCTTGCACAGGGAAGCGCCTCCGCGACGGAGAGCAGCTCTTCGAGACGCCCCACGCGCAGCAGGCGCGCCGCCGAGTCCCTGCGCTCGACCTCGCGCCTTACCAGCTCGTAGTCGTCCAGGTTGCAGCAAGCAAGCCATACCGCACTCATTGCGCGACACCCCCGTCCCGGGCCTCCAGGCTTGCGCCCGGAAGCGTCAGACTTACCGATCCGACAGCAGTTGCAGCGAGGACCTCGGAGACGCGGTCGGGTGAAACGGCAAGCGTCACCCATGTGACGGCGGCACCTTCCGCCTCCGCAACGCGGGCGCTCGTGTCAATCACCTGCGCGTTGCACAACCTGTCAGCCACGCCTCCCTGCGAGACATAGACATCGACCCGATCGCCCGGCATGACCGCGCCGCCCACAGCGTGCTCCTCATCGGCGGGCACAGACACCGCCACCATTCCGGCGGGCACCTCAAGCGCATCGTCGTGCCGCTCAAAATACGCCGAACAAAGCACGGCCCCCTCAGGCACCCTCGACGTCACCTGTCTGCCCGCGACGTCGCGCACGGAGGTTTCAGCGTCTGTTGGCAATAAGCTTGGAACCCAATCCTCGAGGCTCACATCGCTCTCCACCAAGGTCTCTCCCGGCTCGATCTCACGAGTAGCAACGCAGACCGCCACCGTGTCTCCCCCATATTGGGCGAGCAGCTCCTCGCGGACGCCCTCCGCCTCCGCACGCACGTCGGCAGCGTAGAGATAGGCGCATGCGGCAGCGAGCACGCCGCATGCCAGGCTGATGAGAATCCTTGTGCCACGCTTCATCGCCCTGCCCCTCCCTCGCCTCGTCGACGCCGCCACAGGGCAACGTCGTCGGCTTCATTCTCAGAGGACGTGGGGCGCTTCCCGTCGGCAATGCGGCAGCCTTTTTCGCGACCTGACAGGAATCTCTCCCAAATCTTTCACGTCCGCCATGCCAAAAGGCGGCACGGCCCCGCCGTAGCGGGAGAGAATGCATGTCGACTTGCCGTTTCGCGAGGTAGCTGCCCTAAAGAGCGCCGCTGCCGCTCAAAAGCGGGTTGCAATTACGTGTTTGAGACCCTAGAAATGTACCTAGTCAGAAGTCATTTTGAGGGTAGATTCGTCCGTCGCCGCAGCAAGAGCCGGCAACATGCCAGCGCATGTTGCGGCGATGCCTAGGGCAATGTCTCAGAGGTGGATGTCGGGATCCAAGCTTTGAGCGCTCACGCGCATCTCGTCGGCAAGCGCCAGGAACGCATCGAGCCTCACCTGATCGATCTCGCCTGCATCGACCGCCTCACGCACCGCGCAGCCTGGTTCGTGCGTATGGGTGCAATCCGAAAAGCGGCAGCCATGCGATGCCCGAACCACCTCGGGAAAGGAGAGGGCCAAGCCACGCTCGTGCCCCACCAGCGGCAGGCTGCGCAGGCCCGGCGCGTCGGCAATGACCCCTGCATCGCCGGGGAGGGCGACCATGACACGTGCGACGGTGGTGTGCCGGCCGGCGTCGTCGCGCTCCCGGACCGCACCCGTCGCCAGAGCATCATGTCCCAAGAGCGCGTTGAGCAGCGTCGATTTTCCCGCGCCAGACTCACCGAGAATCATCGCGCATGTCCCGGCGGGGACCTGCGCGCGCACCCCGTCGAGCCCCGTTGCGAGTGCGGAGGAAGTCACGATGATGGGTACATCTGCGCCAACCAGGCGACGCACGCGGCCGCGCTCTCTTGCAAGCTCGTCAGGGGTGCAGCGATCGGCTTTGGTCAGCACCACCGCGGGAGCCGCCCCGCAGTCGCGAGCGAGCACGAGGGAGCGCGCCACGCGCCCCAGCAGCACCTCGCCTGCGCCAAGCGCCTGCACGATGAGCACCGTGTCGACGTTTGCGCACAGCACCTGCCGCTCGCCACGGTTCTTGCCCCGCCAGCGCTCAAACACCGTGCGCCGCGGAAGCACCCGCTCGATCACACCCATGTCATGCCCGGGCGCAAGGCGGACCGCGACGCGGTCGCCCACTGCGGGCAGCATCCCGTCGCCCTTCTCTTTATTCTGCTTGGCGAATCCCACGGCATGCTCTGCGCGAAAAAGCGCCTCGGCGGTTACCACGAGCGGGAATCCTCGATCGAGACGCACCACGCAGCCAAGCTTGAGCTCGTCGGGCGTCTCGGAGGAGGCCGTCACGCGCTCGAAAGCGTCGAGCTGCGCATCGTTTACCTGAAAGTCCGTAAACGCCGGAATGTCTTCGAGCGCCTCGATAGCGGGAAGCGCGCCCACGTCAAGCGTTGCGTCGGCGGCATGTTGGGCCGAACGACGCCCGCGGCGCCCCGCACCCTTCGTTTTGCCTTGCACGCGCGCTCGCTTTCCCATCCGCCCGCCTTTCCGCTCGGTCATCCCTCGCCATGGTACCGCAACATGCGAGCTATGCGACGCGGGCGCGCGGCGCGATCCGGCGGATGCCACCCAGACGCGCCGGGATGCACGACGGCGACGGCTGCCCGCCGCACCGCAGAAAGGGCGAAAAGGCCCCCGCGGTTCGGAGGGAGCCTCCACGGCCGCGAAGCGGCGAGGACGGCGCCTGAAGAACCACGGGGGCCTCTGCTTGTCAGGCGATTATGAGAGCCGAGCTACTCCTTCTCGATCGACCTCATGATGGCCTTGTAGACCTCCATGAGCGGGATGATCAGGAAGGCAAGGCCGAGCGCGGTGAGCAGCGCCTCAGGAGGCAGGACCATGAAGCCGAAGGCATCGGCCAGCGGGTCGAACTCGACGACGACCACCGTGAGCACGAGCGCGAGGGCGGCGGCGCCCCACAGCCACTTGTTCTGCTTCTTCATGGTAAAGAGCGACTGACGACGGCTGCGCATGTTGAAGCAGTGGAAGATCTCGACCATGGACAGCGTGATGAACGCCATGGTGACGCCCTCTTCGTCGGCGGTGCCGGCGATCATGTCGGCGATATCGATGTAGCCCATGTCGAAGTACACGCCCGCAAAGAAGCTCGCCAGCACGAGCGCGGTGATGATCACGCCCTGGACCACGATGTCGAGGCCCATGCCGCCGGCGAACACGCCGTCAGAGGCCTTGCGGGGCTTGCGCTTCATGATGTCGCCCTCGGCACCCTCCATGCCAAGCGCCAGCGCCGGGAAGCAGTCCGTCACGAGGTTGATCCACAGCAGCTGCACGGGCTGGAAGATGGTGAAGCCCACGAGCGTCGCCACGAACACCGAGAGCACCTCGGCGATGTTGGCGGAAAGCAGGAACTGGATGACCTTGCGGATGTTGTCGTAGATACGACGGCCTTCCTCCACGGCGTTGATGATCGTGGCGAAGTTGTCGTCGGCAAGCACCATGTCGGCCACGTTCTTGGTGACGTCGGTGCCGGTGATGCCCATGCCGACGCCGATGTCGGCGCGCTTGATGGACGGGGCGTCGTTCACGCCGTCGCCGGTCATGGCCACGATGTTGCCGCGGCTCTTCCAGGCGTCGACGATGCGGGCCTTGTGCTCGGGCTGGACGCGGGCGTACACGCTGTACTCGGCGACCTTCTCATGGAAGTCCTCGTCGGAAATCTTGTCGAGCTGGGCGCCGGTGATGGCCTGAGAGGCGTCGGTGGCGATGCCGAGGTTCTTGGCGATGGCCACGGCGGTGTCGATGTGGTCGCCCGTGATCATGACGGGGCGGATGCCGGCCTCCTTGGCCTCGGCGATCGCCGGGGCGACCTCGGGACGCTCGGGGTCGATCATGCCGGACAGGCCGATGAACACGAGGTCGTGCTCGAGCGCCTCGGGAGCGCAGTCCTCCGGCATGGTCTCATAGGAACGCATCGCGCTCGCGAGCACGCGCAGGGCCTCGTTGGCCATGGCCTTGTTCTCGGCGAGGATGGATGCGCGGCGCTCGTCGGTCATGTCCTCGACGGTGCCGTCGGCGTTCATGACCTTGGTGCACAGGTCCAGCACCACGTCGGGAGCACCCTTCGTGTACTGCTCGAAGCCGCCCTCGGGCATCTCCACCACGACGGACATCATCTTGCGGCCTGAGTCGAACGGGGCCTCGCCCACGCGCGGATAGCGGGCGTCGTTGTCGTTCGCGTAGAAGCCGGCCTTGGCAGCGTCGTTCACGAGGGCGCACTCGGTGGGCTCGCCCTCCGCCTCGCCCTTCTCGTCGTCAAACTTGGCATCGGAGCACAGGGCCATGGCGCGCAGGTGCAGCTCCTCGGGACCCTGCAGCTCGTGCTTCACGACGGTCATCTTGTTCTGGGTGAGCGTGCCGGTCTTGTCCGAGCAGATCACGGTGGTGCAGCCGAGCGTCTCGACCGCGGTCATCTTGCGGATGATCGCCTGACGCTTGGCCATCTTGGTGACGCCCATGGAAAGCACGATCGTGACGACGGCCACGAGACCCTCGGGGATGGCGGCGACGGCGAGCGACACGGCGACCATGAAGGTGTCGAGAAGCATGGTGGGATTCGAGCCCAGCTCGCCGAAGTGGCGGATGATGTCGACGGCGAAGATGACCACACAGATGCCGAGCACGAGCTTGGTCAGGATGACGGAGAGCTCGTTCAGCTTCATCTGGAGCGGCGTGAGCTCCTTCTTGGCGGTGGTGAGGGCGTCGGCGATCTTGCCCATCTCGGTCTTCATGCCGGTGGCGACCACCACGGCGCGGCCGCGGCCGTACACCACGGTGGAGCCCATGTAGCACATGTTCTTGCGGTCGCCGAGCGGCACGTCGTCCATGCCCTCGGCGAGCGTGATGGCATCGGTGTGCTTCTCGACCGGCACGGACTCGCCGGTGAGCGCGGCCTCCTCGATCTTCATGGAAGCGCTCTCGAGCACGCGGCAGTCCGCCGGGACGGAGTCGCCCGCCTCGAGCAAGATCACGTCGCCCGGAACGAGCTCGGAGCTCGGCAGGTGCACCATCTTGCCGTCGCGGATGACCTTCGACTGGGCGGCGCTCATCTGCTGCAGCGCCTCGAGCGCCTGCTCGGACTTCGCCTCCTGGACGACGCCGAGCACCGAGTTGATGATGACGACCGCCAAGATGATGATGACGTCCGCCCACTCAGGCTCGCCCTGGATCGTGCCGGTGATGGCAGAGATCGCCGCCGCGACGATGAGCATGATGACCATCGGGTCGGCCATCTGCTCGAAGAAACGCTTCCACAGCGGCGTCTTCTCTTCCTCGTCCAGCTTGTTGGGACCAACGCTCGCGAAACGCGAAGACGCCTCCGCGGCCGCTAGGCCCCCTTCGGCATTCGAGGACTGCTCCTCGAGCACCTCCTCAGCCGAAGCCAAGTATTCCTTTGACATAGATATGACCCCTCCTGGGTTGCATCAAGCCGCTCGGCAGATTGACGCCCGATCATAATTCCCCAGAGGGCCGGGGCAAGGGCTCGTCAAGGCTGCCTGCCGAGAGGCAGCTGACAATAGCTAAGCATGATACCCCATCTCGCCCTGCCCATACAGGGCATATGTGCTCACGTCCCCTTTGAAATCCCCGACATGGGAGGCGACGTAAGGCCAAGCCTCCCCCGCTCACGGACGCCCAGCCGAAGCCCCTCGACATACTTGAGACCTTCTTCGTCATTGAGCCTAACGAATTATCAGGCGGTGTTAGTAACCGTTTGGTTTCTGTAAATGAATCAGAATTCGGTGTACGGTTGATTTTAATCGCCTTACGGTGTAATCGGTTCACCTATAATGCCCCGTGACGATTTTGAAGCAACGTGCCCCAACGTCCAGTGGAGGTTTGAATGTACAAACGCACGAAGATTGTATGCACGATGGGTCCCGCCTGCGACAACGACGAGACGCTTCGCGAGATGATGAAGGCGGGCATGAACATCGCTCGCTTCAATTTCTCCCATGGCTCGTACGAGGAGCATCACGGCCGCATCGAGCGCGTCCGCCGCATCGCCGACGAGCTCGACATGCCCATCGGCATCCTGCTCGACACCAAGGGCCCCGAGATCCGCACCGGCTTGCTTGAGGGCCACCAGAAGATCACCGTCAACGCCGGCGACAAGATCGTGGTCACCGCCGAGCCCACGCAGGAGGATCACCTGGGCAACGCGTCCCACATCTCGCTCGACTACGTCGACCTGCCGCGCGAGGTCGAGGCCGGCTCCAAGATTCTGATCGACGACGGCCTGATCGGCCTTGTGGTCGACTCCGTCGACGGCCAGGACATGTACTGCACCGTCGAGAACGGCGGCGAGATCGGCGAGCACAAGGGCGTCAACGTCCCGAACGTCGAGATCGGCCTGCCCGCCATCACCGAGCGCGACCGCGAGGACATCCTGTTCGGCCTGAAGGAGGGCATCGACTACATCGCCGCCTCCTTCATCCGCGACGGCGCCGCCGTGCGCGAGATCCGCAAGCTCTGCGACGAGAACGGCGGCGAGCACGTCGGCATCTTCCCGAAGATCGAGTGCGCTCTCGGCGTCAAGAACTTCGACGACATCCTGAAGGCCTCCAACGGCGTCATGGTCGCCCGCGGCGACCTGGGCATCGAGATTCCGCCGCAGCTGGTGCCGCACGTCCAGAAGACCATCATCTCCAAGTGCAACGCCGCCTACAAGCCGGTGATTACTGCCACGCAGATGCTCGACTCCATGATCCGCAACCCGCGCCCCACGCGCGCCGAGGTCGCCGACGTCGCGAACGCCATCTACGACGGCACTGACGCCGTGATGCTCTCCGGCGAGACCGCTGCCGGCGAGTACCCGGTCGAGGCCGTGAAGATGCAGGCCTCCATCGCGCACGAGACCGAGAAGCACATTGCCGCCCACGGCCCGCTCGAGGTCCCGGCAAACAGCCACGGCACCCGCGTCATCAACAACATGGTCGGCCTCTCTGCCGTGAACATGGCCACCACCATCGGCGCCAAGGCCATCGTGGTGCCCACCACCACCGGTCGCACCGCCCGCCTCATCTCGCACTTCCACCCGCACACCCCCATCGTGGCGTTCTCCCGCCATCAGTGGGCCGTGCAGAAGATGCTCATGTACTGGGGCGTCGAGCCGCACCTCGCGGCCATCACGCAGGGCACCGTCGACGACACGGTGACCGTCGCCATCGACGCCGCCAAGGAGCGCGGCTATGTCAAGAAGGGCGACGTCGCGGTCGTGACCGTCGGCGACCCCAAGACCTCTGTTACCCTCGCCGACAAGATCACCTCCACGAACGTCGTCTACGTCGCCCAGGTGCGCTAAGACGCTGCCAAGGGGCGCTAGCGCGTCATCAAGGTGCGCTTGGACCCATTTCGACCAGGCCCCTGTAGCACCTGTTCAAAGGCCGGCTCGCTTTTGCGGGCCGGCCTTTTTGCTTTGGCGCTCCAGCGCTCCCATCAACGAGACCAACGGGCGCGCCCGCGTGTGTGCCCCTCCTTCTTTCCTGCCGCTGCGTGCATTCCGGAGGCGTGCAAGCCGATCAAACGGAGCCCCGCTAGCCCAGACGCTCCTCGAGGAGACGGTCGGTCGTCGCCACGACCTCGGCAAACACGGTGTCGAAAAACTCCTCGGTCAGCAGGCGGTAGGGCGGATGGGTCAGTGATCCCTGGTTCTCGCGCACGATCTCGTGCGTCACGCCGATGGTCACGACCGTTGCGTACCGATCGATGGGATACTGCGGAAACGCCTCGGCGGCACGCAGCAATCGCTCGGTTGCGCGCGGCAGCGACACGATTGGCAGCGTCTTGCCAAAGCAGTCAAAGTCACCCTGCTTTTTGATGCGAAACTGCTCGCTCGGCTTGCCGCCATGCGCATCGAGGTACTCGTTTACTCGCGTGTTCCACAGGTTGTCGGCAACAAGGTGCGCCCATACTCCCAACGTGAGGTCGAAGACAGAGCGGGACACGTCATTCCCTTCCGGCACGTCATCAAGCGGGCTCGTCTGGCATGGCGGGGTGCCCGCGCCCTCGTAGCGCGAGGGGTAATGGATGCGATTCATGGTCTCGCGCTCGATATCGATTGAAGACGCCGGAATGGGCTCCCCCGCCGGACGCACGCAGCATGCCACCCCCAGGCGAGCGGCCGCGGGAGCCACATAGCTATCCCAAAACTCATGCTCGCGCGGCTTGGGGATAGGTTCGGGCGTGGCGAAATGCGTGATGCGGTAGGGGATCGGCCGCTTGATGCCCGGCACCATATAGCCGACGTAGATGTCGGGAACGAGGTTGCCAAACAGGAAGGCGTTGCGGTCGAAGACGGTACGCGCGACGGCTCCGTCGCCGTCGAATAGACGCTCCGTCTGCGCGATGTGGATATTCCAGCTTGGCAACGTTTCCTCCCCCTCGCCACGGGGCGGGTCCGTACACCCGCCCCGTCAACTCATATGGAGCATCTATCGGTCTACCCCGGCAAGGCCCTTGCCGGGGCGCTCGGCAGCGCTACGCGCGCACCTCGCCGCCGGTGGCCTTGCACACCTTGGTCACGAGGCGCTGGTGCACCTTCTCGACCTCGTCGGAGGTCAGGGTGTGGTCGTCGGCGCGGTAGGTGAGGGCAAACGCCATAGACTTCTTGCCCTTGCCCACGCGCTCGTCGTCGCGATACACGTCGAACAGGCGAACGCCCACGAGCAGCTTGCCGCCGGCAGAGCGCAGGCGACGATCGAGGTCCTCGCAGCTCACGTCCTCATTCACCACGATGGCGAGGTCCATGTCGACCGACGGGTAGGTCGAGAACTCACGATACGCCTCCTGGTCGCGAGCCAGGCGCATGAGCGCCTCGAGATTGAGCTCGAAGGCGACGACGGGCAGGTTGATGTCGAAGCGCTCGCGAACCTGCGGATGGATCTCGCCCACCCAGCCGAGCACCGTGCCGCCCGAAAGAACCTCGGCGCCGCGGCCCGGCTGCAGGAAGCGATAGAGCTCGCCATCGGCAGGACGGAACCGGACCTTCTCGACACGAAGCTGCTCGAGCAGCTCCTCGACAACGCCCTTGCCGTCGAAGAAGCGCAGCGGGCGCTGCCTCTGGATCCAGGTCACGTCGCCCCATGCGCCCGAAAGGACGCCTGCGACGCTCGGGCGCTCCTTGGGCAGGCTCGCGTTTTCACGGCCGCAGAAGAGCGTGCCCGTCTCGTATAGATGCACGTTTGCGGTGCCGTGAGCCTCGTTGTAGGCGACCGACTCAAGCAGGCCCGGCAGCAGCGAGCGACGCATCTCGGACTGCTCGGCGACAAGCGGACGCATGAGGACCACGGGCACGCCGCGCCCCTCCTCGCTCATGTCGCACTTCTCGAGGTCGCCAGGAGCCGCGAACGAATAGGTCGTCGTCTCGTTGAGTCCGCACGAACGAAGGATCGAGCCGATGCGACGATGCAGGTGCTGGTCGTGCGTCAGGCCGCCGATATGGTTTTTCGCGGCGGGAATCGTGGCCTGGACACGGTCCATGCCCCAAAGGCGCAGAACCTCCTCGATGAGGTCGACCTCGCGCACGAGGTCGGGGCGGAAGCTGGGCGGCACGACCGTGAAGTCATCGCCGTCGGCCGTGACGGTGCAGCCGAGACGGCTCAGGGAGCCCTCGATGAAGGAAGGCTCGATAGGGGCGCCGCACAGCATGCGCACGCGCTCGAGACGCAGCTTCAGCGCAGGAATCTCTTTCGGGGACGGATACAGGTCGACATAGCCGGGCGCCACCTCGCCGCCGGCGAGCTCCTCGATGAGCGCGCAGGTAACGTTTGCGATGTCGACGCAGCCGGTCTCGTCCACCTGGCGCTCGAAGCGAATCGAGGCGTCGGAGATGAGCGCGAGGTCGCGGCTCGTATGCGAGGTGCGCCCCGCATCGAAGCAGGCGCTCTCGACGAGCACGTCGACGGTGTCGTCCTCGATCTCGGAATCCATGCCGCCCATGACGCCCGCGAGCGCGACCGGGCGCTCGCCGTCGGTGATAAGGCCCATGCCCGCAGCGAGGGTGCGCTCCTGACCGTCCAGGGTCTGGAACACCTCGCCCTCGCGCGCGGCACGCACCACCACGCGGCGCTTGCCGTCGCGCTCGGCAAAGGTGGAGAGGTCGAAGGCGTGCAGCGGCTGCCCGGTGAGCATCATCACGTAGTTGGTGATGTCCACGATGTTGTTGTGGGGACGGATGCCGAGCGCGCCCAGGCGCTGAACCATCCAATCCGGCGAGGGCCCCACCTTCACGTTGCGCACGATGCGAGCAACATAGCGGCTGCACAGGCCGGAATCGGCGATCTCGAGGGAGAGCTCGTCGGCCACGGGACGTCCGACCTCAGACTTGATCTGGGGATAGTCCACGTGGTAGTCGCGGTCGTAGATGGCGCCCACCTCGCGCGCGATGCCGACCATCGACAGGCAGTCCGGGCGGTTCGGGGTGATCTCGCAGTCGAGCACGGTGTCGGCGGTGCCCCAATAGCGCGAGAACGGCACGCCCACGGGGGCATCCTCGGGCAGAACGAGGATGCCCGAATGGTCCCCTCCCAGCCCGAGCTCGCGCAGCGAGCAGTTCATGCCGCGCGACTCCACGCCGCGCAGCTTGCTCTTCTTGATCTTGATGCCGCCGGGCAGCTCCGCACCGATGAGCGCCGTGACGATGTGGTCGCCCTCGTTGAAATTCTGAGCTCCGCAGACGATCTGCAGCGGGGCGGGATTGCCGCTCTCGTCGAGGTTGTAGGAGCCCACATCGACCATGGTCACCCACATGTGGTCCGAATCCGGGTGCGGCTGCTTCGAGGTCACCTGGGCGGTGACGATGTTGTCGAACGCCTCGCCCAGGGTGTCGATGGACTCGACCTCGGTGCCCGTGCGGATGAACTCACGGCTGAGCTCTTCCGGCGACTCCGGCAGATCGACGAGCTCCTGCAGCCACTTATATGAAACTTTCATCTGAATCTCCTCAATACAACGCGCAATAACCGACGTAGGGGCCGCTTGGGGACGTGTCCGGCATGTCCGTCTCGCCCGCGGGGACCGCACGCGGCGATCCCGGGCGCCGCTTGTCGACGCGGCCCAGGGACATGCCCCGCGCGACGGCATGCGGGCGCAACCGCCGCAAGACCGCCCCCATGCCTTAGAACTGCTCCAAGAAACGCATGTCGCCCGTCATCAGCGCGCGCAGGTCGGGCAGGTCGTAGCGAAGCGCCGCGACGCGCTCGACGCCGATGCCGAAGGCGAAGCCGGTGTAGCGCTCGGGGTCGACGCCGCAGTTGATGAGCACGTTGGGGTCGATCATGCCGCAGCCCAAGATCTCGATCCAGCCGCTGTGCTTGCAGAAGCTGCAGCCCTTGCCGCCGCACACGTGGCACGACACATCGAGCTCGCAGCTGGGCTCCGTGAAGGGGAAGAAGTGCGGGCGATAGCGGGTCTTGCGATCGGCGCCGAACATGCACTTCGCGAAGTAGTCGAGCGTGCCCTTAAGGTCGCCGAAGGTGATGCCCTCGTCCACCACGATGCCTTCGACCTGGTTGAACTGCGGGAGATGGCAGGCGTCGGCGGTGTCGGGACGATACACGGTGCCGGGCACGATAGCGTAGATGGGCGGCTGCTGGTGCTCCATGATGTGAATCTGCGTGCCCGACGTCTGGGTGCGCAGCAGCACGTCGGACTCGCCATGGGCGTGGTCCTCGGGGTGCGCGACAGACCCGGGCGCGTTGTCGACCACATAGAAGGTGTCGCGCGCCGAGCGGCTCGGATGGTCCATCGGGGCGTTCAGCGCGGTGAAGTTATACCAGCTCGTCTCCACCTCGGGACCCGCCTCCACGGTATAGCCGATCCCGCAGAACACGTCCTCCATCTCTTCCTTGATCTGGTTGATGAGGTGCTGATGGCCGATGGTCGGACGCGCGCCGGGCAGCGTCACGTCCACGGCCTCGGTCGCCATGAGGTTGCTCATAGCCTGGCGCTTGAGGTCGCCCGATGCGTGGTCGATCAAAGACTCGACCATGCGGCGCAGCTCGTTGGCACGCTTGCCCACGACGGGCCGCTCCTCCGGGCTCACCTTGCCCATCATGTGCATGATCTGGGTGATCTCGCCTTTGCGCCCCAAGAGCGCCACGCGAGCCTCCTCCAGCTTCTTTGCGTCTCCGGCGGCGGAGATCATCTCCTTTGCGCGCTCTTGCAGAGCATCCAGATCGTCGATGAGACCCATGTAGTTCCTCCCCTTCGTTGTGCGGGGCGGCATGTCTGCCGGCCCCGTTCCCGAGGCGCGTCCTTGTGCCGCCCGTCCGGAACCCTGCCCGGCGGCGGGGCCCCATGGCGGCAAACAAAAACCGTCCTCGGGCGTCTTGTCTGCCCAAGGACGGTTGAATCCGCGGTACCACCTTGCTTGACCGGCGGGTTGTCTGCCCCGCCAGGCCCTCTTTGACCCGATGTCGCCCGGGCGCGCGGCTTCCCTACTGAACCGGCCGCCGCGGGCACCCTAGCGCCGCACCGTCGACTCGATCGTTCAGGTCGCTGCTCGGGAGTGAACTCGGAACCTCGTCGCAGCGGGCGGGCTTTCAGCCGGTGACCCTCCCTCTCTCAAGCCGCGACATGCGAGGCGCCGACCTCTCCGTCAACGCGTTGGTCGGAAGGATAGCACATTCTACAAGCAGGTATGCACTTCAAGGCAAGCCCACATGCAAAACGTGGGCACGCGGCGACGGCGAAGCCGGACGCCGGCGCCGCGCCCCAGAGCGCGCCGCGCTACTCGGCAAGGCTCACCTCAAAGGCAGGCTCGTCGTACTTGCCACCCATGATGATCGACGCGGTGAGGTCGTCCAGGTTGTAGACGCACGACCACTGGGTCTGGAACACGCTGCCGTCGTCGCGCACCTGCACCTCGCGCGACACGCTCTGCAGCATGTCCATGGCGCCCTCCTCGCTCACCGCGCCGTTCGAGGCCTCGAGCGCGCCCATGAGCACCTCGTAGCGGTCCTGGCCGCCGCCAAAGTCATAGTCGCCCGGCGTGAGCAGGAAGTTCGTCGCCGCCTGATAGGCGGTGCCCTCCGACGTCCCCATGGTCGTCTCGTCGCCGGGGCGCAGCACCGACAGCTCGTCGCCGATATACTCGACGATGGCCGAATCGCCCGAGGCGTCGGCGATCTGGAAGTGATAGCAGCTGTTCGCGCTCGAGTGCATGTCGTATTCCCCGAGCATCGCCACCGCCTCGTCCACCGTCGCGCAGCCGTCGAGCATCATGCGAATCGCCGTGGTCGTCGTGATGTCGACCTTGTCCGTCTGCTGGTCGGTCGGGTCGGTGTCGATCAGCAGCACACCGACGGCGAGCCCCGCCTCGTTCACGCCGTCGAGCGGCGCATAGGGGGCAGCGAGCGTCGTCAGGCTGGAGACCAAATCCTCGGGCAGCTTCTGCTCGCCATAGCCCAAAAAGCCCAGGTTGACCATAGAAACGCTCGCGTAGCCGTCCGTGGGATTGGTGCGGACGAGCATGCCGGGAGAGTACTCCAGGTCGAAGTTGCGCCCAAAGATCGCATCGCCCTCGGGCGTGGTAGCATTGAAGGTCGAGCACGCAAGGTCGGGGAGCTCGATGGTGATCGGAAGCCCCTTCATGATGCGCCCCACGACAAAGTCGATGAGCTCGGCGTCGTTCGAGGCACCTCCCTGCGCCAAGAACTCGTCGATGCCGTAGTCGCCATCGTAGGTCATGGTGTAGAGCGGATAGTCGTCGACCTTCTGAATCGATGTGAGCGTCTTGAACTCATGTCCGAAGAGCATGAAGAACGCCGCCGTGGCCACAACCACCAGCGCCACCAGGGTGGCCGCCACCCCCAATGCGATCCGCTTCGCCAAGCTTGCCCGCGTCTTTGCCATTGCCTCCCCCTTGTGATTCTGCCTTGCATTTCGCGCGATTGCCCCTGCCCCCGCGCGAGCGACGCACCATGCTAACAAAACCGGGCACATATTTGACGATTTTTATAAACTCGTCAATTTGCTCTCCACAGCTCGCGCCGTGTGTGGCACACGGAGGAGCTGTGCAGGGCGATGGGTATACATGTCCCTGTGGGGCAGCTTGACAAGGCCGCAACCCGGCCGATCGCACATCGATTGGCCAAGCTTGGGCCCGAGGACCCGGGCTTGTGCAACACTGTGTTGTGCGGACGCCCTCAGGCGCCCTTCCAAGTAGCTATGGACGCACCAAGCCAACCACCCTGAAAGGAGCCGGCATGAGCACCGACACCATCACGCAGTTCAAACGTCTCCAACGCGACCTGTGGTGCCGCGAATACCTGACGAGCGTGCTCGACTACGACGGCGAGACCTCTGCCCCCGAGCGCGGCGCGGCGGCGCGCGCCGAGGCAATGGGCGCGCTTTCCGAAGAGCACCACCGCCTCCTCACCAGCCAGACGGCGCGCGACCTCGTGGCCGAGCTCTCCCGCGAGGCGGAGGCGGGCGCGCTCGATGACGCCACCGCGACCGAGCTCAAGGTGTTTGCCCGCGACCAGCGCGAGGCCCTCGCCATCCCCACCGACGAGGTCGCCGCATGGACGCGCCTCACCAGCGAGGCGAACGCCGTGTGGCACAAGGCGAAGCTTGCGAACGACTGGGAGTCCTTCGAGCCCTACATCGACCGCATCGTCGAGGTCCTGAAGCGCCACGCGTCATATCTCGACGATTCGCGCGACCCCTACGACGTCTGGCTCGACCAGTACGAGCGCGGCATGGACGCCGCGCGCTACGACGCCTTCTTCGCGCAGGTGCGCGCGACCGTCGTCCCGCTCGTGCACGAGATCTCGTCGATGGAGACGCCTCGCCCCTCCTTCCTGAGCGCCCACGTCCCCACCTGTCTCTTATACACATCT
>NZ_JACJKQ010000018.1 GCF_016901575.1 Enorma phocaeensis
TTCTCAAGGTGCACGCCCCGCGGCTCGGGGCCGCGCGGCAAGGGGATATAATGCCAGACCTCGGCGCCCCCGGGGGCGGGAATCCGCGTCTCCACGAGGTGCACACATTTCTATTTCGTGCGGCGTGTCCTGTAGCGCTCTTCTGCCTTCTACCTCTAAGCGAATCCTCCTCGCGCAAGGTCGCAGCCCGCCTCGAGAAGAGCATCCCTTCGCCGAGCCGTGGGCGCCTCCGCATAAACCCTCACCACCGGCTCTGTTCCCCCTGGACGAAGCAGCAGCCACGATTCGTCAGCGAACTCTAGCCTGAGCCCGTCCATGTGGCTTACCGCAACAGGCGTCTCTCCTGCGATCTCATGGGGGTTCAGGCCCGGCAGCATCGTCCTGAACATTTCAATGACCTCGTTTTCGAGCCGAAGGTCTCGTCTGCCATATACGAGCGCTCCGAAGGCTTCCTCCATTTCCGCCACGAGCGCGCCTAGGGTCTTCCCTGTCTGTGCCATCAGCTCGCAAAGCATCAGGTTCACCAACAAGCCGTCTCTCTCGCGCATATGGGCAGGAATGCCGATTCCTCCGGCCTCCTCGCCACCGATCAGGACGTCGCCTTTGCACATCTCCTTATATATATGCTTGAAGCCAACCGGGCGCACCGTCACGCGGCAACCCAATGCGCGGCACACGCGCTTCGTGAGCGTCGATGTTGACAGGTTGAGCACCACACGACCCTGCATGCCGCGGTTTCGCACCAAATGCCCCGCGACGAGCGCGATGATCTTGTGTGGGCTCACAAACGTGCCGTGCTCGTCAACGGCACCCACTCGGTCCGCATCTCCATCGTTGATCAGCCCGGCGCTCACGCAGTGTTCGACCACCGCCCTCTCGCAATCATCGACCCAAGGCTCGATGGGGTCGGGATGAATCTCCTCGGCGTCCGCGTCGTCTGCGCTATGGATTTCCACCGACTCGATGCCGAGCGCGCCGAGCACCAGCGGGAAACATCCCCGCGCGGCGCCATAGAGAGGGTCGTACACCACGCGAAGTCCCGCTTGCGCGATGGCATCCGCATCGACCCGCGAGCACAGCTCGTCAAGGTAGGGCGTTACGAAGTCCGTTCGCTGAATTGCGCCGTGTATGGATGGGGCCGTTGGCTCCAAAACCTCCTCGAGCAGGTCGATGAAGTCATCGGACGCCGTGCCGCCGTCGTCCATGCGCACCTTAATGCCCAGATAGTCTGGAGGATTGTGCGATCCGGTCACCACCAGACCGCCGCAGGCACGCTGGTCGTGCGCGATAGTCCACGAGACCGCAGGTGTTGGCGACGGCCTGTCGCACACCTTCGCGTTCAAACCGCACCCCGCAAGAACGCGCCCCGCCAGGCAAGCAAAATGCTCGGCACCCGGACGCGTATCGTAACCTACATATACGATGGCCCCAGGAGCCATCCGGCTCCAAAGCTCTCCGGCGGCGGCGGCAATACGGGCAACGGCCTCTTCGGTAAAGTCGCCGTCGCGCCGAGCCCTCCACCCATCGGTTCCAAAATGAATGATCGCGCCCACGCGCAAACTCCTCTCAGGGCTGTTCCATACGAGGAAGATATACCCAGAGGAGACCGGGATGCGCCGCACCTGCATGGCGCGGACAGAATATGCAAAAGGCTGAACACAGGGCGTCGCTTCATTCGAAACGGGGGCTCGCCAGACGAGGCATTCCGTTCGACCGCGGTAGAGGAGCCCGGCCGGAAGGACCCACGGCGCGGGACACCGTGCATAGGCACAGGACCCTGGGCGATCGTGCCGGGTGGCGCCCTCCTACAGCTCGAGCACCTCGGCAAGGGCGGCGGTCGTGACCGCCGTGGTACCGCAGCAACCCCCCACGAGATGCGCCCCCGCATCGACCCAGACACGAGCGGCGCGCGCATGCGCCTCGGCATCTTCCGCCCATACCAGGCGCTCGTCTTCGTCGCGTCTGGGAGACCCGGCATTCGGGCGAATCATAACCGGCGTGCGCGCAGAGGCGGCCATGCGCGGCACCGCACGTGTGGCCGCATCAACCGAACAGCAATTCACCCCGACGGCAGACGCCCCGTGGCGCTCAGCCCAAACCACGGCGGCCTCAACATTGAGGCCGTCGCCCAAAAGGCTGCCCTCGTCGTCGATGGCAAAACTCATCCACACCGGCATGCCCTCGGCGACATCCAAAACGCCGGCGACCGCAGGCTCGAGCTCGCGAATCGAAACGAACGTCTCGAGCATGAGCGCATCGACGCCAGAAGCAAGAAGGGCATACGCCTGCTCGCGGTACGCGGCACGGGCGGCGCGGTACGCCGGCGTCTCCTTCTCAAACCAGTCAATGCCGCAAGCACCGATAGAACCGACGACAAACTGAGGGCAGCACGCGCGGGCACACGCCACGGCGGCGCGATTCACCTCGTCGGCGCCCTGTTCGATTCCGTCGCGCACGAGCGCCGGAGAGGACGCTTGAAACGTATTTGTCAGCATGATCTGGGCGCCGGCAGCAGCGTAAAGCGCATGCACCCTCTCGACCGTCTCGGGCTCGGCGATATTCCAAAATGCGGGAGGAACGTCGGACGAGCCCTCACCGGACATGAGCACGCTCCCTACAGGCCCCTGCATGAGCATGGGCTCGTCATGCAGGCGCTCCATCAAATCGGCGGCACCTGAGCGGTTGTAATAGGATGGGTCGAAACGCGTGGAGCCCGACGCTTGGACAACGCCGCCCATGGACTAGTCCTCCACCACCGTGACGCCCTGGTTCTCCAAATACGCGAGCCAGCGGTCCATCGTGTCTTCGGAAAGGGCGTGCTCCATCATGCATGCCTCCGCGTCGGCACGCTCAAACCCCACGCCCAGCTCTTGGATCAGGAACGTGCGCAGCAAGCGATGACGGTACCAAACCGCCTTTCCCACCTCGCGGCCCTGAGGCGTGAGCATCACCTTGCCATAGTGGGACTGCTCGACAAGGCCCTGTGCCTTAAGGGCGGCGACTGCCTTGTTCACCGACGCCTTTGACACGTTCAGCTTGTTCGCAATATCCACCGACCGGACGCCGCCTTCGGCGCCCTCCTCCTGCTCGATGCGGACCATGCACTCAAGATAGTCCTCATTGGCCATGGTGAGGTGAAGCTCGCGCGAGCGATCAGTGGTGTCCATGCCGTCCCCTCTCAATGTTGTCATTGCAGCTGATTCTACCGCAACAATCGGCGCCTCATACATGCACGACATGCCAAAACGCGGCGGCGCTGCCGTGCTAGAGTAGGTCCAGGGCCGCAGTCTTGCGCCCTGGCAACATCCAAAATCGACCCGAGGGGGAGCCCATGGCATCGACCTCATCCACCACCAGTCCCGACGTCCTTACTCGATTTCTACGCTATGTCCAAGTCGACACCCAGTCGAGCGACGAGCATGCCGACCACGTGCCCTCGAGCGCCATACAGTTTGACCTCGCACGCCTGCTCGCCGATGAGCTGCGCGCGCTGGGCGCACAAAACGTCCAGGTTTCCGACCATGCCTATGTGACGGCGCATATTCCGGCAAGCCCGGGAGCCGAGGGCCGTCCCCGCCTGGGCCTCATCGCGCATCTCGATACCACCGAGGTGGTCTCGGGCTTCGGTGTGAGGCCCCACGTGGTGCACTACGAGGGCGGCGACTTGGTCTGCGGCATCGTCGACGGCAAGCCTGTCGCCATCGGCACCGAAAAGGTCGCCGCGCTTCGGGACCTCGTGGGCGAGGACCTCGTATGCACCGACGGCACCACGCTTCTTGGAGCTGACGACAAGGCGGGCATCGCCGAGATCATGGCACTCGTCGCACGGCTCAGCAATCATCCAGAACTCCCCCATCCCCCGCTGGGCGTCTGCTTCTGCCCGGACGAAGAGATCGGCCATGGGGCGGAGCTGCTCGACATCGATGCCTTTGGATGCTCCTACGCCTACACCGTCGACGGCGGGCCCATCGGAGAGCTCGAGTGGGAATGCTTCAACGCCAGCGAAGTGACCGTACGCTTCCGCGGCTACTCGATACACCCCGGCGATGCCAAGGACCGCATGGTGAACGCCGGCAACCTCTTCACCGCCTTCCACGGCCTGTTGCCCGCCCCCATGCGCCCCGAGCACACCGAAGGGTATGAGGGCTTCATTCACCTGGAGGGCGTCTCCGCCACCTGCGAGCATGCAACCGCCCGCTATATCGTCCGTGACCACGACGCGCAAAAGTTCGCATCAAAAGTCGATCTCATGCGGCGCGCTGCCGACTTCATCAACGCGCAGCAGGGCGAAGAGCGCGTGACCATAGAGGTAAAGCCCCAGTATCGCAATATGGCCGAGATCGTCGCCGGCTATCCGGAGCTTATCGACGTGGCAAAAGAGGCGTTCGCCGCCGCAGGGGTCGAGCCGCGCGTGCTCCCCATCCGTGGCGGCACCGACGGTGCGCAGCTCTCGTTCCGCGGGCTCCCCTGCCCCAACCTGTCCACCGGAGGCTACTGCTGCCACGGCGTCAATGAGTTTATTCCTGTTCGCTCGCTCGTAACGATGGTCGACGTGCTTCAGGAGCTTGTTGCGCGCTTTGCATAGATGAGCAAAGGCGGCGAGGTCCACGATGGGGCCTCGCCGCCTTTTCGGTGCATCAGGAGTAATCTACTGCGCCGTCGAAGATTCACCGTCCGACGAAGAGCTCGAGCTTGAGCCCGTCGTGGCGTTACCGGAAGCCCAATCCTCGTTGCTGTTGTTCGACAGGTCCCCAATCGTGGCGGAATCCCCCGTCTCCCCCATGGACTGCGGGCCCTGCGGATCCTCGCCGTCGTCCACGCGCTCCATCATTTTGGCGAGCGCTTCCTCATAGACGAATACGTAGCTCTGTCCATTGATATAAGTGCTCTCGTTTGCATAGGACGGGATGTTCGCCGACCAGATGTTGTTGGTGTCCATGCCGCGCATGGCGTTTACCAGCGCGACGATGTCCGACGCGCTCAAGTCGGTAACAACCATGTTCGCCACCGATTCGACCAGCGACACGATGGTGGTCGGATCGAGCTTGTTGAGGATCTGATCTGCCAAGGCACCCAGCACCATGCGCTGGTGGCGCATACGGGTGTAGTCGCCGTCGAGGAACTGGTGACGAGCACGGCTGAAGGTGAGAGCGGCTTCGCCGTCCATGTGCTGCTGGCCAGCCTCGATCTTGACAGGGCCGGCCTCGGGGTCGTCCACCTCGTCGCCTTCGGGCACGTAGATATCGATGCCGCCCACAGCGTCGATGAGCGACTTCATGCCCTCGAAGCTGACCTCGGCATAGTGAGAGATCTGCACGTCACAGAGGTCGTTGACGGCCTGAACCATCTTCTCCGCGCCGCCCAGCGAGTAGGCAGCGTTGATCTTGTAGGTGCCGCCATCGATCGTGACCTTGGTGTCACGCGGGATCGAGATGAGCGTCACCTGCTTGTTGGGCGCATCGATGCGCGCGAGGATAATGGAGTCCGAACGCTCCACCTCTCCGTCCTGGCGGCCATCGGTGCCCAGAAGAAGCATGTAAAACGGCTCGCGGGTCACGTCGGAGTCGACAAGGATCTGCTGAAGGGCGCTCGTGATGATGGAGCTGTCGTTCAGTCGGCTCATGATGCTGGTAAACCAGGCACCTGCCGCGACGACGCCCACCAACAGCACGCCCACCACGCCGCAGAGAATCCCCCTGCGAACGCGCTTGCGCGTACGACGCTGACGGGCGCGCTCGGAATAACGTCCCACGTTCTCGCGGCTGTAGATTCGACTCGCCGCACCTGTCGTCGGTCGCCGGGAATTCTGAATGGGCTTCTTCCGGATGCTCATACGTGGTTCCTGCTCTAGTCTTCTTCGGGGTCGGGAATTGCGTCACGTTCGACGCGGGCACCGATAGCAGTAAGCTTCTCGCAGAAACGCTCGTAACCACGATCGATGTGGTGGATGGCCGAAACCTCGGTGGTGCCCTCAGCGACCAGGCCCGCAACGACCAACGCCGCGCCGCCGCGCAAATCGGGCGAAACTACCTGGGCACCCGACAAGGCGGGCACGCCATGCACGATGGCATGGTGGCTCTCGATACGGATGTTTGCCCCCATGCGCTGCAGCTCGGAGGCGAACATGAAGCGATTCTCGAAGATGTTTTCGGTGATAACTGAAACACCATCGGCAAGCGCGTTCAAAATCATGATCTGCGCCTGCATATCGGTGGGGAATCCCGGGAAGGGAAGGGTCTGGATGTCCACGGGGCGCAGATGGGGAGCGCGCCAGACGCGCAGGCCGTCCTCGGTGCGCTCGCAGCGAACGCCCATGAGCTCGAGCTTCTTGATCACCATGCCCAGGTGGTGGGGGTTGAAACCGGTGACCTCGAGGCCGTGATCGTCTGCGGCCAGAGCGCCCGCCACGATGAACGTACCCGCCTCGATGCGGTCGCCGATCACCTGGTGCGTCACGGGGTGAAGCTCTTCGACGCCCTCGATGGTCACAACCGGGGTGCCGGCGCCCGTGACCTTGGCGCCCATCTCGTTCAGCATGTTGGCGAGGTCGACGATTTCAGGCTCGCGCGCCGCGTTGTCGATCGTGGTGGTGCCATTTGCGCGGACAGCCGCCATGATGAGGTTCTCGGTGGCGCCCACGCTTGCAAACTCGAGCGACACCAGGCTGCCCGTCATGCCGTGCTCGGCGTTTGCATAGATGTAGCCGTGGTCGGTGTCGAAACTCACCCCAAGGGCCTCGAGCCCCAGGATGTGCATATCGATCTTGCGCGCGCCCAGGTTGCAGCCGCCCGGCATGGCGATCTTCGCACGCCCGAAGCGCCCCAAAAGCGGGCCCATGACGGCCGTCGAGGCGCGCATCTTGGCGACCAGCCCGTAGGGAGCTTCCCAAGAATCAACGGTAGAGGTGTCGATGACCAGGGTATGCTCGTCGGCCACCTCGATGGTCGCCCCCATGCCTTTGAGCACCTTGCCCATGACATGAACGTCCGAGATATTGGGAACGTTGGTGAGCGTCGTGGCTCCCGGCGCGAGCAGCGTCGCCGCCATGAGCTTGAGCGCCGAGTTCTTAGCACCCGAGACATGGACCTTGCCCCCGATAGAGCGTCCGCCATGAACGCGAATAATATCCAAAGTCTGCCCTTTCAAAAGAAAGCCCGGGGCGCGCTGCGCTCCCGGGCATGATGTTGGCCGCTGTCAATGATCGGCAGCGTTGCCGATCATTTCGTTGCGAGCAGGAGTTTACACCATGCGATTTCATTATAGAGGTAGGCACGGTGTGCATCATCTTCAGACAAATTACTCAGCTGGTCTTCAAAACCTTCGACCTTCGCCTGAAGCTCTGCATGGTCAACCACAGATACGTCCGCCGCACGCTCGGCTAAGATGACCACCTCGTCCTCGGTTATCTCGGCATAGCCGCCGCTCACCGCAAAGACATGGCTCGCCGTGCCCATCTCGGTGTCCGAGACACGCACATAGCCGGCCTGGATGGTGCAGATTTCGCTGGCGTGACGCGGCAGGACGCCCAGCTCGCCGTCGGTGGAGGGAAGCGCCACGAAGGCGGCCTCCCCCTCGAAGGCGAGCGACTCGGGACACACGATACGGACGTGCATGGTCTTACTGCTCCTTCATCTTCGCAGCGCGCTCACGCACGTCGTCGATGGTGCCGGCGTAACGGAACGCCTGCTCGGGCAAATCGTCGCACTTGCCATCGACGATCTCGGCGAAGGAGCGCACGGTGTCCTCGACGCGTACGTACACGCCGGGGTTGCCGGTAAACTTCTCTGCCACGTGGAAGGGCTGCGAGAGGAACTGCTGGATCTTGCGCGCACGGGAAACCGTGAGGCGCTGCTCCTCAGAAAGCTCGTCCATGCCCAGGATGGCAATGATGTCCTGAAGGTCTGAGTACTCTTGCAGAATCTCCTGGACCTTAACCGCGACGCGATAGTGCTCCTCGCCCACGATGGCGGGATCGAGCGCGTCGGAGGTGGATGCAAGCGGGTCGATTGCAGGATACAGGCCCAAGGACGCGATGGAGCGCGAAAGCACCGTCGTGGCGTCGAGATGGGTGAAGGTGGTGGCAGGTGCCGGGTCGGTCAGGTCGTCTGCAGGCACGTAGACGGCCTGAACCGAGGTAATCGATCCGGTCTTCGTGGAGGTGATGCGCTCCTGAAGGTCGCCCATCTCGGTGGCAAGCGTGGGCTGATAGCCCACTGCCGACGGCATGCGGCCCAGCAACGCCGAGACCTCGGATCCGGCCTGCGAGAAACGGAAGATGTTGTCGATGAACAGAAGCACGTCCTGTCCACGGTCGCGGAAATACTCCGCGGTGGTGAGGCCGGCAAGGCCGATGCGCAGACGCGCTCCCGGCGGCTCGTTCATCTGCCCGTAGACCAGGCAGGTCTTATCGATGACGCCCGATTCGCTCATCTCGAGGTACAGGTCGGTGCCCTCTCGCGTGCGCTCGCCGACGCCGGTGAACACCGACGTGCCGCCGTGCTCCTGCGCGAGGTTGTTGATGAGCTCCTGGATAAGCACCGTCTTGCCCACGCCGGCGCCGCCGAACAGGCCCGTCTTGCCGCCGCGGATATAGGGCTCCAAAAGGTCGATGGCCTTGATGCCCGTTTCGAAAATCTCGGTGTTGGTGGTGAGCTCGTCGAAATGCGGGGCGGGGTGATGGATGGGATAGTAGTCCTCGACCTCGGGCATCGGCTTGCCATCCACCGGCTTGCCCAACACGTTCCACACGCGGCCCAGCGTTCCCGGGCCCACCGGCATCTTCATGGGCTCACCGGTGTCAACGGCGACGATGCCACGGGTCAGGCCATCCGTTGAGGTCATGGCCACCGTGCGGACGACGCCGCCGGGAAGCTGGCTTTCGACCTCGAGGACGGTGCTCAGATGCCCCATCGGCGTGTCGGCCTCGACGGTCAGGGCGTTATAGATGGCGGGAACCACCCCGTCGAACTTCACGTCTACGACAGGCCCGATGATGCGGACGATGCGGCCTTCGCCGGCGGTCGGACGCTCTACGGCCTCCTGCACCGCCGACCGGCTGATGGTGTCTGTCATTGTTGTTCCTCCAATGCTGAGGCTCCGCCAACGATCTCGTTGAGCTCGGTGGTGATGGACCCCTGGCGCACGCGGTTATACGTGCGGGTAAGAGTGGCGATGATGGTGTTGGCGTTCTCCGTCGCGGAGTTCATCGCCTTGCGGCGCGCCCCTTGCTCGGCGGCAGCCGAATCGATGAGCGACTGGTGGATGACCGTAAGGATGTAGCTTGGCACGAGCTTGCCCAGAACATGGGCAGCGGACGGCACGAAGCTGAACGAAGAGGAGACGCGACGCGGCCCCTCGTCATCGTTCTTGCGCGGCCCGTGTGCCATGGCGACGGCCTCGGCATCCAGCGGAAGCAGACGCTCGACGCGCAGCTGCTGGTCCACTCGGTTGCGCGCGTGATGGTAGACGATCTGCACCTCGTCGAGCCTGCCCTGCGCGTACTCGTCGCACACATAGCTCGCGATCATGCGCGCCTGCTCGAAATCGGGCTCGGCGGAAGACCCCTCGAAGTGCATGACGAGCTCCGGACGATGCCGGAAATACTCGCTGGGCTTGCGTCCGCAGGTGATGATCGATACCTCTGCGCCCTGCTCGCGCCACTCGCGCCCGATGCGCTCGGCCTCGCGCTCGACGACGACGTTGAAGCCGCCGGCAAGCCCGCGATCCGACGCCACGGCGATGACCAGACCGCGGCTCACCCCTTCATGGGGAGTGAGCATGTCGCTGGTGCCCGCCGCCTCAGCGTCCTGCGCAACGGTGAGCATGACGTCGGTGAGGGCACGCTTGTAAGGCTCTGCCTTTTGCGCGCGGTCAAGCGCGCGGCGAATCTTGGCGGTGGAAACCATCTCCATCGTGCGCGTGATCTGCCGCGTGCTGGTGACCGACGTGATGCGTTTCTTGATGTCGCGAAGGTTTGCCATGGAGCTAGTTCTCCTTGACCTCTGCCGCAGGCGTCTCCGGGGCGGTCGCACGACGCGCCACGAAGTCGCTCTTGAAATCGGCGATGGCCTGACGCAGCCTGTCGGCGAGATCGCCTTCCACCTTCTCGGCGCGCAGGCGCTCGAGCAGCTGGCCAAACGAGCTGTCCATATGGGCGATCAACTCGTCACGGAAAGGAATGACCTGCGAGACGGGCAGATCGTCCACAAAACCCTCGTTGCCGGCAAAGAGCGCCAGAACCTGGTCGACCACGTCGAGCGTGCGGAAGCGCGGCTGCTTCAGGAGCTCCGTCATGCGGGCGCCGTGCGTGAGCTGCCGCTGGGTCGCCTGGTCGAGGTCGCTGCCGAACTGCGAGAAGCCTGCGAGCTCCTGGTAGGATGCCAAGTCGAGACGAAGCGAGCCCGACACCTGCTTCATGGACTTCACCTGGGCGGCGCCGCCGACACGAGACACCGAGATGCCCACGTCGACAGCGGGGCGCTGCCCCTGGTGGAACAGGTCGCTCTGAAGATAGATCTGGCCGTCCGTGATGGAGATCACGTTGGTGGGAATGTAGGCAGACACGTCGCCGTCCTGCGTCTCGATGAGCGGAAGCGCGGTCATGGAGCCGTAGCCGTTCTCGCGGCTCAGCTTGCACGCGCGCTCAAGCAGGCGGGAATGCAGATAGAAGATGTCGCCGGGATACGCCTCGCGTCCGGGCGGACGGCGCAGCGTAAGCGACATCTGACGATAGGCGACTGCCTGCTTGGAGAGGTCGTCATAGACCACGAGCACGTGACCGCCCGGGTTGTCCGCCGAGGCGGGCTTCCCGTTTGAGCCGTTGTACATGAAGTATTCGCCGATGGCGGCGCCCGCCATCGGAGCGATGTACTGCAGAGGCGCCGAGTCGGCAGCCGTCGCAGACACGATGATGGTGTAGTCGAGCGCGTGATGCTTGGCAAGCGTCTCACGGATGCTCGCCACGGTGGACGCCTTCTGTCCCACGGCAACATAGATGCAGACCATGTCCTTGCCGCGCTGGTTGATGATGGCGTCGATGGCGATGGCGGTCTTTCCCGTCTTGCGGTCGCCGATGATAAGCTCGCGCTGGCCGCGTCCGATGGGAATCATCGAATCGATGGCGAGGATGCCGGTCTGCACCGGCTCGCACACCGGCGTACGGTCGATGACGCCGGGAGCCTTGAACTCGATGGGGCGGTAGTCGGTGGTATGAATCTCACCGAGACCGTCGATGGGGTCGCCCAGGGGATTCACCACGCGACCAAGCATGCCGCGGCCGACCGGGATATCCATGATGTGGCCCGTGGTGCGGCATTCGTCCCCCTCGCGGATGACGGCGACGTTGCCGAACAACACCGCGCCCACCTCGTCGCGTTCAAGATTCTGCACGAGGCCATAGACGGTCTCTCCGGTGAGTCCGCTCTTGAACTCCAGAAGCTCGCCCGCCATGGCGCCGCGAAGGCCCGAGACGCGTGCGATGCCGTCTCCCACCTCATCGACGTAGGAGAGTTCCTGGGTGTCGACCACCGCAGAGAGCGAGTCCAGGCGCTGCGCCAGGACCTGAGCGATGTCTTCCATCTTCAAGGTGTCCGTCATGCGAGATCACCTCCTGCTTTCATAGTGGTTTCAACGAGCGTCTTGCGCGCGGCACGAAGCTGCGTCTTGACCGAGACGTCACGGCGCTGGCCGCGGGCCTCGAGCACAAGGCCGCCGATGATGGTTGGATCGACCTGCTCGATGAGGAAGACCTCGCGGTCGAGATCCTGCTCGAGACGGGCGCGGATCTTCGCCCTCAGCTCGTCATCGAGCGGAATCGCCGTGGTCACGGTAACGCCCACAACGTCTTCGTCCTCGTCGGCCATGGCGCGAAAAGCCTCGGCCACCTGCGGGAGCATGTCCAGCTGCCCGCGCGTGACCATGCAGGAAAGCGCTGCCAGCAGCTCCGGCGAGGCCTGGGCGAGGACCTCAAGATTCTTGAGATCGTCGAACACCCTGCCATCAGCCTTGGCCGATTCCATGAGGGAGCGCGCGTAGGTCTCGACAACCCTGTTCTCCCTGCGGCTAGTTGGCATTCAGACTACCCGCTTCCTTGAGATACTGCTCGATGAGTCGGCGCTGCTCGCCATCCTCATCAAGGGACTTCTCCACGATCTTCGCTGCCACAGAGACCGAGAGGTCGGCGATGGTGCCGGCGGCATCGGCGTAGAGCGAACGACGCTCCTCCTCGACCGTGGCATGCGCCTTGGCGATGATGTCCTCCGCCTCGGCATGCGCCGCCGCGATGATGCGGGCGCGCTCGGCCTCGGCGTCCTGACGCGCCTCGAGCACGATGTCGGCCGCCTGGCGGCGGGCATCGGTGACGAGGGCATCGGAGACGGCGCGGTCCTCGATGGCCTTCTGCTTGGTGCGCTCAGCCTCATCAAGGCTGTCGGCGATGCGCTTCTCGCGCTCCTCCATCATCGAGAGGACTTTAGGCCAGGCAAGCTTGCTCAGGACCACCAAGATGATGAGAAACGCTATGAGCGCCGGCACGAACTCTGCCATGTTGGGGATGAGAATGCTCGGGCCGCCGGCGGAACCCTCGGCGAACGCGGTAGCAGGCATCATCGCCACAAGAGAGGCGGCCGCAGCCATGAGCGCGCGGTTCGAATACTTCATAGTCAACTCCTTTGAGGACACGAGCGATGCCCTAGGAGATGAGCGTCACGACGAAGCCGATGAGGCCCAGCGCCTCGGTGAACGCGGATGCCAGGATGAAGACCGTGAAGGCTCGACCCTGGATCTCGGGCTGGCGAGCCATGGCGCTCGTGGCGCCGAATGCAGCAAGGCCGATGGCGAGGCCGGCACCGATAACACCGAGACCATATCCGATAACTCCCACAATTCCTCCTTTGCCGTGCGCCTAGGGCGCGAGGTTTCCTATGTCGATGGGCGAGGCCGCCCATATGACACCATGCGATGCGCGTTTCGCGCGAAAACTAGTGGCCGTCAGCCTCGGCGATCTGGATATACACAGCCGAGAGCACCGTGAAGACGTAGGCCTGGACAAACGCGACGATGAGCTCGACCGCGTAGATGATCAGCAGGATGGCGAGCCAGGCGATGCTCGGGATGGCACCCGCGATCGTGGCCGCAGTGGCCTGCTCGAGCAAGGGTTCGGCAAACAGCGCGGCCATGATGGAGAACGAGCCCATGACGATATGGCCGGCGAACATGTTGCAGAACAGACGGATGGCGAGCGTAATGGGGCGCAGCAGCAGCGAGAACACCTCGATCACCCACACGAACACATTCATGGGGAAGGCGACGCCTGCAGGAGCGAGGCTCTTGAAGTAGCCGATGACGCCGTGCTTTTTGCAGCCGTAGTAGACAAAGTACACGAAGGAGCACAGCGCAAGCGCAGCCGTGCAGCCGATGGCGCCCGTTCCCGGCTTCATGCCAGGAATCAGGCCGATGAAGTTATTGACCAAAATGAAGAAGAAGACCGTGGCAAGGAACGGGAAATGTTTCTTCCAATTGGTTCCCACCACGCCCTTGGCAACGTCGTTCTCAACGTATTCGATGACGTATTCGACGCCGTTGACGAACGTGCCGTGCGGAACGAGCGTCTGCTTCTTCACGAACGCGAAGATCAAGATGCAGAACACCGCCGCAGCGACCAAGAGCCAAAACGAGTACTGCGTGATGCCGACGGTAAGGTCGCCGGCAACCGGAGCCGAGGAAAACTCGGCCACGAGATGCTGAATCTCTCCCGACAGCTTCTCGAATGCTTCCACAATTCCACCTTTCCGACACGACGGCACGCTGGCCGTCGGGCTCGGTCAGCCCTTGTGGGCAATGACCGCCATGGCGACCGCAACCCAACAGACGAAAAAGCCGCCCAGCTCCCCCACCAAAAACGGCAGGAGCGCATCGCGGGCAACCAGGTATACGGCAACCACCGCCACGAACAGGATAGCGAACGAGACGATGACCCCCAGCATGCCTTTCGCCATGTTGGCATCGCATGTGCGCCGAAGCACCGGCACCAGGGCCAGGAGCAACGGTACGAACGCGAAGATGCCTACGAGCGCCCCGAGAACGACGGCGGGCAGGTGTGCGAGCAGATCGATCTGGGCCATCTCTCGTACCTTTCCGTCCCCGAACCCGAGCTGCGACCGCAGGGGCCCGTAAACATCATCCGCCTATTCTAGCCAGCTCTGGTGAAAAAACAACCCGTATTGCAAGGCGCGGCTCCGCAGCTTGGGCGCCAAACGGACAAATCGGCTTCGAATCATCACAATTCGCAGGTCAGCGCGGCCGTGTCTACCTATGACAGCAAGCTGGACCGCACCTTCCACGATAACGCACGCGCGCCCGCTCGAGCTGTCCATCATGGAACGCCGGCATGACGAATCGTCACGTCGCCGGCGCTCCCATGCAACGCATGCACCTAGTCGTCGAGCGCCATGATCTTCTCGACGCGCTGGGCATGACGCCCGCCTTCGAAATCCGTGGATAGGAAGACCTTCACGATCTCCTTGTTCACGTCCAGGTCGACGAAGCGGCCCGAGAGGCACACGACGTTGCCGTTGTTGTGCTGGCGGAAAAGCTCGGCGAACTGAGGCGAAGTGATGGACGAGGCCCGCACGCCCGCAACCTTGTCGGCAGTGAGCGCCATGCCGATGCCCGTGCCGCATACGAGCACGCCGCGGTCAGCGCTGCCGCTCGAGACCGCCTGGGCGACCGGAAGAGCGTAGTCGGGGTAATCGACGCTCCCCTCGTTGGTGGTACCAAAGTCCTCGACTTCGTGACCGAGCTCGGCGATATAGGCTTTGAGCTGCTCTTTCTGTTCAAACCCGCCATGGTCGGCGGCGATGGCGACACGCATGTGACGTCCTTCCCTAGAGGATGTGCTACACAAAGGTACTGTAACATGACGCGGCCCGCGTCGAGCCGCGGAACGGCGGGACGCGGGCACGGCATGAGCAGGGCGGCAGCGCCGCGGCGCGACTGCCTATAGAGACCCGCGCGTGCGCGACACCGCGTCGTGCCAACCGGCGAGGTTGCGCGCGCGAACCTCGTCATCGCCCTTCGGGTCGAAGCGGTCCGCGACGGCGCGATTCTGCTCGATCTCCTCGCGATCCTCCCAGAAACCCACCGAAAGCCCCGCCAGATAGGCGGCTCCCAGCGCCGTGGTCTCGACGGACTCGGACTGGATGATGGGAATCTGCAGCAGGTCCGCCTGGAACTGCATGATGAACTCGTTGCGCGAGGCCGCTCCGTCCACATAGAGGCTCTCGAGACGAACGCCCGCGTCCGCCTCCATGGCGTGCAGCACGTCGTAGCTCTGATAGGCCATGGACTCGCAGGCGGCGCGCACGATGGTGGCGCGGTCAGACGCCCCGGTAAGACCGCAGATAAGGCCCCGGGCGGACGAATCCCACCAGGGCGCCCCAAGCCCGCTGAAGGCAGGGACCAGATAGCATCCCCCGTTGTCCGGGCGCGAGGACGCGATGTCTGCCGTCTCGCGAGCCGACGAGATGATGCCCAGCTTGTCGCGAAGCCATTGGATGGTGGAGCCAGCGTGGAAGATGGACCCCTCGAGCGCGTAGCTCACCTTACCGCCCTCGGCGATGCCGATGGTGGAGACGAGCCCCTGGTGCGACTCGACCACGCGGTCGCCGGTGTTCATGAGCATGAAGCAGCCGGTGCCATAGGTGTTCTTCGTCTCGCCGGGCTTGAAGCAGCAGTGCCCGAAGAGCGACGCCTGCTGATCGCCGGCCACTCCGGCGATGCGGGGCATATGGGTCATGACCTCACTCGACACCCGGCCATAGTCGCTCGCGCTCTCATGCAGCTCGGGCAGCATCGCGCGCGGGATGTCCAGAAGCTCCAGCAACTCATCGTCCCAGTCGAGGGTGTGGATGTTGAAGAGCATGGTACGGCTGGCGTTGGTATAGTCGGTCGCGTGCACCAAGCCGCCGGTCAGGTTGTAGACAAGCCAGGTGTCGATGGTGCCAAAGACCAGCCTTCCCGCCTCGGCGAGCTCGCGCGCGCCGCTCACGTTGTCCAAAATCCAGGCAATCTTGGTCGCAGAGAAGTAGGCGTCGGGGGTAAGCCCCGTCTTTGCCCGAATCGTGTCCGCGTGGCCCTCGGCGACGAGCGCATCGGCGATGGGAGCCGTTCGGCGGCACTGCCAGCCGATGGCGTTGTAGATGGGCTGGCCGCTCTCGCGATCCCACACCACCGTGGTCTCGCGCTGGTTGGAGATGCCCACCGCGGCAATGCTGTCAGAATGGATACCGCTTTTGTACTGGACCTCGATCATGACCGCGATCTGGGACGCAAGGATTTCCATAGGGTCCTGCTCGACCCAGCCGGAATGCGGATACGTGGTCTTGAGCGGACGCGACGCCTGAGCAACGATGCAGCCATACTCGTCGACGATGACCGCGCGCACCGAGGTGGTGCCGCTGTCGAGCGCCATGATATAGCCGCTTTCGTAGGAGAAATCGTTCTGCACCAAATTGAGGTCGCGCAGCGAGATTGCCATCTTGCACCTTTTTCTAAAGCGCCCGGGCACCGTCGTCGCCAGGAGGGGTCTGTGCAGATGCCACCACGCGCTCGATCTCCGCGGCGGGCAGCGCCCCCTGACGAATGATTTGCAACGAGCCCGAGACGAGCGAGACGATCGTCGAGGCATCCCGGCAGGGCGTGGCGCCGGCATCGATAGCGATGTCTACGCCGGCAAGCACCTCGGGTTCAACGTCGGCAAAGGCTGCCGGGGCGGGGTTTCCATGCGTGTTGGCGCTCGTGACGGCCAGCGGGCAGGCGCAGGCACGAACAAGCGCCGCGACGACGGGAGAACGCGACGCACGCAGGGCCACGGTCCCATCGGACGCCTGCATGAAGGCGGGCACGCGCTCGTTTGCCTTGATCACGATCGTGAGGGCGCCGGGCCACAGCTCTCGAGCAAGCGCGCGGGTTGCAGGGTCGATGTCGCGCCCATATCGATCAAGGTCCTCCGGACCGCCGACAAGCCAGGGGACGGTCTGCGCGAGATCGCGGCGCTTTACCGAAAAGATGCGACGGTATCCCGATCCCTCCGGAGGCAGCTCGTCGCCGCCTCGGGCAGCGGCGGCTACCGCGACGCCGATGCCATAGACGGTCTCGGTTGGGATGAGCGCCAACCCGCCTGCGTTCAGCATGCGCGCGGCATCATTCACCGCCAGACCGTGCGGGCGCCTCGCCTCTCCGTCGATTCGATAAAGCCTCTGCATCGGTTTTCGCCCAGTCCCCCATCTTCTGCGCGCGCAGCGAGCGTCCGACACGCCAAAGTCCGTGTCGGCCGTCGTGCGTGACGCGAGTCTTCCTGCCAATCATGCACGGGGCATTGTCTCACGCGCCAGGCGATCTGGAGCGTGCAAAGGGCACCCACCTCGCAGACGGGGCTCAGTTTCCGGTGAAGGGAACAAATTATGTTGGTTGGATGGTTCGCAACCGGTCTTTTGGTCCGGCACGAGCCGATCCAGGCAATCGAAGGCCTGTCAGGGCGAGACCTGATTGCCCGAGCGGCCCTAGAGACGAGGCATGCGCGCGAGCACGAAACGAGGTCGCCGCGCAAGGTCAGAGGCCACCCGCACATCTTCCATGCCCGCGGCTCGGCACAGCCCTGCAGCCACATCGAGGGCATCTTCAAAAAGCTCGCAGGCAAGAAGCCCGCCAGGGCTCAGCATGCGCGGCGCCGCCGAAAGGAGGCGGCGGAATATGTCAAGTCCGTCCTCGCCGCCATCGAGGGCAAGCGACGGCTCGAAATCGCGAACCTCGACGGGAAGCGTGGGCATGACCCGCGAAGGAATGTAGGGAGGGTTGGAGACCAAAACATCGAAGGTTCCCAGCTCGTCGGCGGTAACAGGAGCCGTAAGGTCGCCCTGGCGAATATCGACCTTGTCGGGTGAGATTCCGAGCCGCTCGCGATTGCGACGCGCGAGGCCGACTGCATGGGCGTCGATGTCGGTGGCAACGCAAAGCACGCGACCCGCGCGCTCGGAGGCAATCGAAAGCGAGATGCATCCCGTTCCGCATCCGACCTCGAGCACGCGCGCGCGGCGAACATGTCCCACGCCGCCGTTCCCCTCAGCGTCTTGGACATCAGAGGGTGCCTCGGCTGCCCCGGCATCGCCCGTCTCCAACATCTCGGCGGCAGGCCCGTTGTCCTCCGCCTCGGCAGCGGCGCCCGGCTCGCCCCCGGCCGCGTCAGGGACCTCCCCCGCACCGGCGGCGCGCTTCTCCTCTGCAAGACGCGCGCGCTCCTCCTGACGGGCCTGGTCGACCTCGGCGTTCCAGGGCAGCTCCACGCGCTCTCGGCGCAAAGCGGGCTGCATGGGCCCCAGTATCTCGCGGTCAAGGTACTCGAGCACCAGCTCTACAAGCATCTCGGTCTCTGGCCGAGGAATAAGCACGCCGCGCTCGCAGGTAACGTCGATGGTGCGGAACGACGTCTCTCCCAAGATATATTGGAGCGGCTCGCCGCCACGGCGACGCACCGCCGCATCATGCATGACCGCAAGCTCCTGGGACGATAGGGGGCGATCCATATTCATGTAGAGGTCGATGCGCTTGAAGCCCGTCGCCATGCCGAGCAGCCACTCGGCGGCAAGCCGCGGACGCTCCTCGCCGCAGCGGCCCAAAAAGCCCTCCGTCCACTCCATGCAGCGCTTGATAGTCCAGATCTCGTCCATGAGCTCCCCTAACACATATGGTCTCCGCAGGCGATTCTAATGTACGCGCGACGTCTTACCGAATTCTCTCCGCATCTGCTGAAAACCTTGCCGCCATCTTCCCAAAATCTAACCGCGGCGCCCTTCACCCGCCGCGACCGGCGCTTCGCAAGCATCGAGGTCTCAAACGCGCCATGAAAAAACGCCCCGGCGTGCCGGGGCGTCCTCATGAAACATCCATATGGCCGGAACTTAGACCGCCTGGGCAAGCTTTTCGGCTCGGTCGGCGGCGGCAAGGGCGTCGATCACAGTCGCAAGCTGGTCGCCCAGCAGCACGCCGTTGTACGTGGAGTTGAACCCGATTCGATGGTCGGTCACGCGATCCTGAGGCTGATTGTAGGTACGAATCTTCTCTGAGCGGTTGCCATGGCCGATCTGGCTCTGGCGCTCGGCACCGAGCTCGGCCTGCTGCTTCTGCAGCTCCATCTCATACAGGCGAGCGCGCAGCATCTGCATGCACACCTCGCGGTTCTGAATCTGGCTGCGTTGCTCCTGGGACTGCACGACGGTATTGGTGGGCAGGTGGGTGATGCGCACCGCCGAATAGGTGGTGTTCACGCACTGGCCGCCCGGGCCGCTCGCGCAGTAGGTATCGATGCGCAGGTCGCCGGGGTCGATCTGGATGTCGATCTCGTCCGCCTCGGGCAGCACCGCCACCGTGGCAGTCGACGTCTGGATGCGGCCCTGGCTCTCGGTCTTGGGAACGCGCTGGACGCGGTGCACGCCGCTCTCGTACTTCATGACCGAGTACACCTTGTCGCCCGACACCTTGAATTCGATGCTCTTGAAGCCTCCGGCATCGCTGGGGCTTGCGTCGAGCACCTCGACCTTCCAGCCGTTGGCCTCGCAGAAGCGCTGGTACATCTTGTACAGGTCGCCGGCAAAGATCGCGGCCTCGTCGCCTCCGGCGGCAGAGCGGATCTCGACGATGGTGTTCTTCTCGTCGTTCGGGTCACCCGGAATGAGCATGAACTTGATGTCTTCCTCCAGCTGGGGAAGCTTGGCCTCGTTGGCAGCGATGTCCTCCTGGAGCATGGCCTTCTCGTCGGGGTCCGACGTGTCGTGCTGCATCTCCTTTGCCGCGTCGATGTCATCGAGCGCCGCGATGTACTCGCGGGCGCGCGCCACGAGGTCCGCCTGATGGGCATGCTCTTTGGCGAGGCGCATGTACTCCTTCTGGTCGGCCACGACGGAGGGATCGGAAAGCTTCTGCTCAAGCTCGGCATAGGCGGCGATGAGCTTCTCAAGTTTGTCACGCATAATGGTTTCCTTTGCAGATAGGGCGCAGAGCGCCGTGGGTTCGGCAGGTGAATGGGCGGCGACAGCCGCACGTCAAATGGCCTGGAAGGCCGCCTCTAGCCCAGCTAGAACATGTCGAACTTCAAATACATCGCGCAAAGGCCCTTTCTCTCGACCACCTATCATACCCAGCGGAAGTCATAGGGCAAGGTCGTAGGCATCAAGATGGGCAAAATCCACGGATACCACCCGCCGGCCCGCCACCGGCCCGTCGGCCATCGTCCCGGCAGCCATCACTCCGCTGGCGCGCGCTCCACCGGCCAGCGTCCCGCCCGACAATCACCCCACGGCCCGTTGCCCCACGGCCCACCGCTCCACGGTCCATCTCCCCGCGGTCCTTCACCCAACGGCCCGTCGTCCCACGGCCCATCTCCCCGCGATCCACCGCCCCACCGATCTTCTGATGCATTTTGGACGCATCTGAGAGACTTCTTGTGCAGAATGGACGATAAGGGGCTGAAAACGGGCGCTTAGCGGCCGTTCTGCATAAGAAGATTCCGCAAGCGTCCATTCTGCACAAGAAAATGCCTACCAGGGGCTGTCCTCGAGAACCGCCCGCCAGGAACCGCCTGCCCGAGGCTGCCTTCGGAAGCCGAGCGCGGCGGCTACATATCGATGGCGAAGTCCTCTCCGATGACCTGCCTGGTAAGATCTTGCATCCAGGCATAGGGATCGTCGAGCCCTGCGAGGAGCTCGTTGGAGCGGGCCTGCTCCTCGGTGTAGTCGGAGAGCTGATAGACGGTATCGACCCCATCCTGCCAGTGTTCGATGAGCGGGTGCCAGACGACGTTCTCGACCGAGACCTTTCGGCCCGCCTCCTTGGCGGCGTCGGCGTCGAGCCGCACGAAATCGCAGCTCATCATGCCCGACAGCACGCACTCGGGCTTATCGTGATATCCGCTCCACACATCTCCGAGACCATAGACCACAAGGGTTTTGCCACCGGCGCCCTCAAGCCATTCCATCGGCTGGATCACATGGGCGTGGCTTCCCACCACCACATCGACGCCGGCATCGGCAAGCTCCTGGGCCCAGGCGCGCTGGGCCTCATCCGGGGCATGGTCGTACTCCGTTCCCCAATGCATATAGACCACCACCGCATCGGCAACCTCATGCGCACGGGCGACCTCTTGCTGCATGGCCTCTTTCACATAGGGCACGGCATAGTAGTCGTTTGGCAAATCCTCCTGGTCGTATCCGTTTTGCCCGTAGGAGTATGCGAGAAACGCGATGCGCACGCCGTTACGCTCGACCATACGCACGCGCGCACGCTCCTCGGCGCTGGCGAAGCTTCCGATCGCAATGAGGGCATCGGCCTTTCCCGCCCACACCCCATGAGAATGCTGGACCGCCGGCTCACCGGTATCGTAGGTGTGGTTCGAATTGATCGATACGACGTCCCAGCCCGCCGCTGCGATAGCGTCCGCCATCGAGTCGGGAGTGTTGAAGCTGGGATACCCGTTGTATCCATACCGGTCCGGACCGCCCAGCGTGGTCTCCTGGTTGATGAACGAGATGTCATACGATTGCACCGCATCGCGGATGCCGTCGTAGAACGCATTGAAATCGTACTGGTCGTCGCCCACGTCGCCCGCGGCAGCATCAGCGAGCTCGAGCAGGTTTGCGTTGGCGATGTTGTCGCCGACGGCAGAGAAGCTGACGCGGCCCTCGCCGCTTGCGGTGGCAGACCCCGCGCCCAGGACCACGGCGTCGGGCGCCTGCGCTCGCAGCGAAGCCTGATCGGGAGGGACCGCGATGCCGCGTGCAAGCCCCCGCCCCAAGGCAGTCGCCGGCGCAGCGGCATCACCGCCGCCCGCCAAGATCGCGGGAGGCGTGAGGCCGTTTTGGACAAGCGTGCCCACGCCCCATAACGCCAAAACGACAGCCACCACTCCCAAAGCGTAGGGAACCGCCTTGATGGCGCCCGCGCGAGCGGCGCGCCTGCGCGACCCCCTGCGGCCGCGGCTGATATATCCAAGGGAGGCGTTGTGCTGGATCTTCGAGCCGATTACCCTGCTTTTGCCAGGGCCCATGCGGCGAGAGCTCTTGGCGAGGCGCTCGCTCACCGTCGGGTATCCGTAGCGTCGCCGATTGACATGTTGCTGGGCACGCCGGGGCGTCGGTCGCTGCCCGCCCAGACGAGCCGATGCCCCGCCGCGATTCTGCGAAGCAGATGATGCCGCCGAGCCGATGCGCGGGACGTCTGCCCGCGACGGCTTTTTTCCTCGAGCGCGCGACGCGCCCCCTGCCCCCACGGGTGCCTTTCGCCCCTTTCCCGGTGCCTGAGCAGCCATGGCTCTCCTATCCCCCAGCGCCGGCCAACCAACGGCCGCGCTCGTTTGTCCCCCTTCGGCGCCTACTGTAGCGCATCCGCCGCCGCTGCGCCCCCACGCGTCGGCGAGGCGGCTCGGAGCGACGGCGGATGCCCGCCTGTCATATGCAACATCTGAAACGAAGCGGTTGCCCCGCCCATATGAGACCAGCCAACGTCAGGCTCCGCCCTTCCATGCAGGCGGAGCGCACGCATCTCTGGCGGGCGCTTTTCCCTACAGCAACGTTACCGAGAAAGAGCGCTCGTCAACCGCGCCCGGGGCAAGCACCGTGATGTCGCGCTTGTGCTCGAAGACGTCGTCCTCGCTTGTCAAGGTGGCGTGGCCCGTCCACGGCTCAAGGGCAACAAAGGGGGCGTCGCCGGCAGCAGACCAGACACCCAGATACTTGAAGCCCTCGAAGTCGACGCGCACCCCGTGCCCGCTCTTCGAACCGCGCAGGGTCACCGTGCTTGCAGGAACGTCCTCGAGCATCACGGTGTCATAGCGGAAAAGATCACGTGAGAGCGGCAGTCGGTCAGAATCCTTCAGCAGCGGATTCATGACATCGTAGGTGAGCAAGCCCCCATCGGTGATGGTGGCGGAGTCAAAGGTCCACGGCTCTGCAAATTCGAGCGCATAGTCCTCAAACGCCTCGTCCCCGGCGCCGGGCGCCGGCACGTTGAAGGCAGGATGGCCGCCCACGGAGAACGGCAACTCGACTGCGCCGGTGTTCTCGACCCTGAACGCCTGCGTGAAAGCGCCGTCCCCCGAGATCGCATAGGTCATGTTGAGCTTAAAGGCGTACGGATAGTCGGCGCGCGTCTCGGGCGAATCGACCAGCTCGAAGGTCACCGAGGAATCGTCCTGGCGCACAACGGCGTGCTCATAGTTGCGTGCAAGGCCGTGGCGGCCGAGCTTGACGGGACCCTGCTGCGAGACCGCTTGATCGCCGCGGATGGAGCCCACGATGGGAAAGAGCACGGGCGCATGGCGGTTCCACCAGCGGGGATCGGCCTGCCACAGGTACTCGCGCCCGTCGCGCGCAAGACTGGTGAGCTGGGCGCCGAGCGTGTCGATGCGGGCTGCGACGCCGCCGTTTTGGATCGTGATGATTGACATGGGAGCTCCTTGCGACGTAAGGCCTATGGGCGACGGAAAAACCGCCTCCCTTATCGTACCCAAGCGACGCCGCCGCGTGGCACCGCACGGCAAAACGGAGCGGCGTCCCCGCCGCACGCATCTCGGGAACCGCCGGCTACTTAGGGCAGCAAAACTCGATGAGCAGGTCGTCCTTACGAGCAAAGAGCACATCCTGCTTCACGCCCGGCGCAGGCTCGTCCTCGAAGGGGCCGAGCACGACCTCGTCGCACCACGCCGCCGCGGCATCGAGGTCGTCGGTTGTCAGCGCGACATGCGTGGTGGACTTCATCATCTCGGGCGCAGGCGATCCGTCCTCAAAGAAGAGGTACTCGATTCCGTCCGGCGAAAGCGCCGGATCGGAGATCCACAGCTTCATGGGCGGCGCATAGCGCATCCCGCCCAGATGACGGGTCGTGGGAATGCCGGTGTGTGCATACGAGAGCTTCATGGCTCCCCCCTTCGTTGTGTCGTCGCGCCGCCCGCAGAAGCGCCCGCCGGAACGCCGTCAAGCCAAGCACGCCCCGACGGCCGTCGACCATGGCGTCCCCGATGTCGCGCATATTCCCGCCAGACAGCGCCGTCGCATACGGATAACTGATACGGATAACTGATGCCGAGCGGCTCCTAGATGCTTGAGACGTAACGCTCCAGGCCGGCGCGAACCTCGGGGTCTTCGAGCGCGAGGCGGGTCCAAGGAGCAAGTTGCTCGGGCCGCCCCGCAAGGTACCCCTCGAGCTCTGGAAGCGACACGCGGCGAACCTCGGACACCTCCTCTTCGTTCACGCGCATGTCGGCCGGCATGCGTCCCACGAACACGCCGCACCACTCGCATTCGCAGCGGCCGTCGCCATGGTCCTCGCGATAGATGACATGTCCGAGTTGAGTAAGCTCCGTCGTCGTCCCGATCTCTTCCGACAGCCGGCGCTCGGCGGCAACCCGCAAGTCCTCACCGACGTGAGGATGCCCGGCGCATGTGTCGGCGAGCACACCTCCCCACAGGCGCTTCATGGGGCTGCGGCGGCACAGGACCAGGCGAGGCACGGACCGGTCGCCCTCGACCAGCAGCGTACAGAACGCTTGGTGCAAGATCCCCTCGCCCTCATGAGCCGCGAGACGGTCGACGGGGCCGATGGGGTCGCCGGAACGCGAGACGGCAACCACCTGGTCCTCGTCGTCCCAGCGGGCCCGCTCGATGGCGCGGGAGCGCTCGACCACCGCCCGAGCGACGTCGCGCGCAGTCTCCACCAGGCGCGCAATGTCCTCCTTCGTTGCATGGTCGATGTGTATCCCGCACGTCACGCTCACGGGCACCTTCAGCTCGGTGGCGACCGCGGCGGCGATGTCGTGCGCGGGCACCTCGTCTCGATGGCACGGGACCGCCAGGATGCTCACCGTTGCCGTGCGGTCCGGCTCGGGCCTCGGGATCGCCTGCGCGGTCGCTCCAACATGGGCAGCTCCCGGCGCAGCCGACCCGACGGCAACCGTGATTCCACGGCCGGTATCGACCATGGTCACCTCAAGCTTGAACGCCCCCTCGCCCACGCAGAAGGTCCGCGTCTCCATGTTGCCCTCCTTTACACAACGTGCCCGGCAGCCACGCCGCCGGGCACGTGCTCACACGTACCGTATTAGCAAGTATCGGGGGTATAGCGACTCTACACGCAAGCGTCACAGCACGCGCCGCGCCCCAACACATGCGAACTCACGTCCCAGCGCCTCGCCCTTAGGCGTCCGTCCAATGCTTCGGGTCGACATCTTTGAACTTTGAGCGCTGGAAGCGGTGCTTCTGGTCGAACGGCACCGTGCAGTCAAAGATGGTCTTGCAAGCGATTCCGTGGTCGCGGATGGACGGGTCACACGTGGGGTCGTTCGACGGGTCGAGCGGATGGCAGCGCACGCCGGGAATGGTGATGACGTCGGTGTCTGCCTGGAAGCGGGTGTTCATGGCCCAGATGACGTCGCCGATGTCGAACGGGTCGACGTCCTCATCGACCAGCCACACGTGCTTGAGCTCGGGGAACGCCGAGAAAGCCAGGAGCGCCGCCTGGCGCTGACGGCCCTCGTCCGAGGGGATGGTCTTCTTGAACTGAATCACGGCCATATACTTGCCGCCGCCCGGCGACGCCGCGTAAACGTTCTGGACCTTGCCGGGAAGAGCGCGCTCGACCATGGTGAGGATGGACGCCTCGGTGGGGATGCCCGCCATGGAGACATGCTCCTCGGAGGGGCCGATCACCGTCTGCATGATGGGATTCTTGCGCGTGGTGACCGCCTTGACCTTGATGACGGGGAGCGCTGCCTGCGCGCCGCCGGTATACCCCGGGAACTCGGGCATGGCCTTGCCCGAATCGGTATTCTGGTCCTCCCGGACGCGCACGTCCGGCAGGAGCTCGCCCTCGATGACGTACTCGGCGTTGGCGATGCACTTCTCATCGATGGTGAGGCACTGGGCCAGCTTCACCGCCTCGCCGCGGATGGCGCCGGCGCATCCAAGCTCGTCGTAGCCGAGCGGCGTTGTGGGCGGCTCGAAGCACGCGGCGATCTCGATGGCGGGGTCCACGCCGATGGAGATCGAGATGGGCAGGGGCTTTCCCGCCGCCTCCGCCTTCTCGCGGAAGACGGTGAGGTGGCGGGCGCCGGGGACGAAGTACATAGAGATCTCGTCTTTGCTCTGCAGGCAGAGACGGTGGATGGTGATGTCCGTGTCGCCGTTCTCGGGGTCGGTCGCATAGCACATGCCCATCGTGATATAGGGGCCCGCGTCCTCCTCGGTGTTGGTGGGGGCGGGGATGAGCTTGCGAATGTCGAAGTCGGGGTCGTCGGCCTTGTAGACGACTTCCTGGCACGGCGCGGGCTCATCGGTGACGACCGGCGCGATGGGCGCGTTCACGGCATCCTTGAGCATGAAGCCCAGCTTCTTGGGATCGCAGTCAAGCAGGTATCCCACGCGCTTGCGGCTGGCAAGGAGGCCGATGACGACGCGCGCGCCGGGATGCCCCTTCACGTTGTTGAAGATCATCGCGGGACCCTCTTTGGTGGGACGCATGACGGTGCCGCCGGCGCCGACATGGCGATAGACGCCCGAGAGCTCGGCCAACGGCTCGACCTCTACGTCGGTTTCGACCAATTGCCCAGGAATCTCTTGCAAAAGCTCGAGTGCGCTCCGGAGGTCGTTTACTTTAGTAGACATGATGCTCCTCCTTTTTGATCAAAGCGTTCGGTCCTATGCGGGGCTGCTGGCATACGCCGAGGAGGACGGATGTGCAGCACGCCGCTTCCGCATGGGGAGGCGTGGAAGGATGCCAGGCCGGCTGGGGGGGTAGGATGGGTCGTAGCCGCGCCTCGATTATTCGACACCCTCCCACGCATGGAACTTCGTGGGCTCGATCCCAAATTGGCGTAGGACCTTACCCACCACATGGTTTATCTGGTCTTCAATGGTCACAGGCCCGTTGTAGAACGTAAGCATGGGAGGAACGAGGACGCATCCCGCGTCTGCGGCAGAAAGCATGTTGCGCACGTGAATCTTCCCCAGCGGCATCTCGCGCGGCACAAGCACCACGCGACGCCCCTCCTTAAGACACACATCGGCCGCACGCGACACCAGATTGTCGGCATATCCGTTCGCAATGGAAGACAGCGTCTTCATCGAGCACGGCATGACCACCATGCCGTCGGTCACATAGGAGCCGCTCGAGATAGACGCCGCGAGGTTATGCGCGTCATGCACCACGTCGGCGAGCTCATAGAGCTCTTCGATAGGCGTGGCGCATTCCAGCTCCCACGTCTTTTTGGCGCCGTCGCTTACCACCAAGTGGGTCTCGACATGCTCGACGGCCGCAAGCGCCCGCATGAGGTACAGCGCCAGCTGCACTCCGGTAGCCCCGCTGACACCGACGATAATCCGCTGCTTGCCCATTTGCTCCCCTTTCGGCGTCGACCTTGCCGCCCGCTGGCCCGGCAGATGCACTCGAACCAGACGCGGAGCAAGGCGGGCGGCGCTTGAGCCAAGCATTCCGCGCAGCAGCCGCACCGCCTTCGCCATTTCTTTCTGCTACATCACACCAAACCGATGATGCCGAACCACACGACCATGAGCCAACCCACGATAAAGAGCACCGGAATGAGCGCGATGCCGAGCTTCAGAGTCTCTTTCTGGGTGTAGTTGCCCGTATCGGGACTTGCTCCAACAAGCGTATTGAGGTGCTGGAACGGGAAGAGGTAGTGCGCAGCAACCGCCATATAGCAGATCATCGTTGCGGCCATGGGGTCGATGCCCAAAGGCTCCGCAAATGCCAGGATCGCCGGCACCGCTACGCCCATGACGGCGATGACAGAGCCGAGCAGCATATGAATCACGAAAGACAGAGCAACGATGATAGCAGCGATGAGGAACATGTTGTCGGGGACAGACGTCGGCATGAACGAGGCAATCCATGCGTTCATTCCGGTGTCAGCGCCCACGTGACCGATTGCCATCGCGGCGGTCAGGAATACGAGCACGTGGATGGGGACGGCACTCCAATCCTTGGCGGCGTTCAGGTCGCCAATGATAGGCATGCTCATGAGCATGCCTACCGCAAACGTAACCCAACCGATATCGATGCCATGAATCGACTCGGTAAACCAAAGCACGATAGCGATGACTACCCACACGATGGTCTTGATTTCAACCTTGCTCATCTTTCCCATATCAGCAAGCTTGCCGTGGATAGCATCCTTATCGACCGTGTAATCCTTCTCCGGGCGATACAGCAGCAAGAACAGTACCAACGTAATGATGCTCATGATGATGGCGGGAACGCCCATGACCTGCAGCCAGGTTATGAAGTCGGCTCCGCCGGCATAGGAGGCGGCGAGCGGGTTGATGACGGCGTCGCCTGTGATGAAGATCAGCGAGCAGGGCACCGACGCCGCAAACACGGCAAAGCCAATCTTGACGGCATCCGCTTTTGAAATGCCCGAACTCTGGATAATGACGGCCATCACCGCCATGATCAAGAAGGCGCGAGGCCATGGATGCGGAATGAGCAGCGACAGGATTGCCGTAAGCACGAAAATGCCGATGATGATGCTCTTGAAACCTGTAACAAAACGCAGCATGTAGTTGTAGGCGATACGTTCGCCCAAACCAGAGGTCTTCACTGCGTTGGCAATGAGGTAGGCACCGATCACCAGCCACATAGTGGTGCCCGTCCACGCATAGAATATCTCTGCTGGCTCATCTAACTGGAAGATACACATAAGCGCAAGCAAAACGCCCGCTGTGTATCCGTTCTGGGCAATCTGCAGAGCCCACCAGATAACCGTCATGAGGGTAAAGGCGAGCATAAGCTTCGCCTTACCTTCGATGCCCGGCAATGGAGCAAACCACACAATCAGGGCAACAATGATGCCAGCGAGAAAGCCTATCTCTCGTTTGGTCACCTTCATTGAGTCCCCCTTTCAGTCACTGGAATGCAAGACGATGCCGTTGATGACTGGGAACGCAAAGAGCGTGGCCGGACCCGACCTTAGGAAAGACCGAGCCCGGCCCGTCTAATAGCACGTTTCCCTCGCCGTCATCTCGGCAGGGCGCCCCTTACGCCTCGAGCGGCGGAACGGGCGGGATGACCTGAAGATTGGCAATCTTCTCGTCGGTCAGCTTGAACACATCATCGACGTGCGGATTCTCGGTCGAACGCCAGGAATAGAAGCACACGTCGCACTGATACATCTCCCACGCCCCCTCGACAGGCGACGTAGCGATAGTCGAAATCTCTTCATGACCACAACGCGGGCATTGCATGAGTCATTCCTCCTTTTTGATACGCCTGCTTGATGACGTACGTCTCTTACTTGGCTGCCATAAGGTCGGCGATGATCTTGGTGTACTCGGCCGTCTTGACAGGATCCTTAAGCAGCTCGACGGAACGCTTGTTGGGCTCGGGGTCGACCGGCGTGGTGGCGTCGATGATCAGCTTCGCGGTGATGCCGGGAATCTCTTCGGTTGGGTTGAGCGGCATGCCGGCGCAGTTGGGAACCACCTTGACGTCCTTGTCCGGACGGACGCGCGTGGAGAGCGCCCACATGACCTGGTCGAGGTCAAACGGGTCGACCACGTCGTCGACGACGATGACCACATGGCAGTACGGCATGCCGTGCGGGGTGGAGAGCAGGCGGAAGGCGGCACCGGTCGCCTGGCCGCCGTAGCGCGGCTTCATGGAGATGATCTCCGCCATGCCATGGGTGTACATGGCGTTCACGGCGACGATCTCGGGGAAGTCGGTCTTGAGCTGCTTGTAGATGGGCACCGAGGTGTTGAGCGCCATGAGGTAGTCGATCTCGGACCAAGGCATGCCCAGATACAGATTCTCGAAGATGGGGTTGGTGCGATAGGTCACATGGGTGATCTTTGCCTCGCACTGCAGGCGTGCGCCAGAGTAGGATCCGGGGAACTCGCCGAACGGCCCCTCGCAGGTGCGGACGCGCGGCACGATATGGCCTTCGAGCACGACCTCGGCGCCGGCGGGGACATAGAGATGGTCATAGAGGTCAGACTTGACGATGTCTGCCGGCACGCCGCCGTTGAGCGCGCCCACGAACTCATACTCGTTCTGCGTGTACGAGATGGGCGTGGAGGCCATGAAGGTCACGAGCGGCGCGTTGCCCAGGGTGATGCACACCGGGAACGGCTCGTTCTTCTTCTCGGCTTCCCACAGCTGCTTGGCGATGTCGTGCATGGCCAGGCACTGCATGCCGATGCGATCCTTGCCCTTGACCTGGATACGATAGGTTCCGACATTGGTCTTATCGAAGTTGTCAGGCTCGGAGGGATCGCCCGTAATGATGGACGCCTTCGAGATGAAGCAGCCGGCGTCCTGCTCGTTGATGCGATAGAGCGGCAGAAGCTCAAAGAGGTTGATCTCGCCCTCTTCCAGCGTGTTCTCCTTGCAGGGAGCATCCTCGCGCGACACGATGTTGGGCTTGACCGGGAAAAGATCCCAGCGACGATTGAGCTCGAAGAACTGCTCCTTGGTGGAGGTGTTCTTGGGCATGCCCATCATGAGGGCATGGTTTGCCCAGGAGCCATGGACGTTGGTGACGACGCTCTGCCCCTTGGGATAGCCCTTGATGTGGTCGAACATGACGGCGGGGCCGTTTGGAAGGCGGCTTGCCGCGCGGCCGGCCGCACCGATTTCGGTATCGGGGTCGACCTCCTTCGTCACGTGGACGAGCTGGCCCTCCTCCTCAAGCACCTCAAGGAACGAGCGCAGGTCTTGATACACCTTTGGCATGGAGACTCCTTTCCGCAAAGTCCGAATCTGCCTTGGTGCCATCTTGCTGCGAAAAATCCACATATCTCGTTCGTTGATTGCACGGCGTCTTTCCATAATGGAAACGTGAAGTCCTCAGCTGCAGTTATTCGTTTTTCGCAAGTCGATACGCGAATATCGAAATAAACCGCAGGTCAATTGACGATAGATTCAAGGAGAACCCGTATGGATGGAAAGCAGCAGTGGAGTACTTGGGGCTACTTTGATCATGCAGAGTATGCAAAGGAGGCGGCCGTGGACTTCCGCAAGCTTGAAGCCTTTCTCACGGTCGCTAACACTGGCAAGTTTGTGACCGCTGCGGAAAAGCTATTCATTTCGCAATCATCACTTTCGAAACAGATGGCCCAACTTGAGCGCGAACTCGACGTAAAGCTTTTTAAGAAGACGCGTAACGGCGTCGAGCTCACTCAGGCAGGTCGCGATTTCTACACCTACGCCAGAAAGGCGGTGCCAGACTATCAGCACGAGCTGTCTCGATTGAAAATGTACAAGAAGGATGCTCTGTATACGCTTACCGTCGGAGCTTTGCCGCTTTCGGACGAGTATGGTTTTGCAGATTCGTTCAGCTCATATTGGGTACGCAACACTTCGGTACAAATACAGTTTGTTGAACGAAACCAGACCGACCTTTTGGATAAGCTCAAGCGCAACAAAGTTGAGATTGCCCTGGCAAGAACCGATTTCCTTGACGAGGGATGGTTCTCTTATCGTCCCATCGTACAAGATGACCTGGTACTGGTCTGTCCTTCGTCTAGCCCCCTCGCCAAAAAGACGAGCGTCTCTGTGGGGGAGCTTCGTAACGAGCAGTTTATCTTGTTGGAAAGTCAGTCTGAAGTTACCAGGATGTTCTTAGAGGCCTGCAGCCGCTGTGGCTACCACCCCAACGCGCCACTCAGTCATACTCGTCACCGCATGATTTTAAAGGCGGTTCAGCGTCGCATGGGGGTCTCCGTGTTATCCCGGCGCCTCGTTTCCACCTATCATGCCGACGACATCATGTATCTACCGTTTGATCCGCCGCTGGTCTCGACCATAGGCTTCGTCTGGCTGCGCGATGAACAACCCTCGAAAATCGCTCAAGATTTCATGGACTTCGTCTGCAGCGACTTCAACCACAAGCTCAAAGAAGAAGAGCGCTAGCGCCGAATCGCTGCCATCGCTACGGGCGTCACTAGGGAGACGCCGATTACCGAGCCGACGCGGCCCCGAGGCCCTCTCGCGAGCGCCTTTTCGCGTGCCCGGGCCGGTTCCGCCCGAGGCCGCCGCGCCGGCGGACGCCCGGGAGACGGCGGCCGCCGACGGAGGGGTGAGCGCGGGCGGTCTCCGGGCCGCCATCGGCTCATGAATCATCGACTTATAGAGCGCGGCGCATTGCTGCAAAGCCCAGGCAACCAAAAGCATCGAGATTCCCTGGATGTGCGGCTGGCGATCAAACGCGGGGCGCGCCCGTCTCGCAATCAGGCGCGCCACGCGGTTCGCTCGCGACATGGTTCGACCGTCAATAACGCCCGAAACCACACTTCTCTGAAATCAAGGGCGCTACGCCCCTTAGGCAGAGCGCCCGAATCACCCCATGGCCCTAGTCGCTCAGGTAGCGAGACAAGAACTCTCGCGTACGCTGCTGCTTGGGCGCGGTGAACATATCCTTTGGCGCGCCCTTCTCGGCGATGACGCCACGGTCCATAAAGACGACCTCGTCGGAAACGTTCTTGGCGAAGGCCATCTCGTGCGTGACCACAACCATCGTCATGCCGTCGGCGGCGAGCTTGCGCATGACCTCGAGGACCTCGCCGACGATCTCGGGGTCGAGGGCGCTCGTGGGCTCGTCGAACAGCATGATTTCAGGCTTCATGCACAGCGCGCGAGCAATGGCCACACGCTGCTTCTGGCCACCAGAAAGGTTGCTGACATTTGCGTGGGCGAAGTCGGCAAGGCCCACGGACTCCAGATGCCCCATGGCGACGCGCTCGGCCTCTGATTTGCTCATCTTCTTGAGCGTCACAGGTGCGAGCGTGCAGTTGTCGAGCACGTTCATATTGTTGAACAGGTTGAATCCCTGGAACACCATGCCGATCTTTTCGCGCAGGCTGTTCACGTCGACGTGCTCGGCGGCGAGATCGGCGCCGTGGAACCACACATGTCCCGCATCAGGCGTCTCAAGCAGGTTGATGCAGCGCAGCAGCGTAGACTTGCCGGAACCGGACGCGCCGATGATGGTGACCACCTGTCCGGGCATGATGTCGAGATTGATGTCTCGCAGCACCTCAAGGCTTCCAAAGGATTTGCGCAGGCCCTCGATTCGCACCATGGGCTCGGTTGCAGTGTTGTGTGCCATGGGTTACTCCTCGACCTTGATGGGCTGATCGGACGTGCCCAGCACAGGTCCGGGCTTCACATCAAAACGCGTGGCAAACTTGCCCAGCAGCCACGATGCCAGCATGGTCAAGAACAGGTACACCACTGTGGTGATGAGCGCCGTCTGGAACTGCTGATAGTAGATGCCCGCCACAGTCGTGGTGGCAAACATCAGATCGAAGGTGCCGATGACCGAGAGCACCGACGAATCCTTGATATTGATGACAAGCTCGTTGGAAAGGCCCGGGATTGCATACTTGATGCCCTGAGGAAAGACGACCTTGCGCATGGCCTGCCACTGCGAGAGACCAAGGGAACGGGCTGCCTCGAGCTGCCCGGCATCGACCGATTCAATGCCGCCGCGCAGCACCTCCATCATGTAGGCAGTGGAATTGAGCGTGATGGTAACAAGGCCTGCCAAAAAGGTGGTCCAGATGCCGTTGATCTGTGTCGTGGTGAGACTCGTCATGCGGAACAAGCCAAAGATGCCATAATAAAGCACCATGGCTTGGACCATCATCGGCGTGCCGCGCACCACCGTGCTGTAGGCCTTCGCAAAACCTGCGCCCACCTTTTTCCAAAAGCGAACAAAGTCGTTATCGGGCCGGTCGACGGTCTGGATGCGCGCGAAGACGAGCAGCAGCGCCAGGAAAAAGGCGATGACGGTGCCAAACACCGCGAGCTCCACCGTGGTGATGAATCCCGTCAGAAACGTCTGACGCCCCTGGTAGAGGATGTAGCACATGCTCTCAAGCATGGGCTCGGGACGGCGCGGATTCTCCTGCGACGCCGCGGCAACAGCCACAGACCATGCCGAGGCGACGCCCATGACCACGCGGTCGACAACCAACACGAGCACAATCGCCCACACCACATAGGATGCATAGCGCAGCACGCGGCGCACCGCAGGTCGCGTAAATGGAGAGACCTCGGCATAGGTGCGCCACTTAGCCAGCTTGAACACCAGGGCGATCGCGCTCACGACCAACCAGGCCACAAGCAGGTAATACATGACCACCTCAACCGTAAACGCCTGGGCAAGAAAGCTCATGGCAGGTCGCGGCTGGCTTGAAAGCAGCATGCCGAGAAACGCCACCGCGCTCGTGCCAAGCAGCACGTAGCGATGGTCATCGAGCACGAACGAGGCAAGCCTGCCGCGCCGCCTCGGCGCGTCCTGCTTCCCTGTGAGTGCGGAGTCCATTGATTCTCCTTCTTGTTATAGATACGGATACGGGCGCACGCCGGATATGGCGCGCGCCCCTGCGTCCTGGTACGTTATTGCACGCATGCGACCGCAAGCTTTATGCAGGCTGGCGATCCATGCACTCATTCCACATCTGCTGGCGATCGTCCTCAGAGATGCCGTCGATGGCCTCGTTGATCGCATCCACGATCGACTGGTCGGTGCCAAGGGCAACCGCTGCGTTGTCAGGCATCTCGGAACCCTCGAACTTGTCGGTCATCTGCAGCTCCACGAAGTCAGGATAGGTCTCGAGCAGCTTGGGCACCGACAGCATTGAGTAGGTGATGACATCGGAGGTGCCGCTGGACAGGCTCTCCACCACGGCCGGCACGGTCTCCGCCGGAGTCATATGGTTGACGTCGGCAACCTCGGCAATCTGATCGATAACGTCGTTGTACATCGTGGCGGCCTGGCCCATGATCGAAGCGCCGGCGAGGTCGGCAAAGGTTGTGGCGCTTGCGTAGGGCGAGTCCTTGCGGGTGACCATAGAGATGTCGTCGTCGATATAGGAATTGCAGAAGATCGCAGAGTCCTCACGGTCGGGCGTCACGGACATGCCGGCACAAATGATGTCGATCTGGCCGTTGTTGAGCATGTCGATGAGCGCCGTGAAGTCGCACTTCACGGCAACGGCCTCCATGCCGAGCGCATCGGCGATGACCTTGGCCGCCTGGACGTCGTAACCATCGGCGTAGGCACCGTCGACGTTCTCGATGGGAATGGTATAGTCAGACGCCTCGCTGACCTGCCAGTTATAGGGAGCATAGGCGGCTTCCATACCCACGCGCAGCGTCGTGCCGTCGCCGAGCGTGCCGGAGCCCTCTGAAGAGTCGCTCTCGGCAGAACCCTCGTCGGCAGTTCCAGAATCCTGAGCAGCGGGGCCGCATCCGGCAAGGAACATCATCCCTCCCGCACTAAACGCCGTGATTCCCGAGAGCTTGAGAAAATCGCGGCGGGAGCATGCTCCCATAAGAGGGCGATTTGCAGCAGATCGCTTCGTCATGATGGTTCCTTCCGGTGTGTTTTGTTCAATACCCCTTCCGTGTGACGCAACCGGAGGGGACCCATTCCCCTCCCCCTTGCAACTTAATGCGAGAAAGTTACGCACACAATGTGGCAGCATAGCGCTCTGGAGCACCGGATGCCACTAACAAGCAGGAAAAACAGCGTAAGAAACATGTGGGAAACGAACTGGCCTACCTCGGCTCGATGGCGTTGACAACAACTTCCTGGAGATAGGGGTCGCTGCTAAAAAGCAAATCAGAGGCTCGATCGGTCGCCACCATGTCATCGCGTATCTCGATATAGGTATATGCTCCACCCGTCTGGAGGTCGACGATCTCGCTCGCCTCGTCCAACGAGTAATAGTCAGACGGATCGGATGAGTTGCGCATATAGGCGTCGCCGATGATATAGGCCCAGCGATTTGCCCACACGACGGCATATTTGCCCCCACCGAGCGGGACGCTGCCCATGCATGACGTGGCAATGTCGCCCATCACCTGCGAGGGGCCGTCTTGCACGGTGATGGTGCAGATATCGAGCCTGCGATATTCCGAAGACCTGACGGTCACGCTGTCGCCTTCGACGTCGGCCTCGACGCGCCCGTCCCAATAGGCAGGCAGATACAGCTCGAAAGAGTCCGCAACTACATGGCGGGCTTCTTCGGCAGCCTTGCGAGCCGCCTCCTGCCGAGCAGCTTCGGCAGCTCTGACGGCGTCGTCGCGACGCTTTTCGGCAGCCGTGCGCAACGCCTGAGCATCCGGCGCACCTTCGGAAGCGTCGTCCGCCGCATAGCGCCAGGCCGCATCGATCTGGTCGTCTGTCACCTCGGCCGCCGCAACGGGAGCAAGCGAGAAGGAGCATGCGGGCAACTCGCCCGCAGCGGCATCCTCGGCAACAAACGAGAGGTGCTGCGACGCGCCGTCTATCGTGTAGACCGTCCCGTCGGCAGCAATGGGCGACGCGGCTATGGAAACGTCGTACTCCCCCTGAACAAGCAGCAGTCCCAGCACCATGGTGGCGAGCAAGGCCACCAGCATGGGGACGCTCATGTACAAAAACCAATCGATGAAGCCCGGGTTGGCGCCGCCTGCCTCGGCGCTGTACTGCGCAACGAGCGGGTTCAGCGTGGAGTCGCCGGTGAGAAAGAAGGTCGACGCCGCAGGAGCCGCGGCAAACACCAAGAAGCCGAGCTTTGCCTTGTCATCATCACCATAGTTGGCTGACGACGCGATCACCGACACCACGGCGAGAATCAGAAAGGCGCGCGGGAAGGGATGCGGGATCAGAAGCGACAAGATGAGCGTCAACGCAAAGATCGAGATGACGAGGCTCTTGTAGCCTTTCACAAAACGGAGCATAAACGCATAGGCGATGCGCTCGCCAAGGCCGGAGTCCTTGACGGCCGAGGCGATGAGGTAGACTCCGATGACGAGCCACATGGTCGCCTTGGTCCAAGAGCTAAATGTGCTCGCAACGGTCGCAGACAGGCTTGGGCTGCCGGCGTCATCGGTGCACACCTGAAAGAGGATGAGCAGCACGCAGTACAGCACGCCCACATATCCGGGCTGCGCCACGCCGCAGGCCCACCACACCACCGTTCCCAGCGTGAGCGCCAAACACGTTTGGCCCCCTTCAGAAAGCGCGGTCTCGCTGAGGCCGCCAAGCGGCAGAAACTTTACCAGCAAAAAGACGATGATGCCGGCGATGAAGCCGATTTCGCGCTTCCCGATGCGACGCGGCGCCGCGGCCCCAACAGCTTGTGCCATATTCCCCACTCCTTCCCATACGTGCGGCACGCGCGATGCGGTGCCCTCTCGCTCGCCGCCGCCCTGACAAGCGTCTGGACGATGCGGCGTTGTACTGACGCCGTCGATGGTGGGATGTGTTGTCGGAACACAGTCAAGAATCTTTTGCCTGCCGCGCCGTTCACGGGCAAAAAGCGACCGCCCGCACGATGCCGCGCTGGCACGCTGCTTGCCGAGGCGCGATCGAGCGTATGGCCACGCCGCCGTTTGGGTCCTCGCGATGGTGGCGTTTTGACCCTTTTTGCCGCGGCCGCAGGCGGCGATGCCGAGGCGAGAGAAAATGAGACGAAACGACCCCGTCCCCAATCAACCACCTAGAAAGGCGCGCCGATGCACCGCATTCTCTTTATCTGCCACGGCAACATCTGCCTCAGGAACTAGAACGCCAGATAAATGATGGTTTATTGACAGCTCGAGAGGTTCCATACTCCAGTTTTACACCACAGGGTGCTTCGCAAACGATAGAGGGGCCAAGAGATGGAACTCTCGGCCCCTCTCTTTATCAAACGGTGCGGTTAATGAGTTCCCATCTCCTACAGTGACCCATCGACCATTCGGCCCATCTTCAGTCGCAGGGGCTCTATCTAGTTCACCAAAAAATGGCTGATGATAGAATAACGCCTGTTAGTCGTCGTTGACGACATGGCGAAGCTACCTGAGGTATCAGCATGAAGCACGCTTACATAGAATACGACTCATCGCGAATCAATGAAGACTGGTTCGAGCAGGTTGTCGTCGAACACCTCGTCGACAACCTCGGATACGAGCATCTTTATGGGCCGGACGTCCGCCGCTCCTCAGATGACTACCGTGATGTGTTCCTGCCCGACGTATTGCCCGACGCTCTGGCGCGAATCAACAAGGGGCTCCCCTCCGCCGCAATCGATGAGGCCATCCTCAAGATTTCGAACGTCGAGGGCGGTACGTTGGAGCAGCGCAACGAGACCTTCAACGACTATCTCCAGTCGGGCGTCGAGGTGCGCTACTTCGACGGCGAGCAGGACCGGGACGAGATCGTTCGCCTGCTTGACTTCGACGACCCCGGCAACAACGACTTCCATGTCGTAAACCAGTGGACGTTCGTCGAGTACTCCGAGAAGCGTCCTGACGTCATCGTGTTCGTCAACGGCATGCCACTCGTCATGTTCGAACTCAAGTCACCATCGCGCGAGGAGACGGATGCGTCTGACGCCTACAAGCAGCTCCGTCAGTACATGCGCCAGATCCCCGGCATGTTCGTCCCCAACGTCTTCTGCGTCATGAGTGACATGTCCGAGACACGGGTGGGCACCATCACGGCGGACGAGGACCGCTTCGTGGCCTGGAAATCCGTGGACGGGGACTACTCCGAGACCAAGGCCGCGACGTGGAAGACGATGCTCGACGGCATGCTTCCCAAGGAGCGGCTGCTCGACATAGTCCGCAACTTCGTGTGTTTCAACGACTCCAACGACAGGATTGTCAAGATCCTCGCCGCCTACCACCAGTACTTCGGCGTGCGCAAGGCCATCGAGCGGGCCACGAAGGCCGTTGAGGGCGACGGTAAGATCGGCGTGTTCTGGCACACACAGGGTTCCGGCAAGTCCCTCTCCATGGTCTTCTTCGCACACCTGCTCCAGAGCAGGCTCGACAGTCCGACCATCGTGGTCATCACGGACCGCAACGACCTCGACGACCAGCTCTACGGCCAGTTCGGGCGCTGCTCCGCGTTCCTCCGCCAGACACCGGTCCAGGCGGAGAGCCGCAAGGACCTCAAGGACCTGCTTGAGGGGCGCGAGGCAAACGGCATCATCTTCACCACCATGCAGAAGTTTACCGACGGCGATGAGCCCCTGTGCGACCGCAGCAACGTCGTCGTAATGGTCGACGAGGCCCATCGCGGCCAGTACGGCCTCACCGAGAGGATGGACGCCTCCGGCAAGGTCAGCGTGGGCGCTGCCCGCGTGGTACGCAAGGCGCTTCCCAACGCCTCCTACATCGGGTTCACCGGCACACCCATCGCGCTGGAGGACCGTAACACCAGAGAGATATTCGGCGACTACATCGACGTCTATGACATGACCCAGTCGGTCGAGGACGAGTCGACGAAGCCCGTCTACTACGAGAGCCGCGTGGTGGCGCTCCACCTCGACGAGAACGCGCTCGGGCGCATCGATGACGCGTACCGCGAGTTCGCCAACCAAGCCGACGAGGCGACCGTGCAAAAGTCCAAGCACGACCTGGGCGGGCTGGACGCCATCTTCGATACTCCGGAGACCATCGATGCTCTGTGCAGAGACATCGTCGAGCACTACGAGGAGAACCGCGCCGACGTGCTGGCAGGCAAGGCGCTCATCGTGGCGTACAGCCGCCCCATCGCGATGAAGATCTACAAGCGAATCATGGAGCTGCGCCCCGGCTGGAAGGACAAGGTCGGCGTCGTGATGACGATGTCCAACCAGGACCCCGAGGAGTGGTTCGAGGTCTGCGGCGGCTCCAAGCACAAGAAGGACATGGAGCAGCGCTTCAAGAACGATGACGACCCGCTCAAGATCGCCATCGTCGTGGACATGTGGCTCACCGGCTTCGATGTGCCGAGTCTGTCCACCATGTACGTCTTCAAGCCCATGAAGGGCTATAACCTCATGCAGGCCATAGCCCGTGTGAACCGCGTCTGCCGAGGCAAGGAGGGCGGTCTGGTCGTCGACTACATCGGCATCGCCCGCGCCCTCAAGCAAGCCATGAAGGACTATACCAACCGCGACCAGTCAAACTACGGCAACATGGACGTCGCCGCGACGGCCTACCCAAAGTTCCTGGAGAAGCTCGACGTGTGCCGCGACCTCATGTACGGCTTCGACTACCGCAAGCTCATCTTCACAGACAAGAAGGCCGAGCTCGCGAGCGCCATCGCGGAGGGCGTCGACTGGCTGCTCGAACCCAAGCGGCAGGACGACGCAGAGGAGTTCCTCAAGCAGTGCCAACTCATGAACCAGGCCCTCAGCCTGTGCAAGAGCCTGGTCTCGCACGAGGACCAGCACGAGGCGGCGTACCTCTCGGTCCTGCGCGTCCAGGTGCTGAGGCTCACGGGGCGCAAATCCGGGGGTTCGGGAGGCATGACCTACGCGGAGTTCAACAAGCAGGTGACCGAGATCCTGCAACAGACCGTCCATGCGGACGGGGTTCTCAACCTCTTCGACAACCAGGACGTCGAGATCTCCCTCTTCGACGAGGCGTTCCTCGCCGAGGTCGCCAACATGAAGGAGAAGAACGTCGCCGTCGAGAGTCTGAAGCGCCTCATCAAGGAGCGCGTGCGGGCCTACCAGCGCACGAGCGTGGTCAAGGCCCAGAAGTTCAGCGACATGCTCCAGGGCACGCTCAACTCCTACCTCAACGGCATGCTCACCAACGCCGAAGTCATCGAGGAGCTCGTCAAGATGGCCAAGGACATGATGAGGGACAGGACCGACGCCGAGAAGCTCGGACTGAACGACGAGGAGATGGCCTTCTACGACGCCATAACCAAGCCCGAGGCGGTCAAGGACTTCTACGACAACGACCAGCTCGTGTCCATCACACGGGAGCTCACCGAGACCCTGCAGAGGAGCGCCACGATAGACTGGCAGAAGAAGGAGAGCGCCCGTGCGGGCATGCGCCGCGCGATCAAGCGCCTCCTGCGCAAGTACAAGTACCCGCCCGAGGGCGTCGATGACGCCATGGAGACGGTCATGGAGCAGTGCGAGCTCTGGGCCGACACGAAGATCTACGAATAGGAGCTGCGTATGGCACGCAAGAAGAAGGATAACACCGCCGAGATCGGCTTCGAGCAGCAGATCTGGAGCGCTGCCGACAAGCTGCGCGGCAATATCGATGCCTCCGAGTACAAGAACGTCGTGCTCGGTCTCATCTTCCTCAAGTACATCTCCGACAAGTTCGACCAGCGCCACCAGGAGCTTGTCGACGAGGGAGAGGGCTTCGAGGAGGATCGCGACGAGTATACGGCGGAGAACATCTTCTTCGTGCCGGAAAGCGCCCGCTGGAAAACCATCGCCGCCGCCGCGCACACCCCCGAGGTGGGCAAGGTCATCGACGAGGCCATGCGCCAGATCGAGGCGGAGAACGACAAGCTCAAGAACATCCTCCCCAAGAACTTCGCCCGCCAGGAGCTGGACAAGCGCCGCCTGGGCGAGGTCGTGGACCTCTTCACCAACGTGCAGATGGCAGAGAAGGGCGACACGCGCGACATCCTGGGACGCACCTACGAGTACTGCCTCTCCAAGTTCGCGGAGGCAGAGGGCAAGAATGCGGGCGAGTTCTACACGCCCGCCTGCGTTGTCAGGACGCTCGTCGAGGTCATCGAGCCCTACCATGGTCGCGTCTACGATCCCTGCTGTGGTTCGGGCGGCATGTTCGTTCAGTCGGCGGAATTCGTGAAGCGCCACCAGGGCAACATCGACGACCTGTCGATCTACGGCCAGGAGAGCAACCCCACCACGTGGAAGATGGCAACCATGAACCTTGCCATCAGGGGCATCGATGCGGACCTGGGCAAGCAGAACGCCGACACGTTCTTCAACGACCTACACCGCACGGAGAAGTTCGACTTCATCCTCGCCAACCCGCCCTTCAACCTCTCTGACTGGGGCGGCGACAAGCTCAAGGAGGACCCGCGCTGGGAATATGGCGTCCCGCCCGAGGGCAACGCGAACTTCGCTTGGGTCCAGCACATGGTGCACCACCTCAACCGTACCGGCCGCATGGGCATGGTACTCGCCAACGGCTCGCTCTCCAGCCAGACGAACAACGAGGGCGAGATAAGGGCACGGCTCATCGAAGCCGATCTGATTGAGGGCATCATCGCCATGCCCGACAAGCTCTTCTACAGTACGGGTATCCCGGTAAGCCTGTGGATCATCACCAAGAAGAAGGCCCAGCCCGGAAAGACCCTGTTCATCGACGCCCGCAACATGGGCACCATGGTGTCACGCAAGCTCCGCGAGTTCACTGAGGAGGACATCGCCAAGGTCGCCGGGGCGTTCGACGCGTTCCGCGAGGGAACGCTCGAAGAGGAAAAGGGTTTCTCCGCCATTGCCTCCATCGAGGACATCAAGAAGCAGGACCACATCATCACGCCCGGTCGCTACGTTGGCATTCCCGACGCCGAGGACGACGGCGAGCCCTTCGAGGAGAAGATGGCGCGGCTGACCGGCGAGATCGCCAAGTGCTTCGAGGAGTCCAACCGCCTGCAGGAGCAGATCAAGAGGAACCTAGAAGCGATTGGATATGGGATTCTTGGGGAGCGTGATTAGTTGCTTACGGTTGCATTACGATATGCTGAAAACTTCGCGCCCCCCTGCGGAACGATTGCGGCACATCAAGAGCTAATCGATCAATACGGCTTCGTCTGGTACGGGAAGCTCGGGGCCCCGGTATCCGCTGCCGTTTCACGCGAACTTCTTGAGCAGGATTCCCCCCGGGTCCTGCTTATCCACAGCGGCTCCACAGATAGGTTTTGGGCACATATCTCAGATATATCCCGTGAGCTGCCGGAGCGGAGGTATGTCCCCCCGTATTATCGCGACAAGGTCGGCGACTTCCACTGTTGGCTAAAGGTTGAGAAGCTCGTTGCCGCACCGCGCAATGTGATGGCAAGGTGCTTCGTTAGATCATCCGGAAAACCGCTATCCGTCGCCTCAAGGCACAGTATGAGCCCTTACTTTATTGTTGACTACACTGAGGAGTGATAGCTAGTGTACGAACAGGCCAGCATCTCTGATATTGCCGACGTTGTCACTGGAAAGACTCCGTCAACTAAGGACTCCGGATTGTGGGAGCCCGACATCCCATTCATCACTCCGAAAGACTTGCAGACAACGAAACACATCGCCACTACGGACAGACACGTTTCCAACGCAGTGAAAGACAGGTATTCCAAGCAGGTTGTTCCTGCTGGTTCAGTATGCGTTTCTTGCATTGGCAACCTTGGATACGTCGGTGTGACTGAGGTTACCTCACTGACGAATCAGCAGATCAACACCATCGTGCCCAATGATCCATGCGACTCAGACTACCTGTACTATGCCATGAGGTGGTTATGGCCCTATTTCAAACATCTGGAGGGGCAATCGACCACCTTGTCAATTATCAATAAAAGCCAGTTCAAGCGTACTTCGATTCCCTGGCCGAATCAAAGATTGCGGCAAAGGATCTCTGATATTCTCAATCGTTTCGACGACATGATCGAGCTTAATCTGCGCACAAATGATTATTTGGCTGAGCTTCTCGACGTATTGTTCGTGGATATGCTCAACGATGCCGACGCAAGCTGGGAGCGACTCTCGCTCTTAGATATCGCAAGCTATAAGAACGGCCTCGCGATGCAGAAGTTCCGCCCCGCTCCAGGTGATCCCGGCTTGCCAGTGCTTAAAATCAAGGAGCTCGGACAGGGGGTTTGCACACCGGATTCCGAACGCTGTGCGAGTACGATAGACGAGAGCGTCAAAATCCATGACGGCAATCTCGTCTTCTCGTGGTCTGGAACGCTTCTGCTGGATTTTTGGGCAGGAGGCGACGCCGGACTCAACCAGCATCTATTCAAGGTCACCTCAGACAGGTATCCGAGCTGGCTTTACTATCTTTGGACAAAGCATCATATGGACAGATTTATCATGCTGGCAAAAGATCGCGCCACGACCATGGGGCACATCAAACGCAGTGCGCTGGCAGAATCCGAAGTCCTCATTCCGCCCGTAGAACAGCTAGAAGTCCTTACGCGAAGAATGCAGCCCATCGTTGACGAGCTGGTTGTAAACAAGATTCAGTCGCGCAATCTGGCAGGCCTTCGCGATGTCCTGCTCCCCAAGCTCATGTCGGGCGAAATTGACGTCTCAAACGTCAGGCTTTCTACGCTGCCAAATAATCATTTAGTTTAGTGTTAGCGTTGATTTTTGAGTCAATGGTTCCAAGTAGTTGAGAAACTCGCTTCTGTTCGTCGAGAGGTGGCAGGCAGACTTCCTGTTTGGAAAGGGTTTTTACCGAAATGCCAGGTTGGGCGGATTGCGCAGACAGACGCCCGAGATTTTGGATTGAAAGGAGGTAGGAAAGGTAGCGAGTGTCATTCTCATCGTTTGCGCAAACAACGACCGCGTGTTCAGTCATATATGCTTTACCCGAGTGATACCTCACGTTTCCGCAGGCCGCGCCCTGGCGTCCTATGACTGCGCATTCTCCATCGAAGTTGTAGCTGTCGGTATACCCGCGGAGTCCATTACCGCCAATAACCGGGTAGACTCCAATCGGGTTTATATTCTCAGCACGAATCGATTTCCCGCTGCTGAGACGTGAGCAGACGCTGCCGAGTTCTCGCTTAATCATTCTAGATACCTTCTGTGCGAGGCCTTTACGTTGCTTTGGTTCACCATGGCGTAGTGCATGGTGGTGTCTATTCTCGCATGGCCGAGGAGCTTTTGCACCTGCTCGATGGGCATACCTTTGTCGATGGCGTGCGTTGCGAGCGTTCGCCGGAACTTGTGCGGATGTACCCTATCGATTCTCGATCGCTTGCCGAGATTTCGCAGACGCGACTCCACGCCGCCGATGCTCATCCGCTGTCCGTCTCCTCTCAGGGCCACGAAAAGGGCGGGGCTGTCGTCATTCCTGGAGCGCAGGTATTCCGTTAGATGCAGCTTGGTCCGCGCGTCGAAGTAGACAGGACGCTGCTTGTTGCCCTTGCCGGTGACAACGCATTCCCGTTCCTGC
>NZ_JACJKQ010000019.1 GCF_016901575.1 Enorma phocaeensis
AGATGTGTATAAGAGACAGCTCGCGTGGGGGAGCGCCGCCTGGGGCGCATGCCGTGCAGGGCGCTCGGGGCTTTTCCGCGATGCCGAGGCGTCCTGTGTCACCTTGCCGTCCATGGATGCCACCTCTTTCGAAAACGTCCCAATCTGCTCAAATAAGTTAGCTATATCTTACTCGAATGATACGGTGGGGGCCGTCCGTAACACAACGGTAAGGAGATTGATATGGCAGACAAGGATTGCAGTCCCGGCGCCTCGGGCGCCGCGCGCGTGCATTCGACGTCGGGGTCCGTGCCGGGCGATGGGCGAGCTGGTGGAGCCGCCGGAGCGGGCTCCGGCTCGGCCGTCGGGCGCCTGCTCGCCTTCGCCGGCCCGCGCCGCGCGCTCACCTATCTGGGCTGTGTGCTCTCGGCTGCGTCAATGCTGGTGAGCTTTGGGCCGTATGTATGCATCTGGTTCGCGGCGCGCGACCTCATCGCGGTTGCCCCCGACTGGGCTGCGGCGACAGGCATCGCCGCATATGGCTGGTGGGCGCTCGGCTTTGCCGTGGGATCGATCGCGCTCTATTTCGTCGGCCTCATGTGCACGCATCTCGCCGCCTTCCGGTGCGCGTCCAACATGCGCAAGCGTGCCATCGGCCATCTCATGCATACGGGCTTGGGCTACTTCGACATGCACGCCTCGGGGGCGCTCCGGCGCGTGGTGGACGGCTGCGCCCTCGAGACCGAAGGGCTGCTTGCGCACAAGCTGCCGGACACGGCGGGCTCGGTGGCAATGATCTTGGGAATGCTGGCGCTCTTCTTCGTCTTTGACTGGCGGCTGGGCGTCGCCTGCCTCGTGCCCGTGGCGGTGTCGCTCGCCTGCATGTTCTACATGATGGGCGGGCGTGGCATGGACTTCATGACGCGCTACATGGGCTCGCTCGTGAAGATGAACAAGACCGGCACCGAGTACGTGCGCGGCATCCCGGTCGTGAAAGTGTTCCAGCAGACGGTCTACTCGTTCCGCGCGTTCCATGACGCCATCGAGGAGTTCACTCGTCTCGCGCAGGACTACGCCGTGAAGTGGTGCCGGACCCCGCAGTCGCTCTCGCTCACCGTCATCAGCGCCGCCGCGGCATTTCTCGTGCCGGTGGCCGTCATGCTTGCGCCGGGCGAGCACGACCTCGCCCACTTTGCCGCGAACTTCGCCTTCTACGCGATCTTCTCGGCGGTGATTCCCACCGCCATGACGCGCGTGATGTTCATGTCCGAGGCGTTCCAGTCCGCGGCGGACGCAGTGGGCCGCGTGGAGGAGGTACTCGCCGCCCCCGTGATCGAGGCCCCCGCCGCGCCTCAGGTCCCCTCCGACAACTCCATCCGCTTTGAGGGCGTGGGCTTTACCTATGAGGGCGCCGAGGCGCCGGCGCTCGACCGGGTCTCCTTCGAGGTTCCGGCGGGCGCCACGGTGGCGCTCGTGGGGCCCTCCGGCGGCGGCAAGACCACGGCGGCGAGCCTTGTGCCGCGCTTCTGGGACGTCGGCGCGGGACGCGTGCTCGTGGGCGGCGTGGACGTGCGCGATATGGACCCTGCCGACCTCATGGGGCGTGTGGCCTTCGTCTTCCAGGCGAACCGGCTCTTCTCGCAGTCGATTCTTGAGAACGTGCGCGCGGCGCGGCCTGACGCGACGCGCGGGGAGGTCATGGCCGCGCTCGAGGCCGCGCAGTGTGCGGACATCATCGAGAAGCTGCCCGACGGCGTCGACACCGCCTACGGCGCTGCGGGCGCGCACCTCTCCGGTGGCGAGGTGCAGCGGCTCATGCTCGCCCGCGCCATCTTGATGGATGCCCCGATCGTGGTGCTCGACGAGGCCACTGCCTTTGCCGACCCCGAGAACGAGGCGAAGATCCAGGCCGCCTTCGGGCGCCTTGCGCACGGGCGGGACGGGGCGCCGCGCACGGTGCTCATGGTCGCCCATCGCCTCTCGACGGTGAGAAACGCCGACAAGATCGTGGTGCTCGACGGGGGCCGCGTGGCCGAGCAGGGCACTCACGAGGAGCTTCTTGCGGCGGGCGGCCTCTACGCGCGGATGTGGGCCGACTACGAGCAGGCTGTGAGTTGGAGGATCCAGAGCGCCGAAGGGAGCGCGCGATGATGTCGATCAAGGAGAAGTATGCACTCACCGACGAGGGCGTGAGGAACGTGCGCCTGGGCGCGGTTTGGACCACCGTCACCAATCTGGTGGTCTTTGCGAGCGTGGGATTCACCTACGCCATCATGAGCGCGATCGTGGCGCGGCTTACGGGTGGGGAGGTGGAGCTGGGCCCTTGGGGCACGCTTGGCTTTGACCCGCTCGCCGTGCCCGTTGCCGGCTGGGTCGCCGCGATCGCAGCCTACCTCGCGGTCCTTTTCGTGTGCGAACGGCTTGCCTACTACTATCAATATGGCGTCATCTACAAGGAAAGCGGCCGGCAGCGCATCGCCCTTGCCGAGCGCCTGCGGAAGCTCCCGCTCTCGTTCTTTGGACGGCGCGACCTCGCCGACCTCACCGAGACGCTCATGGGCGACGTCAAGACCACCGAGCATGCCTACAGCCACGTGCTGCCGGAGCTCTACGGCGCCTACGCCACCATGGCCATCGCCTTCGTGTGCCTGGTCGCCTTTGACTGGAGGCTGGCGGTGGCATCCATGTGGTCGGGGCCGGTGGCGCTGCTGCTGCTTTTTGGCGTGCGCTCCCGCCTTCAGCCGCTCATGCATAAGACGCGCATGGCGGGGCTTAAGACCTCTGAGTTCATCCAGGAGGCGCTCGAGTGCGTGCGCGAGGTGCGTGCGACCAACCAGGAGGAGCGCTATCTCGAGCACATCTACGAGAGCGTCGACACGGCCGAGCGCACCGCTATCCGCGGCGAGCTTGCCTGCGGGATCGCGGTCAACGGCGCGCAGATCGTGTTGCGCCTGGGCTTTGCCACCACGTTGCTCACGGGTGCCGGCCTCGTGCTCGAGGGCACGTGCGACTTTCTTGCCCTGTTCTGCTTCCTGTTGGTGGTGAGTCGCATCTACGCTCCCTTCGACCAGGCGCTCATGCTTATCGCCGAGCTCTTCTCGGCTCGCACCGCGGCGGCGCGCATGAAGAGCTTCTTCGAGGAGCCGCTCGCCGAGGGCGGCGAGGCGTACGACCCTGCCGGCCACGACGTGGCGTTCGAGCACGTGGGCTTTGCCTACGAGAAGGGTGGCGAAAAGGTGCTCGAGGACGTCTCCTTCGTTGCGCGCGAGGGCGAGGTCACGGCGCTCGTGGGGCCGTCGGGCTCTGGCAAGTCGACCTGTGCGCGGCTGGCGGCGAGGCTGTGGGACGCAAGCTCGGGCCGCGTGACGGTGGGCGGCGTGGACGTCTCGACGGTGGATCCGGAAGTGCTGCTCCGGGACTTCTCGGTGGTCTTCCAAGACGTGACGCTGTTTGACGACACCGTGATGGGAAACATCCGCCTGGGCCGGCGCGGCGCCACCGACGAGGAGGTGCTCGCCGCGGCGCGGGCGGCGAGGTGCGACGGGTTTGTCTCGCGGATGCCTGAAGGGTACGCCACGATGATCGGCGAGAACGGGGCGCGCCTCTCGGGAGGCGAGCGGCAGCGCATCTCCATCGCTCGCGCGCTGCTTAAGGACGCTCCGATCGTCCTGCTCGACGAGGCCACGGCATCGCTCGACGTGGAAAGCGAGACCGAGGTGCAGGCGGCCCTCAGCCGTCTGCTGGCTGGGCGCACGGTCATCGTGATCGCCCACCGCATGCGTACCGTCATGGCCGCCGACCGCGTGGTCGTGCTCGACGGCGGCCACGTCGCCGAGCAGGGGAGCCCCGAGCGTCTCATGGCTGCGGGAGGCCTCTTTGCCCGCATGGTCGCGCTCCAGCGCGAGAGCGCCGACTGGGCGCTCTGACGGGCTTGCTCTGACAGGCTGCGCGAGCTGGCGGGACACGTTGGGCCCCGGGGCGTCCGGGCAGGTCGGACCACGCCCGGCTGCCGCCCCTGCCCATCCCGCAGGCTGGTCATTTCCCCTCTGCCCTGGGCACGGCGCGCGCGGCGCGGGGGTCCCGGTGGTCAAGTTGCCCCTCACCTGGGCACAACCTGGCCGCCGTGAGGGCTCTTCGGAGACGCTCCGCGGCGCCCCGCCGCCCAGGGAGGGCGTCTCGTGACCATGCAAGCCGATTCGGCGCAGGCCGCATGCCCAGAGATCGGGCAGATTGACCATCAGGTGCGGCCGCGCGCGCTTGGCCTGCCCAGAGTCCAGGCGGATTGACCATCCGGTGCCGCGGCGCGCGCGGCGCCTGCCCAGGGGTCGAGCGAGATGACCACCGTTCCCATGGAGACCGGCATGCTCAGGCTCTTTCGTGAGGAGCGGCGGTTCCCCCAGGAATGCGCCGCCAGCCGCAAGGACGCCTTCCGTCGGACGCTCGCCTTCCTCAATCGGTGGTAGGCCGTTCGCAACCATGCTCGACTGTGCGCCTCGGCACGTCATTGCCACAATGATTCCGGTCGTATAAGGAGACAGGCCTTGCAGTTGCCTGCGTTGCGTCGCCCCAAGTTTACAGCCGTTGGTCCATGTCATCCGCCATGTAGGCCCATGCGTCCTGTGACTGCGAGCCGGCCCCGTTTGTCAGGCGTCGGCGACCTGAGCGACGTTCATGCGGCTCGCGGCGCGCCATTGGCTCGGGGACATGCCATGGGCGCGGGCGAAGGCAGCGGAGAAGCTCGTGGGGGAGCGATAGCCGACGGCGCGGGCGGCATGCTCGACGGTGGAGCCGCATGCGAGGAGCAGCCTTGCCTCGCGCATGCGGCGCATGGTGAGGTAAGTTGCCCATGAGCTGCCGGTTGCCTGGCGAAAGAGCCGCTTGAACGTGGTGAGCCCCATGCCGGCGACCTCTGCCGCCTCCTTCTGGCCCGCGCCCTCGCGGAGCCGCGTGTTCGCAAGTTCGATGGCGGCAAGGATGCCTGCGCGGGCGCGTCGGTCAGCGGGAAGCGCCTCAGCTGCCGTTTGCACGAGCGAGCCGAGGAGCAGCTTTGCCGCGCCCTCGTAGATGAGCGGGGTTCCCGAACCGGCTGGATCGGCGCGCCCGATCTCCTCCAAGGAGAGCAGCACGCTCGGCGCCCAGCTAACGTCTCCGCGCATATCTGCCAAGAGGCTTGAGATCTCTTCGACCGAGCCTCGGCCAAGGCGGGCGAACGCGGCACGGAGCGCCCCATCGAAATACTCGACTTCTGTATAGGCGAAGCGCGTGCCGGCGGGGACGGGCGTGGTTACCCAGCCCTCGCGCGTTTCGATATAGGCGATGGCAGCGGTGTCGCTCGGCGTGGTGGCGTCTTTTGGGGAGTTGGTTGCGGAGGGCGCTGGTCCGCGCACGGTGAGGTAGCGTCGCGTGGCGATGCCAAAGAGCGTGTCGACGAGCATCGTGAAGTCGCAGGTGACCACCGTGAATCCGTTGCCTGCCCACGCGTGGTACCAGCCCGATGCCCGCGTCCCGTCTCCCACGAAGAGGGCGCCCACATGGGCGGTATCGTTTTTCGGCAGCAGACCCATGCGCTCAAGCTCGGCAGCCTGGAAGAGCTCGCAGGCGTCTGCCGGCCGGTTGCCGTCTCGGGTTCGATCGATGCCGGGGTATCGGTCAGACCCGGTTGCGGTCGCATCGTACGTGGGACGGCGGCGGGCCGCGGCCTCTTCGTGCGGTCGCGGAGCTCTTCCCATGGTCGTTTTAGCCATGCTCGGCCGTCCTCCCTGAATCGCGTTGCAGAATCCATGTAAGCCTATTCTAACTTGTTGCGACACGGGCGGAGCGGCGCATGGTCCTTCGCGCGGTTGCAGCGGAAAGGAGGTCACATGGCCTACAACGAACCAGGGGCGGCACAAGATGCGGGTGCCGAGAAATCTCAGTCATGTCCGGGTTCCACGGGCGGGCAAGCGACCAGTCGGCAATCTTGGGCCGCTCGCGTCATAGGGTTCACGGGAGGCGGGCGCTGGCTCATCTACCTCTCCATGGCGCTCTCGGTGCTGTCGTCTGCCTGCACGTTCGTGCCGTTTGTCGCGGTGTATCTCGTGGTGGCGGACGTCATCGCGGTCTACCCGGACTTCTCGGCGCTCGACGCGGCGCGCATGGCGGGCTTCGGATGGATGGCGGTCGCGGGCGTGGTCGCAAACATCGGGCTCTATCTCGCGGCCCTGCTCTGTGCGCACTCTGCGGCCTTTGACGCCGAGTACCACCTCAAGCTGCAGATCGTCGAGCACCTGGCGCGCGTGCCGTTGGGGAGGCTCGAGGCGCTGGGCACGGGCCGCGTGGGAAAGATCATGGATGAGAGCGTCGGCGCCATCGAGGGCTACCTCGCGCACTCGCTGCCCGACACGGCGGCGGCCTTCACCGCGCCCGTGGCCATCGTCGTGCTGCTGTTCGTCTTCGACTGGCGCTTCGGGCTGGCCGCCGTCGCATGCGTGGTCGCGGCGTTCGGCGTCGAGGCGGCCGGCTTCTCCAACAAGGCCATCACGGAGAAGATGCGCCGGCACCTCGTCAACCAGGAGCGCATGTCAAACGCGACGGTGGAGTACGTGCGCGGCATGCCCGTCGTGAAGACCTTCGGCCAGACGGCGGAGTCGTTCGGACGCCTCTCCGAGGCGGTGCGCGCCTATACGGACCTCGCGCTCGACGTCGCGCTCTTCTGGCAGAGCCTCATGCCCGCCTTCACGGCCATCATCAACAACGCGTATCTCTTTATCCTGCCCGTGGGCATCGCGCTCGGTGCGGGGCTCGACGGCGAAAGCTTTCGCGCCTTCGCGCTCGACTTCATCTTCTACCTGCTGTTTGTTCCCTCCATTGCGGGCGCGCTCAACAAGATGATGTACATCTCCGAGGACAGCATGATCATTACGGCGCAGCTCGCGCGCATCGACGAGGTGCTCGGGATCGAGCCTGTGCCCGCGCCGCGGGCAGGCGAGGCGCGCGTGCCGGAGCGCTATGACGTGGAGCTTGACGACGTGTGCTTCTCGTATGGCGCGGCGGGCGAGGGGAGCGCGGGCGAGAAGGACGGCGCGCCTGCGGGCCCGCTCGCCCTCGACCACGTGAGCCTGGCCGTCCCCGCCGGCACCACGCTCGCCATCGTGGGGCCCTCGGGCGCGGGAAAGTCGACCGTGGCGAGCCTCGTGGCGCGCTTCTGGGACGTTGACGCGGGCGCGGTGCGCATCGGGGGCGTCGACGTGCGCGACATCGACCCCGACGACCTCATGGGCTGCATGAGCCTCGTCTTCCAGGACGTCCACCTCTTCCGGGCGAGCCTGCTCGAGAACATTCGCATGGCCCGGCCCGACGCCACGCGCGAGGAGGTCGTCGAGGCGGCGCGCGCCGCGCAGGCTGATGCCTTCATCCGCGCGCTGCCCCAGGGCTACGACACTGTCTTCGGCAGCGCGGGCGTGCATCTCTCGGGCGGCGAGGCGCAGCGCGTCTCCATCGCCCGCGCGATCCTGGCCGACCGCCCCATCGTGGTGCTCGACGAGGCCACGGCGTTCTCCGATCCCGAGAACGAGCATCTCATCCAGCTCGCCTTCGAGCGGCTCATGGCGGGCAAGACCGTGATCATGATCGCGCACCGGCTCTCGACGGTGGTCGGTGCAGACCAGATCGCGGTCGTGGACGGCGGGCGCGTGGCGGAGCGCGGGCGACACGAGGGGCTGCTCGCCGCGCGCGGTGCCTATGCGCGCATGTGGGCGCGCTACACGCAGGCCCTCTCGTGGGGCATCGAGTCGAACGCCTCGAACGACAAGGAGGTGGCCTAGATGGCCGCAACAAGCAAGACGCCCCGCATCCAGCGCGCCCTCGCGCTCACCGACGAGGGGTATCGGGGCCTCAGGCGCGCCATAGCGGCGTGCACGCTCACCAACCTGGCCCTCATGGTGCCCTTCGCCCTCACCGTCATGGTCTTCGGGGCGGTGCTCATGCGGCTCACGGGCGACGAGGCGGACTGGGGAGGGCTCTGGGGCCTCTTCGCGGCGGGCGCCGTGGGGCTCGTCGTGGTGTTTCTCTGCGCGCGCAACGACTACCGGCGGACCTACGTCACGGCGTATCGCGAGACCGAGGCCACGCGCATGGGCCTCGCCGAGCACCTGCGCCGGCTGCCCATGAGCTTCTTCAACCAGCGCGACCTCTCCGAGCTCACCGAGAACCTCATGGGCGACGTCTCGAGCCGCGAGTCGCTCATGTCGAGCACCGTCCCGCAGCTCGTGGCGAGCTGCGTCTCCACGGCGGTGGTCTGCGCGATGCTCGCCTTCTTCGAGTGGAGGCTCGCCCTCTGCGTGTTCGTGACGCTGCCCGTGGCGCTTGGCATCGTGCTTGCCGCGCGCCAGCACGAGCGACGGCTCTTCGAGCGGCAGACAAAGGCGCGCCTTGCGGCGTCGGCCCAGCTCATGGACTACATCGAGGGCATCCGCGACATCCGTGCGTGCCGGCAGGTGGGCGCGCGCTCCAAGCCTATGCGCGCGGCGCTCGGGACGCTTCGCGACCTTGCCATGAAGGTCGAGCTTGCGGTTGACGTATGCGTCTCGGCTGCGACCACGGTGCTCCAGGCGGGCGTGGGCATCACGGTCTTCGTGGGGACGATGCTTCTTTCGGGCGGCGAGGTCGACGTCCTCACGCTGCTCATGTTCCTGCTCATCGTCTCGCGGGTGTACGGTCCCATCACCTCGATCCTCTCGCAGCTGCCGAACCTGCTCTCGCTCTCGGGCCGCACGGCTCGCCTCCGGGCGCTTGCCGAGGAGCCGGTGGCTGCGGGGTCGGGCGACGCCGCGGGTCTGGGCGAGAGGTCCATCGAGCTTCGCGACGTGCGCTTCTCGTATGACGGGAACGGCGACGAGGTCCTGTGCGGCGTCTCCTTCACCATGGAGCCGGGTACGGTGACGGCGCTCGTGGGGCCGAGCGGTTCGGGCAAGTCTACGGTGGCAAAGCTCGTCGCGCGGTTCTTCTCGCCCTCCTCCGGCGCGATCTGCGCGGGCGGCGTGGACCTCGCCGGGCTCGACGAGGAGTCGTGGCTCAGAAACGTGTCCGTGGTCTTTCAGGACGTGACGCTCTTTGACGACACGGTCATGGAGAACATCCGCATGGGCCGCGCCGGCGCCTCCGACGAGGAGGTGCTCGCCGCGGCGCGGGCGGCGCACTGCGAGGAGTTCGTCGATCGCATGCCCGAGGGCTGGGGGACGCGGCTCGGCGAGAACGGCGCGCGCCTCTCCGGCGGCGAGCGGGTCCGTCGTCGCTCCACTTGCGGCGGCGTGCGAGCTGCACGCTGAGAGAAGGTCCGGTGGAGCTTCTGCCGCCCTCTGCCTCGTTCGAATTATCTACTTCAAAAGTTGACTAACAAGATGGTCAATAAGGTGGGTATAGTTGTGACGGAAAGGGCTTACAGGGGGGGGTGCGTTCGAGCGGGCGATGGTGGTGAAGCATGGAGAGGTTGCTTGATGCCGACGCTGTGCTTCGCTACTTGTTGGAAGACGTCCAGGAGCAGGCGGACATTGTCGCGCGGAGTATTGAGCTGGGTGCAGAGGTCACGGTAGAGGTGCTGGCCGAGTGCGTATACGTGCTCTCGGGCGTGTACCGCGCGAGCCGCTCGGACATCGCCGAGAGCCTCCGCATTTTGCTTGATGAGGTGACGTGCCGTCGCAAGCGCGTCGCCACGACGGCGCTGGGGCTGTACAGCGCAAGCTCGCTCGACTTCGTCGATTGTGTGCTGGCGGCTGAGGTGGCCGAGGGTGGGCGTGAGGTCCTTACGTTCGACAAAAAGCTGCAGGGCCTTCTGGGTCGCTTCGTGTAGCGCGCTTTTCGTGTTGTATGGCATGCACATCGAAGAGGGGGTGAGGGGATTGTGAGCTACGTCGACCTAGACGGGTGCGAGGTCCTTCACGGCGCGGGCGGGTCGAAGGCTCCGGTCGTGTATGTGGTCGACCTGCCCGAGCATCCCTTTGACCTGGCCACGGCGGCTGAGGGGCTGCGCGCGCATGTGGTGCGTGTGCCCGTGCGCCGTTGGGACGACAGCCTGACCCCTTGGCCCGCGGCGGGCGTGCGCCCGGGCTCTCCCGACTTCGGCGGCCGAGCCGCCGAGACGCTCGCGGAGCTTGTGGACGCGACGATTCCCGCGGTCGAGGCAGCAAGGGGTCTCGATCCCGCGCGTCGTGCGGTCTGCGGATACTCGCTCGGCGGGCTCTTCTCGCTCTATGCGTTTGTGCACGCCGCCTCTCCCTTCTCTGCCTGCGCATGTCTTTCGGGCTCGGTCTGGTACGAGGGATGGGTCGATTATCTGCGGCGCACGTGCCCGGACGGAGCGGGACGCTACGCGTATCTTTCGATCGGGAAGAAGGAGCGCCGCGCCGGGGCGCCTATCATGCGAGGTGTTCAGGACGATCTGGAGGCATGCGCCGCCATCCTGCGGGAGCACGGCTGTGCGGTGGATTTGGTCGTGGGTCCGGGCAATCATATGCAGCACCACACCGAGCGACTCGCCGCGGGGCTCGCGGCGCTCGATGCACGCCTCGCACGCGACCGTTGATTCCGCTGCGCGCATGGTCAATTTCGCGAGCGCTGGGCAGAGGTCTCGCGATGCGCGTGGACGATGGTCGATAGCCCCTTGTTCTGGGTATGGCATGCGTGACGGGAAAGCGCCGGTGGTCAATCTATGGGTTTGCTGGGCAAGGTCCGGATGCTGTCTGGCACGTCGGGCACGATTTCTGTTTATCTCGCTGCCCAGGGAAGGCGTTTTGTGACCATGAGAGGCGGGCAGGCGCAAACGGCTTGCCCAGTGGAGGCGATGTATGACCAACGGGGAGCGCGCCCTGACGGTTGCCTGCCCAGCGCATGGATGGATTGACCATCATGTAGGGGCCGCGTCCTGCGAACAACGGTCTGCCCGACGACCTACTGCGAGCCGACGACGCTCCGTCGTGCGGTCGCCCAGCCGATCGCGAGCCCTATGGCTGCGGGGGCGAGGCCAAGGGCGAGTGCGAAGAGGCCGTCGTCAGCGATGTTGGTTAATCCGAGCATATTCGAGAGGCCAAACGTCGCTTTGATGAAGAGCCCAAAGAAGATGGCGATCGCGGGCGCGGCGACGATGCGCCATCGTCCGAGATATGCGGTCCGGCCGATAAGAAGGGATGAGGCGAAGCCGGCCGCAGGCAGGACGACGTAGAGCGCCAGCAACGTGTATCCCATGATGCCGCCTCCTCCGAGGGCCCCTGTTGCCAGGCCTCCCCAGTACAAGGCAAGGCAGGCGAGCCAAGCCGCCCCGTAGACAACGCGTGCAGCGACGAGATTGCGTGATGCGGCTGCGCTTCCCTTGGCCATGAGATACCTCCTTGGCTGATTGGTAACCCCCTTATACCCCCTGTCGACAAAGCCCATGCCACAGGGGTGGCCGAGGAGACCTGTGCCGCGGGGACGGCCGAGGAGGTTCGGGTCGCGGGGACGGTCGGGGAGATCCGAGTCGCGGGGTAACCGAGGAGGTCTAGCGCCGCGGGAGCCGCCGGGGCGACCTCGCTCCCGAAGGGCTACAGCGCCTTCGCCTCCATGTGGCCCATGCCGGGGAAGCCGGTTTGACGCAACGCCTCATAGAGGACGATGGCGGCGGCGTTCGACAGGTTGAGGGCGCTGATGCGGTAGTCGTCGGGGTCGATGAAGTTGCCGCAGATGTCTTGGCGGCGCAGGGCGGCATGCTCCTCCCTCGCGCCGTGGTCCGACGCCTGCGCCCATGCCTCGGCGTTTGCGAGCGACTCGTCGTCGGGCAGCATGGGGATGCGCTCGCAGCTATTGGGAAGCGCGGCGAGGATCTCCTCGGGAATGCCGGAGCTCTCTTTGCCGAGCACCAGGTAGTCGCCGTCGCGATAGGTCGCATTCGAATAGAGGCGGGCCGCCTTTTTGGTGAGCAGATGCAGCCGGGGCTCGGCACCTTCGGCGGCAAGGCCGCGGCGCTGCAAGAAATCCGCCCAGCTGTCGTAGACCGTCACGTCGAGGTTTTGCCAGTATCCCAAACCGGCCCGGTGAAGCGCCCGGTCGTCCAGGGAGAAGCCGAGCGGTCGGATGAGGTGGAGGCGCGTGCCGGTGACCACGCAGGTGCGGCCGATGTTGCCCGTGTTCGCGGGAATCTCAGGCTCAAAGAGGACGAGGTTGAACATGGCGGCTCCTAACACGCGTATCTCATCTGTTTGGCACGCTGGCAACGCTAACACAATCCTTACGTTTCACATACCGAGGCCTGCCCCTTAATCCGATAGGTTGATGTCATAGGTTTCCGCGCATGATTCGCCACGGGTATGGTACGGGTTGCGAGGGGATAGACGATGGGATGGCAACGTCTCAAGGCGCATCAGATCACGCCGAGCACCTTTCGAGAGGTGCGCTCGATGCTGCGCGCCGAGCACGCCGCGCCGGCGATCGCCGTGTGCACCGCGGTCGTGGCGGTGCTCGTGTGCCGGGCGTTTTCCGAGGCTCTTCCCGCACCATGGGGAGCTGCGGCGTCGAGCGCCGTCGCCGTCGCCGCGCTGGGCGCCGTCGCCGCGGTCTTTCGCCTGGCGCGCCCCCGTCGACGCGACTGCTCGCGCATGCTCCCGCAGGTCATGCGCGAGCTGTACCCGGATTTCTCGTTCGACGCCTCGGCCGGCCCCGACCAGATACGCACCCTGCTGCCTTCCGGGGTGCTCAAGCTGGTCGACGGCGTCGACTTCTACGAGGGGACGCTCTGCAGGCGCACGCCCCAGGGCGACATACGCATCTATGCCGTAGAGGCCTGGGACTCTGCAGGCGAGGACAACGTGCTGCGCCAGCATCTCGTCTACGAGCTGCGTGCACCGTTCTCGATCCCCTCGGTCCCGCAGGGGTATGTCGAGGTCGTCGACGGGCGCGCGCCCGCGGCGGTGACCTGGCGCGAACGCGTCGCCGGGGCGGCGGCCGGGGTCGCGCGCGGCGTCGCCACGCTCCTGCCGGGGGAGCGCCAGGGGTTCGGCAGGGTCCCGGGCAGCTGGCTCAACGTCCGCACCGACTGTCCCGAATGCGCCCAGGCGCTGCTGAGCCCCGCCGTCACCCGCGCGCTCGAGGCATATTTCGACGCCTGCCGCGAAGAGCTGCCGCTCCGAAAGGCGGGGTCGGTGGTATTTGCCGGAACCATGGTGTATGTGGTGGTGCCCGACGCCACGCTTGCGGTGGACGGCTCCACATGGAAGCGGGTGACCGAGGAGGGCATCAACGGAAATGCCGACCTGGTCCGTCGCCGTCTCGACGCGATCCTCTCGCTCGTCGACAGCTTGAGAAGCCAGGGGGACAAGGGCCCCGCCCCCGGCGCCGCTCGCGACGGGGCAGGACCCTCCAAGTGGGCCGCCTAGCAGGTGGCGCCGCCCGTCACCTGCTTTGCCAAGATGGCGTCCTTGTCTATGGGCGCCGTCAGCAGCTTGTCTTGCACATAGTCAAAGCCGAGGCGCGCCACGGTGTCGGCGAAGCGCTCGCCCGAGCGCCCCTCGTCACGGAAGAAGAGGATCGCCCGCTCGACGACGGCCATCACCTCGTCCTCGCTCGTGAAGATCTTCTCGAGCGCCTGTCCGTGGGCGGTCTTTTTGCCCCAGCGCCCGCCGATGTAGACCTTATATCCAACGAGGTCTTCCGTGATGGCGCCGAAGGGGCAGCTTCCGATGCAGCGCCCGCAGTGGTTGCAGAGTGTCTCGTCGATGGTGATCTTGCCGTCGGGCCCCACCTGGGCGTCGCCCATGGGGCAGGCCTTCACCACCTGGCAGACCTTGCACGCGCGGCAGCGGTCCATATCGATCCCCGGCACGCGCTGCCCGACGATGCCCAGGTCGTTGAGGTCGGGCTTGACGCACATGTTGGGGCAGCCGCCCACGGCGATCTTGAACTTGTGCGGCAGCTCGACGCCGTGGTAGCCCACGTAGAAGCGCTCGTGGAGCTTCTCCGAGAGCTCGAAGGTGTCGATGAGGCCGTACTGGCACGTGGTGCCCTTGCAGGAGACCACGGGGCGCACCTTGGAGCCGGTTCCGCCCGCGTCGAGGCCGGCGTCTTGCAGAAAGGCGATGCAGTCCTCGATGCTCTCGTACCTCACGCCCTGGATCTCGAGGGTGAGGCGCGTGGTCATGGTGACCTCGCCGGAGCCGAAGCGCTCGCTTGCCTCGGCGACGACCTTTTGCTCTGCGGCGGTGAGCTTTCCGTTGCGCGTGATCACGCGGATGTTGAAGACGTCGTCGTAGCGCTTGTCCTGGAGACACCCCAGGCCCTTCAAGCGCTTGATCTCCGCTGCGGGAAGCTTGGTGCCTTGGCGAGGCACCTTGACCTCGTTGAACGTGATGCCTCCCTCGAGCACGCGCGTGGCGGTGTAGCCCGCCGCCTTGAGACGGTTCTGGGCGAAGTAGCCGCGCTTGCCCTTGGCGCAGACGAGCAGGACCTTTGCGTCGCGCGGGATGCCCTCGATGCCGTCCGGCCCGATCTTGGTGAGGTCCACCCAGCGCGCGCCGGGGATGGTGGGTGCCGGAAGGACGTCGACGACCTCCCAGCCGGCCGCCTCGCCGGCTGCGTACTGCGCCGGAGTGAAGGTCTCCAGGCGACCGTCGAGCTTGTTTTCCAAGATGTAGCAGCAGGTTACCAGGGGATGGATCGCCGTGGAGAACGGGGGAGCGTAGCTCAGGTCAAGAAGGTCGAGGTCGTCGACGGCAAGGCCCTGGTAGATGGCCATCGCGGCGACGTCGCACATCTTGTCCACGGCGCCCGCGCCAAAGACCTGCATGCCCAGAAGGCGCCTCGAGGGCGCGTCGGCGATGAGCTTCACCGAGAAGCTCGAGGCGCCGGGATAGTAGTGCGCCTTGTCGTCGACGACGGCGACGACGCTTCGGGGCTCGAAGCCCGCCTCGTTCGCCTGCGCCTCGGTGAGGCCCGTGCGGCCTCCGTTGAGGGTGGCGGAAAGCTTGACGACTCCGGTTCCCAGGACGCCGGGGTAGGGCGTCGGGGTGCCGGCGAGGGTCTTTGCGAGGGCGCGCGCGGAGATGTTTGCCGTCGACCCCATGGCGCTCCACTGGGGAAGGCCCGTGACGGCATTGCGCACCTCGGCGCAGTCGCCGGCGGCGTAGACGTCGGGCAGGTTGGTCTTAAGGTACTCGTCTACGACGATGGTTCCCTTGAACATCTCGATGCCCGAGCCGTCGAGCCACGCGGTCGCGGGACGGATCCCGATGGCGAGCACCACGATGTCTGCGGGAAGGGTTCCCGCCGCGGTCTCGACGGACGCCGCGCGGCCTGCGCCTGCGCCCTCGCCGGGCCTGATGGAGGCGAGCGCGCACGAGGTCATGATGCGCATGCCGATCGCTTTGAGCTGGCGCGTGGCCCAGGCGGCCATCTCGGGGTCGAAGGCGTTGGGCATGATCTGGGGCGCGGCGTCGATGACGGTGACCGAGAGGCCGCGGGCGTGCAGGTTCTCTGCGACCTCGAGGCCGATGAAGCCGGCGCCCACCACCACGGCGCGTCGGCAGGGGAGCTCGTCCACATAGGTGCGTATGCGCTCGGCGTCGTCGGGCGTGCGGACGCAGAAGACCCCGTCGAGGTCGGTGCCGGGAACGGGCGGCACGAACGGCGCCGCGCCGGTGGCGATGACGAGCTTGTCGTAGGGCTCGGCGCCCACCGAGCCGTCTGCACGGCGCACGGCGACGGTTTTCGCCGCCGCATCGAGCCCCGTGGCCTCGACGCCGGTTTCTACGGCGACGCCGGTAAGCCCTTCGTACGCCGCCGGGGTGTTCACGATGAGCTCGTCGCGCGTGGCGATGCCTCCACCGATGTAGTAGGGCAGGCCGCATCCGGCGTAGGAGATGTCGGCGTCGCGGGTGATGACGCGCACGTCGGCCGTGCGGTCGCAGCGCTTGAGCTTTGCGGCAACCTTGGTTCCGGCGGCCACGCCGCCGACAATCAGATACTTCATGCGGTTCCCCTCTCGTGGCTGTGCCCGTCAGGCGGCACAGGTGTCTTTCATGATAGGCTCGCCGCAAACGTATCGCCCCCTGATTTGCGACAGCGGGCGCTATGGGTCCGCAAAGGGTCATGGGCGCGCCGGAGCCTGCCGTTGCCGGGCGGGGCGCCCGCCTTCGTGGGACTCGCGCCGGAGCCCTTTGCCGGCGCATGCGGTGGGCGCGCATCTATCGCGTGCGGTCCGCTTGCGTATAATGGTCGGCCGAGAAGACCGCGAGGAGGGAGACCCATGTCACAGCGCCCCGTCATCGGCGTCGTGCCGCTTGTCGACTATAAGCTCGAGAGCCTGTGGATGCTGCCGGGATACTTCGACGCCGTGGCCGAGGCGGGAGGGGTGCCCGTGATGCTGCCGCTGACCGCGGATGCCGAGGCGCTCTCCCGCGCACTCGACGTGGTGGATGGCGTGGTGATGACCGGTGGTCAGGACGTGGCGCCTGCCCTCTATGGAGAGCGCGGGGCCGATGCCGCGGCGCTTTGCGGCGAGCTCTGTCCCGAGCGCGATGCCATGGAGGAGCTGCTCGTGCCCGAGCTCGTGGCGCGCGACGTGCCCACGCTCGGCATCTGCCGGGGCATCCAGGTGGCAAACGCCGTCCTTGGCGGCACGCTCTGGCAGGACCTGCCCCGTCAGCGTCCGTCGGCGATCGAGCACCACGGCAAGCCGCCGTACGACCAGCCCGTCCACAGCGTCGAGGTGCTCGCCCGCACGCCGCTCGCCGCGTGCGTGGGCGCCGGCGAGCTGGCCGTGAACAGCTATCACCACCAGGCGCTGCGAGACATGGCTCCGGGGCTCGAGGTCATGGCCGCCGCTGCCGACGGCGTGGTCGAGGCGGTGTGGCGGCCCGCGTCTCGCTTCTTCTGGGCGGTGCAGTGGCACCCCGAGTTTGCCCACAAGGTCGATGAGCCGAGCCGCAAGATCTTCTCCGCCCTCGTGGAGGCGGCTCGGGCGTAGGCGCGCCCGCGCCGGCCTCGAGCGGGCGCCGCGGCGGCGGCTCGGGTGCAGGCGGGGGCGCGGCGCGCCGGCCTTGCATGGGACGTCGCCTGCCCGTTGTGGGAGAATGGGGCAAACCATCGGCGGACACGCGTCCAACAAGGAGGAGACGGATATGAAGGTTGCTATTCCTACCATGGGCGAGGGCGGTCTGGACTGCGAGCGCTCGGGACATTTTGGCCATTGCGACTGCTTTACCGTGGTGGACATCGACGACGGCAAGGTCGGGGCGGTGCAGGTGCTGGAGAATCCGCCCCACGAGGAGGGCGGGTGCATGCGGCCCGTGTCACTGCTTGCCGATGCTGGCATCGATGCGATCGTCGCTGCGGGCATGGGGATGCGCCCCATGATGGGGTTCGCCCAGGCCGGCATCACGGTGCTCTTTGACAACACCACGCCCGGCGTGGGCGCGGTGGCGGAGCTTGCCGCCGCGGGCGCCCTCCCCGAGATGGGGCCCGAGAACGCGTGCCACCACTGATGTCCGGCTGCGCGCCGGCGGGGAGCCCTCCGCGATTCCCCCTGTTTGTGAGTCTGGTTGGCGCCCGCTGCCTCGTGGTGGGGGCGGGTGCCGTCGGACGCCGGCGCGCGGAGGCGCTCGCGAGCCACGGGGCGGTCGTGAGGGTGGTGGACCCGCGCGCCGCCGAGGCGTGGGCGAACGGGGCGGCCCCGGGGTCGGTCGAGCTGGTGTTGCGCCCCTTCCTGCCGGGTGACGAGGAGTCCTGCTCGCTCGCGGTGGCGGCGACGAGCGACCGGGAGACGAACCGCCTGGTGGGGGAGCGCTGCCGCGCCGCTGGCATCCCCGTATCGGTCGCGGACGCTCCCGATGAGTGCACGTTTTTCTTTCCGGCGCTCTGCGAGACCGAAGACCTGAGCGTCGGGGTGGTGTCGCGAGGGGGCGACCATGCCCTCGTCGCCCGCGTCGCCGAGGCGATTCGCGCGCTGATCGCGTAGCGGCGCGCAACGCTCACCGGCACCGAGGAGGCGCCGGCTCGCGACGACGCCGATGAAAAAGGGACGCCGACCTGCGTCGACGTCCCTGAGCGGACATGCGTGCGGCTCCGTAGGCAGCGAAGTGTCGCGTCTACGCCTTGAACATGCCCTTGCGGTTGAATTCTGCCTGCATGGTGCGGAGCATGAGGTCGGTGTCGTCGAGACCCAGGTGGCGCTCCGCCTCGTCGGCGGCGAGGGTGCCGCGGCGGCGCGCCCAGTTCTCGAGGCTTGCCGGCGAGCTCTCGCGCGGAAGCGTGCGCACCTCCTCGTCGATGGAGCGGCAGATCTGGCGCGAGTCGATGACGATGATCTTGCCCTCGCGCCGCGCCTCGGCGTATCCGGGCAGGTGCAACATGAACCAAGAGTCCTCGAACGCGGCGTTGTGGGCCACATACGGGCGCTTCTTCATGAGGGAGAGCAGACGCTTCTGCAGCTCGGCGTCCTCGCGGAAGGGCTTCTTGCCCTCGACGTCTGCCCAGGTGATCTTATGGATGTCGGCGAGCGGGACGCCGGCCTCGCGATACATCTCGGGAAGGCCGCAGTAGTAGCTCTCAGGGTCGTGCGGCACCGCGTCGCTCGTGAGGTCCATGAGCTCCCAGCCCACGTTGATGATGTAGCCGCGCTCGGGGGCGCGTCCGGTGGTCTCGATGTCGATGCCCAGCACCTTGCCCTTGATGGGCTTGCGCACCCATTCGACGGCGTAGGCGTCGCGATCGCCGCGCACGGCACGCGCGACGGCGGATGCCGAGCGGCCCTGGAGCTTCGCGATGCCGGCGCAGGTGTCGGCGTCAGAGAGGCTGCGTGCCAGAAGTGGGCTCGACAGGTTGCGCAGGCGGTTCTCACCGATCTGGTCGCACAGCTCGCGGTTCTGGTCGGCGAGCTGCAGGATGACGTTGAAGTCGAAGCCCGGCTCGTCGTTGGCGCGCCACTCGTCGATGAGGGTCTTCATGGCCTCCTCGCCGCGGCGTCGCTCGGACTCCATGGCATCGTAGTCGCCATAGATGAACATGGGGATGAAGGGCTGCATCGAGTATTCGAGTGCCTGGCTGACGTTCACAGGTTGGTCACCTCTCGAAATCGTATGGAATAGTTTGCCATGTGAAACTAGCACGGATACAATACCTGAATCCGATTCGTCGCACACGGCGCCGGGATGAAAGGGTACTAACCTTTCACACGGACATCGATTATACGAAAGGGAGCGCTGCTCCATGGACCTTCTTCTTCACGTCGTCGAGCATGCCTTTGAGGACACCTGGCCGCTCGTGCCGTTTTTGTTTGTAACCTATCTGGTGCTCGAGGCGCTTGAGCACGCTGCCGGTGACAAGGTGAACTCGCTGGTCAAACGTGCCGGCGCCGCGGGACCGGTGGTCGGCGCGGTGCTGGGCGTCGTCCCGCAGTGCGGCTTTTCGGCAATGGGCGCCACGCTCTATGCAGGCCGCGTCATCACGCTCGGCACCCTTGCGGCGGTGTTTTTGTCCACGTCGGACGAGATGCTGCCCCTGCTCATGGCGGAGCGCCTCGATGCCGGCTCGCTCGCGGGAATCCTGCTTGTCAAGGCGGCGGTCGCAGCGGTGACCGGCCTCGCCATCGACCTCGGCCTCCGGGCACTCAGCCGCAATGCGCATGCCCATGCGGCCCTGAGGCGCCTGGCGCGCGGGACGGAGGCGGAGCGCGACCTCATCGACGAGATGGCTGATGCCGGCGAGAGCACCGAATACATCCATCGCCTCTGCGAGTATGACCACTGCGGCTGCGACGACGCGCCGGCAGGCGGGCCGGGGCATGCGGACGACGCCACTGGCGTCCATGAGGGCCATGGGGACCATGCCCACGCGCACACCTCGCACCGTCACGTACGGCCTGGCGACGATGCCTGCTGCGCCAATTCCCATGGGCATGAGCACGGGGGCGGCGGGACCGTTTGGCCCATCGTCCGCAGCGCGCTGTCCCACACCATCCAGGTGAGCTTGTTCATCTTCATCGTCACCTTGGCGCTCGTGGCGTTGCTCGAGACTGTGGGCGAAGACGCGCTCTCGGCATTTCTCGCCAGCAACCAGACGCTCGCCCTGTTCGCCTCGGCCTTGGTGGGCCTGGTGCCCAACTGCGCGGCGAGCGTGGTGATCACGCAGCTCTACCTCGAGGGCGTGCTCGGCTTCGCTCCGCTCATGTCGGGAACGCTCGTGGGCGCCGGCGTGGGGTTCCTCGTGCTCTTCCGCACCAATCACAACGCCCGCGAGAACGCCATCATCCTGGCGATGCTCTACGCGGTCGGCGTGGTGTGGGGCTTTGTGTTCATGGCGCTTTTCTAGGGGCGACCGTCCGGGAGGCCGCGGCCGCCCCTATCGGGGTGTAGCAGCTGCGTGAGGTTGCGGACGAAGCGCTCGCGGTCGTCGTCGGTGAAGGCGGAGGGGCCGTGCGTGCGGCCGCCGGCGCGGCGCACCTTCTTCTCCTCGTGGCGGATGAACAGGTCCATATCGATGGTGGCGCGGGTGTAGATGCGCCCGCGCACGCCGATCGCCGCGGCGCCGCGGCCGAGCGCCATGCTGGCGAGACCGATATCCTGCGTGACCACCACGTCGTCGGGCCGCAGCCGCTCCACGATGGCGAAATCGGCGCTGTCGGCGCCGGCGGAAACGGTCAGGGCCTCTACCCAGAAGCCGGCGTGCGCGCGGTCGCGTCCCCGTGCGTGCGCTGCGTCGCGCGGGTCGTCGCGGCGGATGTGGCGCTCGAGGTTCTGCGTGCCGTTGCCCACGATGACGACGGGGATGCGCTCGTGTCGGGCGCAGGCCAGGGCTTCGCGCGTGACGGGGCATGCGTCGGCGTCTATGAACAGCGTGCGCTCTCTGGGGGTCTCTGCCATGCCGACTCCTTTCATGCGGGTTATCGTGCTCGGCCTTCGGGCTGCCGCTTGCCCGATTCTACCGCGCGTGGGCGACGATGGCGTCGCGCAGCCAGGCGGCGCAGCCCTCGACCGCGCGGTCGTAATAGCCGCGGAATCGGTCGTCGGCGACGTAGGCCTCGGCAAGCCCGCGGTGCGCCTCGGCGGAATACGCGGGCCAGGTATAGCCCAGCCACGTGCGATGCATGCTGCAGATCCGTTCGCCCGTCTCGCCCGCGGGATCGTCTCCCGCCGTGACGGCCCCCTCCAGCTCGGTGCGGATCTGCTCTTCCAGTTTGCGGAAATCCGTATATTCCTGCTTGCTCATCCTCAGCATCTTCCTGTTGCTCTCGTCGGCGACGTCGTCTCCGTAGCGCTCGCGAACCTCGGCTCCGTAGCGCTTTTCGTTCTTATCCACGAGATTCCGTTTGAAACCTTCGAACTTCTCGATGTCGGTCATGGACCCAGCTCCTTCCAAAGTCGCGAGCGTTCGCTCGACGGTGGCGATGAGGCGCGTCAGGCGGAGCCGCTCGTCGCGCAGGCGGCCAAGATGGCGCGCGAGCAGATCGGCGCGCTCGGCGGGCGTCGTGCTCAGCAGCGGGCCGATGTCGCGCACCGCCACGCCGCAGCGGCGCAGCAGCAAGATCTCCTGCAGCCGATCGGCGTCTGCGCTGCAGTACAGCCGATAGCCGCGTTCGCTGCGGCCCGAGGGCGCGAGCAGCCCCACTTCCTCGTAAAAGCGCAGCGTGCGCGTGGTGATCCCCGCCATGTGCGCGAGCTCCCCGATGCGGTATTCGTTCATGGCCCCTCCTTCGAGCTCCACGATATCGCTTTACGTAACGGTAAGGTCAAGGATGAGCCGTGCGAGACATGGGGTGTCGATGCGCCCTGCGACGCTATGCCAAAGGTTTTGGGCAGCGCGTCCGCTTCGTTTGTGCTGCAGTGGGGGTACACGGAAGGTAGCCGCGTGAGGCACGGCGAGGCGAAAGGGGTGTCGTCATGAACGTGGGGGAGCAGATCAGGCGCGGGCGCGAGGCGCTTGGGATGTCGCAGACAGACCTGGCGGATGCCATCTGGGTTTCGCGCAACACGGTGTCGAACTGGGAGACGGGCGCGACGACCCCGGATATCCAAAGCTTCATTCTCATGAGCGCCCTGTTCGGCATTACGATCGACGAGATGGTGAAGGGCGACGCAAACGTGATGGCGCAGGCCATCGCGCGCGATCGCAACCGTCTGCTGGTGGTAGGGCCGGAGTTCCCCAAGGATGATTCCAAGGTGGGGGATGCTGCCGGCGACGGCTCGCAGAACGGATCCGAAGCGGAAGATGATGCCGCATCGATCACCCTCACCATGCCAGAGCCGCAGGGCAACGAGGTGTTCGGCAACTACGAGCGTATCGAGGCGTCGCACGACGGCGTCCCGGAGTTTCGCCTGGTGCGTACATTCGCTCTGCTCAGCATGAGCAATTACCGCATCGAGAACCGTGCCGGCGAGGTCGTGGGCACGATTCACCGCGGAAGGGCGCTGTTCGATCCGGTGTACCAGCTGCGCGTCCCGGGGTTCGAGCGCGTCCAGGTGAAGCGCGAGTGGAAGCCTGCAGACTTTCGCTATGTGTATACCATCGAGGGCGAGGGCGTGGGCGTCGACGGCGCGGTGCTGGGCGACGAGTTCAGCATCTGGCGCCATGAGGAGCGCATCGCGACGGTGCGGGCGCTGCGCGGCGCCGGCAGGCCGGTCTATGGCATCGAGCTTGAAGACGGAGACGCCCGCCCGCTTGCCTTTGGCGTGGCGATGATGTTTCTGATGCTGCGCGACTATGACCGGTGCTGGGTGCGGACAAGCAGGTAGCGCGAAGGTCCAGGAGGGCGTCGGGGGCGCGGCGGGAAGGGGTTCTCGGCAGGGCTTCGGCTCCATCGCGTGCAGGCTGCGGCAGAAATGCCGCAGGGCGGGCGTTGCGCGGGCCGTTGCGCGCCCGATGCCGCTACAATGGTGGGCGCTGCTTTCACCGAGCCGCCAGGAGGCCTGCATGGGCGCAACCCCGACCATCTTCAATATCCAGCGCTTCTCGACCCACGACGGGCCGGGCATTCGCACGACGGTCTTCTTCAAGGGCTGCCCGCTGCGCTGCGCGTGGTGCCACAACCCCGAATCGCAGTCATATGCCCCGGAGCTTCTGGTGGACTCGTCGCGCTGTGCCGGCTGCGGAATGTGCATCGACGCGTGTCCCGAGGGGGCGATCGCGCTCGACGATGGAGGCCGCGCGCGTTTGGACCGCGATCGGTGCCGCGCGTGCGGGGAGTGCGTGGACCTGTGCGCCCAGGGATGTCGCGAGGTCGCGGGCGAGCCTGCCGCCGAGCCGCGGGAGCTTGTGGAGCAGCTTCTCCGCGACCGCTCCTTCTTCGAGCGCTCTGGCGGAGGCGTGACGCTCTCGGGCGGGGAGTGCCTGGCGCAGGAGGAGGGCTATCTTGCCGAGCTCTGCTCGCGCCTGCACGCGCGGGGCATCCGGGTTGCAATCGACACGTGCGGCGACGTGCCTTGGGAGCGCATCGAGCGCCTGCTGCCCGACGTCGATCTGTGGCTCTACGACATCAAGGCGGCGGACGACGTCCTCCATCGGCGTCTTACCGGCTCGTCGAACATGCGGATTTGGGATAATCTGGGACATCTTGCGCGCTCGGGCGCGGCGGTGCGGGTGCGCATGCCGCTCGTGAGCCCGGTGAACGACGACATGGCGTGCATCGATGCTACGATTCGACTCCTTTTGGAGCGGGTGGGTACGGTGCCCGTGAGTCTGCTACCGTATCATGCAGCGGGCAATGGAAAGTATCGCCGCCTCGACCGGGTGCCGCGCGAGGATTTTCGCGTGCCCGCGGACGATGAGCTCGCATCTATTCGAGATCGGTTCTTGGACGCCGGCTTCTCCGACGTCGAGATAGGGGGCTGAGTATGGGAACGTATGAAGAGACCGGCTCCGCTGCGCTCGCGGGATCGCGCGCCGAGGACGCGGCGCAGCCGCTCATGACAGAGGGGGATGTCGGCGTCCCTGCCGCCGATGCGCCCGCGGAGCCGACCTTCGCGGGGACCTTCTTCGACCTCGAGCGCGCCCAGCTCGACCTGATCGACCGGGCGCTTGGCTCGATTCGCGTCCATGGGGCCCCGAGCCGCACCACCTCGCATGCCACCTGGCAGGACGACCGCGGCATGAACGACCGCGTGAAGAAGCTGCGCCATCAAAGCGAGACGACGCAGCCCTACCTCGACATGGAGCGCGCGCTCATCGAGACCAAGACGTATCTGGCGCACGAGGGCGAGCTCTCCCAGCCCGAGCTCCGCGGCATGGTCCTGCGCGACTACTTTGCCGAGAAGACCATACGCATCGAGCCGGGCGAGCTCATCGTGGGCGAGAAGGGACGCGGCCCCCAGGCGGCGCCGACCTTCCCCGAGCTGTGCTGCCACACGCTCGAGGACATGCATAACATGAACGACCGCGAGCAGGTGAATTTCTGCGTCACGGAGGACGACCTTGCCGCCCAGCGCGACATCGTGATCCCGTTCTGGTGCCGCCGCGCCTCGCGCGAGCGCATCATGGAGGCCCAGACGCCGGCGTGGCACGACGCCTTCGAGGCGGGTATCTTCACCGAGTTCTACGAGCAGCGTGCGGGCGGCCATACCTGCCTGGGGTCCGAGCGCGGGGCGCATGCGGGCTTCGATGAGATCCGCGGAGACATCGAGGGCGCGATCGAGGCGCTCGACTATCTCGCGGACGAGCATGCGACCGAGAAGCGGCAGGAGCTCTCGGGCATGCTGCTCGCCCTCGAGGGCGTGCAGGTGCTCGCGACGCGCTATGCCGAGCTTGCCGGCCGCATGGCGGCCGAGGAGGCAGATCCGGCACGCGCCGCCGAGCTCGCGCAGATCGCTGAGAACTGCCGCGTGGTCGCCCATGGGCGCCCGCGCACCTTCTGGCAGTGGATCCAGCGCTACTGGTTCATCCACCTGGCCATCACGAGCGAGACCAACCCGTGGGACGCCTATACGCCGGGCCGCCTCGACCAGCATCTGATCGGCTACTATGCCGCCGACGTCGACGCCGGCCGCCTCACGCGGGACCAGGCCTTGGAGCTGCTCGAATGCCTGTGGGTGAAGTTCAACAACCAGCCGGCGCCGCCCAAGGTGGGCGTCACGCTCAAGGAGTCGGGCACCTATAGCGACTTCGCCAACATCAACACCGGCGGCATCACGCCCGACGGAGCGGACGGCGTGAACGACGTCTCGTACCTCATTCTGGACTGCATGGACGAGATGATGTTCATCCAGCCCAACTCGAACGTGCAGATCTCGCGCAAGACGCCGCGGGCGTTTTTGCGCCGCGCCTGCGAGGTGGCGCGCGCCGGGTGGGGGCAGCCCGCGTTCTATAACACCGAGGAGATCATCGACGAGCTGCTCAATGCGGGCAAGTCGCTCGCCGACGCCCGCCGAGGGGGCTCTTCCGGCTGCGTGGAGACGGGCTGCTGGGGATACGAGGCCTACCCGCTCACCGGCTACTTCAACCTGCCGAAGATCCTCGAGATCACCCTGAACGACGGCGTCGACCCGCGCACCGGCAAGCGCATCGGCCTCACCACGGGCGACCCGCGCTCCTTCTCGTCGTTCGACGAGCTCATGGACGCCTACCTGCGCCAGATGGACTACTTCATCGACATCAAGGTCCGCGGCTCGAACATCAACACGCGCCTGTGCGCCCAGCTGAACCCCGTGCCGTTCATGTCGCTCATGACCGAGGACTGCATCGCCCGCGGCGAAGACTACAACGCCGGCGGCGCGCGCTATAACACCACCTATCTGCAGGGCGTGGGCATCGGCTCCATCACCGACGCGCTCGCGTCGCTCAAATACAACGTGTTCGACGAGCGGCGCTTCACCATGGACGAGCTGCTCGGCGCCTTGGCGGCAAACTTCGAGGGCGCCGAGTACGTGCGGATGAAGAACCTGGTGAGCCGCAGGACGCCCAAGTTCGGCAACGACGACGACTATGCGGACGCCATCATGCGCGCCGTGTTCGACCACTTCCACGATGCGGTGACGGGACGTCCCAACATGCGGCGCGGCGAGTGGCGCATCGACATGCTGCCCACGACCTGCCACATCTACTTTGGCGAGGTCACGGGCGCGTCGCCTTCGGGCAGGCTCGCCGGCGAGCCGGTCTCGGACGGCATCTCGCCCGAGCGCGGGGCCGACACGCAGGGACCCACCGCGGTGATCAAGTCCTGCTCGAAGATGGACCACGCCGCGACGGGCGGGACGCTGCTCAACCAGAAGTTCGCGCCTGCCGCCATCGAGGGGGAGAAGGGCCTGGACAACCTCGCCGACCTCGTTCGCACCTACTTCGACCTGGACGGGCATCATATCCAGTTCAACATCGTCGACCGTGCCACCCTCATCGATGCGCAGAGGCACCCCGAGCGCTACCCCGATCTCATCGTGCGCGTGGCGGGCTTCTCCGAGAAATGGTGCAACCTGGGGCGCGAGCTGCAAGACGAGATCATCAACCGAACGGAGCAGGCGTTCTAGGCTCTCCCAGGCGCCCCCTTATACGCTTTTACCATGCTGACACCGACCGAAAGGATATGGATATGGCTAAGGAACTGGCACTCATCGGCTGCGGCAACATGGGCAGCGCCATCGCGAAGGGCGTGGTGAGCTCCGGGCTCGTCGCGCCCCGGGACCTGGTGGTCGCCGATGTGTCCGAGGCGTCTCAGAAGCGTCTTGCGGCAGAGCTGGGCTGCGCGGGGACCTGCGATAACGTCGAGGCCGTGAGCGGCGCGAAGATGGTGCTCATCGCGGTGAAGCCGCAGTATCTGGACGACGCCGTGAGCGCCTTTGCGCATGCGGTCGACGAGGGCGCGATCGTGGTGTCCATCGCCGCCGGCGTCTCGCTCGAGCGCCTTGAGGGGCTTTTGGGGGCGGGGCGCAAGATCGTCCGCGTCATGCCCAACCTCGCGGCGACGGTGCTCGCCGCCATGAGCTCGCTGTCGCCCAACGCCAACGTCTCAGAGGACGAGACGGACCAGGTGAAGCGCATCTTCGATGCGCTCGGCCGCGCCGAGGTGGTGCCCGAGCACCTGATCGACGCCGTGATCGCCGCCTCGGGCAGCTCGCCCGCCTACGTGTGCGTCTTTATCGAGGCCCTGGCGGATGCCGCGGTTGCCGAGGGCATGCCGCGCGCCCAGGCATACACCTTCGCCGAGCAGGCGGTTCTGGGCACGGCCAAATACCTGTTGGAGACCGGCACCCATCCGGCGGTGCTCAAGGACATGGTGTCGAGTCCCGCGGGCACCACGATCGAGGCCGTCGCCGCGCTCGAGCGCGGCGGGATGCGCGCCGCGGTGATCGATGCCGCCCGCGCCGCGGCAGCCAAGAACCGCGCGATGTAGAGGCGCTGCCGTCTGCCGGCGGCGATCGTCCCACAAGATGGCCGCGGCCCGCATCCCGAGGGGTGCGGGCCGCTTGCGTTGAGCGCGCGGCGGGGGCAGCTCGCCTCTGAACCTCGGCTCGAACCGGCTCGACCGAGGGGGCTTGCGTATGCCCGCCTAAGCTAGCCGAGTTGCTCGAGGATGAACAACGGCTCGCTGGATGCCTCGGCCGGGTCGGCTCCGGCGTCAACGGCGTCTAGCGTGGCCTCAAGGTTCGCCCGGAACGCCTCCTCAAATCCCTCGACGGGAATGATGCGGTAGCGCTGGGTGAAGGTCTGGCCGGCGGGGGACGTCGCGGTGATGGTCAGCACCCGTCCGTCGAGCTGCTGGACCGCGCACGCGGCATGCGCGGCGAGGTATTCGTTCCAGTTGGATTCATCCGCCTTCTCCGTCATGGCCAGGAGCTCGTCGGTGAGCAGTCGGATAAAGGTGTCTTGTACCACATCTTGGGCATCGGCAGCCGAGCGCAGCTGATTGAGCGCAAGTCGAAAGACCGCGTCGCCATGGCGGGAGAGGGCGTGCTCTACGAAATCGTCTGATTGAAGCTTAGGTGCCATGTAAATCATCTCCTCGTGTAATAAACGAGCGAGAGATTCAAGATGTTCCGTTCCGTCTCGCCATGTTCATGCGAAGGACGGGCCAAGATCGGGGCGGGCGATGCGGTCGATTCCGCGGCGCCCCGCCCCGATGCAGGGATTATTTGATGCGGTGGAGGAACAGCCCGCTTCTGAGCTTCGGTTCAAACCAGGTCGATTTGGGCGGCATGAGCATGCCTGCGTCGGCGACGGCCAGCAGCTCGTCGATGCCGGTGGCGTGCAGGGTGAACGCGACGCCCTCGGCGCCCGCGCGCCGCTCGAGCTCTTCAGTTCCGCGGATGCCGCCCACAAACGAGATGCGCGGGTCGCACCTTGGGTCCTCGACGCCGAGCGCGGGACCAAGGAGGGTGCTCTGGAGCAGGGTCACGTCGAGGGCGGCCACGGGATTGCCCTCGGATGCCGCCTCGATGGATGCGGCAAGGTTGGCGCCGGGCGAGAGGCGCCACCAGCGTCCGTCGGTATACATGCCGATCTCCCCATGGCGCTCGGGCTCGACGGGTCGGGGGCTCTCCTCAATCGCGAAGCCCGCCGCCATCGCCTGGGCGATGAGCCCTGCCACCGTGAGGCCTCCGCGGTCGGAGACCACGCGGTTGTAGGGCAGCACCGTGAGCTGGCTTGCCGGGAACAGCACCGAGAGGAAGTAGTTGAAGGGCTCCTTGCCCGTGAAGGTGCCGGCAGCCTTCGCCTCCTCACGCATTGCCTGCCCGACCTTTACCGCCGAGGCGGTGCGATGGTGGCCGTCGGCGATGTAGGCGCAGGGAATCTGCTCGAACATGGCATGGATGGCCTCGACGGCATCGGGGCGCTTGATCTCCCACACGGTCTGGGCGACGCCCTCGTCATCGGTGAAGCGGTACAGCGGGGTCGCGGACTTCGCGGCGCCGATGATGATGTCCAGCACCGGCTGGTCGCGATAGGTGAGGAAGATCGGTCCGGTCTGGTAGCCGAGGGCGCGCATGTGCTCGATGCGGTCGCGCTCCTTCTCCTCGCGGGTCAGCTCGTGGCGCTTGATGACGCCCGACTCATACTCGTCGATGGAGCAGACGCCCACGAGCCCCGTCTGGGTCCGGCCCTGCCAGGAGAGCTCGTAGAGGTAGTAGCTGCGGCTGGCGTCTTGGAAGAAGGTGTGGTCGGCGATGCGTCCCTGGAGAAGCTCGGACGCCTTCTCATAGACCTCGGGCGCATACATGTCCTCATCGGGGCCAAACTGCGTCTCGGGGCGGTCGATGTTCAGAAACGAGAGGGGGCGCCCCTGGACATAGGCCGCCGCCTCGGCTCGGTCGAAGACGTCGTAGGGCAGCGCCGCGACATCGGCGGCGTGTTCGGGTGCCGGTCGGGTGCAGGGGAAGGGGAGGACGCGCATGGGGCTCCTTTCGGGCAGGTTGCATGCGCCCCATGATACCGCAGGGACGCAAAACGGGACGAACGCATGCCCGAGGGCGCGCCTTCGTCCCGTTGTCTCACATGGCGGCTGCCGATCCCTACTTGATCACGCGGACGCGATAGACGGCGGGAATCTGCTTGAGCGCCTCGATGGTCGACTGCTCGAGATGCTCGTCGGTGTCGAACATGGTGTAGGCGTTCTCGCCGGCGCTCTCGTTGACCATGCGCTGCACGTTGGCGTTGTCCTTGGCGAGGATCGCCGTGATCTGTCCGATCATGTTGGGGACGTTGGCGTGCAGGCATGCGATGCGGCTGGCGGCGCGCGCCTTGCCCATGGAGCAGGCGGGGTAGTTCACCGAGTGGGCGATGTTGCCGTTTTCCAGATAGTCCTTGAGCTCCGAGATCGCCATGTCGGCGCAGTTGGCCTCGGCCTCGCTCGTGCCGGCGCCCGAATGGGTGGTCACGTACGTATTGGGCATGAGCACCGTTTTAGGGGTGGCAAAGTCGGTCGAGAACCACGAGAGCTGTCCCGAGTGCAGGGCATCGGACACCGCGTCCTCGTCGACGATGGTCTCGCGCGCGAAGTTGATGAGGATGGCCCCGGGTGCCAGGAGCGCGAGCTGGTCGGCGCCGATCATGCCGACCGTGTCGGCCTTGCTGGGAACATGGAGCGTGAGGTAGTCGCAGTTGCGGCAGAGGTCCTCGAGCGTGCCCACGCGCTGGACGTCGCGGCTGAGCTCCCAGGCGTGCTCCACCGAGATGAACGGGTCGTAGCCATAGACGTCCATGCCCAGCTGCACGCAGGCGTTGGCGACCTTCGAGCCGACGTTGCCGAGGCCGATGACGCCCACGCGCTTGTCTTTGAGCTCCTGCCCGACGAAGGCCTTCTTGACCTTCTCGGCGTCGACCATGATATCGGGGTCGTCGGCATTCTGGCGCACCCACTCCATCGACTGCACCACGCCGCGGCTGGAGAGGATCATCATGCAGAGCACCATCTCCTTGACGGCGTTCGCGTTGGCGCCGGGGGAGTTGAACACCACCACGCCGCGCCTTGCGTAGTCGTCTACGGGGATGTTGTTGACGCCGGCGCCGCAGCGGGCGATGGCGCGAATGCTGGTCGGCAGGTCATAGCCGTGCAGGTCGGTCGAGCGCATGAGGATGGCATCCGCCTCCTGCGCCTCCTCGACGAACTCGTAGCCGGGGCCAAACTCGACGCTGCCGTCTTTGGTGATGTCGTCGATGATCTTGATCTTTCGCATGGTGCTCCCATCGGGTTCTCGGTGTGCTCCCTGCGCTCGGGTGGTCCTGCTCGCTCAAAGGCGCCGCCGGCGCCTCTGGGCAGGGGACGCATCAACAACCCTGCGCGCCAGGGAACGAATCACTGCGGTAAAGGGGCGCACGGGCTACCTATCTGGCTCGTGCGGAGGCCTGCGGTCCACGTGCATCGGGGTTGCAGGCAGGTGGCTAGCAGCTGGGTTGGAGTTGGCTGCTAGCCTAATTAGATCGCCGGCTCTCCTCGAAGTCCTGCATGTAGGCGGCGAGCGCCTTGACGCCATCGAGGGAAACGGCGTTGTAGATGCTGGCGCGCATGCCGCCGGTGAGGCGGTGGGCCTTGACGCCCTCGATGCCGCGCTCGCGGGCGCCCTCGATGAAGGCGGCGTCCAGCTCCGGCGTGGCGCATCGGAAGGTGACGTTGGCAATCGAGCGCGAAGCGGGTTCGGCAAAGGGGCGGAAGACCTCGCTGGCGTCGAGGACGTCGTAGAGGATGCGCGCCTTCTCGCTGTTCGTCTGCGCCATGGCCTTGAGGCCGCCCTGCTCCTCGACCCAGCGGAACACCTTGCCGCATACGTAGATGCCAAAGGTGTTGGGCGTGTTCATCATGGATTTGGCGTCCGCCTGGCGGCGATAGCTCATATAGGTGGGGCAGCATTCGAGCGCCGGCCCCTCGCCGATGAGGTCCTCGCGGACGATGACCACGGTCACGCCCGCGGGGCCGGCGTTCTTCTGGGCGCCGGCGTAGACGAGGCCGTAGCGCTCGATGTCGAGCGGCATCGAGAGGAAGCAGCTCGAGACGTCGGCGACGAGCGGCGTGTCGCCGGTGTCGGGCAGCGCATGGAACATGGTGCCGAAGATGGTGTTGTTCTGGCAGATATATAGATAGTCGAGGTCACGTGCCTGCTCGCGGATGCGGGAGAGGTCGGGGATGCGGTCGAAGCCGGTGTCCTCGCTCGTGGCGAGCACCCGGGCGTCGCCGTAGCGGGCGGCCTCTTGCCAGGCGAGCTTCGCAAAGTGGCCGGAGACCACATAGCCCGCGCGGCCGCGGCGCATGAGGTTCAGCGGGATGCCGGCGAACTGCAGCGTGGCGCCGCCCTGCAAAAACAGGACGCGGTACGTGTCGGGAATGCCGATGATCCTGCGCAGGGTCGCCTCGGCGTCGTCGATGATCTGTGCGTAGGCCTGCGAGCGGTGGCTCATCTCCAGCACGGACATGCCGCATCCACGGTAGTCGACGAGTTCCTGCTGTATCTCTTCCAGCACGGGCAGCGGCAGCGCCGCCGGACCGGCCGAGAAGTTGTGGACGCGGGCCATGGGGAATCCTTTCGGTGAATGGCACGGCGGCCGCGGCGTCTGCCTCGGGCCGCCTACGGGTTCGGGATACTCTATCATAGTAAAGCCCTGCTGGATACTCGCTCCATATAATCCGAGTGTAAAACTATGATTAACGAGACGTCCTCGGAGCGGCTTTCTGCGCGATACAATGCAAGGAGCATCGTCCACACCACAGATGGGGAGGCGTGCCATGGCAACCTATGTGACCTCAGACGCCCACGGGCACCTGCGGGCGCTCGACCGGGCGCTTTCGCTGGCAGCCCCCGGCCCTGCCGATACGCTCTTCGTGCTGGGAGACATGGTGGATCGCGGCCCCGACCCCGTGGGCGTGATACAGCTCGTGCGCGGCATCCCCGGCGTGCGCGTGCTCATGGGCAACCATGAGCGCATGATGCTCGACGCACTTCTCCACGACAGCGACATCGACCTGGGCACCTGGGCACTCAACGGCGGCTATGCCACGGCGCCGGGCCTCGACCGCCTTCCGCGCGAGGAGTTTTCCGACATCATCGACTGGATCGCGAACCTGCCTCTCTACGACGTCGTCGAGGCGGGCGGGCGCGCCTTTATCCTGGCGCATGCGGGCATCGACGCGCTCGCCGCGCGCGGGTACCTGGCGACGGCGGGCGTGGACTGCAGCGAGGGCCGCGGCGCCTCCTCGGCGTCTCGCGAGCAGCTCATGGATATGATGGCGCAGCAGGACCCGCAGGACCTCCTGTGGATCCGCGATCGCTTCTGGGCGGAGCCGACCGGGCTGGTCGGCAAAGACGGCTCCGGTCCCGTGGTGATCGCCGGCCATACGCCGTCGACGGCGCTTGGCTATTATGCCCAGGCGGGCGAGGGCGTAGGGGTCTCTGAGGACGGACGGGGCATGGTGACGCCGCTCGGCGCCTGCGACGCCACGGGAGGCGTCGCCGACCGCGTGGACATCGACTGCGCCGCCGCGGGCGGGCACGAGATGGGACGGGTGGGCATCCTGCGCCTGGACGACGGGGCCACCTGGTATGCCGACGTCCTGGAAGGCGAATAGGGTTCGACGCCCCAGCAGGGGCGCCGTGCGGCCGGTGCCGGCCCTTGCTCCCTAGGCGAACGGATTGCGCTCGCGGGTGATCTGGCGGCGCATGCGCGCATACTCCATCACCAGCAGGACGAGCAGCAGCGACATGGTTCCCAGGTAGCTCGCCACCGCGCCGGCGAGACCTAGGAGGTTCACCAGCACGAGGGACAGCGCCACAGACGCCGCGAACGAGACGGCGTACAGGCGCATGACCGCGCCCTGGCGCCTCAGCACGGTGATGATCGCGTAGAGGAAGTCGATCGCCGCGGTCACGCCTCCGGCGAGCACCATGAGGTGGGGCAGCGCGCCGAACTGCTCGAAGTCGACCCCGTACATGAAGCTCATGAGCGGGATGCCGAGCCATTCCATGAAGATGCTCACGCCTACGGTGATGCCGAGGATGACCGCCATGACGGCGATGACCACCAAGTCGAAGCGGCGGCGCTTGCGCGGGTTCGACCAGATGCTCGCGAGGCGCAGCAGCTGGGGCTTGTACACAAAGCCGATGGCGAGCAGGATGCCCTGGGCGGGGAAGTAGAGGGCGTTGAAGAAGAGCTGGTTCTCGTAGGGGAGGGCGCCCTCCATCACGAACTTCGGCACGCTCTCGATGAGGTTGAACAGGAACAGCGCGGCAAACAGCGGGAAGCAGTGGCGAAAGAGGTCGGCGACCTCGCCCACGTCCCAGCGGCGCGACTTCTCGGTCTCGAGCAGCGCGAGCGGAAGCGTCACCAGGGCGAGCGTGGCGGCGGTGGCGACCGCCATGGCGACCGACGCCACCGCGAGGTCGCGCGTGACGAGCAGGAGGGCGGAGAAGCCCGCGATGGCCGCCACCGAGCGCAGCGTCTGGGAGATTCCCGCAAGGTAGAGCTTGTCGGCCTGCTGCAGGCGTCCCTCGTAGACGTCTGCCACGCCGTCGACCAGCTTATAGACGTATACGCCCACGCAGATGGTGAGCATGTGGGAGTCGTATCCGCGCACCGAGCAGTACAGCAGGCCGCACACGAAGGCGGCGATGCCGGTGAGCCAGCGGTTGATCTGATAGGACGAAAAGGAATGGTCCTCGTCGATGTCGGAGACCTGGAAGTTGCGCACGCCATAGTTCGCGGCGATCATGAGCAGGGTGCCGGTGACGAAGGCCATGGAGAACATGCCCGCCTCCTCGGCGCCGGCGAGCTGCGTCGCCACCACGGTGAGAACGGGGAACACCATGCCCCATATCGAGGTGCCGACGGTGTTCCACACGTAGTCGCGCCCCGTGCTGTGCGACTCGTACTGCGCCTCCTGTTTGCTCAGCGAGCCCTTGTAGACCGATTGCAGCAGGCGGGTCCACCATTGGTTGATGATGCGGGCGAGCCAGGGCTGGCGCTGGGGCCTGCGCGGCGCGGCGCCCTCGCGGCGGTCTCGGGGCAGGGCGTCGTGTCCGGGGCGCACGTCGATGCGCGGCCCCTCCTCCACGCCGGGGTCGTCCGCCCGCCGAAACGACGGCCCCCGCCGCCCCTCGTCGCGCCGCTTGAGCTCTTTGCGAATCGTGTCCCAAGGCGTCATGGTCATGATGCTCCCATCCAGGGCGTCGCGCGTCCGCCGTCGGTGCAATGGGAGTCATTATACCGCCCGCCCCGTTGGTCTAGACAGCCCCCGCCGTTCCCCGATAAAGGGGTGCGTCAGAGAATCAGTTGATGTATATGAAATGTGATTGTGTCACTGCCGGCGACGTCCTGCCGGGCCCCAGCGCCTCGCGCCGGGGGCGCGCGGCAAGCCCGTTCGACCGGCCTGCGGGGCATCGTGCCCTGCGCCTACGGGATGAAAGGTGAACCTATGATCGAGACGATATTGCTGGAGTCGGGCATCGACTGTGACATCGACCGCGTGCACGTTGACTGGAGCCCCGCCAAGCTCATCGAGCACGCCGTATCCCACCATGAGGCCTACCTCACCTCGACCGGATCGCTGTCCGTGTCCACGGGCGCCTTCACCGGCCGCAGCCCCGAGAACCGCTACATCGTCGACGCGGGTGCCGCCGACGAGAACGTCAACTGGAACAGCCCCACCAACAAGCCCATCGACGAGAAGACCTACAAGCGCGTGCGCAAGAACGTGACGCGCTACATGTCGCAGCGCCGCCACCTGTTCGTGGTCCGCGGCTTCGCGGGCGCCGACCGCCAGTTCGCCCGCAAGGTCATGGTGGTGTGCGAGCGTGCCCACCAGGCGCTGTTCATCTCCCAGATGCTCGTGCGCCCCTCTTCGGACGAGCTCGAGGTGTTCGGCCGTCCCGACATCATGGTCTTTGCTGCTCCCACCTATGTGTGCTCACGTGACCGCGACGGCGTCGAGCCCGCTGCCGTCATCCTGGACATGGAGGGCAAGAAGATCGTCGTCGCCGGCACCGGCTATTGCGGCGAGATCAAGAAGGCCGTCTTCACCATGATGAACTACCTGCTGCCCATCGAGGACGGCGTGCTGCCCATGCATTGCTCGGCCAACATGGACCCGCGCACCGGCAAGACCGCCATCCTCTTCGGCCTTTCGGGCACCGGCAAGACCACGCTCTCTGCCGACCCCGAGCGCCTGCTCATCGGCGACGACGAGCACGGCTGGAGCCCGCGCGGCGTCTTCAACATCGAGGGCGGCTGCTACGCCAAGACCATCGACCTCACGCGCGAGCGCGAGCCCGACATCTTCGACGCCATCCGCTTCGGCAGCGTGTCCGAGAACGTAAAGCTCGACCGCAAGACGCGCGCCGCCATCTACTCCGACAGCTCCATCACCGAGAACGGCCGCGCCGCCTATCCGCTTACGCACATCAAGCGCGTCGTCGAGTCCGGCACGGGCGAGACCCCCTCGGTGGTGCTCTTCCTCACCGCTGACGCCTATGGCGTGCTGCCCCCGATCTCCAAGCTCAACCGCGAGCAGGCCATGTTCCACTTCCTCACCGGCTACACCGCCAAGGTCGCCGGCACCGAGCTGGGCATCAAGGAGCCCCAGCCCACGTTCTCGGCGCTCTTCGGCGAGCCCTTCATGCCGCTCGACCACATGGTCTACGCCTACCTGCTGGGCGAGAAGATCACGCAGAACAAGACGCGCGTGTATCTGGTGAACACCGGCTGGACCGGCGGCCCCTACGGCGTCGGCCATCGCATCGCGCTCTATCACACGCGCGCGCTGGTGAAGGCCGCCATGAACGGCGAGCTCGACGTCGCCGGCTACCGTCACGACGACGTGTTCGACGTCGACGTGCCGCGCGACTGCCCCAACGTTCCCTCCAAGATCCTGAACCCGCGCGACACCTGGGAGGACGGCGAGGCGTACGACAAGGCCGCGGCAGAGCTCGCAGGCAAGTTCAAGGAGAACTTCGAGAAGCGCTATCCCGGCGTCGACCTGAACAGCATGACCCGTCCGCGCCACCGCTAAAGGGCAGAGGCGCTACGCTGAGCCGTTGTGCGTCCCGGCATCCTCTGTGGCGTCGGGGCGCACAAAGCTGCTAAGATATTCCAACAGATAGAGCCCCCTTCCCCGGATGGGGGCAGCGTACGCGCGCACGTGCCGGCACCGTAGGGCAAAGAAGGTGGCCGGCAGGTGTGCGCGTTTTTTCATAGGCCGTCTGCGGGGGCTCCTCCGAGCTCGCCGCAGGGGAGAAAGGATCGCTTCCATGAAGAAGTTTGTGACCGAGGAGTCGTTCTGGCAGCTCTTTCCGGATGCGGCGATCGGCGTGGTGGTCGCCGAGGGCATGAAGCCGGCGAGCGAGGTGGCGCCCGAGGACGCCGAGCAGATCGAGCAGCTGCTCGAGCGGGCGAACGCACTCGCGGAGCGTCACCTGACCAGCGAGGTCATCTCGGAAAACGAGCCGGTGAAGGCATGGCGCGACGCCTATCGCAGGTTCAAGACGAAAAAGGGCGCGCGCTGCTCGATCGAGAACCTGCTCAAGCGCGTCCTCAAGGGCAAGCCGGTGGGCTCCATCACCCCGTCGGTCGACATCTATAACGCCATCTCGCTCAAGTACGCCCTGCCGGTGGGCGGGGAGGACATCGACGCCTTCCAGGGAGATTTGCGCCTCGCCGTGACCGAGGGCGGAGACGCCTTCGAGCCGCTGGGCGAGGACGGCAAGCAAGACCCCACGCTGCCGGGGGAGCTGTGCTACTGCGACGACGCGGGGGCCGTGTGCCGGTGCTGGAACTGGCGCGACGGCGTGCGCACGGCGTTGACGGACGATTCGAGCAACGCCTTCCTCATCGTGGAGTGCGTGGAGCCGGGGCGCGTCGATGACTGCCGCGCCGCCGTCGACGAGCTTGCCGAGCTCGTGGAGCGCTATCTGGGCGCCGCCATCTCCGCCAAGTCCATCGTCACCTCCGATGATCGCGAGGTCGTCATAGCGCGGTAGGGGCCGCAGCGCCACGGGCGACCCGTTTGGCTCCGACGCGGGCGGTCCCTGCCGTGGCGCGGGCGGCGCCGGGGCAGGGGGTGCCACCCGCGTGCAGAGGCTGCAGACGTTATTCGCCGTGCTTCATCACGTGGGCGGCAAAGCCGGCATAGGTCCAGTCCTGCTCGTCGCCGGGCAGCAGGTCGAGCGAGACGTCCTTGAAGAAGCAGCTGGGGATCTCGCGCTCCTTCAGGCATTTCGCCACGCAGAGGGTGCACCCCTTGTCATGGTTCACGGGGTTCATGGGGCAGGCGTGGTCGGTGCAGGTGCAAAACGGCGCGGTTGCCATGGCTGTTCCTTTCTCGGGGCGACGCGGTCCGGTCCTAGATGTGCAGGCGCCCCGGCTCGCGCGGGGCGCCTTGCTCGGCGGGGGAGGGGCTCCATGCCTGAGGAGCGGAGGCTATAGGCCGGCTGGCCAGCGGCAGGCGTCGAGGTCGACGTGCGTGTCGTCGCGGAAGGTCACGCCCTCGTCCTCGAGCAGCGCGCGCTGGGCGTCGGCCCCGCCGAAGGCGAAGCCCTCGCAGATGCTGCCGTCGGCGAAGACGACGCGATGGCAGGGCACCACGCCCGGCCGCGGATTGCTGTGAAGGGCATTGTTGATGTGCAATAAGAAATGGTCCGAATGAGCACCGGTTTCTGAGCAACGCGTGCACCGAAAAATGAGCAGTTTGAGCATGAGGGCCGCGCCCCCTTGGACCAGGGGCGCGG